>CAVUAR010000005.1:0-510325 GCA_963739525.1 uncultured Actinomycetes bacterium | reverse complement strand
GAGTCGAGAGCGGGGCAGGGCGCGACCTTCGTCCTCTCGCTGCCCGCCGAGAAGGTGCTCGATAGGGCGTGACCTCTGTGATTTGCCCGGGTCCTCGTCGTCGACGACGAGCAGCAGATCCTCCGGGCTCTCCGCACGAGCCTGCGCGGAGCCGGCTACGAGGTCGACACTGCCGACACCGAGCGAGAAGGGCGCTCGCGGCGGCTGCGATGCGCCCGCCCGACGCGGTCATCCTCGACCTCGTTCTGCCCGACGAGAGCGGCATCGAGGTCTGCCGCGAGCTGCGAACCCTGGACGAGCCGCGCCGGTGATCGTGCTCTCGGCGGTCGGTGAGGAGCGGGAGAAGGTCGCGGCGCTCGACGCGGGCGCGGACGACTACGTCACGAAGCCCGTCGGGATCGACGAGCTTCTCGCGCGCCTCCGAGCCGTTCTCCGCCGCCGATCCCCCATCGGGCGAGCCGGTGATCGCGATCGGCGACCTCGTCATCGACCTTCGAGAAGCGGGCCGTGACGGTGGAAGGGGCACGCCGGTCCACCTGACGCCGCACCAGTACGAGCTCCTGCGGCTATTCGCGCTCAACGAGGGCAAGCTCCTAACGCATCGGACGCTGCTCCAGGAAGTCTGGGGGCCCGGTCTACGACGGCGCCGCGAATCTCCCTGCACGTCAACGTCTCCCAGCTCCGCCGCAAGATCGAGCCCGACCGCGCTCATCCGCGCTATCCTCGTTGACGGAGGCGGGGGCGGGCTATCGCCTGGTCGCGCCGAACGCGGGTTCCTTAGGGAATTCTCAGACTTTCTTCAGACCGCGAGCCCTGAAGCTACAGGCGGCCCTCAGGGGAGGCGGCGTAGCCTTTCGAATTATGATGGATTTCGGACGGCATCAGGCGCATGCGCCGTTCGGCGGCTCCCCGCATTCCGACGGCGTTCACCGCCTCAGTCGCGCTCGCTGCTGCGGCCGTCGCGATGGTCCTCGGGGCGGTCGGTGACGTGTCTGCGATCGCGGCCGTCGCCGTCGCGGCTCGATGCGCTGTCCTTGCTCTCGCGCCCGCTGCCATCGCCCGCCGCGACCGGTCGGTCATGCGGGTGCGGGCGGACAGGCTCCTTCGCAAGGGTGTCAGAGTGCATTGGCCTCCGCGCTCCTTACGTGGCGCGAGGCCGAGCTCACCTCCGAGCGCAAGCGCAAGGCGCTCGCACGCTCGCTGAGGCACGTCGTCCGCGAGCTCGAGGGAGGCGTCCTGCCGGGTGCCGTGCCGCTGAACCGCTTCGCGGCCCGTCCTCATGTCGATCTCATCCGAGCACTCGCCGAACGCCTGGCGGCGCTCGAGCGTACCGTGACCGCGCAGGGCATGCTGCTCGCTCACGACTTCGTCACCGACGGCTTCGGCAGCCCGCTCTACGCACGCGAGCGCGCCGCGGAGCTCGAGTCCACGGTCCAGCGCTGTCTCGCTGCGCTCGACGACCCAGGTGTTCTCACGAGACAGAATGGGCGCCTGCGCTGATGTTCGATCTCGCCGCCATCGCCATCGCCGCCGCGTGCTTCATCTTCATCTTCGTCGTCCGCTGGGCCCTGGAACGCATCTGATGTCGGCCAGCGACGCATTCGGACTGGCCGTGTCCCTCGCAGTGTTCGCCTACCTCGTCTACGCCCTCGTGCGGGGTGAAAAGCTCTAGATGAGCCCGCAGGGGATCTCCCAGATCGTCGTCTACTCGATCGCGCTGATCGTGCTCGGGTACCCGCTGGGCCTTTGGATGGCGCGCGTCTACACGCGCGAGCGCGACGACGTCGTCGAGCGGGGATTCATTCGCCTGCTCGGGCGCCGGGCCGGAGAGGAGCAAGACTGGAAGGCCTACGGCAAGACGGTGCTCGTCTTCAGCATCGCCTTCTCGCTCGTCCTCTACGGACTCGAGCGCCTGCAGGGCCACCTGTTCCTCAACCCGGACGGCCTCCCCGGCGTCCCCGCGCACATCTCGCTGAACACGGCTGCGAGCTTCATCACGAATACGAACTGGCAGTACTACGGCGGCGAGTACACGATGTCCTACCTCACCCAGATGGCCGGCCTCGCCGTGCAGAACTTCGTCTCGGCCGGCGTGGGCATGGCGGTGCTCGCAGCCGTGGTCCGCGGCATCTCGCGCCGCTCGACGAGCGGCATCGGGAACTTCTGGCGCGACCTCTACCGCTCGATCGCGTACATCCTCTTGCCACTCTCGATCGTCCTCGCGGTCATCCTGATCTCCCAGGGCGTCGTCCAGACGTTCGACGGGCACGCGACGGCGACGACGCTCGAGGGAGCGCAGCAGACGATCGCCCGCGGCCCCGCGGCGTCGCAGATCGCGATCAAGCAGCTCGGCACGAACGGCGGCGGCTTCTACAACTCGAACTCGGCCGTCCCCTTTGAGAACCCGAACGGAATCTCGAACTTCTTCGAGATGCTCGCCATCTTGCTCATTCCCGCGGGCCAGGTGTTCATGTTCGGGCGGATGGTTCTCGCCCGGAGGCAGGCCTGGGCGGTGTTCGCGGCCATGTTCGTCGTCTTCGCATTGGGGGTGGCTATCAACCTGCCCTCCGAGCAGCACGGCTCCCAGGTGCTCCGCGCCTCCGGGGTCAACATCACGCAGGGGAACGGTCAGAGCGGCGGCAACATGTCCGACAAGGAGGTCCGGTTCGGCCTGGCCAACACGGCCACCTGGACGGTCGCGACGAGCGACGCCTCGAACGGCTCCGTGAACGGGGGTTTCGACGCCCAGACGGCCCCGGGCGGCGCTGTGCCACTCGTCAATCTGTTTCTCGGCGAGGTGATCTTCGGCGGCGTCGGCTCCGGCCTCTACGGGATGTTCTTCTACATCGTCCTCGCCGTCTTCGTCGCCGGGCTCATGGTCGGGCGCACCCCGGAGTGGCTCGGGAAGAAGATCGAGGCGCGTGAGATCAAGATCGCGGCGATCGGAGCGCTTTTCGTGCCGACGATGGTGCTGATCATGACCGCAGTCGCGGTCTCGACGGACCTCGGCCTCGCCTCGATCTTCAACTCGGGAGTCCACGGCTTCACCGAGTCGCTCTACGCCTACGACTCGCAGTCGAACAACAACGGCAGCGCGTTCGCCGGCTACGGCGCCACCAACTTCTCTGCCGAGTTCGGCACCGTCGCGCTCTATCTCGGCCGCTTCGTGCCGCTGCTCGCGGCGCTCGCGCTCGGCGGCACGCTGGCGCAGAAGAAGACGGTTCCGGTCTCGGCCGGCACGTTCCGGACGGACGGGCCCACGTTCGTTGTCCTCCTCGTCAGTGTCATCGCGCTCACCGCGGGCCTCATGATCTTCCCGGCGTTGACCCTCGGCCCCATCGTCGAAGGGTTGATGCCCTGATGCGCGCGCTCGTCTCATCCATCGTCGCGATCGTCGTCTTCACCGCGGTGCTCGGCTTCGGCTACCCGGCCCTCATGACCGGCTTCGCCGCCGTCGCCTTCCCGAACAAGGCGAAGGGCAGCCTCATCGAGGTGAACGGGAAGGTCGTCGGCTCGAAGCTCGCGGCGCAGGCGTTCACGAAGCCTCAGTACTTCCATCCGCGCCCCTCGGCGACCGCTCCCCGCTACAACGCCGGCGCGACGACGTTCGCCAACCTCGGGCCCACCAACTCCGAGCTTGCCAAGATGATCAAGCAGCGGGCCCTGGCGATCCTCGCGCGCGAGAAGCCCTACAACCCGAGCGTCACCGTCGGCGACATCCCCGTCGATGCCGTCACGACGTCCGCCTCGGGGATCGACCCCGACATCTCGCCGGCCTACGCAGCGCTGCAGGCCCGCCGAGTCGCCGCGGTACGGGGGCTGCCCCTGGCGACGGTGCAGCGCCTCATCGACGAGAACACCGACGGACGAAGCCTCGGCTTCTTCGGCGAGCCGGGCGTGAACGTCCTCGAGCTCAACATCGCACTGGACAAGGAGCAAGCACAGTAAATGGCCCGCAGAGCGTCATCCCTCTTCACGCGCGACATCGTCGTCGGCGCGATCCGCGACTCGTTCCCGAAGCTCGACCCGCGCAGCCAGTTCCGCAACCCGGTCATGTTCATCGTCGAGCTCGGCAGCGTCATCACGACGGTGATCTTCTTCCTCGATCTCTTCCGGGGGCGCACGAGCGAGCTCTGGTTCGTCGGCGTCATCTCCTTCTGGCTCTGGCTAACGGTGCTCTTCGCCAACTTCGCCGAGGCGATCGCCGAAGGGCGCGGCAAGGCGCAGGCGAACGCCCTGCGCGCGACGCGGACGGCAACGACCGCCCACCGGCGGACCGACAGCGGTGGCCTCGAGGACGTGCCCGCGCCGGAGCTGCAGAAGGGAGATGTCGTCGTCATTTCGGCCGGCGAGATGATCCCTGCGGACGGCGAGGTCATCGAAGGCGTCGGTTCCGTCGACGAGTCGGCCATCACGGGCGAGTCCGCCCCCGTCATTCGTGCATCGGGAGGCGACCGCTCCGCGGTCACGGGAGGCACGAAGCTCCTTTCCGACCAGCTCGTCGTCATGGTCACCCAGGAGCCGGGAAAGTCCTTCCTCGACCGGATGATCGCGCTCGTCGAGGGCGCCGAGCGGCGCAAGACTCCGAACGAGATCGCCCTGAACATCCTGCTCGCAGGCCTCACGATCACCTTCCTGGCCGCCGTCGTCACGCTGCGGCCGTATGCGTTGTACGCGAACACGGACGTCTCCACGACCGTGCTCGTCGCCCTCCTCGTCGCCCTCATCCCGACCACGATCGGCGCCCTCCTCTCGGCGATCGGCATTGCAGGGATGGACCGGATGGTGCAGCGAAACGTGCTCGCAATGTCCGGCCGCGCGGTCGAGGCCGCCGGCGACGTCGACGTCCTCCTCCTCGACAAGACGGGCACGATCACGCTCGGCAACCGCCAGGCCGACGAGTTCATTCCCGTCGACGGCGTTTCGCCGGAAGAGCTTGCGGAGGCCGCCCAGCTCTCCTCGCTCGCCGACGAGACGCCTGAGGGCCGCTCGATCGTCGTGCTCGCCAAGGAGCGCTATGGCCTCCGCGGGCGCGAGGTGGGGGAGCACGAGGCGACATTCATCCCGTTCTCCGCGACCACCCGCATGAGCGGTGTCGACATGAACGGGCACAAGCTGCGCAAGGGAGCCGCCGACGCGGTCAAGCGCTTCGTCGAGGAGAACGGCGGCAAGGTTCCTTTGCGCCTCGACGAGGAGGTCGACAAGATCGCCCGCGCCGGCGGAACCCCGCTGGTCGTCGCCCAGGACAACTTCGTGCTCGGTGTCGTCCACCTGAAAGACATCGTCAAGGGCGGCATGGGCGAGCGCTTCGACGAGCTGCGTCGCATGGGCATCCGCACCGTCATGATCACCGGCGACAACCGGGTGACCGCCTCCGTCATCGCCCAGGAAGCGGGCGTCGACGACTTCCTCGCCGAGGCGACGCCCGAGGCCAAGATGGCTCTCATCAAGGAGGAGCAGGCGGCAGGGCGCATGGTCGCCATGACCGGCGACGGGACGAACGACGCGCCGGCGCTTGCCCAGTCCGACGTCGGGGTGGCCATGAACGCGGGCACGTCCGCGGCCAAGGAAGCCGGCAACATGGTCGACCTCGACAACAATCCGACGAAGCTGATCGAAATCGTCGAGGTCGCCAAGCAGCAGCTCATCACGCGCGGCGCGCTGACGACGTTCTCGATCGCCAACGACGTCGCCAAGTACTTCGCCATCCTGCCGGCGATGTTCGCGTTCACCTATGCGACCAAGCCTGGGGAGCGCGGACCGCTCGACGCGCTCAACATCATGAACCTGGGCACGCCGAGAAGCGCCATCGTCTCTGCGATCATTTTCAACGCGTTGATCATCCCCGCGCTCGTCCCGCTGGCCCTGAAGGGCGTCCGCTTTCGCGCGATCGGCGCCACCGCCCTCCTGCGCCGCAACCTCTTGATCTACGGTCTCGGGGGAGTGATCCTTCCGTTCATCGGGATCAAGCTCATCGACCTCGTCATTCACAACCTGCTCGGCGCATGAGGCGTGCCCCGCGGCCACTACCGCATCCTGGTGGGCATGGCCGCGGGGGTGGGGAAGACCTACAGGATGCTCCTCGAAGGCCGGCAGGCGGCCCAGCAGGGGCGCGACGTCGCCATCGGCTATCTCGAGCCGCACGACCGGCCTGAGACAGCCGAACTCGCCGAAGGCCTCGAGGTCGTTCCGCGTCTGCGCCTCAGGCACGGCGACCTCGAGCTCGAGGACATGGACGTCGACGGGGTGGTCGCACGCCGGCCAGAGCTCGCCCTCGTCGACGAGCTCGCGCACACGAACGCGCCGGGCATGCGCAACGAGAAGCGCTACCAGGACATCGAGGAGATCCTCGACGCGGGCATCGACGTCGTCTCGACGGTCAACGTCCAGCATCTCGAAAGCCTGAACGACGCGATCTTCGAGATGACGGGCGTCCGCGTGCGCGAGACGTTCCCGGACCGGATCCTCGACGAGGCGGACGAGGTCGTGCTCGTCGACCTCTCGCCGGAAGAGCTCCAGGAGCGGTTGCGCGCCGGCAAGGTCTATTCGAAGGAGCGGGCCGCGGTTGCGCTCGAGAACTTCTTCCGCTACGAGAATCTCGCCACATTGCGCGAGCTCGTGCTCCGCGAGGTGGCCGAGGATGTCGGCGCGCGCAGGCCCGTGCAGCCGCTCGAACCGCTTGCCCGGCAGGCCGTGGCCGAGAGGATCCTCGCGCTCGTCGAGCCGCAGCCGAAATCCCAGCGGATCCTCCGTCGTGCGTGGCGCTCCGCGCAGAGGCTGGGTGGCGAGATCGACGCGCTTTGGGTGCGGCCGTCCGGCCGGGAGCCGACCGAGGAGGAGAAGACCCAGCTCGCTGCTCTGAGGCGCGTCGCGAGCCTCCTCGGCATTCACTTCTTCGAAGAGGATGGCGACGACCTGGTCGACGTCGTCAAGCGCGTGACCCGCGAGCGTGGCTCGACCTACATCTTCGTCGGCACCCCCGACGAGCGCCGTCGCACCGAGATCCTGCGAGGGTCGCTCCTCTCGCGCATGGTTCGCGAGATCCCCGGTATCGACATCCGCGTCGTTGCCGATCGAGCGCTGAAGGAGGAGGCGCCTCGATGAGCGTCTTCGTTCGAGCGTGGGCCTTACTCGTGAAGGCGGCCCGGGCGGTCGTGGACTTCCTTCGCCGGCCGTTCCGCCGAAGGCTTCCACGAGGCTCGCGGCGGATCCTCGTTCCCTTCACCCGCGGCCACCTCGACCCCGTCGTCCTCGCAGCGGCGATCCGCATCGCGCGCGCGGAGGAGGCGACGCTCGTGCCGGCCTACCTGATCCTGATCCCGATGCGGTTCGGCCTCGACGCGCCGATGAGTCAGGAGTGCGCGATGGCCATCCCGCTCCTCGAGGCGGTCGAGCACGCTGCCTCGCGTGCCGGAGTGCCCGTCGACGCGCGCATCGAGAGTGGACGCACCCCGATCCACGCACTCGAACGGCTCTGGGGGGTCGAGCACTTCGACCGGGTCGTCATCCCGGCTCCGGCCGGAGGGGAGGCCGGCTTTGTCCCGAAGGAGCTCCTCTGGATGCTGATGCATGCCCCGAGCGAGACGGTGATCCTCCGCCCCGATCCCGATCTGGGCTCGCTCGAGCTCTCGCGCGACGGGCACCGCCCCGAAGTCACCGCCGCGAGCCGCTAACTACCCATCCGGGGGACGAAGCGGCCCCGCGCCGCGCCGAAGCTCCTTAGAGGCACGCGAGATGCTGAGGATCCTCCTCTACGTCGCCGCCTTGGTCTGCTTCTTCGGAGGCGCGATCGTCTACGGCGGGAATGCAATCGGCGCGTGGGATTCGCTCCCGCCCGCGCCGCAGCCGCCGCCTGCCGTGAAGATCGTTCGCACGAGGTCGCTGCCGCCGACGACGACGCAGCCCAGCAAGAGCTCGGTTCCCGCTCCGCACCGGACTCCCGCCCAAAAGGCGTGGGTGAAGCAGGCCGACGCGCTTTGCCGGCAGTCGAAGGTCGAGGTCGAGCAGGTCGTCTCGCAGGGAGACACAACGACGCCTGCCGGGGCGACCGCGCTCTTCGCGCGCGTGAAAAGCCTGAACGCGCGGCTCAACGACCGCTTCCTCACGCTCGGCGCTCCCGCCGGCTACAAGGACGACGTCGCCCGCGTCGGCGCGCTCTTCGCCAAGGAGGAGCGCTACTTCGACTCGATGTACGCCGCGCTCAAGCGGCGGGACCAGAACACGTACTACGCGCTCTCCGACCGGCTCACCGAGATCGCGCTCGACGAGAGCGACATTCTCGCCAATCTGGGCGCATACGACTGCGACGTCAGCCTGCTCCCCTCGCTCGGCTAGCCCCGTCTTTCGTTTCGCCCGGTTGCTATCTTCGAAGCCGTGAGCGAGCGGCTTCAGGCACTGCTCGAGGAGGCCTTCCCGGACGCCGGGGACGTCGAGGTCGTCGACCGCACGGGCGGAGGCGACCATTTCCACGTCACTGTGGTCAGTCCGCGGTTCGCCGGCCTCTCGCTGGTCGACCAGCACCGGCTCGTCTACGACGCGCTGGCCGAGCCGCTCGACGACGGCACAATCCACGAGCTTCGAATCACGACGCGAGGAGACGAATGAGCGAGCTGAGCGACAGGATCCAGGAGACGATCGACACCGAGCCGGTGGTTGCCTTCATCAAGGGCACCCACGAGCAGTGCATGTGCGGGAACTCTGAGCGCGCCCTGCACGCGCTCCGTTCTGTCGGTGCGTCCTTCACCGCGGTGGACGTCCTTCCCGACCCCGCGATCCGGCAGGAGCTCAGCGCCGTCTCGAGCTGGCCGACGATCCCGCAGGTCTTCGTCGGCGGCGAGCTGATCGGTGGCGCCGACATCGTCCAGGAGCTGGCCGCCACAGGGGCGCTCGAAGCGAAGCTGAACGAGAAGCTCGGCGACGGGTGGCGCAACGGCGGGGAGGAGCGGACGGTCTCCGTGACCGACCGCGAGAACCCCTTCCGCCTGGTTCCGTAGGACGGTCCGGACCAGGTGGGCGGCGAAAATCGCTCCGCCCGGTAGGAGCTTGGACCGGGGAGCGCCGCTCTTGCTCCGAGGCTGAGCCTCAGTAGCTGAACACCATGGCTCCTTCATCGATCCAGTCCCAAAGTGGTGTCGCCCCTGCAAGACGGGCGTTGGCGACCAGCGCGCTTTCGTCGAGCTTGCGTGCGTTGAAGCAGATCGGACAGACCAGCAGCTCTCCGCCCCCCTCCGCGTATTGCGCGAACAGCTTCGTGAGCGGCGGACAACCGTCGCACGCAACCGCCTCCGCATAGCCGGGCAGCCCGAGGCGAACCGCTTCCTTCGTGAGGAACATCGCGACCTGCTTGCCTTTCTCGAGAGCGGCTCCTGCGACGAGGAAGGCCACGGTCACGCGCTCCGCGTCCTCGAGACCAGTCGCCAGGTTCACGACCACCTTGTCACTCTCTGCCATCACTTACCACCTTTCGTTTGGGATCCGTTGCACCTCCGCATCGCCCAGGGAGCGAGCCGGGGGGCCCATTCCAGGTAACTGATCCGCCCCCGCTTCATCATGCCCGCACACCTCCCTCGTCGGCAGACCGGCGACTTTCCAAGCCTCATAGCCACCGACGATGTCAGTAGCGGTCCACCAACCGAGCTCACGCAAGGTCGCGGCGGCGAAGCTGGAGGAGAACCCGTGCGCGCAGAAGACGATTACTCGTTGCGCCATCCGTACGTGAGGATTCGCATAGCCCGAGTCGGGGTCGAGACGCCACGCGAGCACCGAGCGTGGGGTGTGCACCGAGCTCGGAATCAGCCCCTCGCGCCGTCGCTCATCGTTCGACGATCACGATTGCCACCGCGGGCAGGTCCCTCAGAAGGTCAACGCCTTGTCGGCCCAGACAGTCCACTCTGCGAGCTCATCGATCGTCGAGCGATGCGCTCCTTCGAGAAGATCGCTGTCGCCGATCCCCCGTGCATCCATGCATGTGCTGCAGAGACCGACGTCTGCGCCGCGCTGGATCGCCGAGTTGAGCATGCGCTCCAAGTTGTAGAAGCCGTTGGGCAACACCTGTCCCGCCATCGCGCAACCCACAGCGTCGGCCGTCAAGAAGATGCGAACCGAAGCATCTTTGCGCTTGGCCAGCGTTCGGGCGAGACGGAGCGCGTTGTAGCAGCGCTCGGTCCCGTAGGGTGGATCGTTGAGGACGAAGAGGATATTCACGACAGGATTCCTCCGCTCCTACTTTGCTAGCGGTGCCGGCGCGGCTCATCCGGCCCGATGCTGATTCACGCTGCGGGCAAGTACCGAGGCCACGCTCGGATCCTCTCAGCCGATCTTCGTCGACCAGACGATGGCCGCCAGGATCACGCTGACTCCCGAGACCACGATGCCGACGATCCAGGCCTTGACGTCCTGCGTGCCCATGATCGCTGCGATTCCGGTGCCGATCCCGATGATCCCGCCCGTCGCCACGAACCGGCTGAAGGACGACTGGAACATCGACATCCGCTCGCGGAACTCGACCCCGCGCTCGGACTCCGGCTCGGGTTGGCCCGTCCCGTTCCCTTCGTCCATCGCCATCGGGGGATCCTAACCCGCGGCCGCGGAGGCGGCCTCGTCGCCCCAGAGGTAGTTGAGGGCGCCGCTCACGACGGCGGTCGCGGCGAGCACGATCGCGAGCGTGTCCTGGCCGGTGGCGGCGAGGGCGAGCGCCGCGATCCCGAAGACCGCGAGCTCGAGCGCGAAGCGCACCGGCTTCGACAGATCGATCCTGCGCTTCGGCGAAAGGAAGGTGCCCCAGAACACCGCCACGGCGGCCGGCGCCGTGAGCGCGAGCACCCACGGCACGGCCTCGGAGCCCGTCTGCGACCCCCAGTAGGCGACCGCCGCGAGCGCGCAGAGCTCGAGGGCGAAGCGGACGACGAGGTTGGCGTTCTGGACGGCCTGGATACGGGAGATCCTAGAACCGGGGCTTTACGACCATGTCGACGACGATGAGGAGGAGAAGCGCGATGTCGAGCCTCGCCGCGAGCAGGATCGGCCGAACGGCGGCCGTGACCGCGGGGTCGTCCCCGCCGCGCTCCTCGACGAGCTCGTGCAGCTTCTTGATGCGCGGGGTGAGGAACCCGACGCCGATCGCGGTCGAGATCGCCCAGGCGACCAGGCCGAAGACGAGCCAGAACTGACCCCAGTCAAGGTCGCCGTTGATCGTCATCGCGATCCCCATCGCGAGGACGACGAACGACGACGGCACAAAGATCCTCATCGCGCCCCACTCGGCCTGGCGGGCGACCTCGAGGAGACGGCCTGAGTCGTTGGTCCGCTCCGTCGCCATGGCCACGAGGGTCACTAACGTGCCCCCACCGACCCAGAGGACGGCCGCGAGGATGTGGACCGTCTTGAACGCCAGGTACCACGAGTCGGATTTCAGGAGGAAGACGAGCGCGCCGGCCAGGAGGAGCGCAGCCGCGATCGCCGTGATCGTCGTCGAGGAACTCTGAGCGCCGGTCGAAGGAACGCGTTCCTGGTCGTGCGTCGTCACGGAGACCTCTCGCGGCGGAGTTGTCGGTGGAGCCTAACGCGCCGGTTCGATGTCCTCGTTCAGGCGCGACGCGGCGCTGATCTACGAGGGGTCGTTGGGCGCCTTCCGGGGCGCCCTCGTCGTCTTTCCGAGGAGGATCGCCTTCACGGCCTGGTGGCTCTCCTCGTTCGGCGACTCGGAGATGATCGTCGCCGGACGCTTGAAATGGCGCAGCGCCGCCCGCAACGGCTCTGCTCGAAGGGTGCCTTCGCCGTAGGGAAGGTGCTTCGTCTCGTTGCGGTTTGCGTAGGCGATGTCCGAGAAGTGGATGTGGAAGCGGGCTCCCGGCTCCATCACGCCGTCGGCCGCCTCGAGCACGCCCGCGAATGCGTCGACGCTCGTGAACCCGCCGTCGGTGACCGCGTGCAGGTGCGCGAAGTCGAGGACCGGCCGCACCCAGTCGAAGCGGGCCGCAAGCCAGAGGACGTCCTCGGGCGTCCCCAGCTCGCGGACGCGCCCCATGATCTCGACACCGAAATCGACGGTGCGGCCCTTCGGCTCGAGCCGCTCCCGCAGTGCGGCGAGGTCCCCGGCGACCGATTCGAGTGCCTCATCCCTCTCGCGCCCGAGCAGGTAGCCGGGATGGACGACGAGGAGCCCGGCGCCGACCGCGGTCGCCACGCCGGCCGAGTGGTCGATCATGCCGAACGCGCGCTTGCGCTTCGCCTCGTCGTCCGGCAGGTGGCCGAGGATCGCGGCGATCGGGGCATGGATGGAAAGAGCGATCTTGCTCTTCTTCGCGAGCTCGCCGAAGCGCGAGGCCCATTCCCATTCCGGCTTCATCCAGAACCCGCCCTCGAAGTCGATCTCGCATGCCGAGTACCCGCGCTCGCGCAGCAGCTCGATCGCGGTTTCCGGGCTCTCCCGGCTGGGCACACGCGCTGGGCCGAAGCGGGTTTTCATGTCGTCCGACGGCAAGAGTACGGTCTTCGAGCATGGCCAAGCGACCGACGCGCATAGAGCTACTCGAGCTGGATATCGACCTGCGGCTTTCCGACCTCTGGAGCGAAGCCTGCGGGGTGGGGGAATGGAACCTCGAGGTCGTCGCCGCCTTTCTCCGTGCCGCCTACGGAAAGGGCTATTGCGACGCGCTCACCGAGGATGCTCCGGGCTCCCTCTGCCGGGACCACGGGTACCGCATCCCGGACCGGCGCGTGGCGCCGGTACACGAACAGCTCTAGCGGAACCACGGCAGACACCCCGGTAAACTCGGGGTCGTGGCTCGGCGAAGTCCGGTTCGGCTCGTCATCGCGCTCTCGATCGCCGCGGCGCTCGCGATCTTCCTCGTCTACACGGCGCTCGCAGGCGGGACGCCGTCGCTTCGCCCGAGCCAGCTCTCCGACCACGACGGCCGCGTGAGCGTCGCGGGCAAGGTCGTGGGCCAGCCGACGGGCAGCGCACGCGGGCCGGAGGGACTTCGCTTCACGCTGCGCGACGTCCAGGGGACTGCCACCGTGCCGGTGGTCTACCACGGGTCGGTGCCGGACCTCTTCCGCACGGGCCGCGACGTCTCCGTCGAGGGTTCGCTCCAAAACGGCGTCTTCGTCGCGGACAAGCTCGTGACGAAGTGCCCGTCCAAGTACACGAACCAGCAGACGACGTAGATGCCCGAGCTCGGCCGCGCCGCGCTCGTCGTCGCCTTCGGTCTCGTCGTCTACGCGGCGCTCGCGGGCGGCTACGCAGCATATCGCCGGCGCAGGCGCCTGCTCGAGTCCGCGACGAACGCGCTCTTCGCCGCCTTCGGGAGCGTCTTCGTGGCCGCCCTCGTCCTGCTTGCCGCGCTCGCTCGCCACGACTTCTCCTTCTCCTACGTGGCCGGGCACACGAGCCGCGAGCTCCCGCTCGGCTACACGCTCGCGTCGTTCTGGAGCGGGCAGGAGGGCTCGCTCCTCCTCTGGCTCCTCGTCCTCACGGGAATGGGATCCGCGGCCGTCGCGCTCAACCGCCGCCTGGTCCGGAGCGTTCTCCCGTGGACGGTGCCGATCCTCGGCGCGATCGCAAGCTTCTTCGCGCTGCTCCTCGTCTTCGTTGCCTCGCCGTTCAGCACGCAGGTCGCGCCCGCCGACGGGGCGGGGATGAACCCGAGCCTGCAGAACCCGTACATGCTCGCCCACCCGCCGCTCCTCTACCTCGGCTACGTCGGGCTGACGATCCCGTTTGCGTTCGCCATGGGCGCGCTCGCCTCCGGGCGCGCCGACGAGCGCTGGATCATCGCCACCCGCCGCTGGACGCTCGCGTCGTGGACTTTCCTCGGCTTCGCCATCCTGCTCGGCGCGAAGTGGGCCTACGAGGAGGTCGGCTGGGGGGGCTGGTACGCATGGGATCCCGTCGAGAACGCCGCGCTCATGCCGTGGCTCGTCGCCACCGCGTATCTCCACTCGGTGATGGTGCAGGAGAAGAAGAACATGCTCCGCGTCTGGAACGCGGTGCTCGTCGCCGGCGCGTTCTGCCTGTCGCTCTTCGGCACCTTTCTGACGCGGAGCGGGGTGATCAACTCGATTCACAGCTTCACCCAGTCCTCGATCGGCGCCTGGTTCCTCGGCTTCATCGCCGTCGTCGCCGCGGCGTCGACCGCGCTCATCCTCTACCGGCTGCCGATGCTGCGCTCGCGCACGCGCCTGGAATCCCTGGTCTCGCGGGAGGCGGCGTTCCTCTACAACAACCTCTTCCTCGTCGCCTTAGCGCTCACCGTCCTCTGGGGAGTGGTGTACCCGCTCGTTTCCGAGGCCGTGCGCGGTGTCGCAGTCACCGTCGGCGCTCCCTACTACGACTTCTTCGCCATCGCGTTCGGACTCCCGCTCGTCTTCCTCATGGGCGTCGGGCCCCTGATCGCGTGGAGGCGGGCCTCCCTGCGCGCGCTCGGGCGGTCGCTCCTCTGGCCGGCAGCCACTGCGGTCGCGACCGGCGTCCTGCTCCTGCTCGCGGGAGCCGGCTCGAGCCCGCCCGGCCTCGTCGGCTACACCTTCGCCGCCTTCGTCCTCGCCGCGATCGTCCTCGAGTTCGTGCGCGGCACGCGCGCCCGCCATGCGCTCGGCGGCGGCTCGTGGCTCGGCGCCTTCACGAGTCTCATCGGGAGAAACCGGCGCCGCTACGGCGGGTACATCGTCCACGCGGCGATCGTCCTCCTCCTCGTCGGCGCAGTCGGCATCGGGGGCTTCTCGACCTCTCGCGAGGCCAAGCTGAGCCCCGGCCAGTCCACGAAGGTCGGCGCCTACACGCTGACGTACCTCGGCACGGAAGAGCAACGTGCGGCGAACGCGATGGAGATTCGCGCGCGCCTGGCCGTCTCACGGGGCGGAAACGGCCTCGGGACGATCCAGGCAGGGAAGAATCGCTACCTCGCCGAGCAGCAGACCTCGAACGAAGTCGCGATTCGATCCGACTGGCTGCGGGCAGAAGACCTCTTTGTGATCGCTGACCAGTTCAACACCGACGGCTCCGTCTACCTGAAGGTGCTCATCAACCCGCTCGTCAACCTCATCTGGCTCGCGGGCCTGCTGTTCGTCGCAGGCGCGCTCATCACCATGTGGCCGGACGCGCGCGAGCAGCGGCGGCTTGCCCGGCGGTTCGCAGAGGAAGGGGCACTGGCCCAGGCCTGATGGAGATCTTCGCCGTCGCCCTTGCTGCGCTGCTCGCCGTCGCGTGCGTCGCGTTCGTCGCGCGCCCGTTCCTCGCCGAGCCGGAGACGGCCGACGACCGCATCGCCTCGCTCACGCCCGCCGAGCAGGAGCGTCTCGCGCTTCTCGAGCGGCGCGACCGCGCGCTCGCCGCGCTGAAGGAGCTCGAGTTCGACCACCGCACTGGGAAGATCGCCGACGCAGACTATGACGAGCTCGTCGGGCCTCTTCGCCGCGAGGCCGCCGAGACGCTCCAGGCGCTCGAGCCGTCGCGCGCGCCGGTGACCGCCCCGGAGAGGGTGGACGCGCCTGCCTGATTGCCCGCATTGCGGGACTGCCGTTCCGGAGGGGAGCCGGTTCTGTCCCGAGTGCGGACGGCAGCTGGCCGGCGACGGCGAGACGGTCGTCCGTTCGCCGACCGAGCGCCTCTGGCCGCCAGATCCCTTCCTGATCATCAGCGGCGCGCTCGTGGTGGGCGCGATCGTCCTGCTCGTCGCCCAAGAGTGGGCCTGGGGAGTCGTCGCGCTGCTCGGTGCGGTCGTCGTCTTCCTGGCGACGCGGGCGGAGGAGCGCCGTGCCGCGAAGTTCGCGGCCGGCAGGCTCAGCGCCCGCTTGTCCGCGAGTCGGGACTCGATCGCCGCGCGCAGCCGCGGGCAGATCGACCTCTTCCGCGCCCGCCGCGAGCGGGCCGAGCTGGAAGGCGAGCTCACGCGCGCCTTCCAGGCACTCGGCGGAGCGGTCTTCTACGGGGGCAGGGCGGCCACGAAGGACGCCAAGGCCGGCGCCCAGGCCGTCGTCGACCAGATCGCCGCGAAGGACGCCGAGATCCAGACGCTGATCGCCCGCACGGAGGAGAGGGTCCAGCGCGCCCAGGCCGGCGTCCGGCCGACCGAGAGATTCGAGGCACCGCCCGAGCCGGTGCGGAGCGCGGAGCCGTGGCCGCCGCCGGGCGAGGGCGAGGCGACTGTGGTCGTTCCGGAGCCCTCGCTGGACGAGTCCGTGCCCGAGCCGGAGGAGGCCCCGAAGCCGCAGGCGAAGGCGAAAAGGCCCCGCAAAGCACAGAAAACCTGAACACTTCGAAGTTGGCAGTGTCACTCTTGTCCTGTAGAACACAGGACTTCGATTAGCCACCTCGCCGGCGCGCAGGGACGTCCGCGTGTCCGGCGAAACTGAAATTCCGTGCGCGAGTCTCGCCGCCTCACTGTGCTCTTCGTGGTTTTTGCCGTCGGGATCGCCACCGGCGTGCCCTCGGCACTCGGCCAGTCGGCCTCGGAACAGCAGCAGAGCCTCGACACGAAGATCGCGGGCCTCCAGCAGTCGATCGCGAACGCGAAGCACAAGGAGGGCGTCCTCACCACGCAGATCTCGTCCGCGTCGTCCCAGATCAGCTCGCTGCAGGGTGACATCTCGACGCTGACCGCGAAGCTCTCCGCCCTCGAGAGCGATCTCGCCGTCCACCGCGCTCGCCTGGAGCAGCTGCAGGCGAAGTACAAGCAGCAGACCGCGAACTACAACCGGCTGTCGCGCGACCACGAGATCGCGCTGCAGCGCCTCGAGGCGCGTCTCGTCCAGCTCTACGAGACGGCCGACACGAGCGAGATCGACGTCCTCCTCCAGTCGAGCAGCCTCACGGACCTGGTCGACCAGATCGACTACTTCAACACGATCGGCGAAGCGGACAAGCGCCTCGCCGACCGGCTCGCGTTCCTGAGCGAGCGCATGCGGCTCGCGCGGATCGAGACCGCCTCGACGAAGCGCGACGTCGCCGAGGCGACGGCCGTCCTCGCCAGGAAGACGGAGGAGCAGCGCGCCGCCCGCGACGCCCTGCTCGTCCGCCAGAACGCGCTCGCGACCGCGCGCGCCAACCAGCAGAGCATGCTCGCCAGCATCAGGTCGCAGCGCCACGCAGACGAGGAGGACCTGACGAAGATGCAGGCCGCGAGCGCCGCGATCGCCGCGCAGATACGGAGCCACTCGGGCTCCGGTTCGAGTGGCAGCGGCACCTCGTCGAGCGGCCTCATCTGGCCCGTCAACGGGCCGATCACGAGCGGATTTGGCCCTCGCTGGGGCAGCTTCCACGAGGGAATCGACATCGGTGCCGCATGTGGTACGCCGATCCACGCCGCCGCCGCCGGAACAGTCATCTACTCAGGGTGGATGGACGGCTACGGCAACTTCGTGGTCATCGACCACGGCAACGGTCTCGCGACGGCGTACGGACACCAGTCCGCGATCTACGTGAGCGGCGGCACGGTCTCGCAGGGGCAGACGATCGGCGCCGTCGGCTCGACGGGGCACTCCACCGGCTGCCACCTCCACTTCGAGGTGCGCGTCAACGGGAACCCCGTCAACCCGCTGGGCTACCTCTAGCTAGCTTCTCTTGGCGATGCGCAGGTCGGGGAGCCCGCGCCAGCGGTCGTCGAGGTCGAACCCGTAGCCGACGAAGAACTCGTCCGGCACGGTGAACCCGATGTAGTGCAGGGGCAGGTCGTCGACGAGGCGGCGGTACGGCCGGTCGAGCAGGGTGCAGGCGGCGAGGCTCGCCGGCTTGCGGAGCTCGAGCGTCTTGGCGACGTAGTTGAGCGTCATCCCCGTGTCGACGACGTTCTCGACGAGGATGACGTGACGGTCCGCGATGACGAGGTCGAGGTCCTTGATCAGGCGGATCCTGCTCTGGCCGCCGAGAGCGCCGTCGTAGCCTGCGAGGACGACGAAGTCCAGCGCGTGCGGGATCGGGACCGCCCGCGAGAGGTCGGCGAGGAAGACGAACGCGCCCTTCAGGAGGGTGATCAGGATCGGCTCGCGGCCGGCGTAGTCGGCGGCGATCTGCGTGCCGAGTTCCGCGACACGATCACGAATCTCCACCCGGGAGAGGTAGACCTCTCCGATCCGAGGGTCCACCGGCTCTATGAGGCGAGGTTCAGTCCGTATTTGTGCGAGAGGCGCTCGAAGTCGCGCCGGGTGAAGAGCTTGATCTTGATCTCGGGGTGCCGTTCGCGCAGCTTGCGCATCTTGCGGTGCTTACGGGTGACGAGCGACTGCTTCATGACCGTCACCTCAAGATACGTGTCCTGCTCGGGGAGGTAGAAGTCGGGCTTGAAGGCCTCGAGGACGCGGCCGTCCTCGTCCTCCTCGAGCACGAAGCTGTGCGGCTCGTACTCCCAGGCGATTCCATGGAAGTCCAGGATCCGCGCGCACTCGACCTCTGCTTCGTTGGCGAAATGCGGCGGCTCCGTTCCCGAATATGCCTGGAAATCAGGCGTTTCCTGGGCCATCTACAAGTGAGAGTAGCAATCACCTCGGACAGCCCCGCACTACACTTCGACGCGGAAGAGAGGAGAGGGAGCCGTGTTCCGGATCGCGCACATCTCGGACCTGCACTGCGGTTCGCCCTACTTCGTCCCGGACTTGATGGAGCGGGCGATCATGGAGATCAACGAGCTCGCGCCCGAGATCGTCGTCTGCTCCGGCGACCTGACCGCGTACGGCTTCAAGCCCGAATACGCCGAGGCGAAGGCGTACCTCGACCGGCTCAGCTGTCGGGAGCTCGTGGTCGTCCCCGGCAACCACGACTCCCGGAACGTCGGCTACATCCACTTCGAGGAGCTCTTCGGCGAGCGGAACCCGGTCGTGCACGTGAACGGCGTCTCCGTCGTCGCGGTCGACTCGACCGAGCCCGATCTCGACCACGGGCACATCGGGCGCAACCGCTACCGCTGGATCCAGGAGCAGTTCTCGCAGGAGGCCGACTTCCGCATCTTCGTCCTCCATCACCACCTGCTTCCCGTGCCGGGGACGGGTCGCGAGCGCAACATCGTCTACGACGCCGGCGACACGCTCGAGGCGCTCCAGCGCGCGCGAGTGAACCTCGTGCTCTCGGGCCACAAGCACGTCCCGTACGCGTGGCGCCTGGAGAACATCTTCGTCGTCAACGCGGGCACGGTGTCCACCTTGCGCTTGAGGGGGAACACTCGACCCTGTTACAACCTGATCGAGATCGAGGGCAGGCACGTGGACGTCTGGCGGAAGTACCCGTACCACGACCAAGAGCGCATCATTCAGTTCTCGGCGGACACGCTCGAGTTCGAGAAGTACACGACCAGGATCGAGAGCGAGGTGACGAGCAAGCCGTGAGAGCTCTCGCGCTCATCGACGGCGAGCACTATCCCGATGTGCTTCGGGTCGCGTTCGCGGGCCTCGAGCACGACGTCGCAGGCGCCGTCCTCCTGGGCGGGACCGAGAAGCTGCGTGGCGGGGAGGACTACGGCGTGCCTGTCTTCGAGACCCTCGAGGAGGCGTTCGAGGCCATCGCGCCGGAGGTCGTCGTCGACCTTTCCGACGAGCCCGTCGCCGACCCACCGCGGCGCTTCCGCCTGGCCAGCCGGACGCTCGCGCGCGGCGTCGCCTACGTGGGCGCCGACTTCCGCTTCGATCCCGTCCGCTTCGAGCCGTTCGAGCTGCCCGCGCTCGCCGTCATCGGGACGGGCAAGCGAGTCGGCAAGACCGCCGTTGCGGGGCACATCGCGCGCCTCCTCTCGCGAGACCGCGAGGTGGTGGTCGTCGCCATGGGCCGCGGCGGCCCGCGTGAGCCTGTCGTCGTCGACCGCGAGCCGGAGGTCGCCGAGCTGCTCGAGCTCTCGCGCGCCGGTGGCCACGCCGCGTCCGACTACCTCGAGGGCGCCGCGTTCGCGAGCGTCGTGACCGTCGGCAGCCGGCGTGCCGGAGGAGGCCTCGCGGGGGCGCCCTTCTACTCCAACCTGCCCGCCGCCGCGGAGCTGGCCGCCTCCCTCGCGCCCGACCTGGTCCTCTTCGAGGGCAGCGGCGCGGCGATCCCGCCCGTCGAGGCGGCCAGGCGCGTCCTCGTCGTCGGAGCGAGCCAGGATCCGGACACCGTCATCGGCTACCTCGGCGCGTACCGTGTCCTCCTCAGCGACCTCGTCGTCCTCACGGGCTGCGAGGAGCCGCTCGCCGGCGAGGACCGCAT
Source organism: uncultured Actinomycetes bacterium (assembly GCA_963739525.1). Classification (GTDB taxonomy): domain Bacteria; phylum Actinomycetota; class Thermoleophilia; order Gaiellales; family Gaiellaceae; genus DATEOR01. The sequence goes on along the minus strand of CAVUAR010000005.1, from coordinate 490,161 downwards.
CCAGAGGCTCAAGCGGGCGATCGCGGACGTCGACCGAGACATGCCGGTCGTGGAGACGATCTTCCGTCCGCGCCCGGTCAGGGATGTGAGCGGCCGTCGCGTCGCGTACTTCTCGACGGCCCCGGCCGCCGCCCACGCGCGCCTGCGCGAGCATCTGCGCCGCGAGCACGATGCGGAGATCGTCCACGTCTCCGGCAATCTCTCCAGGCGCCCCGAGCTCCGGGCCGACCTGGCCTCGCTCGAGGCGCGCTCCGCGGAGCTCTACCTCGTCGAGCTCAAGGCGGCGGCGATCGACGTCGTCGCGGAGACCGCAGCCGAGCGCGGTGTGCCGATCGTCCTCTGCGACAACGAGGTCCGTACGGTGGACGGCGAGAGCCTCGACGAGCGCGTGCTCGACCTCGTCGACTCGCTCGCGGGAGTCCGCGCGTGAACGACCGCCGGCCGCCGGAGTCGACCCTCTTTCCTGCTGAGGTGCACCCGCGTCTCGAGGCGCTCAGCAAGCTCGAGCTTCCGCTTCTGGTCCTCGTCGGCGGCGCCACCGGGACGGGGAAGTCCACCGTCGCGACCGAGGTGGCCCACCGGCTCGGGATCACGCGCGTCACGTCCACCGACGTCGTGCGGCAGACGATGCGGGCGTTCTTCTCCGACGAGTTCATGCCGTCCGTCCACTACTCGAGCTTCGAGGCGGGCAAGGCGGTGTCGACGGTCGAGGGCGACAAGCGCGACCCGATGCTGACCGGCTTCCTCGACCAGACGCGCAACGTCCTCGTCGGCGTGCACGCCGTGCTCGGGCGCGCGCTCGAGGAGGGCTATTCGCTCGCGCTCGAAGGGGTGCACATCGTCCCGGGCATGGTCGCCCCGCCCGAGGGCGCGCTCGTCTGCCAGGTGCTCCTCGCCATCGAGGACGAGGGGCATCACGAGAGGCACTTCTGGACGCGCGACGCTGCCTCGGAAGGACTGCGGCCATTCGAGAAGTACCTGCGCGCGCTGCCCGACATCCGGCGCCTCCAGGACTACCTCGTCCGCGAGGCCGAGAAGGCGGGCGTCCCGGTGATCGAGAACTCGCGGGTCGAGGACACCGTCGACCGCGTCATCGGCCTCGTGCTCGACCAGATCGAGCGCGAGCTCGAGCTCGCGTGAACGAGAACGACACCCGCTGCGGCTGCGAGGCCTTTGCCGCGGTGACCGAGGCGGCGGCGCTCGCGAGCGGCCGCTGGCTCGGGCGCGGGGACGTGGAGGGCGCCGAGAGCGCTGCGTCGACTGCGATGCGCGAAGGCCTCGACGAGCTCGCCATCGACGGGCAGATCGTCGTCGGCAGCGAAGACCCCGACGACCCGCTCTCGATCGGCACGAAGGTCGGCCGCGGCGGGCAGGCGGTCGACCTCGCCGTCGACCCGCTCGAAGGCCGAAGCGTTGTCGCGCGGGGCGACTACGGCGCCATGGCGATGATCGCCGTGGGGGAGGCCGGGAGCTTCCCCGCCCTGCCCCAGATGTACATGCGCAAGATGGCCGTCGGCCCTGTCGCCCGCGGGAAGATCGACCTCGGGCGCCCGGTCGGCGACAACGTGCGGGCGATCGCCGAGGCGTTCGGGCGCAACACGAACGACATCACGACGATCGTCCTCGACCGCCCCCGGCACCACGACCTCATCGAGGAGATCCGTGCCTCCGGTGCCCGCATCAAGCTGATCCAGGACGGGGACGTGACCGCCTCGATCACCGCGGCGATCCGCGGGACGAACGACCACCTAGCCATCGGGATCGGCGGATCCCGGCAGGCGCTCCTCTCGGCCGCGGCCCTCCGCTGCCTGGGCGGCGAGCTCCAGGCTCAGCTCTGGCCGACGACCCGCGGCGAGATCGACTCGGCGCACGAGCACGGAATCGAGGACGTGAACAAGGTTTTCGAGACCGAGGAGCTCGCGCCGGGCGAGGTGATCGTCGCGGCCACGGGCGTCACGAACGGCGACCTCCTACGCGGCGTCCGCTTCCTCGCCGACAGCGCGCGGACGCACTCGCTCGTGATGTGCACACGCCACAACTGGGTGCGTTTCGTCGACGGGATCCACTTCTTCGCCCGCGCGCGCCGCGAGGAAGTGCGGCTGCTGAACTAGACTGGCTGCATGCCCACGAGAGAGGACGTGATCGAGGCGCTGCGGGTCGTCGAGGACCCCGAGCTCGGCATGGACATCGTCGAGCTCGGCCTCCTCTACGACGTGGCCGTCGAGGGCGCGAAGGTGCACGTGACGTACTCGCTCACCTCGATGGGCTGCCCAGTCGGCCCGCTGCTCGAGCAGCAGATCACCGAGACGGTCGCCGAGATGCCCGGTGTGGAGGCGGTCGAGCCGGAGCTCACCTGGGACCCGCCGTGGTCGCCGGACAAGATGTCCGACGACGCCAAGTTCATCCTGGGATTCGGCTAGTCGACGCCCGGCCCGGCGGGGCTACCGCCGGGCGAAGCCCGGCTGCAACTCATCCGCGTTCAATTACACGGCTCACTGCAGGATGCTGCGCTCGCGGCCGCTCGCTTGCTTCCTTTGCGAGCGTCGCCCCGGACGCCGACTAGTTTGTCTCGCCTATTTCGAGGACGACCTTGCCGAACTGTTTGCCGCTCTCGAGGTGCTCGTGCGCGGCCCTCGCCTCGCTGAGCGGGAAGACGCTGTCGACGATCGGCTTGGCAGCGCCGCGGGCGACGAGCTCGTAGACGCCGAGGAAGTCGGCGCGCGTTCCCATCGTCGAGCCGAGGATCGAGAGCTGCTTCCACCAGATGCGGTGGAGCTGCGCGGGCGGGTTCGGGACCGCTCGTCGCTCCGCAGACGACGACTCGGCCTTCGATGGCTGCCGCCGCCAGCGAGGTCTTCCAGGTCGCCTCGCCGACGTGCTCGACGACGACGTCGGCGCCGTGCCCCTCCGTGGCCTCCTTCACCGCGGCAGCGACGTCGCCGGTCGCATGGTTGACGACGGCGTCGGCGCCGAACTCGCGGGCACGCTCGAGCTTGTCGTCGCTGGAGGACGTGGCGATCACGCGACCGCCGAGCGCCTTCGCCAGGACGAGCGCCGCCGACGCGACTCCTCCGCCCACACCCCAGACGAGCACCCACTCGCCTTCCTCCAGCTTGGCGCGCGTCACCAGCATCCGGTAGGCGGTCTCGAAGACGAGCGGGAACGCGGCGGCCTCGGCGAAGGAGAGGTTGCCGGGAAGGGGGTGGACGTACTCCGCCGGCACGGCGATCAGCTCGGCGTGCGTCCCGTCTGTGTGCTCGCCGATGATGTGCGCGCCGTCGTCCAGACCGGGATTGATCACGACCGCGTCGCCGACGGCGAAGCCGTTCGCCTCCGCGCCGAGCGCCTCGACGACACCCGCGCCGTCCGCGCCGAGAATCCGCGGTTTCGGCGCCGAGGGGAGCCCCTGGCGCGTCCAGATGTCGAGGTGGTTGAGCGAGGCCGCCTGCAGGCGGATCAGGACGTCTCCCGGGCCCGCGACCGGATCGTCGGCGTCCTCGTAGCGGAGGACTTCGGGACCTCCGTCCTCGTGAATGCGCACAGCCTTCATCCCGCGGGATCCTAACGGCCCGCGCGCTGCTACCTTCCTGCTCGTGATGCAGCAGGCGGAGCTCAGCCGCCTCGCCGCGGAGCTCGGAATCGACGCCGTCGGGGCTGCGCCGGCCGAGCCGTACGACGAGACGGAGCGGCACATCCGCGAGCGCAGGGCACGCGGCCTCTTCGCGCGGATGCGCTTCACGATGGCCCAGCCCGAGGTGTCCTGCCATCCCGAGTCGCTCCTGCCGAACGCACGCTCGGTCGTCTCCGCGGCGCTCTCCTACTACGCGCCTGGGCCGGAGCCGGGACCCGGGGAGGGCCGGCTCCCCCGCTACACCTGGAGCGATCGCTACCGGGAGCTCCGGGAGAAGCTCGATTTGCTCGGCGAGCGCATCGGCGGCTCCTACCGCGTGCTCGTAGACGAGAACCAGCACGTCGACCGCGAGGGCGCCGCCCGCGCAGGGGTGGGCTTCTACGGGAAGAACACCTTGCTCATCACCCGCCACCATGGATCCTGGGTCGTCCTCGGGACGCTCGTCACCGATGTCGCCGTCGAGCCGAGCGCGCGGCTCGCGCTCGACTGCGGCTCGTGCAGGCTCTGTATCGACGCGTGCCCGACGGGCGCTCTCGACGAGCCCGGAGTGCTCGATTCGACGAAGTGCCTCTCGTACTGGAGCCAAGCGCCGGGCGCGGTGCCGCCCGCCTACCGCGAGGACATGGGCTCCTACGTCTACGGCTGCGACATCTGCCAGGACGTCTGCCCGTGGAACCGCGGCACGGAGAAGCGGAGGACGGATGCGCCGCCGGCAGGCGCCGAGCCGGTCGTCTCGCTCGCCGACTGGCTCGAGGCCTCGGACGACGATCTCGGGCGGCGCTACGCGCGGCTCTACTTCCCGCGCAACGACCCGCGCTACCTGCGCCGCAATGCGCTCATCGCGGCGGGGAACTCGCGCGAGCCGGCCCTCGTTCCCGCGGTCGAGCGCTGGGCCGAGGGCGACGACGAGCTCCTACACGAGCATGCCGACTGGGCCCTGGAGCGGCTGCGATGACGAACGAGCTCGAGCGCCGGCGCCAGATCGAGCGCTGGATCGCGTGGGTGCGGCTCCTCGCCGTTCCCTTCGCGTTCGTCGAGGTCGCCGTTCTCAGCCACGGCTTCCCCGCGGGCTACGAGCGCTGGGCGTGGACCGCCACCGCTGCCCTAACGGTGGGCGCCGTGGCGCTCTGGGTCCTCTCCCGCCGCGAGTGGTCCCCTCGCGGGCAGAGCCTACTCGGGCTCGGCGCGCTCGGTTTCGACGTCGTCATCGTCGGAGTGTTCGTCGTCGTCTACTACGCGTGGGAGCCGAACACGGCGATCCGGCAGGTGCTCTACCTGCCCGTCGCGGAGGGAGCGGTCCGCTTCGGCATCGCCGGCGGAGTGATCGTCCCCTTCCTCCTCGCACCTTTCCTCGCCTTCGGGGAGTCGCTGCGCGCCGACCGCTACGACCGAGACTTCGACCTCGACGCGGTCCTCGTCCCGCTCGGCCTCCAGGTGCTCATCGGGCTCACCGTCGGCTGGCTCGCCACGCGCCTCCGGCGCGAAGCCTCGACCGCCGAGGCGAGGGCCGTCGAGGCGGAGGAGCTCAGAGACCAGCTCGGGCGCCGCGCCGACCAGCTCGAGGCGGTCAACCGGGTCTCCCGCGCGCTCACGTCCTCGCTCGACCAGGAGGAGGCCTTCGACCGCTTCCTCCGCGAGCTGCGCGGCGTCTTCGGGTTCGCGCGCCTCGCCATCGTCCTCGTGGACGGCGAGGACGCGGTCGTGATGGCGAACTCCGGGCGCGAGGCCGGAAACCTCTATCCGAGTGGGACGGCGCGCCCGGTCGCGGGCTCTGTGCTCGAGGACGTCGTCAAGGATGGACAGACGATCGTCCGCGGGGACATGGACACGGATCCGCGCTATCCGGAGGAGCGGGAGCTCGCCCGCATCGGGCTTCGGTCGCGCGTCGTCGCGCCGCTCGCGGCGGGCGGCCAGGCGCTCGGGATGCTCTCGGTCTCCCGCGACGAGCGCCATGCGTTCACGGCCGACGAGGTCGACCTCATCACGCTCCTCGGCCGGCAGGTCGGTTTCGCCGTGCAGAACATGCGCACCTACTCGGCCGAGCGCAACGCGGCGGAGGAGCTGCGCCGCCTCTCGGCGCTCCGGGCCGACTTCGTCTCGCTCGTCTCCCACGAGCTGCGCGCGCCGATGGCATCGGTGATCGGATGCGCGGCGACGCTACGGCTGCGCTGGCGCGAGCTCCGGCCCGAGCAGCGCGAGTCGTTCCTCTCCCTGATCGAGCAGGAGACGGGCCGCCTGTCCACGCTCGTCGGCGACGTGCTCGACACGTCGCGCATCGAGGCCGGCACGTTCTCGTACACCTTCGCGGACGTCGATCTCGCCGAGCTCGTACGCGAGACGGCGTCGATGGTCGAGCTCGGAACCGACGAAGTACGGGTGCAGGCGATCGTGCACGACCCGCTCCCGGCGGTGCGGGGCGACCGCGAGCGTCTGCGCCAGCTCCTCATCAACCTCCTCTCCAACGCGGCCAAGTACACGGTCGCGGGGGACGAGATCGAGGTGCGCGCCGGCACGGACGACGGGCACGTCGTCGTCACCGTGATCGACCACGGGCCCGGCATCCCCGCCGACCAGCACCTCCTCATCTTCGAGAAGTTCGGGCGCGTGAACACCGGCGGGCGCTCGAAGCCCGGCGCCGGCCTCGGCCTCTTCATCGCGCGCTCGATCGCGGAGGCGCACGGCGGAACGCTCGACGTTCAGTCCGAGGCGGGCTCGGGGACGGCCTTCACGATTCGCCTTCCGTGTGGCCTAGGAGCGGGCCTTCGCAGCGGGCCGGCGTCCCAGCTCGCGCTTGAGCCGCTTCGCGCGCGTGAGGACCTCGCGGCGGACTCCGGGCGGCTCGATCACCTCGGCCTCGCCGCGGTGGGCCAGGATCTCGCCGACGATCCACTCCATGCTCCCGAAGCGGACGTCCTCGAGCGCGTAGCCCTTCGCCAGCGGAAGCGCGCCGCGCTCGACGCGCCAGCGGCCGAGGGCGGGGGAGAAGAGGACCCGCGCGGTGCTCGCGTCGGAGAGCTTCTTCGGAACGAGCTCGGGCCGCGGCTCGAAGGTCTCGTCCAGGAGCTCGGCGCTCTTCATGCGGTCGATGCGGAAGCTCCGCTGCGCGTCCTTCGTCCGGTCCCAGCTGTGCACGTACCACCAGGGCAGCTCCCGCTCGAGCGCGTGGGGCTCGATCGTGCGCACGCTCGTCTCCTCGCCGACGGCGGTGTACTCGATCTCGACGAGGCGGTGCTCGACGCTCGCCCGCGAGAGCGTCGCGATGAGCTGCTCCTCGGCGGTCACCGCCTGGCGCTCGGGGCCCTCGCCGACGTCGAACTCCCCGAAGGTCTCCTCCAGCTTGCGCCGCACGCGCTCGAGCGGTGTATGAGCCTCGGCCGCGATCATCGGCCCGACGAACTCGAGCGCGAGCCGGATCGCGCGCGCCTCGAGCGGCGTGAGCCTCGGCGGCCGCCGGAAGGTATCGCCGACGAGCTCCTTCTCCACGTACACCTCGCCGTCCTCGAGCGTGGCGTAGACCGCATAGCAACCGCCGCCGAAGTTGACGAGGTTGAGGAGCTGGAGGTGGTCGTCGAGCTGGTCGGGCGGAATCTTGAAGCGCTCGGAGACGTCGGCCGCGGGAATGCGCGCCGACGTCGAGTCGCCGCACTGCGCGAGCAGGAACGCGAGCAGGGCCTGGAGGACGCCGAAGCGCTCGGGCGCGACCGGGCCTGCCGGCCGCTCGAGCGGCTCGACCTCCTGGCGCGAGGCGGCGGCTCGCGGCGGCTTGCTCGGCTCGCCCTCGTGCGCCTCGATCACGCGGTCGATCCCTTCGCGGACGAGCGCGACGAGCTCCGGCGGCTCGAGCGGGCGGGCACGGCCTTCCTGCCGGAGCACCCAGCCGGCCAGGTAGCCGATGTCCGCATAGGAGGTCGTGAAGATCCCGTCCACAACGCTGCCACGGTCGATCATGCGCTCGACCCACCAGGCGGTGTCTGCGTCGAGCTCGATCAGCGCCTCGCCGGCGACGTCGCCGAACTGCCACTCCTGCTTCCCGCGGTACTCAGCCGGCTCGAATTCCTCCGGCATCCGGAAGTCGCGCTCCCGGCGCGTGGCGAAGCGGATGTCGCCGCGGATCCGCGAGACCCGGAAGGTGCGCATCGCGTCGCGGTCGTGGTCGTAGCCGATCACGTACCACGAGCCGCGGTCGGGAAGGAGGGCGTACGGGTTCACCGTGCGCTCGGACTCCTTGTCGCGCCCGATCGAGTAGTAGGGGAACTTGACGGTGCGCTGCTTCGAGATCGCGTTCTCGAGCTTCGTCAGGCGGCCCGACATCTCGGCGGAGTAGTCGGGGTCGCGCACCTCGATGCGCACTGCAGCCTCGGTCGGCTCCTCGTCGAAGCCGGGCCGGCCGAGCGCAAGGTTCTGGAGCGCGAGGCGAAGCGGCTCGGCGTAGGCGAACTGGCCCTCGAGCATGTAGAGCGCGGTCTGGAGCGCGGCGAGCTCGTCCTCCTCGAGCTTGAGCTCGGGGAGGAAGTAGTTCTCGGAGCGCAGCGTGTAGAGCTCCTCGCCGGTGAACTCGTCCCGCTGCGAGTGGAGCGGGACGCCGAGCGCGATCAGCTCCGTGCGGTCGGAGTAGAACCGCCGCGCGAAGGCCTCGTCCGACATCTCGGAGTAACCCTCGACCGTGGACTTGATGTCGCGCGCGGTGAGGGGTCGGCGCTCCGCCATCAGGAAGGCGACGAGGGAGAGCTGCCGGATCAGCTTGTCCGTGTCGTGTGACAAGGGACCTATTCTTTCAGTCGTGACAAGTCGGCCGAGGATCGTCGCACACCTGGATCTCGACGCCTTCTTCGCGGCGGTCGAGGAGCTCGAGCATCCGGAGCTCCGCTCGAAGCCGCTCGTCGTCGGGGGCGACCCGCGCGGGCGAGGGGTCGTCGCCACCGCCGAACTACGCGGCGCGGAAATTCGGCATCCATTCGGCGATGAGCTGCGCGGAGGCGCTGCGACGCTGCCCCGACGCCGTCTTCGTGCCGCCGAGCAGGAGCCTCTACTCGCAGTACTCGAAGGCGGTCTGGAGCGCCGTCCGCGAGGTGGTGCCCAAAGTCGAGCGGACCGGCCTCGACGAGGGCTATCTGGACGTGGGGGAGGTCGTCGAAGACTTCCGGGGCGTCCGCCCGCTCGCCGAGGCCGTGCAGGTCGCCGTCAAGGGCGCGACGAGCCTCTCGTGCTCGCTCGGCGTGGGGACGTGCAAGGTCGTCGCCAAGGTGGCGAGCGACCGGCGCAAGCCAGGCGGGATCACGATCGTCCGACCCGGGCGCGAGGCCTCCTTCCTCGCGCCGTTCGCGGTCAGGCTCCTGCCAGGCGTGGGGCCGCGGGCCGAGGAGCGCCTCCGCGCGAGCGGGATCGAGACGGTCGGAGGGCTGGCGGCGCTGACGGACGGGGAGCTGAAGCGGCTCCTTCCGGGCAAGGTCGGCCGGCTCCTCCGCGACCGGGCCCGCGGGATCGACCCCCGTGGGCTCGACCTGGAGAGCGAGTCCGTCTCGATCGGGCACGAGGAGACCTTCGAGCGAGACGTCTCCGGACCGCGCCCAGCTGCACGCGGAGCTGCGGAGAATGGCTGAATCCGTGGCGGGCCACCTCGAGCGGGCCGGCCAGGTCGCCCGCACCGTGACGACGAAGGTGCGCTACCCGGACTTCTCGATCCGCAGCCGCTCGACCACCGCGCCCGTGGGCTTCGCCGACGCGGAGCGGATCGGGGACCTCGCGTGCGCGCTCCTCGACCGCGCCCTCGCGGATCGTCCGGGCGCGCTCCGTCTCGTCGGCGTCAGCGTCTCCAACCTCGAGGGCCACCAGCAGCTCGTGCTCGCCCCGGCCACGGCCTAGAGACTCCGGGGCCGCCCGAAGCAGCTAGGCCGCTTCGGCCGGACGCGCTTCGAGATGCTGGTGCGACGGGCAGTACTCGCGCTCGGGCAGCGGAGTGCGCTGACACGGCTTGCCCTTGCGGGTGGTCGCGCGGCAGCGGGCGACGCCTCCGTCGAAGGCGCCCGCCTCGATCTGTGCCTCGATGAAGTCGACCGCAGCGCCGATCCCCTCGCTCACCGCCCAGGAGACCTTGGCCTGGTTGGTGATCGGGAAGTAGCGGCGGATGTCCTGGAAGAGAGTGCGGTCGGGGTTCGCGAAGTAGCGGGGATCCTTGGCGAGGCGCTCGACGCACTCCTCGCAGGCGTCCAGGACTTCACGGCGGTACTCGAGCTGCTTCTCCGTGTCCGCGTACGGATCGATGAGGTCTTTGATGCTGCGATAGATGGCTCTCGAATACTGATACATACGCGCTCTGTGCCGGTCCTCGCCTCTCCGCCGTCGAGCTTATCTCACGCGATCTTAAACACCTGCAAATTTCTGTTAACCGTGGATTAAGCGCGGCGACCTGATGTCCCGGAGGGCCCATCCTAAGCTGCCCCGCGGGGCTGTTACAAAGTTCCCTGTCCGCGTGTTACAAACTCGCCGCGCTCAGTTCGACACTTTGCGCACGTACGCCGTCGGGAATCCCTTGGAGCGGGCGTTCGAAAGCGCGGCGTTGGCCTGCGACTGGTTGTCGTAGATGCCCGAGAACGTGACGTAGTAGCCGGGGTTCAGGCTCGAGTAGTCGGAGGAGTTGAGGATGCCGACCTCGGGCAGCCCGTTGGACTTCGCCTTGTTCGCGGCCGACTCCGCGGGCCCGCGCCCGCTGCTCGTCGGCACGGACTTGAGGACGATCGTGTAGCCGTCCTTGCCGGCAGGCCAGGAGAGGTAGCCCGAGCTCGTCGTCGTGCCGCTCGTCGTCGTCCCGAAGGTCGTCGTGCCGATCGTGGTCGTGCCGATCGTCGTGGTCGAGAACGTCGTCGTCGGCGGGTTGATCGTGATCGTCGGCGGCTGCGTCGCGATCGTGCTCGTCGCCGGCAGGCTCGTCGACCCGACCGGGACGGACGATCCCGCCGCGCCATTGTTGTCGTCGTTCGTGGCCGCGATGGCGACGACCGCTCCCGCCACGAGCGCGACGAGGAGGAGCGCCGCGAGCGCCGCCCAGAGCCAGATCGGAGAGTCGCGCTGCCAGACCTCGACGTAGCGGCTGTCCACGTAGGCGCCGGGAAGGCGGCGGCCGCATTCGAGGCAGTACTCCTGGTAGGCGTCGTGCGGCGCGCCGCAGTTGGGGCAGCGGCCGGGGTCGGGGGCTGGGGGCGGAGACGCCGGCTCGTCCGGCGGGGGAGGAGGCGGTGGCTCGACCACCTAGTCGTCCTCGGCGGTCGACCACCGCCGGATGAGCGTCTGGTCGAGGTCTTCCACACCCGCGGGGAACTCGTCCGCGGCGACCGAATGGCCGCACGCGGGGCAGAAGTTGGTGTCCGCCGGCAGTGCGCCTCCGCAGTGCGCGCATGCCGAGACGGCCGGGCTGCCCGCTGCGGGACGTCCGCAGTGCGAGCAGAAGTGCGCGCCGGGAAGGAGCGGCGCGCCGCAGGCGCAGACCTGCACTGCCCGCGTCCCGCGAGGAACTGCGCTCGCCGCGAGCATGAGCCCGTCGAGCTCGAGCATCCGCTCCTCGGTGGACAGGACGTCGCCAGCGCGCTCGATCAGGAGGTCGGGACGGAAGCGGTTGCGGCGCACCATCTCGACGGCGAGCCCGCCGACGTCGCGAATCTCCACCTCGCGCCGGCGCGCGAGGAAGCGGCGCTCACGGCGCATGCGACCGGGCGGCGGCAGCGGCGCCATCCCGTTCTGACGCTCGGGAGGCGGCGGCACGCAACGCCGGGGTCCTGCGGGCCTCGGCGAAGTCTTCTGACCCAGGGCATCTGGCTGCCGAGTGTAACGCCCGGGAGTGACGGCGACGACCCGCTCAGAGGGCGAGGACGACGAGCCGCTCCTCGGTCATCTCGCGGACCGCGTAGTGCGGGCCCTCCTTCGTGTTTCCCGACTCCTTGACGCCGCCGTAGGGCATCTGGTCGGCGCGGAAGGTCGGCGCCTCGTTCACGGTCACGCCGCCGAAGTCGAGCGCGGCCGCGGCCGCGAGCGCGGTCTTCACGCTTCCGGTGAAGATCCCGGCCTGGAGGCCGTACTCCGTGGCGTTCGCGAGCGCGAACGCCTCCTCCGAGGAGCCGTACGGGCCGACCGTGCAAAGCGGCCCGAAGACCTCCTGGCAGGAGACCTTCATGTCCGGCGTCACGTCGGCAAGGACGGTCGGCCTGAGGAGGTCGTCCACGACCTCGCCTCCCGTCAGCACCGTCGCGCCCGACGACTTCGCCTCCTCGATCCACTCGACGATGCGGTCGCGGGCCTCCTCGTCGATGACGGGGCCGACGTCGGTGTCCTCCTCCGCAGGGTCGCCGACCTTGAGCGCTTCGACCTTGGGCACGAAGCGCGAGACGAAGTCCTCGTAGGAGTCACGCTGAACATAGATCCGCTGGACGGAGATGCAGCTCTGCCCGGCGAAGGAGAACGCGTTCGCCGCGAGCTTCGTGGCCGCCTCCTCCATGTCCGCATCCGACTCGACGACGACGGGCGTTGCATTCCCGAGCTCTAGGTTGACGCGCTTCCTCACCGCGCGCTCGCGGATCTTCCAGCCGACCCCGGAGGAGCCCGTGAACGTGATCAGCTTGACGCGTTCGTCCTCGACGATGACGTCGCCGATCTCGGCCGAAGGGCCGACGAGCACGTTCAGCCATCCGGGCGGCAGGCCGGCCTCCGTCTCGAGTTCGCCGAGGAGGAGCGCGGAGAGCGGCGTCTGGCCCGCCGGCTTGAGAAGCGACTGCGCAGCCGGCGGCGAGCGCGGGCGCGATCTTGTGTGCTACGAGGTTGAGCGGGAAGTTGAACGGCGTGATCGCCCCGACGATCCCGATCGGGACGCGCATCGTGTAGGCGATCTTCCCGACCCCCGCCGCCGAGGCGTCCATCGGGACGACGTCCCCCGAGAGTCGGCGCGCCTCGACGGCCGCCATGGTGTACGTCGAGACGGCGCGCTCCGCCTCCACCCGGGCCGCCTTGATGGGCTTGCCCGCCTCGGCGGAGATCGTGCGCGCGGCGTCGTCGTGGCGCTCGCGGAGGAGCGCGGCGACACGGTCGAGGATCGCCGCCCGCTCGTGCGCGGGCAGCGGATTCGCCATCGCCCGCTCGGCGGCGTCGAGCGCCTTGCGCGCGTGCTCGACTCCTGCGCGCGCCACCCGCGCGACCGGCTCGCCCGAATAGGGGGAGCCGACGTCCTGCCACTCGCCGGTCTCGATCCACTCGCCGTCGAGGAGCAGCTTCCGCTCCTGCACCGTGACAGCCATAGGAGGCCTATTCAACCATTACGCTGCCGCGCGTGGCGACCGAGATTCAGCGGGTCGGCGTGGTCGGGCTCGGGACGATGGGCGCGGGCATCGCGCAGGTCTGCGTTCAGGCCGGGGTCGAGACCGTGGGCCGGGAGGTGACGAAGGAGCTCGGAGACCGGGCCCGCGAGCGGATCGCGCACTACCTCGCGCGCGGCGTCGAGAAGGGCCGGCTGACCGCAGAGGAGCGTGACGCTGCTCTGGGACGCCTGACGACGACGACCGAGCTCGCCGACCTCGCAGGCTGCGACCTCGTGATCGAGGCAGTCGTCGAGGAACTCGACGCCAAGCGCGAGATCTTTGCCGAGCTCGACCGACTGCTTCCCGAAGCCGTGCTCGCGACGAACACCTCGGCGCTTCCAGTCCGTCAGATCGCCGCGGCGACCGGGCGGCCCGAGCGGGTCGTGGGAATGCACTTCTTCAACCCGGCGCCCGTGCTCCCTCTCGTCGAGATCGTCCGGACGGAGTCGTCCTCGGCGGAGGCGGTCGAGGCGGCGTTCGCCTTCGCGGAGCGGATCGGCAAACGGCCCATTCGCTGCGGCGACACGCCGGGGTTCGTCGTCAACCGGATCCTCATCCCGCTCCTGAACGACTGCGTGCACGTCCTCGACGAGGCGGGCGTCTCCCCCGAGGACCTCGACACCGCGATGACCGCCGGCGTGAACTGGCCGATCGGCCCGTGCGCGCTCATCGACCTGATCGGCGTCGACGTGCACGTGCACGCCTCGGACGCGCTCTACGATGCTCTCGGGGAAGAGCGGATGCGGCCGCCGGCGCGGCTCGTCCAGATGCAGTCGGAAGGCCGGCTCGGGCGCAAGAGCGGGGAGGGGTTCTTCCGGTACGAGTAGCGCCGTCCGGCGGCGTTCATAGCATCAAAGCCCGGTGACGACATGCGCGGTCTGCCGGAGACACCTGCTCGCGGGCGAGGGCTTCCGCCACTGGCAGGTTCGCCAGGAGGCGCCCGGCGGGCGCGTCGTCTGCTTCCTCTGTGAGCAGGAGGCGGCGCGGGAGGGGTGGCGGCGGAGCAGCGACCGCGTGCGTCACGAGAACGCGGTCGGGTTGCGGAACACCGTGCGCAGGGTTGCGTAGAGCTACGCCGCGAGCCGCGGGCCCATGCGGCACCAGCCGGCATCGGGATGGCGCTCGGCCACCTCGGCCCAGATCGAGTCGGCCTCCTCGGAGGTGAGAAGGTCGAGGTCGACCGCGTGCCGCGTGGCCGCGACCGCGGCGAGGATGTGGTGGCGAACGATCCGCTCGCCGCCCGGGGAGCGCATGGACGCGACTGCGAGGGTCTCGAGCCGTGCGGCGAGGAGGCGGACTGTGCGGTCGTGGCGGATGCGCTTGTCCATAACGTGGGCCTCGGAAGTGGCGGATCCTAGTACGCCGGGTGGACGGCGATTCCTTCTTGCGGCGCCGCCAACTCTGCTTACAAATTCATGAAGAAAGATCAACGCGGACGCGAGATAGTTCGTTCGAACTTGCGGCTTCGTTCGAACTTGCGGCGTTCTTCTCCACTCGCGGTGGTCCTGGCCCTGGCCGCCGTTTCCGCGGCGTACCCCGCCGACGCGACCGTGGCCAAGACCGACGGGTCCGAGTTCCTCCAGCTGCAGGACGGCCACGGCTTCGCCTCGTCGCGTGTGCGCGGGACCTACTTCGGCCGCGTCCACCGGGGGAGGATCATCGCAAGCTCGAATGTGAGCGAGGCGGGCTGTGAGACCCGAAAGCGGCTCGAGGACGGCCTCCGCCTCTGCCGTGGCCGCGACATCACCTTCTGGACGCCCTCGGATGCGCGCTGGCGCGTGCGCCTCCGCGGCCATGGGATCTCGGCAACCGGGTGGGTCCGAGGTTGCCTGCGCCTGGACGGGCGCAACAACGGGCCCACGGGCTCGTTCAAGATCGGCTTCTCCACGAATGACGCCCGTCCGTGGCCGCGCAAGCTGACGAGCTACAGGCTCGGCAGCGGCAAGTGCTGAGCGCCCACCGGCGCAGGATGACCGAGGAGTTTGGCAGGATACGCGCACGTGAGTCGCGCTCAGGCCCACTCCATCCTCGTCGTCGAGGATGAGCCGAGCATCGCGTCCTTCGTCGGCATGTATCTGGAGAAGGCGGGATTCGGCGTGCGCACCGCCCAGACGGGAGGAGAAGCGCTTGCGCAGGCCGACGCCGAGGCGCCGTCGCTCGTCATCCTCGACCTCATGCTCCCCGACCTGGACGGCATCGACGTGTGCCGCCGCATCCGCCAGCGCTCGGATGTCCCCATCCTGATGCTCACCGCCCGGGACGACGACATCGACAAGATCATCGGGCTCGAGGTGGGCGCGGACGACTACCTCACCAAGCCCTTCAACCCGGGCGAGCTCGTCGCGCGGGTGAAGTCGGTGCTGCGCCGCGCGAACCCGGAACGCCGGGAGCTCGAGAGCGCCTCGCTCCAGCACGGCGACCTGAAGATCGACGCGGGCAGGCGTGAGGTGACGGTGAACGGGGACGAGGTGCAGCTCGCGCCGAAGGAGTTCGACCTCCTCTGGGAGCTCCTCGACCACCGCGGGCTCGTCCTCACCCGCGACCAGTTGCTCGAGCGCGTCTGGGGATACACCTTCGCGGGCGACACGCGCACCGTCGACGTCCACGTGCGACAGCTGCGCCGCAAGCTCGGCGACGCGTCGCCGATCGTGACGGTGTGGGGCGTGGGCTACAAGGTCTCGGCAGAGCCCAAGGTCGCGCAGGCTTCCTAGGGCCGCGCTGGTGCGCTCGCTGCGCTACCGCATTCCGGCCATCTTCCTCCTCGGCGTGCTCGTCGCGTCGGCTGTGGCCGCCGTGCTGGCCGTCCGGCTCTTCCAGGACTACACGCGAGACCGCACCCTCGGCGAGCTCCGCCGCCAGGCACTGGGGCTGGCCGAGCTGTACCAGGAGCAGGCCATTCGCAGCATCGACGAGGCGCGCCCCGCGCCGGGCTTCGCCCGCGCGATTCTCGAGAAGGCGACGGGGTCGCAGATCTATTACACGGGCGGCAACATCTTCCCCGGGGAAGATCCCGGGCTGAGGAAGCTGCCGCCGAATCTCGTCGACGTGAGCGCGCTCCAACCGGGCGGGGTGCAGACCTTCGACTTCATCCCGCCGGGCATGAAGCGCACGTACCTGGGAGCGGCGTCTCCGGTCGACATCGAAGGGGACCGGTTCGGGGCGGTCGTCGTGGCCAAGCCGACCGCGGACCTGCAGGAGCGCTGGCTCGTCCTCCTCGGGCGCATGGGTGTCGCGCTGCTCGTCGGCCTCGCCGTCTCGGGCGGTCTCGTCTGGTATCTGTCGCGCCGGCTCACCAAGCCGGTGCTCGCGCTCTCCCGGGCCGCGGACGAGGTCGCGGCGGGCCGCTACGACGCGCAGCTCCCGGCGGCGGGCGCGGACGAGATCGGGCACCTGACCGAGCGCTTCGCGGAGATGACGGAGAAGCTCGCCGAGTCCCAGCGGCGCGAGCGCAACTTCCTCATGGTCGTCTCCCACGAGCTGCGAACGCCGCTGACCGCGATCCGCGGACACGTGGAGGCGCTCCTGGAGGGCGTCGCCCAGGACGAGGAGACACGCGAGGCCTCGCTTCGCGTCATCGGCGCGGAGACAGATCGGCTCGCGCGTCTCGTCGGCGACGTCCTCGACCTCGCCCGCATGGAGGCCCATCAGTTCACGCTGGAGGAGGAAGAGGTGGAGCTGCGCCGGCTCCTCGAGCAGGCCTATGAGAGCTTCGGTGAGGAGGCGCGCCGGCGCGGAATCGAGTACGAGTGCTCGCTCGACGCCGACCCGGTGCTCGAGACCGACGGAGACCGCGTGCTCCAGATCGTCTCCAACCTGCTCGACAACGCGTTCGCCTGGACTCCCGACGGGGGGCGCATCGACCTCGGGCTCACAACCTCGAACGGCACGATCGCGGTGTCAGTCGCCGATTCCGGGCCGGGCATCGGGCCCGAGGAGCGGGAGCGCATCTTCCGCCCGTTCTGGTCTCGCGCGGACGCGGGAACCGGTCTCGGCCTCCCGATTGCGCTCGAGCTCGCGCATGCGCTGGGCGGCGAGCTGACGCTCGAGTCGCAGGCCGGGAAGGGTTCCCGCTTCGAGCTGCGCCTTCCCGCGAAGGCTTAGGCGCCCGGGCGGTCGATGCGGTAGACCGGAGCGACGCCCTCGGCGCGCTCGTCCAGCGTCCGCTCGACCCGATCGAGCACGCGCTCGATCCGGTCGAGGCGCTTCTCGACGCCTCGCCAGCCGGAGGTGATCAGATCGACGAGGAGCGCGAGATCCTCGACCCGCGCCTCGCGCTCGGACACGAGGTCGGTTTGCAGGCGCTCCAGCCGGCGAATGGTCTGTCCCGAGAGCCCGCGCACTTCCGCGAGATGGCGCGCCACCGGCAGCACCTCTTCTCGCAGGCCCCTCTGCAGCGAGGTCTCGAGCTTCTCGGGGATCCCCGTCTCGAGCTCGGCGGTGGCCAGCGCAAGCGCCTCGAGGCCGGCGCGTGCTCGTTCGAGCAGCGCCTGTAGCGCGGCGTCGTCGGGACGACCCTCGCTCGTCTCGGCGAGGCGCATCCGAGCTCGTTCTATGGCATCGCGGTCCACGTTTATGACTCTAACCTTCGTCTCGGATGTCGGCATGAGGACGGCCGAGCTTGATTACGAGCTTCCCCCGGAGCTCATCGCGCAGCGTCCGCTCGAGCGCCGAGACGAGTCTCGGCTACTCGTCTTCGACCGTGTGACGGAGGCCGTCGAGCACGCCCGCTTCTCCGATTTGCCGCGGCTACTCGTCCCAGAAACGCTGGTCGTGGTCAACGACACTCGGGTGTTGCCGGCCCGGCTTTTGCTCGAGCGCCCGGCCGGCGGGAAGGCCGAGGTGCTCCTTCTCGAGCGCGTGGACGAAGACGTCTGGGAGGCGCTCGCGCGCCCGAGCCGGCGTCTTCGCGCGGGGATGACGCTCGGACCGGTGGAGCTCCTCGAGTCGCTCGGCGAAGGCCGCTGGCGGATCCGGCTGACCGGCGAGCCGGACGGCCGGGCGCCGCTTCCTCCGTACATCACGGAGCCGCTCGACGACCCGGAGCGCTACCAGACCGTCTACGCCGACAAGGCGGGATCGGCGGCTGCCCCGACGGCGGGGTTGCACTTCACGCAAGAGCTCCTGGAGGCGCTCGACGTCGAGCGGGTGACGCTGCACGTCGGCCTCGACACCTTCCGGCCCGTGACGGCCGAGCAGCTCGACGACCACCCGCTCCACAGCGAGCGCTACTCGCTGGGCGAGGCGACGTGGGAGCGGATCCGGTCCGCGCAGCACGTTACGGCGGTGGGGACAACGACGGTACGCGTGCTCGAGTCGGTCGTGCGGGGCGCGCCGCCCGTGGGGCGAACGAGCCTCTTCGTCACGCCTGGGTTCGAGTTCCACCGGGTCGACTCGCTCGTGACGAATTTCCACCTTCCGCGCTCGTCGCTCATCGCGCTCGTGATGGCGTTCGCGGGTGTGGAGGAGACGCGCCGACTCTACGAGCTCGCCATCGCGGAGCGCTACCGCTTCTATTCGTTCGGCGACGCGATGCTGATCCGGTGAGGGGCCACCCCGTGCCTCCACCCGCTTTGAGCGTAGCCCGCCAAGATGCGCACGTGGCAGGCGGAATGAAACGAGTGAGAGCGAAAACGGCGCGATGAGCTTCGACCTCCTCGCCACGGACGGCGAGGCGCGCGCCGGCGTGCTCCACACCGCCCACGGCGACGTGCCCACGCCGGCGTTCATGCCGGTCGGTACCAAGGGGACGGTGAAGGGACTCGACCCCGAGCGCCTGCGCGAGCTCGGCACCACCATCCTCCTGGGCAACACGTACCACCTGCACTTCCGCCCCGGCGAGGCGCTCGTCGAAGCGATGGGCGGCCTGCACCGCTTCATGGGCTGGGACGGGCCGATCCTCACGGACTCCGGCGGGTTCCAGGTCTTCTCGCTCCGCGACACGATCGCCGCCTTCGACGAGGATGGCGTCACGTTCCGCTCCGTCTACGACGGCGAGCAGGCCCGCTTCACGCCCGGGCTCGTCGCCGACGTCCAGCGGCGGCTCGGCTCCGACATCGCCATGTGCCTGGACGTCTGTCCGCCACCCGACGCCTCCCGCGCCGAGCTCGAACGCGCGACCGCGCTGACGGCGGCGTGGGCCGCCCGCCAGCTTGGAGCCCCGCGCGCAGACGGCCAGCTCCTCTTCGGCATCAGCCAGGGGGGCACGGATCCCGAGCTCCGGCGCCGCTCGACGGAGGAGATCGGCGCGCTCGGCTTCGACGGCCACGCTCTCGGCGGGCTCAGCGTCGGGGAGGAGAAAAGCCTCATGCTCGACACCGTCGCCTGGGCGGCGCCGCTCCTTCCCACCGAGCGGCCGCGCTACTTCATGGGCATCGGCGACCCAGTCGGGATCCTCGCAGTCGTCGAGCGCGGGATCGACATGTTCGACTGCGTCCTCCCGACGCGCCTGGGGCGGACCGGCTCCGCAGTGACCTGGGAGGGCCGGCTCAACCTCAAGAACGCCCGCTTCGCCCGGGACGAGCGCCCGCTCGACGAGAGCTGCCCGTGCTCGGCCTGCCGTCGCTTCTCGCGCGCCTATCTACGCCATCTGGTGAATCAACAGGAGCTGCTCGGCTTGATACTTTTGTCCGAGCACAACGTCAGATTTCTGCTCGATTTGACCGCCGAGGCGCGGGCTGCCATCGAGCGCGGCGAGTTCGGCTCCTACAAGGCGGCCGCCCTTGACCGCCTCGAATGGGCCGCCGCCGTGCCAGGCGAGGAGGTCTCTCGGTGAATGGTGGTTTCCTGATTCTTCTGGTCGCGATGTTCGGCTTCCTGTACTTCCTGCTGATCAGGCCGCAGCGTGCCAGCCAGCGCAAGCACTCCGATCTTCTGGCCTCGCTCAAGCCCGGCGACGAGGTCGTGACGACGGGCGGCATCTACGGCGAGGTCGTCCAGCTCGACGCTGAGCGCGTCATGCTCGAGATCGACGAGGACGTGCGCATCGCCGTCGCCAGGCGCGCGATCGCGGGCATCGTCCCGCCCGAGGAGCTCGAGCGCCTCGAAGCCGCCGAGGAAGACGAGGGGGAGAGCGCCGAGCCGGTCACGGCCGAGGAGCCCATGACCGCCGAGGAGCGGGACACCGCCCGCAGCTGAGTCGAGCGCCCTGCCCGTGCGCCGCTACCTGATCATCCTCCTCGCCCTGCTGGCCGCCGTCGCCGGGGTCGTCGTGCTGGCGCTCTTCCGCTCGCCGGTGCTCGGCCTCGACCTCCAGGGCGGCCTTGAGGTCGTTCTCCAGGCGAAGGCGCCGCCGGGACGCGACCTCACGCAGGCCGACCTCGACCGCTCGATCGAGATCATGCGGCAGCGCATCGACAAGATCGGTGTGTCGGAGCCGGTGATCACGCGCCAGGGCACCGACCAGATCAGCGTCGAGCTCGCGGGTGTCCACGACGCCGCGCGCGCGGCCCAGATCATCGGCCAGACCGCCCAGCTCCAGTTCTTCGACCTCCAGGGAGACGCGCTCCCGCCGACCCTCGGCGCGAGCGGCCAGATCAACGCGTCGACCACGCTGCTCTCGATCCTGTCGGGCCAGCAGGCGGCGGCGAAGAACGGGACGCCCGACGCAGTGGTACCTCTATTCGAAGGACAAGAAGCGCCTGGCCGGGCCGGCCGAGACGAAGCAAGAGATCCTCAAGCAGTTCGGCGGCCAGCAGCCGGCGGGCTCGACCTTCTACGCGGTGCCCCAGGGAAAGATCATCCTCACCTGCACCGACACCGCGACCATCTGCCCGGGCGTCGGCGTTCCTGCGCCGAACACGACCTACTACTACCTCTTCAAGTACCAGCCGAACGATCCGACGCACCCGATTCCGGAGCTGACCGGGAACGACCTCAAGGGCGACCAGGTGCGGCAGGACTTCGGGGCCGGAAACGCGCCGATCGTCCTCCTCGGCTTCACGTCGAGCGGCGCCGACAAGTTCCACGACATCACCCGCACGCTCGCCCAGCGCGGTGCAACCCAGGCGAGCCTGGCGGGGCAGCCCGACAACCCCAACTTCTCCCAGAACTTCGCCATCGTGCTCGACGGCGAGATCCGCTCGTGGCCGCGCATCGACTTCACCGACCCGAGCCTCCGTGACGGGATCTCCGGCGGGAGCGCCGAGATCACGGGCCTCGATTCGATCCAGGAGGCGAAGGACCTCGCGCTCGTCCTCCAGACCGGCGCTCTGCCCGTCGAGTTCGTGCAGGTCGAGCAGTCCAACATCTCCGCTACGCTCGGCGCGGACTCGCTCCACCAGGCCCTGCTCGCGGGCATCGCGGGCCTGATCGCGGTCGCATTCTTCCTGCTGCTCTTCTACCGCTTCCTCGGCGTCGTCGCGATCATCGGCCTCGGGATCTACGGCGTCCTCTTGTACGGGGCGCTGCTGCTCTTCAACGTGACGCTCACGCTCCCCGGCTTTGCCGGCCTCGTGCTCACCATCGGCGTCGCCGCCGACGCGAACGTCGTCATCTTCGAGCGCATCAAGGAAGAGGTGCGCGCGGGCAAATCCGTGCGCGCCGCGATCGCGGCCGGCTACCGCAAGGGCTTCCGCACGATCGTGGACGCGAACGTCGTCACGATCATCACCGCGTTCGTCCTCTTCGCGGTCGCGACCGGCGGTGTGAAGGGCTTCGCCCTCATGCTCATCATCGGAACGCTGATCTCGATGATCACGGCGGTCGCGGCGACGCGCGCGCTCCTCGGCATCCTCGCCGGCTTCCGCTGGTTCAACAACCCGGCCTTCATGGGTGCGAGCGCCCAGAAGATCCCGGCCTGGCAGCGGGTCGACTTCATCGGGCGGACGAAGTACTGGTTCGCGGTCTCGGGAACCGTGCTGGCGATCGGCATCGCGTCGCTCGCCTATCAGGGGCTCAACCTCGGGATCGACTTCAAGGGCGGGAGCCAGTTCTCGTTCAAGACGCCCCAGCCGGAGCAGATCGCCGATGTCCGCACGCAGACCGCTGCGATGGGGATCGGCGACGCGGTCATCCAGGGGCGCGGGCCGTCCACGAACGGCGCCTACAAGGAGTTCCAGGTACGGACGCAAGTCGCTCGACCAGCAGGAGCAGAACAACCTGACCGCGCGACTGACCTCCGACCTCAAGGCGACCTCGATCGGAGTCAAGAACGTCTCGGCGAGCTTCAGCCGCCAGATCCTGAAGAGCGCGTTCCTCGCGATCATCGTCTCGCTCGCCCTGATCGTGATCTACGTCACGCTCCGGTTCGAGTTCAAGTTCGCCGTGCCGGTGCTCGTAGCCCTCGTCCACGACATCCTCATCACGCTCGGCATCTACTCGCTGACGCAGCGGGAGGTGACGAGCGCGACCGTCGCGGCGGTCTTGACCATCCTCGGCTACTCGATCTACGACACGATCATCATCTTCGATCGCGTGCGCGAGAACATCCCGCTCATGCGGCGCTCGAGCTTCGCCGCGATCGCCAACCAGTCGCTCTGGGAAACGATCCGCCGCTCGCTCGCGACGACGTTCATCACGCTCCTCCCGGTCACGTCGCTCCTTCTCTTCGGCGGGGACACGCTGAAGGACTTCGCCTTCGCGCTCATGGTCGGGATCCTCTCCGGCGCGTACTCGACGATCTTCATCGCGACGCCGCTCCTCGTCGTCCTCAAGCAGCGGGAGCCCGAGTTCGCGAAGCGGAAGAGCGCAGGCCTGCGCGAGAAGGTCGACGCGCTGGACGTCCCCGTGGAGGAAGAGGCCGTGCCGGTGGCGGAGGAGCCGGTCGAGGAGCCCGTAGCCGCCGGCGCGCCGACTGACGGAGCGCCCGAGCCGGACGGCGCCACGACGGCTGCCGAGCGACGCGAGGCGCGACGCAAGCGACGCCGCGCGAGACCGCATGGACGAACCCGTTAACGACAACTCGAAGGGCATTCGCGGGATCGCCGAGGAGGCGCTCCTCGCCGGTGTCGGCGCCGTCGCGCTGACGAAGGACCGCGCCGACGAGCTCGTCCAGGAGCTCGTCGGGAAGGGGAAGCTCACCTCCGATGACGCGCGCGAGCTCGTCGACGAGGTCATGGGCCGCTGGCGCGGCGAGGCGGTGCGGATGAGCGAGCGCGCCGGGACGACGTTCTCGTCGCTCTTCCGCGAGCTCGGGCTCATCACCCGCCGCGAGTACGAGGAGCTCGAGCTGCGGCTCGCCCAGCTCGAGCACCGCCTGCGGCTCGTCGAGAAGAAGGACGAATGAGCTCGCGGCCGGCCGTCCGCCAGCTCGGCCGCCTCTCGGAGATCTCGCAGGTCGCGGCCAAGCACGGCTTCGGGTACTTCTTCGACACCCACCGGCCGCACGGGATCCGCTCGCGGCGCGCCCGCGAGGTCGACGTCTCGCCCGACGGGTCGAACCGCGGCGTCCGCGTCCGGCAGATGCTCGACGAGCTCGGGCCGACGTTCGTCAAGTTCGGCCAGCTCCTCTCGACGCGCCCCGACGTCGTGCCGCCCGACATCGTCTTCGAGCTCAAGGCGCTCCAGGACGACGTCACGCCGTTCCCGTTCTCGCAGGTCGAGGAGGTGATCGAGGCGGAGCTCGAGCTCTCGATCGCCCAGCTCTTCACCGAGTTCGAGGAGACGCCTGTGGCCGCCGCCTCCATCGGCCAGGTGCACAGCGCGACGCTCCCGAACGGACGTCGCGTGGCGGTCAAGGTGCAGCGGCCGGACGCGCCGCGGCAGGTGGAAGCCGATCTCGAGCTCATGTACCAGGCCGCCCGCCTCACACGCGAGCGCGTCAAGGCGCTCGAGTTCATCGACACCGTCTCGCTCGTGGACGAGTTCGCGCGAACGATCCGCCAGGAGCTCGACTACCGGATGGAGGCCCGGAACGCCGAGCAGTTCTACCGCAACTTCGCCGGGCACCCGCACGTGCGCGTGCCGCGCGTCTACTGGAGCTACTCGCGCTCGCGCGTCCTCACGCTCGAGCTGCTCGAGGGGACGCAGCTTCGCGACCTCGACATCGAGACGTACACGATCGAGGAGCGCCGCCGCCTCTCGTACCTCATCGCCGAGGCCTGGATGCACATGATCTTTCGGCACGGCTTCTTCCACGCCGACCCGCACCCGGCCAACATCATGGTGCTCGAGCAGACCGAGCAGATCGGGCTGATCGACTTCGGCATGGTGGGGAAGCTGACCGACGAGGACATGTCGAAGCTGACCGGGCTCTTCATCGACGCCGTCAACGAGCGGATCGAGGCGCTCCCGGCCCGGCTCGCCGCCCTCGGCGTCCGCTACCCGAAGGACCAGGAAGCGGAGTTCGTCGCCGAGCTCCGCGACGTCTACTACCGCTACTACGGGGCGAGCCTCTCCGAGATCGACCCTATCCAGCTCATCCGGGAGGCCTTCGCGCTCATCTACCGGATGCACCTGCAGCTGCCGACGCGTTTCGTCCTGCTCGACCGCGCGATCGCGACGCTCGGCTCGGTCGGCATGGAGCTCTACCCCGACTTCAACGTCTTCGACGTCGCGAAGCCCTACGCGCGCGAGCTCCTGATCGAGCGCTTCACGCCGCAGCGTGTCGCCCGGCGCGCCGCAAGCGAGGCCCGAAACATCGCCCACATCGTCCGCGAGCTCCCGTACCAGGTGCACGACACGCTCGAGCAGGTGCGCGACGGGCAGATCGAGGTCGGATTCCGCCACGAGGGGCTCGAGGAGCTCTTCGATCGGATCGACAAGGTCGCCAACCGGATCGTGGTCGCTCTCGTCGCCGGGACGGGCGTCATCGGCTCCGCGTTGCTCGGCGCGTTCGTCAACACCGGTCCTCACATCTTCGGCGTGCACGTCTTCGCGATCGCCGGCTTCGGCTTCTCGCTCATCCTTGGCTTTTGGCTGGCCTGGGGCGTCATCCGCTCCGGTCGGCTGTAAGGCGCGGGACCTTTTTCCGCGCGGCCGCCGTAGTAGCGGCATGCGCACCCGACTCTTCATCACGGCCTTCCTCGCTCTCGCCTTCGCCCCGCTCGCCCGCGCCGACGGCCTCCCGCTCTCGGATGTGGGCGCGCCGGCCACTGTCGGTGAGGCCGGCAACCGCTACGTCGCCGTCGCGACGCACCGCGGAACCGTCGTCGCGCACCTCGGCGGCGTCGTGTACTCCTCGCGGCTCCTGCCGGGCAACTTCACGGTTCCGGTAGTCGCGCTCGACCACACTTCGGCCGGGCTCTCGCAGGACCGCTCCACCCTTGTCCTCATCACGCCGCGGCGAAGCTTTCCGCGGCTCGCGACGACCTTCGCGGTCCTGAACGCTAAGAACCTGCGCGTACGGTCGAAGATCGTCCTGCGCGGCGACTACAGCTTCGACGCCCTTTCGCCGGACGGGTCCCGGATGTACCTCGTCCACTACGAGTCGCCGACGAATCCGACGCTTTACGAGGTGCGTGCGTACGACCTCCAGGCGGGGCACATGTTGGTCGAGCCGGTCGTCGACCCGACCGAGGTGGACGAGCAGATGCGCGGCCTTCCGATCACGCGCGTGACGAGCGCTGACGGCCGCTTCGCCTACACGCTCTACGACGGAGGGGGGAAGACGCCGTTCGTCCACGCCCTCGACACGGTCAAGGGCGAGGCACGCTGCATCGACCTGGACATGCTCGCCGGGAACCAGAACCTCTACGACCTGCGCCTCACGCTCGGTGGTGGGGGGACGCAGCTCGCGGTCATGAAGGGGACGCAGCGGGTGACCGCGATCGACACGCGTACCTACCTCCCGCTTGCCAGCGCGGCCGCGCCGCACGGGTCGTCGCGGGCCTGGTTGCCCATCGTCGCGCTGGCCGCGCTGGGGACGCTCGCTCTGGGCGCCGCGCTCTTGGCGCTCCGCCGCCACCGCGAACGCAGCCTGCGCACCTCGCCCGGCCCGATGTAGCCCGCCCTCGCGGACGGGTGTGCACGCCGCTGTCGAGCCGTTGTTGCGCTTCTTCCGCAAAGGACATCTAGGCGCGCCCTTCGGCCTTCGGTAGCGTCGGCGCCCATGGTCGGAGGCATGGTTCTGCTGGTCGAGCACGAGACTCCGGTGCGGGCCTACCTGGAGCAGCAGCTCGCGGACGACGGCTTCGAGGTTCTCGCCACCGACCGCTGCACCGCGGCGCTCGAGCTCGTCGAGGAGGTGAGGCCGAGCCTCGTCCTCCTCGACGCGGTGCTTCCGGACGGGTCCGGGTTCGAGGTCTGCAGCCGCCTACGCGAGGGCGAGCCCGGACGCGCATGGGACCGCGACGTGCCGGTGATCATGGTCAGCGCTCGCGGCGATCTGGTCGACCGCATGCGCGGGTTTTCCCGCGGCTGCGACGACTACGTCGTCAAGCCGTTCGTCTACGACGAGCTCGTCGCCCGAATGCGCGCCGTCCTGCGGCGCACGGCGGGTCCGAGGCACGCGCGTCTCGCCGTGCGGGACCTGGAGATCGACCTCGCCGCGCGCATCGTGACGGTCGCCGGCGAGCAGGTGCATCTCTCGGCGAAGGAGTACGAGCTC
Organism: uncultured Actinomycetes bacterium; assembly: GCA_963739525.1. Lineage (GTDB taxonomy): Bacteria > Actinomycetota > Thermoleophilia > Gaiellales > Gaiellaceae > DATEOR01. The sequence goes on along the minus strand of CAVUAR010000005.1, from coordinate 463,709 downwards.
CTCGTCGCCCTCGCAGAAGACCCCGAGCGTGTCTTCAAGAAGGAGGATCTGCTCCGCGACGTCTGGGGCTTTCGATCCCTGGGCAGGACGCGGACGCTGGACTCCCACGCCTCGCGCCTGCGCCGCAAGCTGAACCGAAACGGCGAGGCGGGCTACGTCCTCAACGTGTGGGGAGTTGGATACCGGCTCACCGCGGTCGGCTGAGCGCGGGCTTGACGCGGCTGGCAGACTCTCGGGGTGAGCGCCCAGCCGAGGCCGGTCGTCTTCGTCCACGGCCTGTGGCTGCACGCCGACTCCTGGGGCGCCTGGGTCGACCTCTTCAAGGAGCAGGGCTTCGCGCCGATCGCGCCGGGCTGGCCGGGAGACTCGGCCACCGTCGAGGAGACGCGCGAGAACGCCGACAAGGTCGCCGGCCACGGGATCGACGACGTCGTCGATCATTACGCGGAGGCGATCGCTGAACTCCCATAGAGGCCGATCGCCATCGGCCAGTCCTTCGGCGGGCTCGTCGTGCAGCGCCTGCTCGGTCAAGCCCTCGCGGCCGCTGCGGTCGCGATCGACCCGGCGCCGATCAAAGGCATCGTCTACCTGCCCCCCTCGGCGCTCCGCGTCGCGTCGGTCGCTCTCCGAAACCCCGGCAACCGAAACCGCGCGGTCTCGCTGACGCGCGAGCAGTTCCGGTACGGATTCGGGAACGCGATCTCCGAGGAGGAGTCGGACGAGCTCTACGACCGCTGGACCATCCCTTCACCGGGGAAGCCGCTCTTCGAGGCCGCCACGGCGAATCTCTCGCCGGGCTCACCCGCGAAGGTGAACACGAACAACGCTGAGCGCGGGCCGCTTCTCATCACGGCGGGCGGCAAGGACCACACCGTCCCTGTCGCCATCTCGAAGTCGACGCGCAAGCAGTACCACAAGTCGACCGCCATCACCGATCTCTGCGAATTCCCGGACCGGGGACACTCGCTCGCCCTCGACAAGGGCTGGCGCGAGCTGGCCGACACCGTCCTCGCCTGGCTGAAGGACCGCTCCCTCTAGGAGCGGGCGCGCTCCTCCTCGTCGACCGTGTCCATGTCGACGTCCGGGTCGACCTCGTTCGCGCGCTGCGCCGCGAGCCGAGCCTCCTCCCGGCCGGCCCGCGACTGCGCGGCGAGCTGGTCGGCCTTCCGCGCCTGCGCATCGGCGTGCTCGCGAAGCTCGCGCGCCTCGGCGCGCTTTTCGTCCTGACGGCGCGTCCGAGCCCGCCGCGCCCAGGCGAAGACGAGCGCCAGCACGACGACCGCGGCGATTGCGATCACGATCCAAACCCATGTAGCCATGCGAACCTCCCGCTCTCGTTTCGAGCGGGTTACCCCCTGGGAGCGGATGTAACACCCCTAGAGAGCGCGCGCGGCTGCGGTCACCGCCGCCGCGACGACGACGACCGCGAGCAACGGGGCGCGCAGGCGGATTGCCACGATCGCGGCCGCGAGGCCGAGAAGCCGTTCGTCGAAGACGAGCTGCCGGTCCCCGCCCACCGCCTGCGTGACGACGAGCGCGGCGAGCAGGGCGGGGGCGAGCATCTGCACGATCCCGGCCAGCGCGGCGGGAAGCCTGCGCCCCCCGAGCGCGACCGGGCCGAGGCCCTTGAGGACGATCGTTCCGGCTCCGACGCTGGCGACGACGAGCCAAGTGGGGCTCAACGCGTCCTCCAGCCGACGAGGGATGCCGCCGTCGCCGCGATGATCGGCACGCCGGGCGACGTGAACGGGATGAGCACGAAGGCGATCGCCCCGCCGAGGATCGCTGCGCTGAGTGCCCGCCGCGAGTGGACCTGCGAGACGAGGAGCGCCAGGAAGAGCGCCGCAAAGGCCGTGTCGAGCCCGAGCGACTCGGGGTTCCCCAGCGCCTTGCCGCCGAAGGCGCCCGCGGCGGTTCCACCGATCCAGCACGCATAGAGGACGAGCCCGGCGCCGATCAGGACGCCGCGGTCGAAGCTTCCGTCCGGTCGCCGCGAGAAGGCCCAGGACTCGTCCACGACGAGCTGCGCCTCGGCCAGGCGGCGCGGGGGCCGGCCGCGGATCACCGAGGCGACCGAGATCCCGATCGGGAGGTAGCGCCCGTTGAGGAGGATCGCCGCGGTCGCCGCGGCGCCGGCTCCGCCCGCGGCGCTGAGGACGGACGCGGCTGCGAACTGCGCCGAGCCGGCGAAGGTCGTCGCGGACATGACGAGGGACGCGAGGGGGCCCATACCCGCCTTCTGGGCGAGGAGGCCGAACGTCGCGCCGAAGACCAGGACCGCCGGCGCGATCGTCGCGGCCCGCCGTGCGCCCGCCCTATACGGGCTCGGCGACCCAGTCACGCGTGAGGAAGAGCCAGAACGCGAGGCCGGAGTAGCGCCCGTAGTGCCGGAAGCGCCGCTCGATGGCGGAATCCTTCGCCTTCCTCCCGTTCAGGCTCGCGAACTTCGGCCGCGTCCAGGAGTCCAGCACGAGCCTCGAGTAGCGGCCGACGAGCATCATCACGTGCGCTGCCGCGTACGGCCCGACGCCGGGAAGGGCGAGCAGGCAATCGGCGACCTCGTCGTCGGGAAGCTCATCGGGGCTTGTGCTCGCCAGCGTCTCGAGGTCGACTTCGCCGGAGGCGACGGACTCCGCGAGCGATCGCAAGTAGGCGCCGCGGTAGCCGGCGCGGGCGACCTCACGGTAGAAGGATTCGGGGGCTGCGGCCATGGCCGCGGGGGAGGGGAAGGCGTGGCCGCGCGGCCCTTCCGCCGGAGCGTCCGGAGCGGGATCCCCGAGATGCTCGACGATCGCGCTCACCATGCGCACGGTCCCCGACCACGCGGTGTTCGTCGTGCAGATGGTCTTGACGACGTCCTCGAACACCGTCTGGCTGCGCATGAGCCGGCCCGCCCCGCTCGTCACCCAGGCGAGGTCGGCGTCCTCGCGCGCGAGCTCGTAGAACTCGGACAGGTCCTCGTCGAGCCTGAGGACGTGCGCGACCGCGCCGAGAACTGCGTCCGACTTCGTGCCGCTTCGCCCGGCGAGGGACGCCTTCCCGTTCGAGGCCTCGCGGACGATCACCGTCTGGGGCCGCCCGCGCGGAAGGGCGACCGTCGTCTCGAGCGTACGCGCGTCCTCGTCGATGCGGTTCGGCGGGAGGTCGGCGACCCCGTGGGACATGATCGTCCGCCAGAGGTCGACCGGCTCACCGCCGGCGCCGTTCAGCGGGACGGTCGCGCTCCAGCTCACCGTGCCGAGGCCGGATCGTACTTCTGCTCCCACGGCGAGACCGAGAACGCCTCGCCGGGGGTGCCGCCGAGGCAGATGATCGTCGTGCCGGCCTTGTGCGCGACCGCCGAGCGGATCGATCCCGGGTCCGGGCACGTAGACGAACGTCCCCGCCGGCGCCTCGACGGGCTCGCCGTCGATCGCGAACGTCGCGCTCCCGCTCGAGACGTAGTAGAGCTCTTCGTGCTGCGTGTCGACCTCGTCGTGCTCGCCGAGGATCACGCCCGGCTGCGTCGCCTTGTAGGCGTTGATCCCAAAGGATTGGATCCCGAAATGGATCCTGACCGCATGCCAGTCGCGCTCCCCCGGCTCCTTCTGGCCCGCAGGCTCGGGAATCTGGTCGATGTGGGTTACTCGATAGCCCGCCTCGCTCATCCGTCCTCCTTCTCGAAACGACTCCTACGGGAGGTCAACGACTCCTAGGGCGGCGTTATTCGCAGCCGGTCGCCAGCGGAGATCCCCAAGCGCCCGAATGCGCCGCGGTTCACCTCGAGCGCGCCACGATAGGCGACCCCGGGGTCGTAGAGGTCGCACGGGTCCTCGCGGCACGGAGTCATGTCGAGGATGCGCAGGATGCGCCCGTCCGCGCCGTAGAAGGCAATCGAGAGCGGGATCAGCGTGTCCTTCATCCAGAAGGCGCCGCTTCTGTCTTGGTGCCAGGTGAACAGCATCCCCTCGTCGGCCGGGAGCGAGGTGCGCCCCATCAGGCCGTGCTCCCGCTCGGCCGGCGTGTCGGCCACCTCGACGGCGATCGTCGTCGAGTCGCCGCCGTGGCTGAGGACGACCTGGGTCTGCTTGATTCCGCCCCCGCCGCAGCCGGCGAGGACTGCGGCGAGGACGGCGAGCAGGAGCCCCCTAGACGAGAGTCCCTCCCTCGAGGCTGAGCAGGAGCTGCTTGCGCTCGAGGCCTCCCGCGTAGCCGACGAGGCTGCCGGTGGAGCCGACGATGCGGTGGCACGGGACGACGATCGGAACGGGGTTCCGGTTGAGCGCGCCGCCGACCGCCCGCGCGGCCCTCGGCTTGCCGATCCGCGCGGCGAGGCCGCCGTAGGTGTCCACCTGGCCGTAGGGCACGCGCTGGAGCTCGGCGAGGACGCTCTGCTGGAAGGCGGGCACGCCGCTCAGGTCGACCGGAAGGTCGAACTCGTGGCGGCGCCCTTCGAAGTACTCGTCGAGCTCGCGCCGTACGTCGTCGACCGGCCGGGGCGAGCGGAGGACGCGCGCGCCGTGCAGGCGGGCCAGCCGTTCCACCTCCTCCTCCGGATCCGGGTCGAAGGCGATCTCGCACACTCCGCGCTCGGTCGCGGCAACGAGGAGCGGCCCGATCGGCGAGTCCGTCAGGTCGTAGGCGACGTCGAGGAGTGCCTCTGCGGCCGCTCGGTCGCGGAAGGCAGTGTCGGTCTGGGCGGGAACGGTCATGTCATCCTCCTGCGCAGGCGCCGGACTCCCGAGGACGCGGCCTGTCTGGCCGCTGCCTCGCTGGAGCCGAGCGCCGTTGCGATGTCGGCGTAGTCCAGGTCGTAGCCGTAGCGAAGGACGACCGCCGCCCGCTCGGTGGCGGGGAGGTCGCCCGTGAGGTGATCGAGCTCCTCGTAGGCGGGCCTGCTGTCCTCGGCGCGCAGCTCCGGGAGGGGCTCGGCCGGTCTGCGCCTACGGCGCTCGTCGATCGCGACCCGGGTCGCGATCGTGTACGCCCAGGCACGCAGATGGCGCCCGTGCGTGAGTCGCGGATAGCCGCGAAGCGCCCGCAGGAAGGTCTCCTGGAAGGCGTCGTCGGCCGCGTCTCTCCCGGCGAGTCGGCGGAGGTACGCGTAGATCTCGTCGCGATATTCCTCGTAGAACCGTTCGAAGGGCGGTATCGCCACGGCGTTCATCATGTGCTCTAACGCGCCCGGCCGTCGAGATGTGAGACTGCCGCCGTGCGCGTCGCGGTCGTGGGTCACGTCGAGTGGATCGAGTTCGTGCGCGTCGACCACGTGCCCGCCCGCGGAGAGATCGTCTACGCTCGGGAGGTCTGGGCCGAGGCGGCGGGCGGCGGTGCCGTCGCCGCGGTGCAGCTCGCGCGGCTCGCGGGCTCGAGCACGCTATTCACGGCGCTCGGGGACGACGAGCTCGGCCGGAAGGTCGTTCCCGAGCTCGAGCGGCTTGGCGTGGCTGTTCGCGCGGCCGTACGGCGAGAGCCGCAGCGGCGCGGCTTCACCTACATCGACGCGGAGGGGGAGAGGACGATCACGGTCATCGGCGAGCGCCTCGGCCCGCGCGCGGTCGGACAGCCTGCCGTGGGAAGAGCTGGCCGAGATGGACGGCGTCTACTTCGTGAGCGGCGACGCGGCCTCGGTGCGCGCGGCCCGCGAGGCCCGCGTGCTCGTCGCTACCGCGCGCTCGCTCGCGACGCTCGCGGAGGCGAGGATCGAGCTGGACGCACTCGTCCGCAGCCGAAACGACGAGGGGGAGATCTACCGGCCCGGCGACATCGAGCCGCCGCCGCGCGCGGACGTCGCGACGTCGGGCCTGCTCGGCGGGAGCTACACGGTCGCCGGCGGCGCGCCGGCGAACTTCCAGGCCGCCGCGGCCCCTGGGCCGCTGCAGGACGCCTACGGCGCGGGCGACAGCTTCGCCGCCGGGCTCACCTACGGCCTGGCCGAGGGACTGCCGATGGACGAGGCGATAGCCCTCGCGGCGCGCTCAGGAGCGGCAGCTCTCTCGACGCCGCGGGGCCCACGGCGCCTAGGCCTGCCGGGCCCTCAGCTGGTCGAGGATGTAGCCCGCGTACCACGACGGCCAGTCCTCGTCGCGCTCGCCGAGCTCCCGCTCGTACTCGGCGTGAGCACTCTCGGCCTCCTTGAGGAGCCCGGCGAGCTCTTCCTGCGTCAGGTCGACGTCCACGTCTCTGCCTCCTTGTGGGAACGGGGGGTTGCTAAGTGGGGAATTGTGGTTTACAGTGGGGCGAAGTGGGAATCACGTCCAAGGCGGATCGATGCTACTCGGCGAATTCGAGCACACCCTCGACGACAAGAACCGGCTCACCCTTCCGGCAAAGTTCCGCCAGGCCTTCGAGGGCGGCGTCGTCGTCTCGCGTGGGCTCGACGGCTGTCTCTTCGTGTTCACCCGCGACAACTGGGATTCCTTCGTGGCCGGCCAGCTCGAGGGCCTCAGCCCCTTCAGCAAGGAGGCCCGGCAGATGAACCGCTTCATGTTCGCAGGCGCAGCCGAGACCGAGCTCGACAAGCAGGGGCGCGTGATGGTCCCGCCCGCGCTGATCGCGCACGCGACCCTCGGGCGCGAGGTCGTCGTCGCGGGGGTCCGCGACCACGTCGAGATCTGGGACCGCGACGCGTGGCGAAAGCAACTCGAAGAGGTGGAAGGGAGTGTCGAGCTTGTTGCCGAGCGCCTTGCAGCGAAGCAGGACTGACCACGTCCCCGTCCTCGCCGACGAGGTGCGGGAGCTGCTCGCGGTCCGCCCCGCCGAGACCGTCGTCGACGCGACCTTCGGCGCCGGCGGGCACGCGCGCGTGCTCGCGGCAGACCTTCGGGGCAGGGGGCGTTTCATCGCGATCGACCGCGACGCCTCTGTGCGCCCGTACTTCGAGCGCTTCGAGCGCGAGGCGGGTGTCCAGGCCCGCTTCCTGCGCGGTGAGCTCTCCGTCGTCCTCTCGCAGCTCGGGTCGAACGGAGTCGAGGCGGACGCCATCCTCCTCGACCTCGGCGTCTCGAGCATGCAGATCGACCGCCCCGAGCGGGGCTTCTCCTACGCCGTCGACGCACCGCTGGACATGCGCATGGATCCCTCCGGCGAGCTCAGCGCGCGCGACATCGTCAACGAGTGGGACGAGCGCGAGCTGGCGATGATCTTCCGCCGCTACGGGGAGGAGCGCTTCGCGCGCCAGATTGCCCAGGCGATCGTGCGCCGCCGCAAGGAGCAGCCGTTCGAGCGCACCGGCGAGCTCGTGGACACCGTCAAGTCGGCGATCCCGGCGCCGCGCCGCTTCGGAGACGGCCATCCCGCCAAGCGGGTCTTCCAGGCTCTGCGGATCGCCGTGAACGAGGAGCTCGACGCGCTCGAGCGCGCGCTCCCGGCCGCGCTCGCGATGCTTCGGCCCGGAGGCCGGCTCGCGGTCATCAGCTTCCACTCGCTCGAAGACCGGATGGTCAAGCGCTTTTTCGCCGCCCAGGCACGCGGGTGCACGTGCCCGCCCGAGCTTCCCGTCTGCGTCTGCGGACACGAGCCGACGATGCGTCTCCTGACGCGCAAGGCCGTGCGCCCGTCGCCGCAGGAGATCGCCGAGAACCCGCGCTCGGCCTCGGCGAAGCTGCGGGCGGCGATCAAGGTGGGGGAGGGGGCCTGATGGCGAGCTTCGCGCCGGCGACCGCGAGGGCGTACGCGCCCGCGAAGCCGCGGCGGGCCCCGGCGCCCGAGCCGCCCCGTCCCAGGCCGAGGCGAACGCCCCGCGCACGGGCTCGACCCAGGGTCGCGGGCGGCGTGGTCTGGATCGCGATCGTCGCCGCGCTTCTGTCCGGGATCGTCGCGCTGAATGTTGCCGTCCTTCGCGCGAACATGCAGGTCGAGCAGCTCGACAACCAACGGGACCAGCTCGCGTCGAAGCGCGACACGCTTCAGTCCCAGCTCTCGAGCGCAGCCGCGGCCGGACGGATCGAGGAGATGGCCAAGACGCTGCATCTGGGCACGCCCGATGCGACCACATACCTCGAGCTGAAGCACCGCGGCGGGCGCTAGGCCATGACGGCGCGGGTCGCGAACCGGCGCATCAGGCTCCTGGTCGCGCTCTTCGCCGCAGTCTTCACTGTCGCCGTCCTCCGGGCCGGGTGGCTCCAGGCTGTCCGCGCCCAGGCACTCGGCAAGCTCGCGACGAGCCAGCACCGAGAGACGATCACCGTCCCGCCGCACCGGGGCACGATCTACGATCGGCTCGGGACCGAGCTCGCCGTCGGCGAGCGGGCGACCACCGTGTACGCCAATCCGAAGCAGATCGACGACCCGCGCGCCGCTGCGGTGGCCGTCGAGAAGACCCTCGGGCTCAACGCCGACAAGATCTATCCGCTCCTCGCCGACCGGTCACGCGGCTTCGTCTACGTGGCGCGCCAGGCCGACCCCGGGCTTGCCCAAGCTCTCGAGGACAAGCACATCCCCGGGCTCGGCTTCTATCCGGAGGAGCATCGGGAGTACCCGCAGAAGCACGTCGCAGCGTCCGTGCTCGGCTATGCGGGCGTCGACAACAAGGGCCTCGCAGGGCTCGAGCTCGAGCTCGACAAGAGGCTCACCGGAACGCAAGGCGAGAAGACAATCGTCAAGGACCCGTTCGGGCGGACGCTTGAGGTCGTCGACTCGAAGCCGGGCACCCCGGGCAAGAACGTCTACCTCACGATCGACCATTCGATCCAGGGCCAGGTCGAGCGGGTGCTGGAGTCGACGCGCGAGCGCTGGGCGGCCAAGTCGGCGAGCGCGATCGTCATGGACCCGCACACCGGCGGCGTCCTCGCGCTCGCGGTCGACCCGGGCTACGACGCGAACCGCTTCCCCGACGTGTCGCAGGACCGGCAGCGCACGCGCGCCGTCACTGACACCTACGAGCCGGGCTCGACGTTCAAGATCGTCACGATCTCGGGCGCGCTCGAGACGGGCCTCGTCACGCCGAAAACGAAGTTCAGGCTTCCGTACTCGATCCAGGTCGCCGACCGGAAGATCCACGACGCCGAGCCCCGGGGCACCCAGACGATGACGACTGCCCAGATCCTCTCGCGCTCGTCGAACGTCGGCGTCGTCACGATCGCCGAGGCGCTCGGCAAAGACAGAATCTCCGAGTGGATCAACCGGTTCGGCTTCGGCCGCCCGACCGGGATCGAGTTCCCCGGCGAGAGCAAGGGCATCGTCCTCCCGCCGCAGCAGTGGTCGGGCTCCACGATCGGCAACGTCCCTATCGGGCAGGGAATCGCCGTCACGCCGGTGCAGATGATCGCCGCCTACAGCGCGATCGCGAACAAGGGCGTCTGGATCCAGCCCCACTTGGTGGAGCGCGTCCAGGGACAAACGCCCGTGCAGCCCGAGCACCGGCGGATCTTGACGACGAAGACCGCCGACGAGGTGCGCCACATGCTGCGCGAGGTGGTCGAGGAGGGCTCCGGAACGGCCGCGCAGATCCCCGGCTACCGCATCGCCGGGAAGACGGGCACGGCGGCGAAGCCGGATGCGTCGGGCGGCTACTCGACGAGCGCCTACGTGGCTTCGTTCGTCGGATTCGTTCCGGCGAAGGACCCGCGGCTGGTCGTCCTCGTCACGGTGGACGAGCCCAAGGGCGCGATCTGGGGCGGCGTGGTCGCGGCACCGGCGTTCGCAGAGATCGCCAAGTTTGCGCTGCAGTACCTGGAGATTCCGCCGGATTGACCGCGGGGCCGCCGCGGGCCTCCCTCCGGTTCCAGCCTATCGAGAAAGGGCGCGCGCGTGGCGCTCCGAGTGTGAGAATATCCGTGCAAATGAGCCGTTTTTCTCCACCGTGGCGGACCGGGAGACAACCCCCGCCTTGCTAGAATCGGGACCCATCGACCTCGAGCTCCTGGCCCCGGCGGTCGGCGCCGGCCGCACCGCCAACCCCGCCCCGGTCGACGTCACCGACCTGGCCTACGACGCGCGGCGGGTGACCCCCGGGGCGCTCTTCGTCTGCGTCCCCGGCCTCAAGGCCGACGGGCACGACTTCGCGCCCGACGCCGTCGCCAACGGCGCCGCCGTCCTCATCGTCGAGCGCGAGCTCGACCTGGCCGTTCCACAGCTCGTCGTCGAGGACTCCCGCGAGGCGATGGCTCTCGCCGCGGACGCCTTCTTCGGCCATCCGACCCGCGAGCTCGAGATCGCGGGCGTCACCGGCACGAATGGCAAGACGACCACCGCGTTCCTCCTCTTCGCGATCCTCGCCGCTGCCGGCCGACGGCCCGGCCTTCTCGGAACGATCGAGAACCGCGTCGGCGGTGAGCGCCGCGCGGCCGTGCGCACCACCTCCGAGGCGATCGACCTCCAACGCCTCTTCCGGGAGATGCTCGACGCCGGCGACCGGAGTTGCGCGATGGAAGCGACCTCCCACGGCTCGGCGCTCAAGCGCCTGCTCGGCGTCCGCTTTGCCGTGCCTCGTCTTCACGAACTTGAGCCAGGACCATCTCGACTTTCACGGGACGCTGGAGGACTACTACGATGCCAAGCGGCGCCTCTTCACGGAGCCCGACGCGGACGGCCGCAGAGCGCCCGCCGTCGTGAACGTCGACGACGACCACGGCCGCCGCCTGGCCGACGAACTGCGCGAGCTCGGGGAGGAGCCTGTCACCTTCACCTTCGGGGATGCCGAGGGCCTCGACCTCACCGCACGCGGTGCGCGCTTCTCCGTCGACGGCATCGCAGTCGAGACGAGGCTTCGCGGACGCTTCAACGTCGAGAACGTCCTCGGAGCGGTCAAGGCCGCGCGCGTCCTCGGGATCGACCCCGCGGCGATCGCCGGCGGCGTCGGCACATGTCACGGGCGTGCCCGGGCGGTTCGAGGCGGTCGACGAGGGCCAGCCGTTCACCGTGCTCGTCGACTACGCGCACACGCCCGAGGCGCTCGAGAACGTCCTCGCGGAGGCGCGCGAGATCACGGCCGGCCGCCTCGATCTGCGTCTTCGGCTGCGGGGGCGACCGCGACCGCGCCAAGCGGCCGCTCATGGGCGACGGTCGTCGCCCGCCTCGCCGATTCGGCGATCGTCACGTCCGACAACCCGCGAAGCGAAGACCCGCAGGCGATCATCGACGAGATCCTCGGCGGCATGCCCGAGCGATCGAGGTCGAGCCCGACCGCGCGGCCGCCATCGCCATGGCGCTCGAGCGCGCGGAGGAGGGCGACGTGGTCGTGATCGCCGGCAAGGGGCACGAGCAGGGACAGGAGTTCGCCGGCCGGATCGTCCCCTTTGACGACCGGGAGGTCGCCCGCGAGACGCTTCGCCGCCTGGCGGCTAGAACGTGATCCCGCTCGCGCTCGACGAGTCGCGAGGCTCGCCGCGGGCGAGCTGAGGCGGGGCGCCGAGACCGAGTGACCGGGGTGACCATCGACTCGCGGCGCGTCGATCCCGGCGACCTCTTCGTCGCCGTCGGGCGGGGGGTCGAGTTCGCGGACGAGGCCCTCGGCGCCGGCGCTGCGGCGGCGCTCCTCCCGGACGACGCATTCGCGGCGCTCGGGGCGATTGCCCGCGAGGTCCGCTCACGGTCGAGTGCGAAGCTCGTCGCGATCACGGGGTCGACCGCGAAGACATCGACGAAGGACATTCTCGCCGCGCTCTGCAGGCCGCATGCGCGCACGGTGGCCGCAGAGGGGAGCCAGAACAACGAGGTCGGCCTCCCGCTGACGCTGTGCAAGCTCGAGCCGGACACCGAGGTCGCCGTCGTCGAGATGGGCATGCGCGGCCTGGGGCAGATCGCCGAGCTCTGCGAGATCGCCCGACCCGATGTCGGCGTCATCACCGCCGTCGGACCGGTCCACCTCGAACTGCTCGGCACCGTCGAGCGCGTGGCGCAGGCGAAGGCCGAGCTGATCGAGTCGCTGCCGCCGGCCGGAGCGGCGATCGTCCCGGCCGGCGAGCCCTACCTCGAGCCTTTCCTCACCCGCGAGGACATCTCGATTTACCGCTTCGGCGAGGGCGGAGATGTCGTCGCTTTCGTACTTCGCCGTCCACGGCGGCGAGGCTCGCGTCAAGGTCGACCGCGTTCGGCCGCCCGCTGACGCTCGAATTCAGCTTCTCGTCCCGTTACAACGCGACGAACGCTCTCGCCGCTGCTCGCCGCCTACCATGCCCTCGGCCTCCCGCTCGGCAAGGCGGGGAGGGGAGCGCGCCATGTGCAGCTCTCGCGTCTGCGTGGGGAGGAGGTCGCGCTCCCGGACGGAGGGATCCTGATCAACGACTGCTACAACGCGAACCCTCTCTCGATGATCGCGGCGCTCGACCACCTGGCCGAACGCGCGGGCGAGCGGAGGAAGGTGGCGGTGCTGGGAGACATGGCGGAGCTCGGCCCGGGCGCCGCGTCGTACCACCGCGAGGTGGGTGCCGCGGCCTCGCGGGCGGGCGTGGACGTGCTCGTGGCGGTCGGCCCGCTCGCGCGCGGATACGTGGAAGGAGCGCGCGGCATCCCGACCCTGCGCTGGGCGGCCACCGTCGAGGCCGGCGCTCACCGCCCTGCGGCAGCTCCTGCGCGCGGGGGACTGCGTCCTCGTCAAGGGATCCCGCGCGATGGGGCTCGAGGCGATCGGGGAAGCCATCGCCGTCGTCCCCGCGTAGGGCTAGGCTCCGCCCGTGGTTCAGGTCCTTCTCGCAGGGCTCATCGCGATGGTGATTTCGATCGTGGCGGGCCCGAAGTTCATCGAGTTCCTGCGCCGTAACGAGTTCGGCCAGCAGATCAGGGAGGAGGGACCGCAAGGCCATGCCGTGAAGCGCGGCACGCCCGCGATGGGCGGGCTCCTGATCATGCTCGCCATGGCCATCCCTTTCCTCGCCTTCTCGAAGCACACCCTGCCCGCTCTGACCGCGTTCTTCGTCACCCTCGGCTGCGCGGCGATCGGGTTCGTCGACGACTGGACGAAGATCGCGCGCCGGCGCTCGCTCGGCCTCGCCGGCCGCTGGAAGCTCGCTGCTGGCTGCGGGTATCACCGTCGTCGTCGGCCTGGTCGTGAACGACCGCGGCTTCTCGACCTCGGTCTACGTGCCGCTCGTCGGCGTGGACGTGCCGCTCTCCTACGCCTGGTACGTGCTCGCCTTCTTCATCATCGCCGGCGCGGCGAACGGCGTGAACCTCACGGACGGGATCGACGGCCTCGCCGCCGGGACGACCACGATCGCCATCCTCACCTACACGGCGATGAGCCTCGTCGCCGCGCTGACCGCTGTCCGGCGCGGGCCCCCGCCGATCCGATCGACCTCGATCTCGCCATCCTCGGCGCGAGCCTGATCGGGGCCTCGATCGGCTTCCTCTGGTACAACGCCTTCCCGGCCCAGGTCTTCATGGGCGACACCGGCTCGATGGGCCTGGGCGGGGCGCTCGCCGCCTTCGCGATCATGACGAAGACGGAGCTGCTCCTGCTGCTGATCGGCGGCATCTTCCTTGTCGAGGCGCTCTCGGTGATCCTGCAGGTCCTCACGCTACAAGATGGTTCGGGCGGCGGATCTTCCTCATGGCACCGCTCCATCACCACTTCGAGATGAAGGCCTGGTCGGAGACCCGGATCATGGTCCGCTTCTGGATCGCGACCGCGATCCTGTGCGCCTGCGGCTTCGTCCTCTACTACGCGTACTTCTCCAACTTCAACAACTTGGCCAGCTGACAAGGCGCTCGTCCTCGGCCTGGCCCGCTCGGGCGAGGCAGCGGCGCTCGCGCTCGCGAAGCGCGGCGTCCGGGTCGTCGGCGCCGACCGGAGGGAAGACATCGACGCGGGGAGGCTTCGCGAGGCAGGCGTCGAAGTCGTCCTCGGCGCGGACGACCCGAGCTTCTCGACGGCGTGGACCTGCTCGTGAAAAGCCCAGGCGTACCCCGGACGGCCCCCCTCGCGGCCGCCGCGCGGGAGCGTGGGCTCACGGTCTGGAGCGAGGTCGAGCTCGGCTTCCGCCTCCTCGACAACCCGATCGTCGGCGTCACGGGGACGAACGGCAAGACCACGACGAGCGAGCTTCTCGGCGCGATCTTCCGTGCCGCGGACAAGGAGGTGGCCGTGGCCGGGAACGTGGGCCGCCCGCTCTCCGGCGCTCGACGGGACGCTCGCCTCCGACGTCTGGATCGTCTGCGAGCTCTCGAGCTTCCAGCTGGAGGACATCGACGCCTTCCGTCCGCGTATCGCAGTCCTCCTCAACCTCGCGCCCGACCACCTGGACCGCCACGGCAGCCTTCGACGACTACCGGGCCGCGAAGCTGCGGATCTTCGAGAACCAGGCGGCCGGGCGACATCGCCGTCGTCCCGCGCGGCTTCGGGCCGATCCCAGGCGAGGCCGACCGGATCGAGTTCGCGCTCGACGACATCCTTCCGGCCGAGCCCTCGATTCCCGGCGAGCACAACCGGGAGAACGCCGCGGCCGCGACGGCGGCCGCCCGCGCCGCGGGGATCGCGGACGACGCCATCGCCGCGGGCCTGTCGGGTTCACCGGGGGTGCCGCACCGTCTCGAGCTCGTGCGAGAGGTCGACGGCGTCCGCTTCGTCAACGACTCCAAGGCGACGAACCCCGAAGCGGCGGAGCGCGCGCTCTCCGCCTATCCGCCCGGCATCAGGCTGATCCTCGGGCGGCAGCCGCAAGGGAATTCCGTTCGCGCAGCTCGCCAGGCGCGCGAGCGCAGCGGGGATCGCCCAGGCGTACCTGATCGGCGACTCCGCCGACGAGATCGCAGAAGCGCTCGCCGCCGCGGGCGTCCGTTTCACCTACTCGCGCGACCTCCCCACCGCCGTCCGGGACGCCTACCGCGACGCCGAGCCGGGGGAGGTCGTCCTCCTCTCGCCGGCGTGCGCGAGCTACGACCAGTTCCGGGACTTCGAGGAGCGCGGAGACCTCTTCCGCGAGCTCGTCGAGGCGCTGTGAAGCGCCCGGCCGGCACGCAGCTCGAGTACCACCTGCTCGTGCTCGTCACGCTCGGGCTCGTCGCGTTCGGGCTCGTGATGGTCTACAGCGCGAGCTCGGCGCGCGCGCTCCTCTCCTCCGACGCACCCTCGCTACTACCTGAAGCGGCAGGCCGTCTATGCGGTCATGGGCCTCGTCGCGCTCGTCGTCCTGTCGCGGATCGACTTTCACAGGCTGCGCTACGCGACGGAGACGCTCCTCGCCGTGACGTTCTTCCTCCTCGTCGCCGTGCTTGCGATCGGGACGGCTGTGAACGGGGCGCGCCGTTGGATCCCCGTCGGATTCATGAACTTCCAGCCGTCGGAGCTCGCGAAGCTCGTGCTCGCGCTCTGGACCGCGTCCCTGCTCGCGCGGAGGCCGGCCCCGCAGACCCTCGGCGAGCTCGCGAAGCCGATCGGCGTCGTCGTCGGGAGCGCGTGTGCGCTGATCCTCGTCGAGCCGGACCTGGGCACGGCGATCGCGATCGCCATCATGGTCTCGGCGATCCTCGTCGTCTCCGGCACCCGGATGCGGCTACTCGCGACTGCGGGCGGCATCGCGACCGCGATCGTCCTCCTCGCCATCTGGCTCGAGCCCTACCGACGGGATCGGATCTTCAGCTTCCTCGATCCGTGGCACGACCCGCAGGGCGCCGGGTTCCAGGCCGTCCAGTCGATGATCGCGCTCGGGTCGGGCGGGGTCTTCGGGGTCGGCCTGGGCGAGAGCGTGCAGAAGATCTACTACCTGCCAGAGGCCTCGACGGACATGATCTTCGCGATCATCGGCGAGGAGCTCGGGCTGATCGGCGTCCTCGGGGTGATCGCGGCCTTCGCGGCCTTCGCCTGGGCGGGCTTCAACATCGCGCTGCGCTGCCGCGACCCCTTCGGCAAGCGGCTCGCCGTGGGCATCACCGCGCTCATCTGCGGGCAGGCTGCGGTCAACGTGAGCGCCGTCATGGGCCTCGCGCCGCTCACGGGAATCCCGCTTCCGTTCGTCTCGTACGGGGGCTCGAGCCTCGTCGTCGGCCTCGCGGCCGTGGGCATCCTCCTTAACATCGCGTCGAACCATGCCGTCGTCCGGGAAACCGAAGTGCCTGATCGCGGCCGGCGGAACCGCCGGACACGTGCTACCGGCACTCGCCGTCGCCGAGTCGCTTAGAACGCTCGGGGTCGAGGTCTCCTTCGCCTCGAACGCCGAGTCGCGGCTCGTGCGCGACGCGGGCTACGAGCTCGACGTCTTCGGCGTCGAGGGATTCCCGCGGGAGCTGAGTGTGCGGCTCGCGAAGGCCCTCGGCCGCGCCGCGGCGGCGGTCCCGGCCTGTGTGCGCATCCTCAGGCGACGGCGCCCGGACGTCGTCCTCGGAGGAGGAGGGTACGTGGCCGGCCCCATGGTGCTCGCCGCGGGGACGCTTCGCATCCCGGCCGCGCTGTCGGAGGCGGACGCCGAGTTAGGGCTCGCGAACCGCCTGGCCGCGCCGTTCGCGAAGGCCGTCTTCCTCGCCTATCCGATCGACGGCCTCGACCCGCCCAAGTACCACGTGGTCGGGCGGCCGATCCCGCCGCGCTCGCAGCCGGTCGACCGCGCGAAGGCGCGCCACCTCTTCGATCTTCCTGCCGAGGGGCCGGTCGTGCTCGTCTCCGGGGGAAGCCAGGGCGCGCAGCGGCTGAACGAGGCCGCGCTCGAGGCCTTTGGCACCTCCGGCCCCGCCGTCCTCCACCTCGCAGGCGAACGGGACTATCCCGCCCTGGCGGAGCGGGTGACGCGCCGCGAATACCGGCTCCTCCCGTTCACGGATGACTTCGGCGCCGCGCTCAGCGCTGCCGACCTCGTCGTCGCGCGTGCAGGCGGCTCCGTGTGGGAGATCGCCGCGGCCGGAAGACCGGCGCTCCTCGTCCCGTATCCGCACGCCACCGCCGACCATCAGACCGGAAACGCGCGCTACTTCGAGCGCGGGGGAGGGGCGGTCGTCGTCCCCGAGCCCCAGCTCGACCTGCGCCGCCGGGTGGACGAGCTGCTCGCCGACCCGGACCGCCTCGAGCGCATGGGCGAGGCGATGAGGTCTCTCGCCCGCCCGGACGCGGCCGACCGCATAGCGGAGGAGCTGGTCCGGCTTGCCTCTTAGCGGACGGAGGTTCTGGCTCGCCGGAATCGGGGGCGCGGGGATGAGCGGCTACGCGATCCTGTCCAAGGCCTGGGGGGCGGAGGTGAGCGGCTGGGACAAGCGCGAGACGCCCTACCTCGCCGGGGTGCGCGCCGCCCGGATCCCGGTGGAGGTCTCCGCCGGCCCGCCGACACCGCCGCCCGACGCAGAAGTGTTCGTCTCGACAGCCTTCGCCGGACGGGTCGAGGGTGCGAGCCGGGCCGAGCTCCTCGCCGAGCTCGTCGGCCTCGCGGACTCCATCGTCGTCGCCGGCGCCCACGGGAAGACGACGACGACGGCGATGATCGCCTTCGTCCTCGACCGGCTCGGACGCGACCCCTCCTTCCTCGTCGGCGGTGAGATCCCGCAGCTCGGCGGGAATGCTCGCGCTGGAAGCGGCTGGCTCGTCGTCGAGGGAGACGAGTCGGATCGAAGCGTCTTCTCGCTCCCGGCGACGATCGCCGTCGTCACGAACGTCGAGCTCGACCACCACGCGACGTTCGGCTCCGACGCCGAGCTCGAGGAGGGCTTCGAGGAGTGGACGAGCGGGATCGAGACGGTGATCTGGGGGCGCGACCTCGAGCCGGTGGAGATCCCGCTCGCGGTCCCGGGCGAGCACAACCGGCTGAACGCCGCATGCGCGCTCGCGGCTCTCGAGGCCGTCGACGTGCCGCTTGCCGACGCCGGGGCGTTGCTCACCGAGTTCTTGGGAGTGCGGCGGCGCTTCCAGCAGTCAGGCGAGGTCGGCGGCGTGCGGCTCTACGACGACTACGGTCACCATCCCGCGGAGATCGCCGCCACGCTCGAGACAGCGCGTAGTCTCGCGGAGGGCGGCCGCGTCCTCGCGCTCTTCCAGCCGCACCTCTACTCGCGCACGCTTCATCTCGCCGATGCGCTCGGGGAGGCGCTGACGCGCGCCGACATCGCGTGCGTGACGGAGATCTATCCCGCGCGCGAGGACCCGATCCCGGGGGTGAGCGGGAAGCTCGTCGTCGACCGCGTTGCGGAGCTTCGGCCCGGAATGCGGGTCGGTTGGGCGCCGAAGCTCGAGGACGCGGCGGAGCTCGTGGCCGCGCAGGCACGGCCGGGCGACCTCGTCCTCACGATCGGCGCCGGCGACGTCGACTTGGCACTCCCGCTCATCGAGGAGCGGATCCGCGCGTGAGGTTGGAGGGGCAGTTCCCGCTCTCGAAGCTGACGACGCTCGGGACCGGTGGGCCGGCCGGCTGGTTCGGCACGCCCGAGACCGAGGACGAGCTCGTCGAGGCGCTCGCCTGGGCGCGCGGGGAGAATCTGCCTGTGGCCGTCGTGGGGCTCGGCTCGAACCTCCTCGCGGCCGACGACGGCTACGACGGCGTCGTGCTCAAGCTGGCCGGGGAGCTCGCGAAGGCCGAGGCCGTCGACGGGCTCGTCGTCGCCGGGGGAGGCGCGCCGCTCGCAGTGTGCCTTCACCGCGCGCGCGCCGCCGGCCTGGGCGGCCTCGAGTTCGTCTGCGCGATCCCGGGGACCGTCGGCGGCGCCGTGAAGATGAACGCGGGCGCCTACGGCGGGGACATCGCGTCGGTGCTCGTCCGGGCGCGGGTCGCCGACGCGGACAGCGTTGAATGGCGGACGCCCGAGGAGCTCGGACTGAGCTACCGGCACTCGGCGCTCCAGCCGGGCCAGGTCGTCGCCGGCGCAGAGCTACGCGGCACGCCGAGCACGGTCGAGGAGATCAAGGCGAAAGTGGCGGAGATGCAGCGGCAGCGAAAGGAAGCCCAGCCGACGAACAGGCGCACCTTCGGCAGCGTCTTCAAGAACCCCGATCACGAGCTCACGGCGGGGCGCATGCTCGAGGCCTGCGGCTTGCGCGGCTACCGGGTCGGAGGCGCGCAGATCTCGCCGAAGCACGCGAACTTCATCGAGAACGCCGGGGATGCCCGCTCGGAGGACGCGACCGCCCTCATCGCCGAGGCGCGGCGTCGCGCGCACGAGCAGTTCGGCGTCGTCCTCGAGGCCGGAGGTCCAGCTGCTCGGCGCGATCGAGATCCCGCCGCTCGGGTAGGACGGCACGGCGCGGCGACGAACTGTCGGGTGTGGCCCGGCAACCGGCTCTTGCCCTGGCGCGCCCGCGCCTCGCCCTCTCGGCGCACGGGCTGCGCCGGCGCGCGGTGATCGTCGCCGCGGGCGCGGTCGCCGCGCTCGGCCTCCTCTACCTCGGAGCGAGGGAGACGCCCCTCTTCGCCCTGCAGACGGTGGAGGTGGACGGAGCGCCCGCCCCGGTGCGCGCGGCCGTCCTCCGGGAGGTCGACGGCCTGCGCGGAGAGAGCCTTGTCGCCCTGGACGGAGGCGCGCTCGTCCGCCGGCTCGAAGCGCTCCCCTCGGTCGAGTCGGTCACCTACGACCGCGCATTCCCTCACACGCTCCGCCTCGTCGTCCGCCCGGAGCAGCCCGTCGCCGTCGTCCACCGGGCGGGCGACTCCTGGGTCGTCTCCGTCCGCGGCCGCGTCATCTCCCATGTGCTTCCGGGCGAGGCTCCCGATCTCCCGAAGATCCGCTACTTCCCGGAGACGCCTCTCGCCCCCGGCGGGTTTGTCTCCGACGTGGGGACGCGAGCCGTGCTGGCAGCCCTCGCCGAGGCGCCGAAGCGGATGGCGCTTCCCATCCACTCCGGCCGGCTCGAGGACGGAGAGCTCACCTTCGTGCTCGCAGGTGACAACGGCACCAAGCCGCTCCTTGTCCTCGGCGAGCCGACGGACGCGGGGGCGAAGCTCCGAGTCGCGGCGCTCGTCCTGCGCAGGCTGAGCCCCGAGGAACGGGCCGCGCTGGCCTACCTGGACGTGAGCCTGCCCGACCGGCCCGTCGCGTCTGGCAACCCTCAAGTCTCAGGTTGAAGGTTAGAGTTAAGCGCCTTCTTCCCTGCAAATACCCGTTTGACATCGTCCGGGCCTGGGCGTACTCTCAGGCGCACGCTCAAGGTGAGCTTGAGGAGCTGAGGAGAGGAACGACGTGAGGGATCAGTCCGGGAGCTATCTTGCCGTCATCAAGGTCGTCGGTGCCGGCGGCGGCGGAACGAACGCCGTCAACAGGATGATCGAGGCAGGATTGCGCGGCTGCGAGTTCGTCGCGGTAAACACGGATGCGCAGGCGCTGCTCATGTCCGAGGCCGAGCAGAAGCTCCACATCGGCACGCACCGGACGCGCGGGCTGGGCGCCGGCGCCGACCCGCAGATCGGCGAGGAAGCCGCGCTAGAGAGCAAAGACGAGATCAAGGAGTCGCTCAAGGGCGCGGACATGGTCTTCATCACGGCCGGAGAGGGCGGCGGCACCGGGACCGGCGGCGCACCGGTCATCGCCGAGATCGCCCGCGACGACCTGAAGGCCCTCACCGTCGGCGTCGTCACTCGGCCGTTCAACTTCGAGGGCCGCAAGCGCGGCGAGCAGGCTCAGGCCGGGATCGCGAAGCTCCGCGAGAAGGTCGACACGCTGATCATCATCCCGAACGACCGCCTGCTCCAGGTCGTTGAGAAGCGGACGTCCGTGGTCGAGGCGTTCCGGATGGCGGACGAGGTCCTCCGCCAGGGCGTCCAGGGCATCACCGACCTCATCACAGTCCCCGGCCTGGTCAACCTCGACTTCGCCGACGTGCGGACGATCATGACCGACGCCGGCTCCGCGCTCATGGGAATCGGCGAGGCGGAAGGCGAGAACCGCGCCGCCGAGGCCGCTCGCGCCGCGGTGTCGTCGCCGCTGCTCGAGGCCTCCGTCGAAGGCGCGACCGGGATCCTGCTCAACATCACGGGCGGCTCCGACCTCGGCCTCTTCGAGGTCAACGAGGCGGCCGAGGTGGTGACGGGCGCCGCCGACCTGAACGCGAACGTCATCTTCGGCGCCGTGATCGACGAGAACATGCACGGCTCGGTGCGCGTCACGGTGATCGCCACCGGGTTCGACCGGTCGCTCCGCCGCGAGCGGCGCGAGCGCGAGGAGCTCGAGCTCGGCCGCGAGCAGGAGCCCGTGAGTGGCGGCTTCGACGTACCGGCCGACGTGCTCGAAGTGCCGTCCTTCCTGCGCCGCAGGTAGCACCTCCCGTACGCTCGGGCGGTCTATGCGACCGCCCCGCGAGCCGTTCAGGATCAAGATGGTCGAGCCCATCCGCTCGACCACCCGTGCCGAGCGCGAGCGCGCGCTCGAGGAGGCAGGCTGGAACGTCTTCCAGCTCTCGGCCCGCGACGTCGAGCTCGACCTCCTGACCGACTCGGGGACCGGGGCGATGAGCCAGGCCCAGTGGGCCGCTCTCATCCAGGGCGACGAGTCCTACGCGGGCTCGCGGAGCTTCGACCACTTCCGCGCTGCGGTGAACGACGTGCTCGGCTTTCCGTTCGTCGTGCCCGCCCATCAGGGGCGGGGCGCAGAGAGCGTCTTCTTCGGGGCCGTCATCGACCCCGGCGAGATCGTCCCGTCGAACGCCCACTTCGACACGACGCGGGCGCACATCGAAGTCCGGGAGGGCATCGCTCTCGACCTCCCGGTTGCGGCGGCGCTCGACCCCGACCTCGACGTTCCCTTCAAGGGGGACATGGACACCGAGCGCCTCGCCGATCTCCTCGCCGGCGAGGACGGCGAGCGCGTCTCGATCGTCATGCTGACGCTCACGAACAACGCGGGCGGAGGCCAGCCCGTCTCGATGGCCAACATCCACGAGGTCGCACGGCTCGCACGCGAACACTCGAAGAAGCTCGTGCTCGACATCGCGCGCTTCGCCGAGAACGCGTGGTTCATCCGCGAGCTCGAGGAGGGATACGCGCGATGCCTCGCTCGCCGACGTCGTGCACGAGATGCTCGGCGAGGCGGACGGCGTTCTCATGAGCGCGAAGAAGGACGCGATCGCGAACATCGGCGGCTTCGTCGCCATCCGCGAGGACGAGGTCTTCTTCCACCGCCTGCAGGCGCGCGGCATCGTCTTCGAAGGCTTCCCGACGTACGGCGGGCTTGCCGGCCGCGACCTCGAGGCGATCGCAGCGGGGCTCCGGGAGGTCCTCGACGAGGATTACCTTCTCCATCGCGTCGAGCAGGTCGCCTACCTCGGTGGCGTGCTCGAGGAGCAGGGCGCCTCGATCCTGAGGCCGGTGGGCGGTCACGCCGTGTACCTGAACGCGGGCAGGATGCTGCCGCACATCCCCGCGGCGCAATTCCCGGCCCAGGCCCTCACGTGCGCGCTCTACCTCGCCGGCGGGGTTCGCGGCGTCGAGATCGGCTCGGCGATGGCCGGGCGCGACCCGGCGACGGGAGAGAACCGCGTGCCCGCCCTCGAGCTCGTCCGCCTGGCCGTCCCGCGCCGCGTGTACAGCTCGCGCCAGCTGGAGCACGCGGCCGACGCGGCGGCGGAGCTCGTCGCCGACCCGGGCTCGGTGGCCGGTCTCGAGATGGTCTCCGAAGCTCCCGTGCTCCGGCACTTCACGGCGAGATTCCGGCCGGCCGGTTAGCGATAGGATCCGCCCCGGTGCAGACGCTCCGGCGCACGCCGCTTTACGAGCGCCACGCCGCACTCGGCGCGCGCCTCGTCCCCTTCGCCGGCTGGGAGATGCCGGTGCAGTACACGTCCATCATCGACGAGCACCGCACGGTGCGAACATCGGCCGGCGTCTTCGACGTCTCGCACATGGGCCAGCTCCGGCTGGCGGACGACGGCGCGCACGACTACCTGCAGAGCCGCCTCTCCAACGACCTGGACCGGATCGAGGAGGGACAGGCGCAGTACACGCTGCTCACGAACGACCGCGGCGGGATCGTCGACGACCTGATCGCCTACAAGCGCGGGCCCGAGGACTACCTCCTCGTCGTCAACGCGGCGAACGTGGAGCCGGACCACGCCGCGCTCTCCGAGGCGGAGGACGTCTCGGCGGAGTGGGCGCTCCTCGCCGTGCAGGGGCCGGAGGCGCTGCCCCGGCTCGGGATCGACGTCGCGCCGTTCACCTTCCGCGAGGGCGAGGTGCTCGGCGTCCACTGCCTCATCGCAGGGACCGGCTATACGGGCGAACGCGGCTGCGAGCTCGGGTGCGCGCCGGAGGACGCCGTCCGCCTGTGGGACGCCGTCCTCGATGCAGGCGTCGTCCCGTGCGGGCTCGGAGCGCGCGACACGCTTCGCCTCGAGGTCTGCTACCCGCTGCACGGAAACGACATCTCCCCGGAGCGCACGCCGATCGAGGCCGGGCTCGGGTGGGCGTGCGCGCTTGACAAGGAGTTCACCGGTGTGGGCGTGCTGCACGTCCAGAAGGAGGAGGGCACTGCCGAGAGGCTCGTCGCGTTCGTCATGGACGAAAAGGGCATCCCGCGCCGGGGGATGGCGTTCGCGGAGGGCGGCACGGTCACGTCCGGGTCCCTCTCCCCGATGCTCGACATCGGCATCGGCCTCGCGTACGTCGGCGCGGAGCGGGCAGCGCCGGACACCGGCTTGACCCTCGACCTGCGCGGACGCCCGCGCGCTGCTCATATCGTGAAGAAGCCGATCTACAAACGGGAGGAAACGTAGTGGCCGCGGACGAGAGCTATCCCGAAGACCTCAGGTACCACCGCGAGCACGACTGGGCGCGGATCGACGGCGACACGGCGACCCTCGGGATCACGTGGTACGCGCAGGACGCCCTCGGCGAGCTCGTGCACTTCGAGCCGCCGGAGGAGGGCGCCTCCGTGGCGGCCGACGAGAGCTACGGCGAGGTCGAGTCCGTGAAGGCGGTCTCCGACCTCATCTCACCGCTCTCCGGCGAGGTGATCGAGGTGAATCAGGAGGTCGTCGAGGAGCCGGAGAAGGTGAACGACGACCCCTACGGCGGCGGCTGGCTCATCCGCATCCGCATGAGCGACACGGGCGAGGCGGACGGCCTCCTCGACGTGAGCGCCTACAAGGCATTGTTCGAGGACCAGTAGCGAGGCCGTGCGCTACCTCTCGCTCACGGACTCCGACCAGGAGGCGATGCTCGCCGCGATCGGCGTCTCGTCGATCGACGAGCTCTTCAAGGACATCCCCGGGAGCGTCCGGCTCGACCGGCCGCTCGACCTGGAGCCGCCGCTCTCCGAGCCCGAGCTCGTCGCGCACCTGGAGGAGCTGGCGTCCCGGAACGTCCACACGGGCCGGGAGCTCTCGTTCCTCGGCGCCGGGATCTACGACCACTACGTCCCGGCGATCGTGGATGCGATCCTCGCGCGCGGCGAGTTTCTGACCGCCTACACGCCGTACCAGCCCGAGATGAGCCAGGGCGTGCTCCAGGCGATCTTCGAGTACCAGACCGTCGTCTGCGAGCTGACGGGCATGGACGTCTCGAACGCATCGGGCTACGACGGGACGACGGTCGCCGCCGACGCCTGCTACGTCGCCAAGCACGCGACCGGGCGGACAAGGGTCGTCCTCGCCGAGACGCTCAACCCGCAGGTGCGCCAAGTCGTCAAGACCTACGCGCCGGGCTTCGGCCTGGAGGTCGTCGAGGTTCCGCACCACGACGGCGTCACCGATCCGGACGAGCTTCGGCGTGGCGGCCGAGGACGCGGCCTGCGTCATCTTCCAGCAGCCGAACTTCTTCGGATGCCTCGAACCGGCTCCGGAGCTCGCTGCGGCCGCGAACGACGCCGAGGCGCTCGCGGTCGCGCACGTCGACCCGGTCTCGCTCGGAGTCCTCGAAGCGCCCGGGCGCTACGGCTGCGCGATCGCGATCGGCGAGGGGCAGGGCGCCGGCAACTACCAGTCGTACGGAGGCCCGCACTACGGGTTCATCGCCATGCGCTCGGACTACATCCGGCGCATGCCCGGCCGGATCGTCGGCGAGACGACCGACATCGCCGGCGAGCGTGGCTATGTCCTCACACTGCAGACCCGCGAGCAGCACATCCGCCGCGAGAAGGCAACGTCGAACATCACGACCAACCAGACGCTCCTCGCCCTCGCCGGCCTGGCGCACCTCTCGTGGCTGGGCCCGCAGGGACTGCGCGAGCTGGGGGAGACCTGCATGAGCCTCGCGGCCTACGCGAAGGAGCAGCTTGGCCTCCCGCTGGTGTTTCCTGACCGGACAACGTTCAAGGAGTTTGCGGTGCGTGTCGGACGGCCCGCCGAGGAGGCCGTCAGGGCCGCGCGCGAGCAGGGCGTCCATCCGGGCTATGCGCTCAAGCGCGACTACGCGGGGATGGAGGACGCTCTCCTCGTCTGCGTGACGGAGAAGCGTTCGCCGGCGACATCGACCGGCTGGCGGAGGTGCTGGCGACGTGAAGCTCGATCTTCGAGAAGTCGCAGAAGGGTCGGCGCGCCGGGACGCTGCCGAGCTACGACCTCCCCGCGGCAGAGGTGCCGGAGGAGCTCCGCCGCCGGGAGCCGCCGAGGCTCCCCGAGTTCGCCGAGCCCGAGATCGTGCGCCACTTCACGGCGCTCGCCGACCGCACCTTCGGAGTCGACACGGGTTTCTACCCGCTGGGCTCCTGCACGATGAAGCACAACCCGCGCGTGAACGAGCGGGTGGTCGCGCTGCCCGGGTTCCGCGACCTCCATCCGCTCCAGGAGGAGGACGGCGCCCAGGGCGCCCTCGAGCTCATGTGGCGCCTGCAGGGGATCCTCGCCGAAGTGTGCGGGCTGCACGCCGTCTCGCTCCAGCCGGCCGCGGGCTCGCAGGGCGAGCTCACCGGGCTCATGCTCATGCGCGCCTACTTCGCCGATCGCGGGGAGGTGGAGCAGCGCAAGACGGTCATCACCGCCGACACCGCGCACGGGACAAATCCGGCGAGCGTGACGATGGCCGGCTTCCAGCTCCAGAAGGCCGAGACCGACTCGCGCGGGAATCTCGACCTCGACGACCTGCGCGCCAAGGTGAACGAGGAGACCGCCGGGCTCGATGCTGACGAACCCCTCGACGCTCGGGCTCTTCGACGAGCAGATCGAGGAGGTCTCGAAGATCTTCCACGACGCGGGCGCGCTCCTCTACTACGACGGCGCGAACCTGAACGCCGTCTGCGGCATCTCGAGGCCCGGGCGACATGGGCTTCGACATCGTCCACATCAACTTGCACAAGACGTTCTCGCAGCCGCACGGAGGCGGTGGCCCGGGCGGCGGGCCGGTGGCGGTGAGGGACATCCTCGAGCCGTTCATCCCGGCGCCGGCGGTCGTCGCGCGACGGCGAGCGAGTTCCGTCTGCGACTACGACCGCCCGAAGTCGATCGGGAAGGTGCGCGGCTACACGGGGCCGTTCGGCGTCTTCGTCCGCTCGTACGCGTTCATCCGCGCCTACGGGCCCGAGCTCAAGCGCATGTCGGAGGTCGCGGTCCTGAACGCGAACTACATGCTCAGCCGGCTCAAGGGCATCTACGACCTCCCATACGAGCGCCTCTGCATGCACGAGTTCGTCCTCTCCGCGCGGAAGCTCAAGCACGACCAAGGAGCGAATGCGCTCGACGTCGCCAAGCGACTGATGGACTACGGCTTCCATCCGCCGACGATCTACTTCCCGCTCATCGTCCCCGAGGCGCTCATGATCGAGCCGACCGAGACGGAGTCGAAGGAGATGCTCGATGCCTTCTGCGACGCGATGGAGAAGATCGCGGAGGAGGCCGCGACCGACCTGAGCATCCTCAAGGAGGCGCCGCATCGACGGCCCGTCCGCAGGCTCGACGAGGTGCAGGCTGCGAAGCGCGCGATCGTCAAGTATGGGTTCGAGGAGCACCCCGACCTTCGAGGGCGGCGCCGCGGAGGGCGAGGCCGTCGAGGCGCAGAAGGGCGCGTGACTGTCCCGCGTCTGGTCCCGGCGCGATCTCGAAGACCGCGTCAACGTCCTTCGCGAGCGCTACGACGGCGAGGAGTTCGCCGCGGCGCATCGCGGAGTTCTCCGATGAGCTCGACCCCGAGGAGAAGGAGGACCTCCGCGAGATCCTGCTCGAGCGCATGAAGGAGCACGCGGAGCGGAATCCGGCGCTCGACCAGCGGCTCGAGCAGGGCGGCTGGCTGCGGCGCACCTTCGGCAAGCTCGAGGACGCCGAGCGCAGGCAGCGCGAGCGCTGGGAGCGCCAGCGCGGGCGGCGCCACTGATGAAGGTCCGCTCGCGGGAGCAGGCGGAGGCCTTCACGACGCTCGACGGGTCGACGATCCGGGTGCTCCTCGACGCTGCCCTCGCCGGCGCGGTCGAACCAGAGCCTCGCCGAGGCGAGCCTCGAGCCCGAGCTGTCGACCGATCGCCACTACCACGCGCGGTCGGAGGAGATCTACTTCTTCCTCGAGGGCGGCGGGGAGATGGAGGTGGACGGTGCGGTCCGTGAGGTGGGCCGGGGCGACGCCGTCCTCATCCCGCCCGGCGCATGGCACCGGATCGAGGCCGGGCCGGCCGGTGCTCGCTTCCTCTGCTGCTGCGCTCCGGCCTACGCGGACGACGACACGTTCTTCGCCTGACCCGCTACCTTGAGCCCGTGATCGACCTCCGCTCCGACACGCTCACGCAGCCGACGCCCGGAGATGCGCCGCGCGATCGCCGATGCCGTCGTCGGGGACGAGCAGAAGCGCGAGGACCCGACCGTCATCGCGCTCGAGGAGCGCGCCGCGGCGCTGCTCGGCCACGAGGAGGCCGTCTTCCTCCCGACGGCGACGATGGCGAACCAGATCGCGCTTCGCACGCTGACCGAGCCGGGCGACGAGGTCGTCGCCGAGGCGATGGCGCACGTCTTCCTCTACGAGCTCGGCGGGCCGGCCGTCCACTCCGGGCTGGCGATGAAGGCGCTTCCGACCGACGCACGGGATCTTCACCGCGGAGCAGTTGCGCGAGGCGGTGAGCCCTCCGGGCGACCTGCACGCGGCGCCGACCCGCCTCGTCTGCATCGAGAACACGCACAACGGCGGCGGGGGACAGGGTTTGGCCGCTCGGCGCACCTCCGGGAGGTCGTCGCCGAGGCTCGTTCGCACGGCCTCTCCGTCCACCTCGACGGAGCGAGGCTCATGAACGCCGTCGTCGCGGGCGGCGCGTCCGGCCGCCGACTGCGGGCGCGAGTTCGACACCGTGACGCTCTGCCTCTCCAAGGGGCTCGGCTGTCCACTGGGCGCGATCATCGCGGGCTCGCAGGAGCGTATGGCGAGGGCGCGGCGCTTCAAGCATCTCTTCGGAGGCGCGATGCGCCAGGCCGGGATCGTCGCGGCGGCCGGCCTCTACGCCCTCGACCACCACGTCGAGAGGCTCGCGGAAGACCATGCGAACGCGCGGCGGCTCGCCGAGGGGCTCGCCGAGGCCGGGCTGCCCGTGAACCTGGAGCAGGTCGAGACGAATTTCGTGCAGCTCGACGTGTCGCTGCTCGGTCTGAGCGCGGACGAGGCCGTCCCGCGCCTGCGCGCCGAGGGTGTCCTGTTCTCGTTCGCCGCCCGCAAGGACGTCCTCCGCGCCGTCACGCATCTCGGGATCTCAGCCGAGGATGTCGACGAGGCGGTCTCGGGCACCGTGCGTGCCTTGAGCGGATCGCACCGCCCTATCGAGCTCGCGGGCGACGCGCCGACGCCGTACTAGGCGGTCGCCTCGCCGCGGCCGAAGAACGAGGCCGAGCCGACGTAGAAGAGGGCGACGGCCAGGAAGAGCGCCGCGCTCGCCTCGGGGCTGACCAACGCGACGAGCGTCGCCCCTCCGTACATGAAGGGTCCGGGCAGGTAGGCACGCGAGATCCCGCTCACCTCGACCGGGTCGGCGTCCGCCCGGAGAAGGCGATGGTTCCATGCGGCGTAGCGCCAGAGCAGGTTGAAGAAGAGCGCGGTGATAGTCAGTGTGGTCCCGTAGGTGAGCGCGGCGGCCTCGCCGTTTCCACCCCAGGCGTAGTCGGCGAGGAGGATCGTCGGGAACGGGACGAAGGCGATCAGCATCAGGAGGCCGAGGTTGATGAAGAGGAAGCGGTGGTCGGCCTCCCGCAGCTGCCGCATGACGCTGTGGTGATTGACCCACATGATCCCGATGGTCAGGAAGCTCGTCGCGTAGGCGAGATACGAGGGCCAGAGGCCGAGGAGGGCTTGCCCGAGCAGGCCGGGCTCGTCGAGGTGGGGGACGGTGATCTCGAGCACGAGGAGCGTGGCCGCGATCGCGAAGATGCCGTCTGAGAACGCTTCGAGTCGTCCCGTTTCCACGGGGCAAGCGTAAGAGGGGCCCGGCCGTGAGGACCGGGCCCCTCAGCAGCCGCTACTCGTACTGGAGCGCCTGGAGGACGTTCAGCTTCGACGCGCGCCGGGCCGGCAGGATCGCGGCGACGATCCCGACGATGATCGCGGCGATCGCGAAGATGACGATCTGCCCGATCGGCAGGGAGAAGGTGATGAAGTCGACCCGGGAGATCGAGCAGTCCCGCGAACACGATCCCGAGGGCGATCCCGAGCGCCGCGCCGATGAGCGCCGTGATGATGCTCTCGTAGCGGATCATCCTCCGGACCTGGCGCCGGGTCATCCCGACCGCGCGGAGCGTCCCGATTTCCCGCGTCCGCTCGAAGACGGTGAGCACCAGCGTGTTGATGATGCCGAAGAGGCTGACGATCACCGACAGGGCCAGCAGGATGTAGAGCACGTTCAGGATGTTGTTCAGAAAGCTGACCTGGTTGTCCTTGAACTGGCTGCGCGTCTGCGCCTTCGCGTTCGGGAAGTCCTTGAGGGCGTCGTCGAGCGCCGCCGTGTTCGCGTCGGTGACGCCGCCTTTCATCTTCACGAACGAGAAGAGGTTCTCCGGCTGCTCGTAGTTCTGGTCGAACGTCGCGGTCGACAGGGTGACCACGCCGAACGGCGAGCCGCCTGGCGGCGGGTCGAAGATGCCCTTGACCACGAGCGGAACCGCCGTGCCGCTCGGAACCGTCATCCTGATCGGCGAGCCGACGTGCAGGCTGTGGTTCTTGGCGAAGTCGTTGTCGATGAACGCGCCGTCGGCGCCGAGCTGGCTGTAGACGTCCTGGGAACCGGCGACCCAGTCGAGCTCGATCGCCTGGCCGGCGTTCGGGGTGACGGCCGTGACGTTCTCGACGTTCCCGAAGACGAGCGCCTGGCCCGCGCGGACGCTCGCCACGGCTTCGGCGCCCGGCGCCCTCGCCGCGGCGGCCGCGGCGTCGGGAGGAATCGGCGAGAAATTGTTCTGCGCCGTGATCGCGTAGTCGGAGACGAAGATCTTGTCCACCGCGCCGGTGAAGCTCGAGCGGATTCCCGCTCCGAGCACGGCGACGAGCGTGACGAGTGCGAGCCCGATCATGAGCGCCGCGGCCGTCGACGCGGTCCGCTGCGGGTTGCGCCTGGCGTTGCCCTGTGCAAGCTGTCCCGCGGCGCCGCCGAGCCGGGCTGTCGGCCAGCCGAGGAGGGCGGCGAGGCCCGGGACGAGCTTCGCGGCGAAGAGCGCCACGCCGAAGAAGATCGAGCAACGCTCCGGCACCCATGAGGAGAAGGACCGCGGCGGTCCCGAGGCCGCTCCCGAAGAGACCGTAGATCAAGAGAGCGAAGCCGAGTGCCGCGAGGACGAGTGCTCCGGGCGTGCGGAAGCGGGCAAAGCGTGACTCCGGGAGGGTGGCGCCTTCGCGAACCGCCGCGATCGGAGGGACCCTCGTTGCCCGGATCGCGGGCCGCAGGCTCGCGCCGAGCGTGACGAGGATGCCCACGACGAGGGCGACGATGATCGTCCGCGTCTCGAAGACGAGGCCGCTGTTGGGCAGCGTGAAGCCGACCTGGTCGAAGAGCCAGAAGAGCCCCTTGGCCAGCCCGAGGCCGAGAAGGAGCCCGACGATCGACGCGAGCACGCCGACGACCAGGGATTCGATCATGATCGACCGGAGGACCTGCCGTCGAGACGCGCCGACGGTGCGGAGCGTCGCCAGCTCGCGCGTCCGCTGGGCGATCGTGATCGAGAGCGAGTTCGCGATCACGAAGGCGCCGACGAAGAGCGCGATCCCGCCGAACGAGAGCAGGAACGTCCGCAGGAACGTGATGAAGGAGTTCGTGTCCTTCGGCGTCCTTCTTCGCCTGGTCGGCTGCGGTGCGGACCTGCGTGTCCTTCGGCAGCACGGTGCCGAGCTCGTTGGCGAGTTGCTCGTCCGAGACCCCGGGCTTTGCGGCGACGGCGATCTCGTCGAGCTTTCCCTGCATGTCGAAGATCCGCTGCGCGGTCGGTAGGTCGAAGCCCGCGAGCGTCGCGCCGCCGATCGTCGACACAGAGCCGAACTTCACGATCCCCGAGATGTGGAGCTGCTCGACGGGCCCTCGAGCCTGGACGCCGACGGTGTCGCCGACCTTGAACCCTTCCTTGTCGGCGGTCGAGCCGTCGATGACCACCTCGTCGCCGTGTGGCCAGGCGCCCTCGACGAGCGTGAGCGGATTGAAGCGGCTGGCCCCGTTCGCGATCGAGAACCCGAGGTTCGGCGCGCCGCCGTAGACGATGGCCTTGCCGTTCGAGCCGATGATCTGCGCCTCGCCGGAGACACTGCCCTCCGCCTCGGCCACACTCGGCTGGGTCTTGACGGTCTGGAGGAGCGATTCCTGCAGCGGGGGCGCGGTCGCGCCGCTTCCGTCGCTGAGGTTGAAGGCGGACTTTCCGCTGATGACGACGCTCGAGCCCTGCCGCGAGTCGGTGAAGATGTTGTCGAACGCCTTCTGGATCGAGTCGGTCAGCACCAGGGTCCCTGCTACGAGCGCGACGCCGAGGACGATCGCGACCGCCGTCAGCACCGTGCGGAGCTTCCGGCCGAGCAGGCCTCTGAGTGCGACTCGGGTCATCGCCGGCTGACCTCTTCCATCGCGGCGACGATCTCGTGCTGGCCGGCGCCCTTGAGCTCCTTGACGATGCAGCCGTCGGCGATGAAGAGAATCCGGTTGGCGATCGCGGCGGCGCGGGCGTCATGCGTGACCATGACGATCGTCTGGGCGAAATCGGCGACCATCTCCCGGAGGAGGTCGAGGATCTCGCCGCTCGTGGCCGAGTCGAGGTTGCCGGTCGGCTCGTCGGCGAAGATCACCGTCGGCCTGGACGAGAGCGCGCGGGCGATTGCCACACGCTGCTGCTGGCCTCCCGAGAGCTCGGACGGGCGGTGCGTGCGCCGGTCGTCGAGGCCGGTGCGCTTGATCACTTCGTCGAGCCACTCCTTGTCGATGTTGCCGCCGGCCAGCTCGAGCGGGAGCCGGATGTTCTCCTCGGCGGTCAACATCGGGAGGAGGTTGAAGAACTGGAAGATGAAGCCGACGTGCTCGCGGCGGAGCTTCGTCAGCTCGTTGTCGTTCAGCTTCGTGA
The DNA here is from genome assembly GCA_963739525.1 of uncultured Actinomycetes bacterium. Classification (GTDB taxonomy): domain Bacteria; phylum Actinomycetota; class Thermoleophilia; order Gaiellales; family Gaiellaceae; genus DATEOR01. The sequence goes on along the minus strand of CAVUAR010000005.1, from coordinate 431,470 downwards.
TGTCCTGGCCCTCGATCGAGACGCTGCCCTCGGTCGGGCGGTCGAGGCCGGCGAGGATGTGCATCATCGTCGACTTGCCCGAGCCCGACGGGCCCATGACGGCCGTCAGGTGTCCACGGTCGACCGTGAGCGAGCAGCCGTTCAAGGCGCGCACCGCGGTGTCGCCCTCGCCGTAGACGCGCGTGATTCCGGTCGCCTGGACGACCGCGCCTGCCGTCTCGCCTTCGGTGGTTCGTTCCTCAGAAATCGCTGATGTCATCTCGGACCTCCAGGGTTGTCGTGTCTAGGGTGTCAGACCTGGGTCGATTGGCAAGGGTGGAGAGCGCGAGGCTTAACGTTCGGCTAGCCGCACCTTCAAGGATTCACGCGGACTTGCGCGTCGCTCGCGACCAACGAGACCACACCGCTACGGCACGACGAGCGCCGCGATCGCGCCTGCTCCTGCCGTTATCCGTGACATCTTCTTGGGGTGGGGGTGTTCGCGCGCTCGTCGTCGGTGATCCACCTGGCCAGACACTTCATCCGGAATCGACTCACCGCTCGCGGTGGTTGTCGATCCGATCCTTGATGCAGGTGCGACAGCCCGAGGAATTCGTCAGCGATGCTCTGGGCCCGGGACTTCTTGTCGCGTTGGATCAAGGGGTGCGCGACAAGCTCATCCTCGGCGTTCAACGCTTCCTCACCAGGGACGAGGCACGCACGTAGGCCAACCCCTTGGAATTGCGTCAGAGGACCGTCATCGCGGTTCCTCCGCTCGAGGCGGGACGGCGAAGAGCCACGCATGAAGCTCGTCGGGGTCGAAGCGAAGCTGGACCTCCGACCGAAACGCCGGGAGGCCTCCGCGCTGGACAAGCCGGTACACGGTCTTCGGCTTGACCGCGAGCTGCCCGGCGACCTCGCGCGTGGACATGAGCGCGCTCTCGGTGCCAGGATGGGACCATCGCTCCTCTATCGGCCGCTGCGACGAGTGGCTCGCTTAGCGAGTCGCTCTACCCTGGCCCGCGAATGGCGAAGAGCACGTCGCCGACGAGGGGTACGACGACCGCCACGGCCATCGACTGGAGCAGGCTTTCGGATCGCGGTGCCTTCATCCTCGTCTCCGTCGAGGTGCCGCTCACGCTCGGCGGCAAGAGCTACGTGGACGTGGCAACCGCGCTCGGCTTCGACAGGAAGCGGATCGGCCCGCTTCGGCTGGGGCTCCGCGAGGAGCTGCGCGGGTTTCGGGGGCGACCTCTCAGACGTCTCGGTGAAATGCGAGAGGCGGGCGTCTTTCCCGGTGCGCCCGCCCCTCGCCAAGTCTTCGAACGCCTAGAGGACGTTGACCACCGACATGATGTTTCTTTCGAGGCCGGAGGAGAGCAGGAGTAGCGCCCCGATGACGAGAACCGTGATGACGGCGAGAATCACGCCGTACTCGGCCATCGTCTGACCCTCTTCCCGCCTGCGAATGGCGGCGAACAGCTCGGTCAGGTAGGTCATTTTGCGAAGTCACCTCCTCCGTCTTAGGAGAGGGCAGCGGGGTCACGCCAGAGGAAGCGGAGGTTTCATCGCCGTGCCCATGAAGGTGCGCCCGCTTTCCGAGGCACACCCGCATCCTCTGGGATGCGTCTGGGCTTCAGAACCTCGTCGGAGCATGGGCGCAATCAGCACTTGGGACGTCCCCCTCCGTGGGGATTTTGTGACGCGCCACGATTCGACGGAGGCTCATGGTCGGAGATCAGGATGGCGGCCGATCCCCGTCATTGGAGGCGGAGTGTGCGCGAGGAGCTATTCGGGTGCGTGCAAGACCACACCGAGGCCACACCACCACCGTATTCGGCGACCTAGGCGGGCCTCCTACGACGCCTGTTTTGGAGGAACTTCGCGTGGCTAGAGACCTCAGCAGGAAACGTTCGGCTAACCGCACCTTCACCGGCCAGCGGCCATTCGGGCTACCTATCTCCGGCGAGGAAAAAGCTTACGGCGACGGCGGTGTAGGCGCCGACGAGGGCCACGCCGCGTCCCCTGCTCGAATGGCCGCCCCAGAGGAGGAGCGACGCGAAGACGACGGACGCGCCGAGCGCGGCGAGCTCGATCTCCCGGAACGAGAGGGCGAGGGGCTCGATCAGCCAGGAGAGGAGCGCGACCGCGGGGACGAGGAAGACCGCCACCTGCGCGCTCGAGGCGAGCGCGATCTCGGCGGCGAGCTTGATCTTCCCGCGGTAGGCGACCACGACTGCACCGCCGTGCTCGGCTGCGTTGCCGACGATCGCGACGATCACTGCCGCGACGAAGAAGTCGCTCAGGTGCGCCTTCTCGGCGAAGGCTTCGAGCGAGCCGACGAGGATCTCGGCGACGAGCGCCGTCACCACCGTCGCAGCGCCGAGGACGACGAGCGACGTGGCGAGCGACCACGCGGCCATCTCCGACGGCTCGTCCGAGACGTGCTGGCGCCGGTGGCGGCGCAGGGCGAGCCATGTGACTCCGAGATAGACGACGAGGAGGACGATCGAGATCGGCACTGACAGGACGGCGAGCGAGTGGCGGTCGGGATCGCCGCTCCAGCCCGGGACGGACGGAATCAGGAAGAGAACGGTGGCGAAGGCCACGAGGGCGAACGAGGTCAGGCTCGATTCGCGGTCGAGCTGTCCGCGGCCCCCGAAGGCGAGCGAGAAGCCGAGTACCAGGAGGAGGTTGCCGACGACGCTTCCCGTCAGCGACCCGCGCACGACCTCCGTCAGCCCGTCGTTGACGGCGAAGAGCGCGATGATGAGCTCCGGCGCGTTGCCGAAGGTCGCGTTGAGGAAGCCGCCGATCCCGGCGCCGGTGTAGTGTGCCGCGTGCTCGGTCGCCTCGCCGATCAGCCAGGCGAGCGGGATGAGCGCTGCGGCCGCGACGACGAAGAGGGTGATGTCGCCGACCCCGAGGTGGTCGAGGACGATGACGAACGGCCCGAGCGCGAGCAGGATGTAGAGAGCTTTGCGAACCACGCCGCAGGGCACCCTAACGTTCGGCCTCAGATGATCGAGGCGGTTCTCTTCGACTGGGGCGACACGCTCTTTCATTTCGCGTACGACGAAGCCCTGCTCGAGTCGGGTTGGGAGGCCGGCCTGCGGCGCCATCGGGCGGGACGGCCTGCCCGCGCACGAAGACGCCGCCGGCCGGTTTCGCGAGCGCTACGTGCCGCTCCTCTGGCAGCCCGGCTCGCTCGAGGAGATCGAATACCCCGGGCTCGTCCGCGAGTGCCTCGCCGACCTCGGCGTCGTGGTGACGACGAGGAGCTCGACCGCTTCCTCGAGGCCGAGCACGCCGCCTGGGAGACGCCCGCCTCCTCGGAGACTCGACGCATGCGCTCCTCGACGTCCTCCGCGAATGGGGCCTCCGGACGGGGCTCGTTTCGAACGCCTTCGACCCACCGGCCCTCCTGCACCGCGACCTCGAGCAGATGGGCCTCGGCGCCCGGCTCGACGTCGCCGTCTTCTCGTCGGAGACGGGAAAGCGAAAGCCGCACCCGCTGATCTTCGAAGACGGCGCTCGAGCGGCTCGGCGTCGATCCGGCGAGGACGCTCTTCGTCGGCGACCGCCGCTACGAGGACGTGCGCGGCGCGAAGGAGGCTCGGCATGACCGCCGTCCAGGCCTACTGGTTCCGGGCCGACGACGACGAGCGCGGGCTCGAGCCGGACTTCGAGGCGTTCACGCCGATGGACGTCCTGAACGTCGTCCGCCGACTCAACGGGGAACTCTAGACGGCAGGCTTGATCCGGCCGGGCAGCGCGCCTCGCTCGATCTCCCAGCCGGACCCGGTCCAGCGCGCGGGGAAGAAGAACAGCCAGAACCTCTCTTTGCCGGCGACGACATCGAAGTTCGCCCAGCCTCCGTTCGTCTCGGCCGCGCGCTTGATCCTTCCCCGATACGGCGCGCGGAGGACGAAGCGGCCTCGTTCTCCCCGTCCTCGTCGCCCAGAACGAGTGCGAGACCGTGTGCCGGTGCTCGCCCGCCTTCTCCACGAAGAGCCGCACGGGCTCGCCTGCCGCGAAGGCACCCTCTGCCGTGACGAGTCGAGGGCTCCGAGCCAGGGCCAATCGTCCGACTGGGCCGTGGCATTGCCCGCTGGCGGGGCGACCACCGCGACGACGGCGATCGAGAGGATCAGGAGCCGTCCCACGGGCGCGGGCCTACACCCACGTACACGCCTGTCAAGTCTTGCGGGACGTATGAACCTCACCCACAATTCGGCTGGATGCAACGGCGATTGCCGATCGTGCAAGAGCTTCCCCTGCGGCCACAGGACGAGACCGAGTGTCGCCGCTGCGGGGTCCACTGCGACAAGGTCGTCTATCCGGCCGCGTGTGTGACGCGCGCCTGTCCCTTCCTCTACGCCTACGAGGAGTGGGGGCACACGTACATCGGCTGCATGCAGAAGGTCTACGACGTCGAGATCGACCTCGACGCCCTCGAGGAGGCCCAGAAGCGCAAGGGAGGCTTCGGCGCCGTGAAGTCCGTCCGCCAGCCGCTGCCGATGTGTAAGTCCGAGGTCGCTACGTGCTACGAGCATCGAGCCGACGAACTTGGCTGTGTCAACCCCGAGTTTTTCGAGCTCCCGCGCGGGAAGCCGTCTTTCCGCGTGTCGCGCAGCCGCCCGACCGACCGGCCTAGCTCGCGCCGTTCAGCCCGCGCGCGTGGAGGTCGCGGAGCTTCTGTATCTCGTTCGCGTCCGGTCCGTGGCCGTCCGGGCCCCGGGACCTCGAGGATCGCCGGCAGGCCCTGAAGCTTCGGGTGCGCGAGGAACACGCCCGAGCCCTTCGCCGATCTCGCCTTCGCCCATGTTCGCGTGCCGGTCGCGGTTCGAGCCGAGCGCCGCCGCGGCGTCGTTCACGTGCAGCGCGCGCAGGCGGTCGAGCCCGATCCGCTCCTCGACCTCCTCGACGCAGCGCGTCGAGCGCCTCGGGTCGGTGACGTCGACGCCCGAGACCCAGAGGTGGCACGAGTCGAGGCAGACGCCGAGGCGCGGATGGCGGTCGAGCCGGTCGACGAGCGCGGCGAGCTCGTCCACGGAGCGGCCGATCGTCCCGCCCGCGCCGGCCGAGTTCTCGATCAGGAGCCAGGTCGCGCTCCGAGCAGTGCTCGAGCGCGCGCTCGAGGGCCGGGACGACGTGCTCGAGGCCCGCCTCGAAGCCCGGCGCCGAGGTGTGAGCCCACGTGGAAGACGACGCCGTCGGCCTCGATCGCGCACGCCGACGTCCATCGCTGTTCTCGAGCGTCGTGACCGCCTTCTCGTAGATCTCCTCGTCCGGCGTGGCGAGGTTGACGAGGTAGAGCGCGTGGCGAACGACGGCCCTCGATCCCGGCCTCGGCCGCGCCGCTCGTGGAAGCGCGCGACGTTCGGCCGGGTCGTGCTTCGTCGGACCGCCACGTGCGCGGGCTCTGGGTGAAGAGCTGGACGGACTCGCCGCCGATCGCCTCGGCTGCGGTCGATGGCGGTGTGCGATCCCGCCTGCGGTCGAGACGTGGGCGCCCGGGATCACCGCGACTACCATAGCCGCGTGCCGTCCGGTCGTCCGCTTCGCGCCCAGCCCGACCGGCTTCCTGCACATCGGAGGCGTCCACACGGCGCTCTTCAACTGGCTCTACGCCCGCCACGAGGGCGGCGAGTTCCGCCTGCGCATCGAGAACACCGACACGAGCCGCGAGGTCGCCGAGGCCTCCGAGCAGATCATGGAGTCGCTCCGCTGGCTCGGCCTCGACTGGGACGGCGAGGTCACGTACCAGCTCGACCGCATGGAGCGCTGCCGGGAGGAGGCGCGGCGGCTCGCTCGCCGAGGGGAAGGCCTACGAGGACGAGGGCGCGATCCGGATCCGCATGCCCGACGAGGGCGTCGACCGGCTGGGACGACCTCGTCCGCGGCCAGATCGAGGTTCCGAACGAGAAGCTCGAGGATCTCGTCGCCGTTCGGGCCGACGGGCGCCCGACCTACAACTTCGCCTCGCCGGTCGAGGACTGGCTCGACGGCATCACGCACGTCGATCCGGGGCGAGGACCACATCTCGAACACGCCGAAGCAGATCCGCATGCTCGAGGCGCTCGGCGCGCCAGTCCCGCCTACGCGCACCTCGGCAACGATCCTCGGCCCGGACGGGAAGAAGCTCTCGAAGCGCCACGGCGCCGTCTCCGTCGAGGAGTTCCGCGCACGAGGGCTACTACCCGGCCGCGCTCCTCAACTACCTCGCGCTCCTCGGCTGGAGCTACGACGACAGCACCGAGATCTTCAGCCGCGACGAGCTCGTCCACCTCTTCACGCTCGAGCGCGTCGGCGCGGCCCGGCCGTCTTCGACTACGAGAAGCTCGACCACCTGAACGGCGTCTACCTCCGCGCGCTCAGCCGCCGGAAGAGTACGCCGACCGCCTCCTCACGTGGCTCCGCGAGCAGGGGTACGAGTGGGACGAGGAGCCGTGCGCGCCGCCGCGCCGCTCGTGCAGGAGAAGATCACGACCTTGGCGAGTTCCCGGCCTTCGCGGGCTTCTTCTTCGAGCGCGTGCCGCCGGACGCGGGCCTCCTCGACGGCTCGGGCACGCTGCTCGCCGAGGCCGCGCACCGTGCTCGCCGACCTCGAGCCGTTCACCTCCGAGCGGATCGAGGCGGCCCTCCGAGAGCTGGCGGAGCGGGCGGGGCTGAAGCCGCGCCAGGCCTTCCAGCCCATCCGCGCGGCGGTGACGGGCTCCAACGTCTCGCCCGGGCTCTTCGAGTCGATCGAGCTCCTCGGGCGAGAGGAGACGCTCGTCCGACTGGACGCAACGGCTCGCTAGGGCCGGTACAGGACGAAGCCGCCGGCAAAGAGGGCAAGCCCGGCGGCCCACACGGGCCAGGCGACGAGCACCGCGCCGGCCGTAAAGAGGAACGCCCCGCCGAGGATGAGGACCGTCGCGACGATGGCCGTCACAGACGTCCCCTGCAGGTCGGTCTTGCGGCGCGACGCCGTGGCGCGCGCCCTCGGCCGCGAGAGCGTTCGTCCGCTCGATCGCGCGTAGCCTCGCGAGGCGCACACGGAAGAGCGACCCACGCCATTCGGGGAGGAGGGGCTCGACGCCGTCCATGTCATCGACCTCGACCGCGTACGCGACCTCGGCCGTCGCGTCGCGCGCTTCGGTCAGCGCGGCGACGAGCTCCTCGTGCAGGTCCTCGGCGGCGGGCGGAGGCTCGATGCCGACGGCGAGCTCGGCGCCCGCGTGCAGGGAGTACTGGAGGCCCGGAAGCTCGTCCGAGTGCTCGGCCACGAGGACATCTGCAGGGCTCTCCGCGATGCGTTCGAGACGGGTCAGCGCCGTCCCGACGCGCTCCCAGAGATCCGTGACGGCAGCGGTATATGTCTGCCGCCCGCCGGTCCGAACCGAAGGTTCCATGCCCACCGAATCATACGCCGTTCCCTAGCTCGGAAGGACCGGGCGGATTCCTGGGGAGTCGGCTCGGGAGGCGACGGCTCAGCGGGTGGAGGAGCAAGGCCCTCCCCGGGCGCGTACACATGCTGCTTCCAGCGCAGCGTCTTCAGCATGATCAGGATCGCGCCGAAGCCGAGGAAGACGTTCACGGCCGTCGTCACGAGCTGCCGTCGCCGACGCTGAAGCCGAGCACGGTGCTCGCCGCGGCCGTCCCGCTGAAGGCGAAGACGAGGACGGCCTGCTGCGTACCCGCGCCGCCCGGGGTGAAGGGGAGGAGCGTCGAGAGCCCCTGGACGACGAGGACGGTCACCGTCGCGTCGATGCTCGCCGGGATGTGGAACGCCTCGAGGAAGAAGTAGACGGCCGCGCCGCGGGCGAGCCAGCTCGCCGCCTGCCACGTGACCACTCCGGTGAGGAACGCCCGGCGGTCGCGGAGGATGGCGAAGCCGAGCGCGAGCTTCTCCCTGAACTCGTTCACGCGCCGCGAGGCCCAGGTCGTCCCGATGATCGCGAGTCCAATGAGCACGCACCCGATGAAGGCGGCGATGCACCGGGTGACGCACGACGAACGACCAGTCGAAGGCGGGGATCGAGGGAAGGTCAGGCACGCCGGGCAGCAGGCCGAGATGGATCGCCCAGAGGAAGAGGAACGATGCGACGACGAAGTCGAAGAGCGTCTCGACGACGAGGCTCGAGGCGAGCGTCGGGTACGTCGAGTCGTTCACCTCGCGCTTGACGAGATAGAGCTTGACGACGTCGCCGCCGCGGGCGGGGGCGATCGAGTTGACGCCCACGCCGGCCACGTACGAGCCGAATACGCCCCAGTACGGCACGCGGCTCTCCGGATAGGAGGCTTTGAGGATGTTCTGCCATGCGCGGCCCCTCAGGAGGAGCTTGACGACGTGCATCGAGACCGCGAGGAACAGGGGCCAGAACGCGACCGAGGCGATCGTGTCGGCGAACGCCTGACATGCGTCGAGAAAACCCCTGACATCTTCCACGCTTCTGACGATAGCGAAGGCCGTTCGGAACGCTGGGTTGAGCGCGGCGCGTCGACCTGACAAGCTTCCCGCGGGAATCGGGATGAGGCGGACATTCGCGCGCACGGGGGGCATCGCCGCGCTGACGGCCTGGCTCGCCGCGGTCTCGGCCGCCGCCCTCGCGGGAAGCGCGCCGACAACGCCTTCGGGCTGGGCGCTCACCCCGGCCGGGAGGGTGATCACGGTGACCGAGGGTCCCGGCCTTGGCGGACCATGGGCAGTCGCCCTCTCGCCCGACGGAAGCCATGCGCTCGTGACGTCGAGCGGCCAGGCCGTGCAGGACGAGACCGTCGAGATCTTCGACCTCGCGACTGGCGAGCGGACGCGCTGTGGTCGTCTACAACGGCCATCGCGGCAGGTCGGTCTTCTACGGCGTGGCGTTCTCGCCCGACGGCGCGCCGCGCGTGGGCCTCGGGCGGCGGGCAGAACGTCGTCCACGCCTACGACGTGCTCGGCCGGGCCGCTGCGCCGAGGCCGGCGACGATCCCGGCGCCGGGCTTCCCGGCCGGGCATCGCCTACGGGCACACGCCGCTCGGCGACCGCCTGTACGTCGCCAACAACCTCGGCGGGCGTCGCCCGACGGCGTACGAGATCCGCCGGGCCACACGGTCACGGTGATCGACCCGGCGACCGGACACGATCACGTCGCGACGATCGACCTCGGCGCGCCGCTCGACCCGCTCGGCGTCACCTTCGACCGCGACGGGACGAAGGCCTACGTCACGAACTGGATCGGGCGCTCGGTCTCGGTCATCGACACGGCGACGCAGACGGAAGATCGGCGACGATCCTCCTCTCGCCGCACGGAACGACCCGCTGCAGGCCGACCACCCGACGGCGATCGCGGCCAACCCGGTCCGCGACGAGGTCTACACGGCCAACGCGAACAGCGACACGGTCTCCGTGATCGACCACGAAGCGACAAGCTCGGTCGCGACGATCGACGTCGCGCTCGTCGCCAGGCGCGCCCAAGGGCTCGATGCCGGACGGCCTCACGGTGAGCCCCGACGGCCGGCACGCTCTACGTCGCGCGAGGCCGGCGAGAACGCGATCGCGCGTCGTCGACCTCGACGACGCCGCAAGGTGCGCGGCTTCATCCCGACCGCCTGGTATCCGGCCGACGTGGAGGTCACGCCCGACGGCCGGCGCCTGGTGGTCGTCGAACACGAACGGGTTCGGCGCGGCACCCAACCCGTGCGGGCCCTTCGCGCCGCTCGGCTCGACTGCCCGGCTACGCGCCGCCACTGCTCATCGGGCACCTGGTACAGCCGCCGCTCTCGGACACCAGTACGTCGGCACGATGATCAAGGGCTCGGTCGAGGTGATCGACCTGCCGCGCACGCGCTCGAGGCTGGCCGCGCTCGCACGCTGGACCGCGCAGGTCGCCGCGAACAACCACGTCGACGCGCGGCCGGCCGCAGAGCGCCGGCGGCGCTCGCACGCGATCAAGCACGTCATCTACGTGATCAAGGAGAACCGCACGTACGACCAGGTCTTCGGCGACCTTGCGCAAGGGCAACGGCGACCCGCGCTGACGCTCTTCGGCGACGACGTCGGCGCCCAACCACCGCGCGCTCGCGCGCCGCTTCATGCTGCTCGACAACTTCTACGTCGACGCGGAGGTCTCGCAGGACGGCCACCCGCTGGTCGACGCCGGCGACCGCCACCGACTACATCGACAAGGTCTGGCCCTTCGACTACGCCGCGCGGCGTACTACCGGAGCTACGACAGCGAGTACGTGCCGCTCGCGCAGCAGTTCCCGACCGAGCCGCTCGCGTCCGACCCGACCGTGCCGCGGCTCGGCCGTCGGCGGCGACCGTCGGCTACATCTGGGACGACGCCTACGTCGCACGGCGTCTCGCTTCCGCGACTACGGCGAGTCGACGACGCTCGGACGACTGCACCGACGGCAAGCCAGCACGTCGACCTCGACCCACCTGCAGGCGCACGCGCTTCGGCGACCACGTCGACCCGCGACTACCCGGGCTGGAACATGAACTGCTCCGACCACGCGGTCCGCGAGCCCGAGTGGGAGCGCGAGTTCCGATCGAGTTCGTAGCGCAACGGGCAGACCTGCCCGGAGCTCGAGATCGTGCGCCTGCCCGAACGACCACACCCAGGGCACGAACTCCGGCAAGGCCACGCCCGCGCTCGTACATGGCCGACAACGACCTCGCGCTCGGCCGAGCTCGTCAGACGTCGTGTCGCACAGCCGCGTACTGGGCCAGCACCGGCCATCTTCGTGCTCGAGGACGACGCGCAGGACGGCGCCCGACCACGTCGACGCCCACCGCTCGCCCGCGCTCGTCATCAGCCCGTACACGCAGCACGCGACGCGTCGACTCGACCCACTACGACACGGCGGGGATGCTGGCGACGATCGAGGACGTCCTCGGCCTCTCGCCGATGAGCGTCTCCGACCAGCGGGCGACGCCGGATGTGGACCGCGTTCGGCTCCGCCGAACATGACACCGTACGACGCTGATCCAGCCGACGCGTGATCCCGTTCGGCGATCCGGGCTACCCGGTCAACAAGCCCAACGCCCCGTTCGGGGCGCTCTCGGCCGCGCAGGACTTCTCCGTCCCGGACGGGCCGGACGAGCACATCCTGAACCAGGCGATCTGGGCCTCGGTCAAGGGCGCTGGCTCGCCCATGCCCGCGCCGGTGGGCGTGTCGGAAGCGGACGGCGACTAAAGCGACCGCTGCCGACAGCGGGTGGCGGCGGAGGCACCGCTACTGGCGCTTCGAGGGCTCGGGAGCGCTCCCGGCGTGAATCGGAGATCCGATCTGCTCGAAGAGCCCGAAGTCGTCCCGGTGATTCCAGATCTCGGCGACCTTGCCGTTTTCGAAACGGAAGATGTTGGCCGCAGAGAAGGTCGCGTGACGACGCGTCGGGGCGAGCCCCGCCCATGGGCCGAGATGCGTACCTGAGGCCGTCCACCGGCCGACGACGTAGTCGTCCCCACCGACGACGAGATCGACGGTGACCCTCAGGTCCGGGAAAGCCGCCCGAAAGTCGTCCGCGATCTTCTTCTGGCCCTCCGGCCCTGGCAGCGCGACCGTCGCCCGGAGGTCATGGCGAATGTAATCGTCGGCGAAGACCTCGTACGCAAAGTCGGTGTTGCCCCGATCCCAGACTTCCTCGTAGAAGCGGCGGATCAAGGCCTTGTGGTCATCTGCGGGCATCGGTCCTCCCGTGGATCGAGGTGGTTCTCGATTCCGCCACCCTATCTCCGTCCGTGGAAACTACGTACGCGTCAATCCGGCCGATCCCCGACGCGGCGGGCGGATCCGTCGGGCAGGATGACTGTGCGCTAGGAAACGGTCGTCAATAGAAGGAAGCTCTACCGAAGAAGCGCAACGAAGAACCTCGGAACGCCTCTCCGATAGAGCAGACGAAAGCGACAGGGACTTAGCGAAGGTCAAAGGAAGGGCTCAGAGATGAGCCCTTCCTTGTTGAGCAGGGTCGACTCGCGCCGCGCCGAACGGATGACGTAAGCCGCCGATGAATTCGACTCCGCGCTCGTCGCCAGGTACGCGAGGAACAACGCCTTCGGCTTCAGCCTCCTGACAATCGCCAATCTCGTCGAACGAAGGCTTTCGGTGGAGGACTGGTCGTCGTGGCTGGGCGCGAAGTTCGCCGGGCCGGAGACGAACTGGGAGCCGGACATGGGCGCCCCAGCATGGCGCGCGAGGCGGCGCTCGAACTCGTATCCATGAAGGGAAGGCCGGTGGGCTTCTCCGGAGACGAGGCGCGTTCGAGTCCGCGTGGAGTGGCCCTCAGAGGAGGATCTGAGCTGGACCGGGCTGCGCCGCGAGGACGTCGAGCGCTTCTGGGTCGACTGGCACCCGCTTGCGGCCTCGGTCGGCCTCGAGTTTTCGTTCTCGACCGGCGACGACGGAGTCACGACGCTGCGCTTCGCCAGCCCGCGATGACCGCCGCGGCGCGGCCGATGCCCACGAGGTAGCCGGCCAGGAGCGCAAACCGATCTCGGACAGTAACTCGACCGGGAGCAGAGCGAACGACCACTCCCGACCCGCTCGGCGCCTTCAGGCGAAGAGCCGAAAGACGAGCCAGCCGATTCCCACCCAGGCGACGCCGGCCAGAGGGATGAAGAGAACGAGAACGGCTCCGAGCCGACTCGCCGAATCACCTTCACTCTCCCGCTCGGCCGGCAGTTGCTCGGCCAGCTGGGCTCCAGAGGCAGGCGACGGCTTCGATTTGTGGAGAGTCCGCCGCAGGACCGCAAATCGCTCCATGCTTTGATTCTGGAACACGGTCAGGAGGTCAACAACCGCCCTATCCGGGGGCTCAGGACGTCGGCGGCCGTCCTATCGAGGGGTGTTCGAGTAGCTTTGTCGAGTCGCTTTGTGCGCTTCACGACGTCGGCAAAGCGTAGAGGGCGTGGCCGTTACCGTGTGGCTAACGGCGAGTGTGATTCCCGTGATCGCGAACCTGGCGAAGGTCCCGCGGCATCGCGTCAGGGGCCAGGGGGGACGACGACCGTCGTGGTCTCTACCACGGTGACGGTTTCGGTGACGACAACCGTCTCCGGCTGGGTGACGACGACGGTCACGGGTTGCGTTTCCGTCACCACCTCGGTCTGGGTGCTCTGCACGACCTGAGTCTCGGTGTGCTGGTGAATCTGCGTGATGACGTCCTTGTCGGTCACCGTCGGGCCGGTGACGGCTATCGACAGCGTTCTCACTCCACCCGGGCCGGTCACGGTTCGAAGAACATGGACTGGGACGAGCCTCGTCTTGCCCTGCTTCGTCCTCGTGACCGCAAGGGTCGTCGTTCCTCCGGGGCCGGTGACCGTGACGAGCCGCAACGTGCTTCCATTCCCCTGTGCGGCGACGCCTTCCTGAGGTACGACTGCGTAGGCGACGACGAGGCCGAGGACTCCCGTTGCCACGGCGGCGACAGAAAGGATTACCGCCCTGAGGGGGCCTGGGGTGCGCAAAAGGGAAACAAGGGTCGCGAAGCTCGCCGCGCCACGGACGGAGCTCCATCGGAAAGCGCCGCGTCGTGGCAGCAGCGCGAGGGCCGACAGAAGGGCGAGGCGGAAGCGGGCGAGCGACCTCGACGAGCGGCGCCTCCGCTGCGCAGATGCGACGGCAGCCTCGAGCTGCCGGCGATTCATCTTCGACCGGCCTTCGATCCCGAGCCGCCGGGCCTGCTCGTACAGCGCTGATCTCGGCTCCGGATTGACCGGGTCGGGCGCGGCAGATCGACGAAGGCGGGCGATGATCGATCTCATCGCTCGCCGACGCGCCTCGCGCTCGATTGAGCGTGGCGCTCTCTAGGTGTGATTCCTCGCCGCAACGTCCTGCTTCGAATCCCCTGCTCCGCCCGACGGCCAAGAATGCCGCCGCCGCGGAGCGACGATTCTAGCGCGGTTGGGCCTCTGACCGCGGATGCTCAGAAAGAGCCGGAGGCTTCGCGGGAACCCTCCAGTCACACTCGAGGCTGGAAACCGAGCGGGGACGCGGCATGGGAGTGAGTTTTGCCCACACCTCGCGAGCAGTAAAGCTCAAGTGGAACTTGAGCGTCTAGATCCGCTCAGGCCAGCTCGCCTTCCGTGCACCAAGGCCTGGGTCCGGCTTCGCGCATCGACCTTCTCCGGCCGTGTTCGACACGGGCGTGCTGGGAAAAGACTTATCCAGATTTGACACTTTGGTAACCATGGGTAAGTCTGCACCTTTGGTTCGTGTCGGAACGACGTTTGGTGGGGAAACGAAGTCGGTCAGCCAGTCATGCATCATCCGCGGGGAGGGAGACGCCGCGTTGAGGGAGTCGGAGTCGGGGACGAGATGGCACAGCGCCGCCGGGCGTGGCGCCGTGTCTTGCGCTGCCGGAGCGCGGACGAGGAGGTTGCTCCTCGTGGCCACCGCAGCCGCGCTCGTCTGGCTCTTCGCCTTTGTCGCCGAGTCGCGTGCCGACGACCTGGGAGTTGTAACCGGCGACACTGTCGAAGTCCTCGATCCGGGCACCTCGCCGGGCGACACGACCTCGTCCGGCGACCCGACGACCTCGTCCGGCGACCCGACGACCTCGTCCGGCGACCCGACGACCTCGTCCGGCGACCCGACGACCTCGTCCGGCGACCCGACGACCTCGTCCGGCGACCCGACGACCTCGTCCGGCGACCCGACGACCTCGTCCGGCGACCCGACGACCTCGTCCGGCGACCCGACGACCTCGTCCGGCGACCCGACGACCTCGTCCGGCGACCCGACGACGACCCCGCCGGTTGTCACGCCGCCCCTCGACCCACCCCCTGAAACCACGCCGGCACCGGGGATCCCCGAAACGGGAGGTGGTCTCGCGGGAGATTCGTCTCAAGATCCAGTGCCGACACCGGTCGTCGGAGACGATCGAAACGCAGGCCTGTCGCCCTCCCCGGTCCTCCTCAATCTCCTCGGCGGCACGAGCTCTGCTCCGGGCAGCGGCGGCGGTTCCGGATCCAATGCTTCGTCGGATCCATCGAATACGGAGAAATCCGGTACTCCGCAACCTGCGCCTCAGCCTGCTCCGTTCGAACACAGGGTCCCCTGGTTCCCGACAACATTCGGGTTCGGGGGAGCCGGAGGCGTGTTCGGCGGATCCAGCGGCGGCTCGGGAGGCGGCGCCGCGCTCGGCGCGCTTGTCGCGCTGTTCGGTCTCTTCGTCTGCCAGCTCCTCGGAAGTCGTCTTTCGATGAGGACGACTCCACTCCGCGGGCCCGCTCCCGCTTTCCAGCTCAAGCGCCCCGGCTAGCTCTCCTTGGCTGACTCGTGCTGCGTGCGCCAGAAGGCGCGCATGCAGCGATCGAAAGAGTTCAACGCCAAGGAGGCAAGTCGTGTTGAGGTTTGTAGGAGAAGACGAAAGAAGCCCAGAAGGGCTGACCGCAAGGAACGGAAACGGCTCCCGCTCGCATGCGCACGGCCTTTATTCGAGGTCGCTGCGCACTCGCCTCGCGATCTTCGTCGGACCGTTCAGGTGGGGCGGGAACGAACGGCGACCCGGTAGCGAGCTCGTCTCTCGGCGGTGGAGTCCGTCGGAGGAGCTCCAGTCGGAGCTCGATCGCAGCCGAAGGTTCGGGCACCACTTCGCGCTCATCCGTATCTCCTCTCGCCGTGAGATCGAGAACAAGTGGAGCTCCGTTCGCGACCTCGCCTACGGAGTGAGCTCGCTCCTTCGACGCGTCGACCGTGTGTGGATCGACGGGACCGGCGTCTACCTGCTGCTGCCCGAGTGTGACCGGACGATGGTGGAGGCTCTCCTCGACCGGCTCCACGAGCCGCTGTCGAGGCTGCTCGGAGAGAGCGGACGGTCGGAGGTCTCATCGGCGGTGTTCCCCGATGACGGCATGACGAGCGGGGCACTCCTTGGCGCGCTCACGGCCAATCGCCCTGCGCCGACACCGGTCGCCCCCGAGCATCGGAGCACGCCGGCCGCGTGATCACGGAAGAGGTCATGATCGGACTTGCCCGGACCGCCCGCGTCGATCGGAGCTACCTGGTCGCAAAGCGCACCTTGGACCTGGCGGTCTGCATCTGGCTCCTCCCGGTCGTGGTGCCGGTCCTTCTCCTGTGTGCGCTCGCGGTACGACTCGATTCACCGGGGCCTGTCGTCATCGCTCAGGAGCGCACGGGCAAGGACGGGCGTCGCTTCCGGATGTTCAAGTTTCGAACAATGGTTCGCAACGCCGAAGAGCTGAAGGCCAGCCTCGGTCACCTGAACGTCCTCCCTCCACCTGACTTCAAGATTCCCAACGACCCACGCATCACCGGAGTCGGCAAGGCCCTGCGGAAGACGAGCCTGGATGAGCTGCCCCAGCTCGTGAACGTCATCCGTGGCGAGATGTCACTCGTCGGGCCACGCCCGACGTCGTTTGCTCCCACGACGTACAGCCTCTGGCACACGTACCGACTCGAGGTCACGCCGGGCATCACCGGCCTCTGGCAGATCAAGGGCCGCAACATCACAACATTCGACGAGCGGCTTCGTCTGGACATCGAGTACATCGAGCACCGCTCGTTTGCCCTTGACCTCAAGATCCTGCTCCTGACCGTCCCGGCGATCTTCCGGGGCGCAGGCGAGTAGCCATGCGCGCGCATCTCGGTCAGAAGACGGTCCGGCCAGAGACGGGCCCCACCCCCGGGGCGACGGCCGGCCCCGGCGGGCCGAAGGTCCAGCCAACCGTCGCTCGGGCGTTCGCCGCTCTCGACCGGTCGGGCGTCAGCTGGGCTCTTCTGCGTGGTGAAGCCGAGCTCGGCGCACCTGCCGGGGACGTGGACATACTCTGCGACCGCGCCGATCTCCCGCGGCTCGAAGCAGCCCTCCTGCCGCTCGGTTTCGGGCGCCTGCGCACCTATGGTCGGGGATCGCATTCGTTCTTCCTCGCCTACGACGGGGCGGACGACTGCTGGATCAAGCTCGACGTCGTCACAGACCTCTCGTTTGGTCGTCACCAAGAGCTTCGTCTCGATGCCGTGGCCGGGTGCCTGGAGCGCCGCCGCCGTGTGGGACGACTCACCGTTCTTTCAGCAGATGACGCCTTCTGGACGCTACTGCTGCATCACATGCTTGACCCCGGGACGTTTTCGCGCGCCCATCGCCGGGCACTGCGTGAGCTCGCTGTGGAGGCGAGCACTGAGGGGCCGCTTGCTCTAGGGATCGAGCGGGTGCTCTCCGAGGGCGGGTACGCTGCCGCGCTCTTCGAGCTCACGCAGGCCGGCGACTGGGCGGGACTCGAGCGGCTTGCCCCTGCGGTCCGCGCCGCATGGGTCAGGGGCCAGTCGGCCAGTGTACGCACCCGGGCCGCGCGAAATGCCCTCCTCCGGCGGGCCGCGAGACTTCCGCCCCTGTGTCGCAGCGGGCTGGTCATTCGGACGGACCCGTCCGATTCCGCGCTCGCCTCCGCGGTCGCGCGTCGGTGGTGTCTCCCACACCGCCTCCTGGGCCTGGGCGAATCCAGGGCGGACGCGATCCAGGGCCTGATGGCGGCCCGCTGGCATGCAGTGCGGGGACGGCTCGTGGTCCTGGATGTGCCGGCGCCTTCTTCCGTCCCTTTGTTCCTCGACCGCTTGGCGGGAGTCCGCGACTTCCGGTCCGTCGTCGATGTGACCTCGACACGACCCCTCGCCGATGCGGTTGGTCGGATCTGGCGTCTCTACTTTGATCGCGGCCACGGATGACGCTCGCCGGCGCAGTGCCTATGAGGTCGAGAGCTTCGGCGAGCGCTCTCGACCTCGATCTCCACGGACTGGCCGCCATCAGGCTCGTGGGCCCAAGTCCCGCCGATGCCGCGGCTGTGCGACGACAGCTCGGGCCCCTGGAAGCTCCCCTGGAGCGCGACCCGGACATCGTCATCCACTTCGTGGATCGGCTCGAGAGATCGTCGGAGATCCGTTACATCGGGCTGGACGAGGCGGGGTTCACCGACGATGCCTTCCTCGTCCTCCGAAGCCGGCGCAAGTCGCCGGCCCGGGTGAAGATCGACTTCAGCCAGATCGGAGGGCCGACCGAGATCGTCTGCGAGCGCGGGCTGACAGCCGTTCCCTTTCTCGTACCGATCCTCAACTTGACTCTCCTCGCGAAGGGAGTTCTGCCCCTCCACGCGTCGGCGTTCGTCCACGAAGGCGCTGGCATCGTCGCCACAGGTTGGTCGAAGGGCGGGAAGACGGAAGCGCTGCTCGCGTTCGCGGCCCACGGCGCAGAGTACGTCGGCGACGAGTGGGTCTACGTGACCAGCGACGGCGCCCGCGTCCACGGGATCCCCGAGCCGATCCGCATCTGGCACTGGCAGTTGCGCCAGCTGCCGCAGTACGAGCGGCTCATCGGAAAGGGCGAACGCGCACGGCTGGGCGCCCTCGAGCTCGTCCTGAGAGCCGAGGCCTGGAGACACCCGAGATCCGGGCGGGTGTCGGCGCTCCTGAGGCGACAGCTGTACGTCGACGTCACGCCCGAACGACTCTTCGGCCCTCTCGGCGCGTTGAGAGCTCCGTTCGACCGCCTCTTCTTCCTCGTCGCGCACGAGCGGCGCGACGTGACCGTCGAGCCCGTCGCTCCCTCGGAGGTCGCGCGCCGGATGGCCTTCTCGCTTCAACATGAGAGCCTCGATCTGACGGCTGCGTATCTGAAGTATCGCTTCGCCTTTCCGGATTCCTCCAGCTACCTCGTCGACCACGCCGCAGCGTTGCAACGCGATGCCATCACACGTGCCTTGTCCGGCAAGCAGGCGTACGTCGTGCACCATCCGTATCCGGTGTCCCTGGGCGCTCTGTTCAATGCGATGAAGCGATTCTGCGAGTAGCGGCCATGCAGGTGGAAGTCGTCAACCACGACGCCCTGCTGCTCGCGTCACGCCGGGTCGACTGGCGATTCCTGCTTCCCGACCCGGAGCTCGGCCGGGTCGCGTGCATCGGAGTCTCCGACGAAGAACTACTCGAGTCGCTGCGGCTTTTCAGCGCCGAGCTGGTCACGTTGGAGGCGGGCCGACGGGGAGGATCCGAAGCGCCCTACGACCTCGTTGTGCTCCGAACCCCGAGCGACGACATGCTCGATGCCGCGACCAGCGTTCTGCGTCCCGGAGGCTGGCTTTACGTCGAGGTCGAGAAGTCGCTCAGGCGAACCGAAGCGCGCGCCTCGCGCTCCGCCCGTGGCTATGCAGGCGCGCTCCGGAAACGAGGGTTCGCCGACATCGGCACCTTTGTCCACTGGCCGGACTTCGCATCCTGCCGGGCGATCGTCCCCCTCGACGATGCCGCTGCAGTGCGTCACGGTGTGCGGCGCGCTCGGATGAGCCGGACGCGGCTACTGATGCGTCTCGCGCCGGTGCTCGCGGGCACCCGCCAGCTCGCGCTCTTCGTTCCGTGCGCGAGCGTTCTCGGACGGCTGCCGCCGGAGCGGAAGGCAACCGGATGAACGCGATCTTGTCGCGCGTGGACGCCCTGCGGGATCGGTTCCGGCTGGACGAATTGGATGTGGGCGAGGGCGCCTCTTGCGTCATCCTCACGCCACGTTTTCGAACGTCACGGCACGTCGTCGCGCTCCTGATCCCGAACGGGGCCGTCGAGCCGAGCCTCGTCGTCAAGATGCCACGGCTTCCGCGAGACGACGACGGAATCGCCCGGGAGGCCCGCATCCTCACCACCCTCCAGGAGCGCTGCCCGGACGCAGGGCGTTCCGCTCCGCGGGTCGTCGCGCATACGGATGGTGATCGCCCTGTCCTCGTCGAAACGGCGCTCGTCGGGCCGCTCCTGACCCGCGACGTGCTCCGGGCAGGTCCCGTCGCGGTACATCGACGAGGTCGTCCGCTGGCTCATGAGCCTGCCGCGTGGCGCCGACGGCACCCTCTCCTTCGAACGACTCGTCGCGGAGCCCCTGTCCCTCTTCGCCGCATCGTTTCCGGAAGCAGCGGCCGAGCAAGACCTCGTTGTTCGGACGCTCGAGATCGTCGAGCCGCTTCGCGAGGGCCCGTTGCCCCATGTGCTCGAGCACGGCGACCTCAGCCATCCCAACCTGATCCTGCTCCCGGATCATCGAGTGGGCGTCGTCGACTGGGAGCTCGCCGAAGAGCAGGGCCTGCCGTTGCACGACCTCAGCTTCTTCCTCGCGTTCGCGACGCTTTCGCTTCGCCGCGCGCCTGCCGCCGAGGGTTACGCGAAGGTCTTCGCCGATGCCTTCTTCGGCCGATCTGCATGGGCACGGGCGAGGATGATCGCGTACGCAGACGCGATCGAACTCGACCGGGCGCTGCTCACGCCGCTGTTCGTCGCCTGCTGGGCCCGATATACGGCGCGGCTCGCCGTGCGAATCGGAGCCGATCGGCCGACCATGGATCGGGAAAGCGCAGCTTGGGTGCGCCAAAACCGGTACTACCAGTTCTGGAGCCACACGCTCGACAACCTGCACGATCTGGCCTGGAGCCGATGACCGGACGCGGCTTCACAGTCGCTTTGATCGGCCCCGACGGGGCGGGCAAGACGACGGTCGCCCGCCGGCTCGAAGCGGCGCTTCCGTTCCCGGTCGAGTACCTCTACATGGGCGTCAATCCGGATTCGAGCAACCATCTGCTTCCGACTACGCGCGTCGTCCATGCGCTTCGCCGGCGCCGCGGCGCGATGCCTGACGCGTCCGGGCCAAAGGACTCGCGGGCCGCTGAGCCGGCCCCTCCGCGGGGCCGGATGGAACGCGGGCTTCGTTCGGTCCGTTCGTTCGTCCGCCTCGGCAACCGTCTCGCCGAGGAATGGCATCGCGCGCTGGTCGCAACCGTGCACCGCCGCCGCGGCGAGGTGGTCGTCTTCGACCGACACTTCTTCGCCGACTACTACGCATACGACATCGCCGCCAAACCGCGCCGCACGGCGAGCAGGCGGCTGCACGGCTTCATCCTCGCGCGCCTCTATCCCAGACCAGATCTGGTCATCTATCTGGACGCCCCGGCTGAGGTTCTGCTCCAACGCAAGGGGGAGGGGACGCTCGAATCGCTCGAGCGACGCCGGCGAGAGTACCTGGAGCTCGGCGAGGTTCTCGACGGATTCGCCGTCGTGGACGCAAACCGCCCGCTCGAGGCGGTCACGCGCGACGTCGCAAGCGCCATCGAGAGCTACTCGACGAGACGGCGGCCCGCAGTGGCGGAGGAGGTCGGGTTCTGACAGGGCGGGTTCTCGTGACAGACGCCGCTCGCGGAGCGGCGATCACGATCATCCGGTCGCTCGGTGCCCGCGGGCTCGATGTAATTGCCGCCGATTTCGAGGGCCGTAGCCCAGGCTTCCTTTCTCGTTACGCCTCGGGTCGAGTCCGGTATCCGTCGCCAAGGACGGATCCTGCAGGGACGATCGAGAGTCTGCTCCGGACGGCTTCCGCGCATCGGGTCGACCTCATCGTTCCCGTCGGGGACGAGCTGGCTTTCCTGCTCTCCGAAGAGCGCGCTCGATTCGCCGGCGTTTGCGCCATCGCCTTGCCGGCGAAGGATGCATACGCAAAGACCCAGGACAAGCTCGCCACTCTGTCGCTCGCACGCGAGCAGCAGGTCCCCGTCCCACGGACGGCCCTTGTCTCGACCGTCGAGGAAGCGCTCCAAGCCGCGGGGCCGCTCGGGTGGCCGATCGTGCTCAAGCCGAGATCGTCGAGTGCTCGCCGCAGCGAGCGCCCGGTCGAGCACTACGAGGTCGCATACGCGGACAACCCGGATGCTCTCGCTGCCGAGGTCGGGCGGCTCGAGGGACGCTCGGAGGTGTTGCTGCAGGAGTACTGTCGGGGGGAGGGGCACGGAGTCGAGCTTCTGTTGGATCGCGGGCGGCCGCTCGCCGTCTTCCAGCATCGCCGGCTCCATGAGGTGCCCATCACGGGCGGTGCGAGCTCGTTTCGGGAGAGCGTCGCGCTCGATCCAACTCTCTACGACTACGCCACGCGGCTACTCGCCGCGCTCGACTGGACGGGTCTTGCGATGGTGGAGTTCAAGATCGGAGACGAGGGCCCACGCCTGATGGAGATCAACGGGCGCGTCTGGGGATCGCTGCCGCTTGCGGTGAAGAGCGGCGTCGACTTTCCGGCGCGGATGGCAGAGCTCTACCTCACGGGTCCGCCCGAGAACGGGCACACGCCCTATAGGCGCTACCAGGTCGGCGTCCGGTCGCGGAATCTCGATCTTGAAGTTCTCTGGATCGCCTCGACACTGCGCGGGAGACAGGATCATCGGCTGGTCGCGGTGCCTCGTCGGCGCGAGGCGATCCAGGCCGCGGTCAGGCTTGCCTACCCGAAGGACGGCTACGACGTCCTCAGCCGGGACGACCCGCGACCCGGCCTGGCCGAGATCGCGAGGATCCCCGCGAAGCTCGCTCGGAAGATGCGGCCGTGAGCGTGAGCCCTGTGCTTCGGCGTTCCGCGCTCGCTGCGTCTCGCGGGAGGGCCTTTGGCTGGCTCGTGGCCGGGCTCGAGAGATCGGCCCGACCAAGACAGGGGGCGCTCGCGGTCCTCACCTACCACCGAGTGGACGACCCGGCCCGCTCGCCGCAGCTCTACCCGGGTCTCGTCAGCGCGCTGCCGTCCGAGTTCGAGGAGCAGATGGCACTGATCGCGTCGCGCTATCGACCGCTGTCACTGGAGGAACTTCTCGCTGTTCGCCGCGGCGAGGCAGAGTTGCCGCTTCGGTCCGTGCTCGTGACGTTCGACGACGGCTATCGCGATTTTGCGGCGGAAGCCTGGCCGATCCTGCAGAAGCAGGGGGTCCCCGTCGTCCTCTTCGTCCCCACCGCATACCCGGGAAGCGCGTCGGGGTTCTGGTGGGACCGGCTGTTCTCGGCGCTGACGGCGCCGGCCTCGACGCGGGCCATCGACACGCCGGTCGGTGAGCTTCGTCTCGACTCGAGCTCCAACCGGCTGGCCGCCTACAGGCGACTTCGGGACGTCGTGAAGTCCTTGCCTCACGAGGAGGCCATGACGCTCGTGGACGACCTCTGTCGGGTCCTGGGGGCGCCACCGGTGGGATCTGCCGTCCTGGGCTGGAGCGAGCTTCGAAAGCTTCAGGCGGAGGGGGTGGCCCTCGCGCCTCATTCGCGGACTCACCCCCTTCTCGACCGCCTGTCGATCGACGCGGCCCGGAAGGAGATCGTCGGCTCCGTCGAGGACCTCACCCGCGAGGTCGGGCCGGTCCCCAGGGTCTTCGCCTATCCGGCAGGCGGCGAGAGTCCCGAGATCGCCGACGTGCTCGCGGAGGAGCGGTTCGAGCTCGCCTTCACGACCCAGCGGGGCACCAACGACGTTCGAGATGGGAATTGGCTGCGTCTCAGGCGGATCAACGTCGGCCGGGCCTCGACGATCCCGCTTCTCCGGGCGCAGCTTCTTCCCTGGTGGGGAAGACCGCGACCCAGGACCGGAGGTTCACGGACTCCATACACGTTGACACCGACGCACGACGCCTCGAAACGATAGGTTTGCGAGCCCGGGACAGGGTAGGGGCATTCGCTCGGGCCCTGGCTGCGGACATAGACCTGCGGAAAGGGAGAGTGAATGAAGGCTAAGACGGTTCTCGCTGCGTGCACGATTCTCTGCGGCCTCGTCGCCGCGCTACTCGTACCGGCAGTCGTCCGCGCGGACGCGGGCATCAGGGACCGGGCGTATACGGCCGGCACGAACGGCCCGCCGACGACATCGAAGCCCGAGAGCAAGCTGTGGTTCAACGACGGCTTCTGGTGGGCGGTCATGGCCAAGAAGGTCTCGCCCACGAACAACGACTACCACATCTTCCGGCTCAACCTCAGCAAGCAGAGGTGGATCGACACCGGAGTCCTCGTCGACAGTCGCGACAGCACCCGCCAGGACGTCCTCTCGACGGGCAACAAGCTGTTCATTGCCTCGCACAAGTACGTGATGTCTCCCACAACGACTCCACGCCCGACCCGACGGACGAGATGCGGCTCTTCGTCTTCACGTACAACACCGGGCTGAACAAGTACTCGCTCGACGGTTTCGAGCCGATCGACGGGCAGAAGAGCGAGACGCTCGTGATCGACCGCGACTCGAACGGAGCCATCTGGGCGACGTGGGTGCAGGCGACGGGGGGCGGGACGCACCAGGTCTACGTCAAGCCGACGGACGGCAACTGTGTCGCCAACTTCGCGCAATGCACCTTCACCGGTCCGACCGTGACGCTCGACGACGTCGCGCCCGACGACATCTCCTCCGTCGTCCGTGTCGGCGGCGACAAGGTCGGCGTGGCTTGGAGCAACACGACGGATGTGAACAACGACCGGATCGCTGTTCGCCGTTCATCAGGACGGCGATCCTGTGACGGCCTGGTCCTCGACGCCCGAAGTTGCGGTCGGGGGCCGCAAGATGGCCGACGACCACATCAACCTGAAGACCGATTCGAGCGGTCGCGTCTACGCGGTCACGAAGACGAAGTTCAAGGGCGAGACCAACCCGGGCACGATGCTCCTCCGGCGGGGGACGGGGGGGAAGTGGAAGCACTTCACGGTCACTCGCGCCTCGCTCGACCACACGCGCCCGATCGTCCTCTTGGACGAGCAGCACAACCGTATCCGGGTCTTCGAAGGGTCGACTCACAACACCGCGATCTTCATGAAGACATCGCGGCTCGACCACCCCTCGTTCCCGGTGCTCAGGGCGGGCGCCCGCGTGATCCGAGACAGCGGCAGCGAGATGGCGAACCCGACGTCGACGAAGCAGAGGATCAGCAACAAGACCCGCCTGATCGTCCTCGCAACGAACCCGGACACGAAGCACTACTGGCACGCCTACCTGAGGATCAAGCCTCGGCACCGGTAATTCCGTCTGCCAGGCGCTAGCGTAAGACGAGGAGGGCCCCTCGGGGGCCCTCCTCGTCGTCTCGCAACGCCCATCACTCGCCGGACTACGCTGTTAGGGCATGGCCGATCCATCCATCCGGCTTCCCTCGCTGCTGCGGAGATGGTGGCTGCCGCTCCTGCTCGCCACGGTGGGAGGCGCGCTCGTCTCGTGGGCCATCGGCTCCTGGGTCTCGCCGACCTACGACGCGAGCGCCCAGGTCCTCGTCGAGACTCCTACGGCCGCCGGAGGAACGAGGCAGGCCGCGGCGCTCACCCCGACGTACGCCGAGATGGTCCGGAGCACGCCCGTGCTCGCCTATGCCCTCCGCTCGACGCACGTGCCCGTCTCGCTCGACAGGCTCCGGCAGCGAGTCCGGGGCGAATCCAACCAGGACACGCGACTCGTGACCGTTCGTGCCGACGCGCCCACGGGGCGTGAGGCAGTCGCCCTCGCGAACGCCCTCTCCGCCGGCTTGCGGTGGTACGTGTCTACCGCGGCCGTCTCGTCGACATCCGGCACGCCTCCGACGGCGCCACCTCGCGTGCGGTTGGTCGACCCCGCCAAGTCGGCGGCTCGCGTCCGCCCGCGGCCCGCGCTCTCCTTGGCATTCGGCGCGGCGGCCGGGCTCTTCGCCGCCTTCGCGTTCGCCTTCATTGCCGAAGCGCGCAAGCCGAGGGTGTCGGACGAGGACGCGCTCAGCGCGCTCGGCAACCTGCCCGTCCTCGCCTCCGTGAACGGAGGACTGCCCCCTCACGGCCGAGGGTCTCTGGGTCCGAACGAGAACGGCACGGAAGAGGCAGCCTCGTATCGGCGGCTCGCGACGCAGATCGCGGTTGCCAACAGCGCGCAGGAACCGCCCAGCCTGCTCGTCCTGGGCGCCGAGGACGATGAGAGCAGCGCGCTCGTGGCGTCGAAGCTCGCGCTCACGCTCGCCCACGACGGTCGTCGCGTGGTTCTTGCGGACTTCGGCGGAGGAGACCGTGTCGGCCGTCTGTTCGGGCTCGGCGAGCCGGGCACGCGCGGGAAGATGGTCAAGCGGTCGACGCCGCTCGAGTGCCGGGACGTGACCTTGGACCGCTACGCCCTCCGCTCCGGAGTGCCGTTCGTGCTCGCGTTGCCCAGGCGCACGCAGGGCGCGCTCAGCAGCGAGACGGCGGAGGAGCTCCTCGGGTGGCTGTCCGCCGACGCCGACATCCTCGTCCTCCACGGCCCGCCGCCGAGCCGCTCGCGCGGTGCGCTCACGTGGGCCCGCACGGCCAGGGCGACCGTTCTGGTCGTCAGAGCCGAGCACACGAGCCGCACGCACGTCGAAGCTGCCCTTGCGGGCCTCGAGCCCGCCGGTGCCAATCTCCTCGGCGCGGTCCTGCAGACCGGGCCGGTCTGACGTCTCCGCCTGGCCTACTGGCCCACGATGAGCCGGATGATGCGAAAGCGCCTGAGCTCGGGGAAGGTCTCGGCGGCTCGAAGCGCAGAACGGTTGTAGCCGACGACGAAGACCGAGGCCAGGCCGGCCGCCACGAAGCCCACGATGGCCGGCGGGGAGACGAGCAGCTGCAAGACGAGCACGCTTCCTGCCGCCGCTCCGATGCTCGCGTAGACGGCGAAGTCGGCCCGGCGGAAGAGGCGAACACCGGTATCCAGGAGAAGGCCGGCCTGCTTGAGGATGTTGTGCAGGACGAGTGTGCTCGTCGTCCCGATCGCGGCGCCGAGCGGCCCGTACCGCGGGATGAGCAGGAAGTTCAGGCCGAGGTTGGCGCACGCGACGAAGGTGTTGATCGAGACGATGTAGCGCAGGCGCCCGAACACTTTCAGCGTCAGCCCGTTGAAGCCGAGAGCAGCGTTGAAGTAGTAGGCCAGGGAGAGGAGCGCCAGGTACGTTGCCGAGTCCGCGTAGCGCTCGCCGAAGAGCGTCGTCGTCACCGGGTGTGCGAGCGAGAAGGTCAGGGCGAAGATCGGGAAGGAGAGGACGGCGATCCAGATCGCGGTGTGCCAGTAGAGCTGGTTGATCCCGTCCTCGTCGCCCCGGGCGAACATGCGCGCCGCGAGCGGCGTGAACAGCAGGGTGAAGCTCGACATCACGAGCTGGTTCAGCATTGGCCGCCGGCATCACCACCCGGAAGGCGGCCACGTCGGTCGCGCCTCCGTAGTGCCCGAGGAGGACGACGTCCGAGGTGTTCATCGTCATGTAGACGAGGTCGGAGGTGAGGAGGGGGATCGTGAAGCCGAAGACCTCGCGTGCGGGGATCTGCATCGTCGAGACGGAGAAGCGCTCGAACAGCCCCTCTCTTCGCAGCATGCGCTCGAGCATGACGAGGTACAGCCCGACGCCGAGGGCGGCCGAGAGGACGTAGCCCGCCGCGAGGAAGACGACGCCCTTCTGACCGAGCACGAGCAGGAGCACGATCGTCAGGCGGAGTCCCGGCGCGAGGACGTACTTCCGGAAGAAGATCGCGCGCGGCTTCGAGAAGACGGCGAACATGCCGACGAGCAAGCCGTCGAGGCTTTGAATCGGGACGAGGAGGATGAGCACCATGAGCACCGACGTCGTGCTCGAGTCCGACATCAGCGAGTTGCCGAAGACACCCTGGAGCCCGTAGACGAGCGCGACACAGAGGAGCCCCACCGACGTGACGACCCCACCCGCCAGCACGATCGTGCCCCAGACCTTCCCGTAGTTCCCCTGCTCCTCGTAGATCGGCACGAAGCGGGTGATCGATCGATCGAGGCCGAACGTGGCGATGCTCGTGCCCAGGCCGGCGAGCGAGAGGGCATATGCGAACGCTCCGTAATCGCTCTTGCTCAGGTAGCGGATGACGACGATCTGGACCGCGAAGTTGACGCCTAGCGAGACGACTCGCCCGACGAGCAGCAGGCTCGAGCCGCGGATCTGCTTGCGGGTAGCAGCGTCGCCGGCCGCACCCGTGAGGGACTCGGGGGGAGCGGTTGCGGTGGCGTCCGTCTTCATGGCGAAGCAGGGATCCCTCTCGTCTTACCCGAATTGCCAGCGGCGCGCCCCGGAGAGCCCCGCTCGCTCTCTAGGCTAACGCCCTGTCGATCAGGAGCCGAAGCTGACGACGAGCTGAGGCGGCTTCGAGCCTTCCTTGCTGCTGTACCACACCGCGTCGCTTCCGCCGTCCTTGAGGGCGAAGCTGTACACGCCGTCTGCCGCGATCGCCGCGCCGAGGTCGAACTCGACCCACGTTCCGCTCGCTGCAGCGCCGCCGGC
Source organism: uncultured Actinomycetes bacterium (assembly GCA_963739525.1). Taxonomy (GTDB): domain Bacteria; phylum Actinomycetota; class Thermoleophilia; order Gaiellales; family Gaiellaceae; genus DATEOR01. The sequence continues at coordinate 403,486 of CAVUAR010000005.1, read as the reverse complement.
TCCGAGAAGGCTGCCGGCGCTCGGCCTCGTGTTCCACGTGATCGTCCCTTCGCTCCACGCGGTGTCGGCCACCGAGTAGATCGCCCCGGCCACGTCGCTCGGGTCGGTGACGTAGAGGCGAAGCTTGACGTCGTCGACGGGCCCCGTGACGCCGGCGACGGAGAACTTCAGGTACGAGACCGTGCGGTCGCCCTTGTACGTCCTGAGCGTCGTCTGCGAGCCCGTGTTCTCGTCCGGATAGTTCACGCGCACGTACGCGTCGTCGGTGGGGGCGAGCGTGACGGTGCCTCCGCCGCCGGCCGAGCCGACCGTGATGTAGTTCGTCCGCGTGAGCGAGGAGTTGCCCGCCGAGTTCGCGACGGTCAGCTTCACCGAGTAGGTGCCCGGGCTCGTGTACGTGAACTGAGGATTCTGGCTCGCCGAGTCCGTCGTGCCGTCGTTCTGGAAGTCCCACGCCCACGTGTCCGGAGCGCCGGTCGAGGAGTCGGTGAACTGAACCGTGAGCGGAGCGATCCCCGTCGTTGGAGCGCCGGTGAAGCTCGCCGTCGGCTTCACCGGGCCGCCGCCTCCCCCGAGGGTAAGGAAGCCGTGCCAGTAGGTGCCTGCGCTGCCCGAGGAAACGACGACGAGGCCGGTCTCGGCGGTGACGTTCTGCTTCGTCGAGGTGACGTTGTTCAGCTTCCCGTCCGCGTCCTTCATGACGGGCGTCCCGAGCCCGCTCGGGAAGGAGATCGCGCTCACCGGCGACGTCTTCTCGTAGATGGTTCCGCCGGACTCGGGCGCGGTGGCGAACATGTGGATGACGTCGTTCGTCTCGTCGAGCTCGATGATCGGCCGCGTGTGGTGGTCGCGGACGAGTCCGAAGACCGCACTCGACCAACTACCGGAGGGGTCGCGGGTCAGCAGCATCGTGAGCGGGTCGGTGGAACCGCTCTTCGACGTCTTGACCGCCGCGAACACGCGGCCGGCGTCGTCGGTCTTGAGGTTGATGTGGTCGTCGGCCATTCCCGGGCCCTGGAGCGCCGTCTCCGTGCTCCAGACGTCGTCGTTCGCGGAGTCGGCATGGACCGCGAAGGTGTCGCGGTCCGTTCTCTGATCGCTCCACATCACGCCGACCTTGTCTCCGCCGAACGCGATGACGTTCGAGATGTCGTCGCTGCTCACCGACGGGCCGAGGACGAAGGGCGTGCCCCACGTCGCGTCGTTGCAGACGGGACTGCAGACGGTTCGGTCGACGAGGATGTCCGTCCCCTGCCTCCACGTCGCCCAGAGCTGGCCTGTCGAGTCCTTGGCGATCACCAGCGTCTCGGTTCGGTAGTTGTTGATGGCGACGGGGAAGCCCGGGTCCCGCGTGTACGTGTCCGTGCCCGGGTCGTAGCTGAACCGATAGAGGCGGGACGGATAGCCGGATGCCGACGAGTCGGCGAACTTGTGCGAGGCGACGTACAGCTTGCCCGAGCCCGCGTCCCAGAGGATGTCCGCACGGGTGCCGGAACGATCGTCGAGGGCGACCCCGTGTCCGACCACGTCTGCGTGCCGGCGTCGAGCTTGAAGATGTGGAATCCGCTGCCGGAACGCACATGCTCGCCCACCAGAAACCGTCGTTCCACCAGAGCTTGCTCTCCGGCTTCGAGCCGGTCGGCGCCGTCCCGGCCCCGTTCGTCGACGGCCCCGCGTAGCCGATGTCGCCCGCGGCCGCCTGCGCCGCCTGCGCGACACCGAGCGCCACGAGCGCCACGGTCGCCGAAACGACTGCGCGAAGCCGAAGCCTCCGGAGATCAATCTTCTGCTTCACCCTTGTCCCGCCACCGGCTGGAGGGATAACAGGGTCTCACGGGCACGTCAAGGCAGGTCGGGAGCGTCGCGACAAGCGCGACGCCGACGTCGCACGCGGTGGCAAGCTCTGGCCGTGAGATCCGTCGCCGCCTTCTCGTTGGCCTGCTTGCTTCTCATCCCGGCTTGCCGTGGCTCTGGTGAGGACAACCAGGCGCTCCAGCGCCAGGAGCGAGAGCAGGCGAGGGCGGCTGCGCACGCCGAGACGACCCCGCCGCCCGCTCCGACCCGGGAACCGGCCTCGGTCGGAATCTGGATCTCCCCTGCCGAGGTCCGGGCGCTTCCCATGGCGGGAGCGGCCTGGGAGCGGGTGAAGGCGGCAGCCGACGGGCCGCTCGGGAAGGCGGACATCGCAGACCAAGACTCGAACCACGACGTGCTCACGATGGCGGTCGCGCTCGTCTATGCCCGCACCGGAGACGAGAGCTACCGAAAAGAGGCCGCCGCCGCGATCGAGAGCGCCATGGGCACCGAGGAGGGCGGGAGCACCCTCGCCGCAGGCCGAAACCTCCTCTCCGACGTCATCGCCGCCGACTTGATCGATCTCAGGGTCTACGACCCCTCGGCGGACGCTGCCTTCCGTCAGTGGCTTGCGCACGTGCGCACGGAGACGCTGACGTCCGAAGCCGTGCCCGAACAGACGCTCATCGGGACCGCCGAGCGCGCCATGAACAACTGGGGAGGCATGGCCGGCGCCAGCCGAGTGGCGATCGCCGCCTACCTCGGTGACGAGGAGGATCTCGCTCGGGCTGCGAAGGTCATGAAGGGTTGGCTCGGTGATCGGTCGGCCTACCCCGGAATACCCGGCCCCCTATTCGGTCCCGAGGACGTCGGCAAGGGCTTTCGAGCGGGCGGGTACAACGACGACCTCTCCTGGCAGGCCGATCCGAAGCGGCCCAAGGGCGTGAACCCTCGGGGCGCGACGAAGGACGGACACTCCATCGACGGCGCACTCCCCGACGACATGCGCCGGGGTGGTCCGTTCCAGTGGCCTCCTGTCTATACCCAGTATCCGCGCGAGGCCCTGAGTGGCTACGTTGCGCTCGCCGAGATCCTCTACAGGCAAGGGTACGACGTCTACTCGTGGGAGAACCAGGCGCTCCTCCGCGCCACCCGATTCCTCTACGACCTCGGGCGGCGCTTCCCGGACGCGGAGTGGTGGGAGCCTCGTGTCCCGGCCTACTGGATCATCAACTACCGCTACGGCGCGTCGTTTCCGGTCGAGGTCGGGACTCAGGTCGGCCGAAACTTCGGGTGGACCGACTGGACCCACGCGCCCCGGTAGGGATTCCCCCGGTCGACGTGAAGGACCGGCAGACGGAGCTAGGTCGCCGCTTCCGCCTCCGGAGGAGCGCGAAGGATTCCCTTCTCTTCGTCACGGCGAAGCGCCCAGATCGTGGAGCTGCCGAGTGCGAGCAGGATCCAGAAGTAGCGCTGATACGAGAGCTGGAGGAAGGCACCGCACGCGAGGTAGCCGAAGAGCGCGAACAGAAACGAGCTCGCAAGCAGCGAGCGTTCGCGGTCGTATGGGCGCCAGCGTCTGGCCTGCTTGAGAAGAAGCACCATGGCGGTGCCGACCATCGCGAGGAAGGTCCCCAGGCCGATCATCCCCGTGTCCGCGGCCATCTCGAGATAGAGGCTGTGTCCGCGGCGCTCGCTCGTGAGGTATCTGAGCCCGAGCTGGTTCGCAGTCTGGCGTGAGTACTCCTTGAAGTAGACCCCGGGCCCGACGCCGACGATCGGATGGCCGAGGAACGTGTGCAGGGCCGCCAGGTTCTCTGTCTTCCGTCCGGCGATCGAGGAGTCGACGTGCTGCGACGAGTCGGAGGACGGGGACGAGGACAGTGCCGTCACGCTCTCCAGGGAGCGCAGACGCGTGACGTAGTCGGGCACGACCAGTGCGACGAGCAGCGTGAGCACGGCCAGAGCGCCGAGCAGCTGACGAATTGGGAGCTCGCGCAGGAGCGCCATGGCCACGAGCGTGACCGCGACGGCAAGCGCTGCACCGCGTGAGAAGGTGAGGAGCAGGCCGCCCATGATCAGGAGCGAGCAGAGCGAGGCTCCGAGCCGAAGACGTCTCCTTTCCTCTCTGAACGCGCGGATGAGGGCGAGTGGGAGCACAGCGGCCAGGATCTGTGCGTAGCGGTTCTCGCTGCCCAGCGGTCCTGACAGCCGGGGTCGCAGGACCTTCTGGGGAGAATCCTGTGGCGCGACGTTGAAGCCACCTCCATTGTCGACGCGGTCGACCTGTGCGAGCCCCCCGTAGTCGCTCGAATACGTGTGCGTGAGCTCCTGGAAGATCGAAAGCGCGCCCATGAAGGCTCCGGCGAGGATGAGCACCCAGACGACCTTCCGCAGCGCAGCCGTCGTCCTGACCGCGTTCGTGACGATCAGATAGAGGATGAGGCCTTCGGTCAGGTAGGTGGCGAGCGCACTCTTCGACACGCCAGGGTCCTTCGAGAGCGCGGCGGCCAAGAACAGCGCTCCGAAGAAGGCGAAGACGAGCGGGAGCACCGGCGTGACGACCAGAGGCTGCCGCTCGAGCACCAGGTACCTCGCCAGAGGAATGAAGAGGAGCAGGACGACGCCCGAGGCGATGAAGCTCGGAACTCCATGGAAGCGCGTCGCCAGCACCGCGATGTTGGCATAGAAGATGAAGAAGAAGCCGAGCAGGGCGACTTCCTCCGCGAGTCTGCGCGGCGTCGGCTCGATCGCAACTCGCCCGTCCCAACGAATCCCGGGAGGCTGAGGCGCGGTTCCGCCCCGTGCCCTTACCGCTGCTTCGTTCGCTGTCGTCATTCCCACGGGGAAAGGTCGATGTCGAGCTTCCGGGCGAGCTCCTCGTTCCACGGGGCAAACTCGGTGTCGAGCTCGGCGATGACTGCCTTGTCGTCCGGGGTCTTCGCCGGCCGTGTCCGCTCGATGTTCAAGGCCGTGTACGCCCTTCTTGTCGTCTTGTGGACCAGGACCTTCGCTTGGCCACGGGGGATGCGACGCCCGACCCTGCTGCGCATGCGGTGCAATGCCTGATGCTTGACCTGGTACGTCAGGTTCTTGAGCGGGAAATCGTACTCCCCGTAGACGGCGGGCTCGATGTCGAGCGACACGGCCACGTCTTCCATGAAGGAGCGGTTGTCCCGCTGGAGGTTCTCGAAGAGGAAGATGTGAATCTTCGAGCGGGGAAAACGGCCCGACCAGCGGTCGAGGAAGTCGATGTACCTTCCATGCTCCAACACCGCTTCGAGCTGTCGGCGTCCTGCGAGGAACGTGTCTTCGCGCCGCACCATCTCGATGAAGTCACGAAACGTGACATCGCGATCGATCACTGCTCGGTTGTTCCGTGCGAACTGGTACTCGGAATACGCGCGCTCCGAGGGCTTCCGCAAAAGGAAGACGACGGAGGGCTGGGGATCGAAGCCTGAAAGCACCTCGAGCGCGGTGCGTTGGTACAGGTAATGGGGCGTCGCCTCGAGGACGAGCTTGGTGTTCGAGCCTTCGCACTGGCTGAAGTGGGATGCGTATCCCGCCAGCCCATGATCGTGATAGTTCGAGCGGGGGTCGAGGAGAGCATGTCCGGGGTCGAGGAAGTAGCGAGTCTCCTTGAAGCGAGAGCCGCAGACCTCGGGATGATCGGCGAGCCACGTGAACAGCGAGCTCGTGCCCGACTTCGGAGCACCTGCGATCACCGTGTTGGGAAGGATCATGCGACCCCGAGGAAGACGGTCACCGGAGCGGCTTCTCGTGGAAGGGATTCCGCGACTTTCCCGGCTCGAGCGCGCGAACCGGCAAGACGCGTATGTTGTACCGCGCCCGGTACCAGAGGTAACGCATGAGCCTCAGCCAGCCGCCCCTGAACCGGCGCCCCGACGTGAGGACAGCGAGGTCGCTGGCGCTCCCGTACGAGACGGGGCCCCCGCTCGCCTTCACCGCCGGGCCGACGTTGAGGTCGTCGGTCAGCAGCCCCTGCTCGTAAAGCGAGAGGAAAAGGGAGCGATCGACCGCATAGTTGCTCCCGCGAATCGTCGGGATACGCAGGATGTTCCTCTTCACCCAGCGGGCGCCATGGTGAGCGGCGATCCGGGCGCGAACCGACCAGAGCGGGCGGAGGTCGTAATAGCCCACGTGGGTGTACGCCGCGGCTGCGCCGCGCGCGAATTGCTCCACGTACCAGTCGAGCAGCGCGGTCGCGCTCGGCAGCCGACAATCGGCGTCGAAGTGGATGAGGAGCGGTGAGGCCGCCTCCCGGGCGCCGGGGATCCGAGCCGTGAAGCTGACGACCTCCCCCGACCTCCACGCGTTGGGGACGCCGACGGCGCGCAGGCCCGCCCGGGCGTAGGTCTTCAGCTCCTCGGGTGGGGCGTCAGATGGGTAGTGATTGATGACGAGCACGACTTCGAAGGTTCGGTTCCCCTCATACCGGGAGATGTCGTCGATCACGTGGAGGACGTTCTCGAGATCGGCCTCCGCGTTGACCGGAATCACGATGCTCGCGTCGGGCGCTGCTGTCGGGTCTCCGCGAAGTCGGCTGAGCTCGTGCTTGAGCCGCTCGAGCCGACCGATCGCGGCGCCGCTCATCGTTCCCCGCTCCCGCGTGCCTCGACGAGGGGCTGGCGGCCACGTTCTTCCTCGAGCTGAGGCGGACTCTCCCGCTGCGGCTCCCACCGGTCGATCCGCCTGCCGCTCACGACGTTCCAGGTCGCGCGAAGGGCGGCGGCGTTCACGAAGCAGAAGAAGGCAGGCAGCATCAGGGCCTTCCGGCGACCGGTCGGTCGAGCTGAGAGGAGAATCCCAAGAGCACCGAGACCGTACACGCCGCCCTGGAGGAGCGTGGCGATCCGGTAAACGGCGCCTCGCCGCCAGAGGAGGGGACTCGTCACGGCGATGGCGACGAGCGGGAAGACCATCAGGCGGCGGAGGACCTTGTGCGCAAAGAGCTGCAGGGAGTAGAGACCGTGCGCGCGCGGGTCGAGGAGCGCCCGCCGAAGCAAGACGGCGCGCAGCCCGCGCGTCATCACTCGGACCTTCCGCCCGAACTCGAGGTTCGCGCTCCGCGCCACCGGCTCGTACGCGACTGCGTCCGGTGCGAACACGAGCCTGAAGCCCTGGGCGATCACGCCGGTGGAGGTGTAGAAGTCGTCGGTGACGCCCTCAGGCACTCGATCGAAGAGGGAGGCGCGAACGGCGTAGATGGCCCCGGTGGCCGAGATGACGTTGTCGGCGCGGCTCTCGGCGGATTTCATCAAACGGTCGAAGTCCCAGTACCGCTGCTCCCCGGAGGCGGCTGCTCCGGAGACCGCATCGGCGACGTAGCGCTGGTCGCCGGCGACGCCGCCCACCCCCTCGTCGGCGAACGGCCGCACGAGGGCCTGCAGGGCGTCGGGTGCGTAGATGCTGTTCGCGTCGGAGAAGACGAGGATCTCGCCGCTCGCTACGGCGGCCGCAGCGTTGATCGCCGCGGCCTTCCCCTCGCGGGGCAGGGAAAGAAGCTGCACGCGCGAGCTCGCGAATCGTCGAACGATCTCGTCGGTTCCGTCGTCGGATCCGTCCGAGGCGACGACGACCTGGAGCCGGTCGGGCGGATAGTCGAGAGCGAGGACGTTCGCGAGCTTCGCGCCGATGTCGGCGGCCTCGTTGTGGGCGGCGACGATCAGGGTGACGCCCGGCGTGATATCTGCGGACCGGTGTGGCCGGGGGCGCAGCCGGGCGCGGGCGAGCACGAGGAGCGGAAAGAGGAGGTACGTCGTGCCGACGGTGCCCACGGCAGACCAGAAGACGATCCGCCGCTTCACGCCGGGACCGTCGCATGGGCTCTGAACTGTCGCACGAGCTCCGCTGCGTTCTGGCGCAGGTCGAATTCGGCCTCCACCTTTGCGCGACCCGCGGGCGCGAGCGCCTCACGCAGAGAGCTGTCGGCGTGGAGCCGGGCCAGGGCATCCGCAAGGCTCCGCGGGTCTCGAGGCGGGACCAGAAGCCCGGAGACGCCGTCCTCGACCAGCTCCGGAATCCCCGAGATCCGGCTCGCGACGACCGGCACGCCGCTGGCCATCGCCTCCATCAGGACGATCGGGATTCCCTCACGCTTTCCGCGCCTCGTAGGCGCGCTCGGCGCCGCGAGGACGTCAGCCCCTTGCAGGAGCTCTGCGACCTCGGACCGGTCGCGGCGTCCGAGCAGGGTCACGCGCCCCTCGAGCCCGGCAGCCGCTATCTGCCGGCTCAAAGCCTTGCGGTCGGGGCCCTCCCCGACGAGCTTGCAGACGACGTCGACGCCGTCCTCCCGCAGCAGACGACATGCCTCGACGAGATCCTTCTGCCCCTTCACCTCGTGGAGCGTCCCGACGGAGAGGACGGTGAAGCGCCCGTCCTCCGCCTTGCGGCCGACGGGTCGGAACACCCGCGTGTCGACGCCGCAGTGGATGACGACGAGCTTTCCGCGGAAACCCTCGCCGCACTCTTCGATCATGAGGTCGCGGTTGTACCGGGAGATGGGTACGGCGAACGCGGCTTCGGCGAGCTTCTCGCCGAGCATGTGACGATCGACATGCAGGTCGGAGCCGTGGGCCGTGAAGCTGAACGGGATGCCTGTGAGGCGGTGGATCACGAAACCCGCCGCCGCAGGGTGGTTGGCGAAATGGCAGTGGACGTGGTCGATTCCGTCGGCCTGCATCAGCCGGGCGGTGTGCGCGACCTTCGGGAAGATCGCGACGGCTCCGGCGAAGAAGTTGGGGCTGCCCCACGTGCCCGCGAGCAGATCGCGCAGGGTACCCAGGTACCGCCGAGGCGAGCGGCGGAGAAAGTGGAGCTGGCTGCGCAGCACGGCCGCGGAGAAGAAGGGCTGGAATCTCGCGCGGTTGCAGAGCTCCAGGGCCTCGGGGTGCACGACGCTCGGCCCGTTCCCGGATCAGCGGGTAGAGCTCCACGTCGATGCCCATGTCCTCGACGGCCAGGATCTCGTAGAGGACGAAGGTCTCGCTCAGGCGTGGAAAGCGAGACATGACGTACGCGACCTTCAACTGCTGTGGCGGCTCGAGCCCGTCGCGATCTCCTCCGCTCGACGGCGCGTTCAACTCGCCGGAGCGTGCGGCTTGAGCCTCACTTGCTCCTGTCCCGGTCGGCATGCGGAGAGTCATAGCAGCGGAAAGGAGTGGGCGCAGCAGGGTTTGCCGCGCACACGCGGGAGCGACCTATGAATCGTCGCCTCTTCTCGTCGCTGCCCGGGCGTCTTCCCAGACCCTGACATAGCTCCGTGCGACCCCGCTCCAGTCGTGCGCCGAGCACACGTAGGTCCTTCCGGCGGCACCGAGCCGCGCGGCGAGCGCGTCGTCGCCAAGGACACGGACGATCTCCTGTGCGAGTTCGTCCGCGTCGGCGCCGACGAGAACCTGACCGCCGGGGACTGCGCCGATCCCCTGGAGCGCGAGCGGCGTTGCAACGCACGGGAGGCCGCAGGCCATCGCCTCGAGCAGCTTGTTCTTGATCCCGGTTCCGCTCGTCATCGGACATGCATAGACACGGCTTTCCCGCAGCCAGGGGCGGAGGTCCGGCACCTCGCCGGCGACCTCGACTCCCGGTAGCTCTCCGAGCGCCCGTACGGCATCCGCCGGCGAGCGCCCGACGATCGCCAGTCGCGCCTCGGGGCGCCCTGTCCGCACCCGTGGGAAGACCTCTCGCGCCAGGAACTCAGCTGCGAGGACGTTGGGGGCATAGCTCATCACGCCGGTGAAGACGATGCGCGCGGCGTCGACCACCGCGTGGCGATCCGGAGCGTAGAAATCGACGTCGACGCCGTTCGGGATGACGTCGATCTCGAGGGAAGGGTCGATCTCCAGCAGGGCGGCGCGGTCGGCGTCGCTCACGACAGTGACGCGGGCGAACCGCCTGTATTCGCTCGCCTCGAATCGGCGGACACGGCCGATCTCGAGGCGGAGGAGACGCTTGCGGAATCCAGACGCCGCGAGCGCTCGAGCCTCGGTGTTGAGATGCATGGCATCGAGCGCTCCGAGCACTGCGGGGCGCCCGCCGAGCGCGCGGCCGAGACCGGCCAACCGGCCGGAGGTCACGTGGACGACGTCGGGCGCGAACTCACGCAGCTCCGCGCGCAGAGGGTCGGCCATCGGGGAGGCCAGCCGGTCGGCCCTGAGCGGTCGCCCCCGCGCAACCGCGCCTGCCGTCTGCACGGCAGAGACCAGGAACGCGTCTTCCGGTTGAGGAAGAAGACGCAGCCGGCCTTCGTCGGGGGGAGACCCGCGCTGGTCGGGGGAGCGAAAGGCGAGTACCCGGACGTCGTGTTCCCGCACCAGCTCTCTCGTCAGGGCTGTCAGCATAAGGCGGAAGCCGTTCACCGGTGGAAGCGGGGCCTCCGATGCGCAGACGAGGATGCGCATCGAAAGCTAGGTGCCGGACGCGGGCGAGAAGAGCCGGTGCAGTCCAGGCGCGTTCCTGCGGACGACTGCGAGACGCAGGAGGTTGAAATAACGGCCCGACTGCAGCTCCTTCCGCGACAGTCGAGAAGCCTCCTTCACCGCACGGTGGACCCAGCAGAGATAGAAGAGCGGCTCGACGAGCCGGGTCGAGACACCTGTCTCGGCACAGAAACGGTTCGTCGTCTCGACGAGAAGCCCGTTGACCCCCGACTCCGCGAGGATCTGGTCGGCGAAGCTCCTGCCAGGGTCACGCCTGCCCGCCTTCTGCGAGACGGCGAGCCCAAAGCTGCGCACGAAGTGGAAGAGATCCCAAAGCGGCATCCCGTCGGGATCTGCCGCCTCCCAGTCGAGGAAGCCCGGCCTCCCGTCCGGTGTCACGACGATGTTCCACGGGCCCGGGTCTCCATGCTGGAACACGAGCCGGAGGGCGTCGGCGCTGCCCGCGAGTGCGGCCATCTGGTCCGACAGGAGCCGGCTCGTCTCACGATCCGGGCGGTAGAGCTCGTCGAAGCGCTCGAGGACGGCGCGCAGGCGGCTGACGACCAGACAGGGATCCGCGGGGGCATGGGCGGTCGAGACGCCGAGCGCCAGGAGCCACTCGGCTACCCGGCGTGCGTGGGGGCACTCGTGACTCGCCTCCGTCTGCTCGACGAACGGGGTTCCGGTGATCGCCGTCTCGCCCAGGACCGCCAGGCCCGCGTGATGACCCAAGAAGAGAGGCGAGGGCCGGGTTCGCTCGTCTCCGATTCCTCGCTCCTGGAGAAGACCAAGTGCCTGCCATTCGTTCTCCAGCCGGGGATTGTGGCTTCCGTCGCGCGTGATCTTGACCACCGACCGCGGCTGGACGTCCGCGTCGTCGAAGAGGAAGAAGAGGGCCTTCTGGGAGCTGTGCTCGCCGGGTGCGGCGAAGGCCCACCGAAGCCCCTCGACCGTCGTCCCCGCCTGCTCCGCGATCGTTTGGACGTAGGCCGGGGGGCCCGCCAGCCGGGTCTCCCCGTCTCTAGTCACGATGAGCGCGCGGCGACGAACGAGACGGTTCGCGAGGGGTGTCCGCGCAGCGACCCTGCCAGGACGTTTGAGCAGCGTTTGACGGACAAGCGGCTTGAGAAAGTGCCGCTCGAGGTACGAGGTGGCCGCGGGATCGCCAACCGGTGCGGCGAAGCGCAGCTCCCCCCAGGCCGGTGCCGCCCACAGAAACGTGTGCTGGGTTGGGTCGAGGGACCACTCCGAGGCATGGCGGCGGCGCCGGTCGAGGAGGCGAGATTCAACGTAGAGGGCGCCGGTCGGTTTCAGCACCCGCATGAGCTCGTGGACCTTCGCGCCGCCGATGCCCGAGCGCGCAAGGCGGGGGCTCGCGACGAGTACGACGTCGATGACATCGTCGGACAGTGGAAGCGCCTTGCCGTGCTCCGCGGCGAGAATTCTTACGTTCCCGAGGTTTCGCTTCTCGACCTTGGCCTGGAGCCGGTCGTGATCGACGGCGTTCGCCCAGACCACGACCTCGTCTCCCAATTTCGAGAGGGTGGCGAGCGAAGACGCGGCCGGCCGTCCGAGCGTGAGGACTCTGCCCAGCTCGAGACGAGGTAGCAGGAAGCACCAGTTCGCCCCGTCGACGGAGCCTTTGAGGTTCGTACCGGGGGCGGATTGCGCCCAGAGGGCCTGCTCGAATGTCGTCACGGCTTTGCGGAACGGCTGGGGCGTGGGCTCAAGACAGCACCGCGCCGATGACGTTTGCGTCGGCGACGCGGAGGCTCTCGAGCGTCGGAGTCATCTCCTCTCGCTTGGTGTGATCCTGCTCGGCGACCACGATCGTGCTCTGGGCGGCACGCGCCCAGAGCAGGCTCTCGGACGAATGGTCGGGCGGCGCCGCCGTGAGCAGAACAAGGTCGGCCCCCGCGAGCAGGTGCTCGATCGTCTCGCTTGCTTGCTCTGCGTCGAGGGCTTCCGACGTCCTCCGCGGTCTGAGCACGATGAGCCGAGGGCGGCGGATGCGAAACCGGTCGAACATGAGCTTGCCGATGCGCAGCGGGCGTGCCCTTTGTACAACGTCCGCCGACTCGGATCCTTGTGTGAAGAGGCGCATCAGGCCGCCCCGCTGGTCGCCGTCGACGAGGACGACGCGCGTGCCGTCCTCCACGAAGCTGGCCGCGAGATTCGCCGCGACGCGTGCGCTCGAATGACCCCCGTGGACGTCCAGCAGGAGAAGGCTTCGGAGGGGAACCTCCCCGTTGGAAAGCTCGATCTTGGTTGTCAACACGCGGTAGGAGGCGGCCGCCGACGACTCGGGCTCCGCCTCGACGACGATTGGCTTTTCCCTCCGCCAGGGCCGGGATCCGTTCACCGAGCCGAGGACCGGCGTGTACGGGGCGATGTCCTCCTCCGAGCGTACGACCGCGGTGAGGGAGTCGACGAGCGCAGCGATGCCGAACGCCCCGAGCAACCCGACGAGGGCGGTCAGCGCAACGATGAGACCCGTGGAAGGGCCGACCGGGTTTTGCGGAGGTGTCGCCTGCTGCACCACCGTGAGCCGACCTGCCGGCGGCCCGCCGGCCGCGCGTTGTACCAGGACCGTTGCAAGCGCATTGGCGATCGCGGCCGCCCGAGCGGGGTCGCTGTCGCGGGCCGTGATGGAGATCAGCCGCGTGACGTCGCTTGCGTTGACGCCGTGGATCTTGCCGCGGATGCTCGTGAGACCCACGCGCTGGGCTGCGGCGTCGAGGATGGGGCTCGTGGTCGCGAGGGCGCTGTATGTTCGCGCCTGGGCTCCGGCGGTGTCGAGCGTGTCCTTGTCGGGTGGGGTCAGCGGGCCGACGAGGACCTGCGTCTCGGCTTCGTATGTGTCGGGCAGGCGGTTCGCGACGAGCAACCCCATCAGGGCCGCGACAACCGCCCCGATCACGAGGAGCCACCACCAACGCTTGCCGATTGTGACTACGCTGCTCAAGGCACCCCGGAAGTCCCTGGATCGGGCGCGTCCCGATCTCCTGTCCGTAGCTTAGGCGCGCCCGCGGGGCCGGTGTTGCGGGAACGGACGGGCGACACCGGGCCGCACGGCGAGGTTAGACTCCGCGAAGGGCGGGCTCGGTTCGGCGCCACGCTCGCTGCGGAGTGAATGTTCCTCTCTGAAAGCGGCCATGTCGAGGAGTTGAAGGAGACCCTGCACGCCGGGCTCCCGATCCTCTCCGCTGCAATCGTGATCTCGGTGGTGTTCGTCGCGCTCGCGGCAATCCCCCCCTCGGCGCTGCCGGGGTCCGCGCTCGCGCAGTTCGTTGCCACGCGCCGTCGCCAGCTCGCTCTCGTCGGTGGAGCCATCTCCGTGAGCGCCGCACTCGTTCTCGCCATCGTCTTCTGGACGCTCTAGGAAGGGACGCTACCCGCTGACCGAGCAGCCGCCAGCTGGCGGGCGAGGCCTTCCTCGAGGGAGATCCGTGGGCGCCAGCCGAGCTCCGCGGCAGCGAGGGTCGTGTCTGCTCCGGTTCTTCGGACGTCTCCGAGAGCCTGCGGCTCGTGGACGACTCTCAGCTGCTTGTCCGCCAGCCGCTCGCACACTTCGATCGCCTGGTTCAGGGTCGTCTCGCTTCCCCCGCCGACGTTGTAGACGATGCCGGCCGGACCGCCCTCCATCGCGGCGAGCGTGGCCTCCACCGCGTCCCCGACATAGGTGAAGTCACGCGACTGCTCACCGGATCCAAAGACGGAGAAGGTCCGCTCGCCGAGCACGGCCGCGATGATCCGGGCGAACGCCATGTCGGGACGCTGCCTTGGACCGTAGACGCTGAAGTAGCGTAGGAGCACGACTTCCAGGCCGAAGCATTCCGCGTATGTTCGGGCGAGGGACTCGCAGGCGAGCTTCGTGACGCCGTAGGGAGAGACCGGCCTTGGCGTCGCGTCCTCCCGAGTCGGATATGTCTCGGCGTTCCCGTACACCGACGAGGTCGACGCCATGACCACGCGAAGGCCCGTGCCCGCCATGGCGTCGAAGAGCCGCTGGGTGGCGAGGATGTTGTCCTGGACGTAGCGGGCGAACCCGTCGCCCCAGCTCCCTCGAACTCCGGGCTGGGCGGCGAGATGAAAGACCCCGTCCACACCGTCGAGGAGCGGCTTGAGCTCGCCTTCGGTCAGGTCGAGCTCGACGAGCGACAGACCGGTGTCCGCACGCGCCTCGGCGAGGTTGAGTTCCTTCGTTTCACGCGCGTAGTAGTCCGTGAAGGCGTCGACCCCGACGACTTCGTCGCCTCGCGCGATGATCTCGTCCGTGAGGTGCGACCCAATGAACCCAGCACAGCCGGTGACGAGGTAGCGGCTCATGCTAGTGACACTGCCCAGACCCCGAATCGCTGAAGCTTCCTCCCGCGGCGGAAAGGATGCGCCAGTCGTATCCGGTCGGTCTGAAGTCGGGTGGTCCCGGAGCCCTGCTCGTCAACGGTCGAACTCGCCAGGTCGCCTTGCTAGGACGAACTGCGCCTACGCTCGGCGGTCATGCCCTCCTGCGCTTCTCCCCAGTCATCCATGCGTGCTTCGGCCGTGCCAGAGCGCGGTTGGCAGCCTTCTCATACTCGAGAAAGGCGATGTCCCATTCCTCTGAGAAGCTGGCGTACTTGTCCCTCGTGACGTCGTCGTCGACCATTATCTCGGCAACGGTGCGCGCTTCGGGTTCGATACCGAGCACACGGCATTCGCGGATCACTCTCTCGACCCGACGCTGGGTCGCCAGCGTATCCATCGGGATCCTCCTGAAATCGCGGCGAGCCTATCTTGGACGTTCGCTCGCGTTTAGACAAGGCGTGCGGCGAAAGTCGCCTTGGATCGATCGGAGGAACCGGGCTCGCATGCAGGCACGGCGAGCTTGTGAATTCTTCGTAAGATCCTCTCCCTTCGCACCAGGCGCGGGGACGATTGGGGGCGCAACTAAGGTCCTGAGGCCTTCAAAGACCATCGATGAAAGACGCTCGATAGGCCTCGGCGGAACAGTGGCCATCCTGGCCGCCGGTCGCTCCAAGAGATAGGCGATGGTCAGGAGGTTGAAGCCGAGCGTGTTGTTCTATCGGAGGGCGTCGCGCCTTCTTCGACCTTGCGTGTTGGCTCGAAGCCCTCGATCGTGGCTTGGTCAGCGTCGCTCATTCGGTCCCCCGTTTTGCGAGAGAGGTCGGCGAGCGGAGCGCTGGCGGCGAGCACGCCTCGCCAGAGTTGCAGCGAGCGCCCGCGCCGGGTGGAGAGCGGCCCGAGAGCGTCGGAGATCTCGGCCAACATGCGCCGGTGGTGGGCGACGAAGCTCGGGTCGCGAAACGGGCGCCCGCCGATAGTGCTGCGTACGAGCCGCCGGTTGTACCGGCGTAGCAGCTGCCGCAAGCGCCGGTCGAGCTCCTCATCCGTGAGGTAGACGGGGCCATACTTCACGAGCATCGCCGTGTGATCCGGAAGCCACGTGCCCAGGCGGCGCGCGGCAGAGGTGACTGAGGTCTCATGCCTGCGCGTGTAGGTGAGGATCTCGTGGACGAAGCCGAAGTCGTTCGTCTTCAGCACCTCGTAGCAGGACTCCGTATCGGCGTGTAGGTGCGATTCGTTGTAGAAGGCCTCACGCTCACGGACGACGCTCGCGCGTAGAAGCAGTGAGCTCGGCGATCCGAAGATGTACCGCCCTCCGAGCAGAGAGTGACGGCAGATCGTCTCGCCGGAGACGACTGACGTTCGGAACGGCACGACATCGTCCAGCTCGACCTTGTTACCGGCAAGGCGGAAGGCACCGACGATCGCGACGGAAGGATGCTGCTCGGCGAGCTCGACCATACGCTCGAGGCAGCGCGGCATTAGGAGGTCGTCGGCATGCACGATCTTGCAATAGGAGGTCTGCGGCGAGATCTGCTTCAGCGCGCAGTTCCAGTTGGCGATGACGGGCCGGCACGCGTCGCTGACGTGCAGGCGAATCCGCGGATCTTCGCGCGCGTATCGCTCGACGATGCTCGGCGTCGCGTCGATGCTCTGGTTGTCGACGACGACATATTCCCAGTCGACAAACGTCTGCCCGAGCACGCTTTCGATGCACTCGGCCAGGTAGCGCTCACCGTTGAAGACAGGCGTGACGACGCTTACCAGGGGCGACGCCTTCTGGGCTTTGGTCACGGCCGCATTCTCGCCATCTCCCCCCAGGCTAGCCGCGCCCGACGAGGGCGGCGGCGGGCCCGACGACTCTGTGATCCCGAACCGTCGACCGCCAGTATCCGCCGCGAGGAGCGGCCGAACAAGGTGATCTCGGAAATCGTGCCATGTCTCAGCGTCAGCGGACGGCAACGTGTTTCCGAACGCCTTCGTGAAAGGCCACCGAGCGTGCAGCAGTGCCGACTAAGGGAATGGCGCCGGTCGGAAGGAGACAAACGGACGCGTGCGGACGAACTCCCTGATCGCGGTGTCGGTACGGAGATCGCCCCAGCCGAGAATCGCCGCGAGGATGTGCAACCGCCAGGGATGCCGGCGCCGGAACTCGGTCGCAACGGCGACGCTCTCGTCCTCGGAGAGGAACCGTTGCTCCGGGATGTACGATTCGCGACCAATCTGGATGCCCAGCGCCGGGTGGGCGCGAATGTTGCGGATCCAGTCGCTGTTCGGTCCCCAAGCCGAGCAGACCACAGCCTCGTGAGTGCTCGGGTCGTACTTCAACGCCATCGCAACCGTCTCACGGCGCTTGCCGGTCTTTCGCCCTTGGTGGGTGATGAGCAGAAAGGTGTGGTCGAGCAGCCGGCCCCAGCCACGCCGGTAGAGCGGGAGCGGCATCCGCATGGCGGCAAGTGCGAGACGCCCCGGCTGCCGACGAATCCCAAGCAGGGGCTTCGCCCTCCGAGCCTCTCCCTGTTGTGCAGTCGTCATGCCTTGATGGGCCGTGGGGCAGTGTCTCTCAATCCGGAGCAGCCCGCCAGTCGCGCAGTCGTCAGCCGCTACCGACTGCTTCAGCACTCACCATTCCGTGCACGCACCGGTGCTCGCACGCGACGGGCATTCCTGGCACGCCTGACCCACGCAACGCTCTCGGCGGCGGGCGGTGGTGGCTCGTCGGTTTGCGGGTCGTCAGGGTTCTCTTCCAGCAGCCTCATCACCGCGAGCTCCTGAAGCTCCTCGCCCATCTCGTCTAGCCCTTCGATCCATAGCTGCGGAATCAATTCACCCGCAAGTTTTAATGCCTCGAAGAGGTACACGGAGCCGGTGCCGTAGACGTTGAGTCGGTCATCTGGTGCAGGCTCCGCGACGATGCGAATGCTCCCATCGGGTGGCGCCTCGGCGAGGGTTTGGAGCGCGAGGACCCTGGGATGTGCGGCACTTTGAGAGTCGAGGCGGTACCCCAATGAGTAGTCGATCGCATTTCCAACCGCCTCTGCCTGCTCGTTCAAGCGCGGGCACCGCGGTGCGCGGTCGAGACGCCGATCAGCGGCGGTGGTTGCGATTCCTTCCTGAGCTCCGCCTCGAGGACTTCGAGGCGTTCCCGCACGTCGCCCCGCAGTTGTTTGGGCTGCGCCTTCC
Organism: uncultured Actinomycetes bacterium; assembly: GCA_963739525.1. GTDB lineage: Bacteria > Actinomycetota > Thermoleophilia > Gaiellales > Gaiellaceae > DATEOR01. The sequence continues at coordinate 385,724 of CAVUAR010000005.1, read as the reverse complement.
CACACCTCGCCAGTTTTTCGCGCGGGTTGGGCACGTGCCTCGCTTGGACCGCGCGCAGATATCGCGCCTACGAACGCTGCGCGGGCAGTCCCTGCCGCAATCGCGGGCGTCAGCGGCAAGAGGTGGAAGGCGTTGAAGACGGCGATCGAGCGGGATGGCCCGGATGCCGGAGCCGCCGATCGCGTCACGAGAGACGTTCCGTGAGGCTCGAGCAGAGGCATCCAGTTCACCCCTTCAGGACGATGCTCGGCGGGGTACCGATGCCCGAGACTCCGGGGGCGCGAACGCCCTGAAGGCGAGAGCGACGTGCCGCGCAAGCGGCGGCGTCCTCGTCGCCCGGACAGCAAGGAGGAAGAAATGGCAACCGCCAGCGCACCCCCAGAAGATCTCTATATCGCGGCGTACGACGATCCCGACGCAGCGCGCGAGGATTGGGACGCCCTCAAGCAGCTCACCAAGGACGATGTGATCCATGTTGACGGGATGATCCTGGTCAGCCGTCGCTCCGACGGCAAGATCCACGTCGACGACGACTTTCACGAGACCCGCAAGGGCGCGAAGTGGGGAGCGGTCGGTGGGGCCGTCGTCGGGCTCATCTTCCCGCCTGCCCTTCTCGCGAGTGCTGCGGTGGGAGCCGGCATCGGGGCCGGGGCCGGCGGACTCGTCTCCCACCGCCAAAAGAAGGAGATCAAGGCAGACGTCGAGGACGTGCTGCCGCTGAACAGCTCTGGAGTGGTGGCGATCTTCGAGGAGCGGTGGTCGGACGACATCGACAGCGCGCTCTCGAACGCCAGCAAAGTCACGAAGGAAAAGGTCGACCGAGACAGCGCGGAGCAGGTCAAGGCCGCAGCTGGCGAGGCCTAAAGGCGAGGCGTAAGAGAGAGGGTCTCTCGTACGGGCATCGGGACTCCCGTCCCCGAGAGCGCCGCTCGATCATCTCAACGGGATGATGCGGTCGGAAGCGCTTCCGAGGACAGTTGCCGTCCGATGAGCGCATCCGCTGGATTTGCCAACGCCACGGTCGATCGGAGGGAGCAAGGATGAGCGAGGCATTCAACGGCGTCGTCAACGTCGACATTCGCGATTCGGAGCCGGACTGGACGCCGTTCGAGCCGCCGAAGGCGCCGGAGGGCGCGCCCAGCGTCGTCTACATCGTCCTCGACGATGTCGGTTTCTCGGCGATGGGCTGCTATGGCGGGCCGGTCGAGACGCCGAACATCGACAAGCTTGCGGCCGAGGGCGTGCGCTACACGCAGTGGCACACGACCGCTCTCTGCTCGCCCACGCGCTCGTGCCTGCTGACTGGGCGTAACCACACGCGCAACAGCATGGCCTGCATCACCGAGGCGGCAATCGGCTTCCCGAACGCGAGCGGGACGATCCCGCCCGAGAACGGAATGCTGCCGGAGATCCTCGGCGAGCTCGGTTGGAACACCTACATGGTGGGCAAGTGGCATCTCTGTCCCGAAGACGAGATGAACCTCGCCTCAACCCGGCGCAACTGGCCGAGCGGCCGCGGCTTCGAGCGCTGGTACGGATTCCTTGGTGCCGAAACGAGCCAGTGGTATCCCGACCTCGTCTACGACAACCACCTCGTTGACCAGCCGAAGTCGCCCGAGGAGGGTTACCACCTGACGGAGGACCTCACCGACAAGGCGATCGAGTTCATCATGGACGCGAAGGCGGTTGCTCCGGAGAAGCCTTTCTTCCTCTACTACGCGCCCGGCGCCTGTCACGCACCGCACCACGTGCCGAAGGAGTGGATCGAAAAGTACAAGGGTCGCTTCGACACGGGCTATGAGGCGATGCGCGAGCGAGACGCTCGCCCGGCAGAAGAAGCTGGGCTCGTCCCCAAGGACACCGAGCTGCCGCCGATCAACCCGATCGGGACGCCCGAGACGCGCACTGGGCCGGACGGCAAGCCTTTCCCGCCGCTCGACGTCACGAGACCATGGGACTCGCTGTCGGACGACGAGAAGGCCCTGTTCAGCCGCATGGCAGAGGTCTACGCCGGGTTCCTCGCGCACGCCGACGACCAGATCGGACGCCTGCTCGGCTTCCTCGAAGAGTTCGGCTGGCGCGAGAACACGCTCGTCGTCCTCGTCTCCGACAACGGCGCCTCGGGCGAGGGCGGCCCGAACGGCTCCGTCAACGAGATGAAGTTCGTGAACGGCATCCCCGACAACATCGAAGCCAACCTGCCGCTGCTCGACGACCTCGGCAGCCCGAAGACCTACAACCACTACCCGAACGGCTGGGCGATGGCCTTCAACACGCCGTTCAAGATGTGGAAGCGATACGAGTTCAACGGCGGCACGAGCGATGCCTGCATCATCTCCTGGCCTGCCGGCATGAAGTCAGGGGCGAGATCCGGGACCAGTACCACCACGCGATCGACATCGTCGCCGACGATCCTCGACGTGCTCGGCGTCGAGGCGCCGCAGACGATCAAGGGCCACGTCCAGAGCCCCTTCGACGGCGCCAGCATGCGCTCGAGCTTCGACGACGCCGAAGGCGCCGACGACGAGGAACACGCAGTTCTACTCGATGCTCGGCTCCCGGGCGATCTGGCATGACGGCTGGAAGGCGGTCACGAACCACCCGACGATCGCCGGCTGGAGCAACTTCAACGACGACGAGTGGGAGCTGTACCACACCGACGTCGACCGGTCCGAGCTGCACAACCTCGCCTCCGAGCAGCCGGACAAGCTCCGCGAGCTCGTGAACCTCTGGTATCGCGGAGGCCGGCGCAAACGGCGCCTTCCCGCTCGACGACCGCTCGGCTCTCGAGATCCTCGCTCACCCCGCGGCCGGTGCTCTGCCGCCACGCGACCGCTACGTCTACTTCCCCGACACGGCCGAAGTGCCCGAGGCCCAGGCGGTGAACGTCCGCAACCGCTCCTACGCGATCGGGGCGCTGGTCGACATCCCGGCCCCGGGCGCCGAGGGAGTGCTCTTCGCGCACGGCTCGCCGTTCGGCGGCCACGCCCTGTACGTCAAGGACAACCGACTTCACTACATCTACAGCTTCGTCGGCATGATGGAGCAGCAGATCGTTGCGACCGAGGACCTTCCGACCGGCGAGAACTTGATCCTGTCGGCCTCGTTCGACAAGAGCGGCGAGGACCCGCCCGGCGTCGCGACTGGCCTACTCTCCCTCTGGCACGGCGACGAGAAGGTCGGCGAAGGACAGATCAAGACGCAACCCGGGAAGTTCATGATCGCCGGCGAAGGACTCTGCGTCGGTCGCGACGGAGGCGCCGGCGTCACCGGCGACTACCCGGGGACGGAGCCCTGGCGCTTCACCGGCGGAACGATTCGACGCGTCGCCGTCGATGTCAGCGGCGAGGCGTACATCGACCTCGAGCGCGAGGCGGCCGCGATGCTCATGCGCGAGTAGCGGGGCTCTCGGCAGGACTCGAGCCAGACGATGTCGGAACTGTTGGCTGATTGGAATGACGGGGCCGCGAAGCGCGCGGTTGTCGAGTTCGTCGAGGGGACGGTCTCGGGCGGGGTGCCGCCCGAGGAGCGCATCGTGCGGTGTTCGACAACGACGGCACGTTGGGGTGTGAGAAGCCGATGCCGATCCAGCCCGACTTCATCCTTCGGCGGCTCGTGGCGATGGCAGAGGCCCAGTCGGACCTGCGGGAGCGCCACCCGTGGAAGGCGGCGTACGAGCGCGACTACGGCTGGTTCGGACAACTGATGGCCGAGCACTATGCGGGCGACGACACGAACGTGCGCACGCTTGCGGGAGGCATCCTCGCTGCCTACGAGGGGATCAGCGTCGAGGACTTCGAGGCGCAGGCAACGGCGACATCCCGATGCTCGACTTCACGCAGCATCAGGACAATGCGTCTCTTCGCCTGCTCGTCCTCCACGATGACGCCGACCGCGAGTTCGACTACACGAGCGGTGCCGAGCAGGCGCTGGAGAAGGCCAGCACGAGTGGCTGGACGGTCGTCAGCATCAAGAACGACTGGGCCAGGGTCTTCTGAGAGGACCCTGCGGCGACCGGCGCACGACCGGCTGCGGGCCACTGAACTCCGACGGCAACCGAGACCCCTTTCGCGCCACGGAAGAAGCGCTGGCGACTGCGAGCGTCAGGAGGAGCGTCGGGATGATCGAGCTTGCCGACTTGTAGAAATCGGGGCTCCCCTTACGTCAAACCCGACAAGCACGATGAAGACGATGGTGAATGCGTAGCCCGGCAACAAGAGTCGGAGAAAGGGCGTGAGCCTGGGCATGGGACTACCCAAAGTCAAGCAAGCGCGCCAGACGGGGTAGTGCTTCGGCGATGAGCGACAGCTCGCGCCGAGGAACTCGTCTATTGGAAGTGCGGGCGGGGGCGGCGGATCGGCGGCTAAGACGGGGCCGGAGGAGGCTACCGGCATTGAAGAGGAGAAGCCGGTGCCGCAGCGCCGCAGAAAGAAGCGCGTCTCTCCGGCCCCATGACAGGGGAGAGCCGAGTCGCCGTTCCCCAATCTCCCGAAGGAGCTGGGCCAGGTGACCGCCTGTGAGGGTTAGGTTCCGCCTGGCCCTGCTCGGCTCTCTCCCTGGGCGAAACCCTAGTTCGGAGACGTCTGCAGTTCGACTGGCTCGACGTATAGTTCGCCCGCGCGATCGGGCTCGTCCCGGTTCCAGTTCTCGACCATGAGCTCGGCCATCTGGCGCTCGACGAAGAGCGCGCGTAGACGCTCACGGCGAGGGCGCTATGCTCGGCCCCTGAGATGGTGAGCGGCGAAGTCCACCGGACGCAGCTCGCGCATGAGCGCACGTACCTCGCGTGGTGGCGTACTGGTTTGGCTGGGATCGCAGCGGGATTCGCAGTCGGGCGCGTCCTGCCCGAGGCCGTCGGCGGCACGAACTGGCCGTATATCGCACTGGGAACCGTCCTGTCGGCCGCCGGTCTGGCGGCCATGGTGTACGGCATCGTGCACTACCGGGAGTTGCAGGCGGCGCTGCGGGAAGACCGGGAACCGCACACCGGCGAGGGTTTCGTGCTGGCGCTCGCCGCGGTCGGGATCGTCGTGGGAGCCGCGTCCGTCCTGCTCGTTCTCCTCGCTCCCTGACCAGGTCGGTGACGACGGCGTAGACGCGCACAAAGCCCGCGGCGTGCCGATCGTCGGCTTCCACGGCGGCGTCGGTGGGCATATCCCGGGGACGCGGCCAGACCAGCGGCGACTCTGAGCTCGGCTGTTAGCTGGACTGGCGAAATCCTGGGTACGCACCGGGGTACGCACCGCACGGCATTTCTGGCACATCTGACACGGATGACCCACGCAACCATGCGGGTTCCCAGGATCCATGCAGGCGAAGAAGGCGCATACGGGATTCGAACCCGTGCTACCGCCGTGAGAGGGCGGCGTCCTAGGCCACTAGACGAATGCGCCCGGTCGCGACAGGGTAGCGAATGGAGGCTTAAAGGAGGAGCGGCGGCCTACAGGCCGCCGCTCGTCTGCCACTTGGGGACATGCTGGCGGTCATACCCCGAGCCGCAGGAGGATTTGCGTCCTCAGTGAGACAGAATCGGCTGCGCCGGCCGAATCTTGAGCTTCGCGTTCGTGGGCGGTCGAAAAACCTCCTGATATGCAGGCTTTCCATTCTTTCGGGACTGTTGTAATACCCTTCGCTGGTGCCCGGCCTGATCTGCGTCCTCGGCCGCGAGCGCGCGGCCGATCTGGCTCACGTCGCGGCGAGGCGGCTGCTCCGGCGGCCGTGGCAGACGCTCGAGCTCGCTCCCACCCGCGACGACGTCGCACTCGGCTTCGCCGGCGAGCACGGCGGTGTCGTTTCCGACCCCGACACCGGCGTCGCGCTTGCACTCGACGGCGAGCTCTTCGGCGAGGAAGGCGCCCGCACCGGGACGCGGGCGGCGGAGCAGCTCCTGGCCGGCTACCTCTCCCACGGCGTGGATCTCGACCTCCCGCAGGGCGCGTTTGCGGCGGCGGTCTGGGATCCAGGGGAGGAAGCACTCGTCCTCCTCAACGACCACCACGGACGGCGACCACTCTGGATGGCGACACTGGGGCGGACGTCGCTCTTTGCCGGAGAGTTGAAGGCGCTCCTCGCAGCGGGCGTGGAGCCGCGGCTCGACCTGGAGACCTGGTCACAGCTCTTCGCCTACGAGGGCCCGCTTCCAGAGCAGAGCCCGCTCGAGGGCGTGTCCCTCCTGGCGGGTGGGACGACGGTGAGGATCACCCCGAGAGCACGAGAGGACCGCCGCCGTTGGCGCTACCGGCTTGCGCCGGAGGCGGACGGCGACGCGGAGGAGTGGGGGGCCGAGTTCGGTCGGCTCCTCGACGCCGCGGTGGCCCGCCGTCTCGGCGGGGGGGTCGGGCTCGCGCTGAGCGGTGGCTACGACTCCCGCTGTGTCGCCTCGGTGCTGCGCGTGCGCGCCCCGAACAGCGTTGCGCTTACCTACGGGGCGCCGGGCTCGAACGACCTGCGGCTCGGGACGGAGATTGCCTCTGCGCTCGGGCTCGTCCATCGGAGCGCACCCTTCGAGCCGGGGTACATCGCACGCGGAGCGGGCGAGACGGTCTGGCTTTCGGAAGGGGCAATCCGCGCGTTCCATTGCCACCATCTCTCGCTCCGCGCGCTGCGCATCGAGGACGGCGCGGATGCGGTCCTCATCAACTACGGCGGAGACCACATCGCCCGGACGATCGGCGGCGCGCTCAGGCTCGGCGGCGATACCGTCCTCGGCGACAACTTCCACCTCTGGCGCGCGCAGACGATCCCGGACGAGCTCCTCGAAGAGATCTTCACCCCGGGATTCGCGGCACAGGTTCGGGGGCTGGCGAGGACGTCACTGCGCAGGCACCTCGACGCCGAGGAGGGCGAGCCGATCGAGCAGGCCCGGCAGCTGACCTACACCGCGCAGTCCCGGAAGATCTGGCCCGGCGCCGAGCTCTTCACGGACTTCCTCGCCGCACGCGACCCCTACGACGACCACGACCTCGTGGACCGCCTGAGGCGCATTCCCGAGCAGTTGCGCGTTGAGGGAGTCGTGCAGAAGGCGTACCTCCGCCGATTCGCCGAGCTCGCGGCCGTCCGGAACACCAAGGACGAGATCCCGCCGGGGCTCGCCGGCAGGCGCCGCCAGGCGGCCGAGCTCCGGATCCGCGTCCGCCGGGGCCTCCGTCGCCGGGTGGACGAACGGCTCGGGCCCCGCTGGTGGCCGGTCCGCTCGGGGCTCGGCGACTACGCCACCGACCTGCGGCACTGGGGCGGCGCCGAGCTGCTCGGCGTCCTCCTCGAACCGAGGACGTTGCAGCGCGGCCAGCTCCGGGAGGGGGCCGTGCGGGGAATGGTCGAGGACACGCTCTCTGGCCGGGCCCGGTACACGAAGCCGCTCGGCGCCCTCCTCACCTTCGAGCTCTTCCAGCGGCAGTTCGTGGACGGTGACGGCTTCGTAGGTGAGGATGTGCCCGTCGCAGACACGGTGACGGCCGGCTGACGCCTTGCTGCCGGGCTAAAGAGGAATGCCCTTCCTGCCGAGGAACCAGGAGACCGACGCTTTGCCGCAAAGGCGTCGTTCCTCTCCTCGTCGGAGGCCGCTCTCCCGGGCGGCCTTCGTGTTTCGGCGGGTACAACTCAGCGCATGCGGATAGCCGTCGACCGGGCGACGACCTGGGTCCCCGCGGTCCTGGGTATCTTCGCGCTCGGGCTCCTCCCCTGGACGTTTCTCTACATCGCGGCGCTGCCGACGCATCACGAGACGAGGCACTGGGATGTCATCTGGATCGGATTCGACCTCGTCATCGCGGTGATGCTCGCGACGACGGCGCTCGCCGCGCGCTTCGGACGGGCCTGGCTGCCCGCCGCGGCCGCGGCGACGGCCGCGCTCCTCGCCGCGGACGCCTGGTTCGACGTGGGCACCGCGCATTCGGGCCGCCCCCTCGTCGTCGCTGGGCTCGAGGCGGGCCTCGCGGAGGTCCCGCTCGCGATCCTCTGCGTCTGGCTGACCGTCGACGCGACCTGGGCGACGCGTGGCCGCGCATCGGCTTAACAGAAGCGCAACCGTCCCCTAACGAGCCGCGACCGATGTCCGTCGTAGTGTCTTCTACTGAGTCGAGGTAATGGGCCGGCGAAGGGCACATATCGGTCGTTTGGAGCTCCATGAGCTCGGCCCTCGCGTCTACGTCTTCGACCGCCGGATCCACGAGTACCAGCTCGGCATCGCCTTCCTCGTGGCCGCCCTCGTCGCGCGGCTGACCGGCCTTCTGCCTGCCGCCCCGTGGGGTCTCGTGCTCTTCGCCGTCGGCGCCTGGCTCTTCGTCAAGGACTGGCGCGACGTTTTCGCTTCTAGCCGGGACACTGCCTGCTGGAGGCTCGGCGTGCATCGGACGAAGGCGGCTCTCCAGCGGATGAGGCGTGGGGAGAGGCTTCCGCTCCTCGCCGCTGTCTGCGCCGCCGGCCTCGGCCTCGTCAACATCGTCTCCGCCCTCACGCCGAACATGGCCTGGCGCGGGCATGTCCTCCTCACGCTCGAGCCGGTCAAGGCGGTGCCGATCTTCCACGCGGTCGCCGTGCCGTTGAGCGCCGCGCTGCTCCTCGCCGCCTTCTACCTCCTGCGCCGCCGGCAGCGCGCGTGGCAGGCCGCCTTCTGGCTCCTGGTCACGCTCACAGTGCTCAACGTCCTCAAGGGGCTGGACGTGGAGGAGGCGCTCGCGAGCGCCGCCGGCGCCGGGCTCCTCTGGTGGGGCCGCGGCGCCTTCTACGTGCGCCACTCCGCGCTCACCGTGCGGGGCTCGCTGCAGCGCATCGCGGCGGCCACGTTCGCCGCCGCGGGGCTCGCGCTCGCGATCGTCGCGGCCGCGGCGCCCCACGCGGGGCCGCTCGTCGTCGGCCGGGAGACCCTCGCGCTGCTCTCGTGGAGCAGCGGCCCGATCCGCTTCCGCGACGAGACGGGCGTGCTGCCCCCGGCCATCGGGCTGATCGGCCTCGCGTGGCTCGGAGCCCTGGCCTGGATGGTCTTCCGGCCGCTGGCCGGGCCGAGGGCGCTGCCCGACCACCGTGCGAGGCGCGCAGCTGCCCGGCTCGTCGTGGCCCACGGGAGCGACACGCTCGCCTTCTTCAAGCTGCGCCGCGACAACCAGCTGTTCTTCGGCCCGGGCGAGGGCGCCTTTCTGGCCTACCGCGTGTCGAACGGCGTCCTCCTCGTCTCGGGAGATCCGGTCGGGCCGCCCGAAGCGCTGCCCGGCCTCATGCGAAGCCTCCGCGCCTTCGCCGATGAGCGCGGACTCAGAGTCGCGGTGCTCGGGGCCGGTGAGGAAAGCCTGCCGGCCTACGCCGAGCTCGGCCTGCGCTCGCTCTACCTGGGCGACGAGGCGATCGTCGACACGGCGTCCTTCTCCCTCGACGGACGCCAGATCAGGAAGGTGCGCCAATCCGTGAGCCGTCTGGAGAAGGCCGGCTACTCCGTGGCGCTTGCCCGGCTCGACGAGATCGGGACGACGGAACGCGACGAGCTCGAGGCGGTGGCCGAACGTTGGCGGGCCGGCGCCCCCGACAGGGGCTTCTCGATGGCCATGGACGGCCTCCGTGGGGACGGGCGGGGTGACACGCTGCTCGTGGTTGCGCGCGACGCCGACGGGCGGGCGCGCGGCTACCTCCACTTCGTCCCGGTCTACGGCCGCTCGGCGGTCTCCCTGGCCGGGATGCCTCGCGACCGGGACACCCCGAACGGCCTGACCGAGTTTCTCGTCGCGCGCGGCATGGAGCTCTTGCGCGAGCGCGGGATCGAGGAGGCGTCCCTGAACTTCGCCGCCTTCGCGCGTCTCGTGCACGCGCCGAGGACCAGGACCGACCGTGCGCTCGGCCGGGCGATCCGCTTCGCCAACCCGTATTTCCAGATCGAGAGTCTCTACCGGTTCAACGCGAAGTTCTTCCCGCGCTGGGCTCCGCGCTACCTCGTCTACGAGAGCGCGTTCGGCCTCCCGCGCGCCGGGATCGCCGCTCTCCTCGTCGAGGGCCAGGTGGCGCTCCCGCGCTTCGCCGCGCGGCGCGCCTACGTCGAGGCCTGATTCGGCCCGGGATCAGTGTTTCTACTGAACGGCGCGTTTTAGGGCTCGCCACGAGTGTGGAGCCGGGGGGTCTTCAGGGGAAGGTTGGCTTCGACGGGGCGAGCCCGCAGAGCGCCCTAAAACGGCTCCGAGGGGGTGATTCGAGCGCCGGCCGGAGCTATCCGCGGCGACGGATGAGATGTGTCGGGCTCCGCCACGATCGAGCGAGATCCGCCTGAGGGGGCCCTCACAGGAGACCCCGATGCGGCGGCCGTGCATCCCCTGATGGCCCGAGGCAATCGCATGGGCCGAGCCTAACTTCGGAGGCTGGGGCCGTCGGTCCCCGGGATCGTGTGTGCCATCGCCGCCTCGATACTTGTGTTTCTCGCAATGGTCAGGCGCGGTGAGCGCGCTCTGAGCGTGTACCTCGGCTACATGCCGGCGGCGTGCATTCTCCTGTCCTCGGCGATCAACTCGCTCTTCTTCAGGTAGAAAGATTGGTTGGAACGAGCTTTCCCGGGTTGACCCAGCGTTGGGTCGGCTTGCGGTCGGCCAATGCGACCGAACGCAACTCGCTCCTGCGCGTAGAGGAGGTCGCCTGCGAGCTCGGCCAGCACCCGTCGACCATCTATCGCAAGGTGCTCAGCAGCCGCCTCCGGCTAGTCGAGTAGGCCGCGGACGCCCTGACTGGCTAGCCAGACCGCGAGCACGAAGGCGACGACCGCGAGTGCTGCTTCTTGGTTCTTTGCGATCCACTCCCGGATCCGCGTGAGTCCAACCGCTGCGTGCCCGGGCAGCAGGTGGGCGTAGACGATCAGGGCTCCCTGTACCGAGAGCGTGACCATGGTGAACGCGGCGAAGACGGCGATCGATTGTCCATTCTTGAGCTCCGCACGAAGAACGTCGATGCCCGCAGCGACGACGACCGTCGTGTTGATCCAGAAGGCGCCGATCAGGAACGCCCAGACCGGCCGCATCTTGCCGATCCGCGTCATCCAGCCCGGCTCCTTCGGCAGCTTTCCGGTCCGGGCGGGACGACGACCCCAGAACCGCGCCGCGGCCAGGAGCAGCAGCACGCCGAGCAGCACCTGGACGATGCAAACCGCCCTCGTGGGGGTGCTGCCACGAGAGAAGTCGAACCCGGCGAAGAACAGAATGATGAGCGCACCGATCGCGAAGGTCGAGAGCGTCCACCCGACGAGCCACCACACCGCGTTCGACGGCCGCTCGGAGGCGAGCATCAGGATCACCGCGACAATCGCCCACGGCGAAAGCGCGCACACGATCGCAAGCGGCAGGATTTCGAGAAAGAGGTTCCCGATCAGGCGAGTATCGCGGATCGGCTGCTGGCTCCTTTGTCGTGTAGAGCTTGGGTCGCGCAGATCAGTTTCTTAGAGGAGCGAATGGTCGGCCCGCCCCTGCCTGTCGGTTCACCACGGGAGAGTGTCCTGCGCTCTTCGTGAGAACGCCCGCGATCCGAACGACCCCGGCGGTACGCTCGGGCACACGAACGCATTCGCCCTATCGCATGACCACCGAGGGCTGGTCGAGCCAGCGGTCATCACAGGGCGCTAAGAGAGGAGCGAGAAGACCATTAGCACGATCACCGCACACATCGTCGTTCGCGAGCCAGCGCGCGCAGCCGAGTGGTACAGGTCCGTCTTCGGTGCAGACGAGCGCGGGCGCCTCGAAGTGGCCGGCGGCAAGCTGATGCAGCTCGAGCTCTGGTTCGGCGACACGCACATGATGCTCGCCGACGAGTTTCCCGAGATGGGCGTTCTCTCCCCGCTCAGCGTAGGGCACCGCAACTGTGCTGCACTACGCGACCGTCGACGCCGACGCCGTCTGGCAAGGGGCGCGTGATGGGGGTGCAGAGGTGCGCCAGCCGCTGCACGACGCGTTCTGGGGTGAGCGTTACGGGGAGATCACGGATCCCTTCGGGCACCGCTGGGGGATCGCACAACGCATCCGCGACGTGCCACGCGAGGAACTCGTCCGCGCGGTGGCCGAAGCGTTCGGAGACTGGCCGCGCTGGGTGCTCTGGGCGGCTCGTTTGCAAACCGTTGCAGGCCGGTACCCAGGAGGTAGGGCTTTGGACGCAGAAACTCGCCGTTTCCAGCGGGTTTCTCAGGCTGCGGGGCAAGGATTCGAACCTTGACTACCTGATCCAGAGTCAGGCGTCCTACCATTAGACGACCCCGCAGCGAAGAGATCCCAGTGTATCGGCCGCCGGGACGGGGTCGCCTCAAAGCTCCAGGCGATACAGCGGGATGAGGCTCTTCTCGGCCTCGGTGTCGATCCTGCGCGACGACCTCGACGTACGGCTCGAGGCCCGAGCCGCGCAGCTTCGCCTTCAGAAGCTCGTCCACCTGGTACACGCCCGACGAGTTGTTCATGGCGATCTCGATCGAGATCGGAGCACTCTCGCCGTCGCCGATGTGCACGCTGTCGATCGCGGCAGCGGAGAGCGAGTGGATCGAGACGCGCCCGTGCTCGAACGGGATTCGCGAGCGGCCCTTCGCCATGTCGAGCGCGTCGGCGACGCGGATGATCCCCGCCTCGAGGGTGAGCGGCTTGCCGTCCTCTCGATGGCTCGTGATCGCGCCGAGCACTTCGGCGATCACGACGGTGCGCTCGGGCTCGTCGTAGAGGCCTTCGAGGAGTTCGCGCATCTTCGGCTCGGCGAGGAAGAGGCTCCAGTCCTCGTGGCCCTCCCGGTGCACCGACATCCCCACGCAGTGGAGGAGCGCGCCGAGCACGACGACGATCTCGGCGTCGTCGCGGGTCATCCCGTAGTCGCGCACCATCGCCGGCTCGACGTGGTGCTTCGTCAGCTGGCGGAGGAGCTTGAGGGCGATGTTCGTGACGATCTGGATGTGCACCCAGGAGTGGTCGTTGATCTCGAGTCGCTTGACGGCGTTCACGTTCGAGACGTGCCACCACGCCTTGATCTGCGTCGTCATCGTTGACCCGGTCGACGAGCGTCGCGAGCTTGCGGTTCGCCCGCGTCGGCACCTTGATGCGCATCTGCGCGACCGCCTCGGCGGGCGTCAGACGAGTCTCTTCCTCCGCCTGCTCGGAGACCGGATCCTCGATCCGCTCCTGAATCTCCTTGTCGAGCTCGGACACGAACCCGAGCTTAGACGGCTGCCGTGGGTTCCGCTCCCTTCAGATCGCGCAGCTCGTAATACGTGATCGTCCATGCGAGCGCCAGGAAGGGCGCCGTGATGGCCTCGCCGATGATGTTCACGACGAAGCCGGCCCAGTCGCCGCCGACCGCGTTCCTCGCCGATCGGCGACGGCGATGCTCACGCCGATGAAGATCAGCAAGGTGAGCACGATGACGCCGAACACGGACCAGCCGTAGCCACGGACGAGCTCCTGACTCCTCCCGAAGGAGCCCGTGACGCCCGCAGTTCTCCAGCATGATCGCCGGGACGATCACGAGCCAGATGGTCAGCAGGTAGAGGCCGGGGACGATGAGAAGCAGCAGGCCGATTCCGATCGCGACCCCCGCGAGCAGGCCGGCGAGCGTGAGGTCGGTCAGCCGTGGCGTCACGCGCTCCAGGGTCTGTCGGATGCCGAGGTCGGCCCGGCCGTCGCGGACGTCGTCGATCGCGATCACGAGCGCGCCTTGCAGCCAGAAGATCCCGGCGAGACTGAGGAGCGACCCGAGCAGGATCCCGAACCACCCGAGGACGAGGGTGAGGAGGATCGCGACGAGCGAGATGAGGACGTAGACGGCGAGCGCGATCGAGACCAGGTGCCACCAGTGCGCCGTGTACAGCTCCCACGCCTTGCGGATGACGGAGCCCGCGTCCAAGGTGCGGGAGGCGTAGATCACGCGGCGGCCGACGCCCAGTCGCCGTAGAGGGAGAGGTAGAGGCCTTCGCGTGCGAGAAGCTCGTCGTGCGTTCCCTGCTCGACGACGCGGCCGTGCTCGAGGACGACGATCATGTCCGCGTTCCGGATCGTCGAGAGCCGGTGAGCGATGATGAACGCCGTACGTCCGGCGAGCAGCCGGCCGAGCGCGAGCTCGATGCGGCGCTCGGTGCCGATGTCCACGCTCGACGTCGCCTCGTCGAGGATGAGGATGCGCGGGTCGGCGAGCAGCGCGCGCGCGAATGCGACGAGCTGCCGCTGTCCGAGCGAGAGTCGGCCGCCCCGCTCGGCGACCTCTGTCTCGTAGCCCTCCTCGAGCCCGACGATGAAGTCGTGGGCGCCGACCGCGCGCGCCGCCGGACGATCTCCTCCTCGGTCGCATCGGGCCGCCCGAAGGCGATGTTCTCGCGCACCGTTCCCGCGAACAGGAATCCCTCCTGGGGCACGATGCCGAGCTGGCGGCGGAGGCTCTCCTGCGTCACCGTGGCGCAGGTCGCGGCCGTCGATCGTGATCCGGCCGCTCGCGCGGGTCGTAGAAGCGCGCGAGCAGCTTGGCGATCGTCGACTTGCCGGCGCCCGTGTGGCCCACGAGCGCGACCGTCGTCCCAGCCGGCACGTCGAGGTCGATCCCGTGCAGCACCTCGACGCCGTTTCCGTAGCCGAAGCGGACGCCCTCGAAGGTAACGTCGCCCCGGATCGCGGGCAGGTCTCGCGCGCCCGGCTCGTCCTCGATCTCGGGCTCCTCGTCGAGCACGTCCATGATCTTGTCGAGCGCGGCGACCGCGGCGAGAAACGTGTTGTAGAGCTGCGAGAGCTGCTGCACCGGGTCGAAGAAGTTCGACAGGTAGAGCATGAACGCGAGCAGCGTCCCGATCGTGATGTCGTTGCCGAAGTAGCGGTAGCCGCCGTAGCCGAGCACGATCGCCGTCGCCGCGGTCGACAGAAAGTCGACGAACGGGAAGTAGAGGCCGTTCGTGACCGACGGTGACGTGGTTCGCCGCTCGGTAGTGCGCGTTCACGGCCTGGAAGTGGCGCTGGTTCGCGTCCTCGCGCGTGAACGCCTGGACGACCCGCATCCCCGCGATGTCCTCGGCGAGCGTCGCGGTGACGAGCCCGAGCCGCTCGCGCACCGCGCGGTAGGCGCGCGAGGAGACGATCGCGGAAGAGCGCCGTCGCGACGGCCATGAACGGGCAGCACGGCGAGGGTCGCGAGCGCGAGTTTCCAGTCGAGGAGGAAGAGGATCGACGGCCGAGCCGATAAGGATCGAGCGTGTTCTGGACGAGGCTCGTGACGCCGTCGGTGACGAGCTGGTCGAGCGCCTCGACGTCGTTCGTCAGCCGGCTGATGAGGACGCCCGCGCGGTTGCGCTCGTAGAAGCCGAGCGAGAGCCGCTGCAGGTGGCGGAAGAGCGTGTTGCGTAGGTCGGCGAGGATCCGCTCGCCCGTCCAGCCCGTGAAATAGGTCTGCGCCGAGCTCGTGATCCAGCTGAGGAGTCCGGCGGCGACGAAGAGGACGACGATCTCGACCAGGCGCCGGTAGTCCTGCGCGCGCACGCCGTCGTCGAGCGCGAGCTTCGCGAGGTAGGGCGGGGCGAGCGAAGTGACCGTCGCCGCGAGTAGCGAGACGATCGCGAGCGTCGTGCGGAGCTTGTAGCGGCGCGGCCAGGCGGGCGAGCGTCGAGATGCGGCGGGCGGTGCGCGCGCCACGACCAGTCGTCGACCTCGGCGCCGCGCTGCATCGCTGAGGTGGGAGCCGGGCTGCCAGACCCTCACGGCGCCCTCCAGTTACTCGGGCGCGAGATCGTGGGAAACCCACCTCCCCAACCCGATGGCCCGAGCCTAACGCCGAGCGCCGCACGTGTGGCGCGCGCTTCGTGCCGTCTCCGTGCCGTCACGCCGTCGCCTCCAGCCGCGCGGCCAGCTCGCGGTCGACAGGCCGTGCTCGTAGATCTCGCGGTAGACAGGGCTCGACTCGGCCAGCTCGGCCTGCGTGCCGCGCGCCGCTATCCGGCCGTGGTCGAGCACGACGACCTCGTCCGCGAGCGAGATCGTCGAGAGCCGGTGCGCGATGATCAGAGTCGTCCGTCCGTGCATCGCCTCGCGCAGGCCGAGCCGGATCCGCGCCTCGGTCGTCGCGTCCACGGACGCGGTGGCGTCGTCGAGGATGAGGATGCGCGGGTTCAGCGACGATCGCGCGCGCGATCGCGATCCGCTGGCGCTGGCCGCCCGAGAGCGTGATCCCGCGCTCGCCGATGACGGTGTCGTAGCCGTCGGGCAGCGCGACGATGAACTCGTGCGCCTGCGCCAGCCGCGCGGCCGACTCGACCTCCTCGTCCGTCGCCGTCGGCCGTGCCGAAGGCGATGTTGTCCCGCACGGTCGTCGAGAAGAGGAACGGATCCTGCGAGATGACCGCGATCTGCGAGCGGAGCGAGGCGAGCGTCACGTCGCGGACGTCCACGCCGTCGATCAGGACGCGCCCTGCCGTCGCGTCGTAGAAGCGCGGCACGAGCGCGGTCAACGTCGTCTTTCCCGAACCGGTGTGGCCGATGACCGCGACGTTTGATCCGGCTCGATCTCGAGGTCGACGCCGTGGAGGACGAGCCGCTCGGGGTCGTAGCCGAACGAGACGCCCTTGAAGCTCGATGCGCCCGGGCCCAGGTGGGAGCTCGGGTGCACCGGGCTTCTCGGCGATCGTCCTCGGGCTCGTCGAGGATCTGGAAGATGCGCTCGCCGGAGGCGGTCGCTCGCTGCGACTGGCCGATCCACATGCCGAGCATCCGCAGCGGCAGGATCAGCATCGTCACGTAGAGGTTGAAGGCGAAAAACTCGCCGATGGTGAGGCTGCCGTGCACGACCATCCAGCCGCCCACCAGGAGGATCGCGGCCTGTGCGAGCAGTGGGACGAAGCTAAGGATCGGCACGTAGAAGGACTGCTGGCGGTTCGCGCGGATGCTCTGCCGAAACAACGCTTCCGAGCGCCGCTGGAACTTCTTCTGCTCCTGCGTCTCCTGGGCGAACGACTTGACGACGTGGACGCCGACGATGTTCTCCTCGGCGACGGTCGCGACGTCGGCCATCTTCTGCTGCACGTCGCGGAGGATCGGGTGCGACACCTGCGAGTACCGGTATGCGAGCGCGACGACGATCGGTGTGATCGCGAGCGCGACGAGCGCGAGCCTCCAGTCCGTCCAGAACATGATCGCGGTGACGCCGACGATCGTCAGGACGTGCTGGAAGAAGAAGATGAGCCCGTAGCCGAGGAAGAAGCGCACCGCCTGGAGGTCGACCGTCGCCCGCGACATCAGCTGCCCGGTCTGGTTTCGGTCGTAGAAGCCGAACGAGAGCCGGAGGAGGTGCGCGTAGAGCGCGTTGCGCATGTCGTACTCGACTCCGAGCGCCTGGCGGCCCGAGATGAACCTGCGCCCGACCATGAGCAGCGACCTGACGAGCCCGAGCCCGAGGATGACCCCGATGAAGATCCAGAGCATGCGCTCGTCCTGCGGCTTGATCGCCGTGTCGATCACGCCCTGCGTGATGCGGACGAGCAGGATCGCGATCGCCTGCGAGCCGACGGCCAGGAAGATCGAGACGATCAGCGACCAGCGGTACGGGTGCAGGAACCCGAGCAACCGGCCGAACGTGTGCAGGTTCGGGTGCTTCGTACGGTTCACGGTGACCCAACGTCGAGTGTATCGACGGCCTTCCCGTGCGCTTTTATCCTTCACCGGTGCGTTTACCGCTCGAATCGGTGCCGAACTTCTCGGAGGGCCGGGACACCGCCGTCCTTGCCGATCTCGAGGAGGTGCTCTCGCGCCCGGCGCGGCTGCTCGACATCCACACCGACTGGGACCACCACCGGTCCGTGTTCACGCTCGTGGGGACCGGCGAAGAGCTGGTCGAGACGCTGTTCGCCGGAATCGCGTGCGCCGCGGAGCGAATCGACCTGCGCCGACACGAGGGTGCCCATCCGCGGATCGGGGCTGCAGACGTTGTCCCGCTCGTACCGCTTCGGCCCGTCGACGAGCCCGCGGCCCGAGAGGCCGCGCTCGCCCTTGGCGAGCGGGTCGGGAGCGAGCTCGGCCTGCCGGTCTTCTTCTACGCGCGCCTGACGGAGGACCGCCGCGAGCCCGCGTTCTTCCGGCGGGGCGGACCGGAGGAGCTGCAGCGGAGGATCGACTCCGGCGAGCTCTCGCGCGGACCGCGGGCCGGCCGTGCTGCACCCGAGCGCGGGCGGAGTCCTCATCGGCGTGCGCCGGCCGCTGATCGCCTTCAACGTCAACCTCCGCGGGGCCGACGTCCACGGCCGCGCGCGAGATCGCGGCGCTCGTGCGGGAGCGCGACGGCGGCTTCCCGGGCGTGCGCGCGCTGGGCCTCGACCTCCCGACGGCCGGGCTCGTCCAGGTGAGCATGAACGTGACGGACTGGGAGGCTGCCGCGCTCCACGAGATCGTCTCGACCATCGCCCGAGAAGCCGAGGCCCGCGGCGCCGAGGTCGCGGGCAGCGAGCTCGTCGGCCTGATGCCGGCGGGCGCCAGCGGTCGAGGCCGCCGGGAAGCTCCTCAGGATCGAGGGCTTCGACTCGCGGCACGTCCTCGAGCTCCGTCTGCTCGACGACTGAGCGCGAGCGTCTGCTCTCACGGCAACGGCCAGAACTGCGTCCAGGCAGTCCACCAGTCGTCGGCGCGCGACACGAAGCGCCGGCCGTCGAGAACCTCGACGCCGTGCCTCCACCGGTAGGCCTCGACGATCTGCGACCCCATCACGTCGACCTCGATCTCGCAGGGATGCCCGGGGTCGTAGGGCGCCACCGCCTCGAGGTCGCCGAGCGACCGCTTGGCCCCTTCCTCGATGATCTCCCGGGCGCGCTGCGGCGCGATGTTGCGGGCGCTCTCGCGCCCGAGCCCCTGCTTCACCGAGACCGTCGTCAGTCCGTCTCCGAGGAGCTCGCGGCCCTCGCGGCAGACCGCGTCGTCGCCCGTGACGAGGAGCACGGGGCAGCCGAACGTGCCGCAGAGCGCCGCGTTGATTCCCGTCTCGCCGACCGCGGTGCCGTTGAAGCGGAGCTCGTAGATGTCCGAGCCCGAGATCGTATGGTTGAGGACGCCGTCGGCGATGCCTGCCCGCGCGTGCATGCCGACGAAGAGAGCCGCGTCGCAGCCTTCCGCGAGGAAGCCGGTGTACTCCGTCCACTCCCGCTGGACGACCCACTCGCAGCGCGGGTCGAGCGCTTCGGGCAGCAGGGAGTTGAACGTCCAGCCCTTACCCGCCCCGTGGCAGTCCATGACGACGACCTCCGTCGCGCCCGCCGGAAAACGCGCCACGGATCGCCGCGTTGATCTCCTCCGTGTAGAGGCGGCGGGCCTCCTCGAAGAGCGACTCGCCGCCGTCGCCCTGCTCGGGCTTGACCACGCCCGCGACACCCTCGATGTCGCTGATGATGTGAACTCGCATCCGTCTCCCTTCGTCCGGCCGGAACTCGAGCCCGGCGCGTTCTAGACTGGTCGCGATGGCGGTTGCCACCGCAGTGCTCCTCAACGGAGACGATCTCACGATCGCCGACGTTTGGTCGGTCGCGGTCGAACGGGAGTCGGCCGCGCTCTCCGACGACGGACGGTCTCGGATGGCCGCTGCGCGCGAGCTCGTCGATCGCGCGGCGTCGGCGTCCGGCGAGCACACGTACGGGATCAACACGGGCTTCGGCCGCTTCGTGTCCAAGGAGATCCCGCCCGAGCTCTCGGGCGAGCTGCAGCTCCGTCTGCTGCGCAGCCATGCGTGCGGCGTCGGCGAGCCGTACCCGGACGAGGTCGTCCGTGCGGCCATGCTCCTGCGTGCCAACGCGCTCGCAAAGGGCTTCTCCGGCGCGCGGATCGAGACCGTCGAGCTCCTCCTCGAGTGCCTGAACAGGGGCGTGCTGCCCGTCGTGCCGAGCCGCGGGTCGGTCGGCGCCTCCGGCGACCTCGCGCCGCTCGCCCATCTCGCGCTCCCGCTCGTCGGCGAGGGATCTGCCCTCTACGACGGCGAGCTCCTCTCCGGCGCCGACGCGCTCTCGCGCGCCGGCCTCGAGCCCGTGCGCCTGCAGGCGAAGGAGGGGCTGTCGCTCGTGAACGGTACGCAGTTCATGGGAGCAGCCGGCGCGCTCGGCCTCGTCCGGGCGCGGCGCATCGCGAAGACGGCGGACATCGCCTGCGCCCTCTCGGTCGAGGCTCTCCAGGGCTCGCGGGTGAGCTTCATGCCCGAGATTCACGCCCTGCGACCGCTTCGCGGCCAGGCAGCCTCGGCGGCCAACGTCCTCCGGCTCGTCGAGGGCTCCGCGATCATCGAAGCCCACCGCTGGTGCGACAAGGTGCAGGACGCCTACTCGCTTGCGCTGCGCGCCGCAGGTGCACGGTGCGAGCCGCGACCTCCTCGACTACGTCGAGCAGACGGTCGCCGTCGAGGTCAACGCGGCGACGGACAACCCACTCGTACTCGTCGACCGCGGCGAGCTCGTCTCGAACGGGAACTTCCACGGCCAGCCGGTCGCCCTCGCGCTCGACTGCATGGCGCTCGCGCTCGCCGAGCTGGCCTCGATCTCCGAGCGCCGGGTCGAGCGGCTCGTCAACCCGTCCCTGTCCGATGGTCTGCCCGCCTTCCTCACTCCCGACGGCGGGCTCAACTCAGGGTTCATGATTCCCCAGTACGTGGCCGCCGCCCTGGTCAGCGAGAACAAGGTGCTCTGCCATCCGGCGAGTGTCGACTCGATCCCGACGAGCGCCGGCCAGGAGGATCACGTCTCGATGGGGAACGCTGCGGCCCTCAAGTGCTGGACGGTGCTCGGAAACGTCGAGTGCGTCCTTGCCATCGAGCTCCTCGCTGCCGCTCAGGGTGTCGAGTTCCTGGCGCCGCTCGAGCCAGGCGCGGGGACGAGGGCGGCGCACGACTTCGTCCGCCAGGTCTCGCCGCCGGTGCTGGAGGACAGAACCCTTTCGCCCGACATCGAGCGTGTCGCCGAGGCTATTCGCTCCGGCGCGCTCGTGGCCGCCGTCGAAGCCGAGGCAGGTGAGCTCTCATGAGCGTGCGCGAGCTCGACGCGGTGGTGGAGGAGCTCTGCGGCGATCTGTCGACGATCCGCGCTCCGCGCGGACAGTCGCTCAACGCGCGCTCGTGGCAGACGGAGGCCCCGCTCCGCATGCTTCTCAACAACCTCGACCGCGAGGTCGCGGAGAAGCCCGAGGAGCTCATCGTCTACGGCGGCTCCGGCAAGGCAGCGCGAAACCACGCAGCGCTGAAGGCGCTTGTCCGCTCGCTCCTCGTGCTCGGCGAGGACGAGACGCTGCTCGTCCAGAGCGGCAAGCCGGTCGGCGTCTTCCGCACGCATCCGGGGGCGCCGCGCGTCCTCATCGCCAACGCCCTCCTCGTCCCCCGTTGGGCCACGTGGGAGGAGTTTCGCCGCCTGGAAGCGCTCGGGCTCACGATGTTCGGCCAAATGACGGCTGGCAGCTGGATCTACATCGGCACACAGGGAATCCTCCAGGGCACCTACCAGACCTTCGCTGCCGCGGGAGAGAAGCACTTCGGCGTCGCCGGACCTCAGCGGGAAGACGATCCTCACCGCAGGCCTCGGCGGCATGGGCGGCGCCCAGCCCTTGGCCGCGACGATGGCGGGCGCGGCGATTCTCTGCATCGAGGTCGACCCGGCCCGGATCGAGCGCCGACTCGAAACGCGGTATCTGGACGAGTCGACGGACACTTTGGACGACGCGCTCGCGAAGGTGCGCGCCGCGGCGAAGGAGGGGCGCGCGCTCTCGGTGGGCCTGCTCGGAAACGCGGCCGACCTCGTCCCGGAGCTCGCGCAGCGCGGCGAGCATTTCGACTTCGTCACGGATCAGACCGCCGCGCACGATCCTCTGAACGGCTACGTGCCGTCGGGGCTCGACGTCGAGCAGGCCGCGAGTCTCCGCGCCGCCGACCCGGACGAGTACCTGCGCCGCGCGTCGCGAGTCGATCGCGCGCCATGTCGAAGGCATGCTCGAGTACGTCCGAGCCGGCAGCTATGTTTTCGATTATGGCAACAACCTCAGAGGGGAGGCGCAAGAGGCTGGCGTAAAGGAGGCCTTCGCATACCCGGGCTTCGTCCCGGCCTATATCCGGCCGCTCTTCTGCCGCGGCATCGGGCCGTTCCGCTGGGCGGTTCTGTCGGGTGATCCGGAAGACATCGCAGCGATCGACGGGGCGCTGCGAGATCTCTTCCCGGACGACGTGCTCCTTCAGCGCTGGCTCGACCTCGCGCCCGAACGCGTCGCCTTCCAGGGGTTGCCGGCGCGGATCTGCTGGCTGGGCTACGGCGACCGCGCCAAAGCGGGTCTGGCGATCAACGACCTCGTCCGGCTCGGGCCGGGTGACGGCGCCGGTCGTCATCGGCCGCGATCACCTCGACTCGGGCTCGGTCGCGTCTCCATACCGTGAGACCGAGGCGATGGCAGACGGCTCCGACGCCATTGCGGACTGGCCGATCCTGAACGCGCTCCTGAACACGGCCGCGGGCGCGACGTGGGTCAGCGTCCACCATGGCGGTGGCGTCGGCATCGGCAACTCGATCCACGCGGGCATGGTCGTCGTCGCCGACGGCACCGACGACGCGGCAGAGCGGCTCGAGCGCGTGCTGACCACCGATCCGGGGATCGGCGTCCTCAGGCACCTCGACGCGGGCTACGACGAGGCGCGTGAGGCCGCGCGGGAGCACGGCCTCGAAGTCCCCGGCTCCTAGCCGCGGCGTGGCCAAACTCCTCGTTCGCGACCTGGCGCAGGCCGTCTCGCCGGCGGGAACGCAGGCACCCTTGCGCGGGCGGGACTCGATGCGGGCTCTCGACATCCTCGAGAGCGCCTACATCCTGTGCGAGGAAGGGCAGATCGTCTCCGTCGGCCGCATGGACGAGCTCGGTGCGCTGGACGGCGACGTCGTCGAGGTCGACGGGCGCGGGCTGGCCGCGATCCCCGGCCTGGTCGACTGCCACACGCATGCCGTCTTCGCGGGCTCGCGTGCGGGCGAGTTCGAGCTGCGCGCCGGCGGCGCCTCGTACGAGGAGCTCCACGCTGCGGGAGGCGGCATCCTCTCCACGGTCGCGGCCACCCGTGCGGCAGGCGAGGACGGCCTTCGCGAGGCCCTCGCGCTCCACCGCTCTTGGATGCTCGCGTCGGGGACGACGACCTACGAGGCGAAGTCGGGCTATGGGCTCGACCGCGACACCGAGCTCGCGATGCTGCGCGTCGTCCACGAGGGGGGAGGCGTGCCGACCTGGCTCGGTGCCCACGCGGTGCCGCCGGAATTCCCGGACGCCGACGCGTACCTCGACTTCGCCCTCGCCGAGGTTCTGCCCGAGGCGGCGAGGATCGCCGAGGCGGCCGACGTGTTCCTGGAGCGCGGCGCGTTCGACGCTGCACAGGCGCGCCGGTACCTCGCGGCATGCCGCGCTGCAGGGCTTCGCCTCCGACTCCATACTGACCAGTTCACGGAGGCGGGCGGGATCCCGCTCGCGGTCGAGCTGGCGGCCGTAAGCGTCGACCACCTCGAGGCGACCGGACCGGACGGCGTTCGCGCGCTGGCGGGAAGCGACGTGGCCGCCGTGCTGCTGCCGGCGGCCGCGCTCGTGCTGGGCCGCCCGATGCCTCCCGCCAGGTCGCTCGTGGATGAAGGCGTCGCGGTCGCACTGGCTACGGACCTCAACCCGGGAAGCGCGTTCTGCGAGAGCCTGCCGCTCGTGTGCGCGCTCGCCTGTACGCAGATGAAGATGTCTCCGGCCGAGGCGCTCACCGCCTGCACGGTCAACGCGGCCCACGTCCTCGGCCGAGCCGACCGGATCGGGCGGCTTGCACCGGGCCATGCGGCGGACATCGTCCTGCTCGACTCGTCCGACTGGCGCGATCTCGCGTACCACCTCGGCGGGAACCACGTGGCCGCCGCCATCCACGGCGGGGCTGTCGCGGCATAATCGGACCATGCCGAGCCGGAAGCAGCGCCGTCGCCGCGAGAAGCTCCAACGTCACGAGTACGAGTACGTCATCGAGACGGAGGAGGGCGAGGAGGTCCCGATCGAGAAGCCTGCCGAGCCTCCGAAGAAGGACGGCAAGCGGCCCGCCCGGGCAGCGCCGCAGCGAGGAGGGCGAGAGATGCAAAAGCCCTCGATGGCGCGCGTCGTGAAGCGCACGGCGATCTTCGCCCCGATCATCCTCGTCATCGTCTGGGTATTCACCGCCTCGACCGTGAGCACGACGGCCAAGCTCTTCAACGCCGTCGCGCTCATCGCGTTCTTCATCCCGTTCAGCTACCTCGTCGACGTCCTCATGTATCGGGTCTTCTCCAAGCGGCAGCAGCGCGGCTCGGGCTCGGGCTAGTTGGAGGAGCTCGACTTCTCGGCGATCGCCCACGAGGGCCTCGCGTTCATGAACCCTCTCGCCGAAGAGGACGTGGACGAGATGATCGAGGCGCTCGAGCTCGAGCCGGGCGCGCACGTGCTCGACCTCGGGTGCGGGAAGGCGGAGGTGCTGCTCCGGATCGTCGAGCGCTACCCGGAGGTCCGCGCGATCGGGCTCGACACCTCGCCGGCTGTCCTGGCCGAGGCGCGGCGCCAGGCAGAGGAGCGCGTGCCCGAGTCCAAGGTCTCGCTCTTCGAGCAGGACGTTCGCGACTACGCGCCCGAGCCGGGGTCGTTCGACCTCGTCGTCAGCACCGGCGGGGTGGCCTTTCGGGGCGGTGTGGGAGGAACGCTGGCCGTTCTCTCCGGCTTCGTCGCACCCGGCGGGAAGCTCCTGTTCGGCGAGGGCTACTGGCGCGAGGAGCCGAGCGCCGAGTACCTCGTCGCCCTCGGCGCGGCGCGGGAGGAGCTGAAGGACTACGGTGGCACGATCGCTGCGGCGGAAGACGTCGGCCTCGACCTCAAGCGCGCGGTCACGACGAGCGTCGAGGACTGGGACGCCTACGAGGACGCATGGGCGCGAAACGGCGAGCGCTACGCCGACGCGCACGAGGGCGAGGAGGGGGTCGCCGAGCTCAGTGCGTGGATCGAAGCCGGCCGCGAGCGGTACCGGAAGCTCGGTGGCCGCGATGTGCTCGGGTTCGCTCTGTTCCTGTTCGAGAAGTAGCCGCTGTCCGGGCCGCTAGCCCCGGTAGTGGCCGGGCCCTGGCCAGGGCGCGAGCAGGAGAAGAACCTTTGCTCCCTCGCGGCTCGCCACGGAATGCCGTTCGTCGGGCTCGAAGTGGGCGAGCGTCCCGATCGGCGCGTCGATTTCGTCGGCTCCACTCCTGATCTGGGCTGCGCCCTCGACGACGAGGAGCCACGCATGCTCCTTCACCTGGTGGTCGCCGAGCTCCTGGCCCGGGTCGAGGCCGATGAGGACGGCGCGCGCCTCGTTCTCGCTCTTCAGGACGACGGGTGAGCGGGTCCCGTCCGGGGTCGCGATCTCGGGGAGCTGCCAGCTCTCCATCGCGGGCAAGTCTAGCCGTGGTGCCCCGTTAGACTCAGCGCCCGATGGCTCTCGACGTCACCCGGCTCGAGCTGAGCCCGTTTGCGATGAACTGCTACGTCGTCCGGCGCGAGGACGCGGCCGAGGCGATCGTCGTCGACCCGGGCTGGCCCGGCGAGCTGGCGAAGATCGAGGACACCCTCGGAGACGCGCGCTGCGCCGCGATCCTCATCACGCACGCGGATATCGACCACATCGGCGGCGTCGCCGAGCTGCAGCGCGCGACGGGCGCGCCCGTGTACATGGCGGAGCTCGACAGCGAGCGCGCGCAGCGCATCAACGAGCTCTACCCCGAGGCGGGCCTGAGCTTCGAGCCTTTCACCCCGGACGTCCTCCTCCAGGGCGACGAGCGCCTGGACCTCGCGGGCATCGACTTCGAGACCCTCCGCGTCCCGGGCCACCTCCCCGGCCACATCGCGTTCTACTCCGACGGCGCGCTCTTCTCGGGCGACGTCCTCTTCTCCGGCTCCGTCGGCCGTACCGACCGGGCGAACGGCGACTGGGGGACGCTCCTCGACTCCATCGGCCGCCTCGTCGAGCGCTTCCCGCCCGAGACGGTGGTCTACTCGGGCCATGGGCCGCCGACCACGCTCGGCCGCGAGCTCGAGACGAACCCGTTCCTCGGCGAGCTCCGGGCCGCGAGCCCGTGAAGATCGAGGCGCCGCGCGGGACGCACGATGTCCTCGCGAAGGACTGGCCGCACTGGGACATGATCGTCCAGGCCGCGGTGGGGATCTGTCGGCTCTACGGCTATGGGCCGATCACGACCCCGGTCTTCGAGGACACCGAGCTCTTCCGGCGCACCTCGGGCGCGGGCTCCGACGTCGTGCAGAAGGAGATGTACACGTTCGAGGACCGCTCGGAGCGCTCCCTGACGCTGCGGCCGGAGGCGACGGCGCCGATCTGCCGCGCCTACGTCGAGCACGGGATGCATCGGGACCCCCAGCCCGTGAAGCTCTTCACGATCGCCCCCATGTACCGCTACAGCGCGCCGCAACGCGGCCGCTACCGCGAGCACTGGCAGCTCTCCGTCGAGGCGGTCGGCTCGGCCGACCCGGCGATCGATGCGGAGCTCGTCCAGCTCTACGCGGCGCTGCTCGCCCGGCTCGGGATCTCCGAGTACGAGCTCAGGATCAACTCCGTCGGCGACCAGAACTGCCGGCCCGCCTACCACGAGGCGCTCGTCGCCTGGCTCGAAGAGAACGACGGCGTGCTCGATGAGGAGGCGCGGCAGAAGCGCGACACGAATCCGTTGCGCGTCTTCGACGTGAAGAGCCCGGAGGTTCTCTCGGCGCTCGCCGACGCGCCGAGGCTCGCAGACTTCCTCTGCGACGAGTGCCGCGAGCACTTCGAGCGCGTCCAGGACTACCTGCGCGGCTACGGCGTCGGGTTCGAGGTCGACGAACGGCTCGTGCGCGGGCTCGACTACTACACGCGCACGGCGTGGGAGTTCGTCGGTCCGGACGGGGGCGCGCAGAGCTCGATCTCGGGCGGCGGGCGCTACGACGGGCTCGTCGAGGAGATCGGCGGGCCGCCCACGCCCGGAGTCGGGTTCGGCGCAGGCATCGAGCGGCTCCACCTCGCGCTGGGCGACCGGGAGCCACCGCAGGAGGCGATCGAGGTCTTCTTCGCGCTCGAAGACGAGACGAAGCGCGGCGAGGTCCTGCCGGTGCTCGCCCGCCTGCGCGCCGCGGGCCGCGCGGCCGACACGGACTACGCCGGGCGCTCGCTCAAGGGCCAGCTGACCCAGGCGGGCCGGCTCGGCGCGGGGACCGTGGTCGTCGCCGGAAGCGAGGGCTACCGGGTCCGGCGGCGGGATCCGCGGAGGTCACCGTCGCGACGCTCGCCGAGGTGGAGGCGCTCCTCTGAACTGGCGCGACCTCATGTGCGGCGAGGTGCGGCCCGAGCACGTCGGCCGGCGGTTTTCCCTCGCCGGATGGGCAGACTCGCGCCGGGACCACGGCGGTCTCGTCTTCGTGGACCTGCGTGACCGGAGCGGGATCTGTCAGCTCGTCATGAACCCGGAGCGGGCGCCCGAAGCGGCCGAGACCGCGCACGCGGTCCGGAACGAATTCGTGCTCCGCGCCGAGGGCGAGGTCGTCCACCGCGCGCCCGAGGCCGTCAACCCGAACCTTCGCGACCGGCGAGGTCGAGCTCCAGGTCGACACACTCGAGATCCTCTCGACCTCGACGCCGCTGCCCTTCCAACTCGACGAGGAGGGCGTCGACGAGACTCTCCGCCTGCGTTACCGCTGGCTCGACCTCCGCCGGGCGAAGATGCAGCGCAACATCGGGCTGCGCAGCCGGCTCGTCTCCGCGATCAGGCAGACGATGGAGGAGGCCGGATTCCTCGAGATCGAGACGCCGATCCTCTTCAAGCCGACCCCCGAGGGCGCGCGCGACTTCATCGTCCCGAGCCGCCTCCAGCCGGGACGCTTCTTCGCGCTGCCGCAGTCGCCGCAGATCCTCAAGCAGCTGCTCGTCATCGCCGGCTTCGACCGCTACTTCCAGATCGCGCGGTGCTTCCGGGACGAGGACCTCCGTGCCGACCGCGTGCAGGAGATCACGCAGCTCGACGTCGAGATGGCCTTCCCGGACCGGGAGTTCCTCTTCGCCCTGATGGAGAGCATGGCCCAGACACGTCTGGCGCGACTGCCTCGGGGTCGAGCTCGAGATCCCGTTCCCGCGCATGACCGCGCAGGAGGCCGAGGCCCGCTACGGCTCCGACAAGCCCGACCTCCGCTTCGGGCTCGAGATCGACGACGCGACCGAGATCACGCGCGCCTCCGAGTTCGGGGTCTTCGCGCGTGCGCCGTGCGTGCGCTTCCTGCGCGTGCCGCAGGCGTTCTCGCGCGCGGAGCTCGAGCGGCTCGAGGAGGTGGCGAAGGAGTGGGGGGCGAAAGGGCTCGCCTATCTCGTGTGGGACGAGGAGGGCGAGGTGCGCTCGCCGATCGCGAAGTTCCTCTCCGAGGACGAGCTCGCCTTCTTCCGCTGCGAGCCGGGCTACAGCGTGCTCTTCGCCGCCGACGAGCCGGCGATGGTCGCCCGCGTGCTCGGCGCGCTCAGGCTTCATCTCGGACGGGAGCTCGACCTCGTCGACGAGGAGGCCTGGAGGTGGGTGTGGATCACCGACTTTCCCATGTTCGAGTGGTCGGAGGAGGAAGGGCGCTGGGCGGCCGTCCACCATCCGTTCACGCGGCCCGCGCCCGGCTTCGAGGAGACGTTCGACATCGATCCCGGCAAGGCGCTCGCGTACGCCTACGACCTCGTCGGCAACGGCCAGGAGCTCGGAGGCGGCTCGTTCAGGATCCATGAGCCCGACCTGCAGGCGCGCGTCTTCTCGCTCCTCCAGCTCACGCCGGAGCAGCAGCGCGCGAAGTTCGGCTTCCTCCTCGACGCGCTCGCGATGGGCGCGCCGCCGCACGGCGGGATCGCGTTCGGGATCGACCGGATGATGATGGTGCTCGCGCGCGAGCCGAACCTCCGTGACGTGATCGCCTTTCCGAAGAACCAGGCCGGGGTCGATCCGATGAGCGGCGCGCCCTCCGAGGTCGAGGAGGACCAGCTTCGCGAGCTGGGAATTGAGATCCGCCCGCAAGCCCGTCAAGAAAGCGGGCCCACCGGCCGATGAACTAGTCATACTTTCTGGCGAAACCCGTGGTGCAACGGGGGAGTGGAGGCGTAGAGCAGATGTCGAGTCAAGATCCAAGTCGCGCCGGAGGGCCTGCCCTCACGCCGCTGCCGAGGCTGGATGACCTGCCGCGGGCGGGCGAGGGCTTCGACCGCGAGAAGGTCGGTGAGGCCTTCGACGCCTTTCGGCGGCACGTGACGGGGTTGCAGGCGCAGCTCCGCGTGCTGCAGGCAGCGCCGAGGAGCGCGATCGCCGAGCCGTCCGGGCACGCGGTGCGCATGGACGCCCTGCACCTCATCCGCTCGGCGGCGGAGTTCGCCGACACGATCGAGCGGGACGCGCAGGAGGCGGCCGCGAAGCAGGTCGGCAAGGCCGAACAGGAGATCCGCGAGTCGCAGATGGAGCTTCAGCAGCGCGAGGCCGAGATCGCCCGCATCCGCCAGGAGACCGAGCGCCAGCGCGGCGAGATCCTGAACGCCGCGCGGAACGAGGCCCGCGAGATCCTGACGAAGGCGAACCGGGACTCGAGCTCAGAGCTTCACGACGCCGAGACCAGGGGCAACCGCCTCACGGAGCAGGCCCGCCACCAGGCGACCGAGCTGACGAACGCCACCCGCGCCGAGGTCGAGCAGACGCTCGAGTGGGCCCGCGCCCAAGCGGACGTGATCGTCCAGCGCGCGCGGATGGGCGCCGAGCAGCTCCTGTCGGCCGCCGGGCACGGCGAGGCCGCGATCCAGGAGGCCGTCGACGCGATCGTCCGCGCAGCGGAAAGCTCCGTGCCGAAGCCGAGCGGCATCACCGCCGCCGAGCCGGTCGTGGTCCCGGAGCCGAGCGAGCCCGAGGCCGAGGAGAGCCGGAGGCCGACACCGAGCCGCCGATGTCGCCGGCCAGCCCCTCCGCGGCAGCCGAGGCGGCCGGGGAAGAGGACCCCGGCGAGCCGGACGACAACAAGCCGAGCACGTAGGCTTCCCGGCACCGAAGCGTGCCGCCGTTCGTCTCGTCTCTGCGCCTCGTCGCGCTCATGATCTTCATCGCCCTCGTGGCGGTGGCGGTCTGGCTCGCGGACCTGCGGCTCGCGGTCGCGCTGCCGCTCATCCTGCTGGCCTGGGCAATCGCGGCAGTGATCGAGTGGCTCGCATGGCGCTCGGCGCGCGCCCCGGTCGCGGTCGTGGAGACGACTCAAGTCGCGTCGTCACCCGTCCCGCCTCCGCCCCTCGAGCCCGAAGCCTTCGAGCCGGAGCCCGAGCCGGCATCGATCCCCGACCTCGCGCCGCCGGAGCCGCGGTTCGAGCCGCCTCCGCCTCCGCCCGAACCCGAGGCTGTGCAGGAGCCCGAGCCCGCTCCGGAGCCGGAGCCGGTCGCCGAGCCCGAGCCCGAACCTGAGCCGGAGCAAGTGGTCGCCGCCGAGCCGGAGCCCGAGCCGGTGCAAGCGGCACCGGCAGTCGAGGCCGCCGCGGTCGCCGGGGCCGAGCGCCAGCCCCGCTGGGCGCGGCGGAAGCGGCTCCGCGCGGTCCCGCCTCCGCCTCCCCAGCCCCCCGCCCCGGCGCCCGAAGCGGCGGAGACGCAGGTCGTCAGCCTTCCGCAGAGGAGCTACGCGCCGCGCCGGTGGAACCTCTGGGATCTCGAGCGCCTCGCGCGCGCCGAGGCACAGGACCATCCCGAGCGGCGGGACGAGTGGGCGTTCCTCTTCGTCCACCTCCGTCAGTTTGCGAACGCGGACGGCGAGCTTCCGACCGAGTTCGACTCGCTCGTCCGCGAGTCGTTCGGCGATCTGCTCGAGCGCCAGCCCGTCAGGTGAGCCCAGCCGTCCTCCAGCGCCAGGCCGCGCTGGTGGGGGCGGCGCTCCTCGCGGGGCTCCTCGTCGTCGTGCTCGACCGCTCGGCGCAGACCGCTCCCGCCGTCGCCCCGCCTCCTGTCGCGGCTCCGCAGTGGCAGACGGCGGTCGTGTCGGTCACGAGTGTGCAGGCCGGGACGGCCTGCGAGGCGGGGAGCAGGCAGATCCCGGGCGTGATCCACCCCGTGCTTCCGTGCGGAGCAAAGCTCGAGGTCTCGGCGAACGGCGAAGAGCTGCGTACCGAGGTCGTCGGACGCGGGCCCGTCGCTGCGGGGAGCGACTTCGCGCTGACACCGGCGCTCGCGGTAGAACTCGGCATTCGCGACGGCGACCGCGTTCGCTGGCGCTTCGCGGGCTAGGGGCTGCCGATGCGGCCGAACGGCCAGTAGGTGAGGAAGACCGGGCCGATGAGGCTCGAGCGCGGCACCGTGCCCCAGTCGCGCGAGTCGCAGGAGTGGCTGCGGTTGTCGCCCATCATGAAGTAGCTGCCCGGCGAGATCCGGGGCCACTGCTGCGTCCGGTGGTCGCGGAGCGCGGGGTCGACATAGGGCTCGTCGAGCCGCCGGCCGTCGATGTAGACGACGCCATCCCGTTCCGAGACGATCTCGCCCGGCAGGCCGATGATCCGCTTCACGAACGTCCCGCCTTCGTCGCAGACGGAGAGCGTCTTGGCCGGTGCGTTGAAGACCACGATCTCGCCTCGCCGCGGGTCGCGGAAGCGGTAGATGAACCGGTTCGCGACGACGCGGTCCGAGTGGGACGACATGCATCCCGCGGCGGGCCGGGCGCAGTGCAGCGTCGGCTCCATGGAGGACGAGGGCACTCGGTACGGGTTGGCCACCTCGACCTTCACCGCGAGGACGACGACGATGGCGATCGCGATCGAGAGCGCCCAGTCGAGAACGCTGCGCCAGGGCTCGGGCACCCGGCTGGTGAGTCGGTCGAGCGGATTCGTCACCTCGACGCACAGTAGCGACGAGGGAGATCTCGCCGATACGGCACCATTCGGCCCATGGCCTCGACACAGAAGCTGATCGGGAACGCCGCCAGGGACGGAGACCTGGCCTGGGTGCGCCTCAGCGTCCGCGGCCGCCGGATCGTCGAGGCCGGGGGAGAAGGCCCGGGAGTGGCCGAGCTCTGCAGAGCGGTCGAGGGGCTCTCGCTCCTCGACGCGGCCGCCGTCCCGGTCGGGAGACTTGCGGGCGACGCGCTGCACGACGCGCTCGGGCCCGGCGCGGCGGCGGGGCCGAGCGCGGAACGCGTCGCGGTCGCCATGAGCGGCGGCGTCGACAGTGCGGTCGCGCTCCTGCGGGCCCGCGACGCGGGCTACGAGCCCGTCGGCGTAACCCTCCGCCTCTGGACCGACCCGGCCGGGCACGCGTCCGAGCGCGTCTGCTGCTCCCCTGAAGCAGTCCTCGCCGCACGGGAGACGTGCCATCGCCTCGGCCTCCCGCACGTCACGCTCGACCTTCGCGAGGGCTTCCGGAAGGCTGTCGTCGGCCCCTTCGTCCGCGGCTATGCCCGCGGCGAGACGCCGAACCCGTGCATCCGGTGCAACGGAGGCTTCCGCTTCGCCGCGCTCCTCGCGTTCACGCGGAGGATCGGCGCCGTCCGGCTCGTCACGGGCCACTACGCGCGTATCGTCGAGCACCGCGGCCGCCTTCTCCTCGGCCGCGGGGCGGATGCCGCCAAGGACCAGTCGTACATGCTTGCGCGGCTCGACCCCCGCTACCTCGACAGGCTCTGGTTCCCGCTCGGCGAGCAGGGCAAGGAGACGACCCGCGCGGAGGCGACTGCCGCCGGCCTCGCCGCCGCGAGCCGCCCCGAGAGCCAGGAGGCCTGCTTCCTGGCCGGCGACGACTACCGCGACTTCCTGGCGCGGCAGGGCCTCGCCGCCCGCGAAGGGCCGGTGCTCGACGAGGAGGGACGCGAGGTCGCGCGACACGAAGGCTTCTGGCGCTTCACCGCCCGGCCAGCGGCGCGGGCTCGGTGTCTCCGCCGGCGAGCCCGTCTATGCGCTGCGCACCGATCCGAAGGCGAACGCCGTCTTCGTCGGCCCGCGCGAGTCGCTCGCGCGGACGAGAGGTGAGCGCCGGCTCGGGACGGCTCTTCGTCCCTGCCGAGCGGGTGGAGGCGAAGCTCCGCTACCGCTCGCCCGCGGCTCCTGCGACGGTCTCGCCGCTCGCGCGGGGCTTCCGGCTCATCCTCGACGAGCCCGCCTATGGTGTCGCCGTCGGCCAGGCGGCGGTGCTCTACGAGGGCGACGCCGTCGTGGGCGCCGGACTCATCTCGGCGTCGCGGTGAACTAACATCGCTTCCCTTGCCTCTCGCCGACCTGAGCACCCTCGACATCCTCTGGATCGCGCTCAGCGCCTTCCTCGTCGTCGTGGGGATCGGGCTCGCGCTCGTCCTCTTTCAATCTGAGCGGAACCGTTCGGCGCCTTACGTCGTTCATCCAAGGGTTGGAAACGGAAGTCCTCCCCGTGATCAACAAGGCCGGAGGAACAGTCGACCGCGTGAATGCTCAGCTGGACAAGGTGGATCTCGTCACGGACAGTGCCGTCGACGCGGCGGACCACGTCGACACGGCCGTGCGGGCGGTCTCGCTCGCCATCACACGGCCGGTGCAGAAGCTCTCGGGGCTCTTCGAGGGCATCTCCCACGGCCTCGCCGCGCTTCAGGGTCTCGCACGGACCCGAGGCAGGCCATGGATGCCGCCAAGAAGGCCTCCGCACGGCGTGAACGGGAGATCGCGGACGAGCTCGAGCACGGCGCAGAGGAGCACGTGACGAGGCCGGTCGAGCTCCGCATACCGAACGAGCGCCCCTTCCACGGGGTCGCCCGGCTCGTGGTCGGGGGCCTGGCCGCCCGCCACGACCTCTCCTACGAGATGCTCGAGGACCTGCAGCTCGCCCTCGTGACCGTCCTGGAAGGCGAGCGCTACGCGGTCGGGCGCGAGGTCGGGGTCGAGCTCGACGTGACCGAGGGGGCGATCACGATGTCCATCGGCCCGCTGGACGGCGACGCGGTGCGGGCCGCGCTGGAGCACTCGACGGACGACGAGCTCGGGCTCGGGCGCCTTCTCGGTACGCTCGTGGAGGACGTCGAGCTCGACGAGCGCGAGGACGGGGGCTGGATACGGCTCGAGAAGCGCGTCCGCGGCGTCAAGCCGACCGAGGCCAATGCCTGAGGACCGAAGCGACAAGGAGCTTCTGCGCCGCTATCACGAGCAGGGCGACACAGAGGCGCGTGAGCGCCTGATCGAGCAGTACCTGCCGCTTGTCCGCTCGCTGGCTCGCCGCTACTCCTACCGCGGCGAGCAGTTCGAGGATCTCGTCCAGGTCGGGAGCATCGGCCTGATCAAGGCGATCGACCGCTTCGACGTCGACCGCGGCGTCGAGCTCACGACGTACGCGACGCCGAACATCATCGGCGAGATCAAGCGGCACTTCCGCGACAAGGGCTGGTCGATCCGCGTCCCGCGCGGCCTGCAGGAGCTGAACGTCAAGCTCTCCCACCTGCTCGAGGACCTCACCGTCGAGCTCGAGCGCTCGCCGACGATCCCCGAGCTCGCGAAGGCGGCCGGGGTCGAGGAGGAGGACGTGCTCGAGGCGCTCGAGAGCGGGCAGGCCTACGCAACGGTCTCTCTCTCCTCTCCGGCGGGCGGAGACGAGGACTCCGACCTCGACCCGCTCGAATCGCTCGGAACGCTCGAGCACGAGTACGAGGTCAGCGAGGACCGAGCCGTTCTCGCGCCGGGGCTCGCCGCGCTCGACGAGCGCGAGCGGCGGATCCTGCACCTCCGCTTCTTCGAGGGCCTGACGCAGTCGCAGATCGCGCAGCAGGTCGGGATCTCCCAGATGCACGTCTCGCGACTCATCCGGCGCTCGCTCGAGAAGATGCGCGATGAGATCGTCGTGGACGAGGAACCTCGGCGCGCCTCCGAGAGCCGCCGCTAGCGCCCCTTCCAGCACTGGTCTCACGTTTCTGGCGAGCGTGGTGCTGAACAAGCCGGGCGTAGAATCGGTCGCATGCGCACCTCCGCGGAACTGCGCGAGGGGTTCCTCGGCTACTTCGAGTCGAAGGGCCACAAGCGCCTGCCCTCCTGGTCGCTCGTGCCCCGGCCCGAGGACCACTCGACGCTGCTCACGTCGGCGGGCATGCAGCCCCAGATGCCGTACTTCCTCGGCCGCGAGGAGCCACCGGCGCCGCTGACGACGACGACCAGAAGTGCTTCCGGACGCCCGACATCGACGAGGTCGGGCTTGACGGGCACCACCTCACCTTCTTCGAGATGCTCGGGAACTTCTCGTTCGGGCAGTACTTCAAGGAGGGCGCGATCGAGCTGCGCGACGGAGTTCGTCCGCGAGCACCTGCGGCTCGACTGGGAGCGGATCTGGGTCACCGTCCACGCGGGCGACCCCCAGCTCGGGCTCGGGGAGGACGAGCGTCGCGGTCGGGCTCTGGGAGGCGTGGGGGTGCCGCTCGAGCGCATCGTCGCCGCTGCCCGAGCAGCGAGAACTTCTGGTCGGTCGGCGGGCCCGGGCCGTGCGGCCCCGACTCCGAGATCTACTTCGACTGGGGAGAGGAGTACGGCTGCGGCGATCCCGGCTGCGCGCCCGCATGCGCGCGCTGCGACCGCTTCCTCGAGTTCTGGAACCTCGTGTTCATGGAGTACGAGCTGCGCGCCGACGGCACGCTGACGCCGCTCCCGCAGCAGAACGTCGACACGGGCATGGGGGTCGAGCGACTCGCGGCGATCGTGCAGCAGGTGCCCTCGCGCTCCGTCTACGAGACCGACGGCTACCAGGCGATCATGGCCTGGATCGAGCAGGAGAGCGGCGTTGCGTGGGACGCGAACGAAACCGCGACGAAGGCCCATCGCATCCTCGCCGACCACGGGCGCGGGATGACCTGCCTCGTCGGCGACGGCGTCGTCCCGTCGAACGAGGGCCGGGGTTACGTCCTCCGCCGCATCATCCGCCGCGCCGTCCAACAGGCGCGGAAGATCGGGCTCGACGACCTGTGGCGGCTCTCCGACGTCGTCGTCGACCAGATGAGCCAGTGGTACCCGGAGCTCGAGGCGAACCGCGCGAGTATCCGCGAGGTGCTGCGAGGCGAGGAAGAGCGCTTCTCCGAGACGCTCGCGCGCGGCATGCGTCTCTTCGAGGAGGTCGCGGCGCAAGGGCGACATCTCCGCGGAGAACGCATTCACGCTCACGGCGACGTACGGGTTCCCGGTCGAGCTGACCGTGGAGCTCGCGCGGGAGCGCGGGCACTGGCGGTCGACGAGGACGGGCTTCGCGAAGCTCATGGAGGAGCACCGCGAGATCTCTCGGGCCGGCGGCGAGAAGAGCGAGGTGCAGCGCGCAGCCGACTTCACGCGCGAGGCCGGCTTCGAGACCGAGTTCGTCGGCTGGGAGAAGACCGAGGCGCTCACGCAGATCGGCGCGCTCGAGGATCTCGGCGACGGGCACCTTCCTCGCCAAGCTCAGGGAGTCGCCCTTCTATCCCGATGGGGGCGGCCAGGTGAGCGACCAGGGCTGGATCGAGGCGCGACGAGCCGCCGCGCCGAGCTCGCCGGCGCCTTCCGCTTCGGCGAGGACCAGGCGCTCGTCTTCAGCGGAGAGGGATTCTCCGCGGGCGACCGCGTCAAGGCCCGTCGTCCCGTGGAAGGTGCGCTTCCCGACGATGGCCAACCACACCGCGACCCACCTCCTGCACAAGCGCTCCAGGACGTCCTCGGCGACCACGTGCGCCAGGCCGGTTCGGCCGTCCGGCCCGACAAGCTGCGCTTCGACTTCACGCACACCCAGGCCATGTCGCCGGAGGAGCGCGAGCGCGTCGAGGAGATCGTCAACGAGCGGATGTTCGAGAACCTGCCGGTGCACACGTTCCTGACGCCGATCGACGAGGCGCGGAACCTCGGCGCGATGATGCTCTTCGGCGAGAAGTACGGCGACGTCGTGCGCGTCGTCGAGGTGCCCGGCTTCTCGCGGGAGCTCTGCGGTGGGACGCACGTGCGCTCGACCGCCGAGATCGGCGCCTTCGCCGTGCTCTCGGAGAGCTCGGTGGGCTCCGGCGTCCGGCAGGATCGAGGCGGTGACCTCCGGCGAGGCCTTCGCGTACCTGCGCGCGCAGGCCGAGGAGGCCGCGTGCGCTGCGGGCCGACCTCGAGGCGGCGCGCAAGGAGGTCGAAGCGAAAGCCGGAGGCCCGCTCCGGGCCCGAGGTCGCTCGCAGAGCGCCGCAACCAGGCGGGCGGCGTCGAGGTGATCGTCATGGAGCTCGGGGACTCGACCCCGACGCCATGCTCGAGCTCTCGGATCGCCTGAAGCAGCAGCATGCCCCGGCTGCGGTTGTCCTCGGCGCGCGCGAGGACGGGCGCGTCCACCTCGTCGTGAACCTCGACCGGTCCCTCGAGGAGCGCGGGCTCGACGCGGTCGCGCTCATCCGCGAGGCGGCCGCGTCATGGGCGGCGGAGGAGGAGGGCGGCCGACGATGGCCCGCGCCGGGGGCCGCGACCCGGAGAAGCTCCCAGACGCCCTGGCCCAGGCGGAGAAGGCGCTGATCGCCGCACTCTCCAACTAGAATCGCCCGCCTGTGAAGGTGCTCGCCCTCGATTACGGTTCGGCGCGGACCGGTGTCGCCGTCTCGGACCCGACCGGGACGGTCGCGCGGCCCGCTCGAGGTCGTCGAGGACGCCTCGGGCCCGGCCGGGCTCGAGCGCCTGCGGGAGATCGTCGCGCGCGAGGAGGTCGAGCGCGATCGTCGTCGGCCTACCGATCACGCTGCGCGGGGAGCGCGGAGCCGCAGGCCGAGGAGACGGAGACATTCGCCTCCGCGCTCCGCGCGGTCGTCGACGTCCCCGTGGAGAGCTTCGACGAGCGCTTCACGACGAAGCTCGCCGAGTCGCCGCCCGACCGAGGCACAGCCCGATGCAGTCGCGGCCGCGCATCTTCTGTCGACATATCTGGAATGGAAGAGCGCCCTCCCGAGATAAGGCGCCACCGGCAGACGTCGCATGCGACCCGCGCGCTCGCCGCGCTCGGCGGCGTGATCCTCGGCATCGGGATCCTCGCGGCGATCGCCTTCGCAGTCGTCGGCCGGGGCGGCAGCGGCGCGAGCTCGCCGGCTCCGAGCACGGCGACCGGACCCCTGCCGAAGCCCGTCCTCCGCATCGTCTTCCCCGAGGGCTTCACGCGCGAGCAGATGGCCAACCGCATCACCGCGGTGAACAAGATCGCCGAGGACAAGCGCGGAGTGACCCCCAAGCTCTCCGGCGAGCGAGTACATGCGTCTCACGAAGACGATGGACCCGCCGCCCGGCTTTCCGAAGAACGTGCCGAACCTCGAGGGCTTCCTCTTTCCGGCGACCTACGACTTCACCGAGGACACGACGACCCGCGAGCTCGTCTCGGACCAGCTCGACGCGTTCGAGCACAACTGGAGCCAGATCGACCTCTCGTACGCGAAGTCGAAGAACCTCACGCCGTACGACGTGCTGACCATCGCCTCGATGATCGAGAAGGAGGTGCAGGTACCGAGGGAGCGGCCGCTCGTCGCGGCGGTGATCTACAACCGGCTCCATCTCGGCATGGCGCTCCAGATCGACGCGACGCTCCGCTACGGGCTGCACATCCCGCCGACCCAGGCGATCCTGCAGAGCCAGCTCGAGTCGGACAATCCCTACAACACGCGCAAGTTCACAGGGCTCACTCCGACGCCGATCGCCAACCCGGGGCTCGCCGCGATGCAGGCCGCCGCCCACCCGGCTAAGGTCGATTACCTGTACTACGTGCGCAAGCCCGACTGCAAGAGCCACTTCTTCACGGCCAGCGAGCAGAAGTTCCAGAACTACACACGCGCCGGCCTCAACTGCGGTTGACCCTGAGCGGCGAGACCCGGCTCGTGGGGCTGATCGGCTATCCGGTCGACCACTCGCTGTCCCCGCGCATGCAGAACGCAGGCTTCGCCGCGCTCGGCCTCGACTGGGCGTACGTTCCGCTTCCCGTGCCGCTCGAGCTCCTCGAGGACGCCGTCGCCGGCCTCGTCGCCCTCGGCTTTGTCGGCGCGAACGTGACCATCCCGCACAAGAGCGCGGTTGTCGCGTTCTGCGACGAGCTCGACAAGATCGCGTCACGTGCGGGCTCGGTGAACACGCTCCTGATCCGGGACGGCCGCGTCCTCGGGTCGAGCACGGATGGCCGCGCCGTCACCGGCCTCGTCGAGACCGAGGGCGC
Organism: uncultured Actinomycetes bacterium; assembly: GCA_963739525.1. GTDB lineage: Bacteria > Actinomycetota > Thermoleophilia > Gaiellales > Gaiellaceae > DATEOR01. The sequence goes on along the minus strand of CAVUAR010000005.1, from coordinate 346,626 downwards.
GCACGCCCTCGTGCTCGGAGCCGGGGGAGGAGCGCAGGCGGTCGCGACCTCGCTCGCGGACGCCGGCGCCGCGTCCATCACCGTCGCCGCGCGGGACCAGGAGCGGGCGCACGCGCTCGACGTCCGGCTGCGAACGCTCTTCCCGAAGCTCGACGTGTCCGCGGCCGACTGGCCGCCCTCCGGCGAGGGTGCCACCCTGGTCGTCAACGCGACGCCGATCCGCGACGAGTGCCCGGTCGAGCCGGTCGCGGAGCAGCAGGTGGTCGATCTCGCCTATCGCTCGGACGGCGAGGACACGGCTCTCGTCGCCGCCGCGCGGAAGGCCGGCTGCGCACGGGTCGTCGACGGGCTCGATGTGCTCCTCGCCCAGGGGGCTGCTTCCTTCGAGCGCTGGACAGGCCTCGAGGCGCCGGTGGGAGTCATGCGGGCCGCGCTCTCGCGCTGAACGCGGAGAGGCCCGCGGCGGCGAGCCCTCTCGCTTCGGTCTGGCTCCCGGTTCCCTTCAGCTTCAGCGTGGAGACGATCACGCCCGGCCGGGACTGGGTGTTGCTCCGCATCAAGAGTCGGGCCCAGGCCGTCGCCCTCACCCACAAGGATCGCCTCCTCGAAGCCTGACGCTTAGGCTTCTCGCGTGGCGCTCCAGCTGACGACAGCGGGCGAGTCCCACGGGCCCGCGCTCGTGGGCATCGTCACCGGCCTGCCGGCGGGCCTCGTGCTCGACCGCGAGGCGATCGAGGGAGATCTTCGGCGCCGGCAGCAAGGCTACGGGCGCAGCCCGCGCCAGCAGATCGAGACCGACACGATCGAGGTGCTCGCCGGCCTGCGGCACGGGCGAACCCTCGGCACGCCGCTCGCGTACGTCGTCGCGAACCGCGACCACAAGAACTGGGAGTGGGGGATGAGCCCGTGGCCGCCCGCAGGCGAGCCGACCGGGAAGGGCAGGGAGCCCGTGACCCTGCCGCGGCCCGGCCACGCGGATCTCTCCGGGGTGATGAAGTACGAGCACGCGGACGTCCGCAACGCGCTCGAGCGGGCGAGCGCGAGGCACACCGCCGTGATCGTCGCCGGCGGGGCCGTCGCCAAGGCGCTCCTCGCCGAGATCGGGGTCGAGGTCGCCGGATCGGTCGTCGGGGACGACCTCGAACAGCGGATCGACGCTGCGCGCGCGGATCGCGACACCGTCGGCGGGGTGGTCGAGGTGCGGGCGCACGGGGTCCCGCCGGGACTCGGGTCGTACGCGACGAAGGAGGAGCGGCTGGACGCGCGGCTCGCCTGGACGCTGATGGGCACGCAGGCGGTGAAGGGCGTCGAGGTCGGCGACGGCTTCGCGCTCGCCCGCCTGCGCGGCTCCGAGGCCCACGACGAGATCTTCCGCGACGGGCGCGGGTACCACCGCGAGACCAACCGCGCGGGGGGGATCGAGGCCGGGATATCCAACGGCGAGGAGATCATCGTCCGCGCGGCGATGAAGCCGCTGCCCACGCTCATGCGCCCGCTGCGCTCGGCCGATCTCGAGAGCGGCGAGTCGGCTCAGGCCCTCGTCGAACGCTCCGACGTCGCGGCCGTCGAGGCGCTCGCCGTCGTCGCGGAGGCCTGCGTGGCCTTCGAGCTCGCCCGCGCGGCAGGGGAGAAGTTCGGCGGCGACTCGCTCGGGGACTTCGTCGCCGCGTGGCGCGCGTACCTGGAGCGCATCCCGTGGTCGGCGCGCTAGGAAAGCATCTCGCCCTCATCGGCTTCATGGGGGTCGGCAAGTCGACCGTGGGCCGCGAGGTGGCCGAGCGGGCCGCGCGCCCGTTCGTCGACACGGACGAAGAGATCGAGCGGCTGCACGGCTCCATCCCCGAGCTCTTCGAGCGTGGCGAGCCGGAGTTCCGCCGCCTCGAGGAACAGGTCGTGGCGGAGGCTCTCGCGGGCGCTCCGGCCGTGATCGCGCTGGGGGGCGGCGCGGTCCTCTCCGAGCGCACGCGCGAGCGGCTGCGGGCGAACGCCTTCGTCGTCCACGTCGACGTGGACGTGGCGGAGGCGTGGGAGCGCGTGCGCGGGTCGGATCGGCCGCTCGCGAAGAACGAGGAGGATTTCCGCCGGCTCCACGCCGAACGCCAGGGCGTCTACGCCGAGGCCGCCGACGCATTGGCGCGGGAGGCCGACGGCGTCCTGCTCGCCGGGCTCGGGATCCGCGTCGAACGCGGGGCCAGGCCCGAGGTCGCGGGGCCTGCCGCGGTCGTCGCCGACGAGCACGTGCTCACCCTGCACCGCCCGCCCGTCGACCGGCAGATCCACCCGGTCCCGGCCGGCGAGCACGCGAAGACGCAGGCGACCGTCGAGCGCCTCTGGGGCGAGCTGGACGTGGGCCGGAGCGGGAGCGTCGTCGCCTTCGGCGGCGGCTCGACGACGGACCTCGCCGGATTCGTCGCCTCGACGTACCTCCGCGGCGTCGAATGGATCGCCGTGCCGACAACGCTCCTCGGCCAGGTCGACGCGGCGATCGGCGGCAAGACCGGCATCGACACCGCGGAGGGGAAGAACTTCGCCGGCACCTTCCACTTCCCACGCCTCGTCGTGCTTGACGCCGCCTACCTCGCCACGCTGCCCGAGGCCGAGCGTCGCGCGGGGATGGCCGAAGTCGTCAAGACTGGGCTCCTTGGCGGACAGGAGGTCTGGGCGCTCACGGAGGAGGAGATGATCCGCGCGTGCGCCGCCTTCAAGGCGAGCGTCGTCCTCTCCGATCCCTTCGAGCGCGAGGGCAGGCGCACGGTCCTCAACCTCGGCCACACCTTCGCGCACGCACTCGAGACGGGCTCCGGGTACACGGTCACGCACGGCGAGGCGGTCGCGCTCGGCCTGCTCGCCGCGCTGCGCCTCTCCGGGCTTCCGACCGACCCCGTCGAGGAGCTTCTTCGCCCTGAGCCCGTCGCGGCCGACCGCGACGCGGCGTGGTCGGCGCTCAAGCGCGACAAGAAGGGCAAAGGCGTGTTCGTCCTCCTGGAGCGGCCGGGCCGGCCGCTCGTGACGACGGTGCCCGACGACGAGGCGCGGACAGCCCTGGATGCGCTGATCCGGAAGTAGACTCGGCCGGTGCGAGTCCTCGTCCTGAACGGCGTGAACCTGAACGCTCTCGCCGACCGCGATCCCGCCCTCTACGGCGGCATGGCCTACACGGAGCTCGAGACTCGCATCTACGAGTGGGGGCGCGAGGTCGGCTGCTCGGTGCGGTGCTTCCAGACGAACGACGAGGGTGAGTTCATCGACCTCTGCCACGAGGGGCGGGGGTGGGCGGACGGCGTCGTCGTCAACCCTGGCGCCTGGACGCACTACAGCTACGCGATCCGTGACGCGCTCGAGCTCTTCGACGTCCCCGTCGTGGAGGTGCACCTTTCGGACATCGCGAAGCGCGAGCCGTGGCGGAAGGTCTCGGTGATCGAGGACGTGGTCGACCACCGCGTCATCGGCAAGGGCCCCGAGGGGTACCGAGAGGCGCTTGTGTTTCTCGCGCACAAGGAAAGGAACCAGTCGTGAACGGACGGGTCGAGCGCCTGCGCGCAGATCTCGAGCGGCTCGAAGTCGCATCGTTTCTCGTCTCCAACCCGGTCAACGTCCGCTACCTGACCGGCTTCGAAAGCTCGAATGCGTTTGTGCTCGTGAAACACGAGGACGCCGTGCTCCTCACGGACGGGCGCTACGCGGAGGCGGCCCGCCAGGTGGAGGGCGTCCAGCTCGTCGTCGTCGAGCGCGACTTCCTGCCGGGCCTCGCAGCGCGGCTCGCCGAGCTGGTGGAGGAGCCTGTCGCCTTCGAGTCCGACCACTTGACGGTCGCGCGGCACTCCGACCTCCTCACAACGGGTGTCGAGCTTGTGCCGGTGGCGGGAGTGGTCGTCGCGTTGCGCGCCGTCAAGGAGAGCGCCGAGCTCGAGGAGATCCGCCGCGCCGCGAGGATCGTCGACGACGTCCTCGTGCGCTTCGCGGGCGAGAGCATCGTGGGGAGGACCGAGGCCGAGGTCGCGTGGTGGATCGTGCGGGCAATCCACGACGAGGGAGCCGATGACGTCTCCTTCGAGCCGATCGTCGGCTCGGGCCCGAACGCGGCCCTTCCGCACCACCATCCAGGGCAGCGGAAGGTCGGCGCCGGCGAGACGGTGGTCGTCGACCTCGGCGCCAAGGTGAACGGCTACTGCTCGGACTGCACACGGACGTTCGCGACCGGCGAGCTCCCCGCGGAGCTGCGCGAGGCCTACGCGGTCTGCGAGCGCGCCCAGGCCGCAGCGCTCGCCGAGGTGCGCACGGGCGCGGACCCGCGCGGGCTCGACGCGATCGCCCGAATGGAGATCGAGGCGTCCGGCAACGAGGTGCTCCACGGCCTCGGCCACGGTGTCGGCCTCGAGGTACACGAGCTCCCCGTCCTCCGGCAGGCAGCGGCCGGCTCCCTCGCGGCGAACAACGTCGTCACAGTGGAGCCGGGCGTGTACCTCGCCGGGCGGGGCGGCGTGCGGATCGAGGACCTCGTCGTCGTGACTGATTCCGGCCCGGAAGTGCTGAGCGGCTTCACGAAGGACCTGACGACACTCGACTAGAATCGCTGCGCCTTGGCCGAAACGGTTTCGACCAACCAGTTCAAGAACGGCATGCACGTCGAGCTCGACGGGCAGGTCTGGCGGATCGTCGAGTTCCAGCACGTGAAGCCCGGAAAGGGCGGCGCCTTCGTGCGCACGAAGCTCAAGAATCTCGACAGCGGCTCTGTCGTCGACCGCACCTTTCGCGCGGGCGAGAAGATGCCGCGCGTCCGCACCGAGACGAAGAGCGTCCAGTACCTCTACGACGCCGGGGACGAGGTCGTGTTCATGGACACCGGCAACTACGAGCAGATCTCCGTTCCACACGGCGACCTCGAAGACCAGTTGCCGTACATGCAGCCCTCGAGCGAGGTCATGCTCCTGCTCGTGAACGGGCGCCCGTCGGGAGTCGACCTGCCGGCCTCTGTCGCGCTCGCCGTGGTGGAGACCGAGCCGGGCGTGAAAGGGGATACTGTCTCGAACGTGACCAAGCCGGCCACGCTCGAGACCGGGGCGGTCGTCCAGGTGCCGCTCTTCGTGAACGTCGGCGACCGGATCAAGGTCGACACGCGCGAGGCGCGCTACATCTCGCGGGCGTAGCCGTGCCGGCTCTCGTCGACACCAGCATCCGGCTCCTCTCGCAGGAGCCGCTCTCCCAGCGCATGCAGTCCTCGCGGGTCCTGGAGCTCGCGGAGATCCTCGACACCGCCGGCTTCGCATACCTCGAGATCTCGGGAGGCGGATGCTTCGACTCCGCCGTGCGCCGCGGAGTCGAGAGCCCGTGGGAGCGCATCCGCGCCATCCGCGCGCGCTGCTCGACGCCACTCGGGATGGCCCTGCGCGGCCGGCTCCTCGTGGGCTCGCGGCCGCTCTCCCGCGACCTGGTCACGCGCTTCGTTGCGAGCGCGGCGGAGAGCGGGATCGACATCTTCCGGCTCCACGACCCGCTGAACGACCTCGCGAACCTTCAGGACGCGGCGGAGGCGATCCGCGAGGCGGGCAAGGAGCTCGCCGTCGGCCTCGTCCACAGCCCCGGGCTCAGCGGAGAGGTGGATGTGCTGCTCGAGCGCGCGCATCACCTGAACGAACTCGGCGCCTCACGCGTTCTCATCCACGACCCGTCGGGTTCGCTCGATCCCGCCAAGGCGCGCGAGCTCGTCGAGCGCGTGGGAGAGGCGAGCTTGCTCCCCGTGGGGCTCTACTGCCAGGGCGCCGGCGGTGCCGCGCTCGCCGCGTCCCTCGAGGTCGCTCGTGCGGGTGCCGCGGTGATCGCGTGTGCCCTCTACCCGATCGCGCTCGCGCTGCACCGGGTCTCGGCCGAGTCGCTCACGAAGTCGCTCGCCGGCCTCGACGTGGACTCGGGCGTCGACCTCGAGACGCTCTGGCGCGGCTCCGAGCTCGTCGACGATGCTCTCGGCGAGGTGCCCGTGCCACCACTGTCGCCGCGCGTCGCGGTTCGCGCGGCCGAGCACAGCCTTCCCGCGGGGCTCGTCGCCGAGCTCGACGCGAACCTCCGCGCGCACAGCTTCTCCGACCGGCTCGACGAGGTGCTCGACGAGCTGACGGAGCTTCGCCGAGAGTGCGGTTGGCCACCGCTCGCGTCGCCGATCGGCCAGATTCTCGGCTCCCAGGCCGTGCTGCACGTCCTCTCGGCCCAGCGCTGGCAGATCGTCGTCGACGAGCTTCGCGACCTCATCGAAGGCCGCCTCGGCTCGCCGCCCGCCGAAATCGACCCGGTCGTCCGTCGGGCCGTGCAGCTGATCGGCCAGGGGGCGACGCGGGAGGAGAAACCGGTGGAGATCGAGGACGTGCGAGACGCCGCCGAGGGTCTCGCGACGAGCGACGAGGAGCTCCTCCTGCTCGCACTCTTCGGGGAGGAGGCCGAGCCACTCCTGCGCTCGATCCGAAGCCGGGGCGGAGACAGCGAAGCGCTCGCTGGCACAGGGCTCGACCAGGGCGAGGCGGAGAGGATCCGCGAGCTCATCCGCATCGTGGAGGAGTCCGGGATCGGCGAGGTGACGATCGAGGAGGGCGAGACACGGGTGACGGTGCGGCGGAGCGGCGAGACGCAGGCCGCCCCCGTCGCTGGGCTGCCCCTCGTTCCGTCGACCGCTGAGGATCTCGACCGGCCGGTCGTTCCGCCTTCCGACGGGACGATCCGGGTCGAGTCGCCGATGGTCGGAACCTTCTACCGAGCGCCGGAGCCGGGCGCCGCGCCATTCGTGGAGGAGGGGGACCCGGTCGGGCCCGGGCAGACGCTCTGCGTCCTCGAGGCCATGAAGCTCATGAACGAGGTGAAGGCGGACGTCGAGGCGGTGGTGCGGAAGGTGTGCGTGGAGAACGCCCAGCCGGTCGAGTACGGGCAGCTTCTCTTCGAGCTCGAGCCGTTGAACGGGCGTCCCCTCGACGCGCTCTAGTGGCCCTTTCAGCCGCCGAAATTCCGGGGCCGCCGCGGGCCTCCCTCCACTTTCAGCCTATCGCTGAAACGTGCGCGTTTGGGGCGCGGAACGCGCCGACTTCGAGCCGAACCAGACGGTGTTCCGCCGGATCCTGATCGCCAACCGCGGCGAGGTCGCCGTGAGGGTCATCCGCGCCTGTCGCGAGCTCGGCGTCGAGACCGTCGCCGTTTATTCGACCGCCGACCGCGACGGGCTGCCCGCGCGCATAGCCGACCGCGCCGTCCACATCGGACCGGCGCTGCCGGCCGAGAGCTACCTTCGCATCCCTTCGCTCGTCGCCGCCGCCACAACCACCGAATGCGACGCTGTCCACCCGGGTTGGGGCTTCCTCGCCGAGAACGCCGCCTTCGCGCTCGCCTGCGAGGACAACGACCTCGTCTTCATCGGTCCGCGGCCGGAGACGATCGAGACGATGGGGGACAAGATCGCGGCGAAGGAAGCGATGGCCGCGGCCGGCGTCCCGCTCGTCCCAGGCTCGGACGGCGCGGTCGAGCTCGAGGACGCCCGCGACATCGCCGGCGAGGTCGGCTTTCCGCTCCTCCTCAAGGCATCCGCAGGCGGGGGCGGGCGGGGGATGCGCCTCGTCGAGTCCGCGGCCGATCTCGACGGGGCCTACCGCACCGCCTCCTCCGAGGCCCAGTCGGCCTTCGGGGACGGGTCCCTGTACGTCGAGAAGGCGGTCGTCGGCGCGCGACACGTCGAGATCCAGGTCCTCGGGGACGGCGAAGGGGCGGTGCTCACGCTCGGCGAGCGCGACTGCTCGATCCAGCGCCGCCACCAGAAGCTCGTGGAGGAGTCCCCTTCGCCCGCGGTCACGCCCGAGATCCGCGCGGACATGGAGGGCGCCGCGCACCGGGCCTGCGAGGCGCTCCACTATCGCGGCGCGGGGACGATCGAGTTCTTGCTCGACGCCGACGGGCACTTTTATTTCATCGAGATGAACACGCGGCTCCAGGTCGAGCACCCAGTGACCGAGCTCGTGACCGGGATCGACCTCGCGCACGCGCAGGTCGCGGTCGCGGCCGGCGACGGCTTCCCGCAGGAGGGCCGCGCGGAGCTACGGGGGCACGCGATCGAGTTCCGGATCAACGCCGAGGACCCCGCCGACGACTTCCGGCCGGCACCCGGCCGGATCACGCGCTTCCGCCCGCCGCTCGGTCCGGGCGTGCGCGTCGACACGCACGTCGAGGAGGGTTACGCGATTCCGCCGTTCTACGACTCGCTCATCGCCAAGGTGATCGTGTGGGGCGAGAACCGGGCGGTCGCGCTCGCCCGCGGCCGCCGCGCGCTGACCGAGCTCGAGCTCGAAGGGGTGCCAACGACGCGCGACCTTGCGCTCGACATCGTCGCCAGCGACGAGTTCGCGGGCGGCGATTACAGGACGTCCTTCCTCGCCGACGCGGCGCCGTCGCTCGAATCCCTGCGCGGAGGAGCCGCGTGAGCACCGGCCGGCGCGGTGCGCGGCGCGCGGCGCTCTTCGTCCTCTACCAGTGGGACGTGACAGGGCAACCGCTCGCGTCGCTCTACGAAGGCGACCTCGACCCGTACACCCAGGAGCTCGCAGATGGCGTTGCCGCGGAGGCGGCCGAGCTCGACGCAGCGATCGGCGATGCGTCGAGCGACTGGCGGCCGGACCGGCTCGGGGCGCTCGAGCGAAACATCCTGCGCATCGCGCTCTACGAGATGGAGCGCGACGAGGTCCCCCTCGAGGTGTCCATCGACGAGGCGGTGCGTCTCGCGCGCCGCTATGCGTCGGACGACGCTGCCAAGCTCGTCAACGGCATCCTCGGCAAGGTCGCAAAGGAGGCGAGACGATGAGCACGCAGGAGCCGCCTTCGGTCGCACGTTTGCAGGACCTGCTCGACCGGCTCGAGAAGGCGCGGGTCCAGCTCGAGGCGACGACGGAGGACCCGGAGCAGGCTGTCGACGTCCTGCAGAGCCTGGCCGACCTCTCGAAGGAAATCCAGGCCGAGATCGAGCGCGCGCGCCGCGAGGGACCCGCGTGAGATCGCCCGACGAGCTGCGTGGGCTCGTCGAGGACTACCTCACGGGCCTGCCCCTCGCGGACGAGCTCGGCGAGCTCGAGGATGCGCTCCGCTATTCGCTCCTGGGAGGCGGAAAGCGGATCAGGCCGGTGCTGTGCCTCGCGACGGGTGAGGCCCTCGGCCGCGGTCCGGAGCAGGTGCTCCCCGCGGCGTGCGCGCTCGAGCTCGTGCACACCTTCAGCCTCGTGCACGACGACCTGCCTGCTCTCGACGACGACGACCTTCGCCGGGGCCAGCCGAGCTCGCACGTGCGCTACGGCGAGGGCGTCGCCATCCTCGCGGGCGACGCGCTCCTGACGGAGGCGTTCCGTCTCGTGCTCAGCTATCCGAGCCCCGAGCCCGCGCGCGAGCTTGCCTCCGCCACCCTCGGGATGATCGGCGGGCAGTACGTGGACGTGACGGCGGACGGCGACCTCGACGGCGAAGGGCTCGTGCGCCTGCACGAGCTCAAGACCGGGCGGCTTCTGCGCGCCTCGGTCACTTGCGCCGCCGCGGTGGCGGGGCTCACGCCCGAGGAGCGGGAGCCCTGGGCCGCCTTCGGGGAGGAGCTCGGGCTGCTCTTCCAGATCGTGGACGACATCCTCGACGCGACGGGCACCGCGGCCGAGCTCGGCAAGACGCCCGGGAAGGACGAGGCCGCCGGCAAGGTGACCTACGTCTCGCTGCACGGGGTCGACGCCGCGCGGGAGCTCGCCGACGCGGCGCGCGCCCGCGTCAACGAGCGGCTCGCAGAGCTCCCGACGGACACGGCGGTGCTCGCTGAGCTCGTCGCCACGATTCGCGACCGCCGCGCCTGATCCGTGACGATTGCGGCGCAGGGCAGGCGTTACGCTCTCCGGGTGACGAAGAAACGCCTCGACGTCCTCATGGTCGAGCGTGGCCTCGCCGAGACGCGCTCACAGGCCCAGGCGCTCGTCCTCGCCGGCAAGGTGCGCGGCCATGAGAAGGCGGGCGAGCAGGTGGACGAGTCCGTGGAGATCGAGGTCGAGGCAGGGGCGCGGTTCGTCTCGCGCGGCGGGGAGAAGCTCGCCAACGCGCTCGCTGCCTTCGGGATCGGCGTCGAGGGCGAGGACTGCCTCGACGTGGGCGCCTCCACCGGGGGCTTCACGGATTGTTTGCTCCAGGCCGGGGCCGCACGGGTCTGCGCGCTCGACGTCGGCTACGGCCAGCTCCATCCCAAGCTTCGCTCCGATCCACGGGTGACGGTGCTCGAGCGGTTGAACGTCCGCGAGCTCGAGTGCGGCACCCTCCCGTTCCGGCCCACCTTCGTCACGTGCGACGTGTCCTTCATCTCGCTGGCCAAGGCGCTGCCTCCCGCGCTCGCCTGCGCGGCGCCCGGCTGGCGCGCGCTCGTCCTCGTCAAGCCGCAGTTCGAGGCCGGCCGTTCCGAGGTCGGGAAGGGAGGGGTCGTGCGCGACCCCGATGTGCACCGGCGCGTCCTGGACGAGGTCGCCGCGCAGGCGGCCGCCTGGGGCGCCCGTGTCGAGGGCGTGGCCGACTCCGGACTGCCGGGCCCGAAGGGAAACCGTGAGTTCTTCCTCTATCTGGTCGACGGCTCCTAGCGTGGGCAACCGCATCACATGCGCGGCCGTCTTCACCCACGGGCTGCCCGAGCGGATCGGCGACGCCGAGAGCCGCGTGGCGCGGCTGGCCGAGGATGCGGGCGTCGAGCTGACGAAGCTCGGCGAGGGGAACCCCGACCTCGTGGTCGCACTCGGCGGCGACGGGACGATGCTGCGGGCGCTCCGCGCGACCCTCGGCACGTCCACGCCGGTCTTCGGCGTCAACTTCGGCCGCATGGGGTTCCTTACGAGCGCCGAGGGCGAGCGCGTGGAGGACGCACTGCCGCGCGTCTTCGCCGGTGAGTTCCGCATCGTCGAGCTCTGCACGCTCGCCGCCGGGCTGGCCGAGGGCGGGCAGGTGGCGGTCAACGACGTCGTCGTCACGAGCTCGCAGCCCGGGCGCATGGTCGAGCTCGGCTGGGAGGTGGGGGGCTTCGAGCTCGGCTCGCAGCCGTGCGACGGGCTTATCTGCTGCACGCCCTCCGGCTCGACGGCGTACAACCTCTCCAACGGGGGGCCCGTGATGATGTGGGGCCTCGAGGCGATGGCGATCACCTTCGTCGCGCCGCACTCCCTGCACGCGCGCCCGCTCGTCCTCCCGCGTGGGCACGACCTGACCGTGACCAACCGCTCGGCTGCCCAGCACGTGACGGTGCTCGTGGACGGGAAGTCGGTCGACGACCTCGCGCCCGGATCAGGGCTCTCCGTCTCCATCGGCGAGCAGACCGCTGCGCTCGCCGTCCTCCCCGAGGTCAGCTTCTTCACCCGCTACCACGCAGTCTTCACGTAGTCGACACACACGTGCTTCGAAGCCTTCGCATCGAGAACTTCGTCCTCATCCGCGAGGCGAACCTCGTGTTCGGCCCACGCCTGAACGCCGTGACCGGAGAGACCGGCGCGGGGAAGACGATCCTGGCGCAGGCCATCGGGCTCCTGCTCGGCGCTCCCGGCGATGCGGGCTACCTCGGGCCTGGCGCGGCCGAAGCGTACGTCGAGGCGGACTTCGAGCTCCCCGACGGCATCCTCGAGGACGAGTCGCTCGCGACGCTCGCCGAGCTCAAGCCTGAGGGCGAGGACGGGCTCGTCGCCTCGCGCCGCGTCTTCGCGGACGGGCGCACCCGCGCCTACGCGTGGGGGCGGGCCGTCCCGCGGGAGGAGCTGGCCGCGCTCATCGAACGGCTGCTCGCCATGTCCGGGCAGTTCGAGCAGCGGCGGCTGGCGCGCCCCTCGTTCCAGCTCGACGCCCTCGACGCTTTCGTCGGAGAGGAACATCTGCGCCGCCGCGCGGAGCACGCGCGCGCATGGCGGGAGCTCGGCACCGCGCGACGGCACCGCGACGAGCTCGCCGGCGCCGCGGCCGGCCGGGCGGAGCGGCTCGAGGAGCTGCGACAGCTCGTCGAGCGCACACAGGGCTTCGAGCCCGACACGGAGGACGCCCTGCGCGCCGAGCGCGAGCGCCTGCGTCACGTGAGCGAGCTCGCCGAGGCGGCGACGGAGGCTGCCGAGCTCCTCTCGCCAGAGCACGGGGAGGCCGGGGCCGTCGACCGCCTCGCCCAGGCGGCAAACGCGCTCATGCCCGTGACGAACCTCGCGCCCGAGCTGCAGGCGGAGTACGTCAACCTCGGCGATGCGGAGGTCCAGCTGAAGGAGGTCGCCTCGTCGCTCCGCGGCTTCCTCGCTGCGCTCGAGGCCGAGCCGGGGCGGCTCGAGGAGGTCGAGGGCGAGCTCGACCGGATCGCGGACGCGCGCAGGCGATTTGGCGCGGCGAGCTACGAGGAGCTGCTCGGCCGGGCCGAGGCCGCCCGCGCGGAGCTCGAAGGCTACGGGGCGGGCGTCGATCCGCTCGTCGCCGCCGAGGAGGCGCTCGCACGGGCCGAGCGGAGGGCGGAGGGCCTCGCCGCCGAGTTGACCGCGGCAAGGGCCGGAGCGACGGCAGCCTTCGGCGAGGCCGTGGCGGGCGAGCTCCAGGGCCTCGGCATGGGCGACGGTGAGTTCCAGGCGACGGTCTCGGACCGCGAGCACGGGCCCAGCGGGCGCGACGGCGTTTCGTTCCTCATCCGCCCGAACCCGGGCCTTCCGCTCGCCCCTGTGGCCGAGACAGCCTCGGGAGGAGAGCTCTCGCGCGTTGCGCTCGCGCTCCGGGCCGTCGCGCACGCGGGGGCGGGGGAGCCGACGATCGTCTTCGACGAGATCGACGCCGGCATCGGCGGGCGCACCGCCCACGCGGTCGCGGAGGCGCTCGGCCGGCTTGCCGAGCGGGCCCAGGTGCTGACGATCACGCACCTGCCGCAGATCGCGAGCGCCGCGGACACGCACTTCCGCGTCGAGAAGGTGCCCGGCGATCCGACCCACACGCGGATCGAACGGTTGGCAGAATCCGCCCGAAGGGAAGAGGTGGAGCGGATGCTGGGCGGAGCCGAGTTCATCGAGGCGGTGCGGCAATGAGCTTCGTGGAGTTCACCGGCACGGCGCGCCTCGACAAGCGGACGAAGCGTCTCGTCGGCCGTCTCGGCCCCGACGACATTGCGATCATCGACCACCGCGACCTCGACCGGGTCTCGGCCGAGGAGCTTCTCGCCACGAACGTCCGTGTCGTCATCAACACGGCGCCGTCCATGAGTGGGCGGTTTCCGAACGCGGGCCCGCTCGAGCTCGTGCGCGGCGGCGTTTGCCTCATCGACGTGAACGGGGATTCGGACCTCTTCGAGGAGGTGCGCGACGGCGAGTCGCTGGTCGTGCGGGGCTCGAGCCTCTTTCGCAACGGCACGCGCCTCGCGGCCGGGCGGACGCTCACCGAGGACGAGCTGGAGGAGGCGCTGGCCGAGCAGCGCGGCCGCGTGACCGAAGCCCTCGAGAGCTTCGCCGAGAACACGCTGCTCTACCTTCGGGACGAGGCGAAGCTCCTGTCCGAGGGCGTGCGTCTTCCGCAGGTGAAGACGCGCTTCCGCGACCGGCACGCGCTCGTCGTCGCGCGCGGGCCGGGGATGAAGCGCGACCTCCGCATCGTCAGGCCGTACATCCGGGACTTCAAGCCGGTCCTCGTCGGCGTGGACGGAGGGGCCGACGCGCTCCTCGAGGCCGGCTACAAGCCCGACATCATCGTCGGCGACATGGACTCCGTCTCCGACCGCGCGCTCGAGAGTGGGGCGGAGCTCGTCGTGCACGCCTACACGGACGGCAGGGCGCCCGGGCGCGAGCGGATCGACCGGCTAGGGCTGCCCTCGGCCGTGCTCCCCTCGCCGGGGATCAGCGAGGATGTCGCCATCCTGCTCGCGCACGAGAAGGGGGCCGAGCTGATCGTCGCCGTGGGCACCCACTTCAACCTATTGGAGTTCCTGGAGCGGAACCGCGCCGGCATGTCCTCCACGTTCTTCACGCGCCTCAAGGTGGGGGACAAGCTCATCGACGCGCGCGGCGTCTCGAGCCTCTTCCGCGGGCGCGCGGGGCTCGGGCCGATGTTCCTCTTCGCGTGCGGCGGCCTCGGCGCTATCGTCGCAGCGGTCGCGGTCTCATCCGACCTCCAGCGCTTCATCGAGTTGCTCGCGCAGCGGCTGCAGTCGATCCTCGGGCTGTGAGAGCAGAGGAGTCGCGGGTCCTCCTCGCCTCGCGGGATGACGTCTGGGCGCTCGTTTCGCAGCCGTTCCACCTTCCCGACTGGTGGCCCGGCTACACGGGCGTCCGACCCGACCGGCGCGGCCTCCAGGAGAACGCGCGCTGGGAGGTGATTCGCGGCCGGCTGCCCGGGCTCATGCGCAAGCCGCACGGGACGGGCCTCATCGTCATCCGGCGAGTGACCCCTGGACGGGAGCTCGCCTGGCAGGACCTGGCGCAGAGGCTCGACATAGGCGTTCGCCTCGAGGACGAGGACGGGCAGACGCACGCGACGGCGTGGGTCGAGGGTGCGTGGTGGCGCTTCTACACGGAAGGAGCCCGCGTGCTGCCGCGGCAGGCGCTCGCTCGGCTACACGACCTCTGCCAGACTGCTTCAAGCCGCTGAGATGTTCGATCTTCGCTATCACCTGGCCTCGCTTGCGGCCGTCTTCATCGCGCTCGCCGTCGGAATCCTCCTTGGCGTCGCCATCTCCGGAAAGCTCTCGGAGGCGGACAACGCGATCGCCCACGACCGCATCGACCAGCTGAACGGGCAGCTCCAGCAGGCGAACCAGCGGGCGGACATCATCGCGCGCCGCAACGACGCCGCGGAGAAGCTGCTCGAGATCAGCTACCCGGCCCTCATGCAGGACCGGCTCGGCGGAAAGAACATCGGCGTCCTCTTCGTGGGCCCGGTGGATGGCTCGATCCGCTCGGCGATCGAGCGCACGCTCTCCGACTCGGGCTCGGGAAGCCCGGTGCGGCTCGTCGCGGTCGACACGCCGATCGACGCCAAGGATCTCGACGCGACGCTGAACGGCGACCAGACCCTCGCTCAGTACGCTGCGGGCGGCGACGACTTCGCAAGCCTCGGCGACGCGCTCGGGCGCGAGCTGGCGGACGGCGTCGGGACGCCGACGTGGAGCGCGCTCTCGAGCAAGCTCGTCGAGGAGCGCTCGGGCGCGAGCTCGCCTCCGCTCGACGGGGTGATCGTCGTTCGCACGTGGACACCGCCGGAGGATGCGACGGCCGAGCAGGAGGCTCAGGCGCACCCGACCGAGACGCTCATGGACGGGTTGTTGAGCGGGCTGCAGCACTCGGGCATCCCGGTCGTGGGCGTGGAGACGACCACGGAGCCCCAGTCGGCGATCGACCTCTACCGGACGCAGGGCGTCTCGAGCGTCGACGACGTCGAGACGCTCGCCGGCCGGGTCGCTCTCGCCCTCCTCCTCGCCGGCGGCGAGCCCGGTCACTACGGCGTCAAGGACTCCGCCAGCGACGGAGTCGCTCCGCCCGTCGATTCGGTCCCCGTTCCAGGTGGCTGAGCCGACGATCCTCATTGCCGCGCGCAATGAGGAGGAGCGGATCGCCGAGACGATCGGGTCACTCCGGGCGGACTTCCCGGAGGCGGAGATCCTCGTCGTCGACGGCGCGTCCACGGACGGGACCGCGGCCGCGGCGGAAGCCGCGGGCGCCTTTGTCGTGCGCATGGAGCGCACTGGAAAGGGGGAGGCTCTCTCTGCTGGGGAACGGCTGGCTGCTCCGGGACCGCTGCTCCTTTGCGACGCCGACCTGCGCGGGTCGCTCCGTCCGCTCGCCGACGGCGAGGCCGACCTGAGGATCGCCGCGTTCACCAGACGTGTGGGCGGTGGGCTCGGGATCGCCAAGCGCGTCGGCCGAGAGCTCATCCGTCTGCGCACGGGCTTCGTCGCGCGCGAGCCGCTCTCGGGCCAGCGGCGGCTGAGCGAGCGCGCTCGGGCTGCCTGCTTCCCTCTCGCGCCCGGCTTCGGGTGCGAGGTGCGGATGAGCATCGACGCGCTCCGCGACGGGCTCACGGTCGAGGAGGTCGAGCTCGATCTCGACCACCGCCCGACGGGCCGCGACCCGGCGGGCTTCGCACACCGCGGTCGCCAGCTCCTCGACGGGCTCCTCGCCGCCGGGCCGCTGGCGGTCAACCACCACGGCCTGCGGTTGCCGCTCGTCGGCTGGCTTGCCGGGCTGCGCCCCGACCCCGGGGTCGCCGCGATCGCCGCGCTCGGGCTCGCCGACGACCTCTGGAGTGGGAAGGAGCGCGGCTTCAAGGCCCACCTGGCGGCCGGCGGGACGACAGGCGTCCTCAAGCTCGCAGGCATTCCGCTCGTGGCGCTCTGGCGGACGCGCAGCATGTCCGGAGCCCTCCTCGTCGCCGGCTCGGCCAATCTGCTGAACCAGCTCGACACGAAGCCCGGGCGCGCGCTCAAGGCGTACGTCGGGGCCGCCTTTCTCCTCGACGCGCCGCTCGGACTCGCCGTCCTCTTGCTTCCTTACGATCTCCGCGAGAGAGTGATGCTCGGGGACGCGGGATCGAATGCGCTTGGGGCCATGCTAGGCTTCAAGTCCGTGGACAGATTCCGCGGATGGGGTCGTTGGGCCGCTGTGGCCGGGGTCGTCGCTCTCAACGTCATCGGGGAGCGCCGCTCGCTCGGCGACCTGATCGAGCGCACGCCGGGCCTCTCGCAGATCGACAGCGCAGGTCGCGTCTAGTGCGCGCCCGCCCGACGAAGTACGTCTTCGTCACGGGCGGCGTGGTCTCGTCTCTGGGGAAGGGGATCACGGCGGCCTCGCTCGGGCGCCTGCTCAAGGCACGCGGCCTGCGCGTGCAGGTACAGAAGTTCGACCCGTACATCAACGTCGACCCGGGGACGATGAGCCCCTTCCAGCACGGGGAGGTCTTCGTCACCGAAGACGGCGCCGAGACCGATCTCGACATCGGCCACTACGAGCGCTTCATCGACGAGAACCTCTCCCGTAACGCGAACCACACGTCGGGCTCGATCTGGAACTCCGTCATCCGCCGCGAGCGAAAGGGGGAGTACCTGGGCTCGACCGTGCAGGTCATCCCGCACATCACGAACGAGATCAAGGACCGCGTCCGCCGCGTGGCTGCGGCCAGCGACACGGACGTCGTGATCTCCGAGATCGGTGGCACGGTGGGCGACATCGAGTCGCTCCCGTTCCTCGAGGCCATCCGCCAGTTCCGGCGGGAGGTCGGCCCGGAGAACGTCCTTTACCTGCACGTCACATTCGTTCCCTTCATCGAGACCGCGGGCGAGCTGAAGACGAAGCCGACGCAGCACTCCGTCAACGAGTTGCGCCGCATCGGTATCCATCCGGACGTCGTCGTCTGCCGCTCGCACGAGCCGCTCTCGCAGGACATCCGCGACAAGATCGCGCTCTTCGCCGACGTCGACCCCGAGGCCGTCGTCGCCAACGAGGACGTGAGCGACGTCTACCTCGTCCCGCAGGCGCTGCGCAGCGAGGGGCTGGACACGCTCGTCTGCGCGAAGCTCGGGCTGCCCGACGGCCCGGTCGAGCTCGGGGAGTGGGAGGACCTCGCCGAGCGGATCTCGCAGCGGGACGGCGACGTCGAGATCGCGCTCGTCGGCAAGTACGTGAAGCTGCAGGACGCGTATCTCTCCGTCCACGAGGCGCTCAAGCACGCGGGCATCCACCATGGCACGAACGTCCGCGTGCGCTGGGTCGACGCCGAGGGCATGAGCGTAGAAGAGGCCGCCCGCGAGCTCGAGCGCGCCGACGGCGTTCTCGTCCCCGGCGGCTTCGGCTCGCGTGGATGGGAGGGGAAGATCACCGCGTGCCGCATCGCGCGGGAGCGCGGCATCCCGTACCTCGGTATCTGTCTCGGCATGCATGTCGCGATCTCCGAGTTCGCGCGCCACGTCGTCGGGCTGGACGGCGCCAACTCCACCGAGATGGACCCGGAGACGCCGTTCCCGGTCATCGACCTCCTCCCGGAGCAGAAGGAGATCGAAGATCTCGGCGGGACGATGCGCCTCGGCGCGGACGCGGTGGACGTCGAGGAAGGGACGCGCGCGTACGCCGCCTACGGCGAGACCGTCATCCACGAACGGCACCGCCACCGCTACGAGGTCAACAACCATTTCCGGCCGCGCCTGGTCGAGGCCGGCCTCGTCGTCTCGGGCACCTTCCAGGAGGGTCGGCTCGTCGAGTTGATCGAGCTTCCCGATCACCCGTGGTTCGTCGCCAGCCAGTACCACCCGGAGTTCAAGTCGCGCCCCACGCGCCCGGCGCCGCTCTTCCGCGACTTCGTGGGTGCCGCCGTCGAGCGTGCTCGCACGCGCGGCATGGTCGACCAGGCTGCGGCTCGCTGAAGACCTGAGCTCGGTGCGCGGGCTTCTCGTCTCGCATGGGATTGCGGAGATGAATCCGGACTCGGATCCGCAGTCGATCGCCGTTGCGCTCGCTGAGCACCGGCCGCGTTTCCTGCAGTTTTCCGAGCCCCTTCCCGAACCTCTTCTCAACGCGGCGGCGGATGCGCTCGCGAGATTCCCGGAGGTCGATTTCCGCGTGTACGGGCGGTCTGTGGATCCGTCCCTCGACTGGATGGAGCGCTTCGCCGGCGTTCGCGCTTTGACGATCGACCTCTGGTATGCGACGAGCTTCGACGTGCTGGCTGGGTTCAAGAGCCTGCGTCGTCTCTCGCTCGGCCAGACCGCCTCGAAGCGACCTTCGCTCGGATTCGTCTCGCAACTCCCCGAGCTCGAGGTCCTCAGAGTGGAGGCTCATGACCGCGATTTCGACGCGGTCGGCGACGTGACGACTCTGAGGCAGCTGTCCCTTCGGGCTCCGCGCACGAGGACGCTCGATCCACTGCGTGGGCACGCACGGCTCGAAGTCGTCGAGATCGATTTTGGAGCCATCCGTGATCTGACGCCGCTCGCGGAAGTACCCCGTTTGCGCGGACTCGAGCTGTACCAGATTCGCAGGCTCGACACCGACGAGCTCAGGGCCCTGGGAGGGTGCGAGTCCCTCGTGGCGCTCTCGCTCGGAGCGCTGAGGAACGTCACCCGGCTCGATGCGTTGACAAGGGGACCGAGAAGGACGCTCCGCTACCTGACGATCGAGCGGATGACCGGGCTCGAGACGCTCGGCGACCTTGCCGAATGCGAAGCTCTCGAGCAGGTCTACATCGTCGATGCGAAGCCGAAGGACCGTCGGCTCGATCTCGTCGCTCGCTCGCCGAGTCTCCGCCACCTCGTGGTCGGCGACCACTATGCGCGTGACCAGCTCGAAGCGACCGATCGGTCATTCACGGGCGAAACACTGTCGATTCACGGGAAGTCGTTGCGCGGCGATCCCGAGCGGCGGAATGTGGCCGTGCGCTGGCGTCGAAACGTCACTGACTACTTCGACTTGACGAACTCGAACCCCGGTCGCTAGCCACGGGTTTGGGACCTCCTACAATCGCGCCCATGGTGACGTGGGCAAACGGTGTCCTCGACCTCTTCGTCGAGCTCGCCGCCATCGCGAGCCCCTCCGGCGAGGAGGAGCGCGTCGCCGAGGTGATCCGCTCCTACCTCGGCGACCTCGGCCTCTCGGTGGAGGACGACGAGGCGGGGAACCTCCTCGCGCGGCTCGATCCGGCCCATCCGGACGGCGGCAGCTCGATCTTTCTCTGCGCGCATATGGACACCGTTCCGCCGGTCGGCGCGATCGAGCCGGTGGTCGGCGAGGACGGCTTCGTGCGAAACGCGGCGGGCACCATCCTCGGTGCCGACAACAAGGCGACCGTCGCGGTCCTCCTCGAGGCGGCGCGGCTGATCCTCTCCGAGGGTCGGCCGCACGCGGGCGTCGAGCTCCTCTTCACCGTGCAGGAGGAGGTCGGTCTGCAGGGTGCCAAGGCCTTCGACCACACGCGGCTTCGCTCTTCGCTGGGCTTCGTCTACGACTGCAGTGGGCCGGTCGGCGGCATCGTCCGCTCGGCGCCCCACGGAAAGACGATCGACGTCGTCTTCAAAGGCCGTTGCGCGCATGCCGGGCTCGCCCCGGAGGAGGGCCGTTCCGCGATCGCCGCCGCGGCGCGCGCCATCTCGGATCTCCGCCTCGGCCGGATCGACGAGGAGACGACCGCCAACGTCGGTCTGATCGAGGGCGGGACGGGGCGAAACGTCGTGCCCGACCGCTGTGAGCTCGCGGCCGAGGCGCGTTCGCGCGACGAGGGCAAGCTGGCCGACCTCGTCCAGGAGATGCTCGACGCGTTCACCTTCGGCGCGGCCCTCGCGGAATGCGAGGTCGAGACACGCATCTCGGAGACCTACGCCGGCTACCGCTTCAAGCCGGACGACCCCGTCTTCGCGCTCGCGGCCGAGGCGGTGCGTCGGACAGGCCTCGAGCCGCGTCCGATCGACGTCGGCGGCGGCGCGGACGCGAACGTCTTCAACGCGCGCGGCGTCCCCTGCGTCAACCTCGCCAACGGGATGATGCGGGTGCACACGCCCGAGGAGCACATCGCCGTCGCGGACCTCGAGACGATGCTCGGCGTCACGCTCGAGCTCGTCGACGTAGCGCGGGATGCTTAGCCTTCGCCGCGGCGCCGTCACGAGTGTGACGGAGCGGCACGAGGGGCTCGTCAGGCTCGAGGTGGACGGACGACCGTGCGTCGCCTACCCGGGGCTCACCGGGCCCGTCGCGCTGGGCGACGACGTCCTCGTCAACGTCCAGGCGGTCGAGCTCGGGCTGGGGTCGGGAGGCTTCGACGTCCTCTACGCCAACCTCACGCGGGGCCTGGGGCTCGCGGCCGAGCCGAACGCGCACGTGATGAAGCTCCCTTACGCGCCGCTCCAGCACGCCGTCCGCCATGCGGAGGAGGACGGTGCGCGCCTCGAGTCGTTGCGCGGGCTCCCGGTCGTGTGCTGCTCGCTGCACAGCCAAGTCGCGCCGGCGTGCGCGGGCCTGGGAGAGGGCCTCCGGGTCGCCTACGTCCAGGTGCCCGGGGGCGCGCTGCCCGTGTCCCTCTCGGACACCGTGCGCGCGCTCCGTGAACGCGGCCTCGTCGAGACGTCGGTCGGTGTCGCCGCCTGCATCGAGGGCGACGTCGCCTGCGTCTCGACCGCGGCGGCGCTCGTCTGGGCGGCCGAGCAGGGTTACGATGCGGTTGTCTGCTCCATCGGGCCTGGAATTGTCGGCACGGCGAGCCCGTGGGGGCACGGAGGCCTCGCGGTCGCCGAGTCCGTCCGGACAGCCTCCGTTCTCGACGGGCGCCCGGTGCTCGCCGTCCGCTACTCGGAAGGCGATCCGCGCGAGCGGCATCGTGGCCTCTCCCACCACACCCGGGCGGTGCTCGCGCTCGCGGGGCGGGCGGAGATCGGCTGGCCGAAGGGCCTGCGAGGTCCCGGAGGAGCTCGAGGACGTAACGCCGGTGGACGTGTCCGGCTGGGAGAAGGCCTGCGCCGGCCTGCCGCTCGCCCACATGGGGCGCGGCCCGGGCGACGATCCGTGGTTCTTCGCCACGGCCTTCGCCGCCGGGCGCCTTGCATCGAGCCACGCGCGGTGAGATAGCCTTCGCAACCGCATGAGGATCGGCGTCGCCAAGGAGATCAAGCCGGACGAGCACCGTGTCGCGCTGACGCCGGCGGGCGCACGCGAGCTGGCCGAGAGGGGCCACGAAGTCGTCGTCGAGGAGGGCGCGGGCGAGGGAAGCGCGCTTCCCGACGCGGCCTACGAGGCGGTCGGCGCGAAGATCGTCTCGGTGGACGACGTCTGGGGCACATCGGACCTCGTGCTCAAGGTCAAGGAGCCGCTCCCGGCCGAGTTCGGGCGGCTGCGAGAGGGCCTGATCCTCTTCACGTATCTCCACCTCGCAGCCGACGAGGAGCTGACGCGCGCGCTCGTCGACAGCGGCGCGATCTGCATCGCGTACGAGACCGTGGAAACCGACGACCGGCAGCTGCCGCTCCTCGCGCCGATGAGCGAGGTTGCGGGGCGTCTCGCGACGCAGATGGGCGCGCGGGCGCTCGAGAAGGCGCAAGGCGGCCGGGGCATCCTCCTCGGAGGCGTTCCCGGTGTCCCGCCGGCGAAGGTTGTCGTGCTCGGCGGCGGGATCGTCGGCTACAACGCGGCCCTCATCGCGGTCGGCATGCAGGCGGACGTGTGGGTGCTCGACAAGTCGGTGCAGCGGATGCGCGACCTTGAGATGATGCTCGACGGCCGCATCACACTCGCGATGTCGAACCAGCTCGCGATCGACGAGGCGGTCGAAGACGCCGACCTCGTCATCGGCGCCGTGCTCATCCCCGGAGCCCGGGCCCCGAAGCTGATCACGCGCGACATGCTGCCCGCGCTCAAGCCGGGCGCCGCGCTCGTCGACGTGGCCATCGACCAGGGCGGATGCTTCGAGACGTCGCATCCGACGACGCACTCGGATCCCGTCTTCATGGTCGACGGCGTCGTACACTATTGCGTCTCGAACATGCCGGGTGCCGTGCCGGTCACCTCGACGGCCGGGCTGACGAACGTCACCCTGCCGTACGTGGAGCAGATCGCCGACTGCGGAGTGCGCGAGGCTGTCGCGCGCAATCGCGCGCTTGGCCGCGGTGTCAACGTCTTCGAGGGGAAGCTGACCTACGAGGCGGTCGCCGAGGCGCACGGCCTCGAGTACTCGCCGCTCGAGCAGGTGCTGCCGCTCGAGGCCGTCTAGTGCCGCGAGACGGCTCTACGCCTCGGAAGGCTCCTCGGGCTTGTCCGTCTTCTCGGGCGTCAGCTTGACGACGGCATACGTCATTCCCGCGGCGAGCGCGATCACGGACACAATCCAAACAGCCACGCCAAAGAGCCCGAGGACGGTTGTCATCTGGAAAGTAGAATAGCCGGATGCCGCGTGCGTGCGTGATCGTGCTGGACGCGGTTGGAGCGGGCGAGCTGCCGGATGCGGCCGACTACGGCGACGAGGGATCGAACACGCTCGCCAACGTGGCAGAAGCGGTCGGCGGCCTCGACCTCCCCAACCTCGAGCACCTGGGCCTCGGGAACGTCGAGGAGCTCGCCGGCTGCCCGCCGCAGCCTCATGCGCCCGCTGTGGCCGGGCGGCTCGTCGAGCGCTCGAAGGGGAAGGACACGACCACCGGTCACTGGGAGCTCATGGGCATCGTCACCCCGGAGCCCATGCCTACGTACCCGCACGGGTTTCCATTCGACGTCACCGAGGAGTTCGCGCACCGTACAGGCCGCGGCGTGCTCGGCAACAAGGCGGCCTCGGGGACGGAGATTATCGAGGAGCTCGGGGAGGAGCACCAGCGCACGGGCAAGTGGATCGTCTACACGTCCGCCGACTCCGTCTTCCAGATCGCCGCGCACGAGGAGACGATCCCGCTCGACGAGCTCTACGCCGCCTGCGGGATCGCGCGCGAAATCCTCAGCGGGAAGAACGCCGTCGGGCGCGTGATCGCGCGGCCGTTCGTTGGCGAGCCGGGGAACTACACGCGGACGCCCAATCGCCACGACTGGTCGCTCAAGCCGCGGCAGCCGAACTACCTCACCCTCGTGCGCGAGAGCGGTAAGGAGGTCTACGGGGTCGGGAAGATCCACGACATCTTCGCCGGAGTGGACATCGACCACTCGGAGACGACGAAGTCGAACCTCGACGGGATCACGAAGACGGAAACGCTCCTCCGCGAGGTCGACGAAGGGCTGATTTTCGTGAACCTCGTCGAGACGGACATGCTCTGGGGCCACCGCAACGATCCGGTGAACTTCCACCGCTGCCTGCAGGACTTCGACCGGAGGCTCCCCGACCTTCTCGACGCCCTCCGGCCCAACGACCTCTTCATCCTCACCTCGGACCACGGCTGTGATCCGACGACGCCTTCCACCGACCACTCCCGGGAGCACGCGCTCCTGCTCGCCTATGTCGAGGGCCGGAACGGCGACGGCGCGCTGCACGAGGGCGAGTTTGCGGACGTGGGAGCGACCGTGAATGCCTGGCTCGGCGGCAAGGCGCCGTCGCGGGGGATCCCCGGGACGTCGATCATCGAGCAGTGAGCGCGCCGACTCGCGCCGCCGGTGCGATCCGCCCCGCAGAGCTGATCCAGCGCAAGCGCGACGGCGAGGAGTTGCGCGCCGCCGAGATCTCCGAGCTCGTTCTCGCCTACGCGCGCGACGAGGTGCCCGACTACCAGATGGCCGCGTTCTGCATGGCCGTCTATTTCAAGGGGCTGAGCCACGCGGAGACGCACGCGCTCACCGACGCGATGGTTCAAAGCGGCGAGACGGTCGATCTCTCGCCTCTCGGGCGGAAGGTCGTCGACAAGCACTCGACGGGCGGGGTAGGGGACAAGACGTCGATCGCGCTCGGGCCGGTCGTCGCGGCGTGCGGCGTCCCTTTCGCGAAGATGAGCGGGCGAGGCCTCGGGCACACCGGCGGGACGCTCGACAAGCTCGAATCGATCCCTGGGTTCAGCGTCGAGCTCGCCATCGATTCGTTCCTCGCGCAGGTGAAGGAGATCGGCCTCGCGATCATCGGCCAGACCGCCGAGCTCGTCCCTGCCGACAAGCGCCTCTATGCGCTTCGGGACGTGACCGCGACCGTGGACATCATCCCGCTCATCGCCTCGAGCATCATGTCGAAGAAGATCGCCGGTGGTGCCGACGCGATCGTCCTCGACGTGAAGGTCGGCGACGGCGCGTTCATGAAGGACCTCGATTCCGCCCGCGAGTTGGCCGAGGCGATGCGGGAGCTGGGCGCCCGGGCCGGCCGGGAGGTCGTCTGCGAGCTGACCGACATGGATCAGCCGCTCGGACGGGCGGTCGGAAACGCCCTCGAGATCCGTGAGGCCGTGGCCACGCTGAACGGGCAGGGACCGGCGGACCTCCTCGAGCTCGTTCTCGGCGCGGCCACGCATCTACTCCGCCTCTCGGACCTCGGTCTCGACGCGGCCGAGGGCCGCGCCCGCGCCGAGCAGGCGATCGCCAACGGGACCGCTCTCGCGCTCTACGAGCGGTGGATCCGCGCACAGGGAGGAGACCCTGCGGTCGACGCTCTCCCGAGCGCGCCCGTCGTCCTCTCGGTGGGGGCGCCCGCATCCGGGTTCGTCCAGCGCATCGCGACGACGGCAATCGGCGAGGCTGCGCTCGGCCTCGGAGCAGGGAGGCTCCGGAAGGAGGACGACATCGACCACGCAGTCGGCATCGCCTGCCTCGCGAAGCGGGGAGCCGAGGTCGCGGCGGGCGACGCGATCGCCGAGGTCCACGCGCGCACCCAGGAGTCCGCCGAGGCAGGCGCAACCGAAATCGCCGCCGCCTTCCGGATCGGCGCCGAGCCTCCGCAGGATGTCCCGATCGTGCTCGACGTCATCGCCTGACGGGGGAACGAGACGTCATGCCCGAGCTGCCCGAGGTCGAGACGATTCGCGCCCGGCTCGCTCCGCGTCTGGAGGGACGACGGCTCGACCACGTCGAGATCGCCGACCCACGGCTGACGCGGCCGGAGCCGCCCGAGGCAGTCGCCGCCGCGCTCGAGGGCGAGCGCGTCGCCCGCGTCGCGCGTCGCGGCAAGTATTTGGTTTTCGAGTTCGAGAGCGGGCGGCACCTCCTTGTCCATCTGCGGATGACGGGGAACGTGGAGCACCCGGCTCGGGGCGGTCTAGCCGCCGACCCGTACCGACGCGCCGTTGTCAGATTAGACGACGGGTCGGACGTCGCCTACCGCGACGTGCGGCGCTTCGGCACGTGGGATCTCCTCGAGCCGGGCGAGCTCGACGACTACTTCGCCGCGAGGAGGCTCGGAGGAGAGCCGCTGGAGCGCGGTTTCACGACGCGCTCACTCACCAGGGCGCTGGCGGGGCGCCGGGCACCCATCAAGGCGGCACTCCTCGATCAGCGCGCGGCCGCCGGGATCGGGAACATCTACGCGGATGAGGCGCTCTGGCGCGCGCGCATCAACCCACTCAGGCCGGCTGGCTCGCTCGACCCCGACGAGATCTCCCGCCTCCGGAAGGCGATCCGTGCAGCGCTCGAGACGGGCATCGCCCGCCAGGGTGCGACGCTCCGCGACTACCGGGACCCCGAAGGTCGCCGCGGCCGCATGCAGGACGAGTTCAGGGTCTACGGCCGTGCCGGCCAGCCGTGCAAGCGGTGCGGCACCGCGATCGAGAAGATCCGCGCCGGCGGCCGCGGCACCTGGTTCTGCCCTCACTGCCAACCACTCGAGCCCGGTTAGGATCGGGCACATGGAGCCCTGGTCGTTCGAGCCGCGCGGCCGCTTCGAGGACGCCGAGATCGAGAGCAAGGCGCTCGAGGGGAATCCGCTCGGCGACCCGAACGTCCGGCCGATCCGGGTCTACCTCCCACCGGGGTATGGCGACGACCCCGGGCGCCTATACCCGTCCATCTACGTCATCCAGGGCCTCACCGGCCAGGTGGACATGTGGCGAAACCGTGCCGCCTTCCGAAAGAACTTTCCGGAGCTCGCGGACGAGCTCTTCGCCGCGGGAGATTCCCCGCCCGCCGTCCTTGTCTACGTCGACTGCTGGACGTCCGTCGGCGGGAGCCAGTTCCTCGACTCGCCGGGCACGGGCCGCTATCACACGTACCTCTGCGAAGAGGTCGTGCCGTGGGTGGACGAGCGCTACCGCACCCTCCCGGCGGCGGAGCACCGCGGGATCGCGGGGAAGTCCTCGGGCGGCTACGGCGCCATGGTCACGCCGATGCTTCGGCCCGATCTCTTCGGCGGCCTCGCCACGCACGCGGGCGACGCGCTCTTCGAAGCCTGCTACCAACCCGAGATGCCGCAGGCCGTTCGAGCGCTCCGGGACGACTACGACGGCTCCTATGAGCGCTTCTGGGAAGATTTCCGCTCGCGACCGGCCTTCGCCAAGGACTCCGACCACGTGCTGCTCAACACGTGGTGCATGGCGGCCTGCTACTCGGCGGACGAGGACGGCACCGTCCGGCTGCCCTTCGACATCCCTACGGGAGAGCTCATCCCCGAGGTCTGGGAGCGCTGGCTCGCCTGGGATCCCGTGCGGATGGTGGCCGGCCACGCCGACGCGCTTCGCTCTCTGAAGGCGATCTACATCGACGCGGGAAAGCGGGACCAGTGGTACCTCGACCTCGGAGCCGAGGCATTCCGGCAGGCCCTCGAGGGCATCGGAGTCACCGACGTCTACTTCGAGCTCTTCGACGCGACGCACACGGCGATCGAGTACCGCTACCCGCTCGGAATCAAGTACCTGGCGGAGCGGCTGAGCGGCTAGTCGCTAAGCGACGAGGTCGCGGAGCTTGCCGTCGCGGTCCATGCACCAGAGCTCCGTGTAGCCGCCGATCGGCTCGCCGTCGATGAAGATCTGCGGCACTGTCCAGCGGCCCGTCAGCTCCAGAAGCTTCTGCCGGAATGCAGGGTCGTCGTCCATGACGATCTCCTTGTATTCGAGCCCGCGCTGCTCGAGCAGGACCTTGGCGCGCACGCAGTATCCACACCAGGTCGTCGAGTACATGAGGATCCGCGCCATCGTCTGTTCAACGTACGCGATGAGCCCCGGATTCCACCGGGGCGGCGGCTAGACTCGCCCCGTGTCCGGAACCTTCAAGACGGAGGCTGTTGTCCTGCGCTCGATCCGCTTCTCGGAAGCGGATTGCGTCCTCCATCTCTACACGCTCGAGCGCGGGCGCGTGGGGGCGATCGCGAAGGGCGTACGCAAGACGAAGTCGCGCTTCGGGGCGCGGCTCGAGCCCTTCAGCCACGTCGAGCTCATGCTCCACGAAGGGAGAGGGGAGCTCTGCACTGTGCGCGGCGCCGACCTCTTGCGCTCCCACGAGCGAACGCGCGTGGACGGCTACCGGATGGCGGTTGGCCACATCGGCCTCGAGGCGATGCTCCGGCTCTTCGTGGAGCAGGAGGCGAACGCGCACGCGTTCAACGCGCTGACGCGCTTCCTCGACCTCCTCGACGGGGTCGAGGTCACGCTGCCTGCGCAGCCCGCTCTCGACCCGCTCGTTCTCTCCTTCCAGCTCAAGCTCCTGTGGCTCTCGGGCTACCTGCCGCATCTCGCGGGCTGCGCCGCCTGCGCGGAGGAGAAGCCGCTCGTCGGCTTCTCGCCGCAGGCGGGTGGAGGAGTTTGCGCGGACTGCTCCTCAGGCTCGCTGGCGGTCTCCGCGGAGGGCTTCGAAACCGTGCGCGGCTTCCTCGAGCTCCCGCTCGCGAAGGCATCCCATCCCGCGCCGTCGGCGCGCGGCCTGCGCGAGTGCCTGGGCATGATCGAGTCCTCGTACGAGTACCACGGCGGCTTTCGCCTGAGGACGCTCGCGCAGCGGGCGTGAGTCGATGAGCGCGCCGAACTACCAGGAGATGATCGGCTCCCTCGAGCGCTACTGGGCGGACTACGGCTGCGTCCTGATGCAGCCCTACCACACCGAGCTCGCCGCCGGGACGATGAATCCGGCCACGTTCCTGCGTTCCCTCGGCCCGCACGAGTGGAAGACCGCCTACGTGGAGCCGGTCATCCGTCCGACCGACGGGCGCTACGGCGAGAACCCGTTCCGCTTCCAGCACTACTTTCAGTACCAGGTGCTTCTGAAGCCCGCGCCCGAGGACGTCCTCGACCTCTACTTCGCCTCGCTCGAAGCGGTCGGGATCGACACCAGGCGCCACGACGTGCGCCTCGTGGAGGACGACTGGGAGCAGCCCACGCTCGGTGCCTGGGGTCTCGGCTGGGAGGTCTGGTGCGACGGCATGGAGGTGACGCAGTTCACGTACTTCCAGCAGGTCGGCGGCCTCGAGATCGAGGTCGTCCCCGCGGAGATCACCTACGGCCTCGAGCGCCTCGCCATGTTCCTCCAGGGCAAGCGCTCGGCGCTCGACCTGGAGTGGGCCCCGGGGGTGAGGTGGGGCGACGTGTACAGGGAGAGCGAGCGCGAGTGGTCGATCTACAACTTCGAGGTCGCGCCCGTCGACATCCTCACCCGCCGTTTCGACGAGCACGAGGCGGAGTGCCGCGACCTCCTCGACCGCGAGCTGCCGCTGCCGGCCTACGACCAGGTGCTCAAGTGCTCGCACACCTTCAACCTGCTCGACGCGCGCGGCGCCATCTCGGTGACCGAGCGGGCAGCCTACATCGGGCGCGTCCGCACGCTCGCGCGCCGCGTCGCCCAACTCTACGTGGAGAAGATTGCCGACCCTGCTCTTTGAGATCGGCTGCGAGGAGCTCCCCGCATCGGCCTGCGAGGAGGCTGCGGCCCAGCTCCTCGAGCGCTGGCTGCCGAGGCTCGGCGCCGGCCGCGTCTTCTCCGGCCCGCGGCGGCTCGCCGTCCTCGTCGACGAGCTCCCCGAGCGCGAGCCGGACGAATGGGTTCAGGGCCCGCCCGAGCACCTGCGGGACAAGGCCGCGGAGGGCTTTGCGAGGAAGCACGGAGTGAAGGTCGACGAGCTCGAGGTGCGCGACGGGTTCCTCGGCGTGTTAGTCCCCGGCAAGGCTGTCCTCGACGCCCTTCCCGAGCGGCTGAACGAGATCGTCGCCGGGCTCGCATTCTCGAAGTCCATGCGCTGGGACGACTCGGGCCTGCGCTTCGCGCGGCCGGTGCGCTGGCTCTGCGCCAAGCTCGACGAGCAGACCGTCGAGGGGTTCGTCGGCTCGTCCTTCGGCCACCGCTTCACGCACGCCGAGGTGCCGGTCCCGCACGCTCGGGAATACCTCGAGTGCCTGCGTGCCGCGACCGTCGAGCCGGATCAGGACGAGCGCGCGGCGACGCTCCGCTCCGGTCTGGCCAAGCTCGGCCTCGCCGAGCCCAACGAGAGCGTCCTCGCCGAGGTCGTCCACCTTGCCGAGTGGCCGGCGGTGCTCGAGGGGACGTTCGACGAGCGCTTTCTCGCGCTCCCGCGGCGCGTCGTCGAGACGGCCATGGAGTCGCACCAGCGTTACTTCCCGCTCGAGGGCAACCGCTTCGCGTTCGTCTCCAACGGCGGCGACCCCGCCACCGTCGTCGCCGGGAACGAGGGTGTGCTCGAGGGGCGGCTCGAGGACGCGTCCTTCACCTTCGAGCGCGACCTGGCGAAGGGGATCGAGGAGCTCGCGAAGGAATCGGCGCGCATCACCTTCGTCGCGGGCGCAGGTACCTACGGAGACAAGGTCGCGCGGCTCTCCGTCCTCGTCGAGGAGCTCGGCGGCGGCGAGGCCTCACGGGAGGCCGCACGCCTCGCCAAGGCAGACCAGGCCGCGGAGCTCGTGCGGGAGTTCCCTGACCTAGAGGGTCACATCGGCGCTGAGTACGCGCGGCTCGCCGGGTTCCCGGAGGCGGTCTGCGCCGCAATCGACGAGCACTACCTGCCGGATTCGGCTGGAGGCCCGCTTCCCGAGACGGAGACAGGGCGGGTCCTCGCCGCCGCGGACAAGGTCGACAACCTCACTGTGGCGTTCTCCCACGGTCAGCGGCCGACTGGCTCGAGGGACCCCTACGGCCTGCGCCGCGCGGCGATCGGCCTCTGCCGGCTCGTGCTCGAGGCGAACCTCGAGATCGATCTCGGGGCGCTGGTGCAGCGCACCCACGCGCTTCTCGTCGAGCAGGGCGCGGAAGTGAAGGATGACCCCGCGGACGTCGTCGACTTCGTCGAGGAGCGGCTGGAGGGCATGCTCGACGTCCCGGTGGAGTTCGTGCGAGCCGCGCGCGCGGGCGACGTGCAAGAGCTCGGCGCGGTCGCACGCCTCGCCGAGGCGCTGGCAGCGGCCGCGGAGGGCGAGCAGTTCGAAGGCGCCTACATCGCCTTCGACCGCGCGAACCGGCTCGCGGGGAAGTCGGACGGAGCCGCGGCCGAGCTCGATCCCAAGCTGGCCACCGACGAGGCCGAGCTCGCGTTGATCGAGGCGCTCGCGGGCATCTCGCCGAGGATCTCCGCGTCGCTCGAGTCCCGCGAGTTCGACGGGGCGCTCGCGGCGGCAGCCGAGCTCCGCGCCCCGGTGGACCGCTTCTTCGACGAGGTGCTCGTCATGGCCGACGACGCCCAGGTGCGCGCGAACCGCCTCCGGCTTCTCCTCGACGTGCGCGACGCGGTCGGGGCCCTCGGCGACCTGTCCCAGATCCCGCGGTGAGCGAGCCGGTCGAGATCCACGTCGTCTCCGACTCGACCGGGGAGACCGCGGCTCGCTTCGCGGAGGCCGTGGAGCGCCAGTTCCCGGACGAGGAGTTCGAGATCGTGCGCCACCCGCGGATCACGAGCGTGGACGACGTCCAGCTCGCCGCCGCGCGCGCCCGCGGCCGGCGCGCGGTGCTCATGTACACCCTCGTCGAGCAGGAGCTCCGGGACGCGATGCGGACGCTTTGCCGTCGGTACCGTCTCCACTACTGCGACCTCCTCGGCCATCCGATTGACGCCGTCGCGCGCGTTTCCGGCCAGCCGGCGACGATGCAGCCGGCCGCCCAGCCGGTCCTCGATTCGAGCTACTTCAAGCGCATGGCGGCGATCGAGTTCGCCGTCCGCTTCGACGACGGCATCGGCGCCGGAGGCCTAGTGGACGCCGACATCGTCCTCGTGGGCGTCTCGCGGAGCTCGAAGACGCCGCTCTCCATCTACCTCGGCTACATGGGCTACAAGACCGCCAACGTGCCGATCGTGCCCGGCGTCGAGCCGCCGAAGCAGCTGTTCGAGATCGATCGGATCAAGATCGTGGGCGTGACGATCGACGCCGAGAACCTCGCGGAGATCCGGAACGATCGCGCGCGCGGCATGACGGGCGCGAGGCGCCGCTATGCCGACCTGGCCGAGATCTATTCGGAGCTCGAGCGCGCCGACGATGTCCACCGGCGTCTCGGCTGCCCCGTGATCGAGGTCTCGAACCTCGCGATCGAGGAGACCGCACGCCGCATCATCCGGCTCGTCGAGCAGCGGCGCCTTGAGGCGGGAGCCCGCGCGTGAACGCGAAGCCGAAGGTGCCCTTCTACTACTGGCCCGTGTGGATGGTGCTCCTCGCCATGGGCCTCTTCGTCTTCTACGTGCTTTTCACGCCGGTGTGGATGGGGATCAGGCTGATCTCGTGGCTCGCCGAGCGCCGGAACCTGGAGGAGACGCCGCCCGCCTAGAACGCCCGGGCAAAAAAACAGAGGCGGCCGTGGTGCCGAGCCGCCTCTTCTCGGGCCGAGACGTAGGCTGCGGCGCCCCACGTCTGATCGAGCCCGTACCTCAACCATGGCGCAGAAGAGGGGTACGCGCCATGACCGAATGGGGTAATCGGCCGCGGCTCCCCCGTTAGGGCCGGGCGCTAGAAGTGGCCGTCGAAGAAGCCGCCGCCGGCGAGGGAGCAGGCGACGAGGAGAACGAGCGTGAGAAGCCCGAGCGGCGTTCGGGGCATGGCTCCAGTCTCGTCCTCGCCCTTTGACCAGTCAAGACGTCGAAAGGAGACGTGATAATCCCTCTGGGATGGGAGAGCGTTACGTCTACGACTTTTCAGAGGGAGGCGAGCTCGGGCGCGAGCTGCTCGGCGGCAAGGGTGTCGGGCTCGCCGAGATGACTGCGATCGGAATCCCGGTTCCGGCCGGGTTCACCGTGACCACGACCGCGTGCGTCGCGTACATGAAGGGGGGACGCCGCGTTCCCGAGGGCCTCGAGGAGGAGATCGCCAGGCACATGCGGACCCTCGAGGAGTCTACGGGCAAGCGCTTCGGAGACGCGGCGGACCCTCTGCTCGTCTCGGTCCGCTCCGGGGCCGCGATCTCGATGCCCGGGATGATGGACACGATCCTCAACCTCGGGCTGACCGACGAGTCGGTCGAGGGCCTCGCCCGGGCGACGGGCAACGAGCGCTTCGTCAAGGACGCCTACAGGCGTCTGATCCAGATGTTCGGCGAGGTTGTCGCGGGCGTCGACGGGCACCGCTTCGAGGAGGCGCTCACTGCGCTCAAGGAGCGGAAGGGGGCACTCCAGGACGTCGACCTCGGGGCGGACGACCTCCAGGAGCTCGTCGACGAGTTCAAGCGGATCTACCGGGAGGAGGCGGGCTCCGGCTTCCCTCAGCATCCGTGGGAGCAGCTGACCGCCGCCGTGCGCGCCGTCTTCGACTCATGGGACACGCCGCGCGCCCAGGTCTACCGGCGCGCGAACGACATCCCCGACGACCTCGGGACCGCGGTCAACGTCGTCCAGATGGTCTTCGGGAACAAGGGCGGGCAATCGGGCACCGGCGTCGCCTTCACGCGCGATCCGGGAACCGGGGAGCCGGGCCCTTGGGGCGAGTTCCTCGTGAACGCGCAAGGCGAGGACGTCGTCGCGGGCATCCGGACGCCGCAGCCGATCTCCGAGATGGAGGAGCGCTTCCCTGCCGCGCACAACGAGCTTGTCGAGACGATGCACCGCCTCGAGGGGCACTACCGGGAGATGCAGGACATCGAGTTCACCATCGAGGACGGCAGGCTCTACATCCTGCAGACGCGAAGCGGGAAGCGCACGGCGCAGTCGGCTCTCAGAATCGCCGTCGACATGGTCGAGGAGGGCCTCATCTCCAAGGAGGAGGCCGTCGGGCGCATCGACCCAAAGCAGCTCGACCAGCTCCTCCATCCGATGATTAACCCGAACGCCGACTACGAGGTGGCGGCGAGAGGCCTGAACGCCTCCCCGGGCGCGGCCACCGGCAAGGTCGTCCTGGACGCGGACACCGCCGAGGACGACGGCAAGCGCGGGGAGGAGGTGATCCTCGTCCGCTGGGAGACCACCCCGGACGACATCCACGGCCTGCTCGAGGCGAGGGGGGTGCTGACCGCGCAGGGGGGCATGACCTCCCATGCGGCTGTCGTCGCCCGCGGGATGGGCAAGCCTTGCGTCGCGGGTTGCGAGGGGCTCACCATCGACCTGGAGAACCGTCGGCTCAAGATCGGCGGCATCGAGCTCGCCGAGGGCGACGTGATCACGATCGACGGCGGCACCGGCGAAGTCATCGTCGGCGCCGTCGATCTCGTCCCGCCTCTCATCAACGAGGACTTCGAGCTCTTGCTCGGCTGGGCCGACGATGTCCGCCGCCTCCAGGTGCGCGCCAACGCGGACACGCCCGGTGACGCCGCCAAGGCGCGCGAGTTCGGCGCGCAGGGAATCGGCCTCTGCCGCACCGAGCACATGTTCATGGCGGAGGAGCGCCTCCCGCTCGTTCGCGCCATGATCATGGCCTCGAACGAAGACGAGCGCCGCCAGGCGCTGGCGAGGCTCCTCCCGCTCCAGCAGGAGGACTTCGAGGGGATCTTCGAGGCCATGGCCGGACTGCCCGTCACGATCCGGCTCCTCGATCCTCCGCTGCACGAGTTCCTGCCCCCGCTCGAGGAGGCGGAGACCCCCGAGATGGCGCGCCGCATACGCACCCTGCGCGAGGCGAATCCGATGCTCGGCACGCGCGGCTGCCGGCTCGGCCTGCTCTTCCCGGAGATCTACGAGATGCAGGTGCGGGCGATCATCCGCGCGGCGAGGGCCGTCGAGCAGAAGACCGGCGATGTGCCGATCGTCGAGATCATGCACCCGCTCGTCGGCTTCGCCGAGGAGTTGCGCCGCCTGCGCGAGCTGACCGTCCGGACCGCGGCCGAGGAGGGCGACGTCGCCTACCACTGCGGGACGATGATCGAGCTCCCGCGCGCCTGCGTGCGCGCCGACGAGATCGCCGAGCACGCCGACTTCTTCAGCTTCGGGACGAACGACCTGACGCAGACGACACTCGGGTTCTCGCGCGACGACGCGGAGGGAAAGTTCCTCACGCACTATCTCGACGACGGCATCCTGCGCCAGAACCCGTTCGAGACACTCGACCAGAGCGGGGTAGGAGAGCTCATGAAGATGGCTGTCGAACGGGCGCGCGCCGTGAAGCCGGAGCTCCGGATGGGGATCTGCGGCGAGCACGGTGGAGACCCGGCCTCGGTCGCGTTCTGCCATGAGCTCGGGCTCGACTACGTGTCGTGCTCGCCGTACCGCGTGCCCCTTGCGCGCCTTGCGGCCGCCCAGGCCACGCTCGCCGAGTCAGGCATCGGCGCGGTGCAGGTCGGGGGCTAGGTTCCGAGCGGGAGGATGTACTTCTTGTACGCCGCGCGGGCCCTCGGCTTGTTGGCCAGGTCGAAGGTCGACCCGGTCTGGCTCCGGTAGTAGACGATCGTCTGCACGCGCGAGTGATTCGCGACGAAGTTGCCCATCTTCTGGACGAAGTCCGGATGGTCGACCCCGGGGCCAAGACCCCATTCGCCGATCGCGTACGGCTTGTCGGGATGGGCTCGGTAGAGATCCAGGTTCGCCTCCCATTCCACGCCTCGCCCGAAGTCGTAGAGGTCGTTCGCGACGACGTCGACGTACTTGTCCCCGGGGTAGTACGAGTCGGCGCTGTTCGTCTTCAGATCGGGGCTGCCGAATCCCTGCGGGTTCCAGACGACGTGGACGTCGTTCGCGGGCAGGCCGTTCGTCCGGTCGAGCTTCGGCAAGCCGGAGTCGACGAGGGCGGCGTTGATGTCCGCGATCGGCCCGCCGTGCATGATCAGGTACGTGCGCCGGAAAGCCATGCGGAACTTCTTCGTGGAGTGCGCGCTGCCTCGGTACGAGCCGTTCGAGTTATAGGCGCAGTAGGGATTCCAGTAGCCGTTCATCTCTGCGTACGGCCGGATGTAGACCTCGCCGCCGAACCGGTCGATCGCCTGTGCGATGTCGATGAGCACGCGGTCGCCCTTGCCCTGGGCGATCTCCGCCGGCGTGATCGCCTCGTTCCCGTACTTGTTGACCGTGCCGAACGCGACCATCGGGCGCGGCTTCGCGTTGTCGAAGATCTTGTCGAGGTAGGTCGTCCTGTGCACGCCCCAGGAGATGAAGTCGAGGTTCACGGCCGAGTGCTGGCCCGTCTGGTCCTTGAAACGGGACGTCGAGCCCTCGACGCCGAGGCGTACCGACGCGCCCGCCTGCGTTGTCGGGAGGACGATCGCGACGAGGGCCGCCACGAGAAGAAAGCGTCGCATTTCTCGCGTGTATATCGGCACGAAGCAAGGATTTCTTTTCCCTCGTTTGAGGCCGCTGTAAAGGGTTCGTTAGGGAATTGGGGCGGCCGGATAGCGGGTGCGTACGTCGTCCAGGAAGGCGACGAGCCGCTCGGCGAGCTCCTTGTCCTGCACCTCCAGGACGTTCTCAGCGTTCTCCTCGCCGGAGTGCGACAAGTTGTAGCTCCCGGTGAAGACATAGTCGTCGGCGACGACCACTTTCGCGTGCATGAAGTCGTGGACGTCGCCCTGGCCGTAGGGCATCGAGTTCTTGCCCGTGAAGGGCGCTCCCCGGAAGACGCGCGTGATCGCGGGCATCTTCCACTCCGAGTTTCCGTTCAGCTCCCACTGGTGGTAGACGCCCTTCATCTGCGTCGCGTCCACGACCCCGGCGACGTCCACCTTCCTGTCGGAGACCGCCTCGCAGAGGGCCCCGAGGATCGGGCCGGAGGTGAGGACGGGGGAGCCGAGGCGGATGAGCGTCTTCGCTCTCTTGATCCGGTGCGCGATCCGGGTGGCGAGCGCTTCGCCGTGCCCCGGCGAGAACCAAGCGCGGACCCGGGCCCCGCCCACGTGGACGGGGTCGGGATCGACGAAGCCCGTCTCGGCGACGATGCCGGTCTTCCAGAGCTGCTCGAAGTCCTCGGTGTAGCGCTCGGCGACACACGCCGAACGCACGATGGCGATGACGTTCTCCTCCCGCGTCCACGAGTCGTCCGTCCAGTTGGTCGAGCCGGTCCAGACGTGCTCGCCGTCGCGGACGACGTACTTGTGGTGCATGAGGTCGGGTACCCCGAGGATCCGCTTCGTCGGGACGTCGAGGCTGTCGAGGAGATCCGGGTCGCAGCGGGGCGGGGGCGGGACGGGGATCGGCTTGTCGTGGTCGACGTTGAACGCGAGCCGGACGGCGACTCCGCGGCGCTTCGCCTCGAGCAGCGCGTCCGCGACGAGCCCGGCCGTCTCCTGCTCGAGGTCGAAGTCGTAGAGCGCGAGGTCCAGAGTCTTGCGCGCGTCGGCGAGGAAGCCGGCCGCGAGCCCGCCGATCTCGAGCGCGGTCTGGCCTCCGTCCGTCAGGGTGCGGACGTCGATGTCAGGCGTAGCCGCGGACCCTGAGGTAGGCGATGAGGACGCTCCCGGCCGCGATCGCGAAAAGGCTCGCGGCGGTCACGACGTTGAAGCGCCCGTAGACCGGGTGGCCGCGACCGAATCCCCCGAAGGCGAGGATGCAGAGGGCGCCGCCGATCAGCCCTCCGACGTGTCCTCCGATCGAGACGTTGTTGAGCGTGAAGCTGAGCGCGAGGTTCAGGACGACGATGATGAGGGCCGAGCCGCCGAAGACGTTGATTCGGTTCCGCTCGAGCACGAGTCCCGCTCCGAGAATCCCGAAGACCGCCCCGGAGGCCCCGATCGTCGGCACATTGGGCGTCACCACCAGCGAGCCGGCCGAGCCCGCGAGGATGGAGATGAAGTAGATGGCCAGGAAGCGTCCCCGGCCGAGCATCGCCTCGAGCGGCCGGCCGAACCACCAGAGCATGAGCATGTTGAAGAGGATGTGGAGCACGCCGCCGTGCAGGAACGCACACGTGACCATTCGGTACCAGTCCCCGTTCGCGACCGCGGGCCCGTACAGCGCTCCACGGACGAACAGCTCGCCGTACGGATTCGTGAGGCTCCCGGACTGGATCACCTGGGCGAGGAAGACGAGGACGTTGACGCCCAAGAGCGTCTTCGTGACGAGGAAGTCGGTGCCTTCGCCCGCGAACGTGCGCGCGCGGACGGCAGCCTTCTTCGGGCCGGTCGGCTGTCCCGCGCACTCCGGGCACTTGATCCCGACGGGCGCGAACACCATGCACTCGGGGCAGATCGGCCGCCCGCAGTTCGAGCACGTGACCGCAGTCTCGTTGCGGGGATGGCGGTAGCAGACCATCGTCTGCGTCTGCTCGGGAGTGGCCATCGGGGTCATGGTATCCGGGTGACTACCCGGTAACGTCCGGCCAGTGCGCGTTCACGTCGCCTTTACGCCCGAGGAGGCGGCCCGCGTTCCCACGGGCATCGTCGTCGACGTGCTGCGGGCGACGTCGACGATCGTCCAGGCCCTCGATTCCGGCTACGGCGCCGTCTTCTGCTGCGCCGA
Organism: uncultured Actinomycetes bacterium; assembly: GCA_963739525.1. GTDB lineage: Bacteria > Actinomycetota > Thermoleophilia > Gaiellales > Gaiellaceae > DATEOR01. Next base: position 308,526 of record CAVUAR010000005.1, on the reverse strand, counting down.
GATCGACGAGGCGCGTGCGCTCAAGGAGGAGCTGGTCGACGCGGTCCTGGCGGGCGAGCGCGGCTCGGAGGCGATCCCCGGGTTCGATTTCGGGAACTCGCCGCGCGAGTTTCTCGAGCCGCGGGCGGACGCGCTCGTCCTGACGACGACGAACGGGACTCGCGCGCTCGTCACCGCCGCCGCGGATTGCGACGTCGTCCTCGCCGGAAGCCTCCTCAATCTCGAGGCCGTCGCCGCAGGCCGCGCGCGCGCGTGGGCGAGGACGTGGAGGTCGTCTGCGCCGGGCGTGCAGGGGCACTCCGCGCAGGACGATGCCTACTGCGCTGGGCGGATCGCCGAGCTCCTCGGCGGCGATCTGAGCGACGCGGCGGAGGAGGCCGTCAGCGCTCGCCCGCTCCATGAGCGCGGAGGAGGCGTTTCGCTCGGCACGCGCCGTCGGCGAGACGATCGACGAAGGGGATCTCCTGTGGTGCGCCCGCGAGAGCGTCACGGCCGTCGTCCCTCGCCTCGTCGGCATGCGCGGTCCGGCCGCCGAGCTACAACGTGGAACATGATGAAGCTCGTGCCGCTCCTCGGGGTCGCGCTCCTCGCCGCGTGCGGTGGAAGCGGTGGTGAGACCGTCACCGTCGGCGTCACGCAGACGGTGATGGTCACGACCACCGTGCAAGGGGCGCCCGGGACCACCGAAGGCACCACGACGGAGGCGCCGGCGGGAACGGATCCCGACGACGTCCCGGGCAGCCTCGACATCCGCGACTTCAAGGCCAGGCAGGGGAACGGCTTGATCACGATCACGCTCTCGACCTACGACGCCTGGGCCTCGAACGTCCTCGCGGGTGACCCCCTCGCTCCCGGGCCGAACACCATGACCTTCCTCTACGACGTCGACCTCGACCAGAAGCCCGACTACCGGGCGAAGCTCGTCTACACGGGCGGCAAGCTCTCCGCCTTCATCTCCGGGAGCGGCTCGCAGTTCGAGCCGATCCCCGTACACCGGCCGAACTCCTTCACGGTGAGGTACACGCACCCCGTGGACGTCTTCACGAAGCTGCCTCCGAACGGTGACATCCAGCTCCGGGCACAGACGGTCTTCGCGGGCGAGAAAGACCGAGCCCCTGACGACGGTCAGTGGCTCGGCGTTCCGTTCAACCCTTAGGCCAGGACGAACAGCACCGCGTTCCCGGAAGGGTCGTGCAGAACGGGGCCCTCTGCGGTCTCCTCGACCGGGACCCCCGCCCGGGCAGCGCGTGCGCGGAGTGCCTCGAGCTCGCCCTCGTCCCGGAGGACGACCGTGAAGTGCCGCAGGCCGACGACGCGCTCCGGGGCCGGCGGGACTCCACGGCCCCGCCACAGGTTGAAGCCAAGGTGGTGGTGGTAACCGCCCGCGGCGACGAACACCGCGCTCGGGAGGCGCGTCATGACGTCGAGGCCGACGACGTCGACGTAGAAGCGCGTCGCGGTCTCGAGGTCGCCCACGTGCAGGTGGATATGGCCCACCGTCGTCGCGGGGTCGACCGATGGCCGGGGCTCCTCGCCCACGACGAGGTCGAGGAGCGCAGCGAGGTCGAGCGGGTCGGGGCCGCCGTACATCTCCGAGGGGTGGGGCCACTGCTCCTTGGGCCGGTCGGACGCGAGCTCGATCCCGTTGCCGTCGGGGTCCGGGAGGTAGATGGCCTCCGAGATCCCGTGGTCGGATGCGCCCTGGATCGGCGTGCGCGTCGCCGCGAGGCGGGCGGCCGCGCGGGCGAGCTCGAGGCGCGACGGATGCAGGAGCGCGAAGTGGTACAGGCCCGCATGGCGGCCGGCCGGGCGCGCCTCGGGGTCCTCGACGAGGACGAGGAGGTCATCCCTGCTCGCGCCGAGGGCGGCCCAGCCGTCCTTGCGGCGGTGGAGCCGGAGGCCGATCGCGTCCTCGTAGAAGGACACCGAGCGGTCGAGATCGGTGACGGTCAGCTCGGCGGCGCCGAGACGGGTCTCGGGTGCGAGCTTCGTGGGCTCGGGGGCGAGCTGCGTCATCCCGACACCTCCGCCTTCTTGCGCGGGTCTGGCAGCGGCGTTAGCCGCGGCTCGATCTGCTCGCGCAGGTGCTCGAACGCGGGCGGCAAGGAAAGCCGCTCGCCGAGTGACTCCTTCGGCTCGTCGGCGTCGAAGCCGGGGCCGAGCGTGGCGATCTCGAAGAGGACACCGCTCGGCTCGCGGAAGTAGATCGAGCGGAAGTAGAAGCGGTCGATCACCGGCGTCGGATGGGCGCCCGCCCCGGCGACCTTCTTCTGCCAGGCCTCGTGGTCGTCCATGGTCGAGGCGAAGGCGACGTGGTGGACGGTCCCTGCGCCTGGCGTGCCGAGGCTCTCGGCCTCGTCGTAGACGTAGTTCCCGCCGCGCTCCGCGCCGCGAACCTCCCAGCCGCTCTCCTCGCCGGGTTCGAATCCGAGCGTGTCCTCGAGGAACCGGCGGCTGCGCTCCGGATCGCGCGTGAAAGCGCGGACCTCGTCGAAGCCTCGGAGCGCGACCTCTGCGGGAACGCCCGGGCTGAGGGCGACCAGCGGCTTGTCCGGAGTCTCGACGACGCGGAGCTCGAGCCCGAGACCCTCGGGATCCTCGAGGACGAGCGAGCCTTTGGTCCGGTCTGCGGCGATTCCCTCCGCCGCGAGGCGGTCGACCCAGAAGTCGAGCGCGCCTTCGTCGGCGACGCGGAAGACGACGCGGTGCACCATCCCGGCGCCGGCGCGCCCGCGTCGGGCGCCCGGGTACTCGAAGAACGTGATGTCGGCGCCGGCCGAGCCGTCCTCGTCCGAGTAGAACAGGTGGTAGACGGTCGGGTCGTCCTGGTTCACGGTCTTCTTCACCAGGCGCAGGCCGAGCACGCGTGCATAGAAGTCGACGTTGCCCGGCGCGTCCGCGGTGATCGCCGTCACGTGGTGGATGCCTTCGAGTTCCATTGTGTTCTCCTTGGGGTTACGCCGCGGCTCGAACGAGCTCTTCCCGCTCGGCCACCGCGGCCGCGAGCGCGTCGACGACCTCGCCGAGCTGCTCGCGGAGATCTTCGTCCATCAGCGTACCGTCGGCGTCGAATCGCGTCGGGCCATGGCCCACGGCGACTTCGCCTTCGACGACACGCGCCCCGATCGCGCCCAGCACCTTGCGGAGCTCTGCCTGCGCCCAAACGGCGCCGAACGCGGCCGTTGATGCCCCGACGACCGCGGCGGGCTTGTTCCGAAGCGGGTTCGTCGCCAGCGGGCGTGAGACCCAGTCGAGCGCGTTCTTCAGCTGGCCCGGGATCGAGCTGTTGTACTCCGGGGTCGAGATCAACACGGCGTCGGCGCCCGCGAAGGCTGCGCGCAGTGCGCGAACGGCCTCCGGAGCGCCGTCGCCATCGTCGTCCTCGTCGTAGGGCGGGACGTCCTTCAGGCCGCCCAGCTCCTCCGCCACGACGTCGTCGCCGAAGAGCTCGATCGCGTTCCGGAGCAGCAAGGTGTTGTAGGAGCCGTCCCGGAGGCTGCCCGAGATTGCGAGGACCTTCGTCACCGTCGTCAGGCCGCCTTCACCAGCTGGAGCTCGGCGACGATCGTCACGTCGTTCGCGAGAGCCGGATCGCCTGTCGGGAGCGGCGTGTTCCAGTCGACGCCGAAGTCCGTGCGGTCGACGCGAGCCGAGAGCTTGAGGCCGAGGCGCTCGTTGCCGTACGCGTCCGTGATCGGGTCGGAGATCGTTCCGGTCACCTCGACGGGCTTCGTGACGCCCTTGATCGTGATCTCGCCGGGAGCCGTGACGACGCCGCCGTCCAGGTCGATCTCGTCGGCGACGAAGGTGAGCGTGGGGTAGCGCTCGGCGTCGAAGAAGTCGGGGGACTGGAGGTGCGCGGCGAGATTCTCGTCCTTCACGTCCACGCTCGCGACCGCTGCCGCGCCCTGGATGCGAGCCCCCGCGTCGCCGAGCGCAAGCTGCGCCTGCGTCTCGCGGAACTGGCCGCGAAACGTGCCGGCCAGGTAGTCGACCTCGAAGCCCACGGTCGAGTGGACCGGATCGAGGTTCCACATGCCCGCTGGGATCTGTGTCTGGGTCGTGCTCACGTCGTAGCCTCCTGGTTGAGTCGTGTATTATTGAGTACGCAAGCTAGTGTAGCGAGAAGAAGTTGACAGCGCAAGTATTCACAGAACAGCAGATTTCGAGCGGCGTTCCGCCCGCCGTACGCGCCTGGACGAGGCTTCTGCGCGGCCACGCAGCGGCGACGCGCCTGATGAATGCGGAACTCCAGGCCGAGCACGGCCTCTCCGTCAACGACTACGAAGCGCTCTACCTGCTCTCCCGGGCGGAGGGCCGGCGGCTGAAGCGCGTCGAGCTCGCGCGGCGCCTCGCGCTCACGCCGTCGGGAGTGACGCGGCTCCTCGAGGGTCTGGAGGCCGCGGGACTGGTGGAGAGGACGACGTGCCCGAACGACCTGCGCGTCGCCTACGCCCAGCTCACCGATGCAGGGGCCGAAAAGCTCGAGCTCGCGTCGTGCGGGCACGTGGGCTCCATCCGCGAGCTCTTCGAGGAGCACTTCACGGACGCCGAGATCGACGAGCTCTCCGAGCTCCTCGGCCGGTTCCCGGGAGTCGCCGGCACCGACGACTCCTGCCCGGCCGCCTAGCTCAGGATCTCGGAGTCGTAGCGGGCGAAGATCGCGGGGATGTCCGCACCGGGCTCGTGGATCTCCTTGAGCAGGCGCGCGATCCTCGGCGTGAGAACGAGGAGGTAGCGCGCGGGGACCTCGCCCGCGTTCCGGAACGTATGCGGTGTCTCACGTCGTGCCATGACCGCCGAGCCGGCCGGCGCCTCGAGCTCGTCGTCCCCGAGCCTGAAGCCGAGCGTGCCTTCGAGCACGTACCAGGCCTCGTCGTCGGAGTGGTGGACGTGGAGGGGCGCGACCCAGTGCGTTCCCACCTCGGCCTCCCACTCGACGACCACGAAGTCGTCCTCGGGCGATCCCAGAGCTCCTCCGGCGAGCCGCTCGACGAACACGAAAAGAACCTACAGCGGGGTTGACAGGAGAACGTGTGTTCGTATAGAACATATGTTCCCATGATCGCCTGTCTGAACATCCAAGCGTTTTCCCTCCGCGCTGCTCTCCGCTCCCGGCCGGAGCTCATGCGTGGGCCCGTCGCGCTCGCTCCGCCTCCCGGCAGCCGGCCGCTGCTGGGGGCATGCACCGTCGCCGCCCTGGAGGCGGGCGTGCGCTCCGGGATGCGCCTCTCCGAGGCGCTCGCCACCTGCCCCGACCTCGTGCTCGCCGAACCGGACCCCGCTGCCACCGAAGAGGAGTGGGAACGGATCCTGCGGCGGCTCGAGGGCGCGGGACTTGCCGTCGAGCCGGTCGAGCCCGGCTGCGCGTACTTCGAGACGAAGGGCATCGAGCGGCTGGCCGGCGGCCTCAACGCCGCCCTGTGCCGGGCGCTCGACGCAGTCGGCTCCGAGTGGGAGCCTCGCGTCGGCGTCGCCACGCGCCGCTTCGCCGCGCTCGCGGCGGCGAGCGTCGCGCCGGTGGGTCGGGCGCTCGTCGTCGACGATACCGAGACCGAGCTCTTCCTCGAGCCGCTTCCGCTCCACCTTCTTCCGCTCAGCGCCGAGCGGCGTGAAGAGCTGGTGGCGCTCGGGGTCAAGCAGCTCGGCGAGCTCGCCCGCCTCTCGGGCGCGGCCGTCCACGACCGCATGGGGCGGGAGGGAGCCGAGGCCTGGCGGCTTCTCCACGGTGAGGACGACGGCCGCGTCGACGCGCGGCGTCCGCCTGCCGAGATCGCCGAGGCGCTCGAGTTCCCCGAGCCGGTCGCGAACGAGCTCACGCTCGCACGAGCCTTCTCGGCTCTTCTCGAGCGGCTCCTGGCGCGCGACGAGCGGGCGGGGCGCCTGCCGCGGCGGATGGCCGTCTCCGCGCGCCTCGTCGGAGGAGGTTCGTGGCGGCGGACGGCGACGCTCCGAGAACCGACTTCCGAGCCCGAGCGCCTGCGCCAGTCGCTGGCGCCGAAGCTCAGAGAACTGCCTGCGCCGGCGGTCGAGCTACGGCTCGAGCTGGGGGAGCTGACCGAGTCCGTAGGGACTCAGGCCGAACTCGTCCGCCCGCGCGGCAGTCGACTTCGAAGCCGCCTCCGCGAAGGACTGCGCCAGGTGCGCGCCGCGGTCGGCATCGAGGCGGTCTGCACTGTCGTGGAGGTTGCGCCGTGGTCGCGGGTTCCCGAGACCAGGGCGATTCTCGTGCCGCGCGACGACTGAACGAGCCTCGACCCGTGCATGTCACGGTCGAGGAGGGGATACCGGCTGCCGTCGGGCGCGTGCCCGTCCTCCAGGTGCGGGAGGAGTGGCGGGTCGTGGACCGTTGGTGGACGGACGCACCGGTGCGGCGGCGGTACTTCGACGTCGTGCTGGCAACGGGCGAGAACGCAGCCGTCTTCGAGGACGAGGAGGGGGGAGGCTGGTTTCGCCAGAACGCCTAGGAGGAGCAGCCGAGCGCCTGGTCGGTCAGGCCGCGCCAGCGGTCGGCGTGCGCGGGTGGAACGGCGACCCATTCCTTGAAGGGCCGGCCGCGCCCGGCGGGGTCGAAGAGGGCTGCGCCGTCGAGCGCGAGAGCCTGCTCGCGTGCGGGTTCGTCAGGGAGCTTGAAGGCCATCGAGTCCTTCCAGAGACCCGCGAAGAGCTTCCCGTTCCGCTTCAGGGACGGCATTCCCATCATCTGCGTCCGCTCGACGTTACCGTTGGCCGCAAGGATGTCGTCGACGATCTCGTCGAAGCGCGCCTGAGGGTCCATTTTCGCCTCCAATTTTCCGGGGCCGCCGCGGGCCTCCCTCCACTTCAAGCCTACCGCTGGAGAACGCGCGTGTGGCACGTGAAAAGGGGCGAAAGGCGCGCGTGAGTGGGACGGAATACGTCGAGCTGCACTGCCACTCGGCCTACAGCTTCCTGGACGGCGCCTCGCTGCCCGAGGAGCTCGCCGTGCGCGCTGCCGAGCTCGGCTATCCCGCCGCTCGCGCTCACCGACCACGACGGCCTCTGCGGCTCGCTCGAGTTCGCCTACGCCGCGCCGCGCCGTCGGCCTCAGCGCGCATCACCGGCGGCGAGGCCAGCGCTCGTCGACGGCTCCCACGTCACGCTGCTCGTCGAGAGCACCGCGCGGCTACGCGCAACCTCTGCCGCCTTCTCACCGCTGCACACGCCCGCGAGCGCCTCAACCCGGGCCTCGAGCCCGCCGCTGCTCGCCGAGCTGAACGAGGGCCTCGTCTGCCTCTCCGGCTGCGCGCGCGCGCGGGCTCGCGCGTCGGAACCCGAACGGTGCCGCCCGCGCTCGCCGACGTCTTCGGGCGGGAGCGCTTCTTCGTCGAGCTCCAGCGTCCCTACGCAGCGCGGCGACGCGCGCAGGAACGCGCGCTCTCCGCGACCTCGCCGAGACGCTCGGCCTCCGCACGTCGCGACGGACGACGTGCACGCGCACCACCCGCGCCGCGCCCGCCTGCAGGACGTGCTCGTCGCCGATCCGCAGCCAACGCCACGCTCGACGCCTGCGAGGCCGAGCGGCGCGGCAACCGCGAATACGTCCTGAGCCGCCCGGCCGAGACCGCAGCGCGCTTTCCCGACGAGCCCGAGGCCGTGCGCGCGACGGTCGAGCTCGCCGAGCGGCTCGAGTTCGACCTCACGCGCGAGCTCGGCTACCGCTACCCGGACTTCTCGACGGCGTCGACCCGGCGGACGCGCAGCTCGCACGGCTCTGCGGCAGGCGCCTTTCGAGGATCGCTATCGGAATGCTCCGGCTCCCCCGCGACGCAGGCGTCGGCCCGGCTCGACGAGGAGCTCGCCCTGATCGCCGAGCTCGGCCTCTCCGGCTTCTTCCTGCTCCACTGGGAGGTGCTCGAGCTGGCGCGCGAGGTCGCGCTCGAGGTGCGCGGCCGCGACTCGCCGCGGCACGCTGCTGCCGCCGGGCCGCGGGCGGGAGCTCGAGCTCGGCTCGATCGTCTGCTACCTGACCGGGCTCTCGCACGTCGACCCGGTCGCCGCGGGGCTCGTCGCTCGGCCGCTTCCTGAACCGCGAGCTCGCTCCGTCCCCGACATCGACCTCGACTTCCCGCGCGACATCCGCGAGAAGCTGATCGTCGCGCGTGCATCGAGCGCTACGGCACCGAGCACGCGGCGCTCGTGGCGAGCTTCGCGACCTACCGCGCACGCGGCGCGATCCGCGAGCTCGGCAAGGCGCTTGGCCTGCCCGCAGGCGGAGCTCGCGCGGCTCGCGCGCCTCCCGAGGGGAGCCCGCGCCGTGTCGCCGAGGAGCTCGCGCAGCTGCCCGGTGCCGAGACGCGGCCGCCTCGCCGCGCTGGCGGGCCTTCGGCGAGCTCTGCGCCGAGATCGGCGGTCTGCCGCGGCACCTCTCCCAGCACCCGGGCGGCATGGTCATCTCCAGCCGCCCGCTGTCGAGCTCGTGCCGCTGCAGCACGCCGCGATGGAGGGGCGCAAGCTCTGCCAGTGGGACAAGGACTCCTGCGCCGACGCCGGCTTCCTGAAGATCGACCTGCTCGGGCTCGGCATGCTCTCCGCGGTCGAGGAGTGCGTCGACCAGATCGCCCGCCTGCGCGGCGAGCGCATCGACCTCTCGCGCATCCCGCTCGACGACCCCGCGGTCTACGAGGAGATCCAGGCGGCCGACACCGTCGGCTCTTCCAGATCGAGAGCCGCGCGCAGATGCAGAGCTCCTGCGCACGCGGCCGGAGAACCTCGACGACCTCACCGTGCGAGGTCGCGCTCGTGCGCCCCGGGCCGATCCAGGGAGGCGCCGTGCACCCGTACGTGGAGCGGCGGCAGCGCAGGCGCGAGGACCCGGGCTACGTCATCCCGCACGACCATCCGCTCCTCGCCGAGTGCGCTCGCGGAGACGCTCGGCGCGATCGTCTTCCAGGACCAGGTGCTCGCCGTGGCCGATGGCGCTCGCGGGCTTCACCGTGGGCGAGGCAGAGGGGCTGCGCCGCGCGATGAGCCGCAAGCGGAGCCGAGGACGCGATCGAGGCCCACCGCGAGCGCTTCTTCGCGGGAGCGGCGCGCGAACGGCGTGCCGAGCACGAGACCGTCGAGCTCGTCTTCTAGAAGATCCTCGGTTTCGCCGCGTTCGGCTTCCCGAAGTCGCACGCGGCCGCGTTCGCGCCTGCTCGCCTACCAGTGCGCGTGGCTGCGCCACTACTACCCGGCGGACTTCCTCTGCGCGCTCCTGAATGCCCAGCCGATGGGCTTCTACCCGCCGGCCACCTCGTGCGCGACGGCGCAGCGCCGCGGGGTCGAGGTGCTGCCGCCCGACGTGAACCGCAGCGCCGCGTCGCTCTGCCGGCTCGAAGGCGGCGCCGTGCGGATCGGGCTCGGCTACGTCAACGGCCTCGGCGAGGAGCCCGCGAGGGCGTTCGTCGCCGAGCGCGAGGAGAACGGCGCCTTCCGCAGCGTGCTCGACCTCGCCCAGCGGGCGCCGCTCGACCGGCCGAGCGCTCGAGCGCTCGTCGCCTCGGGCGCCTGCGACTCGCTTCGGCTGGCCGCGCCGCCAGCTCCTCTGGCGAGCTCGGGCTCGCGCCGCGCTCGGTCTCGGTCGGCGCGGGCGGCGACGAGCGCCAGCTCGCACTTCCGCTCGGGCCGACCTCGCGAGATCGCCGGAGCTCCCGGAGCAGACCGTCTGGGAGCTGATGCTGGCCGACTACCGCACGACCGGCCTGTCGCTCCGCGACCACCCGCTCGAGCTCCTCCGCCCGCACCTGCCGGCGAGGTGGTCGACGAGCGCCGACCTCGACGCACCTCGAGCACCGCAGCCGCGATCGCCGTCGCCGGCCTCGTCGTCGCCCGCCAGCGCCCGGCGAGCGCGAACGGCGTCGTCTTCATGCTCCTCGAGGACGAGCACGGGCAGATGAACCTCGTCGTCCCGCCGCAGGTCTACGAGCGCTTCCGCGCGCTCGTCCGCGGCGAGCCGCTTCTCCTGGCGCGGGGGCGCTTCGAGCACGCATCAGGAGTGACAAACCTCATCGTCGACGAGCTCGTCACGCTCGCGCCGCTCGCCCGCCAGGCGGCCGGGGAGGCAGAAGTGCGCTCCGCGCTACCGGAGGCCCATCATTTCGGCCATCGGTAGTGTTGAACCGATGGCAGGACCGCGCTCCCTCTGGCTCCAGGAAGCCCTCCACGCCGAGGACGGCGTCGAGTCCGAGGAGCTCCTCGAGAACCTCGCCGCCGACATCTGCATCGTCGGCGGCGGCTACACGGGTCTCTGGACGGCCCTCCGGATCAAGGAGCTCGAGCCGGACGCCGCCGTCGTCGTCGTCGAGCAGGACATCTGCGGGGGCGGGCCGTCCGGGCGCAACGGAGGCTTCGCGCTGACGTGGTGGTCGAGGTCCCGACCCTGATCAAGCGGGTCGGCGAGGAGGAGGCAATCCGCCTCGCTCGGGCCGCGGACGACGCGGTCGCGGAGATCGGGGCCTTCTGCGAGCAGGAGGGCGTTGACGCTCACTTCCGGCAGGGAGGCTGGCTCTGGACCGCCACCTCGCCGGCCCAGGTCGGCGCGTGGACGTCGAGTGTGGAGACCGCCGAGGCGCACGGCTTTCACCCGTACGAGCTCCTGAGCGCCGAGGAGGTGCAGGAGCGCACCGGCTCGCCGATCCACCTCGGCGCGGCCTTCGAGAAGAACGCGGCGACCGTGCAGCCCGCGCTCCTCGCCCGCGGCCTCCGCCGCGTGGCGCTCGAGCGGGGCGTCCGCATCTTCGAGCGGACGCCCATGGTCGAGCTCGACCGGGAGGACGGGGTCGTCCGCACTCCGTCGGGCTCGGTGCGCGCCGGGGCGGTCGTCCTCGCGGTCAACGCCTGGGCGACCAGGATCCACGAGCTGCGCCGGGCGGTCGTCGCCGTCTCGAGCGACATCGTCGCGACGGCCCCGATGCCCGAGAAGCTCGCCGAGAGCGGCTGGACCGGGGGCGAGGCTGTCTCCGACTGCCGCCTGCTCGTCCACTACTACCACGCGACGAAGGACGGACGTGTCGTCTTCGGGCGCGGGGGAGGGCGCCTTGCCTTCGGCGGGCGCGTCAACTCAAACTTCGACTACAACGGGCGCCAGACCCGCGAGCTGGAGCAGGAGCTCGTCGCCATCGTCCCGGCGGCGAAGGGCGTGCCGATCACACATGCCTGGGGCGGGCCGATCGACCGCACGCCGGACGGGCTGCCCATGGTCGGAGCGCTCCCGTCCCGGGCCCGCATCGTCTACGGCACCGGCTATTCAGGGAACGGCGTGGCCCCGTCGCGCACGGTCGCGAAGATCCTCTCCTCGAGCGCGCTCGGCCGCGACGACGAATGGTCCGGCTCGGCGCTCAACTGCGGCGTCTGCGCGACCTTCCCGCCCGAGCCGGTGCGCTTCGTCGGCGGTTTGTTCGTCCGCCAGGCCGTCCGCCGCAAGGAGAGCCGGGAGGACGTGGACAAGGGCGTGGATCCGGTCACGAAGGCTCTGGCGGGACTCGCGCCGCAGGGCTTCTTCCGGCGCTAGCGAGACGACGCGCGTCCCCTGGCGCTGAACCAGCCCGTCGTCTTCTTCGCGTCCGCCGAGGACATGGACGCCTGGCTCGTGGAGAACGGGCCCGAGTCGGACGGGATCTGGCTCAAGTTCGCCAGGAAGGCGTCGGGGATCCGGTCGATCGTCTACGCGGAGGCGCTCGAGGTGGCGCTCTCCCACGGCTGGATCGACGGGCAGACGAAGCGGCTCGACGACCACCACTACCTGCAGCGCTTCACCCCGCGCCGGGCACGGAGCAGGTGGTCGAAGATCAACCGCGACAAGGCGGAGAAGCTGATCGCGGAGGGGCGCATGCGGCCGGGAGGTCTCGCCGAGGTCGAGCGCGCCCGCGCGGACGGCCGCTGGGACGAGGCCTACGACTCGGCCACGACGGCAGCGGTCCCGGACGACTTCGCAGAGGCCCTCGCCGCCCGGCCCGAGGCGCTCCGGTTCTTCGAGAGCCTGGGGAACACGAAGCGCTACTCGTTCCTCTACCGCATCAGGGACGCGAAGCGGCCGGAGACGCGCGCGAAGCGAATCGTCGAGTACGTCGAGCTGCTCGCCGAGGGGAAGACCCTGAACTAGTCCAACTGGAGTCCGAAGCGCGGCAGGCGCTTGCGGACGAGGCGGTTGAAGAGCTCCTGGTACTCCTCCGAGGACTCCTCGTCGAGCGTGGCCGAGTAGTTGTCGCGGAGCTCGACGAGCTCGTCCGTGCAGGTCTCGACGAGGTCGAGGTAATCGCCGTAGCGCTCCTCCGCTTCGTCGCGCGGCGCGCGGTTGTAGGCGTCGAGGGCGGCCTCGGTGTCCTGGATCAGACCCTGGTGTTCCGCGGTGAAGAGAGCCAGCTGCCGCTCGACGAGGTCGACGAAACGCCCGCGCACGGTGCCTATGCTGCGTCGGAGGTGGGACTCGTCATTCGCACGTGGAACCTCTATCACGGGCGGACGCATCCGAAAACGGGGCGGACGTATCTCGAGCGCATGGTGCGCCTCGTGAGCATGGACGCGCCGGACGTCGTCGCGCTTCAGGAGGTGCCCCTGTGGGCGCTCGGGCGGCTCGAGCGCTGGAGCGGGATGCGGGTCGTCTGGGCCGTGGCGGTCCCGAACCTGCTCGGTCCCGTGGCGCGGTTCCTCACCGACCTGGATCCCGCGCGCATGAGGCTCACCCTGGCCGGCCAGGCCAACGCGCTCCTCGTCAACCCTCGCTTCGGCGTCGGCCACCACCAGACGCTCGTCCTCAACCCCGACGTGCCGCGCCTCGAATGGATCCGGGGCGGGCGACAGCGGCGCGTCTGCCAGGCCGTCGAGGTGGAGATGAACGGCCGGGCGCTCACCGTCGCGAATCTGCACGCGACGAACAGGGCCGCCGTCGCGCGAGTGGAGGCGGGGATGGCCGCGGACTTCCTTGTCGGGGCTCCGCAGTGCATCCTCTGCGGCGACTTCAACGTGCCCGCCTACGCCGTCCCAGGTTTTTCGCCTCCGATCGAAGGAATCGACCAGATCCTTGTCCGCGGCCTCGGCCTCGAGCGCGATCCGGCGCCGTGGCCCGCGACGCGCCGACACGTCGAGGGGCGGCTCCTCTCCGATCACGCGCCCATCGAGGCGGAGGTCGCATGGACCTAGACCGCGTGAGGGCCGGCCTGCCCGTCCTCGACCGGCTCGCGTACCTGAACGCGGGTACCAACGGGCCGCTCCCGCGGCGGACCGTGGAGGCGATGACGGCGACGCTCGCGCGCGACCTCGAGCACGGGCGGTCGAGCGGCCCGTACTTCGAGGCGATGCTGGCACGGAGGGACGAGCTCCGAACCGCGCTCGCCAGATTCCTCGGGGCCGACACGGGCGAGATCGCGCTCACGACCTCGACCACCGAGGGATGCAACGTCGTCCTCAACGGGCTCGGCATCGGTCCGGGCGACGTGGTGGTCACCACCGACTCGGAGCATCCCGGGCTCTTCGGCGGGCTCGTCGCGTCGAGGGCCGACGCTTCGGATCGTCGAGGTGCGAGACCTCCGGGTGGCCGAGGCGGCCGCTGCACTCGAGGCCGCGATCACCGAGAGCACGAGGCTCGTGGCGCTCTCTCACGTCTCGTGGCTCACGGGCGCCGTCTTCCCCGTGCGGGAGCTGGCCCGCCGGAGCGTGCCGCTCCTCGTCGACGGCGCGCAGGCGGCAGGCGCGATCCCGGTCGACGTGCACGAGCTCGGCTGCGATTTCTACACGGTCTCGGCGCAGAAGTGGCTCCTCGGGCCCGACGTCACGGGCGCGCTCTACGTCAAGCCGGAGTGGGTGCAGGAGCTTCGCATGGCGATGCCGTCCTACGGCGCCTGGGACCTCGGGGACGACTACACGTACACGCCGCGGGCGGATGCGGCGCGCTTCGATCCAGGCTGGATCGCCGCGGCGGCGGGCGCGGGCCTCCTGGAGTCCCTCGCGTTCGCGGAGGAGGCCGGCGAGGACCGATTCGAGCACGCGGCCGCGATGGCGGCGCACCTGCGCCACATGCTCGCCTCGGCGGGCTGCGACGTGGTCACGGAGCCCGACCAGGCCACCATCGTCACATGGAAGGCGGAGGGGGAGTCGAAGGACGTCGTCGAGCGCCTGGCGGATGCGGGCGTCGTCATCCGCGATCTCCCTGGCCGAGGCTGGCTCCGCGCCTCGTGCGGGTTCTGGACGAACCACGACGACCTCGAGCGCCTCCTCGGCGCGCTCTAGGACTTCTCGAGCATCCCGTACCAGTCGGGCGGCTCGGCGTCACGGTGCCACGCGAGTCGCCAGCCGGTGCCCGGGATCAGCCCCTCGAGCTCGGCGGTGGAAACGCACAGGAGCTCGAACCAGGGCGTCGCGAGCCCGCCGTAGCGGATGCGGATCGTGACCTCCCCGGGCATGCGGCCGCGCGCGCGGTTGCGCTCGAGGTAGGCGAGGTCGGCGTCGTCGTCTTCGCCGTGGGGGTCCACTGTGTCGAAGACGATGCGCCCAGCCGGGCTGGTCACGGCATGCAGGCGCCGGAGAAAGGCGACGGTCTCCTCCGCTCCTCCTGCGAGGCCGAGGTTCCCGCACAGGAGGAGGGCGGTGTCGAAGACCCCGAGCCGCTCGTCGACCTCGGCGAGCGGGAGGAGGCGGGCGTCGCGCACGCCTCGCCTGCGGCAGGTCTCGACCGCCCCGGGCGAGATGTCGATGGCGACGACCTCGAGCCCGCGCGCCTGTGCCTCCAGGCTATGGCGGCCGGCTCCCGCGCCGACGTCGAGGACGCGGCCGCGGACGAGCCCGAACGCGTCCTGTTCCACCGGCGCCCACTCGCCGGGCTCGGCGAAGAACCACCCAGCGCCGAGAGCGGGGCCGACGTGCCCGTCGTCGCGCTCGAGCTCCGGCTCGCCCGCCCGTCCATCGAGGTGGTCGAGCAGGAGCTGCCCGAAGGCGTCCTCCCCCGCTTCGAGGACTCCGGCTATGCCGCCTCGGTGCGCAGGCCGAGCTCGGGGGCGATGGGGCGCATCGCGGCGACCACGTTGCGGATGTGGTCGTCGAGCTCGATGCCGAGGCCCTCGGCGCCCGCGTACACCTCGTCGCGGTGCACCCCGGCCGCGAAGGACGGCTGCTTGAGCTTCTTCCGCACCGACTTCGGCTCGAGCGTCTCGATCCCGTCGGGCCGCACGAGCCCGCAGGCGTGGACGAATCCCGCCAGCTCGTCGCAGGCGAAGAGGGTCTTCTTGAGCTTCGTGTCCCGCGGCATCTGGAGATGCTCCGCGTGGGAGAGGACGGCCTCGATCAGCTCCTCCGGATACCCCTGCTCGCGCAGGATCGGCGCGCCGTCCTGCGGATGCTTGTCGAGGGTCGGGTGGATCTCGTAGTCGAAGTCGTGCAGGAGGGCGGCGGCGCGCCAGAACTCCTCGTCCTCACCGAAGTCCCGGGCGTACCAGCCGACCGCCGCCTCGACCGCGAGCGCGTGACGGCGCAGGGCCTCCGACTTCGTGTACTCGGCGAGCGTTTCCCAGGCCCGTTCGCGGGTTACTTCCATGAGGGCGAAGTAGGATACCCCCGGCCGCTCGCGTTGCCGTCCGAGGACAGGACTACCGTCAATGCCGCAAACAGTCGTATCCGATGCCCTAATGGAGGCTTTCGTCATCGAGGGCGCGCGGCCGCTTTCGGGGTCGATCCGCGCGGCCGGGAACAAGAACGCGGCCCTGCCGATCGTGGCCGCCTGTCTCCTCAGCGACGAACCCGTGACGCTTACGAACGTCCCGGCGATCACGGACGTCGAGACGATGCTCGACCTCGCCGCCGACATCGGTGTGGCCGTCGAGCGTGCCGGCGGGGGAGAGGTTCGCCTCGACGCCTCCGGAATCACGAAGCACGAGCTGGACGAGGAGCTCTGCAGCCGCATCCGCGCGTCGATCCTGTTCGCCGGGCCGCTGCTTGCCCGCCACGGCCGCGCCATTGTCCCGTCCCCGGGCGGCGACGTGATCGGGAGGCGCCGGCTCGACACGCACATCCACGCCCTCGCAAGCCTCGGCGCGAGCGTCGTCGTGGATCACGGCTACACGATGCAGACGGACGGGCTCCGAGGGACGCAGATCTTCCTTGACGAGGCGTCCGTGACCGGGACCGAGAACGCCGTCATGGCGGCGGTGCTGGCCCCAGGCGAGACCCTGATCGGGAACGCCGCCAGCGAGCCGCACGTCCAGGATCTCTGCCGCTTCCTCGTCTCCCTGGGCGCCCAGATCGAGGGCATTGGCTCGAACGTCCTCCGCATCCAGGGGGTCGAGCGGCTGCACGGCGGCGAGTGGCGCATCTGCCCGGATCACATCGAGGTCGCGAGCTT
The DNA here is from genome assembly GCA_963739525.1 of uncultured Actinomycetes bacterium. Classification (GTDB taxonomy): domain Bacteria; phylum Actinomycetota; class Thermoleophilia; order Gaiellales; family Gaiellaceae; genus DATEOR01. Next base: position 292,196 of record CAVUAR010000005.1, on the reverse strand, counting down.
TATCGGCCTCGCAGCGGTTACCGAGGGCGAGGTCGTGATCGAGGACGTCGTCGCCGACGACCTCGCCGCGATCTGGCCGGCCTTCGAGCGGCTCGGGGTCAGGTGGGAGATCGACGGCTCGGCCGTGCGGGTTCCGGCCGGGCAGGACCTCGAGATCCGCGACGACATCGGGCCCCAGATCCCGAAGATCGAGGACGGCCCGTGGCCCGCCTTCCCGGCCGACCTCACCTCGATCGCCCTCGCGGTCGCGACCCAGTCGAAGGGCACGGTGCTCATCTTCGAGAAGATGTTCGAGAACCGTCTGTTCTTCGTGGACAAGCTCGTGAGCATGGGTGCGCGGATCATCCTCTGCGACCCGCACCGCGCGGTCGTCAACGGGGCCCGCGCGGCTCTACGGGGAGCGCATGGAGAGCCCCGACATCCGCGCAGGGATGGCCATGCTGATCGCGAGCCTCTGCGCCGAGGGCACGTCCACGATCGGGAACATCGGGCAGATCGACCGCGGGTACGAGAGAATCGACGAACGGCTGCGCGCCGTAGGGGCACACATCGAGCGAACGGAGATCTCGTGAGCAAGCGCGTCATCCGCACCGACGATGCCCCGGCGCCGTTTCAGGGTGCCCCCTACTCGCAGGGGATCGTGCATGGCGACCTCGTCTTCGTCTCCGGCCAGCTGGGAATCGACCCGGGCAGCGGCAACGTGGTCGAGGGTGGGATCACCGAGCAGACGGAGCAGGTGATGAAGAACCTCTCCGGGATCCTCGAGGCGGCAGGCTCGAGCCTCGCGAATGTGGTCAAGGCGACGATCTTCCTCGCCGACCTCGGCGACTTCCAGGCGATGAACGAGGTCTACGCGCGCTACGTTGGCGACGAGCCGCCGGCCCGCGCGACCTTCCAGGTCGGCGCGCTTCCGTCGGGCGCCCTCGTCGAGATCGAAGTTATCGCGCATTCCTAGGGCGCTCTAGGCGCTCTGGAGCGTCGTCAGGCGGGCAAAGGCGGGGCTTTGCCCGGACGGGCCCCCCGCCCAGGGCGGCTAGGGCCTGTACACGCGCCGGTTGAGGTAGACGGTCGCGTAGCCCGTCTTGCTCACCCGGAAGCTGACCTTGGCGAGTTGGGTCGGCTTGAGGTGGAACTTGGCGACGCCGCTCGAGTTCGTCGTCTTCGTGGTCACCGTGACGCCCGCGCCGTAGGCGCGCACCGAGGCCCCCGGTACGACGTTCAGGGTCGCCGAGTCGCGCACCTTGACGGTGACGTCGCGGTAGCGGTTCTTGACGAGCCGGCCGCTGAACGTGACCTTGAACTGCTTCGTGCCGCCGCCACCGCCGCCCGAGATTGCCGGGAGCGTGAAGATCTCGGGCGTGTTCGCGAAGGCGCCGACGTTTCCGTCTCCGTCGATGGCGGCGACGCGCCAGTAGAACGTGCCGCCCGACGAGTAGTTGGAGGACGTCAGGGTCGGGGCCCAGTCGGGGTTGTCGGTCGTCTTGCTCTCGATGTACGGGTTGAAGTCCTCGCGCTTCGAGATCTGGACCCGATACTGCTTCGTCCCGGTCTTCGCATCCCAGCTCATGACGAGCCGGTTCGCGCCGGCGCTCGAGACAGGATTCGTCGGCTCCTTGATCGTGTGGGTGTAGTCGGCAGGATCAGACCAGGGTCCCGGTGTCGTGCCCGACGTCTTCGGGAAGTCGGCCCGAATCTCCCAGGTGAAGAGCCCGGTACCGGTGATCTTCGTGAAGGAGGCCGCGGTCGACGGGAAGCCCGTGTAGACGTTCGGCGTCGTGTCGTTCGGCTCGTGGATCCTCAGGCTGTAGGAGACGGCGCCCGCGACCGGGAACCAGCGGAGCACGGGGAGGCTCGCGTCTCCCAGGGTCGGCGTGGCCGGGTCGAGCGTGGGCTTCGGGAGATCGATCTCGAACGTCCTCGTCTCCGACCAGGTCAGGCCGTTGTTGTTCTCGTCCTTGGCCTGCACGCGCCAGTAGAGCGTCTTGGCGGCGTCGTAGGTCTTCTGCGCCGTGTACTCGGTCGAGGCGGTGGTGACGTCGTCGAGCGGGTTCGCGAAGGTCGGTTCGCTCGCGACCTGGAGGTGATAGTTCGCGCGCGCCGGGCACCCAGTCCCAGGTGAACGTCGCCGGGCCGGCGAAGGTCGTCGCGTTGTCCGGCGCGACGAGCGTCGGGGCGACGGTCTGCTTCTCGAAGTCTGCGTAGGCGCCCTGTGCCGGGATGCCGGGAGCGCCGCTTCCGTTCGAGCCGGTCGCGGGCAGGATGACCCAGTAGTAGGAGGTCGTCTCGTCCGGGTACGTCCGTGGCGAACTGCCGGTTCTGACCGCGTAGGCCGGGATCCGCGTGAGCGCGTAGTCGACGATGTTCGTGAACGACGGGTCCTTGGCGACGATCACCCAGTAGGACGCCTTGCCGGCGATCGGGTTCCAGACGAAAAGCGGGTTGCTCGTCGTCGTCTCCCCGCGAATCGGAAGCAGGTAGTCGTCCGCCCCGAGGTAGTTTGCGTTACAGCTGGGGCTGCACGCACCGCCGGCGGGATAGTCCGTGAAGGTGAACGCGACCCCGGTGCCGTCGTCGAGCTGGGTGAAGTCGCCCCAGACGGCCGAGCTGAGGTTGACGCGGCCGCTCCGCGCGCGGACCTGGACGCAGTAGGACTGGCCGGGGACGAGCGAAGGAGTATCGGACGAGGTACTGACCGAGGACGGGAACGGCTTCGTCGTCGGGCCGTTCCCAAGGGGCGTCCACGAGGTCGACGCCGTCGTGGACAGCCACTGCGTGGAGGAGGGGCCGCCCCACTGGCAGTTGCCGCTCGTGTAGCGCACCACGTTCACCTGGTAGCTCGAGGCCCCCGGCACTGGATCCCAGGTCACGATCGGGACCTCGGTCTGGTAGCCGAGCGTTCCCGAATCGACGTCGGTCCCGGGATCGCTCGCGTTCGCGCATATGGAGGTTCTTGACGCCGAGCTCGCTCAGGTCGGGGTAGTTGTCGAACGTCTTCGTGAACGGCGGGCCCTCGCTCCAGTCACCCGCGTCGCCGTGAGAGTTCACCGCGCGGACGCGCCAGTAGTACGTGTTGTTCGGGAACGTCTCCTTCGGGACGAAGTTCGTCGTGATCGGAATGTCGGAATCGCAGCAGACCTTCGAGGCGCCGGCCGGGAAGTCGGAGACGGAGTTCACCTCGACCTGGTAGCGAGCCGCTCCGGGAACCGGATCCCACGAGAACTCGGGGACGAACAGCTCGGTGTCGTCGATGAGGTCGTTGACCACCGGAGTCGTCGTCGAGGGCCAGTCCCACGTGAAGGAGCGCACCTCGGACTGCTCGCCCTCGTTGCCCTGCGCATCGAGCGGGGTGACCGCCCAGTAGTACGTGTTCGAAGCGAGGAGCAGGGCCGGGGCCGCGTTCGTGGCCTGCGTCTCGAGCGGATCGCCGCCGCTCGTGACGAGGGAGCTCAACGCCGGGTCCGTTGCGATGAAGATCCTGTACTTCGCGGCGCCGGGAACAGGATCCCACCGCAGGACGAGCGGGTCGTCCGGGTACGAGATCGTCGCGCCGTCATCAGGGGCCGTCAGCGTCGGCGAGTCGGCCCAGAGCTTCTCGATCGACTGCGGCGCCGACCAGGGTGACGTGTTCCCGTCGGCGTCGACGGCCTGGACGCGCCACCAGTAAGTGCCGTTGGGCATCGTCTTGTCCGGCGTCGCCCGGGTGTTCTTCGTCCCGTTGAGGGTGTAGACCGGCGAGTTGAAGAGCGCGTCGGCGGCGAGGACGAAGTTGTACTTGTCCGCGCCGTTCACGGGATCCCAGGAGAAGACGGGAAGGAAGGCGACGGTCTGGCCATCGGCGGGCCCGACGAGGTTCGGCGTGTCCGGCGCGCTCGCTGCAGGGGCAACCGTCACGAGTGCCACGGCGAGCGCGGCGAGGAGAATGCGCAGTTTGGAGTACGTCACTCGGCCCAAATCGTTTGACCCCCGGCCGCCACGGGACGTCATTCCTCGTGCTCATCGTCCTCGCAGCTGCCACCCGTCACGTCCCCCGAAGAGGGGGTTGGGCCGTGCGGGTCTAACCTTCGGAGCGTGGAGGTCATCGTCACCCACGCGAACACCGATTTCGACGCGTTTGCGGCCATGCTGGCCGCGCGGCGGCTCTATCCGGACGCCCAGATCGCGCTGTCCGGGTCACTGAACCGCAACGTTCGCGAGTTCTACCGCCTACACGCAGACGAGCTCGACATTGCCGAGCCCGGGCGGATCGACCCGGACGGCGTCGAGCGGCTCATCGTCGTCGAGACGTCCCACCCGCAGCGCCTGGGCGAATTCGAGGCCGTTGCGCGGAGCGCCGATGTCGAGGTGGTGCTCTTCGACCACCATGCGGGCGAGACGACCGACTGGGTGCGCCCCGAGAATGCCGTCCGGTCGGACGACGGCGCGCTTACGACGACGATGGTGGCGATCCTCGCCGAGCGCGAGATCGAGGTGAGCCCGCTCGAGGCGACGGCGTTCGCGCTCGGCATCCACGAGGACACGGGTTCGCTCGGCTACGCGGGGACGACGATCCGCGACGCGGAGGCGCTTGCGTGGTGCATGCGCCACGGAGCGAGCCAGGAGATGATCGCCCAGTATCTGCACACGCCGCTCGCCGAGCGCGAGCGCGCCCTCCTCGACGCGCTCATGGCCAGGCTCGAGGCCGCACGAGGCCGGCGGATACGAGGTGCTCCTCGCCGCGCTCCACTGGCCGGAGTACGTGGACGGTGTCTCAAACCTCGCGCACAAGATCGTCGACCTGACCGACTGCCGCGGCGCTCGTCTGCCTCGTCGAGATGGACGAGCGCGTGTTCTGCGTCGTCCGCACCCGCGTCGCCGAGCTCGACGCCTCGGCGATCGCCGCGGCTCTCGGGGGCGGGGGTCACACGCAGGCCGCCTCGGCGACCTTCCGCGGCTCCCTGGAGGAGGCGCGCGCCCGCGTCCTCGACGCGCTGCCGAAAGCGGTGCGCCGCGGGGTCAGCGCGGGCGAGATCATGTCGCGGCCGGCGCGCTTCGTCGAACCCGACGACACCGTCGCCCATGCGATGGTGCTCTGCCAGCGCCACCGCCAGAGCGGCATGCAGGTTGGGGACGAGAAGCACCTCGTGGGCATCGTCACCCGGGAGGACCTCGACAAGGCGATCGGCCACGGGCTCTCGCATGCTCCCGTGAAGAGCGTCATGAGCTCCGACGTCGTGACGCTGCGTCGAGGACGCGCCGCTCGCCGAGGTGATACGCCTCGTGTCCGGCTCGAGCGCGGGCCGCGTGCCCGTACTCCGCGACAGCGAGGTAGTGGGAGTCGTGACGCGCTCGGATGTCCTCCGCGCCCTGGAGGAGCCGCGCGGGGAGGCCGTCGGGACGGGCGCGGAGAGCATCGCCGACCTCCTCGACGCGCTCGACCCCCTGCGGCCCGTGTTCGAGGCGGTGCAGGCGGTCAGCGCGCCCTTCGAGGGTGCCTACCTCGTCGGAGGAGCCGTTCGCGACGTCCTCATGGGCGAGCCCAACTTCGACGTCGACATCGCCGTGGAGGGGGACGGAATCGCCCTCGGCGAGGCGCTAGCCGAAGCGCTCGGAGGCCGTGTCCGCTCACACGACCGCTTCGGCACGGCGATCGTCGTCTACGACGGCGGCCGTGTCGACGTGGCAACCGCGCGGACGGAGTTCTACGACAGCCCCGGTGCGCTCCCGACGGTCGAGCAGGCGTCCATCCGCCAGGATCTCTATCGCCGCGACTTCACGATCAACGCCATGGCCGCCTCGCTGAAGGGCGAGGACTTCGGGCGCCTGGTCGACTACTTCGGCGGTCTTCGCGACCTGGAGAGCGGCGTCGTCCGCGTCCTGCACAACCTGTCCTTCATCGATGACCCGACGCGCATCTTCCGTGCGATCCGCTACGAGAGCCGCTACGGCTTCTCGATGGACGCCCATACGCTCGCCCTCGCCCGTGCCTGCGTCGAGATGAACCTCGTCGGCGAGCTCTCGTCGGCCCGCCTTCGCGACGAGCTGCACGCGCTCCTCTCCGAGGAGAGCGTGGGCGATTCCGTGTTCCGCCTGGCCGATCTCGGGATCGACAGGTCGATCCATCCTCATCTTGCTGCCGATGAAGAGAGCGTGCGACTGATCGACGAGTCGACCGCGTCCGCGCGGAGTACGCGCCGGAGACGCCTGCGTGGCGCCTGCGGATGGCCGTGCTCGCGCGCCGGCTGACTCCCGACGAGCTGTACGAGTGGTTCGAGCGGCTCAAGCTCCGCCGCCGCGACGGCGACCGGATCGCGGACGCCGTGGCCGTCGGGCCGCGCCTTCCCGAGCTCCTCGCAGACGTCGACGAGCCGGCTGCCGTGCGCGCGCTCGTCGAGCCTCACGATCCCGACGGCGCCCTCTTCGCGCTACGCCGGCGCCGGCGAGCCCGTCCGCTCTCGCCTCGCGCGCTACTTCGAGGACTTCCGCGACGTGCGGCTCGAGATCTCCGGCGACGACCTCGCCGCGCTCGGCCTGCAGGAATCCCCGCGCGTCGGCGCGATCCTCGAGGAGCTCCTCCGCCGGAAGCTCAACGGCGAGCTCGACGGGCGGGAGTCCGAGATCGAGGCGGCGAAGGAGCTGATCTCCGCGGCCTGATGGACCTCCACACCTTCGTCTACCTCCTTCCGATCGTGCTCGCGAGCCTGACACTGCACGAGCTCGCGCACGCCTACGTTGCGTGGCGCCTGGGCGACCCGACCGCGAAGCAGGAGGGGCGGCTGACGCTGAACCCCATCGTCCACATGGACCCGACCGGAACGCTCATGTTCGTCGTCACCGGGCTCGCCGCCGGGCTCCCGTTCGGCTGGGCGAAGCCGGTTCCCGTGAACCCGGGCTACTTCCGCCGGCCCAAGGAGGGGATGGCGATCGTGGCGATCGCCGGGCCGCTCATGAACTTCCTCGTCGCTCTCGTCTGCTTCGCCGTGATCAGGCACGTGGACATGTCCAGCCAGACCTTCGAGGTGCTCCGGCTCGCCTGGATCGTCAATGTCGTTCTGGGGATCTTCAACCTCATCCCGGTGCCGCCGCTCGACGGCTCGCGCGTTCTCGGGGTGCTCATGGACGACGCGACGTATATCCGCTGGGTCTCGTTCGACCAGTACGGGATGCTGATCGTCTTCGGTCTCTTCATCGTCTTCCGGGACCAGTTCTCCTTGCTGATGGCCGACGCGCTCCTCTTCGTGCGCGACGTCATGGACGTGCTGGTGCTGGCATGAAGCTGATCGAGCGCGACCTCGGCGACGCCTACTACGCGGCGTTCTCGACTCGGCAGGGAGGGGTGAGCGAGGGCGATTTCGAGTCCCTCAACCTCGGGATCCTCACGGAGGACGAACCAGAGCGGGTCGTCGAGAACCGGCGCCGCCTCGCCTCAGCCGCCGGAGCCGACCCCGAGACGGCGACGATGGCCTGGCAGGCGCATGGCTCCCGCGTCTTCGAGGCAGACGGCCGCGGCATCGTGAAGCCCGGAACGGACTTCGAGCAGGGGGACGGGATCTGGACGGAGATGCCGGGCCGGCGCCCTCGGCGTCCTGACGGCGGACTGCTTCCCGGTCGTCCTCGCCCGCCGAAACGGGGACTCCGCGCCTCGTCGTCCTGCACGTGGGCTGGCGCGGCGTCGTGGAGGGCATCCTGGAGAGCGGCGTCGACGCGGTCACGGGCCCTGCGGCCGCGGCGATCGGGCCCGGGATCGGGCCGTGCTGCTACGAGGTCGGGAAGGAGGTCGCCGAGCCCTTCCGGGCGCGCTTCGGCGACGACGTCTTCGACGGGCGAAACCTCGACCTCGCCGAGGCGATCGAGCACGGCCTGCGCGCCGCCGGGCGTCGAGTCGGTGGAGCGCACCGGTCACTGCACGAGCTGTGAGCCGGAGCTCTTCTTCTCGCACCGGCGCGACGAGGGCCGCACGGGGCGGCAGGGTGTCATTGCCTATATCCGCTGAGACCGTCAGGGCCAACTACGACCGGGTCGCGGAGGAGGTGGGCCCGGGCGTGACCGTCGTCGTCGCGACGAAGTACGTCTCCGTGGACGAGCTCGAGACGCTCGCGCAGGCCGGGGTTGAGGTCGTCGGCGAGAATCGCCTCCAGGACCTCGCCGAGAAGCACGGGCGCTACGGCGACCGCTTCCGCTGGCACTTCATCGGACACCTCCAGTCCAGGAAGGCGCGCGAGCGTCTCCGCCCTCTGCGAGCTCGTCCATTCACTCGACTCGCTCTCGTCCGCCAAGCGGTTGACCGCGCCGGCGCTGGTCGAGGTCAACCTGTCCGGGGAGGAGGCGAAATCGGGCGTCCCGCGCGACCAGTTGTCCCCGTTCCTGGAGCAGGCGCGCGACCTCGGCGTCGACGTGCGCGGGCTGATGACGATGCCGCCGCTCGCCGAGGACCCCGAGCGTTCGCGGCCGTACTTCCGCGAGCTCCGAGCGCTGGCGGGCGAGCACGGGCTCGCGGAGCTCTCGATGGGCACCTCTCAGGACTACCGCGTGGCCGTCGAGGAGGGCGCGACGCTCGTTCGAGTGGGTTCCGTGCTCTTCGGACGCTAACATTGGCCCCCGTCATGGGTGTTGGACAGGTCTGGAGCCGCGCCCTCGTCTACTTCGGCATCGTCGAGGAGGACGAGTACTGGGACGAGGAGGCATACGCCGCCGAGGAGGACCTCGAGCGGACGTACGACCGCGACAGTGCCAACGTGCGCCGTCTCTCGCCGCGCCGGCAGCGCCGCGAGGAGTTCGACGACTGGTCCGAGCCGGATGCATCCCCCGAGAACACCGCGGTCATGCGCTCTGCCTCTGGCCGCAGGCCGCTCGAGGCCGTCGCCTCGGCCTCCGTGCGCGTCCACCTGGTCGTTCCCAGGAGCTTCAACGACGCGCAGTCGATCGCCGACAAGTTCAAGGAGTCCGTGCCGGTCATCGTCAACCTGCAGGGGACGGACCCGGAGCTCTCGAAGCGTCTGATCGACTTCTCCAGCGGGCTGACCTACGCGCTGAACGGCAGCATGCAGCGCGTCGCCGACAAGGTCTTCCTCCTCACGCCGCGGAACGTCGAGGTGTCGGCCGAAGAGCGCGCGCGCCTCATCGACCGCGGCTTCTACAACCAGAGCCTAGAGATCGGTCGAAATCTCTCGGCTGCGCCGCGATTTCGACCGAATGGGGCGCTAGGTTTCCGCTGATGGTGCTGGCTGACGCAGTCACGACCGCGCAGAACTTCGTCACGGTTCTGTTCTACGTCTACCTGCTCTGCATCATCGCCTACATCCTCACGTCCTGGATCCCGCTCCCCTACAACGTCTGGCTCAACCGGGTGCAGCGGTTTCTCTACGACGTCGTCGACCCGTACCTGCGCCTGTTCCGCCGCATCCTCCCCAGCTCTCCGTCGCCGGGCTCGGGCTCGACCTCTCGCCGATCGTGGCGATCCTGGTCCTGTCCATCGCGTACCAAGTCGTCGATCGCCTGATTGGGCCGGCGGGCTAGGGGAGGAAAACCGGATCGACGGCGAAGAGTCGGAGTCGGATGTCCCTGACGCCTGTCGAAATCCGCCACGTGGCGCTCGCCCGGCGCCCCTGGGCTACGACCGCAAGGCGACCGACGAGCTGCTCAGCGACGTGGCGGCGAGCTTCGAACACGTCTGGCGCGAGCGCGCCGACCTGCGCGACGAGATGGAGGAGCTCGAGAGCGAGCTCGCCCGCCACAAGGAGCTCGAGCAGGCGCTTCGCAACACGCTCGCTCTCGGCCGAGAGGATGGCCGACGACCTGCGCGCGCAGGCACGGCGCGAAGCCGACGTCATCGTCGCGGAGGCGCGCTGCGACCGCCCGCGACATCGTCAGCGGAGCGGAGACCGAGCGCGAGCGGATCCACACCGAGATCCGCCGTTTGCAGGAGGTCGAGAACGGCGTGCGCGACCGACTATCGCGCCTTCCTGCTCGCCGCTCTGGACCGGCTCGAGAGCGACACCGAAGAGCGCCAGGCTTCGCACCAGGCCGCCTGAGATCGGCTCCGAGCACGCGGTTATACTCAGCCCAGTAGCGCGGGGACTAGATCACGCATGAACACAGACCGTTATCGGGACCTTCTCCTCGGCGAGCGAGAGCGCGTCTCGGCATCGATCCAGCACCTGCATGACGACAACGCGGGCTCGATCGAGGACGAGACGGAGGAGGAGACCTACGACGAAACCACCTGGCGGACTCGGCGACGGCGACGCTCAATCGTGAGATCGACTACACCCTCGAGGAGAACTCGGGCCACGTGCTCACGGCCATCGACGAGGCGCTGGGGCGGATCGAGAGCGGGACCTTCGGGACATGCGGGCGCTGCGGCAAACCGATCGCCGAGGAACGGCTCAAGGCGATCCCGTACGCGAATAGGTGTATCGACTGCAAGCGCCTCGAAGAGAAGGGTTAGTGAACCCATCACCGCGGCTGATCGACGTTCGCGTCGGTTCGGCCACGGACGGGCGCGTTCCGATCTCCATGGTCGAGCGCTCGCTGACCGCTACTCCGTTCCACTGGCTTGGCCTCTCCGGTCGCGCTCTCGGCGCTCGCCGCCGACCAGCTGACGAAGCAGATCGTCGTCACGCAGTTCGCGCTCGGCGAGTCCGTCCACGTCGTCGGGCCGTTCTGGATCCGGCACGTGAACAACCCGGGGATCGCCTTCGGGCTCTTCTCGAGTTGGGCGTCCGCGGTCACCTTCCTCACCGCCGCCGCAGTGATCTGGATGCTCTTCTACTTCGCGAAGTCGGGCGCGCGGCATCCCATCCTGCCCGTCGCGCTCGGGCTCCTCATCGGCGGCAGCCTCGGCAACCTCGTCGACCGGCTGCGCATCGGTCATGTCACGGACTTCCTCGACCTCCGCTACTGGCCCGCGTTCAACCTCGCCGATACGTTCATCGTCGTCGGCGTGGCCGCGCTGCTCCTCGCGCTCGTCGCCGCCGAGCGGCAGCCGAGGACGAGGCGCACTCCTTCGGGGCGGCCCGCCCCGAAGACGCTTGCCTGAGCTCGAAGTCGAGGTCCCGCCCGAGGCAGTCGGCCAACGGCCTGGACCGCTTCCTCTCCGGCCTCGAGGAGATCGGGCTCCCGCGCGGTGGCCGAGCGGCTGCTCTCGGAGAAGCGCGTGCTCGTCGACGGCGCGCCGCGGCCCAAGAGCCACAGGCTCGGAGAGGGGGACGGCTCGAGCTGCACTCCCCGATCGGCGAGCGTCCAGCCTCGAGCCGGAGGAGCTCGACCTTCGCATCGCCTACGAGGACGAGCACCTGCTCGTCGTCGACAAGCCCGCCGGCATCGTCGTCCATCCGTCCGCGGGCCACCCGAGCGGGACTCTGGTCCACGGTCTCCTGGGCCGGGCGGTCGCGGGCGGGGAGGAGCCCTTGCGGCCGGGAATCGTCCACCGGCTCGACCGCGACACCTCGGGCCTCCTGGTGGTCGCGCGCTCGGACGAGGCGCACAGACGGCTCCAGCGGCTTCTGCGCAGGCGCGAGCTCGTCGCGTGAATACCTCGCCCTCGTGCGCGGCCGGCCACGGTCTCGGCGAGGGAGGATCGAGGCGCCGATCGGGCGCGACCGCAACGATCCGACCCGCGTCTCCCTGGAGACAGACACGCCGCGCGAAGCGGTGACCAACTTCGAGGTCGTCGAGCTGCTGCCGCGCCATGCGCTCCTGCGTGTGACGCTCGAAACGGGCAGGACCCATCAGATCCGCGTGCATCTCGCCGCGATCGATCTGCCGGTTGCCGGCGACCCGGCTCTACGGGGCCGCTGGAGACCTCGGGCTGGAGCGGCAGTTCCTGCACGCGGCGCGACTCGCGTTCCCTCACCCCTTCACGGGCGAGCAGGTGGAGTGCGAGTCGCCGCTTCCGCCGGGCCTCCAGGCTGCCCTCGACAGGGCCCGCGCATGAGGACGTACGCAGCGTTCAGGCGCGCATGGCGGCCGGCCACCGAGGGAGAGGCGCATCCCGCGATCGAGGAGTTCGTGGCGACGAAGCTCGCCCGTTACGCGGACGACCGCGACTTCCCGGCCCGCGACGGGACCTCGCGGCTCTCACCGCTGATCGCCTCCGGCGAGATCACCGTCGCCGAGTGCGCGGCGGCCGCGCTTGCAGCGCCTCCCACGAAGGGTCGGGAGAAGTGGCTGGAAGAGCTCGCATGGCACGACTGGTTCGAGCACGTGAAGTCGAGCGGCCTCGACGCGCCGCTCCTCGAGCCCCGCTGGGACGAGCCCGGAGAGCGGTTCGAGCGCTGGCGCCGCGGCGAGACCGGCCTTCCTTTCGTTGACGCGGGTATGCGCGAGCTGGCGGAGACCGGCTGGATGCACAACCGGGCGCGCATGGCGACGGCGAGCTTCCTCGTCAAGCACCTGCACGTGGACTGGCGGCTCGGGGAGCGGCACTTCGCCGACCTCCTCGTCGACTACGACCCCGCCCAGAACGAGGGCAACTGGCAGTGGTTGGCGGGGACGGGCATCGACGCCCAGCCCTGGTTTCGGATCTTCAACCCCGAACGCCAGCGGGCGCGCTTCGATCCCGACGGCGAGTACTGTCGGCGGTGGGTTCCGGATTGGGGGACTGACCGTTACCCGGAGCCGATGGTCGACCTGGCCGTCGAGGTCGCCGAGGCGAAACGCCGCTATCAGGCGGCGCGGGCCCGCTTGTCGGCGTAGAGCCGCCGGTCGGCTGCCGCGATCAGGTCGGCGGGCTCGAGTGCGTCCGTGGGGAGGAACGCGGTGCCTGCGCTCGCAGAGACTTCTTGCGGTAGGCGCTCGTGGAGACGGGAAAGAAAGGACCCCGCGGTCTCCGGGCCGGCCTCGATGAGGAGCGCGGCGAACTCGTCCCCGCCGAGGCGCCCGACGGCGTCGGTCTCCCGGGCAGTGCCGACGAGGGCCGTCGCGAAGGCGCGGAGCAAGCGGTCGCCCTCCTGGTGTCCCTCGCGGTCGTTCGTCTCCTTGAAGCGGTCGAGGTCGAAGAGGAGGAGCGCGATGCGGCTCCGGTACCTCCTCGCCCGCGCGCTCTCGGAGAGGAGGCGGGCGTGGAAGGCGCGATGGTTGAGGACGCCGGTCAGCGGGTCGCGCCGCGCCCGCTCCGCCAGCTCGCCGGTGCACGCGCTCGACGTAGGCGGCGACGCACCGGTCGAGCGCACGGCGCGCCTCCGCTCTCGCCGTGGCGGTCGAGCACCCGGCCGAGGACGAGGAGCTCCGCAGCCACCTCCGCCGGCGCGAGCCCGAGGCTCTCGCGCTCGCGAGCGTGATCCTCCGCCAGCTCACCGGGATTCTCGTCGCCGTCCAGGCTCGCGACGAAGGAGGGCAGCGTGCCGAGCTGACCCAGCCGCCCGAGCCGCTCGAGCGACGGGACGACGCCTTCGGCGAGCGCCTCCTCGACGCTCTCGACCGCGAGGTCCCACGCAGATGTCCTCACGACCCCGGTCACGCCGCCTCAGGCTAAAGGCGCCTCGGCTAGAATGCAGCGGTTTTCCGTCCCCCGACCCGGCGGATGCGCTCGGGTGGCGGTGCCGGGCGCGCTCCGGTTCCATCCGATTCCGCCGGCAGTAGCGAAATACAACCGAGGAGGATCAGCTTTGTCCGTCGTCACCATGCGCGAGCTCCTGGAGGCCGGAGTGCATTTCGGCCACCAGACACGGCGCTGGAACCCCAAGATGCGCCGCTACATCTTCACCGAGCGCGGCGGCATCTACATCATCGACCTGCAGCAGACGCTCGACCTGATCGAGCAGGCGCACGCGTTCGTGCGCAACGTCGCCGAGCGCGGAGGCTCCGTCCTCTTCGTCGGCACGAAGAAGCAGTCCCAGGACTCGATCGCCGAGCAGGCGGAGCGCGTCGGCATGCCGTACGTGAACCACCGCTGGCTCGGCGGGCTGCTGACGAACTGGCGCACGATCTCCGAGCGCCTCGAGCGCATGCACGAGCTGCGCCGCCTGCGCGACGAGGGCCAGCTCGAGCTCCTGCCGGCAAGGAGCGCATGGCGATGGCGCCGAGCTCGAGAAGCTCGAGACGAACCTCGGCGGCGTGGACGACATGAAGCGCCTTCCAGACGCGATCTTCGTCGTCGACCTGAAGAAGGAGCAGCTCGCGATCCGCGAGGCCCGCCGGCTCGGCCTTCCGGTCGTCGCGCTCGTGGACACGAACTGCGACCCCGACGACGCCGACTACGTCATCCCGGGAAACGACGACGCGATCCGCTCCTGCAGCCTGATCGTCCGCGCGATCGCGAACGGCATCGAGGCCGGCAAGCAGAAGGTGACGCGCCGCCGAGATGGCGCCGCCAACGGCCACCCCGAGGACAAGCCGGAGCCGCCTCCGAGGAGGCCCGCCGAGAGCGAGGAGCCGCCGCCGAGCCGGCCGCCGAGGAGGCTCCCACCGAGACGCAGCCGCGAGCCGCGAGCCGCCGGTCGCGGAGGAGAGTGCCGGCCGAATGACACGACGATCGCCGCCAGCCAGGTCAAGGAGCTCCGTGACATGACCGGCGCTCCGATGATGGACGCGCAAGCGCGCGCTCGTGGAGACCGACGGCGACCTCGACAAGGCCGCCCAGCTCCTGCGCGAGCAAGGGCCTCGCCGCCGCGCCAAAGCGAGCCGGCCGCCAGGCCACCGAGGGCCGCGTCCTCGCCCGGATCGACGAACGCGCACGGCGCGATCGTCGCCGTCGGCTGCGAGACCGAGCCGGTGTCCAAGAACGACGAGTTCCTCGGCTTCGCCGAGCGCGTGATCGACGCCGTCGAGGAGAAGGCCCGACGCGGTCGCCGAGGCTCGAGCACGAGCGCGTCGACCTCGTCGCGCGGATCGGCGAGAACATCGAGGTCGTCGGCGCGGCGCGCTTCGAGGCCGACGACGGAGAGGTACTCGCCTCGTACGTGCATCCGCCGGCGCAGAAGATCGGCGTCCTCGTGCGCGCGCAGGGCTCGCCCGACCTCGCGCGGCTCGTCGCCATGCACATCGCCTTCGCGAACCCGAGCTTCGTGACGCGGGACGAGGTGCCCGCAGACGAGATCGCAGGCCGAGCGCGAGATCCTCGAGAAGCTGCCGCGACCTCGAAGGCAAGCCGGACGAGGTCAAGGCGAAGATGATCGAGGGGCGGCTCGCGAAGGGCTTCTTCGCGGACAGCGTTCTCGCCGACCAGCCCTGGATCCACAACCACCGATCAGACGGTGGGCCAGGCGCTCGCCGAGCACGGGGCGGAGGTGCGCGACTTCGTGCGCTACGCCCTCGCCGGGTGAGCGCCGAGGTCGAGAGCGAGGTCGCCGGCGCCCGAGGAGGGCGCCGCGGCCTTCCGGCGCGTCCTGCTCAAGCTCTCGGGCGAGGCACTGCTGGGCGACGAGCAGTACGGGATCGACCCGCGCGCGCGTCGAGGCAATCGCGCGCCAGATCGACGACGTCCACGGCTCGGGCGTCGAGATCGGCGATCGTGCGTCGGCGCGGGCAACATCTACCGCGGGCATGCAGGTGGCCGCCGAGGGGCATGGACCGCGCGACGGCCGACTACGCGGGCATGCTCGCGACCGCTGCTCAACTGCCTCGCCCTCCAGGACGCGCTCGAGCAGCTCGGGGTCGCACACCCGCGTGCTGTCGGCGATCACCGCGAGCGAGGTCGCCGAGCCGTACATCCGCCGGCGTGCGATCCGGCACCTGGAGAAGGGCCGCGTCGTCATCTTCGCGGGCGGCACGGGCAACCCGTTCTTCACGACCGACACGGCCGCCGCGCTCCGCGCGCTCGAGATCGGCGCCGAGGCGATCCTCATGGGCAAGAACGGCGTCGACGGCGTCTACGACGGCGACCCGGACGAGAACCCGACGCGGCGTTCCTGCCAGAGCTCACCCACCGCGAGGCGCTCGAGCGCGGGCTCAAGGTGATGGACTCGACCGCGCTCTCGCTCTGCATGGACAACGGCCTGCCGATCTACGTCTTCGGCCTCGACGACGAGCGCAACATCGGGCGCGTCGTGCGCGGCGAGCGAATCGGCACGATTATCTCGACGCCGAGGGAGGAGGAGGAATGATCGACGACTTCGTGAAGCGACGCGACCCGGCGGATGGACAAGTCGGTCGAAGCCGCTGCGCACGAGTTCAACACGGTGAGGACGGGCCGCGCGTCGACGGCGCTGCTCGACCGCATCCAGGTCGACTACTACGGGACCCCGACGCCGCTCCAGCAGCTCGCGACGATCAACGTCCCCGAGCCGCGCCTGCTCACGATCGCAGCCGTACGACCCGGCTCGATCAAGGCGATCGAGCGGGCGATCCTGGAGTCCGACCTCGGCCTCACGCCGTCCAACGACGGCAAGATCATCCGCCTGCCGATCCCGCAGCTCACCGAGGAGCGGCGCAAGGAGCTCGTGAAGGTCGTACGCCACCTCGCGGAGGAGGGGCGCGGTCGCGGTGCGCAACGTGCGCCGCGACGTCATGCACGACCTCAAGGAGCTCGTCCGAGAACGGCGACGTCGGCGACGACGAGGAGCGCCGCGCAGAGGAGCACGTCCAGAAGCTCACCGACGAGCACGTGGCGAAGATCGACGACCTCCTGAAGCGCAAAGAGGCCGAGATCATGGAGGTATGAGTCCGTCCTCACCCGCCTGCGCACGCTGAGCGGCCTCGGACTCCGTCGCGTGGAGCCGGGCCTGCCCGACGTCGCGCGCTCCATCGCGATCATCATGGACGGCAACGGGCGCTGGGCCGCGGCGGCGCAAGCTGCCCGTCGCCGCCGGCCACCGGGCCGGGACGAAGGCGCTCCGGCGAACCGTCGAGGCCGCCATCGACCTCGGCGTCGAGTCGCTCTGCGTCTTCGCGTTCTCGACCGAGAACTGGTCGCGCCCGCCCGAGGAGGTCGACGCGCTCATGGAGATCTTCGTGGAGACGATCGAGCGCGAGCTTCCCGACCTCGCCCGCCAGGGCGTCGCCACGCGCTTCATCGGCCGCCGCGACCGTGCCACGCCCGAGCTCCAGGAGAGGATGGCCCGCTCGAGGAGGAAACGCGGTCGAACGAGCGCCTCCAGCTCTGGATCGCGTTCGACTACGGCGGCCGCGCCGAGATCGTCGAGGCCGCGCGGCGGATCGTGCGAGGAAGGGGTCGACCCGCGCGACATCGACGAGAACGCGATCGCCTCGCGCCTCTACGCGCCCGACATGCCCGAGCCCGACCTCCTGATCCGCACCTCCGGGGAGCTGCGGGTCTCCAACTTCCTCCTCTGGCAGCTCGCCTACACGGAGCTCGTCTTCGTCGACACGCTCTGG
This sequence comes from uncultured Actinomycetes bacterium, assembly GCA_963739525.1. GTDB lineage: Bacteria > Actinomycetota > Thermoleophilia > Gaiellales > Gaiellaceae > DATEOR01. The sequence continues at coordinate 274,946 of CAVUAR010000005.1, read as the reverse complement.
CCCGATTTCGGCGAGCGTCACCTTCGCCAGGCACTCGCCGAGTACGCGGGGCGGCGCCGGCGCTTCGGCGGCAGATGAACCCGCTCATCTCGCGGCTCGCCGTCGTGGCGGCGGGTCTCCCGATCGTCCTCGGCAGCGCGTATCTGGCGGCGGCTGGTTCCTGTTCGCGCTCGTGGCGCTGCGGCGTGCTCGTCGCCCTCCACGAGCTCTACCGCCTCGCGAGACCGCTGCGCCCACTCGTGCTCGCCGGCTATGGCGGCGCGCTGGCCGCGCTCATTGGAGCCGAGGTGTCGGGGCCCGCGTGGATGCTCGGCGGCTTCCTCCTCACGTTCGTCCTCAGCTTCCTCTTCGCGGCAGTCTCGGAGACGAGGCAGTCGACGACGGTGGCGATCGCGGCGACGGTCTTCGGCGCCGCGTGGATCGGGCTCGGGCTGGGCCACCTGCTTCTCGTCCGCGAGCTCGACGTCACCGGCCGCCTCGCGCTCATCACGCTCCTGCTCACCGTCTTCGTGACCGACACGTTCGCGTACGTCGGCGGGCGCATCGCCGGCCGGCACAAGATGTCTCCGGTCGTCTCGCCGGGGAAGACGTGGGAGGGCTTCGTCGCCGGAGCGATCGCCGGCGTCCTGACGACCTTCATCGCGCTCTACAAGGAGGCCCTCTTCGCCGACACGTGGCGCTCCCTCGCGCTCGGCGCGATCATCGTCGCGGCCGCGACGATCGGAGACCTCTTCGAATCGCTCGTGAAGCGCGACCTCGGGACGAAGGACACCGGGCGCCTGCTCCTCGGCCACGGCGGCGTCCTCGACCGGGTCGACTCGCTGCTCTTCGCAGCGCCGGCGGCCTACTTCACCATCCTCGCCCTGGGGCAGTCCTAGACTCCTTCGGCATGAAGCGCGTCGCGCTCCTCGGAGCGACCGGGTCGATCGGCAGGCAGGCACTCGAGATCATCGGCGCCCATCCGGAGCTGGAGCTCGTCGCTGCCGCCTCCGGGCTCGCAGGACATCGAAGGGCTCGCACCGCTCGACGCAGGTCGGCGGCAACCTCACGGAGCTCCTCGAGCGCGCCGAGCCCGACGTCGTCCTGAACGCCGTCGTCGGCTTCGCCGGGCTTCCGGCCACGTTCTGGGCGCTGGAGCGCGGGATCGACCTCGCGCTCGCCAACAAGGAGAGCCTCGTCGCGGGCGGCGACCTCGCGCTCGCTGCCTGGCGGGAGGGGGGAGGGCGAATCATCCCGGTCGACTCCGAGCACTCGGCCGCCTTCCAGCTCCTCGAAGGGCACGCCCCGGAGACCGTCCACTCGCTTGTGCTCACCGCATCGGGTGGCCCGTTCCGCGGCCGTACGCGCCTCGAGCTCGCGAGCGTCACGGCGGCGGAGGCGCTCGCGCACCCGACCTGGAACATGGGCCCGAAGATCACCGTCGACTCGGCCACGCTCATGAACAAGGGGCTCGAGCTGATCGAGGCGCACTTCCTCTTCGACCTCCCGTACGATCGGATCGAGGTCGTCGTGCACCCGACGTCCGTCGTGCACGCGATCGTGCGCCTGCGAGACGGGGCCGCACTCGCGCACCTCGGTTTCCCGGACATGCGCGTTCCGATCTCCTACGCGCTCACCTACCCGGAGCGCGCGGCCACCCCGATCGATCCGACTCGACCTCGCGGCGGGGCTCATCCTCGAGTTCTCGGCGCCGGACGAGGACGCCTTCCCGTGCCTCGCGCTCGCGCGCGCCGCGGGCGAGGCCGGGCGGAGCGCGCCCTGCGTCCTGAATGCGGCGAACGAGGTCGCCGTCGCCGCGTTCCTGGACGGGCGGCTGCCCTTCCTCGGCATCGCCGAGGTGGTCGAAGGCACGCTGAACTCGACCGACACCGTCGCGGCGAAGGACCTCGGCGACCTCGTGGCCATCGACGCAGAAGCGCGGAAGACTGCGGCGGCGCTGACCCGCCAATTGGTTCACTAAGAGGGAGATGAACGTCCTCGTCGCAATCGGAGGCCTCGCGCTTCCTCATCCTCATCCACGAGGCCGGGCACTTCTTCACCGCCATCGCCGTGAAGATGCGGCCGCGGCGCTTCTACATCTTCTTCCCGCCTGCGCTCGTGAAGTGGCGGCGGAAGGGAATCGAGTACGGCATCGGCGCGATTCCCTCGGCGGCTACGTGAAGATCCCGGGTATGCACAAGCCGGCCGGGGCCGACCTCGAGGCCCAGTTCGGCCGGGCGGTCGAGGAGGCTCCGTGGCTCGCGGCGCACCTCGAGCCCGTCAAGGAGGCGCTCGACGAGAGCAGGCTCGACGACGCGCGCGCCGGTCTCGACGACCTGCGTGCGGCACTCGAGCGCTCCGATCTCTCCGAGCCCGCCCGCAAGTCGGCGGAGCGCGGACTGGAGGACGTGGACGACGGCGTCTCGCCCGACGCCTACTGGCGCGCGCCTGTGTGGAAGCGCGTGACCGTCATCGCGGCGGGCCCCCTCACGAACTTCGTCTTCGCGGTCGTGCTCCTCGCCGTCGTCTTCATGCTCGGCGTGCCGTCGCAGGTCGACCGCACGATCGCGAAGGTCGATCCGGGCACCCCTGCGGCCGACGATCGTGCGGCCGGGAGACACGATCGTCACCGTCGACGGCCAGCCGGTCACAGGCGAGCAGATCTCGGAGAAGATCCGCGCGAGCAACGGCGACCCCGTCACGCTCACGGTGCGAGCGCGGCGGCAAGAACCTCACGGTCACCGCCCGTCCCGCGCCTGATCGGAAGGCGCATACCGGCTGGGCTTCACCCTCGGCGTCGTCTACGAGAGCTACGGGCCGTTGGAGGCGACGAAGCTGGCCGGCCAGCGCACACTGGGAGGCGACGAGCGCGATCGGCGCCTCGCTCGGGCGTATCGTCACCGGGCAGGGAAGGAAGGACGTCGCGAGCCCGGTCGGGATCGTGCAGGCCTCGAGCCAGACGCTCGAGGTCGGATTCCGCCAGTACCTCGGCATCCTCGCGCTCATCTCGCTCTCGCTCGCGCTCCTGAACCTCCTGCCGCTGCTCCCCCTCGACGGCGGCCACATCGCGTTCTCCATCGCTGAGGGGATCCGCGGCCGCGCGATTCCGCGCGAGGCGCTACGAGCGCGCGTCTGCGTGGGCATCCTCGTCGTCCTCTTCCTCTTCTTCATCGGCCTCACGAACGACGTGAACCGCATCAGAGGCGGGTAAAGAGGTCGTTAGACTCTCTGCGATGGCGAGCGAACGCCAGATCCGGGTCGGAGGCGTCGCGATCGGCGGCGGCGCGCCTGTCGTCGTGCAGTCGATGACGCTGACGAAGACGCTACGACGTCGATGCGACGATGGCGCAGATCGCCGAGCTGGCCTCGGCCGGCTGCGAGATCGTGCGCGTCGCCGTCCCGAAGAGTGAAGATGCGGAGGCGCTGAAGAAGCTCGTCCACCTGAGCCCGGTACCGCTCATCGCCGACATTCACTTCAACGCGTCGCTCGCGCTCAAGTCGATCGACGCGGGCGTGGCCGCAGTGCGCATCAACCCGGGGAACATCGGCGGCCCCGACAAGGTCGCCATGGTCGTCGAGGCCGCGAAGCAGAAGGGGATTCCGATGCGGATCGGCGCCAACTCGGGCTCGCTCCCCAAGCACCTCGTGGAGCTCGCGCAGAAGGACACGGCCGAGGCGCTCGTCGAGGAAGCGCTCGAGCAGGTACGCCTCCTCGAATCCATGGACTACTACGACTTCAAGATCTCCGTGAAGTCGAGCTCGGTGCCCACGATGATCCGCGCCTACCGGATGCTCTCCGAACGGGTGCCGTACCCGCTCCACCTTGGCGTCACGGAGGCGGGTCCCGTCTCCACGGGCTCGATCAAGAGCGCGATCGGCGTGGGCGCGCTCCTCATGGATGGCATCGGCGACACGATCCGCATCTCCCTCACCGCCGACCCCGTCGAAGAGGTCAAGGTCGCCTGGGAGATCCTCAAGGCGCTCGGGCTCCGCGAGCGCGGCCCCGTGATGATCGCGTGCCCGTCCTGCGGGCGCGACAACGTCGGCGTCTGGAACCTTGCCGAGGCCGTCGAGGAGCGCCTGAAGGACTATCCGCAGGCCTTCGAGGTCGCGGTCATGGGGTGCGCCGTCAACGGCCCGGGGGAGGCCGGCGACGCGGACTTCGGGATCGCGGGCGGACGGGACACCGGCTTCATCTACGCCCAGGGCCGCGTGCTCAAGAAGGTGTCCTCCGACATCCTCGTCCAGGAGCTCTTCCACGAGATCGACAGCTGGATCGCAGGCGGGATGGAGCGCCCGAAGAGGCTGAAGCTGGCGAAGCCGGCGGCGCTGCTCATGGCCGAAGCGGCCCAGCGGCCGTCCTAGCGCAGAGGCATGAGAGCCTCCCAGCTCTTCGTCCCGACGCTCCGGGAGGATCCGGGCGATGCCGAAGCGGTCAGCCACAAGCTGCTCGTCCGCGGCGGCTTCATCCGCCAGGTCTCGGCGGGCCTCTGGTCGTTCACGCCCCTCGGCTGGCGCGTCCACCGCAAGATCGAGCAGATCATCCGCGAGGAGATGGACGCGATCGGCGGGCAGGAGATGTTGATGCCCGTCCTCACTCCCGCCGAGCTCTGGGAGGCGACGGGCCGCATCGCGATTCCGGAGATCTTCCGGATCAAGGATCGGACGGGTCGAGACTTCATCCTGCCGCTGACGCACGAGGAGACGGTCACGTTCCACGCACGCGAGATCCAGAGCTACCGGGAGCTGCCGCAGCTCTGGTACCACTTCCAGACGAAGGATCGTGACGAGCCGCGCCCGCGCGGCGGCCTCCTGCGGGTCCGCGAGTTCATCATGAAGGACGCCTACTCGTTCGACCGAGACGAGGAGGGCGTCGCGCGCGAGCTTCGAGGCGAACCGTGAGGCGTACAAGAAGATCTTCGCCCGCTGCGCGCTGGAGACGTACGACGTCCAGGCCGAGAGCGGGATCATGGGCGGCAAGTTCAGCATCGACTTCCTGGCGCCGTCCGGCTCCGGCGAGAACACGCTGGTTCGCTGCGAGAACGGCGACTACGCGGGCGACCTCGAGGTGGCGGAGGCGGTTCCGAGCGCCGCCGTCCTGCCCGATCCGCTCGAGCGCGCCAGAGGAGATCGAGACGCCCGGGGTGACGACGATCGAGGGGCTGGCCGAGTTCCTCGGGATCGACCCGTCGGCGACCTCGAAGGCGATGCCGGTCGTCAAGCCGGACGGCACTGCTCGTGCTCGCGCTCGTCCGCGGCGACGACCGGCTCAGCGAGACGAAGCTCTACGACGCGCTGCCCGGCACATCCCGCCCGGCGACGGAGGACGAGATCAGGGCCGCGTTCGGCGCGGGCGGGGGCTCGCTCGGCCCCGTCGGCTTCTCGGGCGAGGTGATCGCCGACGACGACCCTGCGCGAAGGGCAGTTCGTCGCCGGCGCAAACCACGATGGGCGGCACCTGCGAGGCGTCGAGGCAGGCCGCGACTACCACCCGCGCTTCGCAGATCTGCGCGAGCCGCGCGAAGGCGACCGCTGCCGGATGTGCGGAGGCGCGCTCCTTTTCCAGACCTCGATCGAGGTCGGCCACATCTTCAATTTCGGCAGCTTCTACTCGGCGCCGCTCGGCGCGACGTTCCTCGACGAGGACGGCCAGCGAGAAGCCGCTGCTCGGAGGCAGCTACGGCATCGGCCCGGGTCGGGTCATGGCCGCGATCGTCGAACAGCACAACGACGAGTACGGGATCATCTGGCCGCGCCTCGGTCGCGCCGTACGACGTGCACATCGTCGCGATCGGCGCTGCCGGCCCGGAGGTCATGGAGTCCGCCGAGAGGATCGCAGCCGAGCTCGAAGAGAGCGGCCGCTCCGTCCTCCTCGACGACCGCGACGAGCGGCCGGGCGAGAAGTTCGCCGACGCGGACCTCATCGGCTGTCCCGTGCGCGTCACCGTCGGGAAGAAGACGCTCGAGGACGGCCAGGTCGACGTCCTCGTCCGCGGAGAGCCGCGCCGAGGAGCGCGTACCGGGCGGAGAAATCCCCGGTCGTATGGGAGGATTGCTCGATGGCCCGTAAACGGCGCTTCAGCGAAGAGCCCTTCGGGGAGACGATCCAGGCGCTCATGGCCGAGCGCGGCACGACCTACCGCGGCCTGGCGGAGAAGACCGGGCTCTCGGCCGGCTACCTCAACCACCTGGTGCACGGAAACCGCCCGGTGCCGTCCAACGAGGTCATCGCGACCCTGGCGAAGGCCCTTCGAGTCGAGCCGGAGCACTTCCGGGAGTACCGCATCCGCGTCATCACCGACCGGCTCGAGCGCATGCCCGAGCTCGTCGACCGCCTCTACAAACGGCTCAACGCCTAGCTCCCAGCCGCTCTGGGGCTGCGCTCGCGGAGTGGCTAGGCGCGCGCGAGGAAGCCGAGCTCGAGCAAGCGGCGCACGGCGGGCAGGCCGGCGCGCGCGACCGAGTCCTCCTCGAGCTGGGAATCCCGTGCGATCTCGGCGAAGAGGTCCCGCAGCCTCCTCGTGCCATCGAAACGGGCGAGGAGCTCGATCGTGTAGGTGTCGACCCCGACCGTGAAGCCGAGGCCCCAGTCGAGGTGGACACGGGCGCTCTCGAGCTCGAGGCCCTCGTCTTTGTGCCTCCAGGTCTGCTCGATCCGCTGCGGCTCGACGATCGCGAGCACCTCGTCGAGCAGCTGATCCTCGGTGGGGAGCGACGTGAGGAGGTCGTGGTTGACGAAGGCGCGCACGATCTGATCGCCGGCCGGGTCGGACGTCTTCCGTTGCAAGCACCTCGTGCCGGATCCAGTTGGTCGCCCGCGTCCTGCGCCTGAGGATGATCGCTCCGGCGGCGATCCGATCCGCGGCGAGGTCACGGAGAAACCCTGTCCAGCGGCCGATCGCCGAGGAGTTCGGGGCGTGCGCGGACGCATACGCGACCGGGTCGTCCTCCCGTGCGAGGAGCAGCAAGGCATCGCAGCCGCGCGCGTCGACCCATTGCGCGACCGGGACCCACCAGTCCTCCTGGACGCCCAGGACCCACGTGACGAGCACGTGCGCGAACCCGCCCTCGCTGAGCTGGGCCGCGATTCCCTGCACGAGCTCGCGACAGCGCGTGTCGGCCCGCTCGTCGTCGTCCGGGGAGAGCACGCGCGGCGGGTTGGCCGTGATGAGCCCAAAGGAGTGCCCTGCGACGGGCTCGAGCCCCGCTCCTTCGAGCGTCTCGAGGTTCTCGAGGCCGTTGAGAAGCGCGCCGAAGCGGGCGCGTGCCACCGATGCCGGGTCGGGATCGATCACCGCGACGCGATCCGTGTGGCGCGCGGCGAGAAGGGCATGAAGGCCCGAGCCGGCGGCCGCGTTCAGCGCGGACACGAAATGCATTCGGACCGTGGTGTTGGCGAGGAAGTCCGAGCCCGGGGAGGCTCGCCGCCGGCGTCGTAAGCCACCAGCACATCCTTGTGAGGGACGAGCCGGACCGTGGCGCGGAGCTCATCACCGGCCGGCTCCAGCACATCGACAGCGTCCAGCCGATCCGGGTCCAGGCCCGGAAGTGCGCGCGCGGCTTCCTGCCACGAGAGCGGCACTCCGAGGAAGAACAGCTTGATGAGCGAGTTGCGAGGACTCGCCTCGGTGAGCCGCTGGACATGAGCTGGAATCTCCGCAGCTTCGGTCCCGAGCTCTTCGACGCCCAGGGCTTCCTTCAGGCCGTCGGCGGTATATCCCGCCGCGGTGAGAAGCGATCCGAGAGCGATGACGGCCTCGGGGTCGTCGAGCGTGGGAGTGGGGAGCGGTTCGGCCGTGCCACGAGGATACGCGGGGCATCCGCTATCGTTGCCTCGCACGGGGCGTGGCGCAGCCTGGTTAGCGCGCTAGTCTGGGGGACTGAGAGGTCCCGAGTTCAAATCTCGGCGCCCCGATTGGAGCGGAACCCACGAACTGCTGCGGGGTTCCGGGGTTCGCTCCGGCTCACGATTTCTCCGCTACGGCGGTGCCGGGGTCCGCTTTGGGTCCGGTTTGTTTGGCGTGGGTCGCGTTGAGAGCGTCCACGCTCCGATCAGAGGGGAGCCAGCGGCGATAGTGGCCTAGCGTGGTCGCTATGTCCTTGTGGCCCATCTGCTTCGCGATCCATTCGATTGAAGCTCCGTCCGTGAGTGCAAGGGTGGCGAACGTGTGACGCATCTGGCGCGGCTCGCGGTAGTCGAGTCCGACCGCTTCCAGCGCCTTCACCCACGGTCCGATTCTCCTTCCTCTCAGGCTCCAGGCGTGGGTGTCCAGGATGCCGCCACTCGTGCCGGGGAACACGAGCCGCTCCCGGCGCAGCGGCATGGGGAGTAGATCAAGCGCGGCGAGAGCGCGGTCGATCAGTTCGACGGCGCGCGGGGCTCCGGGCGTCTTGGCCTGTGCTTCGGTGGTTTTGCCGTTCTGGATGGTGCGGCTCACGCGGAGGACGCCGGAGGCGCGGTCTATGTCGCACCACTGCAACGCTCGCCACTCTTGCGGTCGAAGTCCGGTAGCGCACGCGAAGATGACAAGCGCGCGCTCGGTCTCGCGGGTTAGCGCTTCAGCGACGGCGAAGACTTCGTTCCACGACTCGAACGGATGCTTGCTCTCTGTCGCTCTCGGCTTTTGGATCTGCCGGAAGGGATTCTCGGTCGCGTAGTCCGCTTCGAGCGCGAAGTTGAACGCTTTTCGCGCGGCGGTGAGGGCATTGCGCTCCGTCGTGGGCGCGACCGTGAGACTGGCGAACCACCTCCGGGCGTGCTCGACGCGAATCTCTCGAATCGCAACCCGCTCGAATCGGTCGCGCGAGTAGCGCAGGCTGTATCTGAGAGCGCGCTTGCTTTGGTCGCGGTGCTCGTAGCCGTCTAGGAGTTTTTCGCAGAGAACGCCGTAGGTGATGTTGGGCTGTGGCTCTCGCTCGACGGGCAGGCTGAGCCTACGGCGGCGTTCCTGCTCTTTGAGCTTCGCCACCTTCGTCTCTACCTCTGCCTTCGTCGTTGCTCGGACTCGGCGCTTTACGCCGTCGATGATGACCCGCTTGGTATAGCCCTTGAACGAGCCGTCTGGATAAAATTCCTTCTTGATCGCCATCAGAGCACTCCTTTCTGGGCGAGAGCGTCTACCTCGCTTGGGCGGACGAGCTTGCGGCGTCCAAACTCGCGTCGGATGATCCTGTAGAAAGAGTCCCGTGGGGATCCGCTGGGTCTAGTGCGGTGAACGCGCGGCAGCCTCGCGGAGAGTCATCCACTTGTCGGCTTCTTGGGTGGGGGGTGCCTCGGGGCGACGCACGACAGGCGAGGTGGGCTCACGCGCTTCGAGGGCGAGGGCGTACTGAGCGCACTCGTCTGAGAGTGCGAGTTCGGCGGCAGATGGCTCCGGGAGACGGTCGAGAGGGAAGAGGTCAGCACTGACAGGCGATCGGGTCCTTTCGGGAAGCGGCGGGGCATCAGGGGGTGACCATATCGGTCGGGTCTACCGTTACCGCCTTGGCGGGAATTCCTTCCTCCCCTTCGCGGGCACAGTCCGCCGGAGAGGAAAGCTTGTTCGACTGGGCGTGCCTGAACTCGACCTTCTCCCCGTCGGCCTCCTCCTCGCCTTCCCGGATCAGCTCGATCGCTCTGGGGGACTAATGGTCCCGAGTTCAAATCTCGGCGCCCCGATCACCGAAAAGGTCCTGTTAGAGGGCCCTTTCTGCGGATAGCTGCCAGCCTCGGAAGCCGGAGGCTCATGCGCCGTGAACCGGGCTAGAGCTCTACGGCTCCTTGCGCACGCGCGCAGGGGGTGTTCGTGGTGAGCTGCGGCTTCTTCCAGGTCGCGGGCTTCGATGAGGCGAAGCCGGCGAGAGGCAGCCGTTTCTCGTCGAGCGGCCCGTCTGTCGTCGCTGGTGCCCGTCCCAGGCCCGCAAATCCCACGGATTCGACCCGGTCGCCACGCCGGCGGAGAACCTCGTCGTGACCCAGGAGCTCGTCTTGATCGTCCTTCGACAGCGCCTGCCAGTCCTTCTCCTCACCGTAAGGCAGACAGAGGAACTTCATCGGGTGCCTCCTTCGCGTCGCAAGGAGGCCGGAGTGTCCTAGGCAGGGACGGCCAGCCGCAGGCTGCCCTTCTCCCCCCGATCGTGAACTCCGGCCTCAGTGGCCGGATACCCCCTGGTGAGGATTGGCAACCACCAGGAGAAGCCGGTCTTCAGGGGCTAGGATTGACGTTGTGGCCTTGGTCGGTGACCGTGATCGGGATCGTGCGGCAGCTTCACTGCAAGATCACTTCATCAAAGGCCGGATATCGCTCGAGGAATTGGGGGCGCGGACAGAGCTCGCGCTCCGCGCCCGTTCCCTGTCGGATTTGCGCGTGGCCCTTCGAGACCTGCCCACCGAATGGCACACGAGAAACGAGCTCTTCGCCGCGGGCAGCCGTGCCGTTCAGAAGGGTGCCCGCCTGCTTGCGTTCTTTGCGACGGCGACCGTGTGGGCAATCTGCAGCTTCGCGCTCGCCGTCCCCTTCGCGGTGACGCTGCTCGCCCTGGGGCCTTCGACCGCACTGGCGGTCGTCTTCGCGGCTGTCTGGGGGTTGATGACGCTGGCTCTCTGGCGCCCCTGGTTTCGCTCTTGGCGTTCACGCACGCCTGGCTGACGCCGATTCGTGAGGCAAGCCCCTAAAGGCTCCGAGCGGCGAGCGCACGGCTGCCGTCACTCGAAACGCCAGCGGAAAGGCGCACGCGGAACTCGACCGAACTCACGCTCGGAGCAGCGTGGGCAGTAGCACAGGAGGTAGGGCTCGACATCCAGCTCCCCGGCGTCGTCGACGACGTGGGCAATCCAGCCCCAGGCGTCGGTCGTAACGCAGCGACACTCCTCGCAGGAGAGCGTCGAGCCCCGCCTCTCCGTCGCCCCCCGCACTACGGGAATCAGCCTTCATGACCCGCTCGACAGTTCCGGAGACGTTCCGTCCATGCCCTCCTCTGATTTCGCCCGCGCCCAGACTGGCCGGGGGTCAGAGAGGTCGACCAGCGGGGTTGGGCCTAGCCGAGGCCGGGCACGGGCGCGATGCGACTTCTGCGAGAGCCCGCGGAGAGAGACGGTCGCCGCTTTGAATCTCTGCGGTTGCACTGGGGAAGGCTCAGGCAGGGCGGGCGGATGCCTCCCAGATCCGCCCGTCGAGCTCGAAGGCAGTGAGCTCGAGCGTGCGAGCCGCCCTCGTCACGACCTCGACGAGGTCGGCGTCGTTCAGCGGACGGCCGACCGCCGCCTCCGCGAAGCGGCGAACGTGAACGTCGGGCTTCACGCTGTCGACTCCCTGGCGCATGACCAGCCACTGGTAGACGGCCCGCCCGAGGCCCTTGACCCGTCCCTGGAAGTCCCGGCGGAACTCGCTGCTCTGCGCCCAGACCTTCAGGCTCTCCGCGTCCACGACACCGATGCTCCGGAAGAAACGCGCGAGGCCGCGGAGCTGCTGTGCACGCGTCCAGAAGCTGTAGCCCCAGAGATGGACCGCCAGCTCCGTGTTGCCCGCCTGGTCGTCCGCATGCCGGGCCAGCACCGCGTCGAGGTCGTCGAGCGTGCGCACGTCGTCCCGGCGGTTCTCGCGGAAGTTCGCAAGGGCCTTCACGACCACGGGCGTCTGCATCTGATAGTCGAGAACCGTCTCGAGGAGGTTCATGACGAAGTCCTCTTCCAGGTACACGCCGCCGGTGGGCGGAAGCGCTCGGGCGGCGTCCGCGACCCGGGAGACGTCTCGATCCTCGATCACGCGAGGACCCTAGTTTCTTCCGAGCCCGCTCCGCGGCTCCCCCGATGCGCTGCCATCCCCGCCGCGGGAGCATGGAGAGCGAAGGGAGGCATGTGATGACCAAGCGGTACGAGTACAAGGTCATTGACACGGGGAAGCATCTCGAGGACGAGCTCAACGCGCTCGGCAGTTTGGGCTGGCGCGTCGTCGGCGTGACGACCAAGAAGCAGCTCTTCATCGCCCCACCCCAGGCGGTCATCCTGATGCGCGAGGTTCAGCCCGAGGGCTGAGGACGGCTAGCCGAAGAGCAACGGCCGCCGGCCGCGCGCGAGGTCGCTGAGAGCGGCGCCGATGGCGAAGAGGAAGAGGAGCGTGACCGCCAGCTTGAGCATGCCCTCCTGACGGGCGAATCTGCGCAAATCTTCCCGCCGGAAGTTTCCACAGCCCTGTGGGCGCCTGTGAATCCTGTGGAACTTCGGATGCCATTTCCTGCAATTTCCGGGAACCGCCGCTCGCGCGTTCCGTCACGATGCTCTAGGTTCCGGCGCGGCGGTCATCGAGCCGCCTCTCCCGGTCGTGGGTCCGCAGCCCACCTCTCCCTAGGTCGGAGGCCGGTGCTCACCAGGTTCCGTACCGGAGCGCCGGCCTCCTTCCATTGGCCGGCACCGGGATCGCCCGCTAGGACTGGGGTTGGACGAGGGTCGGCACGGCGAGGCCGCCCTGGATCTGCGCGACGTAGACGCGGAGCTCGCGCTCCTTCCGCGCGAGCCTCTCCTCCAGCTCCTCGAGCTCGCGCTCGCGCCGGTCGAGCTCGTCCTGGCGAACCTGGAGGTCGACGCTGGTCTTCACCTCACGCGCTTCGAGCTCCTTTTCGCGTCGTTCGAGGCCGTCGATGCGCTCCTGGACCAGGCTCTCGTTGTCGTTCAGGCGCTTCTCGCGGTGCTCGATCCAGCGGGTCGCCTGGGTCGCCGTCTCGGCGCTCAGGAGGTCGCCCTCGGCGTCGACGAGCTCCCGCTCCCGCTCGGCGAGGAGCTGCTGCTCGGAGCGGAGGCGGTCGCGCCGGTAGGCGGCCAGGCGCTCGCGCTCGGCGAGCTCGGCCTCTGCTTCGACGACCTTCGTCGTCCGTTCGCGGAGCTGCCCGGCCTTCTCGGCGAGTGCCAGGGCGCGCTCCTCGACGGTGCCGAGTGCCCGGCGGAAGCCTTCGTCGGCCTTCTCCTGGAGCGGCCGGAGCTCCTCGACGCGCGCGGCACGTTGGAGGAGCTCGTTCTCGAGCGTCTCGAGCCGCTTCAGCTCGAACTCGACCTCGTTCTCGCGGAACGTGATCTCGGCGCCGCGCTCGTCAAGCTCTGCGGCGCTCTTCTTCATATACGCCTCGAGCGAGTGTCGAAGCCCCTCAGTCAGCCCCATGGAGTCAGTATCGAACCGGGATAGGCGCGAAAAACCCCCCTTTCGGGGGGAGGACCGGTCGGCGATCCCAGCTTTTCCTTGGAAGAGGATGAGCGTTCGCTTCCTCGCAGCGGGACTCGCAGCCTTCGCGGCCGCCATCATCGTGGCCGCGCTGCCGCTGCTCACCCACGGCGGCTAGCGATCCGACTTGACGGGCGGTTTCAGGGTTGCGCTGAATAGCGCATGCCCGACTACATGCCGATCGCCGAGCACGGGATCATGGGCGACCTGCACACGGTTGCCCTGACAGCGACGGACGGGACGATCGACTGGTACTGCTGCCCCTCCTTCGACTCGCCGAGCGTCTTCGCCTCGATTCTGGACAAGAACAACGGCGGCCACTACCGCATCTCGCCGGCGATGGAGGGCTGGACGCCGAAGCAACTCTACTTCCCGGACACGAACGTCCTGATCACGCGCTTCCTGAGCCCGGACGGCGTGGGAGAGATCCAAGGCTTCATGCCGGTCGAGGAGGCGAAGGACGACATCTACCGCCATCGGCTCATCCGCCGCGTCGAGGGCGTCCGCGGGGAGATGCGTTTTCGGGTCGAGATGTACCCGCGCTTCAACTACGGCCGCGACGACCACGAGGTCGTCCAGCACGAGCACGGCGTCGTGTTCCGCTCGCCGAATCTCTGCCTGGCCCTGCAGGCGACGACGCCGATCGCCTGCGATGCGGGCGGCATCCACTGCGAGTTCACCGTCCGGGCGGGCTCGACGGTCACGTTCGTCCTCGAGCGCGTCGAGCCGGACTACGTGCCGCGCGAGTACTCGGAGGCCGAGACACGCGCCGCCTACGAGGAGACGATCGCGTTCTGGCGGAGCTGGGTCGCGCGCTCCCACTACCGTGGCCGCTGGCGGGAGACGGTCAACCGCTCGGCGCTCACGCTCAAGCTCCTGACGTACCGGCCGACCGGCGCGATCGTGGCCGCGCCGACGACGAGCCTTCCCGAGGAGATCGGCGGGAGCCGGAACTGGGACTATCGCTACACGTGGATCCGCGACGCCGCCTTCTCCCTCTACGCGCTCCTGCGGCTCGGCTTCACCGACGAGGCGGAGGCGTTCACGGACTGGCTCCGCGACCGGGTCGTGGGGCGGACGGACTCGAGGTCGGGGCCGCTTCAGATCATGTACGGGATCGATGGGCGCGCCGAGCTCACCGAGGAGACGCTCGAGAACTTCGAGGGCTACCGCGGGTCGGCGCCAGTGCGGGTGGGCAATGGCGCCTACGACCAGCTCCAGCTGGACATCTACGGCGAGCTGATCGACTCGATCTACCTCTACAACAAGTACGGACGGCCTATCGCGCACGACGGCTGGGTGGAGATCTCCGGCATCGTCGATTGGCTCTGCACGGCCTGGGACCGGCCGGACGAAGGCATCTGGGAGGTGCGCGGCGGCCGGCAGAACTTCACCTACTCGCGCCTCATGTGCTGGGTGGCGATCGAGCGCGCGATCCGGATCGCCCGCCAGCGCGGTCTTCCAGGCGACCTCGACGCCTGGCGCGCCGCCCGCGACGCCATCTACCACCAGATCATGAGCAGGGGCTGGAACGAGAAGCGCCAGGCCTTCGTCCAGCACTACGACACGGACGTGCTCGACGCCTCGGTCCTCCTGATGCCGCTCGTGAAGTTCATCTCGCCCACCGACCCGCGCTGGCTCTCGACTCTCGACGCGATCACGAAGGAGCTCGTCTCCGACAGCCTCGTCTACCGCTACAACGTCGAGGCCTCGCCCGACGGCGTCGACGGGGAGGAGGGCACGTTCTCGATCTGCTCGTTCTGGTACGTGGAGGCGCTCGCGCGCGCAGGGCGGCTCGAGGAGGCACGGCTCGCGTTCGAGAAGATGCTCACGTACGCGAACCACCTGGGCCTCTACTCCGAGCAGATCGGGCCGACGGGCGAGCAGCTCGGAAACTTCCCTCAGGCCTTCACGCACCTCGCCCTGATCAGCGCAGCCGTCAACCTCGACCACCAACTGGGGTAGCGTTTGCTCATGGGGGAGCGGAAGATCGCCGTCCTGGGCGCCGGGAAGGCCGGAGAGGCCCTCATCGCCGGCCTGCTCTCCTCTGGCTGGCGCGAGCCCGGCGAGATCGTCGCGACCGCGCGGCACGTGGAGCGCCTCGCCGAGCTCGCCGAGCGCTACGGCATCGCAACGACCCTGGACAACGCCGAGGCTGCGGGCCGCGCGGGAATCGTCGTCATCGCCGTCAAGCCGCAGGATATCGAGACGCTCCTCGGAGAGGTCGGAAGCACGCTGATTCCCGAGCAGACGGTCATCTCGATCGCCGCCGCGATCCCGACGAAGCTCATCGAAGGCCATCTCGGCGCCGGCGTCCCCGTCGTCCGCGCGATGCCGAACACCCCGATGACGGTGCACGAGGGCATGGCGGGGCTCGCCGCCGGGGCGCACGCGGGGGAGGTGCATCTCGCTACCGCGGAGGAGGTGCTGGGCTCGATCGGTCGCTCCGTGCGCGTGGACGAGAGCTACATGGACGCGATCACTGCCGTCTCCGGCTCCGGGCCCGCGTACTTCGCCCTCCTCGCCGAGTCCATGATCGAGGCCGGGATCCTCCTCGGGCTCTCCCGCGAGATCGCCACCGACCTCGTTATCCAGACGATGCTCGGCACCGCCAAGCTGCTCCGCGACGAGCACATGCACCCCGTCGAGCTCCGCGAGATGGTCACCTCTCCGGGTGGGACGACGATCGCCGCGATCCGCGAGCTCGAGCAGGCGGGCGTCCGCGCCGCCTTCCTCAACGCGATCCAGGCGGCGATGAACCGCTCGAAGGAGCTAGCCGAGGGCGGGTAGAGGATCGACCGCCGCCCCACGCCGCCGAACCTCGAAGTGCAGATGCGGCCCGGTCGCCTCGCCGGAGGCGCCGACACGGCCGATGCGCTCTCCCGCCGCGACGCGCTCGCCGGGGTGGACACCGATATGGGAGAGGTGCGCGTAGTAGGTGCGCGCGTGATGGCGGTTCCGGATGACCACGAGGAAGCCGTAGCCGCCGCTGTCCCACCCGGCGCGGGCGACGCGGCCGGCCTTCGCAGCCCGTACCCCGGCGCCGTAGTGCGCCGGGAAGTCGAGCCCCGGATGGAACCGGTTTCCGCGCGGGCCGAAGAAGTCGCCAATGCGGGCGCTGACGGGCCTGAGGAGGTCGAAGGGAACGTGGGCCCTCGGCTGCCGCAGGACGCGATAAGTCGCCGGCCCCGCCACGCCGTCGTGGGTCAGCCCGGCCCAGCGCTGGAATCGCTCGAGGGCGGCCTCCGTATGCGGCCCGAAGGCGCCGTCGAGGGTCCCCGAGGGAAAGCCGTGCCAGGCGAGCTTGAACTGGAGCGCGGCAACGTCCCAGCCGCGCTTCCCGCTCGCGAGCATCCGGGACCCGTAGCGATGACGGCCGTAGCGGCCGAGCGCGCGCCGCGTCTGCGGTCCCGGGATGCCGTCGACGGCGATCCGGGCGCGCTGCTGGAGATCCCGTACCGCTCGCCGCGTCCCGGGGCCGAGGACGCCGCTTATCGTGCCGGAGTAGAGGCCTCGCGCCTCCAGGCCGACCTGGAGCCCGGCGACGTTGGCCGTACGTGCGCCCGCCGCGGAGGCGAGCGAGAGCGTCCCGGCGAGCGCGAGCAACGCGATGCAGGTCCGGAGACCCATGGACCGCTTTCTTTCGCCCCGAAACGGGACTATCCTCGCCCGCTATGACCGACACGAAGGTGCTCCTGCCCGAGTCCGCGCTCCCGGAGCGCTGGTACAACATCCAGGCCGACATGCCGAACCGGCCCCAGCCGGTGCTGCATCCCGGCACAGGCGAGCCCGTCGGCCCGGACGACCTCGCGCCGCTCTTTCCGATGGAGCTGATCGGCCAGGAGGTCTCGGACGCGTCCGAGATCCCGATCCCGGAGCCCGTGCGGGAGATCCTGCGGCTCTGGCGCCCGACGCCGCTCTTCCGCGCGCACCGCCTCGAGCAGGCGCTGGGGACGAATTCCCGCATCTTCTACAAGTACGAAGGCGTCTCCCCGGCCGGAAGCCACAAGCCGAACACGGCGGTCGCGCAGGCCTACTACTCGAAGCAGGAGGGCCGCGAGCGCCTCGCCACCGAGACCGGGGCGGGGCAGTGGGGCAGCGCGCTCGCGCTCGCCTGCCGGCTTCTCGGCCTCGAGTGCAAGGTCTACATGGTCAAGGTCTCCTTCCGGCAGAAGCCGTACCGGCGCTCGATGATGGAGACCTGGGGCGCGACCGTCGTCGCCAGCCCTTCCGAGGACACCCAGGCCGGCCGGACGATCCTCGAGGCGGACCCCGACTCCCCGGGAAGCCTCGGCATCGCCATCTCCGAAGCGGTGGAGGACGCAGCGGGGCGCGACGATACCGCCTACTCGCTCGGCAGCGTCCTGAACCACGTCCTCCTGCACCAGACGGTCGTCGGGCAGGAGGCGCTCGCGCAGATGGAGATCGCGGGCGCGTTCCCGGACGTCGTCGTCGGCTGCGTCGGCGGGGGCTCGAACTTCGCGGGCCTCGCGTTCCCGTTCGTGCGGGAGAAGATCGGCGGGAAGGACATCGACGTCCTCGCCTGCGAGCCGGCCGCCTGCCCGACGCTCACGCGCGGGCCCTTCGCCTACGACTTCGGCGACACGGGACAGCTGACTCCGCTCGTGCCCATGCACACGCTGGGTCACGACTTCGTCCCGCCGGGGATCCACGCCGGAGGCCTCCGCTACCACGGCGTCGCGCCGCTCGTCTCCCAGCTCGTCCTCGACGGGCTCGTGCGCGCAGAGGCCTATACGCAGAACGACGTCTTCGCCTCCGCGGTCACCTTTGCCGGGAGCGAGGGGATCATCCCCGCCCCTGAGTCGGCGCATGCGATCCACGGCGCCGTGCTCGCGGCGATGGCCGCCGACGAGGAGGGTCGCGAACGCACGATCCTCTTCAACCTCTCCGGGCACGGGCACTTCGACATGGCCGCCTACGACGACTACCTGTCAGGGCGCCTCGAGGACTTCGATCTGCCGGAAGCCGAGATCCAGAGGGCTCTCGCGGCCATCGAGCCCTTGCCTAAGCCGGCCTGAGCACGTCGGCGCCGCAGCCGAAGACGAGAGCAGCCTCGACGTCGTCCTCTGCGACCCCTGCGAGCGACGTGTGGCCGAGGTCGACCTCGATCCCCGGCCAGTCCGTGAGGCCGAGCGCCCGCGCGCCTTCGGCCGAGCCGATCGCCAGGAGGTCGGGAACGGGAATCACGTTGCGCTCGAGCTGCTGCCGGCGGGCGATGCCCTCGAGCTCCCGCAGCTCCTCCAGCGGGTCGAGGCGGACGTTCGAGTCCGAGCCGATGCAGAGCGGGATTCCCTTCCCGCGGACCGCGCCACGGGAAGGAAGCCGTCCCCGAGGTTCGCCTCCGTGAGCGGGCAGACGCAGATGCGCGCGCCGGCCTCGGCGAGGAGGTCGAGCTCCCGCTCGTCGGCGTGGGTGCCGTGCACGATCGTCGTCCGCGGGCTCAGACAGCCGGTGCGCTCGAGGAGCTCGATGGGGCGGAGACCGTGCTCGGCGACGCACTCCTCGATCTCCTTGGGCTGCTCGTCGGCGTGCACGTGGAGAACGAGCCCTTCGCGCTCGGCGTAGGCACCGATCTCCTCCAGCCAGCCGGCCGGACAGGCGCGCACGGAGTGGGGTGCGAGCCCGACGCGGGCACCTGACGCCCGGAGCTCCTCGACCTGCTCGAGGTAGGCGCGGGCAGTGGGCTGGCGAAAGCGCTCGAGCCCGCCGCGTCCGTAGGCGGATAAGAGGAGGACGAGAACGATTCCCGCCGCCTCGGCCGCCTCGAGGGCCGCTTCCGCCTCCTCGAGGCCGACGTAGTGGAACTCCCCGACGGCCGTGTAGCCCGCCTCTCGCATCTCCCGGTACGTGGCCTCGTACTCGCGGCGGACCTGCTCCGGCGTGAGTGTCTCGGCCACTCCGAGCATCGCCTCGCGCCACGCCCAGAAGTCGTCGCCCTGGGCGCGACCCCGCATGGCGCGCTGAAACGCGTGACTGTGGGCGGTCACGAACCCGGGCAGCGAAAGCCGAGCGGACATCCGCGCGAGGCTACCATTGCCTCACCATGGCGACACGAGCCGTGCCCGCGCCCCTCGCGCAGCTGCCGAACGCGCTCACGATCCTTCGCCTGGCGCTCATCCCGGTCTTCGTCGTCCTCGTCGTGCAGGCGGCGGGAGACGCGAGCTGGCCGGCGGGGATCGTCTTCGCCGTGGCGGGGATCACGGACCAGGTGGACGGCTGGCTCGCGCGGCGGTGGAACGTCGAGTCGGAGTTCGGGAGGTTCGCCGATCCGCTCGCCGACCGGCTCATGATCGACATCGCGGTCGTCCTGCTCTTCGCCTATGACCGGCTGCCCTGGCCCGCGCTCGTGCTGATCGTCGTCCGCGACGGCCTGCTCGTCCTCGGCACGCCCGTCGCGCTCAGGCACGGGTACGACTTCTCGGTCAGCTTCCTCGGCAAGGCGGCAACCTGGGTCCTCTATGCGTCGATCGCATTCATCCTCGTCACGGACAAGGGAACAGAGTGGCCGCTCTGGCTCTTCTGGACGGGAGTTGCGCTCGCCACGCTGGCGGGCATCCTCTACGGAGTGTCCGTTTGGAAGGCAGTGCGGAGATGAAAGCGGTCGTGATGGCGGGCGGCGAGGGCACGCGCCTTCGCCCGCTCACCTCGAATCAGCCGAAGCCGATGGTGCCCATCGTCGGGAAGCCCTGCATGGAGCACATCGTCGAGCTTCTGAAGACGCATGGCTTCGACGACATCGTCGTCACGCTCGCCTTCATGCCGCAGGCGATCCGCGGCTATTTCGGTGCAGGAGAAGCGTACGGCGTCTCGATCCGCTACTCCGTCGAAGAGTCGCCCATGGGGACTGCCGGCTCCGTGAAGCTCGCCGAGGACGCCCTCGACGAGCCGTTCCTCGTGATCTCCGGCGACGCGCTCTGCGACATCGACCTCGGGGCGCTCGTCCGCTTCCACCAGGAGAAGGAGGCGCTCGTCACGATCGGCCTGAAGAGCGTGGACAACCCGCTCGAGTTCGGGATCGTCGTCACGGACGAGAACGGCCGCATCGAGCGCTTCCTCGAGAAGCCCTCCTGGGGCCAGGTGTTCACGGACACGATCAACACCGGCATCTACGTCCTCGACCCGGAGGTCCTGCGCCACGTCCCGCCGGAGCAGCCGTTCGACTTCTCGAAGGAGCTCTTCCCGCTCCTGCTCGAGATGGGCAAGCCGCTCTACGGCTTCGTCGCGGAGGGCTACTGGCAGGACATCGGCAACCTCGACCAGTTCCGGCAGGCGAACTTCGACGCCCTCGACGAGCACGTCGCCCTGAACGTCCCGGGGATCAAGCTCCGCGGCAACGTTTGGGTGGGGGAGGGCGTCGAGCTCGCCGACCTCGACGCGGTCGAGGGCCCCGCCTTCATCGGCAACTACTGCCGCATCGCGCCGCAGGCGTCTGTCGGCCCTTACTCCGTGCTCTCCCCGAGCGTCACGCTCCGCGACCACGCCCGCACGACGAGGTCGGTGATCGATTCCTCCACGTACATCGGGCGGAGCGCCCTCGTCGAGGGCGCGATCGTGGGGAAGTCCTGCGACCTCAAGCCCCACGCACGCCTGCACGAAGGCGTGGCGGTCGGCGACAGCTGCACCATCGGCGAGCAGAGCGTCGTCATGCCGGGCATCCGGATCTACCCGTACAAGGAGGTGGAGGCCGGGGCGCTGGTCGACCGGAATCTCATCTGGGAGTCCCGGCTCGCCTCCCGCATGTTCGGTCGCGAATCGGTCTCCGGCCTCGTCAACGTCGACCTCACACCCGAGACCGCGCTCCGCATCGGAATCGCGTTCGGGACGGCCCTCAAGCGCGGCGTGCAGGTGGTCACGAGCCGCGACGGCGCGCCCGCCTGCCGGCTCCTGAAGCGCGCGGTCGTCTCGGGGATCACGTCCACCGGGGTCGACGTCGCCGACCTCCACGTCATGCCCGCGGCGGTCAACCGCCACTTCCTGAAGACGGAGGGGCTCGGCGCGGGCGTCCACGTGCGCCCGAGCAGCACGGACCCCGAGGTCATGCAGATCCAGTTCTTCGAGCCCCCGGGGATCCAGGCGACCCCCGAGCTGATCAAGGAGATCGAGAAGCACTTCCTGCGCCAGGAGTACCGGCGCGCCGCCCACGACGAGGTGGGCCAGATCTGGACGCCCGCGAGGGCGGGGGAGACGTACGCGGAGGACCTTCTGCGGACGCTCGACGTCGAGGCGATCCGCGACCACGGCTTTCGCATCGTGGTCGAGTACGCGTACTCGGCCGCCTCGCTGGTCCTCCCTATCGTGCTCGGGCCGCTGGGAGTCGAGACCGTCGCCGCCCACCCGTACGGCGGCGAGCAGTCGATTCAGCCGCCCGGCGGCGTGCGCGAGGCCCTCGGGCAGGCGAAACGCCTCGTCTCGGCGGTCGGGGCGCACTTCGGCGTCGTCTTCGACCACGCCGGCGAGCGCATCTACCTCGTGGACGAGCAGGCGCGCGAGGTGCCGGTGGAGCAGGAGCTTCTCCTCTTCCTGAGCTTGCTCGCCTCGGACGGGAAGAGCGGGACGCTCGCGCTCCCGATCACCGTCACGAGCCTGGCCGAGCCGCTGGTCAAGGGGTCGCAGCTCGAGGTGACGAGGACACCGGCGTCGCTCTCCGCCCTCACGCGCGCCTCGGCCGGGGACGGCGTCGTCTTTGCCGGCTCCGTCGGCGGGGGTTTCGTCTTCCCGGAGTTCCTGCCGGCCTACGACGGCGTCGCGAGCCTCTGCAAGCTGCTCGAGCTCCTCGCCCCGGTCGACCGCCCGCTCTCGGAGCTTGTCGGAGGGCTTCCCGAGTCGACCGTCATCCACCGACAGGTGCGCTGCCCGTGGGCGCGCAAGGGGACTGTGATGCGGATTCTGACGGAGAAGATGAAGGGCAAGAAGGTGGACACCCTCGACGGGATCAAGGTCTTCGAGCAGCGTGGCTGGGCGCAGGTCCTGCCTGACCCCGACGAGCCGCTCGTCCACGTGTACGCGGAGGGGAACACCCCCGAGGACGCGGCCTCACTCGAGGAGGAGTTCCTGCGCCTCGTCGAGGAGATCGTCGCGGGCGGCGAGGAGCCGGAGACGGCGTAACCCTCAAGTCCAGGTTGAAGGATTGGCGGGCGCTTGCCATACTGAAGGAGCCCTTCGTTTCCTCTCGATCCCGGAGCCGCCTCGTGGAAGCCCTTCCCGATCTCGATTCGCTGTCCGACCAGGAGTTGCGCGACCTCATTCGCGACCTCATGGACGAGGAGCGCGAAGTCTCGTACCGCCGCCGCATCCTGCACGGCAAGATCGACATCCTCCGCGCGGAGCTGCAGGCGCGGCTGAAGAAGGACGTGGGGGAGGGGAAGAGCCCGCTGCACGACATCGACGTCGACACGCTCGCGGAGATCCTCGCCTCGAAGGCGCCTCCGCCCGCGCGAGTAGCCGGGCCATGAGCCACATCCACTGTCCGGAATGTGGCTTCCAGAATCCGGAAGCCTCCAACTACTGCTCCAAGTGCGGCGCGCTGCTCCCGCACGACGAGCCGGGAGCGCACACGACGATGACCTTCACGCCGGAGGAGGTCACCGAGGACGACTCGCTCTCTCTCGCCGACCTGCGGATCGAAGGGCCGGCCCTGGTCGTCCGCTCGGGCGGAGGGCGTTCGGGCGAGACCTTCGCCATCGAGTCCGAGCGCCTCGGTATCGGGCGCGGGCCCGAGAACGAGGTCTTCCTCGACGACGTCACCGTCTCCCGCCGCCACGCGGTGCTCGTCCACCGCGACGACGGGTACTACGTCGACGACGAGGAGAGCCTGAACGGCACCTACGTCAACCGTCGCAGGGTCGAGAGCGCCAAGCTCGAAGATGGCGACGAGGTCCAGATCGGAAAGTACCGGCTCACGTTCCTGGAGTCATAGCAATGGCCACCGCCGTCTCACGAGTCGAGCCCGATGAGCCGCGAGACCGGCCTCTCACGATCGGCGCGGTCTGCCGCCGGCTGCAGGGCGAGTTCCCGGACATCTCCATCTCGAAGATCCGCTACCTCGAGGACCAGGGCCTCCTCGCGCCGCGGCGCACGCAGGGCGGCTACCGGCTCTTCACGGAGGACGACGTCGAGCGTTTGCAGACGATCCTCCGCCTGCAGCGCGACGAGTTCCTTCCCCTCCGCGTGATCCGGCAGGAGCTCGCCGCGCCGAGCAGGAAGTCCCGGCCGCGCTCCGGTCTCGGCGAGCCCGAGCAGGAGCTCGACTTCGACACGCTCTGCGAGCGCACCCGGGCGACGCCGTCATTCGTGCGCGATCTCGAGGACTACGGGCTTCTCGAGCCCCGCGAGGACAGAGGTGAGCGGCGCTATCCGGAGCGGGACGCGGACGTCGTCTCCGCCTGCCTGCAGCTCGCGCGCTACGGGATCGAACCGCGCAATCTGAGGCCCTTCAAGACCGGCGCCGAACAGGGAGCGGCGAAGCTCGAGCAGATCGTCGCGCCGAAGCTCCGCTCGCACAATCCCGACCGGCATCGCGCCGGCCTCGAAGACCTCCAGGCGCTCGCAGCGCTCTCGCAGGAGCTTTCCCAGCTCCTCTTCTGGCGAGCCGTCCGCTCGCTGATCCGCTAGTGGCGATCGACCTGAGCTCGAAGATCCGGGACATCCCGGACTTCCCCAAGCAGGGGATCGTCTTCAAGGACATCATGCCCCTGCTCGCCGACGCGGACGCCCTGCACCAGACCGTGGAGGAGCTCGCCGCATTCGCGAAACCACGGAGCCCGGACCTCATCCTCGGCGCCGAGGCCCGCGGCTTCATCCTCGGCGCAGCCCTCGCGTACCGCCTGCATTGCGGCTTCGTGGCGGCCCGCAAGCCCGGAAAGCTCCCGTGGCGGACGGTGAGCGCGAAGTACGCCCTCGAGTACGGGTTCGACGTCCTCGAGCTGCACGCGGACGCGATCACCCCCGGCGCACGCGTCCTCGTCCACGACGACCTCCTCGCGACCGGCGGGACGGCGAAGGCGAAGATCGACCTCGTGGAGCAGCTCGGCGGGGAAGTCGTCGGGCTCGCGTTCGTGATTGAGCTCGAGTTCCTGCACGGCCGCGAGAAGCTCGAGAACTACGACGTCTTCTCGCTGATCAAGTACTGATCAGTACGAGGTCTGACGTTTTCCGTCGGACCTGCCGATAGATAATCCGCAGATGTACGACGGTCTGACCGGGCTCTACACGTTCGCGTGCCCCGTCAGGGGCGAGGTCAGGCTGCCGCTTTCCGCCTTCCGAATGCTCGAGCGCCTTCCGGGCGCGAACCATCCGGCGGTCTTCAAGGTCACGTTCTCGTGCCCGTGCAGGAGCGAGCACGAGGGCCTCGTCGCCCACGACGAGCTCGACTGGGCGCCCCTGGCGGGCAGCGAGGCCGCCTTCCTCAACCTGATGACGTCGAAGCTCGAGACAGCCTCTGACGAGCTCCTGGACCTCGCGGCGGCGCACATCCGGGCGGGCGAGTGGCCCTGGAGCTTCTTCTGCTTCCCGGAGGAACGGCCGCGCCCGGTCTTCCCGTCCGCCTTCCGCGCGCTCTCGGCCGGCCGCGAGAGGCTCGGCCTGGCTGTCGAGTGCCCGTCGTGCTCCCGGACATCCGTGAACCTCGTCACCCACCGCCACGTGGACGTGCCCTTCTACAACGACGCGAAGGTGGACGTCGTCGAGCACATCTTCCCCGGCGACCGCCAGACCACCATCGAGGCCTTTCGGGCCGAGCTCGACTCGAGCGCCTTCGACGCCCGTCGGCGCGACCTCGCCGCGTAACCGCCGGGCGGTTACGGAAGTTGCACCTGGGGGAATCTCCCCTGGAAACGACGGAGACGAGGTGACGAACGTGGCATTTTTCCGCAGACGGAGGGACGACGGCCGGCGTGAGGAGGAGGACGTCCGCGGCTGGGGCGCCCCACCGCTCGTTCGGGCGATCTTCACACTCGTCGGGGTCGCTGCCGCGGGTCTGCTCATCTGGCTCGCGCAGACTTTCGACCTCACGAGCGCGAACGGCTTCTGGGCGGCGATGGGCCTGATCGCGGCGGCCGGGCTCGCGCTCGGCCTCTCCCAGCTCTTCGGCGGCTGGACGAAATGGGGGCTTCCCGTGCTCAGCCCGGGCGTCTTCCTGCTCGCCTTCGTCCCGACGGCGATCGTCGTCGCGTGGATCCTCCTCGCGACCCAGCCGGCAGGCGGCTGGCAGCAGGAGCGCCTCGCGAGCTGGAGCAGCGACATCGGCGTCGGCGGCTTCGTGAACGACATGGGGACGCTCCCGGCCGCGCTCGCGATGGGCCTCGGGATCGTGTTCGCGTTCACGTTCGACACGACGGGGCCGCGCACGGCCGCGACCCGCGAGGCGGTCGAGCGCGACGTCCCGGACGAGGACGTGCACGACTACGACCGCCGCGATGAGGTCCCCGCGACGACCGCGACCGACACGACGACGACCACAGACGACAGGACGATGGTCGCCGGCGACCCCGAGCGCCGCGACACGCCGTAAGCGCGTCGCGGAGCGGGCGACGAAGGGCGCCGGCCGACGGCGCCCTTCGTCGTGTCGAGGCCCGTTCACTCCCGCCAGGGATTTCCCGCTCGCGCTCGGACACCGATGCTCCTCGACATGGAAGCCGCAGCCCCGGGACATGCGGGCGGAGCCCGCGGGGCGCCCCGACTGCTCGAGCATTGCGCCGTCGTCGAGCGCCTCGTCGGAGCCGAGAGCAACACCGCGCGCTCCCGTCTGGAGGACGAGCTCGGCGGTCACCTCGCAGGGCTCCTCTGCCGCGCGCTCGTGCAGCGCCGTCCGTCGCGCGCCGTGATCCTGGTCCTCTAGCCCTAGCGCTTGAGCTGATCGGTGCCCGTCAACCGGACGTAAAAGAAGATCAGGAAGCCGGCCAGGACGCCCCACAAGAACGACGACGGCTTCGAGAGTCCGATCGCCAGCAGCCCGAGGATGATGAAGACGCCGAACACGAGCGCCCAGACGAACGCCGTGAAGCCCGGGCTGAAGGCGGGAGGGCGAAGATGCATCGGGCCGGAACTCTAGCCTGAGCGCCCCTGGGTCTGGGGCCGGGCGCAAAAAAATTCACCGAGCGGGTGGCGCTTTCGTCCACCTCACCGACCGACCTTCCGCTTCCGCGTACTGCCGCCCGGTGGGGCTTCGATCTACTTGCGCTCCCTGCTCGGTGCAAGCGGCAATCTAGGGGGTCGCCTGATGCGATGCAAGGGCGCTGAAAAACGAAAATCCGCAATTTGCGGAAAGTTCACTTTTCCACATTTTCCACTGCCTCACGGACCGGTTGTGGGCAGGTCTGTGGAAGGCGGCTAGCGTAGCGGAAAACCGAGATGGGCGACGAGACATCTCTCCTAGCGGGGCGCAAGCGCGCCGCGGGTGTAGAGGCCGGCGGCGTTCCAGAGGAGGTAGCCCTCCGCACCGGCGTCGCGCGCGGCCTCGATCTGGTCCTGGACGTCCGCAAGCGTGTACGTGCGCCCAAGCGAGAAGTCCTGGAGCCAGGGGACGATCCGCGACTTGAGACCGGTGAGTTGCGTGTCGAAGTCCCTGAGCGCGAGCCCGACGGTGCGTCCCGGCTGCGCGTTCGGATCGGGGAGGTTGTACTCGCCCGGGCCGAAATGGGACGGATAGACCATCGGGTAGATCGTGTCGAGGTAGGCGCCGAGCTTCTTGGGGCGCTGCCCAATGCCCATGTTCCTCGTCGCGCTCAGGCCGAACACGTCCGCCGAGACGCGCACGCCGAGTGCCCGCAGCTTCTCGCCCGCGTACTTGGCAAAGCTCGTGATCACGGCGGTCTTCGACTGGCTCGTCTTCCGCGGGAAGACTGCTGCAGAGAGGTCGCCGTCCGTGGGGAAGCGGACGTAGTCGAACTGGATCTCGTCGAAGCCGGCCTTTGCCGCCGCCTCGCCGAGCGCGACGTTGTAGTCCCAGACGCGCTTGTCGTAGGGATCGGCCCAGCCGAGCCCTGCCGAAGTCGTCCAGACGCCGCCGCTCGTCGTCCGGATGGCGTAGCCGGGCGCGTGCTCCGTCAAGACCGGGTCCTCGAAGCAGACGATGCGGCCGATCAGGTAGACGCCCGCGGCGTGTGCCTTCTGCGCGACCTCGTACGGGTCGTAATAGTCGCGCGCCGCTCCGGCCTGGTGTGCGAGCGGCACGCTCGGCTTCCTGAAGGCGACTTCGCCGTTCTCGTCCTTGACGTCGAGCTCGAGCGTGTTCAGCCCGTGCTTCGTCATCGCGAGGTACTGGTCGATCTTGCCCGGGACGGAGGCGAGCGCCATCGTCACGTGCACGCCGCGCATCTCCGTCGGATACGGCCGCGGCTGGGGCTTCGGCGCGGGTGTGCCGGCGGCCGAGGGGGCCTGGCCGCCCGTCGACCCTGCAACCTCAGAATCGCGCTCCGTCAGAAACCGCGCGCCGAGCGTCGTCCCGGCGGCGGCGAGCGCCACGACCGCCAGAGCGGCCGTCCTGCGGATCGCGCGTCGCTTCCGAGCTTGTCGACGCCGGTCTCGGAATCGTTCGTTCGGGTCAACCGGCTCCAGAAGCATGAACCCCGGCACGCTAATGGAATGTGCGTGCCAGCCGCAACCGGTAAAGGCGTTGGCGCAACACTTTTTGTTGCGCTAGCATATGGGCATGCCAGTCGCCACCGCACTCAAGGTCGAGGCGCTCAGCAAGGACTTCCATTCCCAGCGCAAACTGGCCGCCGCGCTCGGCGTCAGCCCGGCGCAGGTGAGCCGCTGGCGCCGTGGCCAGGGGATCGATTCCGACAACGCGGAGCGGCTCGACCTGCTCGAGCTCGTGATGTCGTCGCTCTTGCGCCTCTACGAGCCCGAGACGGCGGAGAAGTGGCTCTTCGGCTTCAACCCGTTCCTGCGCAACCGGCGTCCGATCGACGTCGTTCGGCAGGGGAGGCCGGAGGAGTTGCTCGCGGCCATCCGTCAGGAGCAGGCCGACTCCTACGCGTGATCCTCTTTCGCTGCCTTGCCTGGGACAAGGCCGCGTCGCCGCGCTCGCGGGGCGGCCCGCTCTGGTTCCCGCGCATGCTCCAGGGGAACGGGCGGCACGACAATCCGGCGCTCTACGGCTGCCTGTACGTCTCCGTGGAGCCCGTGTCCGCAGTCGCGGAGCAGATCCAGCGGCTTGTCGGCACCTCCCTCGAGACCGGCGACCTCCTGCGACGCGGCCTTCCGCTCGCTCTCGCGGCGATCGACTTCGACGAGCAGGAGGAGCTCGTCGATCTCGACGATCCGGCGATCCTCGTGGGGGAGGGGCTGCGCCCGTCCCAGGTCGCCACGAACGACCGCTCGATCACGCAGGCCGGCGCCGCCGAGGTCTTCACGCGCCATCCGAAGGCAGCAGGAATCCGCTGGTGGTCGACGATCGAGGCTCTCTGGCCCAATGTGACGCTCTTCGACAGATCGGAAGAGCTCCTCGGCGTGGAGGACGTTCAACCGCTCGGGCTGGAGGACGACGTCGTGGTCGAGGCGGCCGACTACCTGGGCCTGTCGATCTCGACTTGGCATGACGCCGCAAGCGTCTAGTTCGCACGCCCGAACTCTGCGGCCTTCTACGCAGACGCATACTGTGGTTGCCCCGATGGCTCACCCGTTCGCCGGCGCGAGACTTCGGCTCTTCCTAGGGAAAGGGGGAGAGTATGAGCAGCGGCCTAGCTCACCGAGCGAGCCGCGGCCATGCCGTCCACTTCCTTCGTCACCTGCTGGAGATGCTCCTCGCCATGATGGTCGGCATGTTCGCTGGCGGCGCCATCTTCACGGCGGCACTCGGGATCACCGTCGAAGAAGCGATTCGGGATCACTCCGTTGCTTTCGTCGCCGTGATGGCGGTCTCGATGACGGCGCCGATGGTCGCGTGGATGCGCTTTCGCGGTCATCACTGGGATCGAAGCCTCGAGATGGCGGCGGCGATGATCGCTCCTGCGATCCCGCTTTGCGCTCTGGGCCTCGTCGGTGTGGTCACCGGCTCGATCTGTGGGCTCTACTGCTTCTTCAGCGTCGTGGCGATGGTTGGGGTCATGGCCTACCGCCGAAGCGAATACGTCTGAGAGGGCAGTCCGGTGACCCGAGTGAGAGGGTGCTGCTGAAATAGCAGCCCGACCTTTTCCGGATGGAGTTCGCACCCGAGCCGCAGCCTCCGGGATTACGCCGCGGACGACACGCCGCCCGATGGGTAGGCTATTCGGAGCCGATCTTGACATAACGCCGCAACCGTCTAGTTCGCATCAAGCAAACGGCCAGCAGCGCAACTCTGCGCATAGCCCCTCCTTCCACTCGAGGTGCGTTGCAGAAGTCGCCTGCCTAGCTCCTCGCCCCAGGTGCCTCTGCTCGCGTGAGGCGACGAGGGGCCCGGAGCTACCGAGTGTTGTTCATGGAGCATCACCTCCTCTGTGCGCCCTAGGCCGCACAGCGTCCCCCCGAGCACCCGAGTATCAACCTCCGCATCGTCGGCGGGCCGACCTGTGCCCGGCGTCCGGGTAGGATCGCCTCCTCATGGCCTGGGAGCCGATCGCCGTGGACAGCGGGGTCACGTTGCACCACGACATCGTGGACGGGCTCTCCACCTACTGGGTGGCGACCGGCGGCCCGTTTCGCGGCGTCCTAGTGTTCCGCGTCGGCGTGGCCGACGAGACGTTGCCCATCCGGGGGATCTGCCACCTCGTCGAACACCTGGCGATCGAGCCGAAACCGCGCCTCTATGCCCACAACGGGTGGTCCGCGATCGACACGACCGGATTCTGGGCCGAGGGCGATCGCAACGAGGTGCTGGGTTACCTCGAGGGCGTGGCGCGGCGGCTCCATCCGCTTCCGCGCGACCGGATGGTCGCCGAGCGCCAGATCCTCGCGACGGAAGGCACTCAGCGGGGCGGGTCGATCGTCACCACGCTCCTCAGCTGCCGCTGGGGTGCGCGGACGTACGGCACGGCCAGCTACGACGAGTTCGGGTTGTTCCGCGTTAGCGAGGACGAGGCGCAGACATGGGCCGATCGCTATTTCGTCGCCGACAACGCCGTGCTCTTCATGACGGGCGAACCTTCGGACGGCTTCGGCCTCGAGCTGCCTCGCGGAGAGCGGCAAAGCCTGCCCGCCGCGGAGTCGGTCAGCGGTCTGCAGCTTCCCACGGGCATCAGCGTCGGGCAGAACGGCGTCGGCGTCGGCATGGAGGTCGACCGTTCTCCCGGCACCGGGCTGGCCCTCGCCTTGCTGGCGTCTGCCGCCACTGCCCGGCTGCGACACGAGCTGGGCGTCTCCTACCACGTAGGCGCCGACTACCAGCTGGCGGGCGCCGACAAAGCCCACCTCACGATTGCGGCGGACTGTCTCGACACGAATGCCGAGCGGGTCGCGAGCACCCTGCTGGCGGTGATCGACAACCTCGCGTCGAGCGGTCCTGAGGAGGCCGACCTGGAGCACGAGCGCGAGCGGTTCCGGCGCGCGGTCCGGGCACCGGCGGACGCGGTCGAGTGGTTCGCGACCGGCGATCTCATAGGTGTCAGCCGCGAGAAGCTGCTCGAACAGGTCACGTCGGCGTCACAAGTGAGTGGCGACGACGTGGCCGCGGTCGTCCGGGGCGGTGCGGACACGATGATCATCATCGTCCCGTCGCACGTCGCGCTGCCGACTCGGTGTCGGCCGTTCCCACATTTCAGTGAGCGGGCGGTGAGTGGACGGCGCCTTCGAGTGAAAGGAATGGCGGGGTGGCTCTCCGCGCGCCGGGCCGGGCTGATCCTCGGCGAGGAGGGGCTGACCGCGATCTACGGTGAGAAAGCCGTCACCACGATCGAGTGGAGCGATTGCGAAGTGGTGCTCCACTGGTCGAACGGCGGCGTGATCGTCATCGGGCGGGACGGCGACCGGGTACCGGTGCTGGTCGACAGGTTCGGGCGAAACGGGGTGCAAGCTGCGCTCGACGAGCTCAAGCGCCGCGTCCCCGCGGATCGTTTCATCCTGATGCCGGACTGATCAGCGACTGCTCGAGGGAAGGTACGCCTGCAACGGGCGCGCAGGCGGCTCCTCGTGGTCGGGCGGTGCATCGGGGGCACGGAGCCGACCCTTTGAGCGGGGCTCCTGGTGCCAGCGCATTCGCTCGATCCATGCTTTCAACGTGCTCATGGACACATGATACCCATCGGCTCCGCGATGCAACTTGAAAATGCCACGCAAGGACTCCGCGACAACGCGCTCGTATGCGCCACCGGCCTTTCGGAATCCCTGCAAATCGGCATGTCGCCCTTGCCGTAGTTGCCGTGAAATGCCGTAGCCGTGGTGTCTCGGTGGTGTCTCGAGCTCTTCGTCATCCCCAGCCGGGCGGTAGAACCCGGCCAGCTCGTCCAGGAAGAGAACGCCCTGGTGGGCGAGCGTTCACCAATGTCGCCCGAATTCCTTAGCCCAAGCTGATCACTGTGGGGCTGGCGAGCCGAGACATCGCGGCGGGCAGGCGGTCGCTGAGGCCGAAGTCCGTGCCCCCGGCTCTCGGTGACCAGACATCCGTCGCGATCGTCCCTCGGGGCGGCTTCGCTCCGGCCGGGCCCGTGCACGAGTCGCAAACGAAATGACCGCGGAGGACGATCAGGTAGAAGCCCTTTCGCTCGCGAGCAATCTTCTGCACCAAGTCGCTCGACGACGCCCTCACTAGCACGTAGCGGGAGTCGGGCCCGTACACCTGCGTCGTCCTCGGCGATGTATCTCCGAGCGACCTGGCCGTGCGCCGGGCCAGAGCAGCGATTCGCTTCAGTAGTGGAGCAGGTAGCGGGTGGCCGCTCAACACCCGGACGTGCGAGTTCGCGGTTGCGCCAGTCGTAGCACCGCGGCTTGACGAGGACGACGTACCACTCGCTGCCGTGTGGCCGCTTGCGCAGGCAGACAGCACGAGTATCAGCGCGAGAACAACAGCAGCCCCGTTTAGACCCTTCATCTAACGCAAGTTACGCCGCCGCTCACGCATCTGTCACAAGTCCAGCAGCAGTTCTCGCATGAGCAGTGGTCGGGAATGTCCCTTGACCAATTGGCTCGACCTTCGTTCCGACGTCATCTGCGCGTAGTAAACTTTGCGCTAGTTCCAATGTGCTCCAACGAAACCCACACCTGCTCACTGTGCGCGAAGCGGCGAACGTCAGCGGTTCCCGTCCCGGTCATGGATGCGATCGCGGAGACGTGCCCGCCCGACGACCGCACCGCCGAGCGGCGGGTCTTCCCCGGCTTCTCGCCCGACGTGGCGAAGAACGTCATGGCCCGCGCCTGCAAGGCGGCCGGGATCGCGCACTTCCACCCGCACGACCTGAGGCATCGCTACGCGAGCGTGAAGATCGCGGACGGCGTCCCGGTCACTGACCTGGCGGCGCAACTCGGCCACTCGAGGAAGTCTCTGACCCTCGACGTGTATAGCCACGTCCTGCTCGACGAGGGGAGGTGAACCACATAAGTCTTGACGTCGGAAGGCGCGCCCAGCTGGGGCGTCGATGAGGTTATTTACGCGCTGCTTCGCTGCGGCGGCCGGAGGGTCAGCGCGAGCGCGATGCCTGCGACGCCGAGCAAGACCTCGGCCCTCCAGATCCACGGGTAGTCAAGGAGCAGCCCGTACCAAACGCCGGCCCTCCTGAGGAGAAAGACGATCAACGGCTCGGCGGCAAACGCAAGCCCGACGGCGGCTGCGGCCGCGGCCTTCGATCGATAAGCCCAGAGCCAGCCGAGCGTGCCGTAGAGGAGGCCGCCGAAGATCCCCCACTTCTCGTAGATATTTACGGAGCCGGCGGTGAGTCGAAGGTCAACCCACCACGGATGCGGCCCGAGGTCGAGAACCGCCGCCTCTGCGACGTAGAAGCCAAGAAGGGACATGCCCGTGACCGCCATGCCCGCGAGCGCGGCCGAACGCACTCGCGAAAAGCACGTCCCGGCGATGAATGGCAGCACGATCCACGGCGCCGAGGTGTTCCCGAGTGCATCCCGCACCCCGGTGTTCTGACCTTTGATCACCGCGATGAGCACGCCGAACGCGACGGCGGCTAGGAGCAGCACCATCATTCTCCAGCCCCGGCTCATTGTTCGTCGAACAGTAGCTGCGCGTCGGCCCGGCGACTTGCTCCACTGCCGAACTGAACGAAACGAGCGAAACGGGTCGGCTTACGGCGGCATTTTTGGTGCCCCGGTGGTGACTCGGTGGTGTCTCATTCTCGACGACTGGCTCGCAAACGCCCATGAACACGTAAACGGCGTTTCCCGGCCCGGAAAAGCAAGAGCCTCGTGGTCAAGCGGAATCCCTGCAAATCGGCATGTTGCCCTTGCAGTCGAGGACGTCAAATGCCGTAGCCGTGGTGTCTCGGGATCGAAACCGATCCGAGCGCTCGTCAGTGAGGCCAGCCGGCTTCTAGCAGGACTTCGGCTTACACGTGACTGTCTCGAGAACCGTGACCGTCACCGGTTGTACGTCGGTCACCGTCGCGATCTCGCTCGTCGTGACGGTGCGCGTGTCGCGAACCGTGCGAGCAGGCAGCGTGACGACGCCTTGAACCGTGGGTCCAAGGCGCGACCGACGATGGCCGATGACGCGAACAGTTTCACCCTTGCGCTTCACAGTCTCCGTGACCACTTCAGTCGCGACAGCGCCGGCCGAGGAAGCCGTCAACTGTGCGCCTGATCGAGCGGAATTGGCGGTTTGGCTATCCGAGCTCGTTACCGCCGCCGCGGCGAAGAGGCCGAGGCCGAGCAGCGTTCCGACGACGAGCACCAAGGCGATGCCCTCGTTCGCTCTCCAGAAGCGGCTGCGGGCGCTGCGCCGAGACCCGAACTCGTCGAGACGATCGAGCAGGTTGTTGATGACCCGATGGATGACCTCACGCAGCAAGCTTCACCTAGACGCCCGCTCGTCGGGCACGATAGCGGCCGCTCTCCCGACCCGGTTCGTTGCTTCCCTCGAAACCGACGCCGGGAGCCGCCTTGCGACCACACTTCGCAAGCGCTGGGCTCGCCTCGTCGACTGGCCAGGTCGCGTGCGCCCGCTGTTGGCGTCCCATCGTTCCCGGGCAGTTCTGGGACCTCGGTCACGTCGACGGCGACAAGAGCCGCTACGCGGGCCCGGACCACCGACGCTGCAACCGTGCGACCGAGCTGTACAGCGTCAAGCGACGGCGGACACCGAGGCGCCGGCGTGCGGGTACCTCGCGCGCGTGGTGAGGGAGGGGGGCGACATGGCCTCGAAGAAACGGCCATCGCTGACTCCGCGCACAGTCAGATTCCCCTCTCCGTGGCCAGAAAAAAGACGGCTGCGAAGCGACGGGCACGTACGCGCGGGGTGCGGGCGTATTAGAGCTAGCTGGCGTGCCCCGTCACCGTCGAGGAGATATGCCTCCACTCCGCGATTCCGAGCCTGCCAAGAAGCGAGATAGACATTCACTTCTCGGCGCGCCTGGGCATCGCTCGGTGCGCCAGGGAATGTACACGACGAGTTCATGCGATCGCCTTCGTTCGGCAACGCAGCCTGCCTGCAGCGATCCCGATCAGTTCCTCAGCCTGCAGCAATTCCTGCGACGGCCGCCGCTCGCCGCGAAAGCTCCTGCGCTCCGTCGTCGCTCGGCTGCTCGGGCGGAAGCCACCACCGATGGAAAGCCAGGTTAGGATTCACCAATGTCTCGCTTGGTGTTCTGCGATCTTTGCGACGCCAACCTCGGAGTCCTGTTCGAGCGCGACAAGGACGCAGCGAGGCTCGACTTCCTTCCGCACGACGACTGCTGGCATGTGACGCGTCAGGAACTCGTCGAGGATCTTGAGGCGCTCCACGCAGGAGAGTCGTCGCTCCCCGTCTCGCTCAAGAGGATCCCCGCCAGAGCGAGGCAGATGGCGCTCTAGCGACGCGGGCGGCCCGCTCGCCGCGCAAGCTCCTCCGCGCCGTCGTCGCCCGGCTGCTCGGGCGGAAGCCGTAAAGACTCGTGAAGTTGAGAGCTCGCCCGCCCTACGAACGAGCTCCGAAGTCCCTGTCCAATTCCGCCCTAACGAGCGGACGCGGTCTTTCGCCGCTGGGGTGTCCGGCTTGCGGACTTCTGCGTAGCTGGACGACTGCTTGATGCCGAGCTGCTCTTTTGGCCCGTGGTCTGCTGGACACGATCCACCAAATCCTCGGGCAGGTCAGAGGCGCGTTCCTTCGCCTGATTCATGACGTTCTTTGCTTGACGTGTGAAGGAGCGATTCGTCATGAGGGCGTAGAGACCAGCGCCAGCCGCAGGAAGCAGAGCCAGCGCGTCGGTACCCCTCCTCGTCGAACCCCCTTCCCCTGAGCCGCGTCAGCGACGGCGGATGATCGCTCAGCCAAATCGATCACCCGCTCTGAGAGCTTGTGTACGTCTGCCATTCGTACCCCTCCTCGGATTAACGGACGAAATAGCCGCATTCCCTGGATCGACATAAGCAAACGCGCCAGGGCGCGTGACGATTCGGCTGGGACGCCTGACGCCCGCCGGAGCGGGCGCCAGGGCGAAGACGAAAGAGCTTCAGTAGGTCAGACCGTGCAGGTCTGAAGGTACGGGATCCAGACGCCCCCGTTTTCGAGGCAAGCCTTCTTCCCGGCCATTGCCACCACTGCCGCGCGGCCTTCCTTCTGACGCCCGGCGCAATGTGTTTAGCGCGGCCAGCGCTGGGTACACATCCCGTCGAGGACGGCGAAAGGGGTCTATGTGTACATCGGTATCGGAACGCTGCTCCTAGTCGTGCTCGTCGTGCTTCCACTCATCTGGGTCTTCTAAGGAAGCCCGAACCGATCAAGGAGGAAAGGTATGGAACGGTCGACTTGCGACCACTGACCCGTGGACCTATCGCGGCGTCGACACGCTCGGCGTCGACATGGCGAGGGGCATCGAGTTCATCGGCTTCAGTGTCGAGGCCCTCGACGGCGGCATCGGCAAGATCGACGAAGCAACCTACGACGTCCGCGCGAGCTACATCGTCGTCGATACGGGCCCGTGGATCTTCGGCAAGAAGGTCTTGCTTCCGGCTGGGATCATCCAGCGCGTCGACCTCGATCCGGAGACGGTCTTCGTCGATCGGACGAAGGACGAGATCAAGGACTCGCCCGAGTTCGACGAGGACAGGTACCGGGACGAGGGCTACCGCTCGCGGGTCGGCACGTACTACTACAGCGACTGAAGAAGGCCCGGGCCTTCCGCTGGGGGCCGGAGGCTCGGTCGGTAAAGGGGACGGCGGCCATTTGGCCGCCGTCTCTCTTTGGAGCACCGCCGCCAACCTGGGTTGCGCACTCGGCTGCTCGGGCGGAAGGCCTAGGCGGAAGTAGCGTTGACTCCCGAACTGACCACTTGAAACAGTCTCCGTCACACAATCGACTGCCCACCGACCAAAGGAATTCCGGATGCGGAAATGGATTGCCCTCGTCGTGCTCACAGCAGCATTGATCGCAGCTGTACCACCTGCGGGAGCCAGCAACACGATCTGTACGGGTGAGCTGGCGCCGGGTACCTACCACAAGCTCATCGTTCCCGAGGGAGCAGTCTGTGGGACTGAAGAGGGGCCAGTGACGATCAAGGGCGGCCTCTACGTGAGGGCTGGTGCGACCTTCGTCCTCGGAAGCGAGGAGAACCCCGTCCACACGGGCACGATCAGAGGCGGCGTTCACGCCGTGAATGCGATGTCGGTGCAGATTCACTTCAGCACGATTAGCGGAGGCGTCTACATCAGCGGCGGCTCCGGCCCCTTCGGCGGGCCCTTCGACGTCACCTGGAACACGTTGGAGGACAATGTCATCAACGGCTCAGTTTGGATGACTGACTACAACGGCTTCTGGGAGGGCTTCTTCCGCAACACCGTCCACGGTTCCGTCAACTACAACAACAACACGTTGGTCGACCCTGACGGGAACGAAGTGCAAACGAACACGATTCACGGAAACCTGAACTGCTCCGGCAACAATCCCGCGCCGCAGCAGGGCGATTCAGAAGGTTCTCTGAACGTCGTCACCGGTCAAAAGACCGGGCAGTGCGTCGGCGTCTGAGAGAGCCGAAGAGCAGGACATCGCCGAGCTGATCTCGCTCCCGCTACGCGGCGGACGTCAGACGCATCGCCACGAGCACGTCGCCCGTAGCGGGGGGTGGTGCTGGTGGCGACGGCGAGGGCGGACACCCCGCTGGCTCTTCGCGAGAAAAAATCGCCTTTCCGAGGAAACATGCGGGTTCGGGCCTGAAATGTTTCAACCACAAAATTTGTCGTGGCGGGGTTGCGGGGTGTCCGCCGTCAAAGTTTGGGAGTTGCCCTCCCCCCGTTAGGGTCAAGTTCCGGGGAGGGGCGGTTCACGCAGTCATGCGGCCTCCAGCGCCCCAACTTGACATAACGCCGCTTATCGTGCATAGCCGCGTATGCCCGGAAACAAGCCGAATCCCAATGCGGGCTGGTGAGTCGTAGCCCCTTGCATCGCCAGCCGCTCTTTCCTCTGGTAACAAGCCCGTATGCAAATCCGGCCCGCAGCGCCCGCCGACACCGAGAACATCGAGGACGTGTTCCTCGCCGCCGCCGCGAGCATGACCTACCTACCCAAGCTCCACACCGAGGCGGAGACACGTACGTTCGTCCGGGATGTCCTCCTGCCGAACAATGAGGTCTGGGTCGCAGAGGAAGCCGGGCGCGTGATCGGGTTCGCCGGAATGGGCGACGATTGCCTCAGACACCTCTATGTCGACTCGGAGGAGCAGAATCGAGGCGTCGGCACGGCGCTCCTCACCGCGTCGAAGAAATGTCGCCCGACCGGACTCCGACTCTGGGTTTTCCAGAAGAATGTGGGCGCTCGTCGCTTCTACGAGCGGCACGGTTTCAGGCTCATCCGCCTTACGGACGGGCGGGACAACGAAGAACGAGAGCCGGATGCCCTCTACGGCTGGAAACCCTAACCCGCCGCGCCCTTCGCACGCGTTCCGGCCCTGAGCGCGCGTATGCCGAGCCTTGGGCGGTCACGAACAAAGGTTCGCATCGTGAAGGCGATCCGAGAACGGCTAGGCTTGGGAGCAGCGCTCCCCAGGGTAGTCGGGTTCAACTTTTGGGAGGGATGAAATGGCGAGGACGGTGTGGGGTCTCTCGAAGAAGGGCGCGAATTACCGGCCTGCACCCCAGGCCGAAGTCGACTGCCAACGATGCAAGTACATGTTCCCTCCACTTGCGCTCGGCGGCTGTCGGCTGGTCCGAGGGCTGATCCGAGGGTCTGCCACGTGCGACAGATTCACGCCGCGTCGCCCTCCGAGATCCTGAGAGGGTCGGGCCGACACCCGCCTGCGATCGAAGAGGAATTAGTGTCGCCAGCCCCTCGTTAGATCTCGAGTGAAAGGGGGTGCGAGATGCTACTTTCGAGACGCACACTCTGGATCGGCGCCGCGGTTGTAATCGCGGCAGCCGTGATCGTTCTGATTGCCGTCTATTCAGGCGGCGGCGGAGGCACTGGCTACTGAGCCGGCCTTTGCCAACCCTCGTTAGGGCCTCGCCCCGAGGCGCCGAGTGACAAGGGCGCCTCGGGGCATTGCCTCGAAGAGCGTCGCTACGGCATCACCCAACTCGCGGCCATCCGGACGCTCGAAGGCGCTCCTGCGCGGCACCTGAATCTCCAAGAACCGTCACCCGCGGCCCATGGATTGCCTGCATCTGGAACGGCCGTCTCGTCGAGGATGTCGCTACCAGCTCCACCCGGCCCGCACGCTTGTCACGTCGCCGCGCGCGAAGCCGCAGAGGACGGCGGCCGCGCCGATGAACGCGAGGCCGTCGAGGAAGCGGCGGCTTAGCTTCATGCCCGCCAGACGGGCCGACGGGCGATCTTCTTCCAGCTAGGTGTTTTCTCGATCCTGTCGAGTGTCGCGCTCGAGCTGGGCGGTCTGACGCTGGAGCCGGGCGGTTCGCCGCGCCTGCGCAGCACGGCCGAGGTCGCCTCTCCTCGCCCAGTAGGCTGGGAGCTTCTCGAACCGAGCGGCAGTCCGATTGAGTTCGACGTTGGCCATTCGCTAGACGAATCGGCAGAGAGTAGTCGGCACTTTCGCCCCGATCGCCACAGGAGGCACGCAGGCCCGCATACCAGGCAGCAAGTCCAGCCCAGAATCCGAGCGACAGCGCTTCCAACAGGATGATGGGACGGCCAGGAGGAGGAACCGGGCCTCGAATCTGACCGTCGCGAGCCACTCTCGCCTCGTGGGCCGCCGGCTGGGCTCGACCTGCTGGACGAGGTTGGACGAAAAGACGTGTGACGTGAAGACAGCCGATCGGGCCGACAATGATCAGGGCAACGTCGAGCCGCCTCAGTGAGGCCCAACCGTCGTAGAATCGAACGGCTTTCGTGGGCGCGTACTCTGGGGTGAGGCAGGTTCCTCGGGTATCCACGTCCCTAAGTGTGGGGCGCTTCGTCTTGGTTTGAGCCGGGGAGTCATCACAACCCCGGCCACCGAGGCCGAGCCGCTGGTCACTTGGGCTCTCAGGTCGCCACCCCTCCCGGTGAGCCCGCTAGGCGGCCGTTGCCGCAAAGGAACGCCGTTAGTGCATTGGGCCTCTCAAGCCCTTAGAACGGCGGAGAAAGCCGACTTGGGGCTTGGCTTCGCCCGACGGACGTGATAAGGGTTGCGCGTTCAAGGCGAGATCGTATTCCGCTTCCTCGATGAGGACGTGGCCGCGCCGGCGCGGCTGCTTCGGGAGCAGGCGCCCGAGACTTGCAGTGCCGTTTGGGATGCCCTTCCCGCCTCCGGCCTCGCGCGCCATGGGATCTACTCGGGGAGCGAGGTCTACCTCGTCCTCCCCGCGCTACTCTCGGCGCCGCGCGAGCACGCGACGACGATCGTCGGGGCTGGCGACGTCGGCTTCCTCACGGTCGGGAAGGGATCCGGGTACGGCATCGAGGAGGGCTATTCGGAGGTCTGCTGGTTCTACGACCTCGACGCAACCCCCTCGATGCCCGAGGGCCCGATTGCCGTGAACATCTTTGCCCAGCTCCACGACGCCGACGCCTTCCTCGCCGTCTGCCGAAGCATGCGGCTGGAGGGCGCGAAGAAGCTTGAGATCATCCGCGCGTAGGCAGGCGCTACACACATCCCGCAAGGTGCCCTGACCTGGGAGCTTGGCCCGACGTAGGCTCCATGCGAACAGGCGTTCGTGACCACTCAGGGCTCGGCCTGCATGCGCTTCCGCCGTGCCTTCGATCGCGGGAACGTCACCGAAGCCCTGTCCGCGGCCTCCGAGCTCCAGTCCGTCGGTCTTGCCGAGGCTCTCGAGCTTGACGCTTCTGCTCGCCGACAAGGAGTCGCGGAAAAGTACCACCGCGCCGCCGCCTGGTCGCGCGGGGCGTAAGACTTCGGGCCACTGCCTACAGCTCTCGACAAGGGCCGCCGCTCTCCCTAAGAAACTCCTGCGGGCTCTCGTCGCTCGGCTGCTCGGGCGGAAGGCTGACAGGAGCCAGAGATCGGTTCATCTCGATGATGTGCGCGCAGACGACGGCAACGTGATCGTCACCTTGTCGTGGTCCGACGCCAAGGGCGCGCGGCTCGAGCGGGGACAGCGGCCCGTATCGAAGACGGGCTGATCGTCGACAGCCAGGGGAACCTTCTCTTGGATCGGGTACGAGACGGACCGCGGCGCCCCTGCAGAGCAGAGAAATTGAACTGAGACAACGAAGGAGCCGGGGCTAGAAGGAGGAGTTGACACGCCCTAGTGCCGTTGAGCCCGCCCCGGCTCCTTCGTCTCGTCCCTCTCAGTATCGGACTTTTCCGCAGTTGGTCGCGTTGATCTTCGTCAACGCTAAGCGGAACGCCCCGGAGTGCCGATTTTCTCGGTGGAATGCGCATCCGCCTCTTCACCCTGTGGTTCGCAGGAGCCGCCGCTGCGCTCACCGCCACGGCGAGCCTCGTGCCGGACGTCACGCTCGCGTACTCAAGCCCGTCGCTCCACGTGGCGCTCGAGACGGCCACGGCGCTGATCTCCTTCCTCGTCGCGTTCCTCGTCTACGGCCGCTTCCGCGAGCGGCGGCGGCTCGACGACCTCGTCCTCTCCTGCGCGCTCGTGCTGATCGCCTCGACGAGTCTCGTCTTCTCGGCGCTCCCGCACACGGTGCCGGCCGAGGGCGCCAGGAACTTCAGCGTGTGGGGATCCGTGGGCGGTGCGATCCTCGGCGCGTTCACGCTCGCCCTCGCAGCGTTCGCGCCCAGCACGCGCGTCGCCGATCCGAAGCGGGCCACGGTGCTCGCGGCGCTTCTCTGCGCCGGCGCTCTCATCGCCACCGGCTCGATCGTCGGGCTCTTCGCCAACGGCGTCGACCCCGAGATCCCGCTGGGGCTCTCGCCGGAGGCGGCCCACCGGCCCATCCTGCTCGGCCACCACTTCCTGCTCGGGACGCAGATCGTGGGCGTCCTTCTCTTCATTGTCGCGGCGCTCGGCTTCATCCAGCGCGGCGAGCGCGACCACGACGAGCTCATGCGCTGGTTCGCCGCGGGCGCCGCCCTCTCCGCGTTCGCGCGTTTCAACTACTTCCTGTTCCCGTCGCTCTACTCCGACTGGGTCTTCACCGGGGACTTCCTGCGCCTCGGCTTCTGCCTCCTCCTCCTCGCCGGCGCGGCGCGCGAGATCGGGAGCTACTGGCGCAGGCTCGCGTCAATGGCCGTGCTCGAGGAACGGCGCCGCATTGCCCGCGAGCTCCACGACGGCGTCGCCCAGGAGCTCGCCTACATCGTGGCCGAGTCGAACGGGCCCCTCGCGGCGGCCGCCGAGCGCGCTCTGGACGAGTCCCGGCGCGCGATCGCCGCTCTCACGAGGCCCGTCGACGAGCCGCTCGAGGTCGCCCTCGTGCAGGCGGCGGAAGAGGTCGCCGGCCGCGTCGGCGTCCAGCTCAAGGTGGACGTCTGCGAGGGTGCCCGGGTCTCCCCGGACGAGCGTGAGGCGCTAATCCGCATCGTGCGCGAGGCGATCACGAACGCCGGCCGCCACGGGGGGGCGCGCAACGTCTCCGTCGAGCTCGCGAACGGCCATGGGACCCTCCTCCGGATCGCCGACGACGGCAGGGGATTCGACCCCGCGCACACGCGCGCGGGCGGCTTCGGGCTGGTGAGCATGCGGGAGCGCACCGAGGCCCTCGGCGGGCGCTTCACCCTCTCCTCCGAGGCCGGCAGCGGCACGAAGATCGAGGTGCGCCTGCCGTGAGCGAGAAGATCAGGATCGTGATCGCGGACGATCACGCCCCGACCCGGGCCGGGATCCGTACCGTGCTCGAGGAGGACGGGTTCGAGGTCTGCGGGGAGGCTGCAAGCGCCGACGCGGCCGTCAAGCTCGCCCTCGAGGAGCACCCCGCGGTCGCCCTGCTCGACATCAACATGCCCGGGGGCGGCATCGCTGCGGCCGGAGCGATCTCCGAGCGGCTTCCGGAGACCGCCATTGTCATGCTCACCGTCTCGCGCGACGACGCCGATCTCTTCGACGCCCTCCGCGCGGGCGCCGCCGGCTACCTCCTGAAGGACATCGACCGCCGCCAGCTCCCCGCCGATCTGCGCGGCGTGCTGGCGGGCGAGGCGCCTCTCCCCCGCGCTCTCGTCACGAAGCTCATCGAGGAGTTCCGCGAGCGCGGCCGGCGTCGCAAGGTCCTCCTCGCCGAACGGCCGGGCGTCCAGCTCCGCCAGCGCGAATGGGAGATCCTCGAGCTCCTGAGCGAGGGACTCTCGACCTCCGAGATCGCCTCCCGCCTCTTCATCGCCGAGGTGACCGTGCGCACGCACGTGTCCTCGATCCTCAAGAAGCTGCGCGTGCCGACGCGCGAAGCGGCCGTCGAGCTACTGCGCGGCCGATAGTCGCTCGGCGGCGGCCTGCTCCGCCCCCTCGAGAGCGGCCTCCGCCTGCTCGCGGAAGCTCTGTGCGTCGTCCTCGAGGCGCAGCTCGACGAGTCCGGCGTGGACGCGGGCGCCGTTGCCGGAGTCGACCCTGCCGCCGAGCGCGAACTGGATGCGCCGGTGCAGGCGTTCCGTGTCGGAATCGGCCGCCTCCGGGAGGATCACCGCGAAGCGCCCTCCGCCCAGGTGGCTCGCGACGTCGGTCGCCCGGATGGCCGCGCGGACGCGCTCTCCGGCGGAGGCGAGGTCGGTCCCTCCCCTCTGCTCGACGTCGAAGACCAGGAGGCCGAGTCGGCGGTCGTAGCGCCTTGCACGGGCGACCTCCCTGCGCAGCCGCTCGTCGAAGTACCGGGCGTTGTGCAGCCCCGTGAGGTGGTCCGTGTCCGCGAGGCGGCGCGCCTCGGCGAAGAGCCTCGCGTTCTCGAGCGCCGGGCCGAAGACGCGCGAGAGCTCTTCGAAGCTGCTCGAGCTCCGAATCGGAGAGCGTGCGCTCCACGCGGCGCCAGAAGATGGCGAGCGTGCCGATGCGCTCCTCGCTTTCGCCGAGGAGAGGAACGGCGAGACCGCCGCTCAGGCGAAACTCGTCGTTCGCCGCCTCCTCGGGCGTGTAGAGGTAGCTCAGGAGCACGGCGCGGGCGCGGCCGCCGTCCGCAGGCAGGCCGATGAGCTCACGCGTTGCCTCGTCTTCGGAGAGCCCGAAGGCTGCGGTGATCGGATCTCCGTCCTCCTGACGGAGGACGATCATGGCCGCGTCGGCGCCCGTGAGCTCGCTGACCGCCTCGAGCGCGCGCCGCAGCGCCGCGTCGAGGTCGAGTGTGCCGCCCAGTTCGCCGAGGAGCGCCGCCTTTCGACCTTCCTCCTGCGCGTCGGCGAGCGCGGACCGGATCTCGGCGACCAGGCGCTCCGTTCTCGCGGTCGTTTCGTGAACCTCGGCGATCTCGCGTGCGGTCGCGCGCCGCCAGCCCCAGAAGAGGACGACGCCGAGCCCGAGGAAGAGCGCGGCCAGGCCGAGCGCGCCGGCACTCGTCCAGCTGGCGGTCTCGTCCGCGACAATCATCCCGGGCTCCCCTCGATTTTTCGCCGCAAAGGCAGGCTTCAGACGCACAATAGAACGGATTTTGCGAATTACCACCGCGGCTCGCGGGTCGCCAGATGTTTACTTTCGTTTCGAGGTTGGTAGGGTTATCCGGCAGCGCGTCCGGAGCTCGGCTGACAGTCCGAAGTCCCGGGCGTTTCGACTGAATGGCCGACGAAACCAACGCCCTCAATCACGAGGAGATCCAGCACCTGCTGGAGCGCGGCGAAGCCGCCGGATTCCTCGAATCCACCGACGTCTCGGACGTGCTCGACACCCTCGAGCTAGACCAGGCGGACGTCGATCTCGTCCACCGCGAGATCGAGGAGCGGAACATCGAGCTCATCGAGGTCGTCAAGGAGCCTCCGCGCGAGCCGACGGCTCCTCCCCGCGCCTCGGAGGTGCTGGAGACGACGACCGACGCCCTCCAGCTCTTCCTGCGCGAGATCGGCCGTCACCCCCTCCTCACCGCCGCGGACGAGGTCGAGCTCTCGAAGCGCATCGAGCGGGGCGACATGGAGGCCAAGCGACGCATGATCGAGTGCAACCTCCGCCTCGTCGTCTCGATCGCGAAGAACTACCGCAACCAGGGGCTCCCGTTCCTCGATCTGATCCAGGAGGGGATGTTCGGGCTCATCCGCGCGGTGGAGAAGTTCGAGTGGCAGCGAGGCCTCAAGTTCTCCACGTACGCCACGTG
This sequence comes from uncultured Actinomycetes bacterium, assembly GCA_963739525.1. Lineage (GTDB taxonomy): Bacteria > Actinomycetota > Thermoleophilia > Gaiellales > Gaiellaceae > DATEOR01. The sequence continues at coordinate 230,129 of CAVUAR010000005.1, read as the reverse complement.
GTGGATCCGCCAGGCCGTCGCCCGCGCCATCGCCGACAAGGCCCGGACGATCCGCGTTCCCGTCCACGTCGTCGAGCGCATGCAGAAGATGCACCGCGCCGAGCGGCACCTGTGGACGCAGCTCGCGCGCGAGCCGACGCTCGAGGAGATCGCCCACGAGGCCGGCCTGCCGCTGCAGCAGGCGATCGAGGTGCGCGCCGCGGCGCGGGCCTCCACGAGCCTCGACCAGCCCATCGGGGAGCAGGAGGACGCCGTGTTCGGCGACCTCGTCGCTGGCGAGGACCCCCTTCCCGAGGAAGAGACCGAGCGCCGGCTGCAAAAGGAGGCGCTCGACCGCGCGCTCGACTCGCTCCCCGAGCGCGACCGGCGCGTCCTCGAGCTCCGCTACGGCCTCGGCGGCGAGGAGCCGCACACGCTCGAGCACATCGGCCGCCGTCTCGGCATCACCCGCGAGCGGGTCCGCCAGATCGAGATCGAGTCGCTCTCGCGCCTAGCGTCCCTGCGCGAGATCGACGCCGTCGCGAGCCGCTAGCCGCGCGAGGGCGGACCCGTCGAAGAGGCCGCGCGCGGCGTCCCCCACTCGCGCCTCCACGAGCCGGTAGGCATCGTCCAGGATCGCCGGCCGGGCGGTGCGATGCCCGTCGGAACCGACGAGGTCGAAGAGCCCGTCTTCGACGAGCCGCCAGGCGGTGTTCTCGATGGCCGCGCCGTGATAGCCGAGGAAGCTCGTCGCGTTCGCCTGCAGGAGCCAGCCGCGCTTCCGAAAGCCCGCTGCGATGCCCGGATCCGCGACCACGGCCTCAGAGCGCTCAGGATGCGCGATCACGGCGACGTACCCCGACTCCTGGATGTGCCCTGCGAGGGCCTCAGCGAGCCCCACAGTGCCTCGGAACGGCACTTCCATCAGGACAGCCGGCAGATCGCCCAGGAGATAGCGGCGCATGTCCTCCTCGAGGAGGGCGTTCGTCGGGGTCAGCTCGAACCCGAGACGGAGGTCGAGGCCGAAGGAGCTCGCCTCCTCCGCCATCAGGGCGTGCGCCTCGCGCACATCCTCCTCTCGCTCGGTGGTCAGCGTCAGGCTCGGCCAGACATGCGGCGTGGCGAAGAGGACGGTCGTTCCGTGCTCGGCCGCGGCACGGCAGAGCGCGAGCCCGTCCTCGATGCTCTTCGCCCCGTCGTCGCCGGACGGGACCACGTGGGAATGCACGTCCCAGAACACCGCTTGGACGCTACCCGCGCGGGCTACTCGGCGCGAAGGTAGAGGCGCAGGTCGGGCGCGGCCGCCTGCAGCTCCCGAAGCGCGCGCGACTCGAGCTGGCGGACGCGTTCCCGGGTGACGCCGAGCTCGCTCCCGACCTCCTCGAGGGTCTTCGGCGTCGCGCCGGCGAGCCCGAAGCGGAGCTCGAGCACGTGGCGCATGCGGTCGGAGAGCTTGTCGAGAGCGAGCTGGAGCTCGACCCCGCGCAGGAGCTCGGCGAGGACGAGGTCGGGCTGCTCGGAGTTGACGTCCTCGAGCATGTCGCCGTAGATCGAGTCGCCGTCGCCCACGGGCGTCTCGAGGCTCACGGGGTCCTCGACGAGGTCGAGGAGCTCGTTGACGCGCTTCACCTCGAAGCCGCTCTCCTTGGCGATCTCGTGCGGGAGCGGGTCGCGGTTCAGCTTCTGCGTGAGGACGCGGCGCGCGCGCATGACTCGGCGCACCTGGTCGACGACGTGGACGGGAAGGCGGATGGTCCGGCCCTGGTCCGCGATCGCGCGCGTGACGGCCTGCCGGATCCACCACGTCGCGTACGTAGAAAGCTTGTAGCCCATCTTGTAGTCGAACTTCTCCACCGCTCTGATCAGGCCGAGGTTGCCCTCCTGGATCAGGTCGAGCAGCGGGACGCCCGAGTTCACGTAGTTGCGCGTGATGGACATTACGAGCCGGAGGTTCGACTCGATCAGCTTCTTCTTGGCCTCCTCGTCCCCGGCGTCCTTGCGGCGCGCGAGCTCGCGCTCCTCCGCAGCGGTCAGGAGCGGGCCGTCCCCGATCTGGCGAACGTAGAGCTTGAGCGGATCCTGCGTCGGGCCCGCCGCGAGCGTCTGTTTGGCCTCCTCTTGCTCGTCCTCGTCGACCGGCGCGTCGAGCGCAGCCGGGTCGGCGACGAGCTCGAGCTTCGGCTCCTCGGTGTCCGCAGCGTTGGGTTCCGGTTCCGGTTGCGGCAGCTTCGAGACTGGGCGCTGTCCCACGTGCCGTCTATCGGCCTGGAAGCAAGCGGCCTTGAGGCGCGACACCGATACGAGGGATGGCGTGCAAACGACGCCGGGCCGATGGCTATAGTGATCAGCTGTCTTGTGTGGGATCGCCGGATATAGCCTCAGCGACTCGAGCCGCGTCGAGCCCACTCTCGCCACCCAGATCCTCATGGCCGCGATCTCCGAGCGGGGATCCGACGCCGCCGGCTACTGCTACCGCGGCCCCGGGATCGACCTGACCGTCCACAAGCGGCGGTCGGGCGCGAGCGGCCTTCTCCACGAGATCCACGTGCCCGCCGGCGCCACGCAGGCGCTCGTCCACGTCCGCGACTACACGAAAGGCCATCCCGAGCCTCGAGGCGAACAACCACCCCGTTCGTCACGGCGCGGTCGTCGGGATCCACAACGGGATCATCCGCAACGACGAGGACATCTTCGCCGAGTACCGCTTCGAACGGGACGCGCCGTGCATGACGGTCGACTCTGAGGCCATCTTCGCGCTCATGGAGGCCGAGCGGAGCTCCGCCCGCGCGCTCGACAAGCTGTACGGCTCGATGGCGACCGCGTGGATTGACGAGCGTGAGGCCGACGTCGTCTACGTCGCCCGTGGGATGGGCCGTCCGCTCTGGATCGGCCAGGGCCGGCACGAGCTCTTCTTCGCCTCGACGAAGGCGGCGCTCGAGCTTCTACAGAGCTACCTGGGCATCTCGATCCGCAAGCGGGAGCTCGGCGAGGGCACCCTTCTCTCTCTCCGCGAAGGCAGGATCACCGGACGGCGCACTTTCCGCCCGGACATGGACTTCACCGAGGAGCCCCTCCCCTCCGTTCGCGCTCCCGAGGAGCACCGCTCCTGCCTTGCGCTTCTCGCGATGCTGGCGCCGCAGCCCGCCGCCGCGCGGGCCGCTGGTCGCTAGCGAGCTTCCGCTCGACCCGCTTGAGGAACCTGGCCCAGGCGCCTCTGCCGCCGAAGAGCCGGTAGACCTGCCATTCGCTCGGAAGGCGGGGGTCGGAGCGGTGCGCCCGCGCCCAGTCCTCGAAGGTCGGCAGCCGGCGAAGCTTCCGCGCGATCCTCGCTCCCTCCTCGACTGCCCGCTCGGCCCGCTCTCGCGTGGGTGGCACGTCGAAGCCCGCGGCGCGGAGGGCCGCGCCGAGCGAGCCGAACGTCTGCCAGTAGAGAGACTTCGAAGGCATCGAGCGCCTCCGGCGCATGAGATCGGCGCCCGTCGGGGTCCTCCCCAGCTCGGCGCCGAGCTCCTGCAGCTGCCGGACGAGCTCGGCCTTCGTGGCGAAGCGGCGCGCGACGAGCCCGGCCCTCCTCTTCGCCGCGTTCCAGCTCCCGAAGCGGGTCACGAGCGTCTGCGGATGCGGCCTCGTGCCCGTGTCGAGCTCGAACTCCCGCATCGTCGGGGAGCGCCCGAGGCGTTTGGCTGACGCTGCGAGCTCGGCCAGGAGCTCGTCGTCCGTGTAGCGCGGCGACCGAGGCATACGGCCTGCCGAAAATGATAGAGCAGGCTAGACGGCGCGCAAGAAGCTCAGGCGGTGGCGATGAGCTTGGCCGGCGTCGAGGCTTCGCCGCGGTCTTCCGTGTGCAGAAGCCGCTCGAGCGCCGAGACGCAGCGCGGGCAGAACTGCGTGCCCGAGCCGCGCCGGAGCTCCTCGAGAGCCTCGTCCGCCGGCCTGGCCGCGCGGTAGATGCGCGTCGTGAGCATCGAGTCGAGCGCGTCCGCGACGTGGATGATGCGAGCGCCCAGCGGGATCTCCTCCCCGGAGAGCCCGTCGGGATAGCCGGTAGCGTCGAAGCGCTCGTGGTGGTGCCGGATCGCCGGCACGGCGTCCTGCAGGAAGCCGAGGCGGTCGATGATGCGCGCGCCCTCGTCCGCATGGCGCCGCATGAGCGCCCATTCGTCCGTGGTCAGGCTCCCGGGCTTCAGGAGGATCGAGTCCGGGATCGCGAGCTTGCCGATGTCGTGGAAGAGCGCGGCGTGGCCGAGGAGGTCGAGCTCCGCCTGCGAGAGCCCGAGCTCGCGGCCGATCGCCAGCGCGAGTTGCTGCACGCGGCGCGAATGGCCCGCCGTGTAGGCGTCGCGCGCGTCCACCGTTGCCGAGAGGCTCTCCATCGCGGCCGTGGAGCGCTCCTTGAGGAGCCGGTTCGCCTGCTCGAGCGAGACGTTCTGCTGACGGATCGTCTCGGCGGCCTTGCGGAGCTTCTTCGTCGACTTCTCGGTGTGGCCGAGGTAGGCGGCCATCGTCTTGCGCATGAGGAAGAGCGGGAGCACGAAGACCGCCAGGCCGTAGAGCCCGATGGCCGAGTACGCGAGCGCGATCGCCGCGCCCACGGCCCCGAACGCGACGTAATGCGGCAGCAGCCAGGAGAAGCGCTCGTTCCAGACCGCTCTCCACTTGTCGTGCCCCTCGAGCGCCATCGCGCCCGAGAGGAGGCCCGTGTTCACGACGAAATAGGCGCCGCCGGCCACGAGTCCGGCTGCGGCGATGACGAGGTCTCCCGTTCGGGTCTCGTTCGAGCCGATGCTGAAGACCGCCGCGGCGGCGAGCGACGCGAGGCTCAACGCGCCGATGTTGAAGCAGACGTAGTACCAGGCGTCGCGCCGCGAGCTCCATTCGACCGCCACCGTGGCGACCGCGAGCGGAAGCGCGGCTCTCGGCCCGAAGAGCGCCGCGCCGGCCAGAGCCCCGACGGCGCTGACCGAGATCGAGCCGGCCTCCATCTCGAGCGAGAGGGCCTGGCCGCCGCCGACGAGGATGATGATCGCGATCAGGCCGAGGAGGTCGTCGTTCGTGCCCAGGAACGCCCCTGCGACGCCCGCCCCGATGCCCGCGATCGAGACGAGGGCGACGAGAGCGGCCACGGGTGGCGAAAGCGCGAGGAAGTGCGGCCTGCCGGGCGTGTGCGGACGCGGCTGCTGCTCGCGGCGCTCGCTTGCGCGCTGCTCGGGCAGCGCGCGCGCCACGACCGACGCGTACTCTCCGTCCTCCGGCACCGCGGCGAGCCTTGCGGGCCGTTCGGCCGGGCTCACGAGGAGCGGCTCCGAGCTCGCCCCCTGCACGCGGTTTCGGCCCTGAAGCTTCGCGCGGTAGACGGCGAGGTCGGCCTGGTGGATGAGCTCGTTCGGGTCGGTGCCGTCCTTCGGGAACCCGGCGACGCCGAGGGAGATCGTGGCCCGGATCGGCTCGCTCGACGTCTCGACCTCGAAGCGGCGGTCGGCGACCGCGCGGCGGATGCGCTCGGCGATCTCGAGCGCCTGGTCGGGAGGCGTCTCGGGCAGCAGGATGGCGAACTCCTCCCCGCCGAAGCGCGCCGGAACGTCGTAGTGCCGAAGCTGCTTGCGGAAGACCTCCGCGATCCCCTTCAAGACCGCGTCTCCGGCGAGGTGGCCGTACGAGTTGTTGATGTCCCTCAGGAGGTCGAGGTCGGCCATGATGATCGACATCGGACGGTCCATCCGCCCCGCGCGCGCGAGCTCCTCGCGCAGTTCGGCGGCGAAGTAGCGGGCGTTGAAGAGCCCGGTCTTCGGGTCGACGCGCGCCTCCTCCTGGAGCGCCGGGACGCTGAGCGAGCGGTGGATGAGGAGGAGCGGGGCGACCGCGGTCGGGAGCAGCCAGGGGTTCCACGTCCAGATGGCCGCGAACGCGACGCCGAGCGAAGCAAGGACGAAGTCGGTCGAGAGGCTCTCCGTGGAGAAGAGTCCCGTCTCCCGCAGCGTGTGTCCGCGCGCGAAGTGGAGCATCGTCGCGAGCAGGACGTGGTTCAGGGCGACGAAGACGACGGAGGCCCCGAGCCCTGCGAGGGCGAAGGCGACGTCCGGGTTCAGGTTCATGCCCTCGACGAAGTGGACGACGCCCCAGGCTGCGAGGCCGTTCAGCGTGTAGTTCGCAATGTTGAACCCCTGGATGTACCAGGGGTAGCGAACCTTCAGCCACTCGGGGATGTGCTGCACGACGCCCATGAGCGCGACGAGCTCCGGCGGGAGCAGCATGGCCGCGGGAATGAGGAAGACGATCGTCGTGTGGTACGACTGGTCGCGGGGCGTGCGCACGACGAAGAGCTGGGCGACGGCCGCGCACGAGGCCAGGACGAAAAACGTCGACCAGGCGCTCGTCGTCGGCTTCAGATGCGAAAGCGGAACCAGAGCCGCGGCGACGGCGATCGCGACGATCGTGAAGAGGTAGAGCTTGGCTGCACGGGAGAGCGATTCCTCGGACGGCTCGGGCCCGCTTTTCCTGTCCTGGGCGCCAAATTCCGTCGGTACCGCGCTCATCTCATCGCCTCCAGGCGACGCCATGCGTCGATAGACGCTCCGTTCCACGCGGACGCGTGGGGCCGCAGAGCCATAGCTTCAAGGTACGGCGGCCCAGAACGGGTGGCGTCCCCCGTTCGAGGGACGCCGTAGGGGCTCGGAAAATTCCCCCTGAAGGGTGAGGGCCCCGGGCGGGTGGGCCACCCGGGGTTGTTCTCACCGTCCGATCACGGTGAGCGCCGGCGGCGCGGTCTAGCCGCCTGCGCTCGTGTCCGTGGAGGTCGTGTCCGTGCCGGAGCTCGAGGTGTCGACGAGGCCGAGGTCGGCTGCGAACGCGGCGAGCTCGTCGGCGCTCAGGTACTCGCCATCCGGCGAAGGCGCCTCGACCTCGGCGTTGTCCGACCACGAGGCCGAAGCCCATGAGGCGCTCGCCCACGACGCGGCCGACTGCGAGTCGCTCGCCCAGGAGGCGGATGCCCACGAGGCACTCGCCCACGAGGCGGAGGCCCAGGAAGCCGAGCTCCACGAAGCGGAGCTCCACGAGGCATCCGACCACGAGGCCTGGTTCCACGAGGCGTTCGCCGTGGCCGTGCTCGCCCAGCTCGCCGCGTCGAAGACCGTGCCGCCGCTGACCGGATCCGTGACGAGGAACTTGCTCAGCGCGAGGTTCGGGTTCGGAGCGCTCGCGAGCGCGACGGCCTTGGCGACGTCGACGATGCCGGCGCCCTCGGAGAGCGGTGCGGCGCTCGGCGTCTTGCTCGCCGTCACCATGAGCGCGCCCTTGACCTGGTCGGGCGTCCACGTGGGATGCGCCGAGAGGATCTGGGCAGCTGCGCCGGCCACGATCGGAGCCGCGAAGGACGTGCCGGAGAGCTGGATGTACCCGGGGGCCACGACGCTCGCCGGCTTCTCGGTGACGAGGGTCGAGGTCATGGGCACGGGGCCGACCATGTAGCGGCCGGGCGCCCCGACGTCGGGCTTCGCGAAGCCGTCGAGCGTGTACCCGTAGGCCGACCAGGGAGCCGCGACGTCGTCCACCGTCGAGACTGAGCCGTCGACATCGTCCGCGCCGACCGTGATGACGAACGGGTCGCTGCCCGGCGCGAACGGCACGCCGCTTGGCTGCCCGTCGACGCCGTAGTTCCCTGCCGCCGCGACGACCACCACGCCGGCCGTCCAGAGCCGCTCCACGGCCCGGTCGAGCGGGTCGTACATGAAGCTGTTCGCCTGGGACGAGTGCAGCGAGAAGTTGGCGACGCGGATCCCGTACTTGTCCTTGTTCGCGAGGATCCAGTCGGCGGCGGCGATGACGTCGCGCGTCATGGCCATGCCGTTGTCGTCCATCACGTCGATGGAGACGAGCCTGGACCCTGGAGCGGCGCCCGTATAGCCGTCGCCCGAGCCCGCGGCGATGCCGGCCACGAAGGTTCCATGGCCGCGGCCGTCGCCGGGCGAGTTGCCGGTGAGCGACGTCATGTTCACGTCGGCGACGACACGCCCGCCGAAGTCGGCGCGCCCGGCGTCGATTCCCGAGTCCACGATGGCGATCGTGGGCGTCGCGGGCGTCGTTCCGTTCGACCAGAACTTCTGCACGCCCGAGACGAACGGCCAGCGCTGCTTGTTCGAGAGCGTGCCGGCGAGCTGGACCTCGGAATCGGTCGTGATCGCGGCGATGCCGTTCTTCTGCACGAGGCGCAGGATCTGGGCGCCGGTGAGGTTGGCGGCGACGCCGTTCACCGAGGAGAATTGGCGCTTGACCCCCCTGGCCGACCCCGGGTTGGTGGAGATCGTGCTCTTGACGACCGACGCGATGGCGCCTGTCGACTTGTCGCGGCTGCCCTGGACGATCACGTTGAAGGTCGCCGACGGATTGGCCTTCGCGGAGGCCAGGAGGCCCGGCGTGGTGTACGCGTAGCGCGTCGATGCGGTTGCGCTGACCGGCGCGGTCAGCGCCAGTGCGAGGACGGCAAGGGCGATGAGGCCGCGCCCACCCTTGCCCCAGAGAGCGCTCGACCGCGTCTCGCCTTTCGAAGGCTTGCCCCAGAGGGCGCTTTGCCGAAGTCCCCCGCTCGTACCGCGATCGAGCCGCATCGAATTCCTTTCCCTTCTCCCGTCCCCACCTGCATCAGGGCCGCAAGGCCGAGTGGGGTTTGAACGCCACACCGCAAGCTAGGAGGGAACGAAAGGAGGAGCCTCCCCCGTTTGTGGGAGAGGCTCCGAATTTCACTCGGTCGAGGGATGAGTGCCCGCCTCGGGGCGCATCCCGCTACTCGGCCCAGGAGGCCTGAGCCCAGCTGGCCGCGTTCCAGGACGCGGCGGCCCAGGACGCGGCTGCCCAGCTCGCCGCGTTCCAGGAGGCGGAGGCCCAGGAGGCGCTCGCCCAGGAGGCGCTCGCCCAGCTGGCCGCGTTCCAGGAGGCGGACGCCCAGGAAGCGTTTGCCCACGAGGCGCTGTTCCAGCTCGCCTGGTTCCACGAGGCGTCTGCCGTGGCAGTGCTCGCCCAGCTCGCCGAGTCGAAGGCCGTGCCGCCGGTCCCGTCGGGGCCGACGAACTGGCTCAGCGCCGCGTTGGGATCGGGCGGTGTCCCGCCCGACAGGGTCGTGTAGTCGAAGAAATACGCACCCTTGCCGCTGACCTCGCCGACGCCGAGCGCCATCCCGGCGGCCGTTTGCCGCGCGGTCAGCATGAGCGCGCCCTTGACCTGATCGGGCGTCCAAGTCGGGTACTTCGCAAGGAGCTGCGCCGCGGCGCCGGCGACGACCGGGGCGGCGAACGACGTGCCCGACATCCACATGAAGCCGGAGCTTGTGACGCGCTCGGGGTGCTCCAGAGCCATCGTCGACGCCGAGGGCACCGGCCCGATGAGGTAGCGGCCAGGCGCACCCAGATCGGGCTTCGCAAAGCCGTCGAGGGTGTAGCCGTAGGCCGACCAGGGAGCGGCGAAGTCGTCGCTCTTCGTCGAGGGGGTGCCGTTCATGTCGCCCGCGCCCACCGTGATGACGAACGGATCGTTGCCCGGCGCGTACGCGACCGACGTGGGCTGTCCGGCGACGCCGTAGTTGCCGGCTGCTGCGACGACGACGACGCCGTTGAACCAGAGCTTCTCGACCGCCTTGTCGAGCGGGTCGTACATGAAGCTGCCGGCGACCGTCGACTGGAGGGAGAAGTTGGCGACGCGGATGTTGTAGCGGGACTTGTTCGCGAGGATCCAGTCGGCCGCACCGATCACGTCGCTCGTCAGGGCCATGCCGTTGTCGTCCATCACGTCGATCGAAACGATCGGCGCCGTGGGGGCGGCGCCTGCATAGCCGTCACGCGAGCCTGCGGCCAGACCGGCCACGAGCGTGCCGTGTCCGCGTCCGTCGCCACTCGAGTTCGGCACCAGGGTGGTGAGAGACACCTGCTTCACCACACGCCCGGAACAACCCCATCCGGCGTCGAAGTCCGATCTGCACGCCTGGACGCCCGAGTCGACCACGGCGATCGCGGGAGGCTTCAAGCTCCCGCTCCAGACGTCGGACACTCCTGCCGCGGTCACCCAACCCTGAGAGTTGGAGAAGCCGCCGTTGTACGCTGAGAGGCGGATCCGACCGTCCAAGGTGATTGCGAGGATCCCAGGGCGCTTCGCCAAGTCGACGATCTGCGCGCCCGTCAGGCTGGCGGACACGCCGTTCAGGCTCGTGAAGCTCTTCTTGAGCCCCAGTGCCTTCCCGGGCTTCGCGCTCGTCGACTTGCCGACCGCGCCTGCGACCGCCGAGCTCTTCGTCCCTCGGCTGCCCTGCACGATGACGGAGAAGACCTGGTTCGGATGAGCCTCTGCCTCAGCCATGAGGCTCGCCGGCACGAGAGCATGCGACGCCTGCACTGCCCGGCCGCTGCTTCCCGCGGTCGCCGCGACGGGCGCGGCGAGTGCGGCGACGAGGGCCAGAATCGCGAGTCCGCGCCCGGGCTTGCCCCAGAGCGCGCTGGAACGAGACTCGCCCTTGGGTTTACCCCAAAGAGCGCTGCCTCGCAGATTGCCCTTCGTGCCGTTGACCTGCCGCATGTGGTCTTCGCCTTCCTCCGCGCTCGATGCGCGGGCCGCAATGAGGAGAAATACAGTCCGATCATCGGGCCGCCCGCCCGTGCCGGCCTCCCTCATTAGGGTGAGCGCACGACAACTTCCCCTATTCGGGGGAACGAAGCCCGCCCGTAGACTGGCCCCCGTGCGCCTGCGCCTCGAAATCGCCCTCGCCCGCGCTGCCGGACGGCTCTCCAGAGTCGCCGGAAAGGGCGGCGGGACGACGATTCCGGGAAAGATCCTCGCCACCGTCGACCCCGGCGCGGTCGGGAAGCTCGCGAGCCGCCTCCCCCTCGGGTCGGCGCTCGTCTCGGCAACCAACGGCAAGACGACGACCGCCGCGATGGTCGCCGAGATCCTGGCGGGCAAGGTGACCCTCGCGCACAACCGTGCCGGAGCGAACCTCGTCTCCGGGGTGACCTCTGCGCTCCTGGAGCAGAAGGGCGCGGACCTCGGCCTCTTCGAGGTCGACGAGGGTGCTCTCCCCGACATCGCGCGGAGGATGAGGCCCCAGGCCGTCTGCCTCGGCAACCTCTTCCGCGACCAGCTCGACCGCTACGGGGAGCTCGAGCACGTCGCCGAGGGCTGGCGCGGAGCCGTTCTCGACCTCGACCCGGCCGCGTGGACGGTCGTGAACGCCGACGACCCGCTGCTCGCGGACATCGCGCGAGGCCGCGCGGAAGCGCTCCGATTCGGCATCGACGACCCATCGGCGGCGCGCGAGCGCCTCCCCCACGCCGCGGATTCCAAGTACTGCCGCACCTGCGGGGCCCCGTACTCCTATGCCGCCGCCTACGTCGGCCACCTCGGCGACTACCGCTGCCCGCGCTGCCACGACGCGCGGCCGCCGCTCGACGTCTCCGCCCGCGCGATCGCCCTCTCGGGGCTCGAGAGCACCGCGTTCGACCTGGTGACGCCGGAAGGGACGCGGCGCGTCTCGATCGCCCTCCCCGGCCTCTACAACGTCTACAACGCACTCGCCGCCGCCTCTCTCTCCCTCGTCCTCGGCGCCGGCTTGGACGAGATCGAGGCGGGCCTTGGCCGCTTCCGTGCCGCGTTCGGGCGCTTCGAGCGTATCCCGGCGGGCGATCGCACCGTCCTCCTCCTGCTCGTCAAGAACCCTGCCGGGGCGAACGAGGTCGTGCGCACGCTCGTGGATGCGGGGGCTCCGCCCCGACTCCTGGTCGCGCTGAACGACGAGATCGCCGACGGGCGGGACGTCTCCTGGATCTGGGACGTGGACTTCGAGCCGCTCATCGGCTCGCTCGAGGAACTCGTCGCGAGCGGTGCGCGCACGGAGGAGCTCGCCCTGCGCTTCAAGTACGGAGGTCTCGACCCGGAGCGGATCACGCTCCTCCGCGACCTCGACGTGCGCTCACGCACGGCCTCGAGGCGACGCCGCCAGGTCGAGAGCTGGTCGTCCTCCCCACCTACACGGCGATGCTCGAACTGCGGCGAATCGCCTCCGAACGCGGGCTCGTGCGCCCGTACTGGAAGGAGGCGGCAGCGTGAAGCTCGTCGTCGGGCACCTCTACCCGGACTACCTGAACATCTACGCCGACCGCGGGAACATCGCCGTGCTGGCGCAGCGGACGGCCTGGCGGGGGATCGAGCTCGACTACAGGACGATCGGGCTCGGCGAGCGCGTCGAACCCGGCGCGCACGACCTCTACTACATCGGCGGCGGCCAGGACCGCGAGCAGGCGCTGATTGCGCCCGACCTCGCCGCGAAAGGAGACGCGCTCCGCGAGGCGCTCGACGGCGGGGCCGCGTTCCTCGCGGTCTGCGGCGGCTACCAGCTCCTCGGCCACTACTACCGCGACCGCTCGAGGGCCGAGCTCCCAGGCATCTCCCTCCTCCCCCAGCGCACAGTCGCCGGCGAGCGGCGCATGATCGGCGACGTCCTCCTCGAATGCGAGCTCGACCCGGGCTCCCCGAGGCCCCTCGCGGGCTTTGAGAACCACGCCGGGCGGACGTACCTCGACGACGGGGCAGAGCCGCTCGGGCGCGTCGTCTCCGGCTTCGGGAACAACGGGGAGGACGGGCTCGAGGGCTGCCGGGCCGGGAGCGCGGTCGGGACGTACCTCCACGGGCCTCTCCTGCCCCGGAACCCGTGGCTTGCGGATTGGCTGATCGCCCGTGGGCTCGCACGGACGGGGGAGGCACCCGAGCTCGAGCCGCTTCCGGACGACCTCGAGCGCTCCGCGCAGGAGGTCTCCGCGGGGCGCGCACGCTCCCGCGGCGGGCGTTTCTAGGCGGTCGGAGCCTTGCGGCGGCGCCGCGCAGCCGCCTGCGTCGCTCGGTCGGCGCAGAGGTCGCAGCAGTAGCGCCGGCTCCGGTTTCGCGAGCGGTCGACGAACACGCAGCAGCAAGGCGACGCCGCGCAGCGCCCGAAGCGACTCCAGCCCTCCTCCTGATCACACCCAGGAGCGCGACGGCCGACCTGGCGGCCAGCTCCGTGGCAAGCGGCCGGCGGCCAACTCCGTAGCGGAAGGCCCAGCCGCCGTTCTTGCGCTCGAGCTGCGGAACGGCGTCCGCCTCCCGCGCAAGCCCGTTCAGCTCGGCGACCGCGACCGCCTCGTCCCCCGCTTCGAAGGCGCGGTCGCAGCCGGTCTCGCATGCTCCGGATCGGCGCGAGGTCGCGCTCCGTGGCCCGGTCTGCCTCCTCGTCGAGACCGAACGCCCGAGGACGAACTGGAGGCGCTCCACGTCCCGCAGGATCTCCGGCGGGTCGTTGAGCACGTCCCAGGTGTTGACCAGGGCGACCGCGAGGGCGATCGAATCTCTTTCGCGCGGAAGGATCACTGGACTTTTCTCCGCGATCAGTCTAACTTCGTCAGTGCCATAACGTCTTTTACTGCTGATGGCCGTCGAACATCGAGAGATCTCCCTGCCGCATGAACAGCCGACTCTCGAACGCTCGGCGGAAACAGCGGGCGCGCCGCTTCGGCGCAGCGGGCTCTGGAAGGATGCCTACCTCCGCTTCATCCGGAACCGCGCTGCGGTCGCCGCGTCGGCGATCTTCGGCTGCATCGTCCTCTACTGCCTCCTCGTCCCCATCTTCTCGCCGTACGACCCGAACCAGGTGAACTTCAGTGACGCCTACCTCCCCGTGAGCCCCGAGCATCCGTTCGGGACGGACAAGTTCGGCCGCGACCTGTTCACCCGCGTCGCGGTGGGCGGGCGCATCTCGATCGGGATCGGCTTCGCAGGGACGATCGCGATCCTCACCGTGGGAGTCGTCTACGGGTCGATCGCCGGCTTCCTCGGCGGGATGGTGGACGACGTCCTCATGCGCATCCTGGACGCACTCTACGGCCTCCCCTACCTCCCCTTCGCGATCATCACGACGCAGATCCTCAGCCCAAACGGCGAGGTCACGTTCTGGACGATGGTCGCGGCGCTGACCGTGGCGAGCTGGCTCACGACCGCCCGGATCGTGCGCGGGCAGGTGACGACGCTGAAACAGAACGAATACGTGACCGCTGCCCGCGCGGTCGGAGCGCGCTGGCACCGCATCCTCAGCCGCCACATCCTCCCCAACACCCTCGGGGTGCTCATCATCGCGGTCTTCCTCGACCTACCCGCGGTCGTGCTCGGGGAGGCGTTCCTCTCGTTCATCGGGCTCGGGATCAACCCGCCGACCGCCTCGTGGGGCTCGATCGCGCAGGACGGCCGTGCAGCCTACGTCCTCCATCCAATGGTCCTCTTCGTCCCGAGCATCGCGATTGCGACGCTCGTCCTCTGCGCGAACTTCGTCGCGGACGGCCTGCGCGACGCACTCGACCCCCGCACTCGCGCCGAACGCACCTAGGCGTTCTAGGGCGGCGCTCGCAAAGGAGGGCGAGCAGGCCCGAGACATACGCGCTGGCTTCGCCCGGCGGGAGCCCCGCCGCCCAGGGCGCCTGGGGGTCGTATCATCTGCCTCGTAAGGGAGGCGGCCAGACGCTCAAGCGCAAGCCAAAGGTCTCGCTCGAGGAGAAATGGCGGCGCGTGCTCATGGGCGAGGCGCGGGGGCACATCTGCTGGACGCCGTGGGTGCGGCGGCTCAACCGCGGGCTTCCCTCGGACCCGCGCTGCAAGCTCTGCGACACGCCGTTCGGCCGGCCGGGAAGCGTGCTCCGCTACCTCGGATTCGGGCGCTCGCCCCTCAACCGCCGCATCTGCAGCGGCTGCATCCATGCCCTCGAGAAGCGCCCGGGCGGCGCGGAGGTCGAGCTCTCGTTTCTCTTCGCCGACGTCCGCGGCTCGACGGCGCTCGCCGAGAAGCTCGGCAACGAGGAGTTCAGGGGCCTGATGGCCCACTTCTACGGCGTGGCCGCCTCGGTCGTGGACGACAAGAACGGCATCGTGGACAAGTTCGTCGGCGACGCGCTCGTCGCACTCTTCATCCCGGGGTTCGCTGGCGCCGACCATGCCGCTGACGCTGTGACAGCGGCTCGAGAACTCCTCGAGCGGACAGGTCACGCCGAAGCCGAGCCGTGGATCCCGGTCGGGGCGGGCGTACACACCGGAACGGCGTTCGTCGGGACCGTGGGCGAAGAGGAAGCCCTCGACTTCACAGCCCTCGGCGATCCGGTGAACACCGCGGCGCGGCTTGCCTCGAGCGCCTCGGCGGGCGAGATCCTCGTCACCCAGGAGGCCGTGCGCTCGGCGTCACTCGACACGACCGGCCTCGACGCTCGCGCGCTCGACCTCCGCGGGCGCGCCGAGCCCGTGAAGGCATGGGTACTGACGGTGTAGCGTGGGCCCCGTGGCTACCATGGCCCGATGCGTCTCGGAGGGCCGGAGGAAAACGAGCGCCTGACGGCCACGACGGCAGTGCTCCTCGTCCTCCTCCTCGCGGTCGAGGGCCTGACGATCCTCTTCATCCGGCCGCTCCTCACGCTGCACATGTTCGTCGGAGTGATGCTCATCCCGCCCGTCCTCCTCAAGCTCGGGAGCAGCGGGTACCGCTTCGTCCGCTACTACACGGGCAACCCCGTCTACCGCGGGAAGGGCCCGCCCTGGCTCGTGATGCGGCTTCTTGCACCGGTTCTCGTCGCCACGACGGTCGTCGTGCTCGGCTCGGGCGTCTACCTCCTCGCCACCGGCGAGCGCGTGGGAGCCTGGGTCGGCGTCCACAAGGCGGCCTTCGCCGTCTGGCTCGCCGTCGCGTCGGTGCACGTCCTCGTCTACGTCTGGCGCCTGCCCTCGCTCGCCTTCGACCGGCGGGCGCCCGGCTTCGCGCTCCGCGTCGGGCTCGTCGCGGCCGCCCTCGTCGTCGGCCTCTGGGTCGCCGACGAGACCGCCCTCCACGACCGGTTCACCTAGGCTAGGGCGCCCACATGGCGCCCAGGTAGACGACCGGATCGCCCGGTTGCCAGCGCGCGAGGAAGCGCTGAATCGGCGGGTGCACCGGAAGCTCGAGGAGCTCCTCCGGCCCGAACAGGCGGTGGCCGCGGACCGCGGCGTCCTTCGACGTGACGGCCTCGAGGGAACGGCCTCCGAGGTAGCCCGCGAAGACGAGATGGACGACGTGCTTGGCCGGTGCGCCGTGGGGCGAGATCGACTCGACGACCGCGATCGGCCCCTCGAGCGGGAGGTCCTCCTCGATCCCGCACTCCTCCGCCAGTTCGCGCTTGAGCGCCTGCACGAGCGTCTCCCTCGCGTCCACGCCTCCGCCAGGGAGCATCCAGTACTCCTTGCCCGGCTTCTCCTGGCGGATGAGGAGCGTCCGGCCCTCGCGCCGGAGGACGGCCGACACCCTGATTCTGGGCTCCATCACACGGCCTGCGACGAGCCGAAGCCGCGCACGCCCCGCTCGCTCCCTGGCAACTCGTCCACCTCGCGGACGGTCACCTCGGGAACCGGCAGGACGACGAGCTGGGCGATCCTCTCGCCCGGCTCGGCGACGAACGTCCTCTCGCGGTCGGTGTTCAGGAGCACGACCTTGATCTCGCCGCGATAGCCCGAGTCGATCAGGCCCGGCGAGTTGACGACCGCGATCCCGTGCCGGGCCGCGAGGCCCGACCGCGGTTGAACGAAGCCTGCGTATCCCTCCGGAATGGCGACGGCGAGGCCCGTGGGGACGAGCGCCCGCTCCCCCGGTCCGAGCCTGACCTCTTCGCAGGCGGCGAGGTCGAGGCCGGCGTCCCCGTCGTAGGCCCGCTCCGGCACACGCGCGTCGGCGCGCACCCGTTGGATCTCGAGCTCGATCACCGGCCGCGCGCCCGGGCCGCGGGCTCATGGACGAGATACGACGCGAAGCGGGGAACCTCACGCTGCGGGAGCTGGGCGAGGACGACCACGCCCTCCGCGGTGTCGAGCCGTTCGTCGATCGGCGCGCCGAGCTCGTAGAGCTCCGCGAGGACGCGGCCCTCGTCGTAGGGAACGAGGAGCCGGACCGGGCGCAGGCGCTCCGCGAAGCGTGCAGCGATGCCGGATTTCACGGCGGCGAGACCCTCGCCGGTGAGCGCGGAGACCTGGACGGCGCCGGGGAAGCGGTTGGCGAGCCGGCGGCGGCGGAAGGGGTCGACCGCGTCGATCTTGTTGAGCACGAGCTCGACCGGGAGCTCCGAGCCCCCGATCTCAGCGAGCACGGCGTCCACGGCGCCGATCGTCGCGTCCAAATGCTCGTCCGAGGCGGATGCGTCGGCGACGTGCAGGACGAGGTCGGAGGTCAGCGTCTCCTCGAGCGTGGCGGCGAAGCCTTCGACGAGCTGATGAGGGAGGCGCCGGATGAAGCCGACGGTGTCGGTGACGAGGTACGGGCGGCTCTCGTATGAGAACCCGCGCGTCGTCGGATCGAGCGTCTCGAAGAGGCGGTCGTCCACGGACACCGATGCGTCGGTGAGCGCGTTCAGGAGCGTCGACTTACCAGCGTTCGTATACCCCGCGAGCGCGACGACCGGCGTCTCCGCTCGCCTGCGCGCCTTACGCTGCGTCTCGCGCCGGCGCTCGAGCTCCTTCAGCCGGCGGCGGAGCTGGCCGACGCGCCGCCGAGCCAGGCGGCGGTCGGTCTCGAGCTGCGACTCGCCGGGCCCGCGCGTTCCGATCCCGCCGCCGAGACGCTCGAGGTGCTGCCACATCCCCCGCATGCGCGGGAGGTTGTACTCGAGCTGGGCGAGCTCGACCTGCAGCTTGCCCTCGGCGCTCTTCGCGTGCTGGGCGAAGATGTCCAGGATGAGCTGGGTGCGGTCGACGACGCGTAGCTTGAGCTCGTCCTCGAGGCGGCGCTGCTGGCCGGGGTCGAGGTCGTCGTCGACGACGAGCGATTCCGCCTCGGCGCCCGCGACTGCCTCCTTCAGCTCGACGAGCTTCCCCTTGCCGACGTACGTGCGCGGATCGGGCGCGGGGCGGCGCTGGACGAGCTCCCCGACAGGCTCCACTCCGGCGGTCCGCAGCAGCTCCCGCATCTCGGCGAGCTCATCGTCTTCGTGCACTCCCTGAGCCAGCACGGCGACGAGGAAGCCGCGCTCGGGCTCGGCCCCGGGCGCGGGATCCGGCTGGCGTTGGGTCACACCTGGATTATGCCCCGGCCTCGACGCGGAGCGAAGTTGCGATGCGGCTCGCGGCCTCCTCCAGGCGCTCGTCCGCGACGGTCAGGGAGATGCGCACGAACCCTTCCCCGCTCGGGCCGAAGGAGGGCCCCGGCGAGACGACGACCCCCGCCTCCGCCAGGACGAGCTCGGTGAAGCTCGCCGATGTGTGCCCTTCGGGGACGCGCACCCAGATGTAGGGCGTCGCCCGCGGCGGGTCGGCGAGGAGCCCGATGCGGGCGAGCGCGTCGATCATGAGGTCGCGGCGGTGCGCGTAGATCTCAGACATCTCGGCCGGGAAATCGCGCGCCTCCATGAGCGCGGCGACGCCTGCGAGCTGGAGGGCCTCGAACATCCCCGAGTCGAGGTTCGTCTTCAGACGCCGATACGCCTCGACGACCTCGGGGTTCCCGGCCACCCACCCCACCCGCCAGCCGGTCATATTCCAGCCCTTGGAGAGCGAAAAGATCTCGACGCCGACGTCCTTCGCTCCCTCGGTCGAGAGGAAGCTCGGCGGCCGGTAGCCGTCGAAGGCGATCTCCGAATAGGCGTTGTCGTGCACGACCACGAGACCGTGCTCGCGCGCGAATGCGGTCGCCCGCTCGAAGAACCCGGGCTGGACCACCGCCCCGGTCGGGTTGTTCGGGTAGTTCAGGAAGAGCAGGTTGGCGCGCCCGAGCCCCTCGCGCGGAATCGTGTCGAGGTCGGGCATGAAGCCGTTCTCCTCGCGAAGCGGCAGGTAGTGGACCGTCGGCGCCCGCAAAAGCGGGCCAGAGGTATACGGCGGGTAGCCCGGTTCTGGGGCGAGTGCCACATCGCCGGGATCGAGGCATGCGAGCGCGATGTGCGCGATGCCCTCCTTGCCGCCGAGAACGGGGACGATCTCGGTTCCCGGGTCGACCTGCGTTCCGAAGCGCTCGTCGTAGAACGTCGCGACCGCGTGGCGAAACCGCTCCAGGCCGCGGTTTGTCGGGTACCGGTGCGTGGCCGGGCTCGCGGCGCATTCCTGCAGGGCGCGTACGACGGGCTCGGGGGTCGGCAGGTCCGGGTCGCCGATCCCGAGGCTGATGACATCCACCCCCGCTTTGCGCTGCTCGTCGATCTTGCGCTCGAGCTCGGCGAAGAGGTACGGAGGGACGAGGTCGAGTCGTTGCGCGAATCTCATCCGGCCAGCCACTCCTCGCTCAGCTCGCCCGTGCAGATCTCCTGCGCGGAGCCCGTCAGCCGGGCGTGGAGGTCGGAGTCGAGCGCGACGAGCAGGTCGCCGCCCGCCAGGTGCACGGTCACGGGGCTGTCGCACCAGCCGTTGACCACGGCCGCCCCGGCGACGGCGCACGCGCTCGTCCCGGAGGAGAGCGTCTCCCCCGCTCCGCGCTCCCACACACCTGCGGTCGCCTCGGAGCGCGTGTCCACGCGGACCAGTTGGACGTTCGTGCGCTCGGGAAAGCGCGGGTGGTTTTCGACGAGCGGACCGAGGCGCAAGAGCTCTTCCCGTGCGGGATCACACGCGATCACCGCGTGCGGGTTGCCCACCGATACCGGGGTGAACTCGAACTGCGTCCCGTTCACGTCGAGTGTCTCGACCGGCGCGACCTCGACACGGCCCACGTCCATCTCGACCTCGAGGCCGCTCCGCATGCGGGCGTGCACCTGGCGCGGCCCGACGGCGATCGAAACCTCGTCGGCGCCGGTGCGGCGGGCGAGCCAGCGTGCCGCGATCCTCGTCCCGTTCCCGGACAGCTCGGCAGTCGAGCCGTCGGGGTTCCAGATCACGATCTCCGCGCGGGCGCCCTCCGTGGCGACGACCTCGAGGACGCCGTCGGAGCCGACCCCGAAGTGGCAGTCGCAAAGCCGGCGCACGAAGTCCGGCCCCGAGGGGAGCCCCGACCTCCTCTCGCTCGATGAGGAGGTAGTCGTTCCCGAGCCCGTGCCACTTCGCGAACCGCAAGCCGCCGACAGGGTAACGAAGCGCCCTCCGCGTCAGGCCCGAAGAGCGGCGAGGATATCGGCCGCGATCGCCCCCGGGTCGCGGGCGCCGTCCATTTGCTCGAGGCCTGGAATCCTGCGCATCCACTTGCGCTGATAGGACGCGAACTGCCTCGTGCGGAGCGCGGTCGCGGCGATCGCGTCCTCCCGCGGGAGCTCGGAGACCTCGCGCAGCCCAATGATCTGGCTCGCCGTCTTCGAAAGGTGGCTCTCGAGCGCGCGCGAGACCTCCTCCTCCACCCCGCTCTCGAACATCATCTCGGTGCGCGCCCGGATGCGCTCGTCGAGAATCTCCTTCGGCACGTCGAGCCCAAACATGCGGGTCGGATGGCGTGTTTCGGCGGTCCAGAGCCGGCTCCGCGGCGGCGCGAGCGACCCGCCGGCCTCGTGCAGCTCCAGAGCCCGGACGACCCGGCGGCGGTCGTTCCGGTGGAGCGTCACGGCGGCACCGGGGTCGCGCTCGGCGAGGGCGGCGTGGGCCCGCTCCGGGCCGAGCCGGTCGTAGACGCGCTCCCAGCGCTCCCGCGCGCCGGGAGGCGGCGCCGGGGGGACGTCGAGGTCGGCCAGCGCAGCGCGCAGATACAGCCCGGTTCCCCCGGCGACGATCGGAGTGCTGCCGGCCGCGAGGGCGGTATCCATCGCCTCGTGGGCAAGGCGCTGGTACTCGGCCACGGAGCCATCGTGGTCGAGCGGCCAGATGCCGACCAGGGCCGTCGGTCGGTCGGGCTGGTTGGTCAGGACCGGCAGGCCACGGTAGACCTGCATCGAGTCAGCAGAGATGACCTCCGCGGGCTGGGCATCGGCGAGCTCCTCGGCGACCGCGGTCTTGCCGCTCGCCGTCGGGCCAAAGATCGCAACGACCACTGCCGACAGGTCAGATGCGGACATTTCGCCGGGGCCGCCGCGGGCCTCCCTCCAATTTCAGCCTATTCGGAAAAGGCGCGCGTGTGGCGCGAGGAACGGGCCGAAAGAGGATCAGGCTGCGACGAGAGCCGCCTCGGTTCCCCGTAGCGTCGTCGACGTCGAGCCCTCGATCAGCACGTCGACGAGAGCGCCCGCTACCGCGATCCCGGAGAAGTTCACCGTCGTGTTCCGGCGGGTGCGCCCCCGCAGCGCAGCCGGATCCGTTCGGCTCGGGCCTTCCACCAGCACCTCTTCGGTCCGGCCGACTCGCTCCGCGTTCCTCGCCGCGGCGATGCGCTGGACGACGTCGATCAGCCGCTCGATGCGCTCGCGCTTGACGTCGTCCGGAACCTGGTCGGCCATCGTCGCCGCCTCGGTGCCACTCCGTGGGCTGAAGACGAACGTGAACGCCCCGTCGAACCCGACCTCCTCGACGACCTCGAGCGTCTCGGCGAAATCGGTCTCGGTCTCGCCGGGGAAGCCGACGATGAGGTCGGTCGTGAGCGCCAGGTCGGGGATCGCAGCGCGGATCTTCGCGACGAGATCGAGATAGCGTTCGGGGCCGTACGTCCGCCGCATCGCCTTGAGGATGCGGTCGAGCCCGGACTGGAGCGGCAGGTGGACGTGCTCACAGACGGCGCCGCATTCGGCCATGGCGGCGATGACTGGATCCCGGAAGTCCTTGGGATGCGGGCTCGTGAACCGGATCCGGTCGATGCCCGGCGACCTCGTCGAGCGCGCGCAGGAGCTCGCCGAACTCCGTCTTGAGCTCCGGGGCGAGGTCGCGCCCCCAGGAGTTCACGTTCTGGCCGAGCAGCGTCACCTCGCGGACGCCATCGCGAGCCAGCTCGGTCACCTCGGCGACGACGTCGCCCGGACGGCGGCTCTGCTCCCGCCCGCGCACGGACGGGACGATGCAGTAGGCGCACTTCGAGTTGCAGCCCATGGAGATCTGCACCCAGGCCTGAAACGGCCGCTCGCGTCGTGCGGGCAGGCTGCCGGCGAAGTGCGGCCCATCGCGAAGCGACCCCGGGCGACGCCCTCTCCACCCGCCCCGACCCAGTCGGCCAGGTGCAGGTTCGCCCGGGCCCGAAGGCGACGTCCACGAACGGGAAGCGCGTCGAAGATCCGCTCGCGCTGCGCCTCGGCATGCACCCGCCGACCGCGATCACCTTGTCGACGTCGGCCTCCTTCAGCGCGCGCGGCCTGGCCGAGGTGGCCGGCGAAGCGCTGGTCGGGCTTCTTGCGCACCGTGCACGTGTTGTAGACGAGCACGTCCGCGTCGTCCGGCGCGCCGCGCCTCCAGGCCGTCGGCCTCGAGCAGGCGCGGATGCGCTCGGCGTCGTGCTCGTTCATCTGGCAGCCGAACGACGGAAGTAGTAGCGGCTTCACAGGACGACTGTACCTCGCGCCCGGAGTCGGTCGCTGCGGCCCTACTTGGCGATGTCGACGGCGCGGCTCTCGCGGATGACGGTCACCCGGATCTGCCCCGGGTAGTCGAGCTGGTCCTCGATCTCGCGCGCGATCTCGTGCGCGAGCAGCGCGGCGGCGTCGTCGTCGATCTCCGCCGGCTTGACCATCACGCGCACCTCGCGCCCCGCCTGCATGGCGAAGCACTCCTCGACGCCCTTCTTGGCGCCGGCGATCTTCTCCAGCGACTCGAGCCGCTTGATGTAGTTCTCCAGCGACTCGCGGCGGGCGCCGGGACGGGCGGCCGAGATGGCGTCGGCCGCCTGCACGAGCACGGCCTCCACGGTCTGCGGCTCCACGTCCTGGTGGTGCGCCTGGATGGCGTGGCACGACGCTCTGCGACTCGCGGTACTTCTTGCGCGCTGCTGCGGAGATGACCGCGTGCGAGCCGTCGACCTCGTGGTCATCGCCTTGCCGATGTCGTGCAGCAGGCCGGCGCGCTTGGCGATCTTCACGTTCGCGCCGAGCTCGGCGGCCATGATCCCGGCGAGGTGGGCGACCTCGATGGAGTGGTTGAGGATGTTCTGGCCGTAGCTCGTGCGGTACCGGAGGCGCCCGAGGACCTTGACGAGCTCCTCGTGCATGTTCCCGCAGTTCGCGTCGAAGCACGGCCTGCTCGCCGGCCTGCTGCATGGCTCCTCGACCTCGGCCTTCGAGCTGTAGTACATCTCCTCGATGCGCGCCGGATGGATGCGCCCGTCGGTGATGAGCTTCGTGAGCGTGAGCCTCGCGACCTCGCGGCGCACGCCGTCGAAGCCGGAGAGCACGACGGCCTCAGGCGTGTCGTCGATGATGAAGTCGATGCCGGTGAGGTTCTCGAGCGTGCGGATGTTGCGGCCCTCGCGCCCGATGATGCGGCCCTTCATGTCGTCGGAGGGCAGCTTGACGACCGAGACGGTGGTCTCGGCGACGTGGTTCGCGGCGGTGCGCTGGATGCGTCAGCGACGAGGTTGCGGGCGCGCCGGTCGGCCTCGGTGCGCGCCTCCTCCTCGACCTGGCGCACCATCCGGGCCATCTCGTGGCGCACGTGCTCCTCGGTCCGCTTGAGCATGTGCCGCTTCGCCTCGTCGGCGGTCAGGCCCGGAGATGCGCTCGAGCTCCTTCATCGCGCTCGGCGTCGCAGCCTTCAGTCTCCTCCTGCATCGCGCTTCAGTTGGCTCTCGCGGTCGGGATGCCCTGCTCGCGGCGGTCACTGCTCGGCAGCTTGCGAGTCGATCTCCTCTTCGCTTCGTGCAGCATGCGCTGCTCGGTCTTGTTGATCTCCTCGCGCCGGTCCCGCAGCTCCCTCTCGACCTCCGCGCGGAGCGTGGACCTCCTCCCTCGCCTCGACGCGGGCCTCGCGGCGGATCGCCTCGGCCTCGCGCTTCGCCTCCTCGCTCTGGCGGAGGTTCTCCGCCGCGGCCGCCCCGGCGCGGCGCGACGCGAGCAGGCGAGATCCCACGAAGACGCCGAGAGCCAGGCCCAGCCCGATCCCGAGGATCAGGAGGCCGATAAGAATCGCCATTCCTCGCTCCTACGTGGTCGTGCCCGTAGGAACGGGTTCGTCGATCGGCGGCAGCAACGCCCGGCAGGCTCGAGCCCGCCTACCTGCGGCGCATCCTCCGGGTCGCAGTGCCGTTCGTCATGGGTCTGGGCTTACAAGAAGATCGTTGGTCGCAGATTCCCGATTCGGCGAAAAACCGTTCCGTGCAGGCTTTTTGTGATGGTTGTGATGCACCGCTATCCTAGCCCGTCCGCGGTGGTCTCGTCCAGCAGTCCGACCACCCCCTCGATCGTGTCGGCGTCGAAGCCGCGTCGCTGCAGAAGCGCCCAGGCCTTTCGCGGGTCATGGCCGGAGACGAGCAGCGCCGCGCGGGCCGACTCGGGCTCGAGCGCGGCGACCGCGGCCTCGACGTGCACCGCCGGCAACGCCTCGCCGACCAGGCGCACGAGGATCGCCGCGTCGCCCCAGCCCCGTGCGGCGAGCGCGACCGCGCGCCCTCGCGCGAGCGTGGCGTCGTCCACGTAGCCGGCCTCCGCGAGGGTCGCAACGGCCGTGTCCCGTTCGCACTCCGGGATCCCGCGGGCGCGGAGCCGCCCGCGCAGCCGCTCCTCCGAGAGCGGTCGTGCCCGCAGCGCGCGCGCGGCCGCGCCCAGGGCCTTCGTCCGCCTGAGCTCGCGGGCCAGCTCACGCGCGAGCGGGCGATCGAGCTCGAGGCCCGCGCGAAGCCCACAGCGAACGACGACGTCGTCGGTCATCGTGCGCCAGGGCTGCCCGTCCAGCTCGACGGCGACGTGCCCCGGCCGCGCACGGCGGAGGGCGGTGATCCTAGATGGTTGATCGGAAGGTGTGGTGCCGTCGGGGGCGCTCATGACCGAGCTATGACGCCGGGATCATTCCGAGCTCGTACCGTGTGTACGGGCGAGGCACGAGCGTGGCGTCAAGCGATGTGTCATGGGCGTCATCCGACGGTGCGCGGTTTCCGATCAACTTTCGATCAATCATCTACGCGGCGGCGACCCCGTCCGCGGCCTGCTCGGCCGCCTCTGCCTCCTCGGCCTCCGCGTCGGCCTTGTTCGGCTTGGACGCGTCGTCGCTCACGGGCAGAAGCCGCGACGAAACGACCGCGTTGGGGCCGATCTCCGTCTGCAGCGCACGGAGGATCTGCTCGCCGACATCGGGATGCTCCCGGAGGAACGCCGTCGCGTTCTGCCGTCCCTGGCCGAGCCGCTCGTCGCCGTAGCTGAAGTACGAGCCCGACTTCTGCACGATCTTCTGCTCGAGGCCGACGTCGAGGACCGTGCCCTCCCACGAGATCCCGTCGCCGTAGATGATGTCGAACTCCGCCTGCTTGAACGGCGGCGCGACCTTGTTCTTCACCACCTTGACGCGGACGCGGTTGCCGATCGCCTCGACGCCCTCCTTGAGCGTCTCGATGCGGCGGATGTCGAGCCGGACGGAGGAGTAGAACTTGAGCGCGCGGCCGCCCGGTGGTCGTCTCCGGGTTGCCGAACATGACGCCGATCTTCTCGCGCAGCTGGTTCGTGAAGATGGCGATCGGTGCCCGTGCGGTTCAGCGTGCCGGCGAGCTTCCGGAGCGCCTGGCTCATGAGGCGCGCCTGCAGGCCGACGTGGCTGTCGCCCATCTCGCCCTCGATCTCGGCCTTCGGCGTCAGCGCGGCGACCGAGTCGACCGCGACGACGTCGAGCGCGCCGCTGCGGATGAGCAGCTCGGCGATCTCGAGCGCCTGCTCGCCGTGGTCCGGCTGCGAGACGAGCAGGTCGTCGATGTTCACGCCGATCCGGCCTGCGCGTAGGCCGGGTCCATCGCGTGCTCGGCGTCGATGAAGGCGCAGATCCCGCCGCGGCGCTGCGCCTCGGCGATGACGTGGTAGACGAGCGTCGTCTTGCCCGAGGACTCCGGGCCGAAGATCTCGATGATGCGGCCGCGCGGGCAGGCCGCCGACGCCGAGCGCGAGGTCGAGCGAGAGCGACCCGGTCGAGATCGACGGGATCGCAAACTGGGCCTGGTCGCCCATCTTCATGACCGCGCCTTTGCCGTACTGCCGCTCGATCTGGCTCAGAGCGGCGTCGAGTGCTTGCTCACGCTCCAAGGCGTTCAACCTCCTAACGACACCGATTCGAAGACTTCGTACTGCGCGCCGCCCGGCCGCAGACGGGAAATCATCACGGCCGCGTCGGACGGCACGACCTCGCCGAGGTCGGGAAGCGGACGGCGCTGAGCCGCGGCGCGCGTCGCGAAAGCGGGCGACGGTGACGTGCGGGAGCCACGCCGGCTCTCGCGCTCGTAGACGCCGAGTCGCTCGAGGCGCTGCGAAGAGCCGCGTCGCGAGCCTCTCCGCCCGGCTCTGATCGTCGGTCGAGCTCGATCATCGCCGACGCTCCTCGTCTCCCGGTAGCGGACGGCGGTGAGCACCGGCGGCTCCTGCCCGGCAGGCGCGCCGCAGAGCCGTCCGACGACCTCGCGAGAGCCGCCGGCGTCCTGCGCCGAGAAACGCGAGCGTGACGTGCAGGTTCGCGGACGGGACGAGCGCGCAGCTTCCCGGCGGAGCGCCCGAGCTCCCGCTCCTGCCAGACGACGAGCTCGCTCCACCGCAGACGGGAGCAGGCAGGGCGCAGAAGAGCCGGATGCCGCTCATCGCCCTTCACCCTAGCTGTCGATTCTCGGACTCTTCGTGTCCGGATTGTGACAAGAAGCGCCGCAGCGTGTGCAGAGCGCGAGCACCGTTGCCCGCGCCCGCACGTCCTCCCGGTCGCCCGGGAGCTGCGATCGAGCGTCGTGCGAGCCGTCCGGGCCGTGCCACAGCGAGGAAGACGAGCCCGACCGGCTTCTCCGGCTTCCGCCGCCCGGGCCCGCGATGCCCGTGTCGGCGACCGCCGACGTCCGCGCCGAGCTCCGCGCGCGCGCCGTCGGCCATGGCCTCCGCGACCTCGGCCGAGACCGCCCCGTGCTCCTCCAGGAGCGTCACGGGCACGCCGAGCTGCGTCCCCTTCACCTCGTTCGGCGTACGCGATCACGCCGCCGACGAAGACGTCGCTCGCCCCGGCGACTCGGTCAGCCGCGCGGCGATCATCCCACCCGTGCACGACTCCGCCGTCGGCGAGCGTCAGGCCCGCGCGCCGGCAGAGGTCGAGCGACGATCTCCTCGACGGGGCGCTCGTCGCGCGGGGAAGAGGAAGCCGCTCGAACGCGCTCGCGAGGCCGGCGTCAGCTCGCCGGCGCCGCGCCTCCGCCACCGGGCTCGACGACGACGTCGACGTGGATCTCGAGGTCGCGGGCGCAGACGGTCGCCTCGACCCCCTCGGCTCACCCCCGGCCTCGTCGAGGACGCGCGCCATCGGCGACTCCGCCGGCACCGAAGAACCGCAGCGACGCGGCGCTCGGGCGGCCGCGCCTCCGGACGAGCCGCCGGACAGCGCGGATGTCGCGAGCGCGTTGCGGCCAGAGTCGCTGGAGCTCGCCCGGCGGTCCCGGGAGGGCGATCGCCACGCCCTCCCTCGTGCTCGACGAGGATCGCCGGCGCCGTCCCGGCGAGCCCGAGCGACGACGCGCGCCCTCCGGCAGCGACGCCTGCTTGCGGATGCCGGGCAGGAAGTCGCCGAAGGGCCGCCGGAGCCGTTCCGCGACGCGCGCGACAACGCCTCGATCTCCGCCGCGAGCTCCTCGTCGACGACGAGCGGCCGCCCGATCGCGGCCGCGAGCAGCTCGACGGTGCGGTCGTCGTGGGTCGGGCCCAGGCCGCCGGAGGTGACGCAGAGATCCGGCTCGAGCCCCGTCTCCAGAGCGCCGCGCAGCTCGTCCGGCCGGTCGCCGACGATGACCACGCGCTCCGGCTCGAGCCCGAGCTTCAGCTCCTGCGCGCAGGAACGGGCCCGTTGCGGTCGGTCGGTCGCCGCGGACGAGCTCGCTGCCGGTGACGACGACGACGGCCCGCGGCGGCTCAACTAGCGGTCGCGCGGGCGACGCCCTTCTCGTTCACGACGACGGTCGCCGGGGCCGTTCGGCAGATGCCGCGAGGCGCTCGCCGTTCAGCCGCGCCGTCAGGTTCTCCGGGCGCCCAGCTGGAGCCAGAGCGCTTGTCGTCCACGAACCGCTGCGTCTGCCCGGCCTGCAGCGTCCCCTGGTAGAGGAGCTTGCCCGTCGCCGAGCCGCGAGCGCACCTGGAGCCGCAGTCGCCGCGCGACGGCCGCGAGCACGAGCTTGTCCGTCTTGCTCGCGCGGCGTCGGAGCCGGCCGGCGCCGCTGGCGTCGCTGTCCGGCGAGGTGGTCGTCGCGCAGCCGGCGGGAGCCGTCGGCGGCTCTGGCCCCGCTCGAGCCGAACTTCCACGCGACGACGACGAGGATCGTCGACGACGATGTCCCGCCAGCGCCACGCGACCAAGTTCGACTCGACCGCGCGCGAGCGCGGCTCTGCCGCGCGGCCGCGGTAGGGCGAGGGCGTCTCCTCCTCCCTCGACGAAGCGCGAGTTGAACTCGTCCACGTAGAGCTGGCCGTCGAGGCCCAGATACTCCGCGTACGTGCGCAGGAAGCCCTTGACGTACGTCTCCGCCGGGAGGACCTCGAAGCGCTCCTCCTCGAGCGCTCGAGGTACTTCGCGCGGATCTTGGTGTCCGCCTCCACCTCGGGGGAGTTCGTAACCCTGGCGCAGCCGAGCTTCGCGCAGGCTGTTGCCGATCTCGAACACGGAATCCCGGATTGTAGCGCCCGGGCCGCATGCGCCTAACCGGAGGCCAGCGTCAGCACCGCGAACACGCCCAGGGCGAGCGCGGCGGTGATCGCGAGCAGGAGGCGCGAAGCCGCCCGAGAATGCGGGCCGCAGTGGCGAGGCGCGCGCCGCCGACGCGCCCGAGCGTGCGCTGATGCTCGAGCCGGCGCGCTGCGCGCCAGGCGAACGAGACACGAAGCGCAGCGACGAGCCCGATCGGAACCGCCGCGGGATCGCCTGCGTAGAGGCCGACGTCCCCGGAGCAGTGTGCGGCCAGCGCGACCGCCACGCGAGCACGCGCGAGCGCCGCGAGGGCGAGCCGACGAACGGCCCACGACCGCCTTCGGGTCGTCTGCTCACTGCTTGACGTAGGGGCGGCCGACGGCCGCCGGGCCGCGGACGAGCGGCCGATGACGCCGACGAGCGCGATCAGCGTCAGGACGTACGGAAGCGTCGAGAGAGTTGGCCGAGATGTCCGCCTCGCGCTGGAGGCGCTGCGCGAGCGCCGCTCGAAAGCCGAAGAGCAGCGCGGCCGCGAAGGCCGCCGAACGGGCGCCACTTGCCGAAGATCACCGCCGCGAGCGCGATGAAGCCGCGGCCGACGGTCATGTTCTCGTTGAACGATCCGACGAAGCCGATCGAGAGGTACGCGCCGCCGAGGGCGGCCAGCATCCCCGAGAGCGATGACACAGCGCGTAGCGGATGCCGTAGACGGAGATCCCGACCGTGTCGGCCGCCCGCGGATGCTCGCCGACCGAGCGGATCCGCAGCCCGATCGGCGTCTTGAAGAGCACGACCCACGACGCGATCGAGAAGCACGAACATGAGCCAGATCATCAGGTTCATGGTGCCCGATGATGTCGCCGATGAACGGGATCTTGTCGCAGGCCGCGGCACGCGTCACGTCGGGGATGCGCGAGACGTCCGACGGCGTTCCCTCGTGCCGTAGATGGAGCGGAAGAGGTAGCCGGTGAGCCCGAGGGCGAGGAAGTTGATCGCGAATCCGCTCACGATCTGGTCGGCGCGGAGGTGGATGCGAGAAGAACGCGTGGATGAGCGCGAGGAGGCCGCCGAAGACCATCGCCATGAGGATCCCGACGACCCACGAGCCGCTCCAGGCCGCCGCCCAGATCCCGAAGAACGCGCCGGAGAGCATCATCCCCTCGAGGCCGATGTTGACGACGCCGGAGCGCTCGGAGAAGATGCCGCCCATCGCCGCGAACGCGAGCGGCGTCGCGAAGCGGATCGTGGCGGCGAAGAGGCCGGCGGTGACGACGGCGTCGAGTGAGTCGGTGCCCTTCGTCTGCGCCCAGAGGGCGGCGGCCGTACCTGCGATGGCGACCGCGACCGCCCACCAGCCGAGCCGCCGCTCGTCGCGGACGACAGCCCAGATGCCGCAGCGAGCGCCGGCGATCCCGAGCGCGATCGGCCCGCCCTCGAAGCGGACGTCCCACGGCGGCAGCGCGAGCCAGAAGGCGAGGATGCCGAGCACGATCCCGTAGATCGCGACCGACCGCGTCTCGGCGAGTCGCCGGAGCCAGGGTGGCTCTTCGAGGACGGCAGCCGTCGATCCTGCGCATCTGCAGAGCTCCGCACGTTCACCCTGGGCGGCTGCGCCGCGCAGAAGCCGACCCGCTTGCGCTGGCTCCAGAGCGTAGACGATCAGGAGCTCGGCGCCGACGAAGAGGATGATCAGCGCCTGGATCATCGTCGAGAGGTTGCGTCGCGAGCTCGGGCGGGAAGTCGGTGCCCGATCGAGCTGTCGCGGCGACGTGCCGACCTGGAGCGCGCCGAAGAGGAGCGCGGCGAAGAGGATCCCGACCGCCTTGTTGCGCCCGAGCAGCGCGACGGCGATCCCGATGAAGCCCACGGTGCTGACGTCGAAGTCGTTGATCGCCTGGTGGAACTTCCAGCCGAGCATGTCCACGGCGCCCGCGAGGCCGGCGAAGGCGCCGGAGATGCCCATCGCGAGGATGTAGTTGCGCGACACGGAGATGCCGCCGTAGCGGGCCGCCTCGGGGTTGAAGCCGACCGCCGCGCACCTCGTAGCCGAGCGTCGTCCGGTTGAGCAGGAAGTGGTAGACGACGAGCGCGAAGAGCGCGATGAAGATGCCCGCGTGGAGCGGCTGGAGCGCGCCCCAGATCGGCCAGAGCTTGGCCGAGTCGGCGACGTCGTACGACGCGCGGGCACGTCCGGCTCGCTCCCCTGCATGCGGCCCGCCGAGCTCGACGAGCCATTTGCCCACCCAGATGCGCGATCCAGTTGAGCATGATCGTCGAGATCACCTCGTGGGCGCCGACGGACGGCCTTGAGGAAGCCGGCGATGCCCGCCCAGACCGCGCCGGCCGAGGATCGCGGCCGACGCATCGCGATGAGGACGTGCAGCGGGCCGCGGCATGCCCGCGAAGCCGTGGCCGAGGTAGAGGGCGGCCATGAGCCCGACGAAGTACTGGCCCTGCCCGCCGATGTTGAACATGCCGCAGCGGAACGCGAACGCGACCGCGAGCGCCGTCAGCATCAGCGGCGTCGTGATGATGAGCGTCTGCTGGAGGTCGAGCGCGGCGCTGAAGCGCTCGTCGCCCCGGACCCACGGGAAGAACCAGTTGAGCCCGGTGCCGTCGAAGATCGCCTTGTAGGCGCCGAAGCGGGTTGTGGCCGGTCGCGACGACGACGAGCCCGCCGACGAAGAACGCGAGGACGGCGGCGGCGATCGGCACGAGCAGCCCGCCGATGCGCGTCGAGAACCAGTCGGCCGGCGCTCTCGAACCAGCTCGGTGCCGGGCTGCTCCGCGCCCTGCGGTTCGCTGCACGCGTGCGCCTTCTCTGCGCCTGCCGCCCAGTCATCGCGAAGCCGATCTCCTCCTCGGAGACGTCGGGCGCGTACTCGGCCACGATCTGCGCCTTCGTAGATGACGAGGATCCGGTCGGAGAGCGACAGGACCTCGTCGAGCTCGAACGAGACGAGCAGGATCGCGCGCCCCTCGTCCCGCTCCTCGACGAGGCGGCGGTGGACGAACTCGATCGCGCCGACGTCGAGGCCGCGCGTCGGCTGCGCCGCGACGAGCACCTGCGGGTCGCGGGAGACCTCGCGCGCGACGATGACCTTCTGCTGGTTGCCGCCCGAGAGCGACGCGGCGCGGCGTCTGCGGGCCCGCCGCCGCGCACGTCGAACTCCTGATCAGAGCGTCGTGGCCCGGGCGATCAGCCGCCGCGGAAGAGCCAGCCGAAGCGGGACTCGGGCTGCTCGCCGGTAGTCGTGGAGGGCGATGTTCTCCGCCAGGCTGAAGTCGAGGACGAGGCCGCGGCGCTGGCGGTCCTCGGGGATGTGGCCCGACCCTGCGTCGAGGCGTCTCGCGCGGGGAGTCGTGCGTCACGTCCCGGTCGCCGACCCGGATCGTGGCCGCTGCTCGGCCTTGCGCAGGCCCGTGATGCGCGTCGATGAGCTCCGCTCTGGCCGTTGCCGTCGACGCCGGCGATCCCGACGATCTCGCCCGCCCTCACCTCGAAGGAGACGCCGCGCACCGCCTCGAGGCCGCGCTCGTCGTCGACCTGAGGCCCTCGACCGACGAGGAGCGGCTCACCGGGCTGGGCCGGCCGTCTTGTCGACGCGCAGCAGCACCTCGCGGCCGACCATGAGCCGCGCGAGGCTCTCCTCGGTCGCGCCCTCGCGCGGCACGGTGTCGATCGTCTTCCCGCGCCGCAGGACGGTGATGCGGTCGGCGATCTCGAGCACCTCGTTCAGCTTGTGGCGTGATGAAGATGATCGACTTGCCCTCGGCCGTTCAGCGCGCTGACGATCTCGAAGAGCTCGCTCGGCCTCCTGCGGGGTCAGGACCGCCGTCGGCTCGTCGAGGATGAGGATCTCGCGCGCCCCGGTAGAGCGCCTTCAGGATCTCGACGCGCTGCTGCATCCCGACGCTGATCGCCTCGATCAGCGCGTCCGGGCCGCACGGCGAGGCCGAACCGCTCGGAGAGCTCGCGCACGCGGCTCTCGGCCGCGCCCTCGTCGAGGAACGGCCCCTTCGTCGGCTCGGTCGGCGAGGACGATGTTCTCCGCCACCGTCATGACCGGGATGAGCATGAAGTGCTGGTGCACCATGCCGATGCCGCGCGTCGATCGCCTCCCGCGGCGAGGAGATGCGCAGCGGCTTGCCGTTCATGAGGATCTCGCCCTCGTCCGGGTGGTAGAGCCCGTAGAGGATGTTCATCAGCGTCGACTTGCCGGCGCCGTTCTCGCCGAGCAGGGCGTGCACCTCGCCCTTGCGCAGGTCGAAGTCGACGCCGTCGTTGGCGACCACTCCCGGGAACCGCTTCGTGATTCCCCTGAGCTCGAGAAGGGGCGCTTCCGCCATCGGAGAGGGAAGTGTAAGGGGCGGGACGAGCCCGCCCCTTACCGAAGCGTTCCTAGCCTCCGACCGTGTCCGGGATCTGGATCTCCCCGTCCAGGATCTTCTGCTTGTACTCGTCGACCTTGTCGAGGACGTCCTGCGGGACCTTCGAGCTCACCTTGCCGAGCCCGACGCCGTCCTCGGCGAGGCCGAACGTGGTCACGCCGCCGCCGTGAACGTCCCGTCCTGGACGGACTCTCGATCGTCTTGAAGACGGCCACGTCGACGCGCTTCACGGCGCTCGGTGAGGATGTGGTCTCCGAGGAACGACTGGTCGGCGTCGACGCCGATGCCCCAGACGCCCTTCTGCTTCGCCGCGTCCAGCGCGCCGAGGCCGCAGCCGCCGGCCACCTGGAAGACGACGTCGGAGCCCTTGGAGATCTGGTCGAGCGCGATCTCCTTGCACTTCGCCTGGTCGACGAAGTCCTGCGAGTACGCCGTTGAGCAGCTTGATGTCCGGGCTTCGTACCTGCTTCGCGCAGTACTGGTAGCCGGCGATGAAGCGATCGACGGGCGGGATCTTCTGGCCGCCCGACCGACGAGATGGTGCCCGTCTTCGACGTCAGCGCACCGACGACGGCCGACGAGGCAACCGGCCTCCTGCTCCTTGAAGAGGAGGCCCTGCGCGTTTCGGATCGGCGGATCGAAGGCCGAGTCGATGATCGCGAACGTCGAGTCCGGGAACTGCCTTCGCCGCCTGAGTCGGTCGCGTCCGTCATGAGGAAGCCGACCGAGATGACGAGGTTGTGCCTTCTTCGACCGAACTCGGACAGGTTCGGGATGTAGTCGGCATCGGACTTGGACTCGAGCACGCTCGCCCTCGACGCCCAGCTGGCTCTCCGCGTTCATCGAGGCCCTGGTTCGCCAGTGAGTTGAAGCCGCGGTCGTTCAGGCCGCCGATGTCGGTCACGAGGCCGACCGTGATCTTGGCCCGCCCGTCGTCTGGCTCGGCCGTCGCTCGCGGCCGCTCCGGTCGGTCGCCACGCTGCTCGCCGTCCGCCGCAGCCGGCCGCGGCAATGGCGATCGCGGCCGCCGCAAGAGCCCGAGCGCAAGCCACGACCACCTCGTCTTACCGTTCACAGAACCTCCCTTGTCGCCCGTTTCTCAGCGGTGGGAACCGGACGGATGCTATCCCGCCGACCGCTTGAAAGCTAGGACGGACTTGGAGGCGCTTCGTTAGGACGTGACGTCGGCGAGGACGCGCTGCGAGATCCGCCTCGCCGACGAGCACGCGGCGGGGCTTGGAGCCCTCGTAGCCGGAGATGATCCCGCGGCGCTCGAGCATGTCGATGAGCCGGCCGGCCCGCGTGTAGCCGACGCGCAGGCGCCGCTGGATGAGCGAAACGGAGGCGGTCTGGGTCTGGACGACGATCTCGATCGCGCGGTCGAGCAGCGGGTCCTCGTCGGGGTCGAACTCGCCCGTCCTCCCCGTCGTGCTCGCGCGCGCTCGGCGCCTCGAGGAGCGACTCGTCCAGCTCCTGCTCGCGCTGCCCGCGGCACTGCTCGACGATCAGCGCGATCTCCTCCTCGCTCACGTAGGCGCCCTGGACGCGCTGCAGCCGCGAGGTGCCGAGCGGCTTGAAGAGCATGTCGCCCTGGCCGAGGAGGCTCTCGGCGCCCGCAGGTGTCGAGGATGACGCGGCTGTCGGTCTGGCTCGAGACGGCGAAGGCGATCCGCGACGGGACGTTCGCCTTGATCATTCCGGTGATCACGTCCACCGACGGGCGCTGCGTGGCGAGGACGAGGTGGATGCCGACCGCGCGCGACTTCTGCGCGAGGCGGATCACGGCGTCCTCCACGTCCTGCGGCGAGATCATCATCAGGTCGGCGAGCTCGTCGATGACGACGAGGAGGTACGGGAGCGGCTGCTCGCCGCGCTCGCTGAGCGACGCGGTTGAGCTCGGGCAGGTTGCGGGCACGGGCGAGGCTCATGCGCTCGTAGCGGTGCTCCATCTCCGTGAGGATGTTCGCGAGCACCGCCGCGGCCGACTTCGGGCTCGAGACGACTGGCGTGAGAAGGTGCGGGATCGACTCGTAGAGGCCGAGCTCGACCCGCTTCGGGTCGACGAGGATCATGCGTACCTCGTCGGGGGTCGCGCGCAGGAGGATCGAGCACAGCATCGTGTTGATGCAGCCCGACTTTCCCGAGCCGGTCGTGCCGGCGATGAGGACGTGCGGCATACGGGCGAGGTCGGCCCAGACGGACGAGCCGGAGATGTCCTTCCCCAGCCAGACGGAAAGCTGGCTCGCCGTGCCCGGAAGCTCGTCGAAGATGTCGCCGAGCGTGACGACGTTCGGCGAGAGGTTGGGTACCTCCACGCCGACCGCCTGCTTGCCGGGAATGGGCGCGAGGATGCGGATCTCGGTCGTCGCGAGCGCGTAGGCGAGGTCGTCCTTCAGCGCCGCGACCTTGCCCGACCTTCGTCCCGGGCGCGAGCTGCAGCTCGTAGCGCGTCACGCGGGGGCCGACGACCTGGCCGACGAGGTGCGCCTCGACGCCGAAGTTCGAGAGCGCCTGGAGGAGCGCCTCGGCTGTGCGCTCGATCGCCTTCTCAGGCTGCCCTTTCTTCGCGTCTGTGCGCGAGCGCCTGAGGACACCGGCGTCGGGAAGCTTGTAGCCCGCGTGCTCGGTGGACGGCATGTCGAAGACCGGTTCTGACCGCGCAGGCAAAGGCTCGAGGTCCTCGAGCTGGTCGACGAGCACGGGCGGAGGCGCCGGATTCTCCGAGACGACGTCGGGGTAGGCCGTCTCGCCGTCCACGGGCGGAGCGTCGGGCTGCGTGATCGGCTCGTCGTCCAAGCGGGATGCGCACGCGCTCGACGGAGCGCCGGGCGGCGACGGCCGTCCTCCGCGCGGCACGCGCGGAGTGGCGGACGAACGCGCCGAGCGAGGCGCCGGTGATGAGGATCCCGCCCGCGACCATCAGAAAGACGCCGAGGACGGCGGTGCCGGTGCTCCCGAGCAGCCGGCCAAAGAGGAGGTCGAGCGCCTCGCCCGTCGCCCCGCCGCGCGCTTCTCCGAGGATCGTCATGACCCCGAGGCAGAGCACGACGAGCCCAGTGCGGAACGGCCGCACGTCCACGAGCTGTGCGCGGGCGACCATGAGGCAGCCGACGACCATGAGCACGAGCGGGACGCCGAGCCGGCCGTCCCCGACCAGACCCGCCAGGCCCGAGTCGATCTTGTCCCCCACCATGCCGCCGTCCCAGCCGAGCCAGAGCGGGATGGCGAGGAAGATGCCCAGGAAGAGCAGCGCGAGCCCGATCAGCTCGGGATGGTGCTGCGACCGCCGGCTCTTGCTCCGCGAGCGCTTGCTCTTGCGCACGCGCGCAGGGGACTTCGGGCGTAGGTGCTTGGGACGCTTCCTCGGCGCCATGTGGCGCATTTCGCCGGAACGTGGGGCCCTCCTCCCTCGTATCGTCTAGAGCGTGAGACGTATCGCGACCATCGCCCTCGTCGCCGGCGTCGCCATCCTGGCCGCGCTCGCGGTCGCGGATGCCCTGCGGCCCGGCAAGGCAGCGCGGGAGACCGGCTTGCCGACCACAACCCGGCCGCAGCCGATCGGGCTCCAGGGCGTCCTCCGCCGGGAGCAGATCACCGGCTTCGTGCTCTACTCCGACGGGGACTGCAGGCTTCATTCGCTCGACCTGCCGCAGATGACCGACCACGTCGTCCGCGAAATGAGGGGCGCTGCCGTCCGCCAGTGCAACTTCGGGACCAGCGGCGGGCGCATCCTCACGGGCGACCGGGTCGCGAGCCCCGACCTCAAGTGGATCGCCAACTGCCGCCTGTTGCAGGTCGAGGTCCGCGCCTGGGCGACCGGCGCCCTCGACCGGCGGCTCCCCGGGTGTCCCTTCGCCTGGCGCCCGGACGGCGAGCTCACCCACGTCGTCCACGGCCAGATCGTCGAAGGCGACCGCGTCCTGTACTCGCGCGCCGATCTCCGGACGGCGGTTCGGGCCCATCCGATCGCGGCCACCGCCCTGTCAGGGCGACGCTTCACCGTGTTCGTCCACGATTACACCTGGCTCGACGAGCACCGGCTCGTCGCCTCGCTCGACGTCCAGCCGGCCGACCGGGCAGCGATGTCCATGGCGGCGGCCTTCGACGGGAAGCTGCTCACCGGGGTTGCCACGAGCCGGCTCGGCCCGTACGACCGCTGGGTGGTGAGCCCGTCCGGGAAGTACGCGGCCGCCGCGAACGGGACGGTCGTGACGCGCGACGGGGAGACCACCGACCCGCCCGGCCTTCCGCCCGGCCAGGCGGTCGCGTTCTCCCCGGACGACCGCTGGCTGGCCTACGTGACCGGCGCGAGCATCTTCCTCGTCGGTACGCCGCTGAACGACGAGCGCGGCCGCATCATCCGGCTCCCGAAACCGGCCATCGACCTCGTCTGGGAGCCGGTCACGTCGGGGACCAGCCAACCGTTCGACGGATGGGGACCAGCCACCCTCGTCGTGGTCGGCGCGATCGGGGTGTTGGTGGCCCTCGCGGTCACCGATGCGCTTCGCAGGGACGTGAGCGCGACGCCCGTCGCCGCATCGACGTCCGGGCCGCTGACGACGACCAGCTCCAAGCCGCCCACGCTTCTCGACACGCTTCGCACCGAGGCGATCAGCGGTTTCGTCCTCTACTCTGACCGGAACTGCCGGTTGCACTCGCTCCTCCTTCCGCGCATGGTCGACGACGTCGTCCGTGACGAGAGCGGCGCGGACGTCCTCCGCTGCCGCTTCGCCATCGACCGGGGCCGCATCGTGCCCGAACGGCCAGACGCCGCGGCCGGCGGCCTGACGGTCCGGGACGGCGAGGTTGTGGACGGCGACCGCGTCATCCTCACGCACGCCGACCTGGAGCGGGCCGCGCGGAGGAATCCGACCGTCGCGGGCCTCTCGAAGCAGTTCCCGCTCCGCGTCCACGTGACGAGCCTCGGCCGGCTCGCGGCGGACGGCACTGTCGCAGGGCTTCGGATCACGATGCGAGAAGTTCGCCCTGCGCTGTATCTGGCGGGGGTCTTCCGCGGGCACAGGCTCGAGTCGATCGCGACGTCCTTCAGCGGGCCGTACGAGAATTTCTTCGCGAGCGCCGACGGCGCGCTCGTCGGCGCCAGCACGGCACCGTCCTCACGAGCACCGGGGGCTCCATCGACCCGCCTCAGAGCCTTCCCGCACGGGCATGCTGTCGCGTTCTCGCCGGACGACCGCTGGATCGCCTGGGTCAACGGGAGAAGCTCCTTTCTCATCGGCGCGCAGACCGCCGACCAGCCGGCGCGAATCATCCGCCTGCCGATCCCGGCACGCGACCTCGTCTGGGAGCCTGTTACCTCAGGGACTTCAGTCGGTCCACCAATACGTCGATGAACCCGGGCCCGTCCACGTCGACGCCGACGTGGGCATTCGGCTCCTTGCCCGTGCGCTGCCAGAGATCCACGTAGGTGCGCCCCCGGCCCGGCTCCGGGCCGATGTCCACCTCGACGTGGCGGTGCGCGGTCTGCAGGAAGCGGTCGCTGACCACGTGCGCGACCGCGAGCGCGTCGTGCACGGGCGAGCCTTCCCAGCCGTACATCCGCACGTGGTGGCCGTGGTAGAAGTCGTAGAGGCCCGCGACGAGGCTTCCGACGCGGCCCGCGTCGCGCAACTCCTCGACCTTTTGCGGATAGAGGAGGGCCTTGTGCGTGACGTCGAGCCCGACCATCGTCACGTCGATCCCGCTCGTGAAGACGCGGTGCGCGGCCTCCGGGTCGGCCCAGATGTTGAACTCCGCGGCCGGCGTCACGTTGCCCTCGGCGATCGCCCCGCCCATGAGGACGATGCGTGCGATCCGCTCCTCGATCCCCGGATAGCGGGCGAGGAGGAGGCCGATGTTCGTGAGCGGCCCGACCGGAACGAGGACGATACCGTCGTTCTCCTCGACGGCGCGGGCGATGAAGTCGACGGCGTGTGCCTCCGCCGGCTTCGTCGTGGGCGCCGGCAGCTCGGGCCCGTCGAGACCGGTCTCACCGTGGACGTAGGCCGCGGCCCACTGCTCGCGCACGAGCGGGCGCGGGCAGCCCGACGTGCACGGGGATGTCCGCGCGGTCGACGAACTCGAGGATCTTGAGCGCGTTCGTCGTCGTCTTCTCGAGGGTCTGGTTGCCCGAGACGGTCGTCACTCCGAGCAGCTCGAGCTCCGGCGAGGCGAGCGCAAGGAGCAGTGCGATCGCGTCGTCGTGCCCGGGATCCGTATCGAGAACGATCTTGGTCACGTGCCCGGCCGCCTCTGCCTCTCGCCCGGCGAAGCCGGGCTTCGCCAGAGGCTGTCGTCGCTGGCTACGGGATCCGTCGCTCGCGGCTCCTCCCCGTACCGGACTTCTACTGCCTCGTCGCCGCTCGCTTGGCTCCCTTGCCAGCGACGCCCCAGAAACGTGACCGACGCCATCTAGGGCCGGAGTATGTCGTCTATCTCCGCGGCCGTGGGAAGCGAAGGCTGCGCGCCCAGGCGCGAGGCGGCGATCGCGCCGGCCGCGCACGAGCGGCGCAGAGCCTCCTCGCGGTCACGCCCTTCGAGGAGCGAGACGACCATGCACGCCGTGAAGGCGTCGCCTGCCGCTGTGCCGTCCACAGCGTCCACCTTCGGAGGCGCGGCGCGCGCGACCTCATCCCCGTCCTCGAGGAGCACGGCGCCCTCGGCTCCCAGCGTCAGCGCGGTCAGGCGGGGTGCCTCCGGCAGCGCGTCGAGCTCGTAGCGGTTGACGACGACGAGGTCGGCCCGGCCGAGCACCTCCACCGGAACGGGCTTCGAAGGGGCGGCGTTCAGGGCGAAGAAGCCGGTCGTGGCGCGCGCGGCAGTGACCACGGTCTCGACCGGGATCTCGAGCTGGCACAGGAGGTTCTCGATCGGCCCCTCTGCGCTCACGGAGAGGTTCGCGCCCGGCGCAACGACGATCTCCGTCTCGCCCTTTGCGTCGACGTAGATGAGGGCGACGCCGGTGGGCTCCGAGGAGTGGTTGAGGTCGTGATCGATGCGAGCCGCGTCCAGACCCGCCAGAGCCTCCTCTGCGAACGGATCGTCACCGACCGCACCGACCATCCTCACGTGCGCGCCGAGCCGGGCCGCCGCGACCGCCTGGTTCGCGCCCTTCCCGCCGGGAAAGCGCTCGAAGCTCGCGTCGCTCACGGTCTCGCCGGGCTGCGGCAGCCGCTCGCAGCGAGCGACGAGGTCGAGATTGATGCTGCCGACGACGGTGAGGGAAACGCTACGCGGCAAGCGCGCGCAGGTCGTCGACCGCGCCGTTCAGGAGGTTCTCGCGCAGGTCGAAGAGGCCGGCCCAGAGCGAGCCGCGGTCCGGCACGGAGGCGAAGCGGGCGGATGCCGACAGCCCTTCGAGAGCGCGGACGAGGACGGCCAGCTCGAGGTAGGCGTGCGCGACGCGCGCGGGCGAGGCGGCGACTCCGGCGCGTCGCAGGACACCCTCCCACTCCAAGACCTCGCCGGCGCCGGGCTCGCCGTACCAGGAGCGGCCCTCGGCGTCCTCGGGCTCCAGCTCGACCAGAAAGCGGCCCAGCGGGCGCTCCAATCCGGCCAACGCGGTCTCGGCGCGCTCTGCGGCCCTGCGGAGCGCGGCCTGCCGCTGCGGAGCGGTGCACGGCTCGGGCTCTCCCTTGGCCCAGCGCTCGAGCAGGCGGCAGAACGCCAGGGCCGCGACCTCGCTCGCGGTCAGCGAGCGCACCAGCCGCTCGGCGGTCGCTTCGGACACCCCGTAGGAGCGCATGAGCCCGGCCCAACTGTTTCCGTTCGTCTCGTTCATCTCCTCTTCTTCTACTAGTACACCAACTCGCCGTTGCGCGTACGGTTCCGTGGATGAACACATACGCCCTCGTTTCCGATCTGCCCCTCGAGATCGATTCCTACGAGCTCGAGCGGCTCAGCGTGCAGGTCTCCCCGGAGTTCACCCGCAAGACGACCGTCATCCGCCTTCGTGGCGGCGGCGAGGAGGGCATCGGGGAGGACGTCACCTACAGCGCCGAGGACCAGGACGCCTTTCTGGAGGAGGGCCCGACCCTCCCGCTCGCGGGCTCGCACCACACGATCGACTCCTTCTCAGAGCTCGTCGAGCACCTCGCCCTCTGGCCGGCCGGGCCTGGGCTCGAGCAGTTCCGTCCCTACCGGCGCTGGGCCTTCGAAAGCGCGGCGCTCGACCTCGCGCTCCGACAGGCCGGGAAGCCGCTCGCCGAGGTCCTCGGCCGCGAGCCGCAACCGGTGAACTTCGTCGCCTCGATGCGCTTCGGCGACCCGGCCACGATCGCGCCCCTCCACGCCTGGCTCGACCTCTATCCCGACCTGCGCGTGAAGCTCGACCCGACCTCGACCTGGGACGACGCGCTCGTCAACGACCTCGTCGCGACCGGCGCCGTCGACACGCTCGACTTCAAGGGCGCCTACAAGGGAACGCCGGTGGACCAGCCCGGAGACCCGACGCTCTACGCACGTGTCGCGGTCGCGTTCCCCCAAGCCTGGCTCGAGGATCCCGACCTGAATGAGGAGACGGATCCCATCCTCGAGCCCCATCGCAACCGGATCACCTGGGATGCGCCGATCCATTCGGTACACGACATCGTCGGCCTTCCCTTCCCGCCGAAGACGCTCAACTTCAAGCCGTCCCGCTTCGGCAGCATCCATCGGCTCTTCGACGCCTACGACTACTGCGCGGAGCACGGGATCGCGATGTACGGAGGCGGCCAGTTCGAGCTCGGGCCGGGGCGCGGGCAGATCCAGTACCTCGCCTCGCTCTTCCACCCCGAAACGCCGAACGACGTGGCCCCCGCGCCGTACAACGCGAAGCCCGCGCCGGGGCTCCCGGCCAGCCCTCTGACCCCGCAGGTCGAGAAGGTGGGTTTCCGCTGGAGCTCTTAGACCTCTAGAACGACCGGGAGGATCATGGGACGCCGCCCCGTGCGCTCGCGGATGAGCTGGCCCACGGCGTCGTGGATGTGCTCCTGGAGGAGCTTCAGCTCCGAGATGCCCTCCGAGAGGCAGTGCGCGAGCGTCCGCTCCGCCTCGTCGCGCGCCTCGTCGAGCAGCGAATCCTCCGGCTCGGCGAAGCCGCGCGCGATCACCTCGGGGGCCGCGATCTCGCGGCCGTTCTGGGAGCCGACGGTCACGACGACGATGAGGACGCCGTCCTCGGAGAGGTGCCGCCGGTCCCGCAGAGCCACGTCCTGGACGTCCCCCACGCCGAGGCCGTCGACGAAGGTCGCGCCACTCTCGACGATGCCGACGACCTCCGCCCGCCCGTCGGCGAGCTCCACCACCGAGCCGTTCTCGGCGAGGACGATGTGGTCCGACTCGACCCCCGCATCGCGCGCGAGGCGCGCGTGGGCGGCGAGCATCCTGAACTCCCCGTGGACAGGCATGACGTTTCGGGGGCGCAGGACGGCGAGGATCGTCCGCAGCTCCTCGGCGTGGCCGTGGCCGGAGACGTGCACGGGCGCGATCTCCTGGTGCAGCACCTCGGCGCCCGACTTCGCCAGCCGGTTGATCGTGTCGTGGACGCGCAGCTCGTTGCCGGGTACGGGCTTTGCGGAGATGATGACCGTGTCGCCCTCCTCGATCTGTACGTGCTGGTGGTCGTTGTAGGCCATGCGCGTGAGGGCCGACATCGGCTCGCCCTGGCTCCCGGTGCAGAGGATCATCGTCTCGTCCGGCAGGAGCTCCGCGAGCTCGTCCGGCTTGACGAGGATGTCCTCGGGCACGTCGATGTAGCCGAGGTTCCGCGCGATGTTGACGTTCTTGCGGAGCG
The DNA here is from genome assembly GCA_963739525.1 of uncultured Actinomycetes bacterium. GTDB lineage: Bacteria > Actinomycetota > Thermoleophilia > Gaiellales > Gaiellaceae > DATEOR01. Next base: position 187,324 of record CAVUAR010000005.1, on the reverse strand, counting down.
ACCGGCCGATGAGGCAGACCTTGCGCCCGTCCTCGAGCGCGACGTCGATCGCCTGCTGCACGCGGTGGACGTTCGAGGCGAACGACGCGATGAGGATCCGCCCGCGGCGCTGCGGGATGATCTGCCGGAAGACCTCGCCGACGGTGCGCTCGGACTGCGTCACTCCCGGGCGCTCCGCGTTCGTCGAGTCCCCGAGCAGGAGGTCGACGCCGCGGTTGCCGAGGTCGGCCAGCGCGCCGAGGTCGGTGCGGAAGCCGTCCACCGGCGTGTGGTCGATCTTGTAGTCGCCGGTGTGCACGATGCGCCCGCCGGGGGTTTCGAGGACGACGGCGACGGAGTCCGGGATCGAGTGCGCCATGCGCACGAACTCGGCAAGGAACGGGCCGATCTGCGCCGGCCCGTCCTCCGGCACCGCCTCGATCAGCTCCGAGACGCGCAGGAGGCCGTGCTCGTCGAGCTTCGACTTGACGAGCCCGAGCGTGAGGCCGGTCGCCCAGATCTCAGGGACGCGCGACCTCCCGCAGGAGGTACGGGCAGCGCACCGACGTGATCCTCGTGCCCGTGGGTCAGCACGACCGCGCGGATGTCGCTCTCGCGGTCCTGGAGGTAGGAGAAGTCCGGGAGGACGAGGTCGACGCCGAGATGCTCGTCGCGCGGGAACGAGAGGCCGGCGTCGATGACGACGATGCCGTCATCGGACTCGACCACCATCATGTTCTTCCCGACCTCGCCCAGGCCCCCGAGGGGGATCAGTCGAGTCGCCTGGGACATCGGCGGAAGTGTAGTAGCGTCGGACCGTGGCGACGAGGGTTCACCCCCGCCGTGCCGTCCTGGCCGCGATCGGGTCGACGCCGATCGTCCGCCTCGAGCGCCTGCCCGAGGCCGAGAGCGCCGAGATCTGGGTCAAGCTCGAGGCCGCGAACCCGACCGGCTCCTACAAGGACCGCATGGCGCTCGCGATGATCGAGGGCGCCGAGCGCTCGGGCCGCCTGAGCCCCGGCCAGACCGTCGTCGAGTACACGGGCGGGAGCACCGGCTCGTCGCTCGCGCTCGTCTGCGCGCTCAAGGGCTATCCGCTCCGAATCGTCACGTCGGATGCATTCGCCGAGGAGAAGACGCGCACGATGCTCGCCTTCGGCGCCGACGTGGAGATCCTCCCGAGTCCTGAAGGGATCACGCCCGACCTCATCCCGAGGATGATGGAGCGCGCTGCCGAGATCGTCGAGGAGACCGGCGCGTTCGCGACCGATCAGTTCAACAACACGGACATGATCGAGGGCTACCGCGCGCTCGGCCGCGAGATCCTCGAGCAGCTGGACGGGCCTCCCGATGCGTTCTGCGCCTACGTCGGCACCGCGGGTTGCTTCTGCGGCGTCGGCCGCGAGCTCCGCTCCACCGGTCAGCCGGTGCACCGCGCGGCGGTCGAGCCGGCCGAGTCCCCCGCACTCTCGGAAGGACGGAGCGGGACGCACCGCATCGAGGGCGGCGGCCCGGGCTTCTGGCCACCGCTCCTCGAGAAGGACGACCTCGACGAGGTGATCGCCGTTTCGACCGCGGACGCGTTCGCGATGGCCAGGCGCGCCGTGCGAGAGGAGGGCATCTTCTCCGGGCCCTCGTCGGGCGCGAACGTCCAGGCCGCCGTCGCTCTCGCGCGCCGCCTCGGCGCGGGCAAGCGCATCGTCACGATGCAGGTGGATTCCGGCCTGAAGTACCTCGCCGGCGAGCTCTACGCCTGAACTGCGTGCAGGACGCCGGCGCGCTCGAGGACGGCGCGGAGCTGCGCCTTCTGGGCGTCGGTGGCATCCACGAGCGGCAAGCGCGGGATGCCGACGTCGTGTCCTGCGATGTTGAGCGCGGCCTTGACGGGGATCGGGTTCGTGTCGAGGGCGAGCGCGTCGATCACCGGCCTGAGCTCGGCCTCGATCTCGCGCGCGCCGGCGAGGTCGCCGTCCTGGAAGCGCGTCAGGAGCTCGCGCACGCGCGGGCCGACGAGATGCGTGAAGACGAAGATTCCGCCCTTCCCGCCGACCTCGAGGAACGGCAGAAGGAGGTCGTCGTTCCCGGCGAGGAGCGTGAGCCCGCTCTCGTTCACGATCCGCTTCGCCTGGTCGATGTCCGGCGTCGCCTGCTTCACGTACTGCACGTTCGGGATCTCGGCGAGCTCGGTGAGCGTGTCAGGCTCCAGGTTCACGACCACGCGCTGCGGGATGTTGTAGACGACGATCGGCTTGTCGGTGACGGCCGCGATCGCCTCGAAGTGGGCGACGATCCCGCGGGCCGGCGGCTTCGAGTAGTACGGCGTGACGACGAGGAACGCGTCCACGCCGATCCCGTGCGCCTCGCGCGTGAGATGGACGGAATGTGCCGTCGAGTACGTCCCCGTTCCCGCGACGACCGTGGCCCGGTCGCCGATCGCCTCGACGGCCGCCGCGAAGAGCCCGAAGCGCTCGTCGTCGGTGAGCGTCGGCGACTCGCCGGTCGTCCCCGCGACGACGACCCCGTCGGAGCCCGTGTCCACGAGGTGCGCGCAGAGCCGCTTGAAGGCCTCGTAGTTGACGGATCCGTCGGCGCTGAAAGGCGTGACGACCGCTGTCAGGACTTCGCCGAGCACCGGACGCATCTTACTCCAGGAGGCTTTCGAGCCCCACCGTGACGCCCGGCTCGAGGCTCGAAAGCCGCTCCAGCGCCAGGAGGACTCCCGGCGCGAACGCCGCGCGGGAGAGCGTGTCGTGGCGGATCGTCAGGAGCTGTCCGTCGCCACCGAAGAGCACCTCCTGGTGCGCGACGAGGCCCGGCAGGCGAACCGAATGGATCGGGACGTCGCCCGGGATGAGATCCGCGGTCGCCTTCGCGGTTCCCGACGGTGCGTCCGACCTTGGTCTCGTGGTGGAGCTCGACGATCTCTGCGCTCGGCATGTAGCGGGCCGCCTGCCCTGCGAAGCGCATCATGAGGACGGCGCCGATGGCGAAGTTGGGCGCGACGAAGCACGCGATGCCCTTCTCCCGCGCGAGCTCGTCGAAGGCGGCGAGGTCGGCCGGTCCGAGCCCCGTCGTCCCGACTATGCATGGAACCCCGGCGCCGAGGCAGGCCTCGACGTTGCCGCGCACCGCATCGGGGCGCGTGAAGTCGACCGCCGCGTCCTGATCTTCGAAGCTCGGCCTCTCTCCCACCTCCACCCCGGTGACTTCATGCCCGGCCTCGGCCAGTTTCGGCCCCAGCACGGAGCCCACCTTCCCCTGCGAACCGTAGAGAAGGACCTTCACGCCGCTTTGGCGGAGACGAGGGCGGAACAGACCGGCTCGACGGCGCGGAGAACGCGCTTCTCGCTCGGCCCGATCGCCGCGACGGAGAGGCGCTCGCGCGCGAGCAGCGTCCCGGTCAGCTCCGCCACGCCGGCCGCGTCGACGGCGTCGATCTCCGCGACGATCCGGTCGAGGTCGAGAAGCTCGCTGTCCGTGACGAGCGACTTCCCGAGGCGGCTCATGCGGTTCGAGGTCAGCTCCATGGAGAGCATGATCCGGCCCTTGAGGTTCTCCTTCGCGCGGGCGAGCTCGGCGTCGCGGATGTCGCCGCCCGCGACCGCCTCGATCTGCTCGGCCACGATCTCGAGGCACGGTCGCCAAGTTCTCCTCGCGCGTGCCCACGTACACGCCGATCTGACCCGTGTCGGCGTACTGCGAGGAGAACGTGTAGACGGTGTAGGCAAGCCCGCGCTTCTCGCGGATCTCCTGGAAGAGCCGCGAGGAGGCCGAACCGCCGAGGATCCCGTCCAGGATGGACGCCGTGAAGCGGCGCTTGTCGGAGCGCGAGATCCCCGGCGCGCCGAGGCACAGGTGGTACTGCTCGGTGTTCTTGCGCTGGAAGGCGAGGCGCGGCGCCGGCGCCGAGACCCAGGGCGCACGCGCCGCCGGCCTTCGGCTCGTGGGCCGCAGCTTCTCCCCAATCCCGTCGAGGAGCTCGACGAAGCGCTCGTGAGGAAGGTTCCCGGCCGCCGCGGCGACGACGTTCGCGGCCGTGTAGCGCGCGCGGTGGTAGGCGGAGATGGAACGGCGCGAGACGTTGGCGATCACATCCGCGCTCCCGAGCACGGGCCGGCCCAGCGGATGATTGCCGAAGACGGCCTGGGTGAGGAGGTCGTGGATGACCTCCTGCGGGGTGTCCTCGATCATGGCGATCTCCTCGAGGACGACCTCGCGCTCGGAGTCGAGATCCACGAGCGACGGGGCGAAGACGATGTCCGTCATGACGTCGAGCGCCTCCTCGACGTGCTCGTCCAAGACGCGCGCATAGACAACGGTGTAGTCGCGTGCCGTGGCCGCGTTCAGCTCTCCGCCGAAGCCGTCGAAGACCTCCGCGATCTCGACGGCGGAGTACTTCTGCGAGCCCTTGAAGAGCAGGTGCTCCAGGAAGTGCGTGACGCCCGCGTGCGCGTCGTCCTCGTCGCGCGACCCCGTCCCGATCCAGAGGCCGAGCGCGACCGAGCGCACGCTGTCGAGCGGCTCGCTGATGGCTCGCGCGCCGCTCGCAAGCGTCGTCAGCAGGTAGTTCTGCACGCTCGGATGGTAGACCTCAGACGTGCCGGTAGGCCCGGCCCGGGTCGCCGGCGGCTCGCGCGAGGAGCGCGATCGCCTTCAGCGGCGGGCGCGCGAGGCCCCTGATTCCGTGCACGTCCGCGACCTCGCCGCGCACCAGCCGCTCGACCGCGCTCCAGACGAGCTTCGTGCTGGCCAGGCCGAACGTGGCACGCGGGAACCGGTCGAGCGCGACCTTCACTCCCCACGAGGCCCAGAGGTGCGTCGCCAGCCGGTTTGCGAGCCGCGGCCCGTAGGGGTCGAGGCTCTCCGAACGGCCGTCCAGGAGGTCACGCACGGCCTCGAACGCGAACTGGGCGCTGAGGAAGCCCTCGAACATGCCGTCCCCGGAGACGGGGTCGATGAGCCCGGCCGCGTCGCCGACGAGGAGCGCGCGGCCGCGCGCGAGCGTCGAGCGAGGCTCCCGGAGCGGCAACCGATGGCCGCGGAGCTCCTCCAGGTCGTCGAAGGACGCGCCGTGCGCCTCGCAGGCCCGACGCAGGTGATCGCGCAGGCGCGGTCCTTCCTCCGGCCAGCCGCCGACGCCGAAGTTCGCGTGGTCGCCCTTGGGGAAGACCCAGCCGTACCCACCCGGGACGACGCCGAGCTCGAGCGCGAGCCGCCCGTCGTACGGGCTCGGATCCATCTTCGCGTACGGCATGTTCCCCTCGAGCGCGACCCCGACGACCCGGTTGCCGCCCAGGCCCAGCGTTCGGGCGGTGACTCCGTTGACCCCGTCGGCGCCGACGAGCGTCTGCGCCTCGATGCCCTCGACGGAGACGCCGTCCTCGCGCACCTCCACCTCGCTCACCTTCACGCCCTCGCGGAGCTCCGCCCCCGCCTCGACGGCCTTATCGACCAGGAAGTGGTCGAGCCGCTTCCGCTGCGTCATGAGGACGAGCGGCCGTCCGTCACCGCGTGCCAGGGTCTTTCCGTAGCGCAGGCGCAGGTCGACCGCCGTGACGACGTGCTCCACGACCGGGTCGATGGGGAACGGGAGGAGCCGCGCCGCGCGCCCGGTCACCCCTCCCCCACACGGCTTGTCGCGCGGAAAGCGCGCGCGGTCGAGCAGAAGGACGTCCGCGCCGGCCTTCGCGAGCCGGTACGCGGCCGTCGAGCCCGCCGGGCCTGCGCCGACGACGATTGCGTCGTACCGTTTCATCGCGACGTGCATTCTCACAATTCCGGGCGGTCATTCGTTAGAGAGAAGCGTGCAGCGCTTTCCGAAGGCCCCCTTCGCCGCAACCATCGTCGTCTGGGCCTCGGCCTTCTCGGTCATCAAGACGCTCATCGACCACGGGATCGGCGCCGAGCAGATCGCCCTTTCCCGCTATCTCGTCGCCGCCCCTGGGTTCGCCTTCCTCCTCTGGCGCGCGGGCGGGCTTCCCGGGTCTGAACCGCCGCGATGCGACCCGCCTGCTCGTCGCGGGAGTCGTCATCGTCGCCGGCTACCACCTCTCGCTGAACGTTGGAGAGGAGTCCACCGCCTCGGGGGTCGCGGCGCTCATCGTCGCCCTCTCACCCGCGGCCACGATGGCCCTCGCCATCGCCTTCGGGATCGAGCGCTTCAGGCTGCGCGTCGCGCTCGGCCTCGCCGTCGCGTTCGCGGGAGTCTGCGTCGTGGTCGGTCTCGGCTCCGGCGAGGAGCTCTCGCTTCTCGGGCCTGAAGGGACCGCTGATCGTCCTCGGCGCCCCGCTCTCCTTCGCGCTCTACAACGTCCTCCTGAAGCCGCTCTTCGCGCGCTACGACCTGCTCGCGCTGACGGCGACGACGAGCCTCGTCGGGACGGTCGCGCTCCTCCCGATCGTCGCCAGCTCCGACCTCGGCGGGATCGGCTCGGTCGCGGGCCGGGACATCGCGCTGATCCTCTACCTCGGGATCCTCTCGACGCTCCTCGGCTACATCGGCTGGAACATCGGCCTCCGCGCCTTCGGGGCGACGCGCGCGGTGACGGCGACCTACGCCATCCCGGCGCTCGCGATCCTCTTCGGCGCCGTGACGCTCGAGGAGCCCGTGACGGCGTGGATCGCCGTCGGTGGGCTCCTCATAGTCGGTGGCGTCGCGCTCGCTAGCTTTCGCGGCGCGGGCCGCGGTCGCGGCGTCCGCGATCGCGTCCGCCCCGGCGCTCGCCGTCCCGAGGGCGCTCCTCGCGCTCCCGCGGCGGAGCCGACTTCGCGCGCTCGATGAGCTCCTCGGGCTGAACCAGCGTCCCGTTCTCGTGCTTGGCGATGAGCTTGAGGCCGATGCGGCCACGTGCCTTGTCGACCTCGAGCACCTTGACATCGAGCACGTCACCGCGGCTGATCACGTCCTCGATGTGCGCGACCCTCCCCGGGCCGACGTTCGAGACGTGGAGCAGGCCGTCGGTGCCCTTCTTCAGCTCGACGAAGGCGCCGAAGTCCGTCGTCTTCACGACTTTGCCGGTGTACTCGTCCCCGACCTCGGGCTCCTTGGTGAGCGCCTGGATCGCGGAGATCGCGGCGTCGGCCTTCGGGCCGTCGGTCGCATAGACGAGGATCGTCCCGTCCTCCTCGATATCGATCTGGACGTCGTGGTCGCCCTCGAGCGCGCGAATCGTCTCGCCGCCCTTGCCGATCACGAGCCCGATCTGCTCGGGGTCGATCTTGACGGTCGTGATCCGCGGCGCGTGCTCGGAGAGCTCGGTGCGGGTCTCCGGGATCGCCTCGGCCATCTTGTCGAGGATGAACTCGCGCGCCCGCTTCGCCTGGTCGAGCGCGTTTCGCATGATCTCCTGCGTGACGCCGGTGATCTTGATGTCCATCTGCAGGGCCGTGATGCCCTCGCGGGAGCCGGCGACCTTGAAGTCCATGTCGCCGAGGTGGTCCTCCGCCCCCTGGATGTCGGTGAGGATGACGTAGTCGTCACCCTCCTTGACGAGGCCCATGGCGATGCCGCCGACGGGCGCCTTGATCGGCACGCCGGCGTCCATGAGCGCGAGGGTCGAGCCGCAGACCGAGCCCATCGAGGAAGACCCGTTCGACTCGAGCGTCTCGGAGACGAGACGGATCGTGTACGGGAACTCCTCGAGAGTCGGGACCATCGGCTCGAGGGCCCGCTGCGCGAGCGCGCCGTGGCCGATGTCGCGGCGCTTGGGGCCGCGCATGAAGCCCGTCTCCCCGACCGAGTAGGGCGGGAAGTTGTAGTGGTGCATGTAGCGGCGCTCCTGCTCCAAGGAGAGGTCGTCGATTCGCTGCCCCTCCTTGGCGGTCCCGAGCGTGAGCAGCGTCATGATCTGCGTCTGGCCGCGCGTGAAGAGCGCCGAGCCGTGCGTGCGCGGAGAGACCCGCACCTCGCACTCGATCGGCCTGATCTCCTCGGTGCCGCGCCCGTCGGGGCGCCGCTTGTCGATCGCGATCTTCTCGCGAACCAGCTGCTTGTAGGTCGATTCGGCGGCCTTCTTCACGAACTGCTTCGTGAGGCCGTCCTTCACGACCGAGCCCTCGCCCTCGACGGTGGCCGGGCCGACCGGGAACGGAAGCTCGACCTCCTCGACGATGCGGTCGAAGAGCAGGTGGCGCTTGGCCGACTTGAGCTGCTTCGAGTCCTGCTCGGCCTCGGTCAGCGCGCGGAGCTCGTCTCCGTACTGCTCGCGCACCGGGCCGGCGACCGCCTCGAGGCGGAGCTTCTCGAGGAGCATGTCGAGGCTCGCCCGCACCTGCATCTCGCGGACGATGTCCTCCTCGGTCGACTCCATCGAGAGCGGCGGAGCGAGCTCGCCGGCGATCTCCTCGATCGCGGCCGCGGCCTCCTTGAGGCCCTCGGAGGCGATCCGCTCGCGGATGCGGTCCGCGTGGCCGGCGGCCTCGGCGTCGACGTCGGGGTCGATCCACTTCGGCTTGCCGACTTCGCGCCGGAGCTCTTCCTGCGCCTCGCAGAGCTTCTTGATCTCGATGTGCGCCAGCTCGAGCGCCTCGAGGAGGAGATCCTCGGGAACCTCGTCGGCGCCGGCCTCGACCATCGTCAGCCCTTCCTTCGTGCCGACGACGATGAGGTCCATCTTCGACTCCTCCTCGAGCTCGGGCAGGCTTGGGTTCATGACGAGCTCGTCGTCGATCAGCCCGATCCGCACCGCGCCTACGGGCCCCAGGAACGGGAGCGGCGAGATCATCAGCGCCGCGGAGGCGCCGTTGATCGAGAGGATGTCGTGCGGGGTGACGAGATCGGCGGAGAGCGTCGTGCAGATGACCTGCACCTCGTTCGTGAAGCCCTTCGGCCAGAGTGGCCGGATCGGGCGGTCGATCATGCGCGCGGTGAGGATCGCCTTCTCGGTCGGGCGCCCCTCGCGCTTGAAGAAGCCGCCAGGGATCTTGCCCGCGGCGTACATCCGCTCCTCGACGTCGACCGTGAGCGGGAAGAAGTCCGCGCCCTCGCGGGCCTCCGTCCGTCCCTGGGCCGTGGCGAGAACCATCGTGTCGCCCGCGCGGACGAGAACCGCGCCGTCGGCCTGCTTCGCGAGCTTCCCGGTCTCGAAGCTCATCTCGTCCCGGCCGACGGTGACGCTCACCGTCGACTTGCCGGACATTGTCGTGCTCATATGTGGTGCCTCTCTTTCCTCTGGGAGGCGGAGGCGGAGGTTTGAGGCAACCACTCTGAGGCTCCCTCAAACTTCCACCGGCTCCTCCCGGCTTCTTTACGACCTAGCGGCGCAGTCCCAGTTCCTTGATCAGGCCCCGGTAGCCCTCCAGGTCTCTCTTCTGCAGGTAGTCGAGCAGCCGCCGCCTGCGTCCGACCAGCTTGAGCAGCCCGCGGCGGGAGTGATGATCCTTTCCGTGGGTTCGGAGATGCTCGGTCAGCTCGTTGATCCGGCGCGAGAGGAGGGCGACCTGGACCCGGGTGGAGCCCGTGTCCGCGTCGCTCTTCCCGTGCCCGGCGATGACTTCTCGCTTGGCTTCTTTGGTCAGAGCCATTCGCCGTAGGCTAGCAAGGACGCGCGGCGCCCCGGGATCTCGGGTTGCTCAGGCGACGTCGCGGCGCCGGAATACGAGCCACCCGGCCGTGAGCGGCAATCCGCCCAAGAGCGCGCAGACCCAAACGGCACGGAGGACCGATTCCCAGTCGAATGGCGTTCGAAAGAGCGCCTGCCACGCGTCGAACTGCGCCGGCAGCAGGTAGGGTCTCGCATCCTCGAGCCCCGGCAGGGCCGCGAGGAGCTGCATGCCGAGGGCGAAGAGCAGCGCCCCGACGAGAGACGCGGCGCTGTTTCGGGTCACGGTCGAGAGGAGCAGGGCGACGCCGGCGACCGCTGCGAGCGGCAGGAGGAAGAGGCCGTAGGCGAGAGCGACGAGCAGCAATCCGTGAAGTCCGGTGAGCGTGGAGCCAGAGAGGCTGCGCAGAGGATGGAAGCCCCAGGAGATGGTTCCGGCTACGAGGGCCGTCGCCGCAGTGACGGCAAGGGCCGCCGCCGCATAGCTGAGCGCCGCGAGCGCCTTCGCCGCATAGATTGAGCCCCGGCCCGCGGAGCGGGTGAGGATCGTCTTCAGCGTGCCGTTCGCGTCCTCCGCGGCGACGATGTCGCCGGCAACCAGAGCGGTCACGAGCGGCGCACCGAACGCCGAGGCGAAGGTGAGGAGCACGAGCGGAATGGCAAGGCCCGTGGTGCGGATCTCCCTTCCGAAGGGAACGTCGTTGGGGCCGCCCGACTGCACCGAAAGCGTGATGACGAACGCAAGGGCGAGCACGACGCCTGCCGCCAGGCCGATGTAGGAGCGTTTCTGAGCGGCGAGCTTGCGGAGCTCCCAGCGAAACGCGACGAGCGTCATGCCGCCCTCTCGCCGCGCGAACCCTCTGTGAGCCGGAGGAACAGCTCCTCGAGCGAGGCCCGCTCCGGCACGAGCACCCGGATCCCGATTCCGGCACGACCGAGCTCGACCGTCAGCTCGTCGAGGCTGACCGGGTCCGGAACGGTGACGAGGATGTCGTCCCCGTCAGCCGAGGCATGCTCCACGGCCGCCGACGCCCGCGCGAAAGAAAGCGCTCGAGCGGGCTCGGACGTCTCAATTCGATACTCCTCGCCGGCCGAGCGCCGAAGGTCGTCGAGACCCCCTTCGAAGATGACCCTGCCTCGATCGAGGATTGCAAGCCGGGTGCAGAGCTCCTCGACCTCGGCCAGGAGGTGGCTCGAGTACAGGATCGTCACCCCCTCGTCGGTCAGCTTGCGAACGAGGGTTCTCATGTCCCGGATACCGGCAGGGTCGAGACCGTTCGCCGGCTCGTCCAGGAGCAGGAGCTTCGGGTCTCGGAGCAGCGCGGCGGCGATGCCGAGCCGCTGTCGCATTCCCTGGGAGTACGTCCTGACCCGGTCGTCGGCACGATCGGCCAGCCCGAGTTCCTCCAGCACCCATTCGACCCGCCCGACCTCGGGGCGGCCGCGGTCGAGCGCAGAGAGCAGCCGAAGATTCGTTCGGCCAGTCAGGTACGGATAGAAAGCGGGCTCCTCCACGAAGCCTCCGACACCCGGGGGCGCCGCAGGGCCGTCGGCGGGATCCGCGCCGAGCACCGAGATCGCACCGGAATCGCGGCGCACGAGGCCGAGCAGCACTCGCATCGTCGTCGTCTTGCCCGCCCCGTTCGGGCCGAGCAGGCCGTAGACCTCGCCCGCGGGAACGGTGAGGTCGATGCCGTCCACCGCCAGACCTACTCCGTAGCGCTTGACGAGCCCACGGACCTCGACGGCCGTTTCCACGCGTTCAACGTACGCCGGTAGGGAGCCTCGCGCTGTTAGGCGCCCGTTAGGGTTTTCCCATGCGAGCGGGAGTTGCGGCCGGGCACCCGGCAACCGCTCGGGCGGGGCTCGAGATCCTGGCCGAGGGCGGGTCGGCGGCGGATGCGGCCGTCGCGGCCTCGCTCGCCTCGTGCGTGGCCGAGACGGTCATGACCGGGCTCGCCGGCGGAGGGCACGCCATCTGGTACGACGCGACGAAGGGGGAGGCGCGCCTGCTCGACTTCTTCGTCACCGTCCCGGGCGTCCACCCCGACCGCGCGGTGGCTCCCCTCGAAGACGTCGGCGTCCCCTTCGGGAAGGAGATCGTCCACTACCAGGTCGGCATCGCGTCGTGCGGGGTACCCGGTGTCCCGGCCGGCCTGGACGAGCTCTGGCGCACCCGCGGGAGGCTTCCGTGGGCGCGGCTCGTCGAGCCCGCGCTGGAGCTTGCACGCTCGGGCGTCGAGATGCCGGCCGCTCACGCGGACTGCCTGGCCATGCTCGCTCCGGTGATGACGCTGCACGAAGGGGCACGCATCTACGCGCCCGGCGGGGAGCTCCTGCAGGCGGGCGACCGGCTGGAGCAGCCCGGCCTCGCCAACGCGCTCGAGCTCATGCGGGACGAGGGGTCGCGCACCTTCTACGAGGGCACGATCGCCGAGACCTTCGTCGCGCTCATGCACGAGCGAGAGGGGCCGCTTTCCCGGGAGGACCTCGAGCACTACGAGCCCATCTGGCTCGACCCCGTCGAGACGGAGTACCTCGGCTGCCGCGTCCTCACCCGCGGCGGCCTCTCCCAGCTCGTGACGACGCTCTCGGCGCTTCCCACACTGCGCGGCAAGCCTCCCGCCGAGCGCGCGCTCACGCTCGCAGGCGTCCTCGAGGCGCCGCCCTACAGCGGCCAGGGCGAGCAGATCGGCGACACGACGAACCTCGTCGCCGTCGACGCGGACGGAAACGCCTGCGTCCTTACGACGAGCCTCGGCCTCGGCTCGGGCGACTTCCTCCCCGGCCTCGACCTCCACCTGAATTCCATGCTCGGCGAGGTCGACCTTCACGTGCGCCCGCTGGAGGCGGGAGCCCGCATGGAGAGCATGATGTCGCCGACCCTCGTCGTCGCTCCCGACGGACTCTCCGTCGCTGCCGGCGCCGCCGGCGGCACGCGACTCCGCCCCGCTCTCGTCCAGGTCCTGAGCGCGATCCTCGACGAGGGGCTCCAGCCGCAGGAGGCCGTCGACCGCCCGCGCCTGCACTCCGCCGGGGAGATCGTCCGCATCGAGCCCGGCTTCCAGGAGGAGGTGTACGCCGCGCTCGAGGACGCGGGCTACGACGTCAGGCGCTTCAGCGCCATCCACCACTACTTCGGCGGCGTCAGCTTGCTCGCCAGAAGCGGAGGCGCGGCCGATCCGAGGCGGAGCGGAGCGACGCTGACCCTTCCATGACCTCGTCGTCCACGTCCTCGTCGGCGGCCGCCCAGCCGACATAGCCGCAACGCGGGCAGCCGGGGTCGACCTCCGCGGTCAGTATCGGAGTCGGCTTGGGATAGACGGCGCCGCACGCAAGGCACCTGACCGTCGAGACGAGGTGGAGCGGGTTCACGTACTTAGATAGATGCCGGCAACCGGCAAAAACTTGCGTCAACCTGGTCGAATCGCTGCTCTCGTCGCCTCGACGTCGAGCGCGATCTGGCGGACGAGCTCTTCCTCGCTCTCGAAGACCCGCTCGTCGCGAAGCCGCTTCCAGAGCTCGATCCTGAGCGGCTTGCCGTAGAGATCCCCCCCGAAATCGAGCAGGAAGGCCTCGATCCGCCTCTCGCTCCCACCGTAGTGCGGGTTCACGCCGATCGAGATCGCCGCCCTCCCGCCGAGCGCCGCCCCCGCGTAGATCCCGAATGCGGGGACGAGCAGATGCGGCTCCACGGCGAGGTTCGCGGTCGGGAAACCGAGCGTGCCGCCGCGCTGGTCACCCGAGACGACGCTGCCCTCCAGCTCGGGCGGGCGGCCGAGAAGCGCTGCGGCCTCCCCCGTCTCCCCCTGCGCCAGGAGCTCGCGAATGCGGCTCGACGAGGCGCCTTCGACGAGAGGGACATCGCGCACCTCGATCCCGAGGGTGCGCAGGAGCTCGGCGTCGCCCTTGCGCCCGCGGCCGAAGCGGAACGAATCGGCCGCGACGACGACCTCTGTGCCGATCGGCTCGAGGACTTCGGCCACGAAGTCCTCCGGCTCGAGCTGAGAGAGCTCGGTCGTGAACTCGAGCACGAGCAGCTCGTCCGGATCCACCTCGCCGATGAGCTCGATCCGACGCTCGAGGGTCGAGAGGAGCTGCACGTCGTAGCCGAGCACGAGCCGGGGGTGCGGGTCGAAGGTGACGACCGTCGAACGCAGGCCGGCGCCCTTCGCGGCCTCGATGGCGGCGCGGTGGCCGCGGTGGACGCCGTCGAAGGTGCCGATCGCGACTGCGCGCGCGGACGGCTCGAGCTCGGCGGGCGAGCGGACGATCCTCACGCGGGCTCCTCCTCGGGCAGCTCGAGCAGGCGCGGCACCGGCGAGGGCACGAGCCAGAGGACTCCGAGCACCCCCGCGGCGGCGGCGAACCAGAGCGTCGGCCGAAGCCCGAACGCCGACCCGAGCGCGCCGCCCGCGAGCGCGCCGAGCGGGCGAACCCCGTAGTTCACGAAACGGAAAGCACCGGTCGCCCTCGAGCGCAGTCGGTGCGGCGTGAGCGCCGTCATGATCGCTCCAGCGTTGATGTCGAGAATCATGACGCCGAGCCCCGAGAGAAACTCGGCGGTGAAGAGCATGGCGAGGACGACGGGCTTGGGGCCACCCGCGAGCGGGACGAGCAGGAGCGGCGCCGGGAAGACCACCATGCCGAGGACGAAGGCCGGGCCGATGCCGATCCGCCGGCCGAGGCGCGCGGCCACGGCGGCCCCGAGCAGGCCGCCGACGGCTCCCGCTCCGAGCACGATCCCGAGCGTCCCCGAGCGCACGTGCAACTCCCGGGTCGCGTAGAGGATGAAGAGGGCGGCGAAGACGAAGTTGAAGAAGTTCAGCGTCGCCACGGAGATGAGCGACGGGCGCAGAATGGGGTGCCCGAGGATGAAGCGCAGGCCCTCCATCACCTGCGCCCACATCCCTGCTGCGGCCGGCTCGAGCGGGGGCTCTTTCGCCCCGATGCGCCCGAGGAAGAGCGCCGAGGCGAGGAAGGAGAAGGCGTCCGCGAGGAGTGCGGCCGGCGCGCTGAGGATCTGGACGAGGATGCCGCCGACGCTCGAGCCCGCCACGGAGCTGAAAGCCCGGCTCCCGTTCAGGAGCGCGTTCGCCTCGACGTAGTCCTCCCGCTTCGTGACGGCGACGTAGAGCGTCATGTAAGCAATGTCGAAGACAACGGCGAACGTGCCTGTGAGGAACGCCACCGCGTAAAGCTGAGCGAATGTGAGCTGGTCGAGCGCGTAGGCAATCGGGATGCTGGCGAGGAACCCCGCCCTCGCCATGTCCGAGGCGACCATGAGCCAGCGCCGCCGCTCGACCCGTTCGAGCCAGGCCCCGGCAAGGAGGGAGAAGAGCAGGTGCGGGATGAGCGCCGCAGCGGTCAGGTATCCCATCTCCGCCGCGTCCGCGTGGAGGACGAGGACCGCCGCGAGCGGCAACGCGATCAGCGTCACCTGGTCGCCGAAGAGCGACACCGACTGGCCCAGCCAGAGGTTGCGAAAGTCGGCCCCCCGGAGAAGCCTCATGCGCCCGGCAGCACAGTCTCCGGTCGGATGACTCCGCCGCCGGCCTGCCCCACCGCGACGAGCGCGTCCTCGGCCCAGAGCGCAACCGGCCCCTCCCCCATGCCCTCGACGGCCCGGCCCGTGCGAACGTCCGCAACCTCCGCTGCTGAGAGCTCCCGCTCGGGAAGATGGACGAGCGCGGCGAGCGGCGTGAGCACGACATCCTCGCTCGCGTCGTCGACGCGGAAAGGGCCGACGGCGGTCCTCCGGATTGTCCGGCAGTGCCCGCCGAGGCGGTCGGCGATCGCACGGATGTAGGTCCCGCTCGAGACGTCCACGTCGAGCGCGAGGAGCGGCGGCTCGAAGCGCACGACGCGCAGCGCGTGGATCGTTGAAACCCGAGTCGGCATCTCGACGGCCACGCCTTGCCGCTGGAGCTTGTATGCACGCTCGCCCGCGATCTTCACCGCCGAGGCCCGAGGAACCCGCAACTCGACCTCGCCCTCGAGCGCCTCGATCTCCTCGAGCGACGGGAGGGGCGTCTCTTCGACGACCTCGCCCTCACCGTCCCCGGTCGTGGTCCGCAGCCGGAGCCTGATCTCCGTCTCGTAGCGCTTGTCGAGCCCGACGAGGTAGCGCGCGAGGCGCGTGGCAGGCCCCAAGAGGACGAGCAGAAGGCCGCTCGCGAGCGGATCCAGCGTGCCCGCGTGCCCGGCCTTCACGCCGTACTTCGCCCGGAGCTGCTTGACGATCGCGAACGACGACGGGCCGACTGGCTTGTCGACCAGGACGAGCCCCTGCATTCCGGCAACTTAGCTGGGCTCTTTGCCGTTCACCTGCGCGAGAAACTCGCGCCGGATGAAGTCGGTGATCTCGTCGACCGACGACTCGCTCGAAAAGCCCGCAGCCTGGCGATGGCCGCCGCCGCCGCTCTTTCGGGCGATCGCGGACACGTCCAGTTCCTCCTCGGTCGTCCGCAGGCTGACCCGGCGCGTCGGGCCGTTCTGGGTCGGCGGCTCGCGGATGAGAGCGGCCAGCTCCGCGCCCTCGACGGCGCGCAGCCAGTCGATGATCCCTTCGGAGTAGGGCTCCTCCGCCCCGGCGGCGTCGAAGTCCTCCTTCCCGAGGTGGGAGACAATCACGCGGCCCCCGTCGAACACCTTCGCGTTTTCGAGCGCGCGCGCGACGAGCTTGAGCTTCGCGAAGGCGACGTTCTCGTACACGCCCTGGAAGACGCGGTGCACGTTGGCGCCCGCGTCGACGAGCTCGGCCGCGAGCCGCAGCGCCTTCGCTGTCGTGTTCGCGTACTGGAACCTGCCCGTGTCGGTGACCACCGCGATGTAGAGGGCCTCGGCGATCGCCGGGGTGAGCTCGACGCCGAGCTCGCGGAAGACATCCCGGAGGATCTCGCCGGTCGAGGACGCGCCGCCCACGATGAGGTTGGCGTCGCCAAAGCGCGTGTTGTCGTGATGGTGGTCGATGTCGATCACGAACGGCGCCTTCTCGAGGAGCGTCGTCTCGGGGCCAAGACGCCGCTCGTTCGCCGCGTCGAGGGCGAGGACGACGTGATCGGTCGAATCCGGGTTCGGCCCGCGCAGAAGCCCCGCGAACTCCATGAACTCGTACTCGTTCGGAATCGGCACCTCGCCGTACAGGTACATCTCCGCGTCCTTGCCGAGCTCGCGGAGGGCGAGCGTCATGGCGAGGAGCGACCCGAGGGCGTCGCCGTCCGGGTTCTCGTGGGTCGTGACGAGGAAGCGGTCGTGACCGCGTATCGCCGCTGCGACCTCGTCCAACTCTGCCGCTTCAGTCTTGTTCGTCTGCGTTGAGCTCATCGATGAGCCGGGAGAGGCGCACCCCCCTCTCCACCGTTGGATCGTACTGGAAGGTCAATTGTGGAGTGCGCTTGAGACGGAGCTCGCGGTTGACGCGGCTCTGGAGGACGCCATGCGACGACTGCAGGCCGGCGATCGCCGCGTCGCGCTTCTTCTCGGAACCGAGGACGCTCACGTAGACCGTCGCGTGGCTGAGATCGGGGCTCGCCTTGACGCCGGTGACGGTGACGAACCCGATCCGCGGGTCCTTGAGCATCCCGATCCCCTCCGACAGGACCTCCCTCAGCGCCTCGTTCACCCGCCGCATCCGTTCACTCAAGGGTGACCACCTCGCGCGCAACCGCCCCGAGCTCGAAGCCCTGCGCGCCAAGGTAGCGCTCGGCCCCGTCGAGCAGCTCGTGGAGCTCCTTGTGGCCGCGCGCCACACAGGCGAGGGTCAGCCGCGCGCGCTGCCAGACGTCGTGGTGGTCGACCTCGGCGACCGATGCGCCGAAACGCCGCTGCAGCTGTGCCTTCACGGACAGGAGCTCCTTCCGCTTCCCCTTGAGCGAGTGGTTGTCCGGGAAGTGGAGCTCGACGGAGAGGATGCCGACGTAGCCGGCGCCCACGAACCTAGCCTTCTTCTGCGGGCTCTTGGGCCGGCGGGCCGGTGCCGCCGGTGACCTCGAGGTCGGTGCGCTCGACCTGGCGCGTCTCGTACGCCTCGAGCACGTCGCCTTCCTTCACGTCGTTGAAGTTCTCGAGGAGGATTCCGCACTCGAAGCCCTCCTGCACCTCGCGCACGTCGTCCTTGAACCGCTTGAGGCTCGCGATCGTCGTCTCGTAGACGACTGCGCCCTCGCGGACGACGCGGATCTGGGAGTTCCGGCGAATGACGCCGCGCGTGACCATGCAGCCGGCGATCACGCCCAGGCGCGACGCGCGGAAGAGCGCGCGCACCTCGGCCTCGCCGAGCGACTCTTCGACCTGCTCGGGGGCGAGCATGCCGACGAGCGCCTGCTGGATGTCCTCGGTGAGCTGGTAGATGACGCGGTACGTGCGGAGGTCGACGCCGTCGCGCTCCGCGAGCGCCCGCGCCTCCGCGTTCGGGCGCACGTTGAAGCCGGCGACGATCGCATTCGAGGCAGAGGCGAGCATGACGTCGCTCTCGGTGATCGCGCCGATCCCGGTGTGGATGACGTTGACCGCCACCTCGGGGTGCTTGATCTTCGCGAGCTCGCCGACGACGGCCTCGACCGAGCCCTGCACGTCGCCCTTGACGATGATGTTGAGCTCCTTGACGCCGCCTTCGCCCATCTGGGTGAAGAGGTCCTCGAGCGAGATGCCCTTCTTCGAGCTCCGCGCGAGCTGTTCCGCCCGCAGGCGCTGCGCGCGGAGACCGGCGAGGTGCCGCGCCTGGCGCTCGTTCTCGACGACGCGCGCGTTCTCGCCCGCCGCCGGCGGCTTGTCGAAGCCGAGGATCTCGACCGGGGTGCCGGGGCCCGCGCCCTTGACCTTGTCGCCGCGGTAGTCGTGCAGTGCGCGCACTTTCCCCCAGGCGTCGCCGGCGACGATCCCGTCCCCGACGCTGAGCGTGCCGCGCGAAACGAGCATGGTCGCGACGGGACCGCGGCCCACGTCGAGGCGGCTCTCGATGATCGGCCCGGAAGCCTCGGCCTTCGGGTTCGCCGTCAGCTCGAGCTCTGCGTCCGCGACCAGGAGGACCTTCTCGACGAGGGCCTCGAGGCCCTCGTGCTCCTTGGCGGAGACGTCGGCGTACTGGGTCGTCCCGCCCCACTCCTCGGGCTGGAGGTCGTGGGCGACGAGCTCCTGGCGCACGCGCGTCGGGTTCGCATCGGGCCGGTCGATCTTGTTCACGGCCACGACGATCGGCACGTGTGCCGCGCGCGCGTGGTTGATGGACTCGATCGTCTGCGGCATGACGCCGTCGTCGGCTGCGACGACGAGGACGGCGATGTCCGTCACCTTCGCGCCGCGCGCGCGGAGAGCCGTGAACGCCTCGTGGCCCGGCGTGTCGAGGAACGTGACACGCCGCCCGTCGTGGTCGACCTGGTATGCCCCGATGTGCTGCGTGATGCCGCCGGCCTCGGTCTCGACGACGGCCGACTCGCGGATCGCGTCGAGGAGCGTCGTCTTCCCGTGGTCGACGTGGCCCATGATCGTGACGACCGGCGGGCGCGCGACGAGGTCCTCGGGCGCGTCCTCGAAGACCTCGGGCTCGAGGTCTTCCTCGTCGGCATGCTTGATCTCGACCTCACGCTCGAGCGTCGTGGCGATGAGCTCGATGGCGTCGTCGGAAAGCGACTGGGTGATGGTGACCATCTCCCCGACGTCCATCATG
The DNA here is from genome assembly GCA_963739525.1 of uncultured Actinomycetes bacterium. GTDB lineage: Bacteria > Actinomycetota > Thermoleophilia > Gaiellales > Gaiellaceae > DATEOR01. The sequence continues at coordinate 168,139 of CAVUAR010000005.1, read as the reverse complement.
ATCTTGATGATCTGCGGGACAGGCGTGCCGAGCGCCGCGGAAACCTCCTTCACCGTGGCGCCGGAGTTCACGCTCACGGGACCCATGGGCTGCAGCGGGTGCGGGCTGCTCCTGACGCGGCTTCGTGGTCTCGCGCGGGGCGCGCGAGTCCTGGCGCGGGCGATTCGCCTGCGAGTCGATGACGACCCGGCGCTTCCGCCGGCCGCCCGTCGCGCCGCTGCGCGGTCTCAGTGGCCTCTGTCGGTCAGCCATTGTTCAGCGCGCCTCCAATTCGGAGACGAGATCCTCCGGAATTCTGACGTTCCGTCGCAAGGCGCGCGAGAAGGCCCGCCGGTCGACCGCCCGCTCGAAGCAGGACAGCCGTGGATGCGCGTACGCCCCGCGGCCCGGCAAGCGCCTCCCCTGGTCCAGCCGAAGCGTCCCGTCCGGCGCGACGAAGCGCGCCAATTCGCGCTGCGGAGCTTTGCGCCCGCAGCCGACGCACGTCCTCTCCGGCTCGCTCATTCGGCAGAGGTCTTCTCCTCCTCCTGCTCCTCGAGCTCCTTGGCGGCCGGCTCGGCTTTCGCTTCGACTTCTGGCGCGGCCTCGGGCTCGGCCTCGACGGAGGGTGCGGCCTCGGCAGCCGGCTCCTCGACGTCGTCCGTCGCCTCGACGGCCTCGGTCTCCTCCGCCTCGGGCTGTGCGGGCTGGACGATCTCGGCGGAGACGTCCTCGCCCGCCGCCTCGCGCTCGGCGATCTCGCGGTGGGCGGGAATGCCGCAGTAGTGCGACCCGGGAAGGGCCGTGTTCGGGCAGCGCTTGCCCGTCGAGAGCAGCGCGACACACCGGCCGGAGAACTCCTCCTCCTGGCCGCCGAAGGCCGCGTCGGCCTCGGCGCGCGCGAACTCCGTCTCCGACTGGATGTCGATCTTCCAGCCCGTCAGGCGCGCGGCGAGGCGGGCGTTTAGGCCCTCCTTGCCGATGGCGAGCGAGAGCTGATCGTCGGGGACGACGACCGTCGCCTCGCTGGACTCGTCGTCCGACGAGCACCTCGCGGACGCGCGCCGGCGAGAGCGCCTTGGCGACGAAGCGCGCCGGCTCGGAATTCCACGGGATGATGTCGATCTTCTCGCCGCGGAGCTCCGAGACGACCATGCGGACGCGGGACCCCCGCGGGCCGACGCAGGCGCCGACCGGGTCGACTCCCTGCACGTGCGACTCGACTGCGATCTTCGAGCGGTAGCCCGGCTCGCGCGCGACGCCGCGGATCTCGACCAGACCGTCCGCGATCTCCGGGACCTCGAGCTCGAAGAGCGTCTTGATCAGCTCCGGATCGCGGCGCGAGAGGATGACCTGCGGGCCCTTCGTGCCCGAGCGCACCTCGGTGATGACGGCCTTGATCCGGCTGCCCTGCTCGTAGCGCTCGCCGTCCACCTGCTCGGAGCGCGGCAGGAGCGCCTCGACTTTGCCGAGGTCGACGAGGACGTTGTTGCGGTCGCCGGCCTGCTGGACGATGCCGGTCACGACCTCGCCCACACGGTCGACGTACTCGTCGTACATCATCTCGCGCTCGGCCTCGCGGATCCGCTGCAGGATCACCTGCTTCGCGGTCTGGGCGGCGATGCGCCCGAAGTTCTCCGGGGTGACGTCGGCCCGCTTCACCTGGTCGTCGGGGACCTCGGACCAGTCGATGACGAGGTCGTCGTCCGTGATGAGCGTGTGGGAGCGCTCGCCGTTCTCGGCTTCGGCGGCCTCGAGCTCCGAGATGGCGCGCTCGCGCGCCTCGTCCATGAGCCGCTCCTCGATGTCGGGTGGAAGCTCGACCGACCACACGCGGAAGTCGCCGCCCGAGTCGAGCTCGACGGTCGCGTGCCGGGCGGCGCCCGGTGTCTTCTTGTACGCGGCGAGCAGCGCGTCCTCGAGCGCCCGGACCAGGACGTCGTCCTCGATCCCCTTCTCGCGCTCGATCTGCCTGACCGCCTCGAGAATCTCTCTGCTCATTCGTTACCGCCCCTCCTCGATCAGGTTCCCGCGCACGATCGCGTCGTACGGGACTTCGAATCGCTCGTCGCCGACCTCGATGGTCGCCTCGTCCTGCCGGGCCTCCACGACCGCGCCGCGGAAGCGCTTGCGCCCGGAGACCTCGACGTCGGTGCGCAGAGAGACCGTTCGGCCGACCGCGTCCGCGAAATGGTCGCGCGTGCGAAGCGGACGCTCGAACCCCGGCGAGGACACCTCGAGCGAGTAGCGGTCGAGGTAGCTCCGGAGCGCGTTCGTCACGTTCTCGCAGAGCGCGTGGTCGACCCCGCTCGGGTGGTCGATGTACACGCACAGCCGCTCCGGGCCGGAAAGCTCGACGGCGAGCACGTCGACCTCGGGCAGCCGGTCCTGGACGGTCTCGGCGACCTCGCGGTGAAGCTGGCGTTCTCTCTTCGTGGACCTGGGTCATGGTTTCCGGGCCTTCTCGCAAAAAATGGGCGCCGCGCGCCCATTTCTCCTGCTGGGGAAATGTGGTTCCGAACAGGATAGCACCAGTGTCCGCGGTCGCTCGCGCGGCCGAGACGGTTCTCGGGTGGACAAACACCGCCAAGTGCGCTTCGATGGTGGCTCCCCCTTTTTCGAGGGAAGCCCTGGCGTCAATGAGGAGGAGCGGGTTTTGAAAGCTGCGGACGAGTTTTTGTGGGGAGGCCTGCGCGCACGGCTCGATGCGCTCGAGCGCGAGCGTGTGCTGCGTCGGGAGCTCGCGGTCGAGCAGACGGAGCGACCACGAGCAGGGCTGCGCAGGCAGCGACGGCGGGTTCCCGCCGCCGCGCGCGCCTGACCTGACCATCGTCTGGCCGCACGAAAAAGGCTCCGCCACGGCGGAGCCTTTCGAGTTGCGTGCCGGGACTACGAGGTCCGGGCCCAGGAAGTCGGGAACTTCCGAAGCTTGTCTCGGAGTGTGGCCGCAGTCATCCGAGCTCCTTTCTCTACGCCGCGAACAAGTCGAGTGAGTCATCGGCCCTCACTGACACGATTGGCACCCCTCGAACGAGGGGCCCGTCGAGCCCGACTACCGCTTGACACCCGGATAGTCGACAGGGAGACTCGCCCGACTGCGGCACCCGACTCGTCTTCGTTCTCAGCTTGCGGTGCCTTCGGAAAGGAGTGCCGATGCGGCCCGGGCTTCCACTTCTGTCGAGCGTTCTCGTAGCGCTTGCGGCGGCGCCCGCGGCAAACGCCGACAAGCCGATGCGGGAGATCAACCCGTCTCAAGACGACGTCGTCATCACCGACCAATGCGCCTTCCCGGTCCTCGCCCACATCGACGGTGGTGAGATTGTCACCAACTTCACCGACAAGGCGGGGAACGTCGTCAAGCAGATCGTCGTCTTTCCCGCCAACACGGAGACGTTGACCAACCTCGAGACAGGCGCGTCGATCACGCTCCCCGCCACCGGATCCTTCCAGGGCCGGGCCTTCCCCGACGGCTCGGTGTCTTTCAAGATCACGGGCCACGGGGCTTTCCCCGGAAACCCCATCACCGGGGAGCTGGGGATCTGGTATTCGAGCGGCCGGCTATTCGCCACCTTCGACGCAGACGGAAACCTGACGTCGACCGGCTCCACGGGCAACCTTGTCGACCTCTGTCCGCGGCTCGCGGCCTAGCCACCCATGGACCCTGAGGAGACCGTCGTCCTGACGATCGTCCCGGGAGAGACCGAGGCCGAACTCCTTTGCGGCTTGCTTCGATCCAACGGCATCGAGTGCGCCTATCGCGATACGGCGTCGATCGACTCCGCGATCGAGGACTTCATTGCCGCGGGGCCACGCGAGGTCCTGGTTCACGAGGCTGACCTCGAGGCAGCGCGCGCCCTCCTGCCCTGAGCTCGAATGCAGCCATTCCCCGGATGCGAGCGAGGAGCGCGCTTCTGGCGGGATCCGCCGGTGCAGTTGTCGGCACGGCCGTCGCCCTCAGGAGACGCGGCGCGTATCGCGATGAGCTGCGACGAGAGATGATCGACCAAGCCGCTGCCTCGGCTGAAATCGGCGCACTCGCGCTCCGTTGAGAATTCCGCAACGGCCACGAACCTGAACGCCTCGGCCTGCTCGCGAGCAGGCGACCGACGGCGGCGCGCGAGGGATCGCTAACGCTCGAGAGCGCGGGCGAGGACTCGGTCGAGTGGCCGAGGGACGCTCTCGAGCCTGAGTGCATCGACGAGGATGCGGGCGTAGCGGATCTTGCGACGCCCGCCGCTGCCCATGAACCGCCGAAGCTGTTCCTCGGTGGCGCGACCCCGCCACGCCGGCATCTGTTGGAGCGTCCGAAAACGGTGGAGATCACCGTTGGCGCGGAGGATCTCTTCGACGCACGGCGTACCGAGCGCGCGGATCAGCTCATCCTCCAAGTCTGCGACGCACACGTAGAAGCCGAGCTGCTCCATTCCCGCACGGGTGAGGTCCGAGCCAAAACCGGCGCGCTCGAGTGCCCTGCGAAACACAGGCTCCTCCGCGGCATCACAAAGACCTGCGAGCCGCAAGTCATCCTTCCGTGGACCGAGCTCTTCGAGGAACGTCCCGAGGCGGTGTGCGCCTCCGAGTCGAACAACCCGGACGCCCGCGGCCGCAAGGTCGACGACGCGCCGCTCAGCCAACGCTTCGATCGCAATCTGGTCACTCACACCTTCGACAACAACGACCGCACTCGCTTCAGCGGTCGCGCCCCTCAACGCTCTAGTAGGCCCCTGCCGATCGACGTCCGGCCATGCCGCCGCCGTACGACGCCAGGTCGGCGAAGACGCCGAGGGCGACGAGGATCCATTCCCATCCGTCGACGCCATAGCCGCCCGTGTTCCAGAGGATCACGTAGAGCAGTGTCGTGATCGGCAGGAAGACCAGCCCGAGGAGAGGCCAGATGAATCCCGACGTCGCGCGATCGACCCACGGCGTGAAGATCCACATCAGGATCAGAGCCGCTCTCGGCGAGAACGCGGCGATCAGCAAGAACAGACATCCCATCGAGCCGTCCTCCCGTCGTTGTGGGGTGGCGGAGAGTGTCACACCAGCCGCCGCGCGGTCAACTGGCGACCCGCGACGACTCAGGTCTGGAGCACGATCGTGACCGGACCGTCGTTCACGAGCTCCACGATCCGCCGAAGCCGCCCAACCTGACGACTGCCAGGCTCATCGCCGTCCCGCCGCCGACCACCGTCGCTGAGGCGGTCGCCTACGGCTGGAGGTCTCCGAGGCGGCGAAGAAGTGACCCCGAGTTCAGATGGCGAGAGCCGGACGAGTCGATGGCGGCCGCGGCCAGCCGCTGCATCAAGACTTCCCCCACTCCAGAGGGCCTCGCCCGGCTCTCGCGCCTACGTCTAGCACCGATCTCGAGTACGAGAAGGCTCGCGGCCCAAATCGTTACAGGACTCTCACAGATGGCAGGGCATGCGACCCGGGGGACGGGTAGAGACGAGAACGCCGAGCCGGATGGCGACCCCCTGCCCGTGGAATTTCCGACTCTTTGAACCAAGCGGCCAAACCGACCCTATGAACGCCAAATGAAGGACTGGAGGCGTTACGGAGCTGTTCACAAGGCACGTCGGCGTCAAATGCCTCCGTTCGTGGCCGCTGGTCTTGCGGTTTGCGCCCGTTGTGGCCGCCCGATCGGGTTCCGGAGAGCCTTGGGACTCGGTCACGACGACGAAAAACCCCACCGCCACTCGGGGCCCGAGCACTCCCGCTGCAACCGAGCTACAGCCTTTCACCGCAAACAGCGAGAGCGGCGGACTTCTCGGGTTTCCGTAAGAAGGTCAGTCCGTCGGCGAAAGCCAGGTCGAGAAGAGTCTCAGGCGCGACCTTCATCGACGAGCTCGCGTTCGGCGTGGCCACCTGAAGCCTCATCGACGATCGCCTCCTTCTACCGTGGAGGCTCGGCCCCGCTCACTGAAGCTACATCGGGGCGGCCCCTGCCGCGCGAGATCCGTAGAAAGGTGAAGGTCTAAGGCTTCCGCCCCGAGCAGCCAAGCGACGACGGCGCGAACGGATCGCTCTATCCGTGGTTGCAGACCAAATTCTTCCCGGAGAAGGTGCGACGAGCCACGTATGGGCCGACTGTTGCGACCGCGAGGAAGGAACCCGGCGGGATCGCAGACCTCCCGGATCGGGGATCTGGAAGAGCTGCACGAAGCCGTCCGCGAAGTCCGCTGGAGCGAGTTTCACTCGTAGCTCCGCCGACGCGGGGCAAAAGTCACCCGATGTCCGGACTCATCGCGAACGGTGAACCCAATGGGCGTCCGGCCGTGATGGCACGGCTTCCCGGCCACGCGACGAAGCTCAAGTGCCGCTAAGCCGTCCGCGATCGTGAATGTGAGCCTCAGCTGTCGGGTCGCACACGAAGGCGCGGACTCGGGCGAGTCCGACTGAAGCTGGCTGGTGCCGCCGCAGCCACAGCTTCCGTCGTAGCCACAGCTTCCGTCGTAGCCACACTCTCGATGGTGGCCTGGACGGACGGCGCGGTCGTGGTCAGACCTCCAATCGTGGATCCGTTGGCGCGGGCCGATTCGGCGTGCGAGGACGATCGGCGAACGGCATCAACAACACTGGCAATGACAATGACAGCGACCGCCGTGAGTACCAGCCAAGTGGCCTTGCTACGCATGGTGCTGAGGCGACCTTACGCCGCGACGCTGCCCTCGGCAATCGTGCCTCGTTCACTTCCGCCCGAGCAGCCGAGCGACGACGGCGCGAAGGAGCTTCCGCAGCGAGCCGGCCGTTATCGAGCTCGCGCCGCCGGCTGATCGACGCTGCCGTGGCGGCCGCGCTCGCCCACGAAGGCTCAGTGGGCGCGCGGGCGGCCGGCTCGTGGAGAGAAACTTTGCCCGATGGAGTGGGAACCGCGACGCCACCCTCGGCCGCCTTGCCAGGCTGAAGGACGACCTGGAGCAAGAGAACGACGGCGCTGATCACGAGACCGGCGAGCACCGCGATCACGAGCGGCCGCCCACGCAGGCCCGCATACCAGGCAGCAAGTCCAGCCCAGAATCCGAGCGACAGCGCTTCCAACAGGATGATGGCGCGGATCGAGTCGGTGAGAGAGACACCCGCGAGGTCGAGGACGAACAGGACGAGAAGCGGTGGGACGGCCAGGAGGAGGAACCGGGCCTCGAATCTGACCGTCGCGAGCCACTCTCGCCTCGTCGGCCGCCGGCCGAGCTCGACCTGCTGGACGAGGTTGGACGAAAAGACGTGTGACGTGAAGACAGCCACGATCGGGCCGACAATGATCAGGGCAACGTCGAGCCGCCTCAGTGAGGCCCAACCGTCGTAGACGATCAGGACACAGACCAGCGTGATTGTCGCGGTGACGACCCGCCCGATGACCGGCGGCTTGGACGTCACTGCGAGCGGGTCACGTATGCCGCTGCCGAGCCTACTGCGCGTTGGCACGGAGCGAAGCCTAGAATGAGCGGGCCCTGGGCGGTTCTCTCCTCGTCCCTTCACCAGAAGGCTTTCAACGCTCCTGATCTAGCCGAGGACGTAGCCCCGACCTCGCCCCGCCCCACGGGCTCACACCCCTTCCAGCTTCGTCGTTACGCCGGTTCATTTCCGCCTGTGAGGGGCGGCTCTAACCCGTGTATGGGCCCGGTGATTGGCCGGACGGAAGTCGCCTGCTCTCGGGGTGAAGCGTCTGGAGGGCTCGCGGCGGGTGCTAGGCGCCCTCACGGCGTCGACAACTAGGTCTCGAGGATGATCGTGACCGGCCCGTGGTTGACGAGCTCGACCTGCATCCGAGCGCCGAATACGCCGGCCTGCACGGGAACGCCCAGACGGCGGAGCGCCTCGCAGAACAACTCGTAGAGTGGCTCGGCCTCCTCTGGCCGCGCCGCCTTCGAGAAATCGGGCCTAGTTCCCTTCTGCCGTTTGCTCGGCGATCAGCGTGAACTGGCTCACGACGAGGACGTCGCCGGCCGTGTCGAGGACCGAGCGGTCGAACTTCCCCTCGTCGTTCTCGAAGATCCGCAGGCGGGCGACCTTGCCGCCGAGCCGCGCCGCCTCGTCCTCGCCGTCGCCCTCAGCGACCCCGAGCAGGACGCAGAGGCCGGCGCCGATCTCGCCGACGACGTCTCCGTCCACCCGCACGCACGCCGAGGACACGCGCTGGACGACAGCCTTCAACTATGCCGCTTCGAGGGCCTCGAGCGCGCGGCGGTAGTCCTCGCTCTGCGGCCGGAAGAAGCTCGCCATGCGGTAGTGGCCCACCGCCTCGCCGGGCTTCCCCTGCTTCTCGAGGCAGCGCCCGAGCGCGAAGTGCGCGTAGTGGTCGACGGGCTGCAGTTCGAGGATCTCGCGGAACTCCGCCTCGGCCTCCGCGAAGCGCTGGATGCGGAAGTACGCGATCCCGAGCGCCTCGCGGATGGAGGCCTTCTCGGGCTCGCGCCGCTTCGCCTTCTCGAGCGCCACAGTCGCCTGCGCGGCCCGGCCGCAGGCCAGATGCTCTTGGCCCTGTCTGTAGAGGTCGTAGGTCTCGCTCATCCGCTCCTCCAAAGATACGGGAAGTTCTCCACCACGACGTCTTCCGGGCGGGTGAGGTCGCGCGTGGGCCCGACCTCGAGGGCCAGGACCTCGGTGCCCAAGGCGAGCTCGTTCCGAAACGCGGCGGCGAGCTCGTACGGCGGACCGGGCACGCGCACGAGCGACGGCAAGACGGGCTCCGCGAGGAACCAGAGCGGCGCTGCCGTCAGCTCCTCCCGCTCGCCGCCGATCTCGACGACGCGGCCCTCCTCCACCCGTACCGGGGTCCTGCCTTCGCCTCCTCCCCTTCGCACGGCGAGCCCGGCCGCCGCTCCCGAGGAGACCCACTCCGCAGCCACACGCGCGAACGCCCCGCGCCGGAAGACAGTGTCCGCGGCGACGACGAGCAGGGGCGCAGTCGCACCGGAGGCCAGCGCGCGCCGGACAGCGTCCGCCGAGCCGAGTGGCTCCGGCTGGCGCGCGAAGCGCACCGCGATCCCGAAAGCCGAGCCGTCCCCGATGAGCGCCTCCACCTGCTCGGCGAGATGGCCCGTGACGACGGTGGCCGACTCGATCCCCGCGCCCGTGAGCTCGCGGAGCAGCGTGGCAACCACCGGCCTCCCGTCGATCGGAAGGACGGGCTTCGGCCAGCGCTCGGTGAGCGGCCGCAGGCGCGTGCCCTCCCCCGCGGCCATGACGACCGCGTGCAGCTCGGAGCTCAAACGGTCAGCGAGCGGAGGCTCACGGCACCGCGGACGCGGCTCGTGAAGCCGATGCGCTGGCGCATGTCGTGCCGAACGCGCCTCAGCTCGCGCCGTGCGCGCGTGAGCGCCGAGCCGGCAGCGACCGGTGGGCCGAAGCGGGCCACCGTGGCGGCTCGAACGAAGGGCCCGGCGTCGACCGCGAAATAGCGGTCGACGAGGTGGCCGAGCTCGGCCAGGGTCGCGCTGGGCGGTACGTCGACGCCCTGGTCGGCCAGGTAGGCCATGAGGTCGCGCCGGCACGCGCCGGCCTGCTCGCGCGGGTCGCGCCCCGCGAAGCGCAAGGTCCGGCGGATCGTCTTCAGGCCGATGATCCCGAGCGCTCCTGCCGCGATGACGAGGAAGGCCAGGACGACGATGCTCGGGCCCTTGTCGCGCGCGACGCCGACGACGCCCCCGCCGCGCGAGTTGCCGACTCCGGAGGACTCTTGGCCCGGCCGTCCCTTCTCTTGGCGGCGCAGCGCGTTGATCGTCGCGCTCGACCCGCGGCCGCCAGGGCCGACGACGTCGCTGAACTGGGTGCCGTCGAACTCGGGGCTCGTGGACGAGTAGCGCGCGTCGAGCGTGCCGCGACCCGGAGTCGGGTCGAACGGGATCCAGCCCCAGCCCGGGAAGTAGACCTCGACCCAGTCGTGGGCCTCGTGGTCGGTGACGGTCCACTCGTGCTTGTCCGAGTCGTAGCCCCCGCTCGTGAAGCCGGCGGCGACGCGGGCCGGGATCCCCAGGTAGCGGAGCATGAGCGCCATCGCCCCGGCGAAGTGCTGGCAGTAGCCGCGCTTCGTGTTCGTGACGAAGTCGACGAGCGGGGGCACGCCCTGGGGAGCCACGGGCGGCTGCTCGTCGTAGACGAAGCCGCCGAGCGAGGGCTGGCGGAACCATGCCTCGAGCGCGGCGGCGGCGGCATACGGGGAGTTGACGTTCCCGACGACCTGCTTGGCTGCGTCGTAGAGCGGGCGGTTGGCCTGCGTGAGCGGGTCGTCCTGGAAGCGCGCGTCGAAGAAGACGTGCATGAGGAGGTCGCGGTTCGGCGTGCCGAACTTCGGCACAGGCACGGTCTGGATCACCTCGAGGTACTTCGAGATTGCGGGGGGGTAGTCCGTGCCCGCCTGGCCGAGCTCTTTCGGGGTCGGCTGCGGCGCGTAGCTCCAGACCGTGTAGCTCTGGTCGCGCTGCAGCGTGCGGGCGAGGACGACGATGTCGCCGCTCTCGTCCTGGAAGGTGGCGTCCGAGGGCGGCGTCCACCGCATCGGCTGGGCTGACGCGATCAGGTGGTTGTCGCTCAGCGCCTGGACGGTGACGTCCTGCTTGATCCAGTTCTTCTGGTCGCGCGCAGCGGGCGGGAGCACCGCGGCGGTGTCCGAGTCGATCTCGTTCGAGCGGGTCTCCGGGTTCAGGTTGAGCGACTCCTGCCAGCCGTTGCCCGTGTAGTCGTCGAGGGTCGTCGCGCGCCAGTAGAGGTTCCGCTTCGGGCCAGGTGTCTGGATCTTCAGGACCGTCGTCTTCTTCTTCGGGAAATGGATGCCGAGGTAATGCGAGTTCCACACGTAGCGCACGCCCACCGCCTTGTCGGGCTGGTCGTAGGGGTCCCAGCGCTGCCAGCTCAGGAACGCGCCCTTCGCGACCGAGTTCGACGTCGACGCGGCCGCCGCGATCGCCACGAGCACGAGCGCCACGGCGACTCCCTGCGCCAGGCCGCGCGCCGGGTGGGCGCCACCGCGCAGGAGGAAGAGCACCGCGAGAACGCCGACGAAGGCAAGCGCCCCGACGAGGAGCGGCCGCGTGCCCGGCACGAGCGTCGTCGGCCAGCCTACGCCGACGACGAGCGCCACCGCGGCGCCGATCGGCCGCCTGGAGGCGATCAGGATCCCAGTCGCCAGCGAGAAGCCGAAGATCGCCAGGAGGACATCTGCGTGCATGAGCGGGAAGTCGCCGCGCTGGAAGGGAAGCGTCGTGTCGTAGAAGTTCAGGAACCCGTCCCGGAACGAGCCGAGGACGGGCCCGAAGAAGTCGTGCTCCCCTCCCGGCCGCGCCTCGGTCACCGGCCTGGAGAAGACTCGGGCGCACGCGGCGAGCGTGACCACTGCGGCCAGGCCTCCGACGTAGAGCCGGCGCATTCCGATCGCGGCCGCGGCCGTCGGGACGAAGGCGAGCGCGAGCATCGAGAGGATGTCGGCGGCCTGGGTCACGCCGGCCTCGAGCCGCAGCCAGGCTGCGGCGATGAGCGCGCCCGCGAGGACGAACAGGACCGCCGTCCTAGCCAACGGCCTCTCCCGCCTCTTGGCTCCCGAGCACCGAGGCGAGGTCCTCTCCTCGCCGGAGCACTGCCACCGGGACGCCCGCGCGCTCGAGGCGCATGATCTGAGCCATGACTCCCGCGTCGCGCTCCTGCGGCGGCGGCTCCGCGAAGCTCGTCGGGTCGACGTAGACGAGCGTCGCCGCATGCCGCTGGAAGACGCGCTGCGTGAGTCGATCCGCCAGGCGGGGGGTGAGGTTCGCTGTCACGACCGTCAGCTCGAGCGCCCTCGCCGCCGGCCCGGCCTCGTCGGCGAGCATCGCGGCGAGGGGCGTCGTCCCGTCCGGCTCGACGGCGGCGAGCGTCTCGAGGGCCCGCAGCCAGTCCCCGTCGAAGGAGTGCACCCGCTGATAGGAGCGTGCTGCGCAGTTGACGATCAGCGCGGCTCGCCTGTTTCGCGCGGCGTGGGCCTTGAGGATCGAGCCGGCCGCACACACCTGGAGCTCGAATGTGTTGTCCGGCGGGTGTCCGACCACGGCTGCCGCGTCCCCGTCGAGGAGGACAGCGGTCTCGTCGCGCGGCGCGTCCTCGAGCTCCTTCACCATCAGTTGCCCGCGCTTTGCCGTCGACGGCCAGTGCACGCGCCGCAGCGACTCGCCCTGCTCGTAGTCGCGGACGGAATGGAGGTCGAAGCCGGTCGGGCGGCGGAGCAGCAGTCGGCGCCCCTCGAGAGCACGCGCGCCGGAGTCCGAGAAGAGCGCGTCGAGATCGACGAGCCGTGGGTAGACGAGCACCGACTCCCCGGCCGGTAGGGGTATCTCGACCCGCTCGAGGCCGAAGGGGTCCTCGAGCACCGCCGTCGCCGACTCGATCGGGTAGCGGCCTCGCGGAACCTTCTCCAGGAGGTACGAGCCGCGCAGCCGCCCGTGTCGGTTGAGGACGACCGTCTCCACCTCGCCGACCTTCGCGATCTGCTCGACGACCGTCAGCGCCCCGGACGGCATGCGTCCGGCGACGTCCAGCTCGAGGCGGACAGGGATGTCGTCCCCCGCGAGATGCTCGCCTTGGCCGAGCGAGCGGTTCACCCGCATCGGCCGGTTCAGGAGCCGTACCCAGACCGCCGCCGCGGCGACGGCGAGGACGAGCCCGAGCCCGATCGGATAGAGGGCCGTCGTCCCGAAGGCCCAGGCCGCGAGATAGACGGCGCCGCCGAAGGCGAGGATCCAGCGGCCGCGGTCGGTGAGCACGTCCCGGGCTTCCGCCTAGACGGGAACCGGTGTCCGCTCGACGACGCTGCGGACGAGCTCTTCGCCGTCGAGCCCGGAGGAGCGCGCCTCGGCCGCGAGGATCAGCCGGTGTGCGAGCACCGTTGGCGCGACCGCCTTCACGTCGTCCGGCTCGACGTAGTCGCGGCCGGAGACGAGCGCGCGCGCCTTCGCGACCCGCAGAAGCGCAATCCCGGCGCGCGGGCTGGCGCCGAGGTAGAGCCTCGCGTCGGAGCGCGTCTGGCGGAGCAGCGCGACGACGTAGCGGTTGAGGCTCTCCTCGACGAAGACGCGGCGGACGTCCTCGATTGCGGCGAGGAGGTCCTGCGCCGTCGCCACCGGCTCCAGCCGGTCGAGCGGGGTGTCCGTCGACTGCTCGGAGAGCATTTGCGCCTCGTCCGAGAGCGGCGGGTACCCGATCGCGATCCGCATCGTGAAGCGGTCGAGCTCCGCCTCGGGCAGCGGATAGGTGCCCTCGTATTCGATCGGGTTCTGCGTCGCCATGACCATGAACGGCGGCGGCAGCTGGTAGGAGACGCCGTCGACGGTCACCTGCCGCTCCTGCATGCACTCCAGGAGCGCCGCCTGTGTCTTCGGCGATGCTCGGTTGATCTCGTCGACGAGGAGGATGTTCGCGAAGACCGGGCCGGGCCGGAACTCGAACTCGTTTGAGCGCTGGTTGAAGACGTTGACGCCCGTGACGTCCGACGGGAGGAGGTCGGGCGTGAACTGGAGGCGCGAGAACGCGCAGTCCACCGAACGAGCGAGCGCCTTGGCGAGACTCGTCTTCCCCACTCCGGGGAAGTCCTCGATGATCAGATGGCCCTCTGCGAGAAGGCAGAGAACCGAGAACTGCAGCGTCTCCTCGGGCGCGTGGATCACGCTCCGGAGATTCGAGATGACCCGCTCGGCCAGCTCGGCGGCACGGCTCGCCTGGAGGCCTGGATCTGCTCCCAACGCCTGCTCGTCCATCACACCCCTCCCAGGAGGGCCTCGACCTCATCGAGGATAGCCACTGCGCATTCCTCCTTGCTCCGCCTGCCGATTTTCGTCTCGCCCCTGGCCGAGAGGAGGACGATCTCGTTGTCCTCGGACTCGAACCCGACGCCGGGTTGAGATACGTCGTTGTAGACGAAAAGGTTCCCGTTCTTGTTGGCGAGCTTCGCCTTCGCACGCTCCAGGCCCGCCTCGCCCGCCTCCGCTGCGAAGCCGACGAGGATCTGCCCGTTCCGCTTGCGGCGGCCGAGCTCGGCGAGCACGTCTTCGGTCGGCTCGAGGGTGATCGTCCACGGCTCCTTGTCTTTCGGGCGCTTGCCACCTTCCGGTTTGCCGGGTGTGTAGTCGGAGACGGCCGCGGCCATGACGACGACGTCGGCATCGGCGCGGGCCAGGACCTCTCGCCCCACGTCGGCTGCCGTCTGCGCGGGGACGACCTCGACCCCGGCCGGCGGGGGAACGACACCGTTCGCGTAGACGAGCGTCACGTCGGCGCCGCGGCGCTTCGCCTCGGCCGCGACCGCGACGCCCATGCGACCCGACGAGCGGGTCCCGATGAAGCGAACGAGGTCTAGCTGCTCTCTCGTACCACCTGCCGACACAATGACGGTCTTCCCTCGCAACCGGCCGTTTGCGGCCGGTTGCGACAAAAGCTCCTCGCAGCGCGCGAAGACCTCCTCCGGCTCGACCATGCGGCCCGGGCCGTGCTCGCCCTCGGCGAGGTCGCCGGCCGCGGGGCCAAGCAGCTCGACGCCGCGCGCCGAGAGCGCCTTCGCGTTCGCCTGGGTTGCCGGGTGCTCCCACATCCGCACGTTCATCGCCGGCGCAGCGAGGACCGGCCCGCGGAAGGCGAGCCCGAGCTGCGTGAGGACGTTGTCGGCCAGCCCGTTCGCGAGCTTCGCCAGGGTGTTCGCCGAGAGCGGGGCGACGACGAGGAGGTCGGCGTCAACGAGATGCGGATACAGGTCGCGCGGGGTCTCGCGCCGGGCGAGCGCCTCGAAGGTGTGCGCGGTCACGAACCGCTCCGCGTCGGGCGTGAGCACGGGCGTGACCTCGTGGCCGACCTTCACGAGCAGACGGCAAAGCTCGCACGCCTTGTAGGCGGCAATTCCACCCGTGACCCCGAGAAGAACTCGAGCCATCGCGGCTCCCTTGACGCTGAACTAGCTCGGCTGCGAGACGGTGATCTTGCCCTCGCCGATCTCTTCTAGGGCCATCGTCAGATAGTTCTTGGAGCGCGATTCGACGAGCGGCGGCGGGAAGTCGTCGAAGGTCCCCTCGCCGAGCTGGTGGTGATAGTTGTTGATCTGCCTGGCGCGTTTGGCGGCGGCGATCACGAGGGCATACCGCGAATTGCCCACGTTCTCGAGCAGATCGTCGATCCGTGGATACATCATGTCGCGCTCAGTTTACCTACGCCTGCAGCTTCCCTCGTCACGATCTCGTCAAGCTCTGTGACGGCACGCTCGACGTCGTCGTTCAGGACGACGTAGTCGAAGTCGTCTGCCTCCTGCATCTGCTCGCGCGCGAGCTGGAGGCGCTCCTCGATCTCGCCGCTCGACTCCGTCGCCCGGTCGCGCAGCCGGCGCTCGAGCTCGTCGAAGGACGGCGCCGCGATGAAGATCGTCACCGCGGACGGTTCGGCGTCGCGGACGGAACGCGCGCCACGCGTCTCCAGCTCGAGAACGCAGCTCTTCCCCAACGCGTGGATGCGCTCGACCTCGGAGCGGAGCGTCCCGTACCGCTGGCCCGAGACGTAGACGACGTGCTCGAGAAGCTCGCCGGCCTCGACGCGGCGGACGAACTGCTCCTCCGTCAGGAAGTAGTACTCGCGCCCGTCCTCCTCGCCGGGCCGCTGAGGCCTGGTCGTGGCGGAGATGGCGACCTCGAGGTCGTCGCGGCGTGCAACGAGGCCCCTGATGAGTGTGCCCTTCCCCGCCCCAGAGGGACCGGTGACGACGAAGAGCTTCGTAGCCGACCTCAGCGGTGCAGGAGGCCGAGGAGCTCGGCGCGCTGGCGCTCGGACAGCCCACCGACCGTCTTCGACTGGCTGATCCGGCACTGGTTCAGGAAGCGCGCCGCCTTCACACGCCCGAACTTCGGCACCGCCATCAGCATGTCGAAGACCTTCGCCGTCTCGACGTAGGTCGGAGGGTTGCGCAGGATCTGCTCGATCTGCGCGTCGCCGCTCTTCAGGTTCTTCTTCAGCTGAGCCCGCCGGACTCGAATCTCGTTGGCTCGCCGGAGCGCCTCCATCCTCTGATCCAGGGACCTCATGGGTGCCTGGACGGGGGCCTTGGCGCTCTGCATGGCGCGGGATTCTAGCAGCGAGTTCCCGCGCTTCAAGTGTGAAATTTCCGTGCTATTTCAACTATTTTTGCTGCGCTGGCAACGAAGCGTTGCCCCGTCAGGCGACGTGCCGCAGAGGGGTCGGCGGGGGTCCGCCGTGGGCCGCAGCATAGGCAGCAAGCGGGGTTTCGAACCCGCGGGCCGACGCCTCCGCCTCGAGCTCTTCACGCACCCGAATTGGCGCTTCTGGATCGGCGAAGAGGGCCGTTCCGAGGGCGAACGCCGACGCTCCCGCAGCGATCAAGTCGAGCGCGTGGCGGCCGGTTTCGACGCCTCCCATGCCGACGATCGGCAATCGGGTCTCCCGATAGGCGGCGAAGACCGCCGCGAGCGCGATCGGCCGGAGAGCAGGACCGGAGAGCCCGCCCACCCCCGGGCCGAGCTTCGGCTCGAGCGTCCGCTCGTCCAGCGCGAGCCCGCGGATCGTGTTCACGAGGGTGAGCCCGTCCGCCCCCGCGCGCGCTGCGGCGGAAGCTGCGGCGCCGATGTCGGGCACCGCCGGCGAGAGCTTCGCGTAGAGCCTCTTCGTCGTCGCGGCGCGGGCGGCGGCGACGATCTCCTCCACCTCCTCCTCCGGAGAAGCGACGTTCGGACAGGAGACGTTCAGCTCGACGGTCTCCACGGGCTGGTTGTCGAGCCGCGCGCAGAGCTCCGCGTACTCGTGCGCCGCGAAGCCTCCGACGGAGACCCAGATCGGGATCCCGAGTTCGACAAGCCGCGGGAGAACATCGGCGACGAGGCGGTCGATCCCCGGGTTCGCAAGCCCGATCGAGTTGAGCATGCCCTGGTCGGTCTCCGCGATCCGTACCGGCCGGTTCCCTTCCCGCGGGAGGAGCGTCACGGTCTTCGTCACGAATGCGTCGAGGCTCGTCGCGACGTCGGGCGCGGTCAGCGCGTCGAGGCAACCGGAGGCGTTGAGGATCACGCCGCGCGCTCCAGAATGGGGCCGTCGACGCAGAGGCGCCTGAGCTCGCCGTCGATCTCCACCGCGCAGCCATAACATGCGCCGTAACCGCAGGCCATCGGCGCCTCCCAGGCGAGCTGCGCGCCGGGCGCCAGCTTCGCGACAGCGCGCAACATCGGCTCGGGCCCGCAAGCCAGGACGTCGTGTCCCGCCCGCAAGGCTTCCGTGACGAGGCGAGGCTCGACGATGACTTCAGCGTTCGGGACGAGCGCGGCCGCCTCCGCGTGCGCCTTCGTCCGGAAGCCGAGCACGGCCGGCGGCCGGCCGAGCCGCTCGGAGAGATACGGGAGCGGCGCGACGCCGATGCCGCCGCCGACGAGGAGCGGGCGCTCGACGTCGAGACGAAAACCGTTGCCGAGCGGGCCGAGCACGTGCAGGCGCTCGCCGCGGACCACGCTCGTGAGCGCGGTCGTGCCGGGCCCGACGGGGTCGATGAGGAAGCCGAGCTCGCTCCGCGTCGCGAGGCAGAGGCTCATCGGCCGTGGCAGGAGCCTCCCCGGTGGCGCGAGCATGAAGAACTGGCCGGGGATTCCCGACTCGACTCGGCCGCGCCGAAGTCGAAGGAGCCGGTACGGGCCGACCTCGTCGACCCGGACGACGTCGAGCAGCTCTCTACGCAACGCGCTCCTGGAGCGAGACCGCGTCCTCGTTTCGCGCCCGTGCGATCGCCTCGACCGCCGCGAAGGCACCGGCGAGGGTCGTGATGCACGGGATGCGGGCGACGAGTGCCGCCTCGCGGATGAGGTAGCCGTCCGAGCGCGCGCCCCGCCCGGCAGGGGTGTTGACGACGAGGTCGCAGCGGCGCCGCCGAACGAGGTCAACGACCGTCGCGCCTTCCTCCTGTTCGCTCACCTTGCGCACGCTGGTCACAGGCAGGCCGGCTGCGGCGAGCGTGTGCGCAGTGCCCACCGTGGCGCAGAGCTCGAAGCCGAGCTCGACGAGCCGGTGGCCGAGCTCGACAGCAGCGTCCTTGTCGGCGTCCCGTACGGAGAGGAACGCGGTTCCACCCTCGGGGAGCGGGCGGCCCGCGGCGCGCTCGGCCTTGGCGAACGCGGACGGGAAGTCGGCTGCGCTCGCCATCACCTCTCCCGTCGAGCGCATCTCGGGCCCGAGCACCGGGTCGGCTCCGGGGAAGCGCGCGAACGGGAAGACGGCCGCCTTCACGGACACGTGCTCGCCCCTGCTCGGCGTGAGGTCGAGGTCCAGCAAGCCGTGCCCCCGCCGCGAGGCGGCACGCAGCGTCCACGAGATTCAGGCCGATCGCCTTGCTCGCGAAGGGCACCGTGCGTGAGGCGCGCGGGTTCGCCTCGAGGACGTAGAGGTCGTCGCCGACGAGGGCGAACTGGACGTTCAGGAGCCCGACGACGCCGAGCGCGGGGGCGAGCCGGCGCACGGTGCGCTCGACAAGCGCGAGAGCTTCCGCGGAGAGGGACGGCGGCGGGAGGACGCACGAGGAGTCGCCCGAATGCACTCCCGCCTCTTCGACATGCTCCATCACAGCGGCGACGAAGGTCTGCGTGCCGTCGCAGAGCGCGTCCACGTCGATCTCCACCGCGCCCTCGAGGAAGCGGTCGACTAGCAGACGGCCCGCGCCCTGCGCGGCCGCGGCAACGTCCTCCGCGGAGTAGCAGACGCGCATGTTCCTCCCGCCGAGGACGTACGACGGGCGCACGAGGACCGGGTAGCCGATCTCCTCGGCGACGTCGATCGCCTCGGCCTGGTCGTCGGTCGCCCCCCAGGGCGGGACGGCGATGCCGAGCTCGCCGCAGAGCGCCGCGAAGCGCTCGCGGTCCTCGGCCAGGTCGACGGCCCCGAAAGGCGTCCCGAGGATGCGGAAGCCGGCGCTCTCGAGGGCACCGGCGAGCTTGAGCGGCGTCTGCCCGCCGAACTGGATGACGACGCCCAGCGGCCGCTCGCGCGCGCAGATCTCGAGTACCTCCTCCTCACCGAGCGGCTCGAAGTAGAGGCGGTCGGAAGTGTCGTAATCCGTGGAGACCGTCTCCGGGTTGCAGTTGACCATCACCGCCTCGTGGCCGAGCTCGCGGAAGGTCTTCGCCGCGTGGACGCAGCAGTAGTCGAACTCGATCCCCTGGCCGATGCGGTTCGGGCCCGAGCCGAGGATGACGACCGAGTTTCCCGGCCGGGCGCGCCTCGTCCTCCTCGCCCCAGGTGGAGTAGAGATAGTTGGAGGCGGCCTCGACCTCGGCCGCGCATGAGTCGACGCGGCGGTACGCGGGCCTGACCCCGAACGACACCCTGGCCGCGCGAACCTCCTCATCGCTTGTGTTCCACTGGAGCGCCAGCTCGCGGTCCGACCATCCGCAGCTCTTCAGCCCGATCCAGTCGCCTTCGACGAGATCCGACTTTGTGCGTGTGGAGCACAAGGCGGACTTTGCGCGGTCGAGCTCGGCCCGGAACCAGGGGTGCACGCCCTCCGGGAAGGTCGTTCGGCCCGGCCCACGGCGTCGAGGCGCCCCCATCGAGCTCCCGAGAGCGCATCGCCTTCAGGAATGCCTCCGAGAACGTGCGCCCGATCCCCATCGCCTCGCCGACGGACTTCATCTGCGTGCCGAGGCGCTCGTCCGCTCCCGGGAACTTCTCGAAGGCGAAGCGCGGGAACTTGACGACGACGTAGTCGAGCGTCGGCTCGAAGCTCGCGGGCGTCGTCCCGGTGAGGTCGTTCGGGATCTCGTCGAGCGTGTAGCCGACCGCGAGCTTCGCGGCCACCTTGGCGATCGGGTAGCCGGTCGCCTTGCTCGCGAGCGCCGAGGAGCGCGACACGCGCGGGTTCATCTCGATTACGCGCAGCTCGCCGGTCTCGCGCTCGCGCGCGAACTGGATGTTCGAGCCGCCGGTCTCGACCCCGACCGCGCGGATGACGACCGCGGCCGCGTTGCGGAGCTCCTGGTAGGCCTCGTCGGAGAGCGTCATCTGGGGAGCGACCGTGACCGAGTCGCCGGTGTGGACACCCATCGGATCGAGATTCTCGATCGAGCAGACGATGACGACGTTGTCGTTTGCGTCCCTCATGACCTCGAGCTCGAACTCGTCCCAGCCGATGAGCGACTCCTCGACAAGCACCTGGCCGACGGGGCTCTCGGCGAGGCCGCGCTCGAGGAGCCTCACCGAGCTCGTCCCAATCGGCCGCGATACCGCCGCCGTGCCCGCCGAGCGTGAACGCGGGACGGAGTATGGCCGGGAAATGGAGCTCCTCCGGGAGGTTCTGAGGGTCGGTGACGATGACGGATTCGGGCACCCTGAGGCCGATGCTCAGGACGGTCTCGCGGAAGAGCTCGCGGTCCTCGGCGCGGCGGATCGTCTCGAAGCCTGCGCCGATGAGCTCCACGCCGAGCTCGGCCAGCGTCCCGTTCGCCGCGAGATCGCTTGCGAGGTTGAGGGCGGTCTGGCCGCCGAGGGTCGGTAGCAGCGCGTCGGGGCGCTCGCGCCGCAGGACGCCTGCGACTGCCTCGAGGTCGAGCGGCTCGACGTAGGTGCGGTCCGCGAAGCCGGGGTCGGTCATGATCGTCGCGGGGTTCGAGTTGACGACGATCGTCCGGAAGCCGTCCGCGCGCAGGACCTTGAGCGCCTGGCTCCCCGCGTAGTCGAACTCGCATGCCTGCCCGATCACGATCGGGCCCGAGCCGATCAGGCAGATGGAGCGGAGGTCACGCCGCTTCGGCAACACGCACCTCCTCCACCCACGCCTCGATGAGGTAGCGCGCGTCGTGAGGCCCCGGCCCGGCCTCCGGATGGAACTGGAGCGACCGCGCACGCTCGCCGGGGAGCGCGAAGCCCTCGACGGTGCCGTCGTAGAGCGACACGTGCCCGACCTCGGGACCGTCGCCCCGGACCGCGAAGCCATGGTTCTGGCTCGTGACGAGCACGCGGTTCGCGCGCAGGTCGAGCACCGGGTGGTTCGCTCCACGGTGGCCGAAGGGGAGCTTGAACGTCTCGTATCCCGCTGCGCGTGCGAGCAGCTGATGGCCCAAGCAGATGCCGAGAAGCGGCACGCGCCCGATCAGCTCGCGGACGACCTCGGTCTCCCCCGGCAGCGCGGCCGGGTCGCCGGGCCCGTTGGAGAGAAGGACGCCGTCGTGGCTGGCGGCGAGGATCGTCGCCGCGTCCGTGGAGTGCGGGTAGACGGTTACGCGGGCGCCGGCGGCGACCGCCCGCTCGACGATCGAGCGCTTGCATCCGTAGTCGAGCACGCCAACCGACACGGGCCCACGCCCGACGGTGTACGGCGTCCCGGTCGAGACACCGGCGACGAGCGCGCGGCCTTCCATCCCGGCCTGGGCCCGCACCACGTCGAGCACCTCTTCGAGCGAGGCGCTCCCTGCCACCAGCGCGGCGCGCATGGCGCCGCGCTCGCGCAGTCGGAGGACGAGCGCGCGCGTGTCGATCTCCTCGAGCGCGACGATCCCCTCAGCCGCCAGCCAGCGCGACCAGTCGTCCCCGGTGGCCCGGCGCATGAGGACGCCGCGGGCATGGGCGGCCGGCGACTCGGACCGGGCGGGCGAGACGCCGTAGTTCCCGACCATGGGCGCAGTGAAGCAGACGAGCTGCTCCGCGTAGCTCGGGTCGGTGACGATCTCCTGGTAGCCGGTCATGGCGGTCGTGAAGACAGCCTCGCCGAAGGCGACGTCGTGCGCCCCGACCGAGCGTCCGCGGAACACCGCGCCGTCCTCGAGGATCAGGAATCCGCTCATGTGCTGTAGGCCAGCTTTCCGTTCGCGACCGTCTCGACGACCTTGCCCTTGAGCGTCGCGCCCAGGAGCCACGAGTTCGGGGAGCGCGACCTGAAGCCGCTCTCCTCGACGCGCCACGCCTGCTCGAGGTCGAGGACGACGAGGTTGGCAGGCGCGCCGACGGCGATCCGCGGGCGCTCGAGCCCGTAGATCCGCGCCGGCCCGGCGCTCATGCGGTCGATCAGAGCACCGAGCGAGAGGACTCCGGGCTCGACGAACCTCGTGTAGAGGACCGAGAACGCCGTCTCGAGGCCGGTGACGCCGAAAGGCGCCTCCTCGAAGGGCACGTCCTTCTCGTGCCGTGCGTGTGGTGCGTGGTCGGTGGCGATCGCTTCGATCGTCCCGTCCTTGAGCGCCTCGACGAGCGCCTGCCGGTCCTCCTCGGCCCGAAGCGGCGGGTTCATCTTCACGTTCGGGTCGAGCGAGCGCACGGCCTCGTCGGTCAGGCAGAGGTGGTGCGGCGTGACCTCGCCACTCGCCTGCACGCCGGCAGCTCTGGCGCTCCGCAGCTCGTCGACGGACTCACGTGCGGAGAGGTGGAGCAGGTGGATCGGCTGGTTCTCGTAGGCGGCGAGCATGAGGTCGCGCCCGACCATGGCGCTCTCCGCGACCGAGGGATAGCCGTGGAACCCGAGCTCGGCGGAGACGAGCCCCTCGTGGATGTGGCCGCCGCGGGAGAGCGTCGGTTCCTCGCAGTGGACGGCGATGCGCCGCCCCGTGACCGAGTGGTACTGGAGCGCCCTGCGGAGGAGACCCGGCGAGGCGACGGGACGACCGTCGTCCGTGAAGCCCGCCGCGCCCCGCTCGGCGAGGTCGACCATCTCCGTCAGCTCGGCACCCTCCTGCCCCTTGCTGATCGCAGCGAGGAAGCCGACCGGAATCTCCGCCTCGGTCGCGGCCCGCTCGACGAGCGCGCCGAGAACGGCGGACGAGTCGACCGCGGGCTCGGTGTTGGGCATGGCGAGGATGGCGCAGTACCCGCCCGCCGCGGCCGCCTTCGTGCCGGAGGCGATGTCCTCCTCGTCCTCCCGTCCTGGGGTGCGGAGATGGACATGCGGGTCGACGAAGGCCGGCGCAAGGACGCGCCCGTTTCCTCCACCGGCTGGCTCGATCCTCGTGATCATGCCCCCCTCGACGGTCACCGTCAGCGTCTCGTCGATCCCTTCGGCCGGGTCGACGACCCGCACGCCTTCGAAGGTGAGGTCGTCCTTGCGGCCGTTGCCGCCGAAGAGCACCCGATCCATCACGCGACCTCCTCGATCTCGGCGACCTTCACCTCGACGGGCCCGTGGGTGAGGAGGTCGTACAGGACGGCCATGCGGACGACCAGCCCGCTTCGCACCTGGCGCTCGATCAACGCGTCGGCCGCGTCCGCGACGATCGGGTCGATCTCGACGCCGCGATTCATCGGGCCGGGGTGCATGACCTTCTGGCCCGGGCGCAGGCGCTCGGGCGTCACGCCCCACCGAGCCGTGTACTCGCGCAGGCTCGGCACGTAGTTGGCGCCCTCGAGCATGCGCTCGCGCTGCATGCGGAGGACGTAGACGACGTCCGCGTCCTTGATCGTCTCGATGTCGAAGGAGACCTCGCAACCCATCGCCTCGATCCCGCGCGGAATAAGGGGCGGCGGTCCGACGACGGTCACGCGCGCGCCCATGAGAACGAGTGCCTGGATGTCCGAGCGCGCGACGCGCGAGTGAAGGACGTCTCCGACGATCGCGACGTGCAGGCCGGCGATCCCGCCGAGCTCCTCGTCGATCGTGTAGAGGTCGAGGAGCGCCTGGGTCGGGTGCTGGTGGGTGCCGTCGCCTGCGTTCACGATGTGCGCTTTCGTCGCGCGAGCAACGACCTGCGGCGCGCCGATGTGCGGATGCCGGATGACGATCACGTCCGGGTCGTAGGCGCCGATCGTGAGCGCCGTGTCCTTCAGGGACTCGCCCTTGTCAACGGCTGAGCCCGTCGCCTTGATCGACATGACGTCGGCGGAGAGGCGCTTCGCGGCGAGCTCGAAGCTCGACGAGGTCCGCGTCGAGGACTCGTAGAAGAGGTTCACGACGGTGCGGCCCTTGAGCGCCGGGAGCTTCTTGACCTCGCGCTCGAGCGAAGCCGAGAACGTGCGCGCAAGCGCGAGCAGACGCTCCACGTCCTCCTTGGTCAGATCTTCGATCGAGATGAGATGCCGCCGCTCGGGCCCGCGCGGCGGCAGGAGCTCGTCCCTGATCAGGGGTGTGACTTCAGCCATCAGTCCTCGCTTTCCGGGATGAGAAGGACACGGTCGACCTCGTCCACCTCGACGAGCTGCACCTGGATGCGCTCGCCGCGTGCGGTCGGAAGGTTCTTGCCCACGTAGTCGGGGCGGATGGGGAGCTCGCGGTGCCCGCGGTCGACGAGGCACGCGAGCTGGACGCGCGCGGGGCGCCCGTACTCGAAGAGCGCCTCGATCGCCGCGCGGATCGTGCGTCCCGTGTAGAGCACGTCGTCGACGAGGACGCACGTCATCCCCTCGAGCGGGAAGTCGAGCTTCGTCGCCTTGACGACCGGCTGGGCGTGGAGTGGCCTCTCGCCTCCCCGGACGACGACGTCGTCGCGGTGGAAGGTGATGTCGACGCTCCCGAGCTCGACCTCGACGCCGCCGAAGTCGGCGATCAGCCGCCGAAGGCGCTGCGCCAGCGGCACGCCGCGCGTCTGGATGCCGACGAGCGCGACGCGCTCGAGGTCGCTGTTCCCCTCGACGATCTCGTGAGCGATGCGGGCGATCGTCCTGTTCAGAGCCTCCGAATCCAGGAGGACACGTCCAGCATCGACATGCGCAGCCACAAGCGACTCCTTTCCGGCCTCTCCGGACCGAGTTAAAGGTGTGCGGGGAGTAGGTTAGCCGCCCGGGCGGACGGCGTCGAGCGGAGGCGTCTCGGCGGACACGACGAGCCATTCGAGGCGATAGACGAGCTCGTCGGGGAGCGTGGCCTCGGCGCGCTCGAGCCCGCTCTCGAACTCCTCGGGATCCAGGAGCCGCAGCGTCGAGATGTAGCGGCCGCGGATCCGCTCGAGGGCCTCGGCCCGGGTCGCCGTCGCGTCCTGGCCGAGCGGGACGATCCGGATCGAGCGAAGCCCGCGGCCCCGAGCTCGGCCCTCGAGCGTCCGTCCGCGTCCGGAAAGCGCGCCCCGTCGATCGCCTCGAGCGAGGGAAAGAGCTCGTTCAGCCAGTAGCCGGCGAAGTGCGAAGGGTCGAAGGTCGGCGATCACGAGCCGTCCGCCCGGAACGAGAACGCGCGCGGCCTCCGCGAACGCGCGCGGGCGGTCGAGCATGGTGGAGCGAGAGGCGCATCACCGCCCGCTCGAACCACGAGTCCTTGAAGTGCAGCGCCTCGGCCCTCCCCGACTTGAATCGGGCCCGCGAGCTTTCGCGTCTGCCTCGCCCAACATCTCGGGGGAGGGGTCGATCCCCCAGACCTTCCCGCCCCGCTCCGCAAGCGCGTCGCGAAGTGCCGGTGCCGCAGCCGATGTCGAGCGTCCGCCTGCCGAGAAGGTCCCCCAGCGTCGACGAGGACGTCGAAGAGCTCCCACCACTTCTCGTCGACCGGCCGAAGCCGGTCGTAGGACTCGGCGATCTCGCCGAAGTCGGCGCGAAGCTGGGTTAGCGCCCGCCAATCAGCTCATCGGGATCGGTCATCGCCTCGATGGCGTGCTGAGCCGCCTCGAGCGAAGCCTTCGGGAACGAGCACCTTCTGCGGCGCGTCAGCGAGCGCCGTCGGGTGCTGTCTCCACGGCCGACTCGAGCTCCGACCGGATCCCGGCCGAGCGGAGGATCGTCTGAATCTCCTCCGCTTCCGCGAGGTCGCTGGCCACGATCACCTGAACCATCCCTGTCATGCGGCTCCCCCTCTTCCTGACGGCCTAGCGCCCCACCTTTGACGAGACGGGGCCCACCCCGCTCCGGGAAGCGGACGTCGATGATATCGAAGTCCTTCGGAACGACCGTCTCGGCGAAGATCGCGCGCGCCTCGCGGACGATCTCGGGCCCGAAGTAGCGGTTCGAGAGGTGTGTCAGGGCAAGCAGCCGGACGCCTGCGGCCGCGGCGAGCTCCGCCGCGCTCGTCGCGGTGGCGTGAAGCGTTTCGTCCGCACGGTCGCGCTCCTCCTCCGAGAACGTCGCCTCGTGCACGAGCACGTCTGCGTCGCGCGCGACCTCGAGCACCCGATGCCGACGCGCGCGTGTCCCCGGCGATGACGACCTTGCGCCCCGGCCGAGCCGGCCCGAGCAACGTCCTCGGGTTCAGGACGGAGGTCCCGTCCGGGAGGTCGATCGTCTCACCGCTCTGAAGGCGGCCGAACAGCGGGCCCTCAGGCACACCGAGACGCCGCGCCTCCTCGACGTCGAACCGGCCGGGGCGCGGCGCCTCCACCAGGGCGTACCCGTTCGCCGGACACGCCGTGCTCGACGGCGAAGGCCTCGATCCGATAGTCAGGCCGCGCGACTGCCCTCGCCCGCCTCAGCTCGACGAGCGTCAGCTCGTAGCTGAGGCGGCCGAAGACACGCCGGAGGATCCCGAACAGGTCGCTGCAGCCCCGGCGGGCCGTAGACGGTGAGCGGCACCTCTCGCCCCCTTAGCGCGAAGGTCTTCAGCATCCCCGGGAGGCCGAGGTAATGGTCGGCGTGGTAGTGGGTCAGGAAGATCTCGGGGAGCTCGACGAGACCGACGGAAGAGCGCAGAAGCTGGCGCTGCGTGCCTTCGCCGCAGTCGAAGAGGATGCGCTCACCGCCGCGGCGCACGCAGCAGGCCGGCGAGGCCGCGCCGCGCGGTTGGCACGGAGCCCGACGTTCCGAGGAAGACGAGATCGAGGTCCACGGGCCCAGTTTAGGCGGCCCCATGCCTCAAGTCCCCTCCCGCCCAAGCCGACTTTCCCTGGGCATGGCACGTCTCTCGATGACCCAGCGGGTGACGCAGTCGGTCGGCCTCCTCTGGACGTTCGTCCTCATGAGCGCCGTCGTGCTCGTGAGCGGCTGCCTGATCCTCAGCTCGCTCCTGACGAGCACGGTCCGCGGCCAGGCGGTGGACGACTCCAAGCTGGCCCTGACCCAGTACGCGAACGGCGTCCTCGCGCCGAGGCTCGTTTACGGCACCTCGCTTCGCGTCGGCGACAGCGTCACGGGAATCGTCAACCGCGACCTCGCCGAGCGGCCGGACATCCTGAGCGTCAAGGTCTGGAAGACGGACGGGACGCTCGCATGGGCGAACCTCGCGCCCGATCGCATCGGAAAGCACTTCCCGTTCGGCGACGAGCTCAAGGAGGTGCTGGAGACACAGCAGGCGACCGCGGAGATCGGAGATCTGAACGACCAGGAGGACGCGGTCGAGGCGGCGCGGCTGCCCAAGCACGTGCTCGAGGTCTACGCACCCATCTTCGCGGGGCAGCACGAGTTGATCGGCGTGTACGAGATGTACGCGAACGCCGCTCCCGTCGAAGCGTCCATCGCCGACCGCAAGCGCGCTATCTGGATCGCGAGCGCCCTGGTCTTCGCCTTCCTCTGGATCCTCCTCCTCCTGCTCGCGCGCAACGCCTCCAAGATGCTGCGCCGCCAGACGGCCGCGCTCCGCGAACGCTCAGCCGCCCTGAGCGAGTCCTACCGGCGCCTCGAGGAGAGCTCGCTCGAGGCGATCGAGAGCCTGAACGCGACGGTCGAGGCGAAGGATCCCTACACGGCGGGCCACTCGCTGCGCGTCCAGCGGATCGCGCTCTCGATCGCCGAGGAGCTCGGATTCTCGGCCGAGGAGCTCGAGGCCGTCCGCTTCGGCGCGCTCTTCCACGACATCGGGAAGATCGCCATCCCGGACGTCCTCCTGACGAAACCGCTGAAGCTCACCGAGGACGAGTACGAGCTCATGAAGCGCCACTCCGCAGAAGGCGGGCGCATCGTCGCGAAGTTTGGCCGCCTGCGCGAATGCGTGCCGATCATCCGCCACCACCACGAGCGTTGGGACGGCGCGGGCTACCCAGAGCGCCTTGCCGCGGACGACATTCCCCGCCTCGCCGTGATCGTCGGCTTCGCGGAGGCGTGGGATGGGATGACCATCGAGCGCCCGTATCACCGCGCGCTGCGGATCGACGAGGCTTTCGAGGAAGTCCGCGCCTGCAGCGGCACGCAGTTCGGACCTCAGGTCGTCGACGCGTTCTTCGCCGCGGTCACCAAGCGTCCGGCCGACTTCGGCGTGCCCGACTCGGAAGCGCTCCTCGCCGGCTGAGCCCGCGGCTCACGGCGGCAGGTAGAGCACCATGCCCGCCCTGATGTCGGCCCCGTCGAGCCCGTTCCGCCGCTCGATGCGGTAGATGGCCGCGCGCGGATCGCCGCTGTAGTTCGCCTCCGCGATCTGCCAAAGCGTCTCACCGGCGCGCACGCGGTGGCGCGTCTCATGGCCAGCGCCGTTGGAGACGCGGGCATTCGAGAGCGCCGCGGCCACAAGAACCGCCAGCACGGCGAGCACGATCCAAATGCGCGTAGCGAACATGTGTTCGCATAGTAGAAGAGCGGTCGGACGTCATGCAAGGACAACGAGACGCGGCTCTCCGCCCTCCACGACGACCATCGTGTGCTCCGGCGCGCGCCGGCGCTCGGTCGGGCTCCCGGGGTTGATGATCCACCCCTTCTCGTCGCGCCAGACCTCCGGCATGTGGCTGTGGCCGTAGGCGATCAGATCGCAGTCGGGAAAGGTCTCGCGGAGGCGCTCGTGCCGGCCGGCCGCCGGACCGCCGTCGTGGACGACCCCGATCCGCACTCCTTCGACCTCAGCGGTCGTCCGCACCGGCAGCGTTGCCCGCAGCGTCCCGTCGTCCATGTTCCCCTGGACGGCCGTGACGGGCGCGATGCCGAGCAGGTCCTCGAGGACGGAGGCCGCGGTGAAGTCTCCCGTGTGCACGATCGCCTCGGCCGACTTCGAGCAGCCGGAGGCACCCCGCGGACAGGGAGCGCGCGCCGCGCGGGAGGTGCGTATCTCCGAGGAGCGCGATCAGAACAGGCCGGGCAGGAAGGCGCCGTTCCTGTAGACGACCTCGCCGTCCGCGTGGACCTCGCTCTCGCCGCGCAGGTCGCAGACGAGGTCCCAGTGGAGCGCGGACTCGTTCTTGCCGCCGCTCTCCGGGTAGGCCTTTCCCAGGGCCATGTGGACGGTGCCGCCGAGCTTCTCGTCGAAGAGCGTGTGCCCGGTGAACTCCTGCACCGCGTCGTTCATGCCGAAGGCGAACTCGCCGAGCCGGCGCGCGCCGTCGTCCATGGCGAGCATCTCCCGGAGGAAGTCCTCGCCCTCGGCGGCGTGGGCCTCCACGACCTCGCCCTCCTCGAAGCGCAGGTCGATGGCTCGGACGAGCCGACCGGCGTGCGGAGCCGGGAAGCTGAAGCGGACGCGGCCCTCGACGCTCGTCTCGACCGGCCCGGTGAAGACCTCGCCGTCGGGGAAGTTCTCCTTGCCGTCGCAAGGGATCCAGCGTGCGACCCTCGACGCCGACCGTGAGGTCGGTGCCCTCGGTGACGACACGAATGACCTTCTTCGTCCCGAGCCACTCGGCGAGGCGCCCGAGGCGCTCTCCGAGCGCGGCCCAGGCCGACACCGGATCTTCCTCGTCGAGGAACCCGGCGTGGTAGACGAAGTCCTCGTAGTCGGCGAGGGACATCTCCGCATCTTGGGCCGAGGCGTTCGTCGGGAAGGCCGTCACGACCCGTCGGAGCTCGCCGGCCGCGGCGCGCTCCATCGTCACGTCGCGAAGGTGCGAGCGCGAGCGGGCGAAGATCGCCTGCCGGGCAGGTTCCGTGCCCGTCAGGCCCCGGGTGTTCGCCTCTGCCTCGATCGCGATGCGAACGTCGGCGTGCTCGGCGTCGCCGCGTAGGCGTGGGCTCACCCAGGCGAGCTGGTCGTCGTTCCCCTTCGAGAGCAGCGCTTCCGCGGCGCCGTCGAGCCCGAGCCTCACCTCGGGATGCCCTCCGGCCTGGACGATTCTGCGGTAGAGCGCATTGATGAGCGGCGCGGCGAGCGGGGTCGACTCGATGAGGACGAGATCGCCCCTCCCTACACTCGTCGAGTAGTCGACGAGAACCTGGGCGAAGCGTTCGTGCCGCGGATCAGGCACGCTCGGCGGCTTCCACGGGCTCGGACTCCGTGAGCGGCTCGTGCAGGAAGCGGCCCGCCTGCCAGACGAGCTCGCCGTCGGCGTAGACCTCGCCGTCCGCTCGGAGGTCGCAGATCATGTCCCAGTGCAGCCCGGAGGTGTTGCTCCCGCCGGCCTGGGCGAACGCCGACCCGAGCGCCAGGTGCATCGTCCCGCCGATCTTCTCGTCGAACAGGATGTTGCGAGTGAAGCGGTCGATCTCGTAGTTGAGCCCGAACGCCACCTCGCCGACGATGCTCGCACCCGCATCCATGTCGAGAAGCGTCTTCAGGTAATCGTCGCCGCGGGCCGCCTCGGCGTGGACGACCCTGCCGCCCTCGAAGCGCAGGCGGATGTCCTCAACCTCGCGCCCGTGGTAGATCGCCGGGAACGTGTAGCGGATCTCGCCCTCAGTCGCGTCCTCGACGGGGCTCGTGAAGACCTCGCCGTCGGGCATGTTGTAGCTCCCGTCGGCGGCGATCCACGTGCGGCCCTCGACAGAGACGCGGAGATCCGTGTCGGGGCCGAGGATTCGGAGCTCCTTGACCGCGCCGAGCGCCTTCGCGCGTGCCCTGAGCGAGGCGGCCACGAGCCGCCAGTGCTCGGCCGCGTCGCCGGTGTCCACGTGGCAGGCGGAGAAGACGAAGTCCTCGTAGCTCGAGAGCGACATGCCCGCGTCCTGCGCGTGGGCGTTGGTGGGAAACAGCGTGCCGCACCAGCGCATCTCGCCCGCCGCGATGCGCTCCCAGCGCCGGTTGTGCAGGCGGCGCTGCGCCGCCAGGTAGCTCGCGTGCCGGCCGGGATCGACGCGCGAGAGGGCACGCGTGTTCCCCTCCGACCAGATCGTCACGATCGCGTCCATCTCCTCGATCTCGTCCCATTGGAGCTGGGAGACGTACGTGATCTGCTCCTCGGTCCCGTGCTCGAGCAGGATCTCCAGCGTCCCCTCCAGGCCGAGGGTCGCATACGGGCATGCACCCGCCCGGAGGGCCGAGCGGTAGAAGGCGAGCGCGAGCGGCGCAGCCACGTCCAGCGCGTCGATCCTGAAGACTTGGCCCGGGCCGAGCTCGATCGAGTAATCGACGATCAGGTCGGCGAGGCGGGCGATGCGCGGGTCGGTCACGCTTGTCTTATACCGGACTGACTCGGGGCAGGATTGCGTCGAGCAAACGACTAGGTCCGAAGCGGACAGGGTCATCGGCGGGCAGGCCGGTCTCCTCCGCGGCGATCTCGATCGCGGCTCTGGCCTCGTCTTCGTCCAGGCGTCGGGTGTTCAGGGCGAGCGCGACCACCGTGGCCGGCCGGGCCGGGAGCGCGACCCTCTCGTGCAGCTCGACGAGGTCCGGCAAGGGTGGAATCGGATGCTCCGGGCGGTCCTCGATGTGCGTGTCGCCCACCTGGTGGCAGAGGATCAGGAAATGGGGCGCGCTCCCGTGGTAGAGGCCGAGAGTCACGCCCGAGTAGTCCGGGTGGATGAGCGAGCCCTGGCCTTCGATCCAGAGGAGGTCGCCTCGCGAGGAGCCCTCGACGACGAGGCGCTCCGCCGCGCCGGCGACGAAGTCCGCGACGACCGCGTCCACTGCGATCCCCCACCCTTCGATCGCGATCCCGGTCTGGCCGGTCGGGACGAAGACGGAGCGGATCCCGCGCTCGCGTGCGCCGCGGTCGAGCTCGAGCGACACGCTCATCTTCCCGATGGCGCAGTCGGAGCCGACCGTGAGGACGACGGTCGCCTCGTGCTGCAGGTTCTCGCCGGTCGGCACGCTGAGGCCCGCAGGCGCGCGGCGGAGATCGCGGATCTCCACGCCCTTCTCCCTCGCGACCTCGACGAGCTCGGGGTCGTCGCCGAGGAACTGGTGCATGCCCGACTCGAGGTCGAGCCCCGCCTCGAGCACGCCGCGCAGCAGCTCGCGCCATCTCTCGGGCAGGCGCCCTCCTGCGGGCGCGACGCCGACGAGCGCCGTCGTCGGCTCGTAGGCTAGCGCCTCCTCCACGCTCGCCACCACGGGGATCCCGTCGACGCTCTCCCCGGGCCGCTCGGAGTCGAGGACGACGACGACGGGGTCGGACCCGTAGCGCATCACGCCCCGGGCCGTCTTCCCGTAGTGGGGGTCCGCCGAGTAGCCCTCAGCCAGTACGAGATAGCGCTTCATGCACTCCGAGGCCGGGCTCTTCCGAGGGGAGCTGGACGCCGTCGACGAACTCGACCCCCGACCACGGGTCCTCACCGAGGAGCAGGTTGCCGTCGAGGTCGACGTGGTCGCAGAGGCTCGCGATCTGGGCGGCGGCCGCGATCCCGAGGCTGGACTCGACCATGCAGCCGAGCATGACGCCAAGATCGAGTGCACGTGCCGCGTGCGTGAGCCGTACGGCCTCGCGGATGCCGCCCGTCTTGGCGAGCTTGATGTTGACGCCGTGCGCGCGCTCGAAAGACGGGAGCACGTCCTTCGACGTGTGCACGTCCTCGTCGACGTAGATCGGGAGCGGCGACTCCGCCCTCAGGCGCGGCCCGCCTTCGTCTCGAGCACGTAATGGCTGCTCGACGTACTGGACGCCGAGGCCGGCAAGCGCCTGGATGTTGTCGAGCGCCTCGTCGAGCGTCCAGGCCTCGTTCACGTCCACCTGGAGCGGGAGGTCGGTGACGCCGCGCACGGCGCGCACCCGCTCGACGTCGAGGCCGTCCCCAGCGCCGAGCTTCAGCTTCAGGCGGCGGAAGCGGTCGTCGACGCGCTCCGTCCTCCGCGCCATGTCGTCAGGGTCGCCGAGCCAGATCGTCCACGACGTCGGCGGTCCGGAACGGCGGAGGCCAAGCAGCCGCCACACCGGAACGCCCGCGAGCTTGCCGCAGAGGTCGTGGAGCGCAGAGTCGAGTGCCGCCTTCGCCGCCAGCTCGCCGGGCACCGTCGCGAGCCGCGCCTCGATCTCGTCGAGCGCGAACGGATCGTCACCGAGGAATGGCTCCGCCTCGGCGAGAAAGACCGAGGCCGACTCGACGCTCTCGCCGTAGTGCTCCTGGGGGGAGGCCTCTCCGTGGCCGACGAGCCCTTCCCCCTCGATCTCGACGAAGACCGAGTCGACCGTCTCGTCCGTCGAGCGCGAGATCGAGAACGGCTCGCGGAGCGGCAGGGTGACGGTTCTGTGGGTCAGCTTCACGGCGGGTACACTAAGGCCCCGCGCGCCTGTAGCTCAGGGGATAGAGCGTGCGCCTCCGGAGCGCAAGGTCGCAGGTTCGATTCCTGCCAGGCGCATCGAACCCTCCGTACGGAAGGGCGTTGACCGGGACGCCCCGGTTTGACACCATCGGTTTTCGGCCAGCTCGGGACCTAGGAGAGGAGAGGCATGCGAAGGTTGGCGGTCTTCGCGGCGGCGGCTGCGGGCGTTCTCGCTCTGTTCGGCGGCGCGACGCGATCGGGAGCGGCAGGAGAAGAGGTCTGTGCGACCAGCGGCCCGAGCGTCTGCATCGCCGTGACCGGCGACCCGGCGACCGTCCCGCCCTCCGAGGCGGACTCGCCTCACTACGTCACCTACATCACGCAGATCGCGAACCGCGGTACCTCGCCGGCCACACACGTGAGCGTCGACGTGGCCCCTTCGCCGGGCCTTGTGCTCGTCTCCGCCACCCCGAGCGCCGGCTCGTGCACCGTTGGCGCGACCCCCACCTGCACCATCGGGAAGATCGCCGGCGGGGCGAGCGTGACGGTGAAGTTCGACGCGCAGGTACCCCAAGCCGAGGGCACCGTGACGGCGACGGTGACTGCCTCCTACGACGAGCAGGCCAACGACAACCCGGGTGCCGATCCAAAGCAGGACCATGTCTCGGCGAGCGAGGACACCTTGGTGAAGGTGCTCTCCGGCACCTCGGCGTCATTCGTGCCGCAGGGAGCGTCCGTCGAGCTCACCACCGACCCGACGAACACCGGCGTCGCGACGGCGAGCGACCCGCTGATCGGTGAGGCAGCCATCACCCAGGCGCCGGCCGACGTCACCGCGCTGATCGAGGAGGTCACGGCTCCGTTCACCTGCCCGAAGCAGGTCATCTGCCGCGGTGGAGACTGGTTCCACGCGGTCATCCCCGGCACATACGACCCACCGCTCGCGTTCCCGTTGAGATGGGACAAGACGCTCATCCCTTCGGGCCTGAACGCGAAGAAGTTCGCGATCCTCTATACCGCGTGCCTCGACGGCTGTCAGCTGCAGGTCATCTCGAAGCGATGCCCTTCAGCCTCGCCGGCCACGTCGGAGCTTCCGTGCCTGACAGGTGTCGCCAAGCTCGCCGACGGCGACTGGACTGCCACCCTTCTCAACAGCCACAACGGCTACATGCATTAGGCCGAGGCCGCCAGCGCCCGGAGCGCCTCCGCTGCAACGAGGTTCTCCTTCGCCTCGAGAAGCGCGACCGCGTCGTCCAGCACCTCGTCCGCGTCCTTGCCGCGGCCCGTGCGCCGCAGTACCTCGGCCAGGTCGACGAGTGTCCCAGCCTGTGCGACGACCGAGTCGGTGGGCTTGAGGAGCTCGACCGCCTCCCCCATAAGGATGAGCGCTGCGTCCCGGTTCCCTTTGCGGGCGAGGATCTTGGCATAGACGGTTCGCCAGAGCGTCTGCGACGCGATGTCGTCAGCATCAGCGAGCTTCTGTGCGTGGCGACTCATCTGCTCGGCTTCACCAAACCGCTCCTGGTCGTAGAGGACCCTCGCCAACTCGGCGGCGACGGTCGAGAGAAGGTACTTCTCCCCGAGTTCGGTGAGCGCGTCGTAGTCGCGCCGTAGCTCGCGCTCGGCCGCGGCCAGATCGCCGGCGAGCCGCTCGACGCAGGACGTCGCGAGCGACGTGGACGCTCCGACCACCGTCGGCCCGAGCTCCCCGAGCATGGCCTGGGCATCCAGGTAGAGGCGGCGGGCCTCCTCGAAGTCGCCGCGCATGGCGAGAAGCGCCGCTAGATGGCTGATCACTAGTGCCTGGGTGCGCCGATCCCCCTGGGCCTCGGAGGCAATCTCCTCACAGCGTCGGATCGCTTCCGGAACCGGCGTCGGCCCGTGCAGCGCGG
Organism: uncultured Actinomycetes bacterium; assembly: GCA_963739525.1. Taxonomy (GTDB): domain Bacteria; phylum Actinomycetota; class Thermoleophilia; order Gaiellales; family Gaiellaceae; genus DATEOR01. The sequence goes on along the minus strand of CAVUAR010000005.1, from coordinate 133,177 downwards.
CGATGGCGTACTGGGCGCCGGCCCGGCGGATCTGCCTGGCGTCGTTTGCACGCCGCGCATGCTCGATCGCGTTCTCGGCGGCGGCGGTCGCGAGTCCCCAGCGACACGAAGTGCCGTGCGCCCAGGCGAGGAGTCGCCAGATGCTGGCGAGCATAGCGTCGTCTCCCGGGGCATCCGACGCCGAGATGGTCCTGCTTGCCTCCTCGACGAGGCGCTCGCTCCACCGCTCGGCGGAGCCAGCCTGCCCTTTCAGGCGAAGGAGGAGCAGGCCCGCGAGTGCGGCTCCGAGCCCGTCCCCGTCGCGCGGCGCATCGATCGCCTCTTCTAGGAAGAGCTCGGCCCAAGGAAACTCTCCAACTTCCAAGAGTGCCTCGCCGAGATCTGGGATGAGCTCCAGTCTGAAAGGATCGCGCTCGGGCAGAACCATGGCGGCACGCCGTAGGAGATTTGCGGCTGCGGGCATGTCGCCGCGCGCAAACGCTCGCCGGCCAGCCGAGGAAAGCCGCTGCGACGCACGGCGCCCGAGCTCCAGCCCGTGATCGTCCAGCGGCCCAAGCTCATTCAGGTTGCTGTAAGCCTGCTCGAGGTGGTAGCCGAGAATCTCCTCGAACTCGACTGCCCGGTCGCGGTCGCTGTTCACGCGGTCGGCCCAGACTACGAAGCGCTCGTGCAGCGTCGCGCGCGTGCGCTTGAGCATTCCCTGGTACGCGGCCTCGCGAACGAGGACGTGGGCGAAGCGGTAGTGCGCGCCGCTGCCAATTGACTCGACGCCTGTCTGGACGAGGTGCTTCCGACAGAGGGAGCGGATGATCTTCTCGAGCTGGGTGGCCACGTCCTCCGAGACCAGCTCGTGCAGGGCGTCCTCCGGGAAGACGAGGCCCGCGACGGACGCCGCTTCGATGACAGCGCGTTCCTCCGGTCCAAGCAGGTCGAGGCGCGACGCGAGCAGAGCCTGGATGGTCGGGGGGACCGAGATCTCCTCGACGCTCCCTACGGGAATCCACCGGCCGTTCTCTTGGCGCAGAGCGCCCTCGTCCACCATCATCGAGAGCATCTGCTCGACGAAAAGCGGGTTGCCCTCCGCGGCCTCGACGATGCGAACGCGGACGTGGGGATCGAGCTCTGTGCTTCCGAGGAGGTTCTCGGCCACTCGCGCGGCCTCCCCCGCCGAGAGCGGCTCGAGGGATACGACGGCCGATCCCGGCAGCTTGTCCCAAGCGGGGCGGATGTCGAGCAGCTCGTGACGGGCCAGGCACACGAGCAGGATCGGGCGCTCGGCCGAGCCGAGAATGTGCTCGACGAGGTCGAGCATGGTCGACTCCGCCCAGTGGATGTCCTCGAAGACGACCGCGAGCGGCCTCGCCGCCGCCATGGTCTCGAGCAGCTTGCGGACGCCCCAGAAGGTCTCCTCGACAGGGAACTCCTCACGGGAAAGCCCCACCGCCGAGGCGATCCGCCTTGCCACTGCGTCGTTCGGCGCGAGCGAGGCGATCTTCGAGCGCGCCACACCGGGCGGATCATCTTCGAGAATCCCGGCGGCCTTTCGGACGATCTCGATGATCGGCCAAAACGTGATCCCTCTTCCGTGCGAGAGGCAGCGCCCTCGGACGACCGTGGCCTCGTTCCCGACTCGCCCGACGAGCTCCTCCACGAGGCGCGACTTCCCCATGCCCGGGCTCCCGAAGATCGTCGCGAGGCGGCCCTTGGCCTGCGATGTCGTCTCCGAGAAGGAATCGAGCAGAAGCTGGAGCTCGTCCTCGCGACCCACCAGGGGACCCCGGGGCTGCGCGGGGGCGGAGGCGGTGTCTGCGAAGCCGATCAACCGGTAAGCCGGTACCGGCTCCGACTTGCCTTTCAGGTCGAGCGGCGCGACGGCGTCGACCTCGACCACGTCGCGGACCAGGCGGTACGTGAGCTCCCCGAGGAGCACCTCCCCGGGGCCCGCGGTCTGCTCCAGGCGGGCAGCGACGTTGACCGTGTCTCCTGTTACGAGGCGCTGGCCGGCCGTGACGTCCCCCGCAACGACCTCACCGGTGTTGACTCCCGTTCGATTGGCGAGAGCGATCCCCCAACCCTTCTCGAGCTCGACGTTCAGTGTCGCGAGGGCGGCCTGCATCTCCAGCGCCGCGCGTACCGCTCGAACCGCGTCATCCTCGCGGAGCCGTGGTAGTCCGAAGACGGCCATGATCGCGTCGCCGATGAACTTCTCCACGGCCCCACCGTGACGCTCGAGGACTGCCTGCATAGCCTCGAAGTAGCGATGGAGGATCTCGCGCAGCGACTCCGAGTCCATCGACTCGCCGAGGCTGGTGGAGCCGACGAGGTCCCAGAAGACGACCGTTACGGTCTTTCGGACCTCCTGTGACGCTTCGGTCGCGGCGAACGGCGTGCCGCAGAACCCACAAAGACGAAAGCGCTCCGGGTTCTCCTCGCCGCAATTGGCGCACACCTTCACCGCTTGAGTGTACTGCGCAGCTGAGCCGGAATTCCCTACTCGACCGGCCGATTTGCAGGCAGAACGAGGGGTTGGGAGTACAATCTCGTACTGCGGATATGCAACTCGACGATCCTCTCAGTACCGATGGCACGGCCGACTCTGCCCCGCATCAGGCGTGGACGGGCCCGCGGCGACGCGGGTCAGGTGGTCGAGCGGACCGAGCCGCAGATCGCCGAGCTCTCCGCTAACGGGCTTACCTGGATACACGCGAACGAGCCGGGACTCTTGGAGGGGGCGCATCTCGCCGAGCGCTTCGGCTTCCATGAGCTCGACGTCGAGGACGTCCTCTCGAAGCGTCAGCGCCCGAAGATCGACGAGTACGCGGAGTACCTCTTCGTCGTCCTCCACTTCCCGATCTACGACAAGACCGTCCACCGGCTGAACGCGGCCGAGCTCGACGTCTTCATCGGCCCGGACTTCCTCGTCACGCTCGCCAACGTCGAGCTCCTGCCAGTCACCTACCTGTTCCGCCGCTGCGAGGAGGACCCGCAGCTCCGAGAGGAGCTCTTCCCGAAGGGCTCGGGCTACCTCCTCTACCACGTCCTCGACGACCTCTTCGACTACTGCTTTCCCATCTTGGACAAGATCGGGCACAAGCTCGATGCGATCGAAGACGGCCTCTTCGAAGGCCGCTCGGAGGAGATCGTCCGCGACATCTCCGACGCGAAGCAGGAGATCATCGCCTACCGAAAGATCATCAAGCCAGAGCGTTCGACCTTGCGCCTGCTCGAACGCTACACACAGCGCTTCCTCCCGGAGGACCTCGAGCTCTACTTCGACGACATCGTCGACTCCGCCGAGCGGATCTGGGACCTCCTCGACAACTACAAGGAAGTGATGGAAGCGCTCGAGAGCACGAATGAAGCGGTGCTCGCCCATCGGTTCAACGACGTCCTTCGCATCCTCACGGTCTTCAGCATCGTCTTCCTGCCGGCGACGCTCATCGCGAGCATCTGGGGGATGAACGTCGGCCTTCCAGGCGGTGGGGAGCCGGCGAGTGGGGACTTCACGGTGTTCTGGATCATCATCGCTGCGATGATCGCCGGGCTCATCGCAATGGTGGCTTACTTCCGGCACAAGCGCTGGCTGTGAAACAGCTCTGGGCCCCCTGGCGGCTCGAGTACATCCAGCAGGCGGACGAGCAGGAGGGCTGCGTCTTCTGCCGCGCCCTCGAGGCCGACGACGAGACCGGCCTGGTCGTGCACCGCGGCGAGCGCGCGTTCGTCCTCCTGAACAAGTTCCCGTACGCGTCGGGGCACCTGATGGTGGCGCCGAAGCGCCACGAGGCGGACTTCGGCGGGCTCGACCGCGACGAAGCGACGGAGATCCACCAACTCGCCTCGGCGGGGCTCGGCGCGCTCGCGCAGGTCATGAGCCCGCAGGGCTTCAACCTCGGCTGGAACCTCGGCCGGATCGCCGGCGCGGGCGTCGTCGACCACGTGCACCTGCACGTCGTCCCGCGCTGGGCCGGCGACACGAACTTCATGCCCGTCCTCGCGGACGTGAAGGTCCTCCCCGAGGCGCTCGAGCAGACCCGGCGTAAGATCGCCGAAGCATGGCCCTAAACCCGAAGGTCTTCAAGGCGTACGACGTGCGCGGGATACACCCGTCCGAGCTGGATGAGGCCGGCGCCTATGCGATCGGGCGCGCGTACGTCGAGCAGTTCGAGCCCGAGCGGATCGCCGTCGGGCACGACATGAGGGAGTCGTCTCCCGCGATGGCCGAGGCGGCCATGCGTGGGGCGGCCGACGGAGGAGCCGAGGTCAAGGATATCGGGCTCGTCGGCACGGAGATGCTCTACTTCGCGGTCGGGGACCTCGCGCTCGACGGCGGCCTCATGGTGACAGCCTCGCACAACCCGAAGCAGTACACCGGGATGAAGATCGTCAGGCGCGGCGCAATGCCCGTCGGCGGCGACTCCGGTCTCCTCGACATCCGCGACCGTGCCATGTCCCTCGCGGACGCGGCGTCAGCCCCTGCCACGTTCGAACAGGTCGACGTCTACCCCGCCTTCGTCGATCGCGTCCTCTCCTTCGTCGACGTGGACGCGATCGGACCGCTCCGGGTCGTCGTCGACGCGGGGAACGGGATGGGCGGCGCGATGCTCCCGCCGATCCTCGAGCGGCTGCCGAAGATCGACGCCGTCCGCTGCTTCTTCGAACCCGACGGGAGCTTTCCGAACCACGAGCCGAACCCGCTCCTCCCGGAGAACCGCGAGTTCGTGATCGGGAAGGTGCGGGACGAGCGGGCCGACCTCGGCCTCGCCTTCGACGGCGACGCCGACCGCTGCTTCTTCGTCGACGAAACGGGCGAGTTCGTCCCGGGCGACTTCGTCACTGCGCTCCTCGCCGAGTCCATGCTCGACAAGGAGCCCGGAGAGAAGATCATCTACGACGTCCGCGCGAGCTGGGCCGTCCGCGACACCGTCGAGCGGCTGGGCGGCACACCCCTCGTCAACCGCGTCGGCCACGCGTTCATCAAGGAGCGCATGCGCAAGGAGGACGCGCTCTTCGCCGGCGAAGTGTCCGGGCACTACTACTTCCGCGACTTCAATCAGGCCGACTCCGGGACGATTCCCGCGCTCCTCATGCTCGAGCTCGTCTCGAAGCGCGGGCAGCCGCTTTCCGAGATCCTCAGGCCGTTCCGGGAGCGCTACTTCCTCACCGGCGAGCTGAACACGCCCGTTCCGGACGTCGCCCTCAAGCTCCAGGAGCTCAAGGAGCATTTCGCCTCGCAGGGCGAGGTCTCCCACCTCGACGGCATCTCCGTGACGGCAGCGGACTGGCACATGAACGTCCGGCCCTCGAACACCGAGCCGCTTCTGCGCCTCAATCTCGAGGCGCTCGACCCCGAGCTCATGGAGCACAAGCGGGACGAGGCCCTAGCCGTCATCCGCGACGGCTAGGGCCCCGCATCCCGGTTTCGGCTAGTTCAGCAGGTAGTCGATCGCACGCCCCATGAGCTCGTCGCGGACGCTCTCGTCCGTCACGCCCTCGAGGCCGAAGCCCCAGAGCAGCGAGCTCGGGGTGGCGATGACCGCACCCTCGGGGAAGCCGCCCGAGGACGTGATCTCCCACGTGTTGAAGTTGGGCGCGCTGCCGTCGGGAGCGTCCGGCGTCTCCCAGCCGTCGTTCCCGCTCTCGAAGGACGTCGTGCCCTCGCCGGTCGACACCACGATGTCGTCCACGAAGACGCCGAGCCCCTGCGTGGCCCAGTCGCTCACGTAGGTGATGGAGACCTCGATCGTCTTGCCCGCGAAGGCGGAGAGATCGACGTGCCACTGCTCCCAGTTTCCGGAGCTACCGCTGATCGCCCACCAATCGCCGCTCGTCCCGTGCGGGATGCAGTCGTCGTTGGCGGTGTCGATCGTCTGGTAGTGATCCATGAACGGGTGGATCGTGCGCCACCCGCCGGGCCCGTTGGACGGCCGGCAGCTCTCGCCGGTCGCCTGGTTGTTGTGCCCGTTCGTGTCTTCCAGGGTCGTCCAGTCGTCCTGCCCGACGGTGTGGGCCTCGACGAACAGGTGATCCCAGTCCGCCTCGGTGTTGTAGGACGTCCAGAAGGACATGTCCGCGCCACCGGCCGGAACGTGGACGACGTGAGTCAGCCGCTTGAACGACTGATCCGCGATCTGGGAGTAGGCGTAGTGCGTGCCGGAGTGCGGGTCGAACGGTCCGCCCGGCCGGCTGTACTTCGCCGCCACCCAGCTTGAGAACTGCGGATACGTCGCCGCCGGCAGGATCCCGCTCGTGGCGATGAACGAGCCGGCGATGTTGTGGTTCTGGGCGCTGTCGGCCCCGTTGAAGGACCAGTTCAGCCCCGTGAGCGGATCGTCCGTCCCGAACGCGTCGAACATGTTGCCGTTGTCGTCGACGCCGGCGCCCCGGTTGAACAGGAACGATCCGAACGAGTACTGCAGGACGTCGTTGACGCCGTCGCCGGTGCCGTTCAGCTGCAGGCACCGATAGGCAACGGCGGGATCGCCGCAGCGCCCGTTCGCGTCGGTCGGGTCGTACAGCTGGGCCTGCGTGTACTGGGTGCCGATGTCCTTGCCGGCGAAGAGGACCTTGCCGCCCTCGTTCATGAAGTCGCGCAGCTCGAACACCTCGTCCTGCGCGATCCGGGAGGCATTGCCGCCGCCCCAGCCGGGCTCGCGCGTGACGATGTCGTCGCCCTTCTCGACGATGACCGCCTTGTAGTGGCTCAGGACGCCGAGTGCATCTGCGGCGTGGCGCCCGCTCGCGTCGACGTCGTACAGGTCGGCGTCCACGCCGTTCGCGGCGAGGGCATCCAGGTAGTAGGACGCATAGTGCGGCCCGGGCGTCTGCACGGGCGAGGCGCCCGAGTAGTCCTCGGACGCGACCACGAGCGTGTCGTTGTCCGACTCGCTGACTGCCTGGTACGTGAACGAGTCGCTCTTTGCGCCCCCGCCCTCGAACCAGACTTTCACGGAGTCGCCGGGGCTCGTCCCGGTGACGTAGCCGTGCATCACGTGGTAGTAGGTCGCACTGCTGGCCGAGTACTTCGACCCGGGCGGCAACTCGGTCGTCGGCGCCGTCTGCTCGGGCCCTCCGTTGATCTGGTACTTGACGGACACCGCGCCGAGCGAGCGCAGAGCGTCCACCCGGACCTCCTGCGGGTCGCCGTAGGAGTACGGGAACGTGAAGTTCGCCATCGGCAGGCCGGCCTTGTAGGTGTCGTCGCTCTTGACGACGAGCGGACGCGCGGTCAGGCCGAGGTGCGAGACCGGATGGGCCGGGTCGGTCGCGGACTTGGCCACGTCGAGGACGAACGGCAGGTTCTTCTCGAACTCCGCCTGCACGAGCGCCTCGTTGTCGGGGAACACGAAGCCGCAGGTCGGGCAACCCGGCTCGAGCTCGGGCGTCCATGCGATCGTGCCGTCCGTCGAGTTCGCCCAGTCCGTCATCTCGCCGTTCGTCACGTAGAGGACGTCGGACGAAAGACCGGGGGCGAAGTCCTCGATCGCCGGGTTGTCGCGGTTCCCCGAGAGGGCGTAGAAGATCGGGTCGTCGGCGGTCGGGGTGCCGATCTGCCACCCCTGCGGGTAGAGGAGCCACGGCCCGAAGGAGTGGTAGTTGACCTGGAAGCGGAACGGAATCCGGTCGAACAGGCCCATGATCGCCTGCGTCTCCGGCTCCGATCCGGCGGAGGGACCCCGGTACGTCTCGCTCGACGTGATCGAGGACGAGCCCTCCTGGTCGTAGTTCCAGTGCGCCGGGTAGTTGCGGTTCGGGTCGACGCCGTCGCCGACGGTGATCATCCCATCGCCGTTGTTGTCACGGAGGTTCTTGCGCCACAAGCGCGTGTCGGGACTCTGGAAGGTGTACTGGTAGCCGTCCGGGTTCATCACCGGGACGAACCAGAGCTCCCGTGTCTTCAACAGGTTCTTGATGTCCTTGTCGTTCGCCCGCCAGCGTGCGATGAAGTAGTTCAGCGCACGGCGGTCGACTTCCGGAGCGATCCACTCGCGCGCATGCTGCGTGGCGCTGTAGAGGACGGCCGGCCGGGAGCCGTCGACCTCGTCGCGAGCCCCCTGAGTCATCTTGATGGCGATGATCTCGCGGCCCTGGGTCGTGTGCCCGATCACCTCGAGCTTCGTCAGCTGCGGGTTGTCCTTCGCGATCTTGTACAGGTACGCGCGGAACCCGTTCGGGCTGTCGTAGTCGCGCCAGACGTTGTAGCCGCCGACCGCCTGCGCAGCTGCCATCTGACGGACCGTCTGACCCTTCTTGTTACGGATCAGCGACGCGTCGATGCCCTTGGCGGACAGCGACTTCGCCTGGTCGGGTGTCAGCACCAGGTCGAGTCGAACCCCGTGGGCGACGGGCCTGGCCGCCGCGATGTCGGTGCCCTTGGCCAGAAGGCTGCGGTACTTCGCCTGCGACACCGTTGCTCGGTACATGTCGAGCGTGACCTTGCTCTTGCTGCCCGCCCCCGGAGCCGCGCCGCTCATCACGAGCACGGCGGAGAGGGCGCAGACAACCATCGTCCAGCGCCTCATGAGCGTCTCCCCAGTCGGTTTCCCGGTCAAAAAGCCCGCTGAGGCTTACAGATCTTCCCCCAAAGCGCAAGACGGCCGCCCGACTAGGATTCGCCCGTGAATCTCGGCCAGCCGACCGACCGCAAGCCGCCGTTCAAGTACTCTGCGTTCACGCGCGTGGGATTCTCGGACACGGACGCGCAGGGAATCGTCTACTACGGGCGGTATCTCCCCTACTTCGACGACGCGCGCGTCGAGTATCTCCGCCATCTCGGGCTCCTCGGCGCGGACCTCGCCTCCTGCGAGTTCGTGATGCGCGCCTGCCACGTGCTCTACGAGGCGCCCGCCCGCTTCGACGACCTCATCGAGGTCTTCGTGCGGACCAGGCGGATCGGCCGCTCGAGCGTGACCGGCCAGTACACCGCCTATCGCGTGAACGACGATGCGCTCATGTGCACGGCCGAGCAGACGCTCGTGCTCGTCGACCTCGCCGGACGGCGACCTCATGCGATTCCGGAGGACTACCGCGCAACCGTGGCCGCGTTCGAACGCGCCGACCTCGAGCTGGCGGTGCCGTCGTGAGCGACTACACGGGCGCGCTCGAGGCGGTCGACCGCATCGTCAACCGTGAGTCGGAGGCCGACGAGGTCCTCCGGCAGACCGTGGCCGCGCTCGCCGACCGCTTCGAGCACTACTCCTGGGTCGGCATCTATCTCGTCGAGGAGGGCGACCTCGTGCTCGGCCCGTGGCAGGGGCCCCAGGCGACCGATCACGTCCGCATCCCGATCGGGCAGGGCGTGTGCGGGGCGGCGGCCGCGAGCGGCCAGACGGAGGTCGTCGACGACGTGAACGCAGACGAGCGCTATCTCTCCTGCTTCCCCTCGACCCGGAGCGAGATCGTCGTTCCCATCGTCTACGAGAGGAAGGTCGTCGGCGAGATCGACATCGACTCGGACCGGCCGGCCGCCTTCGGCGAGGATGACCGCGCGCTTCTCGAGCGCGTCGCCGTCCTCATCTCCCCGCACAGCCTCGTCGGCTGGGACACGGGCGGCGAGCACTGGCGGGCCTGAGCAGGCACGGTTCCTACGACTTCGTCCGGTTCGCCGGCGTAGGCCTCGGCAAGCTCGTTCCTCGCCTCTGCCGCCCAGTCGAGCGTCGCCCGCGTCCGCGAGATGCCGTGACGGAGGAGGATCCGGGAGTGGACCGGCTCGTCGTCGGGGAGGCTTGCCTCCATGTCCTCGTACGCAGAGAGCCTGCGCGCGAGAAAGCCCTCGTAGGCCGCGAGTTGCGCGAGCGTCGCCTCCTCCGAGGCGGCGCCGGCCAGGAAGAGCTTCAGAGCGAAGATCGCGACGCCGCCGGAGGGTTCGTCCTCGACGTGCTCGATCCACGCGCGCAGCAACCGCACGCCGTCGTCCGTGATCCGGTAGATCGCCTTGTCAGGCCGGCCTCGCTGCTCGACCTCCCGGCTCTCTGCGAGCCCCCACTCGACGAGTCGCGGCAGCACCTTGTACGTCTGGCTCTTCGACGGCGCCCACATGTATCCGACGCTCCTCGAGGCCAGGCGCGAGAGGTCGTAGCCCGACGCGTCGCCGAACGTGAGCAGGCCGAGGACCGCGTACTCGGTCGTGGTCAGCTTCTCGGGCGCGCCCATGGACGGTCGGCTGAGCCTACTGCGCTGTGTGCACGGTGACGAACCGGTCGGTAATTCGAACGGCCCGGCCCGAGAGCGGCGCCGCGAAGAACCCGGTCCCGTGGGCGAACCCCGGCAGGACCTCGAGGGCCTTGTCCGGCGAGTTCGCATGCCGGTAGAGGCTCCGGGCGTCGCCGAGGAACTCGGAGTCGTCGTGGGCGACGATGAAGAGGACCGGTGCGCGCAGCGCGCGAACCGCGCGCGCGGCATTCGCGTCCCCGAACGACGCGGGCCCTGAGACGCTCACGACCCCGAGGACGCCGCCCGGGACCCGGCGGGCGGCGTCGAGCACCGCCGTCCCGCCCATCGAGGCGCCGATGAGCAGGATCCCCTCGGCGCCGCGCCGTCGCAACTCGCCGGCCGCGGCCACGACGCTGTCGACGAGGTCGGCGGCGTAGGTCTTGAAGTCGAACGCAAGCGCGGTCAAGCCGAGTCGGGCGAGATGGTGCGCGTACGGAAGCCACGAGCAGAGGTTCCTCCCACGCTCGTGGGCAAGCACGACCCCGACCGGGCCATGGCCGATCACGACGCCCTCGAGCCGCGCGCCCGCAACCTTGATCCTGACGGTCTTCCCTTCCCGCTCGCCTACGCAGCCGTCCAGCCGGCCGCTGGTCTCCGAGGCGATGGTCGTCTTCGTCATGGTCGTCCCGGCCGGCTGTGTCGCCGTCGTCGAGCCGGACACGGCTCGCTGATGGGTACAGCCCACAGCCAGGGACAGCGCGACGAGGATCGCTTCCACGGGGAGCCACGAGCGCGTCTGGCCGATCTTCCCTTCCATTATCACGGAGACTAGTCTTGCCGAGACTAACACACACGACGGTACCGTGCCTCGAGGGACGAATGCACGCTCAGCCCGCTTCACTGAACCGCCTCGCGTTCTCGGCCACATCGCATTGCCTTGCCGGCTGCGCGACGGGAGAGGTGCTCGGGCTCGTCATCGCGACCGCCCTCGCCCTGAGCAACGCAGCGTCGATCGCGATCGCGACCGTGCTCGCCTTCGTCTTCGGCTACTCGTTCACGCTCGTCCCGCTACTCCGCGCCGGGGTCGTGCTCGGAACGGCGGTCGGGCTCGCGCTCGCCTCGGACACGCTCTCGATTCTCGTCATGGAAATCGTCGACAACGCGATCATCCTCATCTGGCCCGGAGCGATGGACGCCGGCCTGAGCGATCTCCTCTTCTGGGGCAGCCTCGCGATCGCGCTCGCCATCGCGTTCGGGGCCGCCTTCCCGGCAAATCGCTGGCTGATCGCGCGGGGTCGTGGGCATGCCGTGGTACACGGATACCACGGGCTCCGCTGAGGCTCGTTACGTGTCCAGAGCGTCCTGCAGGAGGCGCTCGGCCTCGTCGACCGGATCGCCCTCGGGCGGGACGGCGACGGAGTTCCGGCCACTGAACTTGGCGCGATAGGCGGCGCGGTCGGCAAGCGCGACGAGCTCTTCCGAGGTCGTTCCCCCTCCTCTGTGCGTCGCGACGCCAACCGACACCGTCACCTTCGGGTCGGTCGCGAGCATGTCGACGCAGCTTCGGATCCGCTCCGCGACGACGAGCGCGCCCTCGAGCTCCGTCTCCGGCAGGACGACGCAGAACTCGTCCCCGCCGAAGCGCGCGGAGACGTCGTACTCGCGCGTCGCGGTCTGCAGCGCGCCCGCGACGGCCTTGAGGACGCGGTCGCCGGCCATGTGCCCGCGCGTGGTGTTGATCTCGCGGAGGTGGTCGACGTCGATCATGAGCACGGCGAGCGGCCGGTCGAAGCGCCCGGCCCGCTGGAGCTCCTGCGAGAGCACGCTCTGGAAGTGGCGCATGTTGTAGAGGCCGGTCTTCGGCTCGATCCGCGTCGCCTCGACGAGGCCGGGAATGGCGAGCGAGCGGTAGGCGAGCGCGAGCGGGAGCAGCGTGAGGGCGACGAGACCCGCGTTGATCTCCCAGAGCGCGGCAGCAACAGCTCCGAGCGAGACCAAGCCCGCGTCGATCAGGACGCAGTCGACGCGGATGGTGTCACGGAAGCGGACGCCGCGGGCGAGCCGCAGCATGACCGCGAGCACCGCGTACTGGGCGACGACAAACGCGGCGATTCCTGCGAGCGCGCCGAGTGCCCACTCGGCGTCGCTCGGCCCCCCGGCCGCGTCGTGACACGCGCGCGCGAGAAGCGCGGGGCCGACGAAGTTCGCGACGTTGAAGACCGCGATGTACCAGCGCGGCCGCGAGCGCACCGTCTCGGGCACGAAGGCGATGACGATCGCGAGCGCCGTGAGCGCGGGCGGCAGGAGCAGCGTCGCCGCGAAGATCGGCGCGAGCGAGAGGTGCGAGCCCTGGTACTTCTGCCGCTCTGCCCCGATGAGGTGGACCGCGGCGATGATCGGGACGAGGATCGCGAAGGTGCGCCAGTCCCCGTCCTCGATACCCACCGGGAGCGCGAACAGCGCGAACCCGGCAAGTGTCAGCCACACGACGGCGAACTCGAAGGCCGCCGCAGCCCGGTTGAGGCCGGAAAAGATCGGATCTTGACGGGCGGGCCGCATGAAGCTCATATGGATCGTCGGTCACCGTCACCCCCCCTCGAATCCCCCGTTCGGGTGACGAAATCGCGGAACTTGATCCCTCGAACGAGGGAAACGTCCCTCGAACGGGGGATCCGCCGCTAGTCCAGGTCGCGTTCGACGCGGCGCGCGACCACCGCGGCACTCGCCGAGGTCAGCGGCTCGCCGAGGGCGACCGCGCCGAGCTCGTTCGCCTGCCGGATGACGGCGTCGCGTTCCGCCGCCACCTGTCCGCGGGCGACAAAGAGCGCGGCCCGCGCCGCCTCGCCCCACGCGGCAATGCCGGCGAGGCCGGGCTCTGGCTCGGCACCTGCGTCCTCCGCAAGCCGCGGCCGCCCCCGAAGGGTCTCCGCGAGTGCTCGGGCGATCGTCTCGATCTCGCCTGCCTCTTCCTCGGCTCCTCGAGTCTCCCGCTCGAGCTCCTCGACCGCCGCCTGGGCTTCGGCGTTCCGGCGCTCGGCGACGGAGAGCCGGTCGCGGGCACGGATCTCGAAGCGCTGCGCGTCGCCCTGGCCGTCCTTCTTCGCGGTTCGGACCGCTTCCTCCGCCTCGGCGAGGGCGTCTCGCGCCGCAGCCTTCTCGGTCAGAGCCCGGGCCAGCTCGGCCGCGAGACGCTCTCGCTTGGAAGGAAGGCGGGTGGCGAAGCCCTGAAGCCTCGACACCGCGGCCTGAATCGTTTGCACCTCTCGTGCGAAGCCGTCGAGCTCCTCGAGCAGGGCGCCCTCTTCGGCGTCGGCGTCCTCCAGCTCGTGGAGGAGCGCGAGGACGCGCTCGCGGTCGGCCACTTAGCTCGGTGTGACGCGGTAGGCGTCGAAGACCGAGTCGACGTTGCGAAGCGAGTTCAGAAGCGCGCGGAGCGCCTTGATGTCTCCGACTTCCGCCACGTACCAGTTCTTCGCCATCTGGTCCTCGACGTGGCCGCCGTACTCGACGATGTTCGCGCCGTGTTCGGCGAAGGTTCGCGCCACGTCCTCGAGCAGGCGCGGGCGATCCCAAGAGACAACTGCGATCTGGACGCGGAAGCTCTGCGACGCGCCTCCGTCCCACGCGACGTCGGTGAACCGCTCAGGGTTGCGCATGAGCGCCTTCACGTTCGGGCAGTCGCGGCGGTGGATCGTGATCCCCTTGCCGAGCGAGATGTAGCCGGCGATCTCGTCCCCCGGGACCGGCGTGCAGCACTTGGCGAGACGGACGAGGACGTCCTCCACGCCGGGAACGGTGATCCCGAAGTTCTGCGAGGCGACGGCCTCGCGCGCCTTCGGCTTGACCGGGAGCGGCTCCTCTTCGACAACCTGCTCGGTCTTGAGCCGGCCGAGCACCTTGTTCACGACCTGTGAGACCTGGAGCTTCCCAGAGCCGAGCGCGAGATAGAAGTCCTCGGCCTTCTTGAAGCCCATCTCGCGGATGATCTGGGCGAGGAGGGGCGAGCCCGCGAGCTTCTTGTACGGGAGGTTGTGCTGCTTGAGGGCGTTCTCGAGGCTCTCGCGGCCGCGCTGCTCGGTGCCTTCGCGCGTCTCGCGGCTGAACCACTGGCGGATCTTGTTGCGCGCGCGAGAGGAGGTGGCCAGCGAAAGCCAGTCGCGCGACGGGCCGCGCCCCGCTGCCTTCGACGTGAGGATCTCGACGAAGTCGCCGCTCTTCAGGCGGTAGTGGAGCGGGACGATCCGGCCGTTGACCTTGGCGCCGACGGTGCGATGGCCCACGTCCGTGTGCACGGCGTAGGCGAAGTCGATGGGCGTCGCGCCCGCGGGGAGGTTCTTGACCTCGCCCTTCGGAGTGAAGACGTAGACCTCGTCGGAGGCGAGCTCCGGGAAGGCGCGGCGGAACTCGCGTGGGTCGGACTCCTCCGCCTGCCAGTCCGCGAGCTGCTGCATCCACGCGAGCTGCTCGGCCTCGGCCTTCTTCCCCTTCTTGCCCTTGTAGAGCCAATGCGCGGCGATGCCGTACTCGGCCGTGCGGTGCATCTCGCGCGTGCGCACCTGGATCTCGAGCGGCTTCCCCTCGGGACCGATCACCGTCGTGTGCAGCGAGCGGTACATGTTGAATTTGGGCATGGCCACGTAGTCCTTGAAGCGGCCGGGCATCGGCTTCCAGAGGGAGTGGATGACGCCGAGCGCGCCGTAGCAGTCGCGCTCGCCCTCCTTGCCGTCGTGGTCGACGAGCACGCGCATCGCGGTCAGGTCGTAGATCTCGTTGAACTCCTTCCCGCGCTTGGCCATCTTCTCGTAGATGGAGTAGAAGTGCTTCGCCCGGAACGAGATGTCGGCGGGGATGCCGACCTTCTCGAGCTCCCGCCTCAGGGTCTTCCCCGCCGACTCGACGAACTTCTCCCGGTCGGCCCTGCGCTGGTTGACCATCGCCTGGATCTCGGAGTACTTGCGCGGGTGGAGGGTCTGGAAGGCGAGGTCCTCGAGCTCCCACTTGATGGAGTGGATGCCGAGGCGGTGCGCGAGCGGCGCGTAGACCTCGAGCGTCTCGCGCGCCTTCTGGAGCTGCTTCTGCTTCCCCAGGTACTCGATCGTCCGCATGTTGTGGAGGCGGTCCGCGAGCTTGATAAGGATGACGTCGGGGTCCTGCGCCATCGCCACGATCATCTTGCGGTAGTTCTCCGCCTGCGCCTGCTCGCGGCTCTGGAACTGGATGCGGGTCAGCTTCGTGACGCCCTCGACAAGCGTCGCGACTTCGTCCCCGAATTCCGCGCGCACCTCCTCGATCGTCGCGGGCGTGTCCTCGACGACGTCGTGGACGAGGCCGGCGGCCAGGGTCGCCTCGTCGCTCCCGAGCTCGGCGAGAATCTTGGCCACGCCGATCGGATGCAGGACAAAGTCCTCCCCGCTCCGCCGCTGCTGGCCCTCGTGCGCCTCGCAGGCGAAGCGGTACGCCCGCTCCAGCGGATCCCGGTCGACGTCCGGGTTGTACTCCTCGACCTCCGAGAGCAGCTCCTCGAACGCCTCGTGATGCCGCTCGGCGGAAGCCGTCAGAACCGTATCCGCCATGAACCCATTCTAGCTGGGGGGCCTCCGGGCCCCGACTACGCGGCCAGGGGCATCGGCTCCTGCAGGGCGGCGAGAAAGGTCTCGGACTCGACGAGCGAGCGCCACCCACCGCCCTCTTCGACGCCGAGCTCCGCGAAGACGGCGCGCGCGAACTCGGAACGAGCCTCCGGGTCGGCCTTCCACTCGGCGACGAGCTCGAGACGAAGGTCCTCGAAGCGGTCCGGGGTGTCGAAGATCCGCTTCACGACGAGCTGAGGCGACACCGTCCCGTTCCAGTGGTTCGCGGCCAGCTTGAAGGCGACGTCGTAGCGAACCGACCGCCGGTAGCGATCGAGCTGGCCTCCCTGGCCGAAGGCGATCGCCCCCGACCGGGCGCCGTCCGCCTTCACGGCGAGCTTGAGGTGCTTGCCGTCACCGACCGCGCCGAGCTCGGAGAGCTCGCAGCCGACCGCGAGAAGCGTGACGCCGGGGTTGCCGAGCCCGAACGGTGCGAGCCGCTCGAGCTCCGCGCAAAGGTCGAGGGTGAGCTCTGTGCCGCGCACGACGGCGTCCACGTGCACGACCGGGGCGAGATCCTCCTCCGCGAGCTTCTCTGCCGCATGGGCGGCGAAGGCCTCCGCAAAGGCCTCGACGTTCTCGGGCCGGATCGAGAGCCCAGCCGCGGCACGATGACCTCCCCAGCGCCCCAGCAGGCCAGAGCAGGCACCGAGGGCGCCGTGCAGGTCGAAGGCGGGGATCGACCGCCCGGAGCCCGTCCACTCCTCCTCACCGCCCGCGATCAAGACGACCGGTCGGTGGAAGCGCTCGACGAGCCTCGACGCGACGATGCCGATCACGCCGCGGTGCCAGTCCTCGCCTGCGAGCACGTAGCCGCGGCGGCGCTGCTTCGCCTCGGGCCACTCGGCCACCTGCGCCAGGGCTTCGCGGAGGATCCTGTCCTCGACCGCCTGCCGGTCGCGGTTGAGCGTCTCGAGCTCGCCGGCGAGGCGGTCGGCCGCCTTGGGATCCTCGGTGAGGAGGAGCTCGAGCGCCGTCCCCGGATGGCCCAGGCGACCCGCCGCGTTGATCCTCGGCGCGAGCCGGAACCCGATCGCGCCCGCATCGACGGTGGCGGGATCGACCCGCGCGGCCGCCATGAGCGCGCGCAGGCCCGTGTTCGACGTGACGGCGAGCCGCTTGAGACCAGCGGCGACGAGCCCGCGGTTCTCGTCCAGGAGAGGCACGACGTCGGCGACCGTCGCGAGCCCGACGAGGTCGAGCCGGCGGTCGAGCTCCCCGGCGCCGAGCGCCTGCGCAAGCTTGTAGACGACCCCCGTGCCGCAGAGCTCCGGGAACGGGTAGTCGGAGGGGTGCGTGGCGACGACCGGGCAGTCGGGAAGCGTCTCTCCGGGCCGGTGGTGGTCGGTCACGACGATTTCCAATCCGAGCTTCTTGGCCTGTGCGACTTCGTCGACGGCGGTGATCCCGCAATCGACGGTGAGCACCAGACCTGTCTCCCCTTCGGCGAGGCGCGTCAGCGTCTCGCCGGACAATCCGTAGCCCTCCTCGAAGCGGCTCGGCAGGTGCCACGAGACCTCCGCGCCGAGCTCCCGCAGCACGGTGACGGCCAGCGCGGTGGCGCAGATCCCGTCGACGTCGTAGTCGCCGTGGACGCAGATCGGCTTTCCGGCCGCGATCGCGTCGCCGATGGCCGCACAGGCGGCCTCCATGTCCCCGAGCAGGAAGGGGTCGTGCTCGGGCATGGCGGCGTCCAGGAAGTCCCGTGCCTTCCCGGGGTCGCCGTACCCCCGCCTGACGAGGACGCTTGCCGTCGTCTCCGAGAGGCCAAGAGCGCCTGCCAGCGCGGTGACCTCGGGGCGGGGGCACGGAGTCATCCTCCACGTGCCCTCGTACATGTTTGAGACCGTAGAGCCCGGGTCGGACGGTATTCTCAAGCCCCGTGTCCGAGACCAATTACCTCTCCGGCGACGACTTCGTCGTGGAGTTCCTCGGCTACCGCTTCAGCTTCAACCAGACGGATTTCGAGCAGCGTGTCAACGCGGCTGCCGTGAAGCTCGGCCTCGTCGAGGCGGGCGAGCTCGAAGAGGACGAGACCGCCGACCTCGTCGAGCTGACCGCGCATGGACACATCGCGGAGCCGCGCTCGGAGCTCGGGGATTACCTCGTCCACAACTGGGACCGGCTCGCCGTCATGGGCGACGAATCGCTCGTCTATTGGCTCAGAAAGTTGATCTTCCGCGGCGCCTGGCTCGACCACCGCGTGAAGGAGAACCTGCTCGAGGTCGCTTGGGACGAGCGCAGCTCGGAGTTCGGCTATCGGGATCCGCGGGGAGGCCGGGCGCTGCTCGAGCTGGCGCCGGTCCCCTCCTGGCACGACCTCCAGTACCGCCGGTGAGCGGTTCGGTCGTCGATCTCGACCACGCCTTCCTGGCGATTCCGAGCGGCGGAGAGGACGACGCGCGCCGCTTCTACGGGGGACTCATCGGGCTCGAGGAGATTCCCAAGCCCGTGGCCTCGGGACCCGGGCGTCTGGTTCCAGGCAGGCGGCGAGGAGCTTCACCTGGGCGCCTACGACGATCACGCCTCGACCAAGCGGCCTCATCCGGGGTTTCGCGTCGGAAGCGTCACGACTCTGGAAGAACTTGCGCATCGGCTTGGCGCCGCGGGGTACGACGTGCAGTGGGACGACCGCATCGAAGGGCGCAAGCGCTTCTACACACGCGACCCGTTCGGAAACCGCATCGAGCTGCTGACCGACCTCTGACGCCCTCAGAAGAGGCTCGACTCGGACTCGGCCGCCGCGCCGACATGCGCGCGGCCGAGCTTCGTGATCACGCGCCCGCGTGGAGTCCGCTGGATGAGCCCGAGCTGGAGGAGGTACGGCTCGTAGACGTCCTCGATCGTGTCCGGCTCCTCGCCGAGAGAGACCGCGAGCGTCGAGAGCCCGACCGGTCCGCCGTCGAACTTCCCGACGATCGTGCGCAGGAGCTCGCGGTCGATGCGCTCGAGGCCCTCGCCGTCGATCTCGAGGAGCTCGAGCGCCTCGCGGGCGACTCCGATCGTGACGGCACCGTCGTGGCGCACTTCGGCGACGTCGCGGACGCGACGGAGGATACGGTTCGCCACGCGTGGCGTGCCCCTCGCGCGGCGGGAGATCTCCTCTGCGGCCTCGTCCTCGACTTCCACGCGGAGGATCCGCGCGGAGCGCCGTACGATGCGCGCGAGGTCGTCGGCGCCGTAGTAGTCGAGGCGGTACGTCATTCCGAAGCGGTCGCGGAGCGGCGTCGTCAGGAGGCCGGTGCGCGTCGTCGCGCCGACGAGCGTGAAGGGCGGCAGGTCGAGCGTGAGCGTGCGCGCCGCGGGGCCCTGGCCGACGATAATGTCGAGCCGGTAGTCCTCGAGCGCGGGATAGAGGATCTCCTCGACGGCCCGGTTGAGGCGGTGGATCTCGTCGACGAAGAGGACGTCGCGCTCCTCGAGCGCGGTCAGGATCGCAGCCATGTCGCCCTTGCGCTCGAGGGCCGGGCCGGCCACCGAGCGGATGCCGACGCCGAGCTCCTCGCGCACGATGTAGGCGAGGCTCGTCTTGCCGAGGCCGGGCGGGCCGACGAGGAGGACGTGGTCGAGCGCCTCCCCTCTCCCCTTTGCCGCCTCGAGCGCGATCCCGAGCTGCTCCTTCACCGTCGCCTGGCCGACGAAGTCGACCAGGCTCCGAGGGCGAAGAGACCTCTCGACCTCTTCTTCTTCAGGCTCCAGAACAGCGGTGGTCACGCGCTCCTCGTTCACGCGGCTCTCAACGCCTCGCGCACGCGGTCCGCGGGCGGGAGGTCGGGGTCGACGGAGGCCAGGCGCTGCTCGGCCTCGGCGGTCGAGTAGCCGAGCTCGACGAGAGCGTCGCGCGCGACGATGTGCCCGTCGCCGGCGCCGAGGTGCGAAGCCTCCACCGCGGCGAGCGGCGCGATCTTCTCCTTCAGCTCGAGGACGACCCGTTGTGCCGTCTTCTTGCCGATCCCCGGGATGGTCTGGAAGAGCGCGTCGTCCTCGCGGACGATCGCCCGCCGGAGCTCCGCGGGCGAGTAACCCGAGACGATCGCGAGCGCCACCTTTGGACCGACCCCGGAGACGGCGAGGAGCTGCTCGAAGAGCTCACGCTCGTCTGCGTCGGCGAAGCCGAAGAGCTGCATCGCGTCCTCACGCACGTGCAGGTGCGTTTCGATCACGACCTCGTCGGCCCCATCGGCCTTCCGCACCGCGGCAGGCGTGGCGAAGAGCCGGTAGCCGACGCCGTTGACGTCGAGGACGAGGCCGTCGGCGTCCCACGCGACGGGCTTCCCGCGCAGCCGCGAGATCATCGCGCGCTCCCGGCCAGCGCGACGAGGGGCGGGGCGAGCGCATGGCAGATCGCGACGGCGAGCGCGTCGGCGGCGTGATGCGGCCGCGGCAGCTCGCTGAGTCCGAGGATCGCCTTGACCATGCGCTGGACCTGCGCCTTGTCGGCGCGGCCGTAGCCGCAGACCGCCTGCTTCACGCTCGCCGGGGGGTACTCAGCGCAGTAGACGCCGGCACACGCGCAGGCGACGAGCGCGGCGCCGCGCGCCTGTCCGACGGAGAGCGCGGTGCGGGCGTCTGCGCCGACGTACGACTCCTCGAGGACGACCGCTTCCGGCCCGTGACGGTCGATGAGCTCGGCGATCCCGTCGTGGATCTGCTTCAAGCGCAGCTCTGGACGCTCGCGAGCCGGTGTCTGCCACCAGCCGAACTCGACCGCCTTGAGGCGGCCTCCGCTTGCGTGGACGATTCCGTATCCGCACGCTGCAGTACCCGGGTCGATACCGAGGACCTTCACGCATCGAGGTTACGCACGGGAGCGGACGTTCCTGCCCCGCGCGCAGACCCTTAGGCCGTCAGGATGTTCGCCTTGACGCCTGGATGCTCGGCACACCACTCGCGCAGGTGCCCGAAGATCTTCAATCGGTCCGCAGAGTCGGAACGTTCGCCCTCCGACCAGAGGACTCGCACCTCGCAGATATCGGGGCCGAGTGGGTCGGTCGGACAGCCGTTCTTGAGGAGAAAGCCCCGCAGGTCCTCGAGCAGAGTTGGATCACTTACTTCTACGCGCACGCCCTGAATATCGGCAGCGGGCGGGTGGAAGGATTAGGAAATCCCCCATGACAGTTGTTTACGCACTTGCGGTTTCGAGGATCTGCTCGGGGATGTCGAAGTTTGCGTAGACGTCCTGGACATCGTCGTTTTCCTCGAGCGCGTCCATGAGCCGCAGGAGCTTCTTCGCGGCGGGCTCATCCTCGACGGCGACGGTGGTCTTGGGGAGCATCGTCAGGTCGGCCGACTCGTACGCGATTCCGGCCGCATCGAGGGCCTCGCGCACGAGCCGCAGATCGTCGGGCGCCGAGATCACCTCGAAGCTCGACCCTTCGCGAACGACGTCCTCCGCCCCGGCGTCCGCGGCGGCGAGCGTGAGCTCCTCTTCGTCGACGGAGCCGGGGACGAGCACGACGCCCTTGCGCTCGAAGAGCCACGCGACCGAGCCCGATTCGCCGAGGTTCCCGTCGTTCTTCGTGAAGATGTGGCGCACTTCAGATGCCGTCCTGTTGCGGTTGTCCGTGAGCGCCTCGACGAAGAGAGCGACGCCGTTCGGACCGTAGCCCTCGTACGTGATGTGCTCGAAGGCCTCGCCGTCGGAGGTCGTGCCGGCGCCGCGGGCGATCGCGCGCTCGATGTTGTCCTTCGGCATGGAGTTGTCGCGGGCCTTCTGGATCGCCGTGGCGAGGGTCGCATTCCCGTCCGGGTCGGGCCCGCCTTCCCGAGCGGCGACGATGATCGCGCGCGAGAGCTTGGAGAAGAGCTTGCCGCGCTTCGCGTCGGCCGCGCCCTTCTTGTGCTTGATGCTCGACCACTTGCTATGCCCCGACATGCAGCTCCTCCCTGACGAGATCGAGGAAGCGCTCGTGGACGCGTGTGTCGGCGGTCAGCTCGGGATGGAACGACGCGACCAGGAACCGTCCCTGCCGGAGCAGGACCGGATCGTCGTCGAGCTCTGCGAGGACGTCGACTCCCTCCCCCACGTCGGTCACGCGCGGCGCGCGGATGAACACTCCCCGGAGCGGGCGCTCGTCGCCCTCGAGCTCGAGGTCGGCCTCGAAGCTCGCGACCTGGCGGCCGTAGGCGTTCCGGGCGACGCCGACGTCGACCTGGCCCATGAGCCCGTCGCGCGCCATGAGGATCATTCCGGCGCACGTGCCGAAGATCGCACCCGGAAAGTCGCGAAGCGGCCGTCCGAAGCCGTAGAGGCTGATGAGCCGGCCGATTGCCGTCGACTCTCCGCCCGGGACGATGAGCCCGTCGAGCCCTTCGAGCTGGCCGGGCTTCCGCACTTCCACTGCCTCCACGCCGAGACCCGCGAGCGTCGAGATGTGCTCGCGGAAGTTGCCCTGCAGGGCGAGGACACCGATGCGAAGACGCCTGCTCATCTGAAAAAACTCTAGCTAGCTGTCGAAGCCGAGACCGAGGCGATCCAGGGTCCGCAGCCAGAGCCCGCGCTCTCCCGTGCGGTCGGCGCGTGCGAGCTCCTTCCGCGTCAGCGTGATGCCGGCCCAGCGCAGTGGCTCGGGCGGGAAAGGCAGCGGCTTCGTCTTCACCAGCTCGAGGCGCGTGAGCTCGGAGTCCCGCCCGTCGACGAGATCGAGCGCGACGCGAGCGCCGAAGCGGCTCGCGCCGACGCCGAGCCCCGTGAAGCCGACGACATAGACCGCCCGCCCGCCGAGTCCGCGGCCGAAGGTCATGCAGAAGCGGCTGCACGTGTCGATCGCTCCGCCCCAGCGGTGGCTGAAACGGAGCCCTTCGAGCTGCGGGAAGGTGGCGAAAAAGTTTCGGAGGAGGACGTGGAAGGTCTCCGGGCGCTGGTCGAGATGCGGGCCGAGACCGTTGCGGAAGTTGTAGACCGCGTCGAAGCCGCCCCAGAGGATCCGGCCGTCGCTCGTCAGGCGGTAGTAGTGGAACTGGTTTCCGCTGTCGGCGGCACCTTGTCGGTTCTTCCAGCCGATCGCGGCGCGCTGCTCGGCCGAGAGCGGCTCGCTGACGAGCACGTAGTCGTAGACCGGGACGACGTAGCGGCCGATCGAGCGCACGAGCGGCGGAAAGGCAGAGGTCGCGAGCACGGCACGCCGCGCGCGAACGCGGCCGCCAAGCGCGTCCAGCCGGACGCCGCTCCCGTCTCCACCGATCCTCGTCACGGGCGTCGCTTCGTGGACCCCCGCGCCGAGCGATTCCGCCGCGGCGGCGAGACCCCACGCGAGCCGCGCCGGGTCGAGCGTTCCAACGCCGGTCTTCTGCCAGACACCGCCGAGGTAGGTGGGCGAGTCGATCTCCGCGCGCACCGCGTCGCGATCGAGCCACACGGCCTCGTGGCCGAAGCGGCGGAGCTCCTCCGCGTGTTCCTCGAGCTCGGCGACCTCATGCGGACGGGTCGCCACGTCGAGGACGCCGTTCGGCTCGAAGCGCGCGTCGATCGCGAAGGTCTCGATCGCCTCGGCGATCGCGGCGAGGTTCTCGTGCCCGAGCTCTTCGAGCCGCTCGATCTCCCCCGGAAAGCGGGAGAGACCGTTCGAGAGCCCGTGCGTGAGGGACGCGTCGCAGAAACCGCCGTTCCGCCCGCTCGCTCCGAACGCGATCCGCTCGCTCTCGAGGAGGACGACCGAGCGGTCTGGCTCCGCGCGGAGCGCCTCGACCGCAGCCCAGAGCCCGGTCAGCCCGCCGCCGACGATCGCGAGGTCGCACTCGAGCTCCCCTTCGAGCGGATCGCGGGGCGCAGGCCGCTCGTCCGAGTCGAGCCAGAACGGCTTCGGCTCGGCGTCCGCGAGCGCCTTGTCGAGCCGGTCTACCAGCCGCGGGTTTCGAGCAGCTCTTCGGGCGCCAGCGCCGCGGTGGACAGGCCGCGCATGGCCTCGCCGAGCCCTGCCGACACCCGGGCGAGCACCTCGGGATCGCGGAAGTGCGTCGTCGCCTCCACGATCGCCTTGGCCCTGGCAGACGGCGAGGAGCTCTTGAAGATCCCGCTGCCGACGAAGACGCCGTCGGCGCCGAGCTGCATGCAGAGCGCCGCGTCGGCGGGGGTCGCGATCCCGCCCGCCGTGAACATGACGACCGGCAGGCGTCCGCGCTCGGCGACGTCCTTCAGGAGGAGGAACGGCGCCTGGATTTCCTTCGCGACGGTGAAAAGCTCCTCTTCGGGCGTGCACTGGAGCCGTCTGATGTCGCCCATGACGGCGCGCATGTGGCGGACCGCGTTGACGATGTCGCCCGTCCCCGCCTCGCCCTTCGTGCGGATCATCGCAGCACCCTCGTTGATGCGCCGGAGCGCCTCGCCCAGGTTGCGACAGCCGCAGACGAACGGGACGCTGAACTTCCACTTGTCGATGTGGTTCTGCTCGTCGGCCGGCGTGAGGACCTCGCTCTCGTCGACGTAGTCGACCTCGAGCGCCTCGAGGATCTGGGCCTCGACGAAGTGGCCGATCCGCGCCTTCGCCATCACCGGGATGGTGACGACCTCCTGGATCTCCTTGATCTTCGTCGGGTCGGCCATTCGCGCGACGCCGCCCTCCCTGCGGATGTCTGCGGGCACGCGCTCGAGTGCCATCACCGCGACGGCGCCGGCCTCCTCGGCGATCTTTGCCTCCTCGGCGCTCGTGACGTCCATGATGACGCCACCCTTCAGCATCTCCGCGAGGCCGCTCTTGACGCGCATGGTCGCCTGCTCGGGCATGTGAACGATTCTAGCCGTCGAGCAGATCGAGGGCGGCCTCCGGCTCCTTGAAGGGTGGGATGACGTAGATGCCGGCCGCGCGGCCACGGGCCTTCTCGACCAGGCTGCGCGCGAGGTCGAAGCCGACCGTCTGAGCATCCTTCCCGGCCGAGGCGAGCCGCTCCTGGATCTCCTCCGGGATCGTGATGCCCGGCACTTCGTTGTGGAGCCGGAAGGCGAGCTGGAAGCTCGTGAGCGGCCAGATTCCGACGAGGACCGGGACGGGCCACTCGCCTCCGAGGGCTTCGAGGAGGCGGTCGAGGTAGGCGATGTCGAAGAGCGCCTGCGTCATCGCGAAGCGCGCGCCCGCGTCGAGCTTGCGGCGAAAGCGCTCCACCTCGGCGACGAGGTCGGCGGCGGACGGGTTGACCGCGACGCCGACGAAGAAGGACGTCGGCGAGTCGATCGCCTTCCCGGAGTAGTCCTCGCCACGGTTCAGGTGCGAGAGCAGCGAGGTGAGCCCGACCGCATCGACCTCGTAGACGCCGCTCGAGCCCGGATAGTCGCCGACGTGCGGCGGGTCGCCCGTGATCGCGAGCACATTGCGGATGCCGGCCGAGTGAGCCCCGAGGAGCTGCGACTGGAGGCCCATCACCGACGCGTCCCGGGGGGTGACGTGCGGGATCGTCTCCAGGCCGACCTGCGACTCGATCGCGGCGGCCGCCATGAGTGCCGAGAGCCGTGCGCGCGCCATCGGGTTGTCGTTCAGGTCGGTTACGTCGACTCGCCCCGAGGCCTGCAACCGCTTCGCCGCCTCGAGCATGGAATCCATGTTCGTCCCCTTGGGCGGATCGAGCTCCACGGACACGACCCATTCGCCGGCCTCGAGCTTGCGCTGCAGCGCCGTCTTCCCGCTCGGCCGTGCAACCGCGACGGGAGCCTCGCGCTCGATCGCCGCGAACGGGACGCGAGGCTCCCGCTCCTCCTCCACGGCAGCGCTGATCGCGGCGATCTGCGCCGGAGTCGTGCCGCAGCAACCCCCGATGATCCGCGCACCGAGGTTCCGCGCCTGCGCGGCGAACTCGGCGAAGTAGTCCGCGGTCGCGTTCGGGTAGACGAGCGCGCCTCCTCGCCTGCTCGGAAGGCCGACGTTGGGCTGGGCGCTGAGCGGGATCCCGTCCGCCGCGCCGGCCATCTCGGAGAGGGCCGCGAGCGCCGCCTGTGGGCCCAGCCCACAGTTCGCGCCGATCGCGGCAACTTGGAGGCCGCGCAGGCGCTCGACCGCCTCCCGCGCGCCCACACCGGCCAGTGTCTCCGCGTCCTCGTCGAACGTGAGCTGCGCGACGACGGGCAGCGACGAAACAGACCGGACCGCCTCGATCGCCGTCACGAGCTCGTCCAGCTCGAAGAACGTCTCCACCATATAGAGGTCGACGCCCCGCCCCTCGAGCAGGCGCGCCTGCTCGGCGAAGACGTCGAAGGCATCCTCTCCCCCCTCGCCCGCGAGGTCTCCGAGAGGTCCGATCGAGCCGGCGACGAGAACCGGTCGCCCCGAGACGTCGCGAGCCTCACGCGCAAGCTTGACGCCGCTCTCCAGGATCTCCTCGAGGCGGTCGTCGAGGAGCTGCGACGAGAGCTTGCGCCGGTTCGCGCCGAAGGTGTTCGCCTCGATGAGGCCGGCGCCCGCGCGGATGAACCCGAGGTGGACGCTGACGACGGCCTCCGGCGCCTTGAGGTTCGCCTCCTCCGGGCAGCGCAACCTCGGGACGGCGGCGGTGATGAGCGCGCCCGTGCCGCCGTCGGCGACGATCACGCGGCCTTCCCCCAGACGCTCGAGCGCCCTGCTCATGCGCTGAGCCTAGCTCGGTGGCGGGCCCGTGCCACCGAGGGCGGGCGCCTGACGCGATGCTCGTGCTCGGCGGCGCTCTCCATCGGAGGTTGCACTGCCCGTTCGGCATACCAGCGCGCGTACGCGCTCGTGAGCGGCACGGCCGTCAGCCCGTGCGCGTACACCGAGAGACCGACGGTGAGGACGACGGTCGCGACCACGAGGCCCATGTCGATTTCAGGGGTGTGCCGAACCAGCCGGAGAGCGCTTCCCGCAGCGCGAGCGCGGCGGTGTCGGTGGGCTCGTCGATGGCTGCGGCCCAGGCGATGTGGGCGTCCGGGCGGATCAGGAGGGCGTCGGCTGGTCGGTGATCGGTTTCGGCGGTGTGGATGTCGATGCGATGCTGCCAGTCCCGGGCGGTCTCGCGGAGGTCTGGGCGGTCGGCGAGGTCGAGGAGGATGGGTCGTGACGTGTGCATGAGTTCCGCGACGCTCGTTGCGCCCCGGTCGGTGTGCAGGGCGAGGTCGGGTGCGAAGATCCCGATCAAGGCGTGGTGGTCGTGGCCCGGTAGCGGGTAGCGGATGTCGGAGCCGGCGATGAGGGCGCCAAGGCGGTGCAATGGCTGCTCGTCGACGAGCAGTTCCTGGAAGAGCTCCCGGAGTGCTTCGGCGGCCGGGTCGTGTCCGCGCCGCAATGCCACCTGGGCTTGCGTGTGCAGCAGGGTACGTGTGCCGGCGAGGTGGCGTTCGTCGTGGTACGTGTCCAGCAGGCCGGCCGGCGCCCAGCCGTGGATGTCGGCGGCCAGCTTCCAGGCGAGGTTGACGGTGTCGAGTAGGCCGGCGTTGAGTGCGACGCCTGGGGCGGGGAACAGATGGGCGGCATCGCCGGCCAGCAGGATCCGCCCGTCGCGGTATCGCTCGACCTGTCGAGCGTGAAAGGTGAAGCGCGTCAGCCGGGTCGGTTCTCCCAAGGGCAGATCCATGCCGAGCACGCGGCGGATGCTGTCCCGGAGCTCGGTGAGGGTCATCGGCTCGTCGTCGTCGTAGTCGGCGGACTCGTCCTCGCTGGTGAAGAGCGTCAGGAGCGCGGGGTTGGTCGAGCCGACGGCGAACTCACCGCGGTCGGTTCGTGTGAAACCGAAGCTGATCCTGCCCACCGCGGCGACGTCGAGGTCGCCATTCTCGAGCACGGTCACGGACTCGGGCACGGTGACCACGGCGAGCCGCTGGACCTCTGGGTAGGTGGTGCCGGGGAACGGGATGCCGGCCAAGTCGCGCACCCGGCTGCTGGCCCCGTCGCAGCCGACGAGGTATCGGGCGGTCACCCGGTCATGCCCGTCCGACCCGCGCACGTCCGCGGTCACCGTGGCGTCGTCCTGGCTCAGCCCGACCACCTCCTGGCCGCGGCGGATCTCGGCGCCGAGCTGGCGGGCGCGTTCGTCGAGGACGCGCTCGAGTCGCGGTTGCGGGAGCGGCAGCGCCTGCATCGGGGGATCTGCGAGTTGGGTGAAATCCACATGCATCCCGCCCCACGGGAACCGGGGAGCCGGCCTGGGAGCGGTGCTGGCTGCTTCGAATCGCTCGAGCTCGCCTCGGTAGCGCAGCAGTTGCAGGATCTGCCCGCTGAGACCGCCGGCCTTCGGGATGTCTCGGATCTGCGGCTGCCGCTCGAGTACCAGCGGTCGCACTCCAGCCAGGCGCAGTTCACCGGCCAGCATCAGGCCGGTCGGGCCGGCGCCCACGATGATCACGTCGGCGTCCATCACTGGCCACTCTCCTCGCAGGCTTTCGTCGACAACAGCAAACGCATCTCGCGACTCCCATTTTCGTGGGTTCTGGCTTCGGGCGGTGACCGGCCTGGCCGTAGAGGTACCCGGGGCAATCCGCCCCACGCCTCCCTGTGCTGCGGAAGCGTGACGAGTCGACCTACGCTCTGGTGACATTCCCGAACTCTGGCGCAGGCGAGGCCGACCCCCCTCATCGGTCTGAGGCCTGGCGTCATTCCGGGACGCGACGCGTGGCTCGACGCACCGAGCGAAATGCGCTCGACCGATTGCCCGCATCTGAGTCGGCGAACGTTACGATCCCGCCGTGGATCCGGCGACGAGATAGCGGTCAGACGCGGCGACCGCCGCGCGTGATTGGCACAGGCGCCGAGGGCTGCTTTCGAGGCGGCCTCGGACGCTGCGTGTCACTGCTACGACTTGGAGGTACACGGAATGATTCGTCAGAACTTGCTCTCCGACACATGGGACGGAGACAACGAAGAAGAGGGGACTCGACATCGAGTCTTCTGGCGGCCGGACGACGCCAGGATGGGAGCAACGCTGTACGAACTGGCCCCCGACGCGCCTGGGATGCGGATGCATATGCACTTCGGAGCCGAAGAGATGTTCTTCGTCCTGAGCGGTCGTCCCGTCTTCCGGAACCAACACGGCGAAGAGGAGATAGCTTCGGGCGACTTCGTCTTCTGCCCCGAGGGGCGTGCCGGACTACACGCGTTCAGCAACCCCACCGAAGAACCCGCTCAGATCCTCGCGATCAGTGCCGGGAGCTTCCCGGACGTCGTCGCCTACCCCGAACACGGATATGCATGGGTGGCGACTCGCGATCCCGATCCCGAGCTACTCGCGAGAGGCGGCGACCCGGGCATCATCGCTCGCTTCGAGATTCCGACCGAGTAGATCGTTCGGCCGTTTGTCGGCCGTCGCTCGACACGACGAAGAGGCCGCGAGAGCGGCCTCTTCGCTTACCTACATGGGATCCAGGAGAGGGAGCAAGCGGACTCGAACCCGCGACGGGCTCGGGTGACATTCACGAACGCTCGCTCTGGCGTCATTACGCAACACTGGCCCAGCCGGGCGCTGACGCCTTGGCGCCACGAGCGTTACGGACGCGAGGGCCGGGCCGCGTCCTCGTGCTCTCGGCGTCCGGGGTTCGGACGCTGATGCGCGACGTCCCATCGATCCAGGACAAGGTGCTCGCCGCGCTCACGGCACGGCTTTCGGACGACTAGACGCTACGACCGCGGGTGCGGGACACGCACGTCCGCGACATGCGCGAGGTAGGTCGGCGCCGCGAGTTCGAGGACGAGCTGCCGACCTGGCGTATCCCCGCGTTCGAGCTCCTCGAACGAGTGGCCGACGTCGCCGCCGAGGACGACCGGGCCTTCGTCGGTCTCCACGACGACGATCTGATGTCCGGGCGTGTGTCCCGGCGCCGGCAGGAGCCTGACGCCCGGCAGGATCTCCGCCTCGCCGTCGTGCTCGACGTACGTCGCGCCCGGAAAGTCGACCCACTCCCGCACCGTGTAGTCGTCCTCCGTCCGCGCGTCCGCGAGCTCGCGTCGCTGCACGTGGATCGGGATGCCCGGGAAGAGCCGGTTGCCGCCGCAGTGATCGAAGTGGAGGTGCGTGTTGACGACGACCGCGACGCGACTCACGAGCTCGTCCGGGAGCGGGTTCGGGTGCCACTCCTCGTCGTCCTCGTCGAGCGCCGGCGTCGTGTCGATCATCCCCGTGTCGATGAGGACGAGCCCGTCGGGATGCTCGATCGTGTCGGAGAACCCGGGCAAGCGGTCACCGGAGAAGACCATTTCGCTCGTCAGGTGCCGACCGATATCGTCACGGCTGAGCACGGCCTTGACTCCTTTCTCGGCGGCCTCCTCCGGCCGCACGTAGCTCTTGATCTGGGGGTTAGACCGCTCGGCGACCCGTAACTCATCGGTCTCTGCCCAGGCTGCGTCAGGGGACATTCCCGGACACTGGCCCAGCCGAAGGGCTTACGGTCTACCCGTCAGCCCACCAGTCGCGCTGGCCATCGACGTCTTCCCGCCGAGCCTCCCCGAGATTTGGCGCGCCGATGACGAGGATCTCGAGGCCCTTCGGCCCAGCCTCGTAGCCTCGCCACGTACCGGGCGGGACGCGCACCGCGTCCCATTCCTTGAGCTCGACGATCTCGTCGTCGAGCTTCATCCACCCGCTCCCGCGCAGGACCACGTACACCTCCTCTTGCTTCTTGTGCGTGTGGCCGTACGGAAAGCGATAGCCGGGCGGGACGCGCTGGTAGCTCAGGCCCGATTTCTCAAGCTCGAGCGCCTCGGTCGCCAAGCGGAACTCCAGGTCTGGCGCGCCGTCGAACCTCGAGCCGACGTCCTCCAGATCCTCCTTGATGTTCCTGAGCGTGAACGGCACGGCGCAATCCTACGGTTGGGAGCCCAAGGATCAGGCGTCATTCCGGAACGCTGGCCCAGGCGAGTCGTTCGCGGCGCGGACACCGGCGCCCGCGAGTTCGAGATGGAG
Organism: uncultured Actinomycetes bacterium; assembly: GCA_963739525.1. Taxonomy (GTDB): domain Bacteria; phylum Actinomycetota; class Thermoleophilia; order Gaiellales; family Gaiellaceae; genus DATEOR01. The sequence goes on along the minus strand of CAVUAR010000005.1, from coordinate 102,569 downwards.
GGCTCAGCCGGTCACTCGGCGGATCAGCCCAACGTATGTGCTCGGAGATCGTCGTTCTTGCACCGGGGGGCCGTGGGGCAGCGCGCTACCGGCTGCTTCTACAGGCCGGTCTGGGCCGTCAGCTGGCCCGACTCGACGGAGCGGGCGAAGGTCTCGTAGTCCCGCTCGTTCCTGTCGGCGTACGCAGCTGAGAAGTCCGCGATCGCCCTGTCGAACGCATCGCTCTTGCCCAGGTACGATGCGATCGCGAGCCTGTCGCCCCAGCGCGCGTGCGCCCGCGCTAGCGTCGCACCGCACAGGCGCCCGTAGAGCGTCGCCCCCGGCACGCGGAAGGTCTCGACCTCGACGCCACCCTTCCAGTCGTGGAGCTGCCGGATGTAGTAGTCCCGGGTGTGGCCGTCGAGGTCCTTGATGCGTATCCAGCCGAGGAAGATGTCGCTCGCCGCCTGCATCAGCCGCTGGCCGACCACGACCCGTTGGCCTTGGTTGGCGTGCTCGCTCACGCCGACGAACCGCTCGAGCACTGAGGCCTGTGCCTCCTTCGCCTGGAGGAACAGCGGGTCGTCGTCGTCTCGGCCGATCATCAGGAGGATCCACGCCCGTGTGCCGATGCTGCCGACGCCGACCACCTTGCGTGCGGCGTGGACGTACTCGTACTCCTCGACCGGGTGGTGGTAACGCGCGAGCGTGCGGCGGTACGAGGCGATCAGCTTGCGCATCGACCGGTCGATCTCGCCGGGCGCGGTGTCGGGGCCCGCCAGATCCTCGATGGGAACGATCAGCGGCGGCTCGGCGACGATCCGAAGCTCGCCCTTGACCTCGCCGGTCCGCTTCCTGAACACGCGTTGGTGGTCCCGCTCCCGTGCCTTCTCGAGGTCCTCGACCGCCTCCTTCGCCTCCTTCTTGCCGAGACGGTTCGCGCGCACCTCGGCGCGGATCCCGTCCATCAGGTGGTCGGCGTCCAGATGGTCGTACCAGGCGTCGAGCGTTGTCATCTCGGCGGCCGAGCGGATCTGGCCGCGGTACTCCGCAATGCAGGCGGTCACGACGTCGCGCCGGTCGGCAGGAGCGAACCCGAGGTCGCGGCCCGCAACCTCCAGGCTCGCGGCGAGACGCTTCACGTCCCACTCCCACGGACCGGGAAGTGTCTCGTCGAAGTCGTTGATGTCGAACATCAGCTTCCGCTCGGGCGAGCCGAACACACCGAAATTCGAGAGGTGGGCGTCGCCGCAGAGCTGCACGTTGATATCCGATCGCGGGGTCGCAGCCAGGTCGGCCGCCATGACCAGCGCCGCGCCGCGGAAGAACGCGAAGGGGGATTCGAGCATCCGCCCGTAGCGGATCGGGACGAGCTCGGGAACCCGGCTCTCGGCCTGCTCCTCGAGGAGCGCGATCGGGTCGGGCCGGTTCGCCGCGACCTCCCAACTGCCGTGGCTCGACCTTGGCACCCCAGTCCGAGCGCCCTTCCCACGCGCGATCCGCTCCTCCACGGTCAGGTGCCGGTAGCGCCTCGCACGTGCCGTCGAGTCCGTCATCCCACAGATCGCTGATCCGCGCTGAGGACTACCGTGCGTTCCTCGTCGAGCACACCCACCGAGGCGATCGCGTCCGGCTGTAGGACGTGTGGCAAATGCCGCCTTGCAGCGAATTCGGGACGCGGCGAGGTCAGATTGACTCTCGGAGCGCGTTCGCCGCAGCTTGCAGACGGTCACTGACATCGGACAGTTCACGCGCCGCGAGGTCGATGCGCTCTTGCTGGACGTCCGTTCGCTCTCGCTCGCTCTGAGCGCGTTCCCGAACCTCTTTGAGTTGCCCTGCCATCTCCTCGACGGTCTGGGTGAGCGCGGCCAGCTGACGGGCGACAGTCGCTATGTCCTCTTTTGCTGTCACCTCGGCCCAATTCTACGCCGAGGAAGCCATGCTTCTCCCGCTCGACAGCAGCGCCCCGCCCTCGCGATACGCCTTCCGGGTGCCCACGAGCCTCGACAACGGCCGCCGCTCGCCGAGGAAGCTCCTACGCGCCGTCGTCGCTCGGCCCCGAACTAGAACGCCGCCAACCTTCCAAGACTCTAGTGAGCCTTCGAGGCTCGCCAGGCGGGTTCGGCTGACGGCGCTCGCAGAGCGTAGCGCTCAAGCCGACCCACTACCCATTCCGAGAGGCCGAGCGATCCGACAACGCGTTCCCCGGCGCCATGCTCGCGCCGTGGCGAGATTGAGGTTCAAACTTTCGACCGACGAAGAGGTCTTCAAGACAATCGAGTCAGACGATCAGGTGCCGGCCGAGATCGAAGCGTTCCGCAACCACCAAGGTGAATACGGGGGCGATTTCTTCCCAGCTGACGACGGGCTTTGGGTCTTGCGGCTCGCTGTGATCAGCATGGGCCCAGTTGACGAAACCGTTGTCCACGTAGGGCTTCTCGACTGCGCTCGACAAGGGCCCCGCTTCCACCAGGCCCGCGCCGACCTCAAGGCGCTGAAGCGGATCCGCGCCGAGGTCGACGATCGGCCCGAAGCGTTCGTGACGATGAGGCTCCCCGGCGACGTCCACAAGGCCCGCGGCGTGCCGATCGTCGGCTTCCACGGCGGCGTCGGCGGGCACATTCCGGGAACGCGGCCGGATCAGCGACGACTCTGAGCTCGGCAGCTACTGGTAGATGTCGGGCCTGAGCTTACTCTTGCCTGACTATATCGACCGAGATCTCCACCGCCGGAATCGTTCCTCCGTTCTCAAGCCAGTGTGTGGTGTTCCTATCCTCGGGCCAGCCCACTCCCGGCCCATAGTCCGTAGCGACTCCATGTCGATGGTCAGTGATCGTTCCTTGCAGTATGTAGACGATGCCTGGTCTGTCTTTATGGTCGTGAATCGGGCCGAAGACGCCTCCAGGCTCGATGGTCACCATACGCATTCGAAGTTGGCGCCCTGCCATGCCCTCGATCTCAGGGCCAAGGTCAACCGTTGCAAGTGACTCGACCGTAACGCCTTTCGTCTCAGGTGCCGCCTGTTCGTTGCTCATCGTGCTCTCCTCTCTGTACTTCCAGGGCCTAACGTTCGACCCTCACCCAGGACGAGCTGATCTCCCACACTCGCTCATACCTCCGTCGCCGCCAGCGCCAACCCGCGCTCGTCAGCCGCTACTTCCAAGAACCCCACGTCGCCCACGCCGCCGCCGCATGACCCTGTCGACTATTTGCCTGTCGCCGTAGTAACTGGACTGGCGAAGTCTGAGGTAGGCACGGGGGTAGGCACCGCACGAGCATTTCCGACCAATGCGGCACACCTGACCAACGCAACCATGGGGATTCGGCGCAACCATGCGGTTCACAATGGGCCCGCCAGGATTCGAACCTGGGACCGACGGATTATGAGTCCGGTGCTCTGACCGCTGAGCTACGGGCCCTGCGAGGGTGAGCGTAGCGCCCGACGCCGCGGATGCGTTTCCGGCAGACTCATGGCTGGAATAAGATGCCGGAGTTCGGCAACTCGACCCGGAGGTGGGAGCTCGAGGTGAAGGTCTTTCAGCGTGAACACAGCCTCAGAACCAAGGGCGGCCTCGAGATCCGGGACATCACAGACGAAGTGAAGGAGTGCGTTGCCGACAGCGGCGTGAACGACGGCATCGCCTGCGTCTACTCACCGCACACGACGTGCTGCGTGCGGGTGAACGAGTTCGAGACCGGCTTCCTCGAGGACTTCGTCCGCATGCTGCGGCGGATCGTCCCGAGCGAGAAGTACTACGCACACGACGACTGGGACCGCCGTACCGAGAACATCTGCCCCGAGGACATGGAGTTCGGGAACGGCCACTCGCACTGCATGGCGATGCTGCTTGGGCCGGCCGGCGAGTCCATCCCCGTGCGCGACGGTGAGCTTTGCCTCGGCACCTGGCAGCGCGTCCTCTTCATGGAGCTGGACCGCTCCAGGGACCGCCGCTGGATCGTGCAGGTCGTCGGCGACTAGGACCAAAGAGAACGGGGCCGCCGCCAGCCCCGTCTCGGTGAAAACCTTTCCGGGCTGCCCCCGCCGCATCGGGGCCCGACCCGGTATTTCGTTCGCCTCCGTCACTTTGCCGCAGAAGGCCCCGGCCGTCCCCCCTCCGAGGGAGTTGACTCCTCCCCCTATCGGGGTTGACCGCCCCGCTTCACCGGCTCGACTTGACGGGCTACGAGGCCTGACAGGACGCGCAGAGGCCGACGACCTCGAGCGTGTGCGAGGTCGGCTCGAAGCCGTGCTCGCGCGCGGCCCTCGCAAGCCACTCGTCCACCTCGCAGCCCTCGAGCTCGGCGACGCCATGGCAACGCTGGCAGACCAGGTGATGGTGGTGGCCCTCGCCGCACACCCGGTAGCACGCCTCCCCGGGGCGATGGGAGAACTCGTCGACGACGCCGTGCTCGCTGAGAAGCGACAGCGTCCGGTAGACGGTCGCGAGCCCGACAGGCTCGCCGCTACGGCGAAGGCGCGCGTAGATCTCCTGCGCGGTCGCGTCGTGCGGCTCGCCCGCGAGCGTGTCGAGGACGAGCAGGCGCTGGCGCGTGGCGCGAACGCCAGCCGAGGCCAGGCGCGCATGGGTATTGGGCGTTTCGCTCATCGGCGAGTACGATACCGCAGAAGTGAGACTGAGACTCATTCTCATTCTGGGAATCGTTTCCCTGCTCGCCGGTTGCGGCACGTCGCTCGCGACTGGCCCGAAGGTCGTCGTCGCGAGCTTCTATCCGCTCGCATTTGCCGCACAGGAGATCGCCCCACCCGGCTACACAGTCGAGAATCTGACGCCGCCGGGCGCCGAGCCGCACGACCTCGAGGTCTCCCCCGCCGACGCGACGGCGATCCGAAACGCCGGTCTCGTGCTCCTGCTCGGCCACGACTTTCAGCCCCAGCTCGAACAGGCAGCGGGTAGCGGCGACAACGTCCTCCGTCTCCTCGACACGCCCGGGATCGACCTCCTCCCCAACGGCGACCCGCACGTCTGGCTCGACCCGGTCCGCTTCGAGAAGATCGTCACGCGGATCGGCGAGGCGCTCGGACGCGAGACGCAATCCGCGCAGCTCGTCGCCCGCCTTCGGAAGCTCGACGCCGAGTACCGCGCCGGGCTCGCGAACTGTGATCGGCGCGAGATCGTCACGAGCCACGAGGCGTTCGCCTACCTCGCGCAGCGCTATGGTCTCGAGCAGATCCCGATCACCGGCCTGAGCCCGGAGGCGGAGCCGCAGCCCGCCGACCTCGCCCGCGTCGTCCAACTCGTGCAGGAGCGAGGCGTGACGACGGTCTACTACGAGACCCTCGTCTCGCCGCAAATCGCGGACACGGTTGCCCGAGAGACCGGGGCGACCACGGCCGTGCTCGACCCCATCGAGGGCCTGACGAAGGACGAGGCCGCCCAGGGCGAGGACTACTTCACGCGCATGCGCGCCAACCTGCTCGCGCTCGAGAAGGGACTCGGATGCCACCCCTCGTAGAGCTCCGCGGCGTCTCGTTCGGCTACCCGGGCGGCCCACCCGTCCTGAGCGGCGTCGACCTCGCCATCCAGCCGGGCGAGTTCGTCACGATCGCGGGCCCGAACGGCGGCGGCAAGACGACGCTCCTCCGCATCGCGCTCGGCCTCGAGCGGCCGGCGAGAGGCGAGGCGCGCCTCTTCGGCGAGCCGGCCGACCGCGTGGGCGAGCGCTACCGCATCGGCTACCTCGCCCAGCGGACGCGGCTGGGGATCGACGCGCCCGCGACCGTGAGCGAGGTCGTCGCCGCGGGACGCGTCGCGCGCCGCGGGCTCCTCAGGCCGTTCGGGCATGCCGACCGCGAAGCGATCGCCACCGCCATCGCCCGCGTCGGCCTCGGGGATCGGGCCTCCGCCCCGATCCAGCGGCTCTCCGGCGGCCAGCAGCAGCGCGCCTACATCGCGAAGGCCCTGGCGGGCGAGCCCGAGCTCTTGATCCTCGACGAGCCGACCGCGGGCGTCGACGTGAACGCGCAGGAGGCCTTCGGAGCCTTCCTCGGCGAGCTACACCGCCAGCTCGGCGTGACCATCCTCTACGTCTCGCACGAGTTCGGCGCTGTTGAGCGCTTCGTCGAGCGCGTCGTCCTCGTTCGCGGCGGGATCGTCTTCGACGGCCCGCCCGCGAGCCTCCCCGCCCCCTGGCACGACCCTTCCCATGTCCATCCTTGACGCCGACTTCATGCGCCTCGCGTTCGCGACCGGCGCGGTCGTGGGCGTGCTCGCGCCCGCGGTGGGCTTCTTTCTCGTCCAGCGGCAGATGAGCCTGATCGGGGACGGCATCGGGCACGCGGCGTTCGCGGGCGTCGCTGCGGGCTACCTGATCGGCGTATCCCCGGTTGGAGCGGCACTCGTCGCGGCGACGCTCGCCGCCGTCGGCGTCGAATGGCTGCGAAGCCGCCACCGCGCGGCCGGAGACCAGGCGCTCGCGCTCATCTTCTACACCGGGATAGCTGCCGGGGTCGTGCTCGTCTCGGCCGCCGGCGCGCTCAACGCGAACCTCTTCTCCTTTCTCTTCGGCTCGATCCTCACGGTGACGTGGTCGGACTTCGCCCTCGTCGCCGTGCTCGGCGCGACCGGCCTCGCGGTCATCGGGATGCTCTATCGCGGGCTCGTCGCAGTCGCGCTCGACGAGGAAGGCGCGCGGGTGAGCGGCCTACCGATCGGACTGCTGAACGTCACGCTCGCGGTGCTCGCGGGCGTGACGATCGCGATCTCGATGCGGATCGTGGGCATCCTCCTCATCGCGGCGCTCATGGTGCTACCCGTGATCGCAGCCGGGCGGATCGCGACGAGCGTCCGCTCGACCATGGCCCTCGCGATGGGGATCGGGCTGGTCTCGGTCGTCGCCGGGTTGACGATCTCCTACTATGCGAACCTCGCCCCGGGCGGTGCGATCGTCCTTCTCGCGGCGGCGCTCGCCGGCGTCGCGCTTGCCGGAGGCCCCCTCTTCCACCGGATCCGATAACGACATGGAGACCAATTTCCTACCGTTGCCACCTATTCTTGAAGGCGTGAAACGGTTCGGCGTCGCCGCTGCGCTCGTCCTCGTGCTGCTCGGTCTCGTGCTTCCCGGGCGCGCGAGCGCGGACGCGCTTCCCGTCGCCGTCCAGGTGCGGGCACCGGACGGGACGAAGGTCGTCGTCTCCGGCGAGGGAGCTCTGAGCTATCCGCGGAACGGCCGCTTCGTACGCGCGCAGTCGGTCACTCTCCAGGACGGCCGCCTCGTCTTCACCGGGCTCTCGCTGCTGGGCGGACGCTTGACGGCAGACCAACTCGTCGTCCCCACGAACCCGTTCGAGGCGGCGACTCTGTCCGGACTTCGAGTCGACGGCCAGACTCCCGAGGGGCTCCCGAACCAGGTCGTCCCGCTTCGAGACGGCGGCTACGTGATCACGCTGCAGCAGTCCCTGGACGGACAGAACCGCCAGCTCGCCGGCCTTCTCGTCCACCTTGGCGCGAAGACCGGCCGGCTCGACGCAGGGACCGAGATTCTCGTTGGCGTCCCATCCGCGGTGACACCCGCCTCGGGCTACGCGTACCCGCTCGGGCAGCAGGGGGAGATCATCGGCTGCCCGTTCGTGGAAGGCTCGACGCACAGCCCGCTCGCGCCGCCGGACAACCTCGCTTCGGACAACGCCGTCGACATCGCGGTTCCCGTGGGGACACCGGTGTACGCGGTCGCCGCGGGCACGATCGGCTCGCAGATCGGCTCCCTCGACTCCACCGACCCCCGCATGGCCGGGCTGCGCGTCCATCTCGACACTCCGGGCGTCCGCTTCTACTACGCCCACCTCTCGGAGCTCGACGTCTTCCCGGGCGAGCCCGTCGAGGCCGGCCAGCAGATTGGCCTTTCAGGCTCCGCCAACGGCATCGCCCACCTGCACTTCGCCCAGGACGCGGGCAACCCCGCGGAGACCGTCGGCGCGCTGAGCGCCTGCCCGTTCTACCAGTCCTACGCCGAGCCATGGGGCTAGGCGGAACACGGCCCTAGAATCGCCTCTGTGCGGGAACTGAGCGTCGCCGACGTCGCGGTAGCCGGCGGGACGAACGAGGAGACGGTGCAGCGGCTGGCCGAGCTCGGCGTGATCGCGCCGTCGAACGGGAGCTACCGCCCGAGCGACGTCCGCCGCGTACGCCTCACCCTCGCACTCGCCACCTCGGGAGTTCCCTTCGAGGCAGTGGGCGAGGCGATCCAGGACGGGCGGATCTCGTTCGACTTCATCGACGAGCTCGCTCCCGACCCGATCCCGCTTCTCCCCGAGACGCAGACGGAGCTCGTCGCCCGGCTCGGGATCCCGACCGAGCTCGCTCGGAGCATCGGGACGATCCTCGGCACGTGCTCCCTTCCGGAGGACGAGCAGGTGCGCACCGACCACGCCGAGCTCTTCGAGCTCGTCGCGGCCGCACGCGCGGCGGGCGCGCCGGACGAGATGCTCGCCCGCGTCATCCGCGCCACCGCGGACAGCCTGCGCCACGTGATCGACGCCCAGCGCGACTTCGTCGACACCGTGCTGATGGCGCCCCTGGCGAAACAGGGCGCGACCCCGCCGGAGATGCTCTCCTCGACCGCGCCCGTAAGACGCCGCTACGGCCAGCTCGGACGGAGGTCGGTGGAGCTCCTGCTCGACCGTTTCGCCGACGAGTCGATCTTCCAGAACATCGTCGAGCTGATGGAGGCCACGCTTGCAGAGAAGCGCGTCGATCACGGCGAGCGACCTGCGATCGCGTTCCTCGACCTGACCGGATACACGAAGCTCGCGGAAGAGGCGGGCGACGCCGAAGCGGCTACGCAGGTGGCGAAGTTCATCGAGGTGGTCGAGGCGGCGGCAAGCGAGACGGGCGGCCGTCTCGTCAAGGTCCTCGGCGACGGGGTCATGCTCCACTTTGCCGACTCCGACACCGCGATTCGCGCCGCGCTCGGAGTCCTCGCGCGCGTCCAGCAGCGCGGCCTGCCCGCGGCCCGCGGGGCGATCAACTCGGGCCCGATGGTCCGGCGCGACGGCGACTACTTCGGCGCCGTGGTCAACGTCGCGGCGCGGGCGGCCGACTACGCGCGTCCGCACGAGCTCCTCGTGACCCAGGACGTCGTGAACGCCTGGACCGGCGGGGAAGGCATCTACTTCCACGAGATCGGCGCGGTCTCGCTGAAAAACGTCAAGAAGCGCGTGGAGCTCTTCCAGGTGCTTCCGGCTCCCGCCTAGCCGAAGCCCAAACCGGCTCCTCCCTCTCTGCGTAGGTCCCTACGTCGACCGAGCGCAGGCAGAAGGAGAGGAACGAATGAGAAGGACGCTCATCGCGCTCACGTGCGGCGCGCTGCTGGCGGGGGCATCGCTCACACCGGCGTTCGCTGCGTCGAACCCGAGCGTGACCGGTCAGCCGAACACGTCGTGCGAGACCCCGGGCTTCGCTGCGCCGCCCGGCTTCTCGACGGCGGGGTTCGCGCACGCGCAGACCGTCTACGCCGGGAGCGAGGGAACGCCCTCGGCCGCCAACGGCAACGTCCATGCGGTCTCCCAGTACGACGTCGCCTGCTTCCAGCAGACGATGAACCACTGACCGTCGTCCGGCCCGGCCGCCCTGGCGCGGCCGGGCCGGTCCTTCTCCCGCGGGCCCGTTGACACGCCGTCGCCCGACGGCAGATGATCGCGCCCGTGACGTTGACGAGAATCGGTGCCTGGTGCGCGATCGGCCTCGTGCTTTCCTTCGTGGCCGGCATCGCGCTCATGTCCGGGAGCGGGGTGCAGGTGCTCATCCCGGACACCGGGAAGGACGGGCTCGACTGGATCAAGAACGTCGACGGCGCGAGCGGCGCCTTCTTCGTCGGCGCGTGGCTCACGATCGTCGGCGGCGTCCTCGGCCTCGTCGGGCTTATCGGCTTCTACCAGGCGCTCCGGCGGGTCGGCGAATGGCTGATCCTCGCGCCGATCCTGGGGGTCGTCGGCCTCACGCTCGTGACGATCTCCCACCTGCTTCCGATCGCAATGGCCTACGAGCTCGTGCCCGACTTCACGCCCAGCGAGGAGAACACCTTCGACACGTTTGCCTCCCTCGCACAAGTCCTCAACTACACGGGCGACGTGATCCTCTGGGGCGTGGTCGTCCCGATGTACGCGATCGCGATCTTCAAGACCGGCTTCATCCGCCGCTGGATCGGCTGGCTCGCCGTGGTCGTGGGCGTCTTCGCCGGGCTCGGCGAGGCGCTCAGCCCCGCCTCGGGCGTCATCGACGGGCTCACGTTCATCGGCTTCGTCGCGTTCTTCGTCTGGATGGCCGCCATGGGCGCCTCGCTCCTGCGTGGCCGACCGGTGGCAGCGGCTACCTAGTGTCGCCCGGATGAATCGCGTCGAAGCCCGCCTCGAGGAGCTCGGAATCACGCTTCCCGCGCCGATGGACCCGCCAGGCAGCTTCAAGCCCGTCAACGTCCACGCCGGCCTCGCGTACGTCGCTGGCCACGGGCCGATCGAGGGCTCGACGGTCCTCGTCGAGGGGGTCGTCGGCCGGGACCTGACACTCGAGGAGGGCTACCAGGCCGCGAGGCTCGTCGGGCTCGCCATCATCTCTTCGCTGAAGCAGGAGCTCGGCGATCTCGACCGCGTGACGAGCTGGGTCCGGGCGGTCGGCTACGTCCAGACGTCACCCGACTTCCACGACAACGCCAAGGTGGTGAACGGCTTCAGCGACCTGATCGTCGAGGTCTGGGGCGAGCGGGGCCGCCACGCCAGGTCGGCTCCCGGCCAGGGCCCGTCGCCGCTCAACGTCCCCGTCATCGTCGACGCGATCGTCGCAGTCTCCGGGTAGCCCGTGAGCGCCTTCGAGGACCTTGCCGCCATCTCGCCGCAGCTGCTCGCGGACGGATGGCTCGCGCGCGTCATCGCGGGCGAGCGGATGACCGTCGCCGTCGTCGAGGCCGACCCGGGTGCGGTGCTCCCCGAGCACCACCACCACAACGAGCAGTTCGGCATGGTCATCACGGGCTCGATCCGCTTCCGGGTCGCAGACGAGGAGCGGACCCTCGGCCCGGGCGGAACGTGGCGCATTCCGCCCGACACGTCGCATACCGCGACCGCCGGCGACGAGGGCGCGGTCGTCGTCGACGTCTTCTCTCCGCCCCGCGAAGACTGGGCCTCGCACGAACGGCTCGTCCAGCGTCCCCCTGCCTGGCCCTAGCCCAAGCTCTCGCGGTGGAAGCGATGAGCCAGACGCCGCCAGCAGGCGCCAAAACAGTCGAGCCGCCGCCCTATTCGGGCGATGCCGCCGAAGTCGTGGCGTCGCTTCGGTCGGATCCAGACGCCGGCCTGACCGCCGCTGGGGCCGGCGCCCGCTCACGAACCGGCGCGACCCCGCGAGCGGCCGCGAGCCTCCCATCGCGAAGGCGCTCGCGATCTCGCTCGTCCCCCTGGCGATGCTCGTGCTCGCCACCGAGCTGCCCGGCCTGCAGAAGGGTCTGCTCACGGAGTCGCTCACCGGCAAGGAGTGGCTCGCGTGCTTCGGCCTCGCAGCGCTCCTGCCGGTCGTGGTCGAGACGGGCAAATGGATCCGGCGGCGGCGCGCCCCCGAGGCGACGTTCCTCGACGCCCAGCACGCCCTCGCGCCCGGGCGTGCCGTCACGGCATCGGAGCCGTGAGCCGACCCTAGCTTCCGAGGGTGGCGACCATGACCGCCTTGATCGTGTGCATCCGGTTCTCCGCCTCGTCCCACACGATCGAAGCCGGCGACTCGAAGACCTCCTCCGTCACCTCGAGGGCCTCGAGCCCGTATTCGTCGAAGATGTCCTTGCCCACGCTCGTGTCGGTGTTGTGGAAGGCCGGCAGACAGTGCATGAACCTGACGTCCGGATTGCCGGTGAGCGCCATCGCCTTCGCGTTCACCTGGTAGGGCAGGAGCAGATCGATCCGTTCGCGCCACGCCTCCTTCGGCTCCCCCATCGAGACCCAGACGTCCGTCGCGAGGACATCGCAGCCGCGCACGGCCTCCTCGACGTCCTCGGTGATCGTGACGCTTCCCCCCGTCTCGGACGCGACCGAGTTGGCAAGCTCGACGTAGTCGTCCTGGGGCCAGAGGGACTTCGGCGCCGCGATGCGCATATCCATCCCGAGCTTCGCCCCGCCGACGAGATACGAGTTCGCCATGTTGAAGCGCGCGTCTCCCAGGTAGCAGAACGAAACCTCTGAGAGCGGCTTGGGAACGTGCTCGCGCACGGTCAGGAAGTCCGCCAGGATCTGGGTCGGGTGCCATTCGTCGGTCAGGCCGTTGTAGACGGGAACACCGGACCAGCGCGCGAGCTCCTCGGCCGTCTCCTGCCCGAAGCCCCGGTACTCGATCGCGTCGTACATGCGGCCGAGCACGCGGGCCGTGTCCTTCACGGTCTCCTTGCCGCCCATGTGCGACCCGCTCGGGCCGATGAAGGTGACGTGGGCGCCCTGGTCGTAGGCGGCGACCTCGAACGCGCACCGCGTCCGCGTCGAATCCTTCTCGAAGATCAGTGCGATCTCCTTGCCGACGAGGGTTTGCTCCTCGCGGCCTTCGCTCTTGGCGGCCTTGAGCTCGGCCGAGAGGTCAAGCAGGAACTCGAGCTCCTCCGGCGTGAAATCGGAGAGCTTCAGGAAATGCCTCCCTTTGAGTGCGGTAACTGTGCTCATCGTTGGCTCCCTTCGCCTATGCGACCTCGACTAAATCAAGAAAGCCCCGCCCGCGGGCGCTCAGGTCAGCTCGGGCTCACGACCGCCTCAGTGACGGCCTCCCGGCCCCCTACTCGACCCGGGTACGCATGCCTCTCCCTTGCTCGAACCGACTGTGAGAGGAGCTCTCGGCGTGTCGGCGTGCAAGGGAGGAGCGCCAGCCATCGCGAAGCTCCCCGGGTTGGACTCGAACCAACAACCCTCCGGTTAACAGCCGGATGCTCTGCCAATTGAGCTACCGGGGAACGGCCGACCCAGTCTAGCGACCCTGGACAGTGGCCTCGAACACGCGCCAGGCGCCGGGAACGCCCTTGAGCTCGTGCTCCCCACGGTCGGCGAATTCGAGCCCGGATCCGGCGACGAGGTCCTTGACGGTCTGCGAGACAAGCACCTCGGAGGGCCCTGCCATCGCGCCGATGCGCGCTCCGATCGAGACGGCGATCCCGCCCACCTTGTCGCCGATCGTCTCGACCTCTCCGGTGTGCACCCCGGCGCGGATCTCGACGCCGAGCGGCCTGATCGCCTCGACCGCCTCCTCGGCGCAGCGAACCGCGCGCGCCGGTCCGTCGAACGATGCGAAGAAGCCGTCGCCGGCTGTGTCGATCTCCTTCCCGCGGTAGCGGGCGAGGAGCGCGCGCACGGTCGCGTGATGACGCTCGACGAGATCGCGCCAGGCCGCGTCGCCGAGCTCGGCGACCTTCTCCGTCGATCCGACGATGTCGGTGAAGAGGACCGTCGCCAGCACTCGATCCAGATCGGCCTGCTCGGCGCGCACGGAGTCGAGAAACCGCTCGACCTCTCGGACGCACGCATCTCCATGGACGGCCCAGGGGAAGTGGTCGAACCCGGGAAGCGCGACGAGCCTCGCGCCGCGGATGTGCTCCGCGAGGTAGCGGCCGGCAATTTCAGTTCCTGGTCCTCCTCGCGGTGGGTGACGATGGTCGGAACCTGGATGGAGGGCAAGATGCCCCGGACGTCCGTCCGCCCGAAACGCCATCCGTCGGCGAAGCATCCGCCGCGTGCGATCGCCGCCTGCTCGAGCCGGATGCACCAGGTCAGCCCGTCAGGGTCGGACGTGAGCGACGGATTCGCCTTCCGCGACCAGTGCCCGTCGAGGGCACAGGAGCGCTCGAGGTCACGGTCGAGCTCCTCGTCCGAGGATCCCAACGGAAAGTCATCCGTTCTTCTCCAGGTGGGCCACGTCTCGTGAAGAACCAGCGCGCTCACCCGGTTTGGGTACGCCGCGGCGAACGGCATGGCGATGAAGCCGCAATCTCCGGTTGCGAAGACCACGGCTCGCTCGGAGCCGGCCTCGTCCAGAACCGCCCGCAGGTCGTCGACCAGCGTCTCGATCGGCGGAATATCCCGAGGGGTGAAGCGCTCCGAGCACCCCAGCCCGCGACGGTCGGTGGCGATGAGACGGCAGAAGCCGGAGAGAGAGCGAACGAAGCGAACGTACCCTGGGTGCTCCCAGTTGAGGATGACGTGCGAGAGGTTGCCCTGGAGGTAGACGAGATCCACGGGCCCCTCGCCGACGACCTGGAAGGCGAGGAAATCCTCGCCGTTCTGCGCATAACGCGTCTCGGGACGCTCCACGCGCGCATCGTCGCGCACCGCGCGCCAGCGGAGCAAGCGTTGCGCTAGGTCGGAGCTTGCTGGGCCTCGTGAATCGTCGCCAGGAGCTTCTGCAGCTCGAGCGGTCCGCTCGAGGTCGTCGCCCTTGAGGCGCCCGAGCTCACGGCGCACCATGCGCTCCTCGAGGCGGAGGAAGAGCTCCTTCGCCGCGTCCCCGTCCAGGTGCTCGTCCGCGGCGGTCGCGTCGAGCTCGGCCCGTGCCCGCGAGGAGCTCCTCGTCGGGGTCGATCTCGCCGCAAAGGTAGGCGCGGAGGCGCCGGTGGAGCGGGTCGTCGAAGTGCCGGTCGTCGAGCGGCGCGAGGTAGTGCTCGACGAGCTCCGGCTCCGCGGCCACCGCGGCGAGGAGGCGCCTCTCCAGCCGGTCGCCGCCCTCGAGCGCGCGATCCGAGACGGCTCCCGTCTTCCGCTGCGCGCGCGGCGCGAGGCCGGCCTGCATGTCCTGGGAGAGCCCAAGCCGGTCGGCGGCGACGCGAACCGCATCCTCGCGCTGCGGCGAGTCGGGAACGCCTGCGAGAACCTCGCGCACGCGCGCGAAGCCGTCCTGGCTCGAGGGAGCCCGCTCGACCTCGACGTCCACGCGATGGGTGAGGTAGCCGACAGCGCCGGCCGATCAGGTCGTCGAAGTCGTCGGCCGCGTCGGCCGGATCGACCCCGGCCGGGAGCGGGACCACGCGCACGTCGAACCCGCGCGCGGCGGCGAGATCCATCCCGCGCAGCGTGGCCGCCTCGCCCGCAGCGTCGGCGTCGAAGCAAAGGAAGAGCCGCTTCGTCAGATGCCCGAGCTCCTTGAGCTGGTCCTCGGTCAGCGCCGTTCCCATCGAGGCGACGACCGTGCTCCTCCCGCGCTGGTGGAGCGCGAGCACGTCGGTGTAGCCCTCGACGATCACCGCCTCGTCCTGCTTGGCGATTGCGGCGCGAGCGCGATGCAGGCCGTAGACGATTCTGCTCTTCCGGAAGAGCTCGCCCTCGGGCGAATTCACGTACTTCGCCTTGATCGGGTCGTCGTCATGGAGGCGGCGCGCGCCGAAGCCGAGCACCCGGCCGCGCGCGTTCGAGAGCGGGAAGACGAGCCGGCCCGCGAAGTAGTCGTTGCCGCGGCGGTTGACGAGGCCCGCGGCGAGGAGCTCTTCCTGCGAGTAGCCCTTCGCGCGCGCCTTCACGGCCATCCGGTCGCCGCCGGGCGAGAGGCCGAGGCGAAAGTCGCGGCAGACCTCCTCCGAGAGGCCGCGCTCGGCGAGATAGCCGCGCGCGAACTCCCCGGCCGGCGTGTCCCAGAGGTAGCGGCTGTAGAAGCTGGCCGCGTCCTCGAGCACGGACTCGAGCCGGTCGCGGCGCTTGCGGCGAGCCTCGTGCGCGGGCGAGGTCTCCTCGTACTCGAGCTGGGTGCCCGTCCGGTCGGCGAGCCACTCGACCGCCTGGGCGAAGTCGAGCCCTTCGGTCTCGCGGATGAACGTGATGAGGTCGCCGCCCTTGTGGCAGCCGTGGCAGTAGAAGAGCTTCTCCACGGGGTTGATCCCGAAGCTCGGCGTCTTCTCCGAGTGAAACGGGCAGAGACCGACCCAGCGAGCGCCCGACTTGCGGAGCTGCGTCCGGCCCTGGACGACGTCCACCATGTCCGCCGCAGCGACAACCTCCTCGATGGACGACTTCTTGATCAGTGCCATGCGAGCGCGAAGCGGTCGGTCATGCCGGCGATGTAGTCCGTCACCTGCTCGGGGAGCTCGCCCGGCATCCCCTCTGGGAGATCTTCGGGATGCTCGACGAGGCGCGCGAAGATCCGGCGCACGGTCGCCGTCGCAGTGTCGCGCTGCTCCTGAGCCGCGGGCCCGAGGTAGACGCGCTCGAACATGAACGCGCGCAGGTCGAGCATCGCGCGGCCGATCTCCTCCGACTGGACGATGTCGCCGGCCGCTGCCGAAGTCTCGACGATGTCGTGCACGAGCCGGTCGATCCTGACAGAGCCGCGCTCGCCGAGGAGCTCGATTTCCTCCCGCGGCAGGTCGCCGGGCGAGAGGATCCCGGCGCGGAGCGCGTCGTCGATGTCGTGGTTGATGTAGGCGACGCGGTCGACGAGGCGTACGATCTTCCCCTCGAGCGTGGCCGGCTCGCCCGCCCCCGTGTGGTGCAGGATGCCGTCGCGCACCTCCTGCGTGAGGTTGAGACCGCGCCCGTCCCGCTCGAGGGCGTCGACGACGCGTAGCGACTGCTCGTTGTGGCGGAAGTGCCGGCCGAAGCGCTCGAAGAGGACCTCGTCGAGGGCCTCCTCGCCGGTGTGCCCGAAAGGCGGGTGGCCGAGGTCGTGGCCGAGCGGCGATCGCCTCGGTGAGGTCTTCGTTCAGGCGGAGCGCGCGCGCAACCGTACGCGAGATCCCCGCCGTCTCGAGCGTGTGCGTGAGCCGCGTGCGGTAGTGGTCGCCCTTCGGGTCGATGAAGACCTGGGTCTTGTGGTTGAGCCGGCGGAACGACTTCGCATGGACGATGCGGTCACGGTCGCGCTGGAAGGGCGTGCGCAGCCCGCATTCCTCCTCGGGGGCGGCGCGGCCCCGACTCTCGTACGAGCGCACGGCGAGGGGCGAGAGCCAGGTCTCCTCCTGCTCCCGGATCCGCGCTTCGAACGCGTCCGCAACCCTCCCGGCAAGCTCGGGCATACCAAGAAAACTAGATGATGATGGGGACAGTGCCGCCGTCCGCGCTCCACGCGGATCCCGTCACGTAACTGGCGCGGTCCGAGCACAGGAAGACGATCACGGCGGCGATCTCCTCCGGCTCGGCGAGCCGCCCGAGCGGGCGGCCCTTCCCCACCCCTTCCAGGACCTCCTCGCGACTCTTCCCAGTGCGCTCGGCGCTCTGGTCGGCGAGGCCGCCGGCGGCGAGCCAGGCCGGCGAGGCGGTCGGGCCCGGGGCGACGGCGTTGCAGAGGATCCCGTCCTTCGCGTAGACGTCCGCGACGAGGCGCGACAGGGAGAGCACGGCGGCCTTCGTCACGGAGTAGTTCGGCATGCCCGTGGACGGGCGCTTCCCGGCGGTCGAGCTCACGTTGACGATGCGGCCTGACCCGCGCTCGCGCATACCCGGGAGGACGGCCTGGATCGCGCGCACGTAGCTCATCACGTTCAGCTCCCACATCGAGGCCCAGTCCTCGTCCGTCAGCTCCTCGAAGCTCGTCTGGTAGGCGACGCCGACGTTGTTCACCAGGCAGTCGACGCGCCCGTAGGCCTGCTCGGCGGCGTCGATGAGCTCGCCCGGGGCAGAGGGGATGGAGAGGTCGAGCGCGACGTGCAGCGCCTCCCCCACGCCCGGCCCGGACTCCCGCCGCCCGCACGTGACCACGCGCGCGCCTTCCTCGGCGAGCATGCGCGCGGCCTCCTGCCCGATCCCTTCGGTCGAGCCGGTGACGACGCAGACGCGATCTTCGAGGCCGAGCTGCACGGGCGCCTACCATAACGGCCGTGGCCCACCGGCACGCCTTGATCCACGACCTCGGAGACGGCGTCTTTCGCAAGGTGCGGCGCGAGCTGGGAATCACAGCCTTCGGCGTGAACGCAATCGTCCTGCCGCCGGGGACGCAGTGGTTCAACCACTACCACGAGGTGCAGGACGAGCTCTACTTCGTCCATCGCGGGCGCGCCGGGTTCGACGTGGACGGCGAGGAGTTCGAGCTCGGCCCGGGCGGCTTGTGCCACGTCGATTCGACGACGCCGCGCCGATTCTGGAACGCGGGCGAGCAGGACCTCGTGCTCCTTGTCGTCGGCGGCAAGGACGGCTACGTCGAGCGCGACGGCCGGATGGTCGACCCTGCGGACGTGGAGAGACGACGAGCCTTCTCCACGGGCGACCTCTCCGTCATCCGCAGGCCATGACGACGGTCTACCTGGCTCGCCACGGCGAGAGCGACTGGAACGTCGAGCGCCGCTGGCAGGGCCACGCCGACCGGCCCCTCACCGATCGCGGCCGGGAGCAGGCCCGGGACCTCGCCGCGCGGCTCGCCGACGTCGAGCTCGCCGCGGTCTACGCGAGCGACCTGCGGCGGGCCTGGGAGACAGCCGAGGCGGTCGCCTCCTCGCAGGGGCTCGAGGTCGTCCGGCTGCCGGAGCTCCGCGAGGTGGACGTCGGCTCGTGGAGCGGCTGCACGCGGGAGGAGTGCGCGGAGCGCTTCCCGGCGGCCTTCGCGCGCTGGCAGGCGGGTGGCTCGGGATGGGACGACGGCGAGCTCTACGAGGCGATGGGAGAGCGCGTCGTCGCGGCGATCCGTCGCATCGCGGCCGAGCACCCCGTCGGAACGGTCCTCGTCGTCTCGCACGGCGGGCCGCATCCGCGCCGTTCACGCGCATGCCCTTGGAATCGACATCGCGACCCACCGCCGCACCGGCCCTGTCGAGCCGAACGCCCGCCTCTCCTCGGTGACCGTCGAGGGAGGGCAGATCTCAAGGCTCGAAGAAGGGCTGCGTCGCTAGCAGGCGCCGGTGAGCCGCCGCAGACGGGGGACCAGACTTTCGACTAGTTGCTCGCGGTACATGCCCGTGCGAATAATCGAGCCTTGCGGCAGCAGGCTTCACGATGGGCGCAGCCGCGCTCGGACTCATTCTTGCCGCGGTCGTCTCAGCCGCGGCGATCGGCGTTCTAGCCGGCGCGCGCTGGAACTGTCCCGGCGAACTTCCAGGACTCGACCGTCTTCAGCGGCCTGACCAGCCGACGGCGATCCGCTTCGCGCCCGACGGCCGCATCTTCGTGGCCGAGAAGAGCGGCCTGATCAAGGTCTTCGACAGCCTCTCGGCGACGACGCCGACGGTCTTCGCCGACCTGCGCACGAAGGTCCACAACTTCTGGGATCGCGGCCTGCTCGGCCTGGCGCTCGACCCGAACTTCCCGACGACGCCGTACGTCTACGTCCTCTACACGCTACGACGCGACATCGGCGGCACGGCGCCGCGCTGGGGCACGCCGGGCGACGTCCGACACGTGCCCGACCCGCCGGGCGCGACGACCGACGGCTGCGTCGTCAGCGGCCGCCTCTCGCGCCTGACGGCCATCGGCAACGTCGATGACCGGCACCGAGCAGGTGCTGATCAACGACTGGTGCCAGCAGTTCCCGAGCCACTCGATCGGCAGCCTCGCCTTCGGCCCCGACGGCGCGCTGTACGTGAGCGGCGGCGAGGCGCGAGCTTCAACTTCGTCGACTACGGCCAGGACGGGCATCCCGCTGAATCCCGTGCGGCGATCCGCCCGGCGGGCGTCGGCGGCGACGCAGACGCCGCCGACCGCCGAGGGCGGCGCGCTCCGCAGCCAGGACCTGCGGACGACCGGCGACCCGGTCGGCGCTCGACGGCGCGGTCCTCCGCATCGATCCGACGACCGGCGCGGCGACTGCCCGGACAACCCGCTCGTCGGCAGCACCGACGCCAACGCGCGCCGGATCGTCGCCTACGGCCTGCGCAACCCGTTCCGCTTCACGTTCCGGCCCGGCACGAACGAGATCTGGGTCGGCGACGTCGGCTGGAACACGTGGGAGGAGATCGACCGGATCGCCAACGCCGACCGACGCGTCGTCGCGAACTTCGGCTGGCCGTGCTACGAGGGCGTCGGCCGCAGCCAGGTACGACGGCGGCGAACCTCAACCTCTGCGAGAACCTCTACGACGCGCCGGCCGCGGTGACGCCGCCGTACTTCACCTACAACCACCAGCGCGAAGGTCGTCGCGGGCGAGACGCTGCCCGACGGGCAGCTCGTCGATCACCGGGCTCGCGTTCTACGGCAGCGGCACCTACCCGGCGCGCTACAACGGCGCGCTCTTCTTCGCCGACTACTCGCGCGACTGCATCTGGGTGATGCTCGCCGGGCGCGAACGGCGATCCCGACCCGCCAGACCGGCAGACGTTCGCAGCCGGCGGCCGCGAGCCCCGTCGACCTCCAGATCGGCCCGGGCGGCGACCTCTTCTACGTCGACCTCGACGGCGGGACGATCCGCCGCATCCAGTACGTCGGCGCCGAACCAGCCGCCGTCGCGGCGATCCAGGCCGACGCCGACCAGCGGCCCGCGCCGCTGACCGTCAACTTCGACGGCACCGGTCGAGCGACCCCGAGGCGACACGCTCACCTACGCCTGGGACCTCGACGGCGACGGCGCCTTCGACGACTCGACCGCCGCGACGCCGACCGTGCACCTACACGCGGCCGGGCAACTACACCGTGCGGCTGCGGGTCACCGACACCACGGCGCGCACCGACACCGACGTCGGTCGACGATCACCGCGGGCAACACGCCGCCGGTCGCCGATCATCGACGCCGCCCGCCGACGCTGACCTGGAAGGTCGGCGACGCGATCTCCTTCTCCGGCTCGGCGACGGACGCCGCAGGACGGGACCTGCCGCCGTCGGCGCTCGAGCTGGTCGCTCGTCATCCACCACTGCCCGTCGAACTGCCACACGCACCCGTTCAGACCTTCGCGGGCGTCGCGAGCGGCTCGTTCACCGCGCCCGACCACGATACCCGTCGTACCTCGAGCTCAAGCTGACGGCGACGGACTCGGCGGGCTGACGGACGACGACGAGCGTCCGCCTCGACCCGAAGACCGTCGACCTGACGTTCGAGTCGACCCCGCCGGGCCTCAGCTCGTCGGTCGGCGCTCGGCGAGCACGGCGACGCCCGTTCACGCGCACGGTCATCGTCGGCTCGCAACACGTCGATCGTGAGCGCGCCGTCCGCCGCAGTCGCTGAACGGTCGTCACGTACGCGTTCTCCTCGTGGTCCGACGGCGGCGCCGCGTCGCACAACTAACATCGTCGCGGGCGAGACGCCCGCGACGTACACGGCTACGTTACTGACGACCTTCGGTCTCGCCTTTCATCCCCGGCCCTCGTCGCCGCCTTACAGCTTCGACGAGGGAGCGGCAACGACCGCCCCCGATGCCACCGGCTACGGGCAACACCGGCACGCTCAACGAGCCGGGCCACCTGGTCGAGCGCGGGCAAGTACGGCGGCGCCATCTCTCTTCGACGGTGTCAACGACTCGGTTCACCGTCCGCCGACTCGGCCTCGCTCGACCTCACGAACGGGATGACGCTCGAGGCTGGGGCGCCCCCCGCCGCTGACCGGCGGGACCTACCGGACGGTGCTGATGCAGGAGCAGACCACCAATCTCGCGTACGCGCTCTACCTAAACAACACGACGAAGCCCTCGGATGCGATCGTCGGGCGTCAAAAGATCCCCAGTACGGAACGGCGCTCCCCAACACGTGACGGCCTCGACCGACGGGGAACCTGCGCCTGTACGTCGAACCTCCTCGTAAGACGACGGCCGACCGGGACGATCACCGTCTCCACCGGCGCACTGCGCTCGGGGCCAACTCCATCTGGACACGAGGCCTTCCAGGCATCGACGAGTGCATCTAAACCGCGCCCTGACGGCTTCCGAGTGGCGAGCGACATGGCGACGCCGCTCGGGGCGGCGGACACAACCGCGCCGACCATGCCGTCGAACCTTCGCCGTCACAACGCGACGGCGACCACGATCGCCACGAGCTGGACCGCCTCGAGCGACAACGTCTCCGTCGCCGGCTACCGGGGTGTTCCTCGACGGCGCCCAAGCGGACACGACACCGGGACGACCTACACCTTCACCGGCCTCACCTGCGCGAGCGCGCACACGCTCGGGGTCGAGGCCTACGACCTGGCCGGCAACACCTCGGCGCGCTCGACCCTCGACACGAGCGCGGGGGCGTGCGACACGACGCCGCCGACGGTCGCGATCACCGCCCCGGCAGCCGGCTCGACGGTCGCCAACACCGTCTCGGTGACGGCGAGCGCCTCCGACAACGACCGCGTCGCCGGGGTGCAGTTCCGCCTCGACGGCGTCAACCTCGGTGCCGAGGACACGACGAGCCCGTACTCGGTGAGCTGGGACACCCACTCGGTCGCGAACGGCTCCCACACGCTGACGGCGGTCGCCCGCGACGGGTCGGGCAACATCGCGACGTCGGCCAACGTCGCCGTCACGGTCACGAACACGGCCCAGCCGCCCGGCCTCGTCGCCGCCTACAGCTTCGACCAGGGAAGCGGCACGACCGCCCCGGATGCCTCCGGCTCGGGCAACACCGGCACGCTCACGAACGGGCCCACCTGGTCGAGCGCGGGCAAGTACGGGGGCGCCATCTCCTTCGACGGCGTCAACGACTCGGTCACCGTCCCCGACTCGGCGTCGCTCGACCTCACGAGCGGGATGACGCTCGAGGCGTGGGTGCGGCCGGCCGCTCTCGGGACGACGTGGCGGACGGTGATCTTCAAGCAACGCTCCGGCGGCCTCGTCTACGCCCTCTACGCCAACCGCGACACTCAGCGGCCCAACGCGCAGATCTACTCGGCTGGCGCGGCGCGGTCGGTGGACGGGACGGTGATCTTGCCGCTGAACAGCTGGACGCATCTGGCCGCGACGTTCGACGGAACCGCGTTGGGCTCTACGTGAACGGGACGCAGGCAGGGCAGCTTCCTGTCCACGGGGTCGATCACGACGTCGAACGCCGTCCTCCGAATCGGTGGCAACTCCATCCGGACGGAGTGGTTCCAGGGCTTGATCGACGAAGTGCGCATCTACAATCGCCCGCTCACGGCCGCCGAGGTGGCGAGCGACATGAACCGGCCCGTCGGCGTTGTCGACACGACACCGCCCTCGGCCCCTCAGAATCTCGCCGGGATCGGCTCCACGTCGTCGGTGGCACTGAGCTGGGGTATCGCGACCGACGACATCGCCGTCGACCACTACAACGTCCACCGCTCGAACAGCCCCGACTTCACACCTAGCACGGCGAACCGGATCGCTCAGCCAACCAGCCTGAGCTACATCGACTCCGGCCTCGCGTCCGGCTTCTACTACTACAAGGTCACGGCGCAGGACGCGGCCGGCAATATCGGCCCGCCCTCGAACGAGGTCAAGGTCTTCGTCACGGGCGACACGCAGGCACCGACCCAGCCGGGCAACTTCGTGACCGGGACGATCACGCCGACCACGATCGCCACGAGCTGGACGCAGTCGACCGACAACGTCTCCGTCGCCGGCTACCGGGTGTTCCTCGACGGCGCCCAAGCGGACACGACGACCGGGACGACCTACACCTTCACCGGCCTCACCTGCGCGAGCGCGCACACGCTCGGGGTCGAGGCCTACGACCTGGCCGGCAACACCTCGGCGCGCTCGACCCTCGACACGAGCGCGGGGGCGTGCGACACGACGCCGCCGACGGTCGCGATCACCGCCCCGGCAGCCGGCTCGACGGTCGCCAACACCGTCTCGGTGACGGCGAGCGCCTCCGACAACGACCGCGTCGCCGGGGTGCAGTTCCGCCTCGACGGCGTCAACCTCGGCGCCGAGGACACGACGAGCCCGTACTCGGTGAGCTGGGACACCCACTCGGTCGCGAACGGCTCCCACACGCTGACTGCGGTCGCCCGCGACGGGTCGGGCAACATCGCGACTTCGGCCAACGTCGCCGTCACGGTCACGAACACGGCCCAGCCGCCCGGCCTCGTCGCCGCCTACAGCTTCGACGAGGGCAGCGGCACGACCGCCCCGATGCCTCCGGCTCGGGCAACACCGGCACGCTCACGAACGGGCCCACCTGGTCGAGCGCGGGCAAGTACGGGGGCGCCATCTCCTTCGACGGTGTCAACGACTCGGTCACCGTCCCCGACTCGGCGTCGCTCGACCTCACGAGCGGGATGACGCTCGAGGCGTGGGTGCGCCCCGCCGTGACCGGCGGGACCTACCGGACGGTGCTGATGAAGGAGCAGACCTCGAATCTCGCGTACGCGCTCTACCTAAACAACACGACGAAGCCGCTCGCGGATGCGATCGTCGGGGGCGTCGAGAAGATCGCCCAGTACGGAACGGCGCTCAGCGCCAACACGTGGGCGCACCTGGCCTCGACCTACGACGGGGCGAACCTGCGCCTGTACGTCAACGGCTCGCTCGTGAAGACGACGGCCGCGACCGGGACGATCACCGTCTCCACCGGCGCACTGCGCATCGGGGCCAACTCCATCTGGACGGACGAGGCCTTCCAGGGGCTGATCGACGAGGTGCGCATCTACAACCGCGCCCTGACGGCTTCCGAGCTGGCGAGCGACATGGCGACGCCGCTCGGGGCGGCGCAGTAGTCGTTCTATCGCGCCTCGAGCAGCGAGGACCCGCCGGGACCGAGGCCCCGGCGGACCCGGTTGAGAGTCAGCGGGTCTCGACCCCGACGACGTCGAACTGCTTGTCGACGTAGACGGTGGCCGGCGTCCCGTCCTGCTTGACGAGGTGCGCCTCGTAGGCGGCGTGGCCGTCGGCGTCGGTTTCGACGCGGACGACGGTCGCACCCGGGACCTTGTCGAGCGCCGCGGCCTTCACACTCGCGAGCGTGTCACCCGTCAGCAGTGTCTCGTCGCTCCGCTGCGGCCCCCAGCGGTGCTGGGGATCGGGAGCAGCCGGAGCCGATTGTGGCATGGTGCCGGTGGACGGCGAACTGTCGGTTCCGTTCGCCGCCGCGGCGACTCCGTAGCTTCCGGCCGCGAGGCCGAGTGCGATCGCCCCCGCGGCCAGTACGCCTCGGAACCGTTTCCGCTTCTCCGTGCTCATCGGCGGGCATCTCCTTCGGTGGATTGCAGGACGCGTTCGAACGTGCCTGCACCATCGCCGCCCAGCCTAAGATCGCTCTGAGATCGGCCTAAGAAGTCCGTAATTTCGGAGGTGTGCGATGGAGACGATGATCGGAATCGCGGCTCTTCTCGTCGGGCGGGCATCGGATGGCTCTGCTTCGCCATCGGCGTCTACTACCTGACCTGACCCGCACCGGACGAGAGGGAATGCCGATCGAACAGATGGCTGACGAGCGCCGCAGCGCCTCGACGCGGAGAAGTAGCTCGACTCAGGCCGCTTCCGCGCCCAGCGGAAGCGGCTCAGGCTGCACCGGCACCTCGGAGACGACCGGCGCTCGAGCCGATTCCGTCTTCCCGAGCACCGTCGCAAGGGCCGCCACGCACCGCGCGTCGAACTGGCTTCCGACACAGCGCACGAGCTCGGCGAGCGCCATGTCCACCGACCTCGGTTCGCGGTAGGGCCGCCGCGACACCATCGCCTCGAACGCATCGGCGACTGCGATGATCGACGCCTCGAGCCGGATCTCGGTGATTCCGAACGGATAGCCGTTGCCGTCAGGGCGTTCGTGATGCGCGAGCACCCAACTCGCTTCTTCATGCCGCTCCGCGGCGCTCAGGATGTGGCTGCCGAGCACGGGGTGCGTCTTCATGGTCTCGAACTGCTCGTCCGTGAGGCGACCGGGATCTTGCAGGATCGAATCGGGCACGCCGATCTTCCCGACGTCGTGGAGGAGGCCGGCAAGCCGGATCTTGAAGACCTGCTGGTCGTCGAATCCGAGCTCCACTGCGATGACCGCAGAGAGCTCGGCGACCGTCTCGCAATGGCT
Source organism: uncultured Actinomycetes bacterium (assembly GCA_963739525.1). Classification (GTDB taxonomy): domain Bacteria; phylum Actinomycetota; class Thermoleophilia; order Gaiellales; family Gaiellaceae; genus DATEOR01. The sequence continues at coordinate 76,810 of CAVUAR010000005.1, read as the reverse complement.
ATTCGTGTAAGCGTCCTTCGTGTCGACGGCCCGAGCGAGCGCGTTCGCAAGCACGCGGAGATGGCGAAGCTCGGGCGGCTCGGTCACGACGGCGAGCTCGAACGACGGCGTGTACACGAGCGCGTCCTGGTGAAGTCGCTTCGCCTCGATCAGCGTCAGGTCCGCCCGGCGGATGAGCTCGTCCTTCTTCATCCCGCTCTCGTGCTCCGCGACGCCCGCGGAGAACCCGAGTTGGACACCGGAGACGTCGCTCGGGAAGGCCTCCCGGATCGTCTTCGTCAGCGCGACCGGCTCGGTCGCGGCAGAACCGCGGAGGACGAGGGCGAATTCGTCCCCCCCGAGGCGGTAGAGCCGATCCGGATCTGCGACGGCCCCGAGCACGGTCGACGCGAGGAGCTTGATCTGTTCATCCCCCACCTGGTGCCCGTAGCGGTCGTTCACCGCTTTCAGGCCGTCGAGGTCCAGCATCATCAAGACGACGCCGTCGGCTTCATCGCCGCCGGACAGCGCGTCGGTGAGCTGCTCGTGGAACGCGCGGTGATTCAGGACCCCCGTAAGGCTGTCCGTGAAGGCTGCTGCCCGGAGACGCTCGAGCTCGGTGCGCCGGGCCTCGTCCAGTCGGCGCCGGAAGCGCATCGCGACCACCGTCGCCGCGGCGACGAGCAACCCGAGCACGAACACCGCGATCGCGCTCGCAAGGATCACGGTCTCCGCCCGCTCTGCGGCCCGCAGTCCGACACCGGACTCGGCTCTGTGCGACGCGGCAGCGCGGTCGACGATCGAGATCGACGCTTGGAACAGGGGATCCAGCGTCTTCGTGGCGATGCGGTCGGCGCGGGCTGCGTCTCCCGCGTTGACGGCGTCGACGAGAGCGGGGACGGCGTCTGCGAGCTGCGCATTGATCGCCTGTACACGATCGGCGGTCTCGCGGTCGGCGGGCTGGCCTGTCTTCTCGACGACCGCGAGCACCGACGCGAGGTCGGCTGCGGCGCCCGCGAACTGCTGCTCGTACGCCGGAGACCCTGCGAGACGGAAATCCTGTGTCAGGAGCGCTTCCTGGAGGACCGAATAGCGCGCCTCCTGATACGCGTTCCAGATGCGCGTTGACGCGCGGACGTCCCCGGCCGTCTGGCGGGCGTCCCTGGCTGCCAAGACGGCGACGATGCTGAGACCCACGAGCGTCAGGACGGTCGCGGCTATCACTCCGATGTGTGCGCCCCAGCGCACTTTGTCGGCACGCCTGCGCACTTCGTCTACGTGGTGACGTAGTAGGAGAGGCTGACCGATTGCACATCGAGGCGAGTCGGCTTGGTGACCGATACGACGATCCGATAGTGGAGCTTGGTGACCTTCACGAGCCGCTTCTTGATGCTCGACGAGGAGCAGCAGAGCTTCTCGGCGTAGACGTGCATCGCCGGGCTGCCGTACAGGTTGCTCGGGAGGTAGAAGTCGTAGCGAGCCGTCGCACTTCCGTGGGAGCCGTCACAGACCAGCAGGAGGTCGTCGACCCGCTGGTAGTCGTTCTCGAACCCGCAGTCCTTCGTTGCCGTTCGCGTCGTCGTCTTCATGCCGTCTCGAGCGACGGTTTGCAGCTGCACGGCCGCAGACGCATTCGCCACAGCAACCGCTGCGCAGAGCAGGGTGAGGATGAAGAGCCGCTTCTTCACGTCATTGCCGCTTTACATGCACCGTTGCAGAGCGTCGGGCCGGGATCAGCCCCCGTTTGGGGGATGCAGTCGCCGGGATGGCTGCAGGAATCCCATGGTTGAACAGGAACGGCTACGCTCCGACCGGTGGAGGACTACACGCACAAGCACAAGCACTGAGCCTTCATGCGAGTTTGCGGTGCAGCCCATGCCGTGAGACACCACCGAGACACCACCAGGGCAGCACGGAGGGTCACGGAAGCTCGGATTACTTGCCCGGAGTGCGGCTTGCGAAGGTCGAGACGATGCCGACGAACGCTTGTCAGCGCGTCTACGTCTGCGAGGGCTGCCAGTTGCTCCTAAGACCGCGCTCAGGCGATTGCTGCGTGTTCTGCTCGTATGCGGATCAGGTCTGTCCCCCGAAGCAGACCGTCACCGTCTAAGACTCGCGGAAGCTCTTACCCTCGGCGTGAAGGCGGGCCTTCTCCTCGGGCGCGACAGGCATGTGAAAGCGCCCAGGGATGTACCAACGAAAGGCGCGCCCCAAGGCGCTGCGCTGGCAGATGCACTCGGGCGGACAGCCGCAACGCCGACCCGACGGGTTGTGGAGCCGTTCGACTACGGACATGGCAGGAGTCTACGCCGGGGAGTTCTCAAAGCCTTCGCCAAGCCCTCCTAGGCGTCTATGAGGGCGCGAAAACGCTCCTTTGCGACTTCGTCGGCGGGCATCACATGGCTGTAGACGTCGAGACTCATCGACGGCCTTGCATGACCCGCCCGCTCCGCGAGCTCCCGCGCCGGGACGCCGGACTGATGCCAAATCGTGATCCGGCGGTGGCGGAGGTCGTGAGGATGAAATGCTCCGTTCCGGCCCACTGACAAGCCCGTAGCATCGCCTGGTAGGCCGATGCCTCGGTGATCCCCTGGAAGACCTTGCGCTCAGGCGTTCGATCTTCGAGCGGGCAGGTCGCGTCGATCGCCAACAGAAGCCACTCAGGCAAGTAGACGAACCTCGCCTTGCCACTCTTAGGTCCTCGCGCGCGCGAGGCGCAGTCGTAGGCCGGCGAAGTCGACGTCTCCCCACCGGAGTCCAACCGCCTCGCCGAGCCGCAGGGCGCCGTGCTCGATCGTGATGAAGAGCAGATTCCTAGAAGGCGATGCCCACCGCCCTCGACAATGGCCGGCGCTCGCCTCGGAAGCTCCTGCGGGCCGTCGTCGCTCGGCTGCTCGCGTCGGAGAACGACACGCCGGAGGAGTGCCTGGCCGCGATGTTAACGACTGTCAGTCTGGCGTCCCCCGATCTCAGTCTCAAGCTTCGCAATTCTGAAGGGTCTCGCCCTGGAGGCAGGTGTCCGTGTTTGTTCCGCCGTCGAGGAAGTCAACTCCGGAGCCCCCGTCGAGGATGTCGTCTCCTGCCCGCCCCTCGAGGTGGTCGTTTCCGTCGGATCCCTCGAGTCGGTTGGCCACCCCATCGCCGACGAGGGTGTCGTTCCCGGCCGAGCCAAGCAGCACCTCGATCGCACTTAGATGGTCGTTGCCCGTGCCAGTCGCCAGCCCGGTCGTGAGGTTCGCGCTGATTGGCCCAGCGAGGCCTTCCCACGTGACGGTGTCGGCGCCCCCTGTTCCACCGGCGTAGCTGTCGTTCCCAGGCGCCGCGAAGAAGAAATCGTCGTCGCCTCCTCCACGGGCAACATCGTCCCCCGGGCCGTCGCGGACCACGTCCGCCTGGCCGCCGCCCAGGAGAGCGTCGCTCCCACTCGACCCGTCAAGCTCGTCCTTCCCCGATCCGCCGACGAGCTTGTCAGCGCCTCTCCCGCCATTCATGAGGTCTGCTCCCCGTCCGCCACAGATGAGGTCGCGACCGCCGCGACCTCGGATCTTGTCGTCTCCGGCGCGAGCGTTGATGACGTCTCGTCCTGTCGTTCCTACGATGAGGTCGTCGCCCGCCGTCCCGGCGATCGTCGTCTTCACTCCCAAGCACCTCCCGGCCATGGCGGCCCGCGCCTCGGCGAGGGAGATGAGGACACCTGCCGACAGCGCCACGATCAGGATCAGGCCGACCTTCCCGGCACCGCTGCAAGCCTGCAGCTTCAACGGTGTCGGTCAGCCCCTCGAGTCTCGGTCAGCTTCTCGTTTCATGATCCGTGCCGCGCTGCGTCTGCGGCCTTTGCGAGCTCTTTGAGGACGGTGAAGAAGTCCGGTGATTGTCCGATGAAGAGGCCATCGGCCGTGAAGGCGTTGACTGTGCCCATGGCAGCGCCGCTGGTCTTCGTCGGGCGGATGATCGAGACGATCGGGAACTTGCGGTCGAGGAAGATCGTCGGCTCGGGCATGATCAGGTTCGTCTGCGTGAGCTCACCGTCGGCATTGAGGTCGGGGAAGACGAGACCGTTCGTCGGGTCGGTGAGGGGATGCGCGTTGCCGGCTTTGTCTTGCCAGGTCTGGAAGTGCATGATCTCGGAGCCGCCGATGCTGAGCAGGATGCGCAGCACCTCGGTATGGGTGACCCGCTGGGCGAGCGAGGCATAAAGGCTCGTACCGCCCTGCTCGATCCAAGCGAAGTGGAAGCCGGCCGTGTTGGCGATCGCTTGCAGGTGATCGGGCGGGTCGAGGTCGTCGTCGCTCCGGGGAATCGCCGGGAATTGCCCAGCAGCGAGGCCCGGGACGGCTTGCGGGAAGGTGTCGCCGAAGTCGGGGTTCTTGGAGTCGCTGCGGTAGCGCGTATAAAAACTGGTGTTGACCGTCAGCTGCATGAGGTTGGTCAAACGTCCAATTTGCTGGGCCCCGGTCGCCTTGCTACTGGGCAGGGTGCGGAACTCGTCCAGGTTGACCGTCGCCGCCCCGTGCGCCTCCAGGTAGGCGTTGATGAACGCGCCGTGGGTGATCTCGTCGTCCGTGTTGTCGTGGATGTACTGATCCATGTCCTCGTCGAGGACGGCAAGCGCCTCGGTGTAGTCAGGGTTGCCGCTCCCGCCGGGGACTTCGCTGTCCTGGATGCCGCCCAGTTCGTTGTACTGCTGCCAAATATCGGTCTCGATGATCTCGGCCGCGGCCAAAAACCGAAGAATCGCGGCATCTCCCTTGGTAAGACCGCCGCTCGCGAAGGCCGGAGATGCGTCGGCCAGCAGCCGCCCGGCGCCGAGCGTTGCTGCTCCGACCGCTGCCCCCTTGACCAAGAAGGAACGGCGGCTGGTCAGATACTCCGACTGTTCGTCTGTTTCCATGATCTCCTCCTCTTCAGATCGCCTTTTCAGCTGACGTTTGCGATCGCGGGGGCACAGCCGACGCCCGGGATCGAGACCGGATCCCGGCGTCATCGGGATGCAATGTCGTCGGTGGAGACGACCGCGCGCACCCAGACAGCGGCAACGCCGCGCCAGTTGCATTCGGACTCCGCTTCCCAAGCACCGCGTCGATCGCGCTCGTCCTCTCCCTTCAGAGCGCCGGCGTGTCACCACACCGCGACGCGATCACCGCTCCACTCGACTAGCGCTCCAATGGCGACTAGTACGCCGGAACCCTGCAGGACAATGACGCTATCCCTCGTTCGAGAAGCCAGGGTTAGAAATTGGTAAATACTGGGACCAGCGGCCAAGGCTCGACCCGCGCCGCCAGCGCCGGGGCCGCGCTTCGCGCCTGGCGCGTTGGCCGGCCGGAGATCCCCTCGGAACGATCGTCCTGCCGGAGGGAAGCGTGATCGGCGACGGCGTGGTCTTCCCGATGCGCCGCCAGATGTCCATGATGTGGTAGATCGACGCGGTGTCGCGCTCGATCTCCTCGGCCGTCAGGCCGTCGGCGAGGCGGGAGCGTGGCGTCCCTACACCCAGCTTCTCGCGGGCGCGTGTGGCGACCTCGTCCGCTCGCTCTTGCTTGCGGTGCAAGTCGGCTCGCAGAGCCTCAGGGTCGAAGTGGTTCATGGGTTCCTTCTTTCGATGATGTGTGAGCGCGCGAGCCAGTCCTGGAGCCCGGCGCGAGGGATGCGGATCGCCGGCTGCCGTCCAGAGCCGAGGCGCACGGCGGGAAGCTCACCCAAATGAACCTTGCGGTAGATGGTCGCCGGGTGCTGGCCGAGCTCGCGGGCGACTTCCTTCACGCGCAGAAGCGAGGCCGGTTCGTTCGCGCTTGTGAGCATAAGCGGAACTTACTCTCAGCATCGGATGCTTTAGCGGGGCTAATGGTCGATACTCCGGGGCGTGGCGACGATCGCCCCGGAGGCCGCCGGCGCGTGAGCGTGAAGGTCGAAGTGGCCTCGTGAGGCCCTAGGCTTCCGTTCGGTGGAGGTCAAGCTCGGTAAACCCACACTCGAAGACGTTGGCGAGTCCGGCATGTCGATGGCGTGGGAAATGCGGCCCGAGCTGGCCCCGCCGGGGATGGAAGCGTCGGGCGAGATCCATGAGGAATGGGTCGACATCGAGGTGGCGATCGAGCTCCAGCCCTGGCCGGATCGGAACTGGCTCCTGTTCTGGCAAGAGGGGGATCTGGGGTGGCCCGACGGGTTCGACGAGCCCGTGCTCGACGGGCGGAGGCTCATCTTCGAGGCGCCCGAGGACGAGCTCCAAGCAGGCCTGGGACGCCGTCAAAGCGCGAGTCGGGCTGGAGAACGAGATGTACCGCGAGGAGTTCCCGCCGGGAGAGCAAGAAGCTGATCGTCGCGGCGACCCGGAGATGTACGCGCAGCTTCGCAAGCGCGCACAGCGGCGCGTCGATGAGCTCGCCTAGCCCCGCCTATCGCGGCGTCGACCTAGGCAACGGAGCCGAGACACCACCGCCACGGCATTTGACGGCAACTACGGCAGGGACGACCCGGATGTTTCCTGGGATTCCGCTACGCTCCGACCGGTGGAGGACTACACGCACAAGTACAAGGGAGAGCAGGTCGAGGTCGAGCTCTTCGGCGGCGAGTACCAGGACGGGACACTCACGGCGTACTGCGGGATCGAGGGCGTCCCGCACATCGAGCTGAACGGCCACATCCTCATCCCGCTCCAGAACATCGCCTCTCTCCACTGCTCGAGCCGGTGCGACGCACCGGAGCCCGACTGGCCGCCACGGGGTCTGACCGGGGCCGACGGCGACGAGCCCTAGGCTCCGTGCTGGTCGCGGCGCGGAACATCCTCAAGGCGTGGCTCTTGCTCGGCGGCTTCGTGGTCGCCTTCGCGGCGCTCGGCTGGTGGCTCGGTGGGTTGCGGCTCGCGAGCGTCTTCTTCGTCGTCTGCCTCCTCATGGCGGCGACGGTCTTCTGGTATGGGCCGCGGATCATCCTGGCCTCGCTCGGCGCACGTGAGCTCACGCTGGCGGAGGCGACGCTTCTCCACACGGCGACCGAGCGGCTCGCCATGAGGGCCGGGGTCGGGCGCCCGCGCCTCTACCTCCTCGCCAGCGGCCATCCGCACTCACTCTCGGTCGGACGAGGAGTCTCGGGCTCCGCGATCGGGCTGAGCCAGGGACTGATCTCCGCCCTGCCTCCGGCCGAGCTCGAGGGCGTCATCGCACACGAGCTCGCGAAGATCAAGCAGCGAGATGTCGTCGTTCAGACGCCGCTCGTCGTGCTGGCCGGCTGGCTCGTGGAGGGCAGCCGGATCGGGGGCTGGCTCCACCGCGCCCTCCTCTTCGTCCTCGCGCCGGTCGCTGCGAGTTTCGTCCAGGTGCTCCTCTCCCCTCGGCGGGAGTTCTCGGCCGACCGCCGGGCTGCAGGCATCTGCGAGTCGCCGCACGGCCTTGCAGATGCGCTGATCCGCCTGGAACAGGCGAACGAGCTCGTCGAGTTCGAGGGGAGCCCGGTCACCGAGCCGCTCTACACGGTCAACCCGTTCGAGCCGGTCGGGCTCGCCGCGATGTTCTCGACCCACCCACCGATCGGCGAGCGCGTCGCCCGGCTGCGGGCGCTCGACGCCGAGTGGCGCGAGAAGCTCCGCGCCGCGTGACGCTCAGGCTCGCGGCCGCATTGCTCTCCGTCATCGGCCTCGCCGCTGCCTGCGGAGGCGAGGCCGGGTCGGCGAGAACGGCACCTCATCCACCTCGAGCCACCAAGCGACGACGACGGTCGCGCTTCCGGCACCGGGCGACTGCCGACGCGTCGGTCGAACGGAGGACGGAATGCTGCGCCTCTGCGCCGCCGTCGGGAACCACGGCACCTTCGTCGTGGGCGAGGGCGAGGCCGCCGAGCGCCTTGCCATCCCCCCGCCGAGGCCGACGCCCACCACCGCCGACGCGGACAAGGCGGGGCACTGGGTTTGGGCGGCGCTCTCCCCGGACGGATCGACTCTCCTTGCGCAGTGGGCGGCGGAGTGCGAGACGCCGATCGCCTTCTTCGTCTCGCTGCCCGCGGGGACGCCGCGCGCCGCGACCGGCGAGACCGACTGGGCCAAGAGCCCCGACTCGGAGGCGCTCGGTGGACGACCGACGGGCACGCGATCGTGTTCCTCCCCGACAGCCCCGCATGCGGCACGGGCGCCGGGCGGGTCGGCGTTTACGTCTACGGCGCGCCCGGTGCGGGGATGCGTATCGTCGCGACGCACGGCGAGAACCGATCGCCCGGTCGGCGCTCTCGAACCGCCCGCGACGAGACCTCGCTCGTACCGTAGGGATTTGCGCAGTCGCGGGCGCCATGGCGAAGATGGAGGCGCCTGATGCGCGCCGAGCCCGCCGCCCAGCTCGAAGCTTCCCGCGCGCGGCGCAGCGCGCGCGCGAAGGTCGTGCTTGCCATCGGCCCTGTCACCATGCTCGCGGGCGTCCTCTGGGGGCTCTGGCAGCCGTACCGCCTCACGTTCCTGCACCCGCATGGGCAGAGCTTCTGGTGGCTTGCGGTCGAGCCGCCGCTAATCGTCATCCTCGTGGGCGTCCTCTTCGCCGCCTTCGTCGCGCCAGGGCTCGTCGACGACCTCGAGGACGCGGAGGAGAGCTAGATGCGCCCGTTCGCCGAGCACGTCCACTGGATGTTCGCGAGCGGGTTCCTCATCCTCGCGCTCTGCCTCCTCGCCGAGGCCGTCGTGGGCACCGAGGTCTGGCGCAGGCGCTGCTGGCGCGCATACCTCTGGCCGGGCGCGCTCTTCCTCATGGGGATCTTCATGTGGCCGGTGATGATCCTCTTCACCAACTCGACCCTGCACATGCTCGCCCACGCCGCCTGGGCCCAGGTGCTCCTGCTCGCCGGCGGGGTCGAGCTCGCCCTCGCCGCGGGGAAGCTCCGTAGCCGCTACTGGCACCTCTGCGTGGCGCTCGCCTTCCTCGTCTCGGGCACGGCGTCCCTGATCCACGAGCAGAACCCGTGGCTTTTCTCGCGCTCTGCCTTCCTCCACCACGCGATCGGATGGCTGATGATCACGGCCTCGATCTTCCCGATCTTGCGCACGTTCCGGCCGCGCTCGGTCGCAGTCGCAACGGGATTCGCCGCCACCTTCCTCGTTCTCTCCGTGTTCCTCTACGCGGATCGCGACGTAGCGGAGATCTTCGGCCATCTCTCACCCGTGGCCGGCACCCCGCACCGATGAGGGGTGCGGCGTTCGTCGCGGCGCTGCTCGCGGCCCTGGCCGCGCCGGCATCGGCGTTCGCCCACGCGACCGTCAGGTCGACGAGCCCTTCGTACCGCGAGCGGCTGGCGAGCTCCCCCGCGACCGTCGTCATCCGCTTCGACCAGACAGTCACCACCCTTCCAGACGCGATCGTCGTCGTCGGCGAGAAGGGGACCGTCGTCTCGGGAGCCGCGTTTACCGCCGGCGACGGGCGCGACGTGGTCGTGCCGGTGCGCCGGCTGCCCAAGGGCGCCTACACGGTGCGGTGGCACGTCCTCTCGTCGGACGGCCACGCCGTGTCCGGACTCTTCACCTTCGGCATCGGTGTCGCGGCACCCCCGCCGACCGAGGCGTACGGCGCGTCGGGCCCGACGCACACGGAGGACATCATCCGCTGGCTCTACTTCCTCTCGCTCTCGCTCTGCGTCGGGGGCATCGGGTTCGCACTGCTCGTCTTGCGCGGGGTTCCCCGCGCGCTCGAGCGCCGCTTCTACCGGCTGGCCGGGGTCGGCGTCGGTGCGACGGTGAATATCGGGATTCTCGCTTTCATTCTGCGAGCGGAGGACGCGCTCCAACTCCCGTTCGAACGACTCCTCTACGCGGACCTCGCACCGATCGCCGACGGCACCCGCCTCGGCGAGGCGTTCTCGGCGATGACGCTGGGTTTCGTCCTCGTCGGCGTTTTCCTCTACCTGGCGTGGCTCACAGGCAGAACCGTCTTCCTCTGGCCGGCGTTCGTGCTCGGTCTCGGCTTCGCGTCGGGGCTCTCGCTCTCCGGACATTCGGCGGTCGATCCCGGCTCGACCCGCGTGTCGGCGCTCGCCGACTGGTTCCATCTTTCGGCTGCCCTTCTCTGGGTCGGCGGCCTCGTCTACCTCGGTTCCTGTGTCTGGCCGCTCGCACCCGGGCTCAGACGCGACGCGTTCGTGCGCTTTTCCCGGCTGGCGACGCTCCTTATCGCCATCCTCCTCGGCGCGGGCATTTACCTCAGCGTCGTCCGGCTGCCGGCCCTCAGCGACCTGTGGCGGGAGAGCTACGGCCGGGTGCTGCTCGTAAAGATCGCGCTCGTCTCCGTCGCTCTGGCGTGGGGCGCGTTCCATCACTTCGTCGCGCGCCCCGCGCTCGAGAGGCACTCGGGTCGGACGGGCTTCCTGGCACGCAGCCTCGTCGGCGAGGCGGCCCTGGCGATGTCGATCTTGCTGCTCGCGGCCATCCTGGTGAACTCGAAGCCTCCTGCGCCGGCTCCGGCGCCCACGCAGGCAGTCGACACGGGTCATTAACGCCGAAAAGGTCGCGCACGCGACCTTTTCGAAAGATAAACCGGCGGCGTCCTACTCTCCCGGGAGGTTGCCCTCCGAGTACCATCGGCGCTGGCGGGCTTAACTTCTCTGTTCGGAATGGGAAGAGGTGTTTCCCCGCTGCTATGACCGCCGGAAACTGTGAGGTTGTTTGCGTCAACTTTTGACGCGCTAGCGTTGCACGCGCTGCGCGCACCCTCAAAACTCCATAGCAGCTTTCACGGTGTTCAAATCAAGACCTCGGATGATTAGTACGGGTCCGCTGAACGCATTGCTGCGCTTACACGTCCCGCCTATCAACGTGGTGGTCTCCCACGATCCTTACTCCCTCGAGGGGATGGGAAGCCTCATCTCGAGGTGGGCTTCCCGCTTAGATGCTTTCAGCGGTTATCCCATCCAGACGTGGCTAATCAGCAGCGCCGTTGGCACGACGACTGATACACCAGAGGTCTGTTCGTCCCGGTCCTCTCGTACTAGGGACGACTCCTCTCAAGCTTCCAACGCCCATGGTGGATAGGGACCGAACTGTCTCACGACGTTCTGAACCCAGCTCGCGTACCGCTTTAATGGGCGAACAGCCCAACCCTTGGGACCTACTCCAGCCCCAGGATGCGACGAGCCGACATCGAGGTGCCAAACCCTCCCGTCGATGTGGACTCTTGGGGAGGATAAGCCTGTTATCCCCGGAGTACCTTTTATCCGTTGAGCGACGGCAATTCCACTCTCTACCGCCGGATCACTAAGGCCTGCTTTCGCACCTGCTCGACTTGTCAGTCTCGCAGTCAAGCTCCCTTTTGCCTTTACACTCTACGCACGATTTCCAACCGTGCTGAGGGAACCTTTGCGCGCCTCCGTTACATTTTAGGAGGCGACCGCCCCAGTCAAACTGCCCACCTGACGCTGTTCCCGAGCCGGATCACGGCCTCGGGTTAGAAGCCCAGAACACGAAGGGTGGTATCCCAAGGGTGCCTCCACGAGCGCTGGCGCGCCCGCTTCACAGGCTCCCACCTATCCTGGACAACGTATCCCAGACTCCAACATCAAGCTGCAGTAAAGGTTCACGGGGTCTTTCCGTCCAACCACGGGTACTCGGTATCTTCACCGAGACTACAGTTTCACCGGATCCCTCGTTGAGACAGCGCCCAAGTCGTTACGCCATTCGTGCAGGTCGGAACTTACCCGACAAGGAATTTCGCTACCTTAGGACCGTTATAGTTACGGCCGCCGTTTACCGGGGCTTGGCTTCAAGGCTTCGCTCGAAAGCTAACCTCTCCGCGTGACCTTCCGGCACCGGGCAGGCGTCAGCCCCTATACGTCGTCTTTCGACTTCGCAGAGACCTGTGTTTTTGGTAAACAGTCGCTTGGGCCGTTTCACTGCGGCCCCCTCAGGCTCGAAACCGCAGGGTTTCTCACCTTACCGGGGCGCCCCTTCTCCCGAAGTTACGGGGCCATTTTGCCGAGTTCCTTAACGAGGGTTCTTCCGATCGCCTTAGTATTCTCTACTTGCCCACCTGTGTCGGTTTAGGTACGGGCACGCCCTGTCTCCCTAGAGGATTTTCTTGGAGGCATGGCTTCAGGAACTTCGCTCCGTGAAGAGCTCGGCATCCCGTCTCAGGCTTGTGCTCCGCGGATTTCCCTACGGAGCGCCCTACGCGGTTACCCCAGGACGACCAGCGCCTGGGTTTCCCTAGCCTACCCCGTCCCCCCATCGGTGATAACGACGGGTACGTGGTACCGGAATATCAACCGGTTGTCCATCGCCTACGCCTTTCGGCCTCGGCTTAGGTCCCGACTAACCCTGAGCAGATTAGCTTTACTCAGGAACCCTTGGGCATTCGGCGGACGGGTTTCTCACCCGTCTTTCGTTACTCGTGCCAGCATTCTCACTTCCCACGCCTCCACGGCTAGCTTGCCGCTGCCGCTTCGCCGGCGTGGGAACGCTCCCCTACCACTCCGAGCAAGCTCGAAGTCCGTGGCTTCGGTTCCTAGCTTGAGCCCCGTTACATTGTCCGCGCCCGAACACTTGACCAGTGAGCTGTTACGCACTCTTTAAATGATGGCTGCTTCTAAGCCAACATCCTGGTTGTCTCGGCACTCAGACATCGTTTGCCACTTAGCTAGGAATTAGGGACCTTAGCCGACGGTCTGGGCTGTTTCCCTTTTGAGCACGAAGCTTATCCCCCGCACTCTGACTGCCGCGCTCTAGAACGACGGTATTCGGAGTTTGCCTGAGTTCGGTAAGCTGGTAGGCCCCCTAGCCCAAGCAGTGCTCTACAGCCGTCGTTGAACACGCGACGCTATACCTAAATATATTTCGGGGAGAACCAGATATCTCTGAGTTTGATTAGCCTTTCACTCCGACCCACAGGTCATCCGCTCAGTTTTCAACCTAAGTCGGTTCGGTCCTCCACGGGGTCTTACCCCCGCTTCAACCTGCCCATGGGTAGATCACTCAGTTTCGGGTCTGCATCCGACGACTAAATCGCCCTATTCGGACTCGCTTTCGCTACGGCTCCGTTTCCTTAACCTTGCCGTCGAACAGCAACTCGCTGGCTCATTATGCAAAAGGCACGCCGTCACAGAACAAGTCTGCTCCGACCGCTTGTAAGCACACGGTTTCAGGTACTATTTCACTCCCCTTCCGGGGTGCTTTTCACCTTTCCCTCACGGTACTAGTTCACTATCGGTCGCCAGGGAGTACTTAGCCTTACGGGGTGGTCCCCGCGAATTCCGACCGGGTTTCACGTGCCCGGCCGTACTCAGGAACCCGTCCAGGAAGTCCAAGTCGTTTTCGCCTACAGGGCTGTTACCTTCTGTGGCGCGAGTTTCCACCCGCTTCGACTAACGCTTGGTTTTGTAACTTCCCGACCCGCCGGCAGACGGATCAAGACGGGCCCTACAACACCTGAATGACAACGGCTGCCGCCTATCACGTCATTCGGGTTTGGGCTCTTCCCCTTTCGCTCGCCACTACTCAGGGAGTCGAGGTTTCTTTCCTTTCCTCCGGTTACTAAGATGTTTCAGTTCACCGGCTTGCCTTCCACTGCCCTATTTTGTTCAGGCAGGGACACGCGCGCACTACCACGCGTAGGTTTCCCCATTCGGACATCCCGGGATCAACGGATGGTCAGCTCCTTCCCCGGGCTTTTCGCAGCCGCCCACGTCCTTCTTCGGCTCCTAGCGCCAAGGCATCCACCGTGTGCTCTTAGTCTCTTGATCATGAAGAACACCGTTGTTGCCGCTATGGAGTTTTCAAGGTGCGCGCGCTGAAAAGCGCCCAGCTGAAAGGCCGGCAGAGCCGGTCTCTCAAAACTCAACAGCGTGAACTTGGTCGTCGAGGTCGACGTAATTCCAGGCGAGCCCGCTACCCGGACGACCGAAGTCATCGACGGACGGACAGCCTGCCGGAGTAAGAGCTCCGGCATCCCTAGAAAGGAGGTGATCCAGCCGCAGCTTCCGCTACGGCTACCTTGTTACGACTTCACCCCAATCACCAATCCCACCTTCGACGGCTCCCTCCCTTGCGGGTTAGGACACCGGCTTCGGGTGTTACCGGCTTTCGTGGTGTGACGGGCGGTGTGTACAAGGCCCGGGAACGTATTCACCGCGGCATTGCTGATCCGCGATTACTAGCAACTCCGCCTTCATGAAGGCGAGTTTCAGCCTTCAATCCGAACCGGGACCGGCTTTTTGGGATTCGCTCCCCCTCACGGGTTTGCAGCCCTTTGTACCGGCCAATGTAGCACGTGTGTAGCCCAGAACATAAGGGGCATGATGACTTGACGTCATCCCCACCCTCCTCCGGTTTGTCACCGGCAGTCTCCTATGAGTCCCCGACATAACTCGCTGGCAACATAGGACAGGGGTTGCGCTCGTTGCGGGACTTAACCCAACATCTCACGACACGAGCTGACGACAGCCATGCACCACCTGTGCACGAGCCCCGAAGGGCTTACGTATTTCTACGCAATTCCCGTGCATGTCAAGCCCTGGTAAGGTTCTTCGCGTTGCGTCGAATTAAACCACATGCTCCGCTGCTTGTGCGGGCCCCCGTCAATTCCTTTGAGTTTTAGCCTTGCGGCCGTACTCCCCAGGCGGGGCGCTTAATGCGTTAGCTTCGGCACGGACGGAGTCGACACCGCCCACACCTAGCGCCCATCGTTTACGGCGTGGACTACCAGGGTATCTAATCCTGTTCGCTCCCCACGCTTTCGCGTCTCAGCGTCAGTACCGTCCCAGAGAGCTGCCTTCGCCATTGGTGTTCTTCCTGATATCTGCGCATTTCACCGCTACACCAGGAATTCCACTCTCCTCTTCCGGACTCTAGCCAGATGGTTTCCGATGACATCTCGAGGTTAAGCCTCGAGTTTTCACACCAGACCTACCTGGCCGCCTACACGCTCTTTACGCCCAATAAATCCGGACAACGCTAGCCCCCTACGTATTACCGCGGCTGCTGGCACGTAGTTAGCCGGGGCTTCTTCTGGAGGTACCGTCACCCTCTGGGCTATTCACCCGAGTGGCCTCGTCCCTCCTGAAAGCGGTTTACAACCCGAAGGCCTTCTTCCCGCACGCGGCGTCGCTGCGTCAGGCTTTCGCCCATTGCGCAAGATTCCCCACTGCTGCCTCCCGTAGGAGTCTGGGCCGTGTCTCAGTCCCAGTGTGGCTGATCGTCCTCTCAGACCAGCTACCGATCGTCGCCTTGGTGAGCCGTTACCCCACCAACAAGCTAATCGGCCGCGGGCTCATCCTCGGCCGGAGGCCGAAGCTACCTTTTCTCGCCAGCCCGAGAGCCGGCAAGGCCATCCGGTATTAATCCGGGTTTCCCCGGGCTATCCCGGTGCCGAGGGCAGATTACCCACGTGTTACTCACCCGTTCGCCGCTGTCCCCAGCCCCGAAGGACTGGTTCTCGCTCGACTTGCATGTGTTAAGCGCGCCGCCAGCGTTCGTCCTGAGCCAGGATCAAACTCTCCGTGAAAGATCGCTGCATTCAGTCCGAAGACTGGTTGCTGACCTTGTGGATGAGCTTGAGCTCAAAGTCCCCTCGTAGAGAGGAGACGGGTTCATTTAGACCTCGACCACGCCGAAGCGCTGCCGAGGGTCTCGACGTATCACGCTGTTGAGTTTTCAAAGACCGCGCCCCGTGCGGGCTACCCACGAAAAAGGCCTCCCGCGCGGAGGCCCTCCAGAAGTCGATACCACCGTATCAGCTTCGCTCGAAGGGCTTCTCCAGTTGTCTCGGGGGTGGACTCTTTACGTGCGCAGCCGTTTCCCGGCAGCCAAAGCATGATAGCAACGATCGTCGGGGCGTCAAGAAGCCCGAAGCCGGATGAATTGCCGCTTCCCCGCCTGCAAGAGAGCCCCTTCGAGCGAGGCGCGCGGAACGTCCAGGTCGGTCACCGGCTCGCCGTTCACCCTTACCCCTCCCTGGGAGATGAGCCGGCGCGCCTCGCTCGTCGAGCCGACGCCGAGGAGATCGACCAGGAGCGCCGGGAGATGGACGGGATCGCCGTCCGGAAGCGCCCCCTCTGAGACCTCGTCGGGCGCCTTGCCCTCTCGGACGACGCGCGTGAAATGCGCCTCGGCCTCGCGCGCCGCCCCCTCCCCGTGTGAGCGGGAGACGATGAAGCGCGCGAGCGCGAGCTTCGCCTCCATCGGGTCGAGCCCGGCGGGATCCGTGTCGGACTCCATGACGAGCCGGTAGTACTCGGGAAGCGCCCCGTCCGAGATCCGCATCGTCTTCCCGAACTGCTCCTCGGGCGGCTCGGCGAGGCCGATGTAGTTCCCGAGCGACGCGCTCATCTTGCGCCCGTCCGTCCCCATGAGAAGCGGAGTCGTCAGCGCGACCTGCGGCTCGAGCCCGTATGCCTGCATGACGTCGCGGCCGGCGAGGAGGTTGTAGAGCTGGTCGGTGCCGCCGAGTTCGACGTCCGCTTGGATCGCCACGGAGTCGTAGGCCTGCATGAACGGATAGAGAAGCTCGGAGACGGAGATCGGCGTCTTGGCGGCGAACCGCTGCTCGAAGTCGTCGCGCTCGAGGAGGCGGGCCACGGTGATCGTGCGGGTCAGGCGCACGACCTCGGCGAAGTCGAGCGTGGAGAGCCATTCGCCGTTGTAGCGCACCTCCGTCTTCTCGGGGTCGATGATCTGCGACGCCTGCTCGAAGTAACGCTTCGCGTTCGAGTCGATCTCCTCGTCGGAGAGGACCGGGCGCTCGGTCGAGCGGCCGGAGGGGTCGCCGATGCGGCCGGTGTAGTCGCCGACGATGAGGACGCCTACGTGGCCGGCGCGCTGGAAGGCCGCCATCCGCTGTAGCGGGATCGCGTGGCCGATGTGGATGTCGGGCGCGGTCGGGTCGATCCCGAGCTTGACGCGCAGGGGACGGCCGAGCGCCAGCTTGCGCTCGAGCTCCCCTTCCGGAAGGACGTCGACCGCGTTTCGGGGCAGCTCGTCGATCGTCGCCATCGCCGCCCGATCATAGAGTCGGCTTCGGCGCGAGACGTCGGGCTACAATCTGCCACTTCGTGCTGTTCCGCCGAAGCAGTCGCCCCCCGAAGCGGCGCAGGGTTCGAAAGCTCAGATCTCTGGCGCTCGTTCTCGTCCTCGGAATCGTGGCGCTCGTCTCCTTCGCCTTCGGGCTCGTCAGCGCGATCGCGAGCGATGTCGGCTCGCTCGAGCCGTCGACGAACAAGAAGCCAGAGCAGCTCGGCTACATCTACGCATCGGACGGCAAGACCGTCCTCGCCACGCTCCGCGGCGACGAGAGCCGCATCATCGTGCCGAGCGACAAGATCGCGCCGATCATGAAACAGGCGATCGTCGCGGTGGAGGACCAGCGCTTCTGGGAGCACCGCGGGATCGACTACCGCGGGATCGTGCGCGCGATCTGGGCCGACATCCGCAACCAGAAGGTTGTCGAGGGCGGCTCGACGATCACGCAGCAGTTCGTCAAGAACACTTACACGAGCAACGAGCGCACGGTCAGCCGCAAGCTGAAGGAGGGGGCTCTCGCGTGGCAGCTCGAGCGCCGCTGGTCGAAGGACCGGATCCTCACCGCCTACCTGAACACCATCTACTTCGGGAACGGCGCCTACGGCATCGAGATGGCGGCGCGCGTGTACTTCCACGAGCACGCGAGCGACCTGACGCTTGCGCAGGCGGCGCTCCTCGCCGGGCTGCCCTCGAGCCCGGGCGCCTACGACCCGGCCACGAACCCCAAGGCCGCCGGGGAGCGGCGGCGCACGGTCCTCCAGATGATGTACACGGAAGGCCTCATCTCGATCCAGGACGAGCTTGCGGCCGACGCGAAGCCGCTGCCCAAGCCCGACTCGATCCAGCTGCCCGTGTCGGCGGGCCACCAGGGCTACTTCGCCGAGTACGTGAAGCAACAGCTCGTCCCGTACTACGGCTCCGGAAAGGTTTTCGGCGGCGGTCTCAAGGTCTACACGACGATCGACCTGAACCTCCAGCGCATGGCCGCGGAAGCGATCAACCAGTGGCTCCCCGACCCGCACGGGCCGGCCGCGGCGCTCGTTGCAATCGATCCGCGCGACGGCCGCGTGCTGGCAATGGTCGGGGGACGCAACTACCGCAAGAGCCAGTTCAACCTCGCCGTGCAGGGCGAGCGCCAGCCGGGATCGTCCTTCAAGCCCTTCGTGCTCGCGACCGCGCTCAACGAGGGCATCTCGCCGCAGACCCAGTTCACCTCGGAGCCCACGGTCATCAACCTCGGGGACAAGCTCTGGGCGGTGCACAACTACGAGAACTCCTATCTCGGGCGCATCAACCTCGTCGACGCGACCACGTACTCGGACAACTCCGTGTACGCGCAGCTGACCGCCCAGGTCGGGCCGGGGAACGTCGCGGCGATGGCGAAGCGGCTCGGCATCCAGAGCCCCTTGAACGACTACTTCGCCATCGGGCTCGGCGCCGAGGCGGTCAACCCGCTCGAGATGGCGCGGGCGTTTTCGACCTTCGCGGACAACGGGAGGCGCGTGGACGGCTCGCTCCTCGGCAACGTCCCCAGGGCCGTCACGAAGGTCGTGGACGGAAACCGAGTCGACAAGAACCTTCCGGTCGAAAAGCAGGTCCTGAGCACGAACGACGCGGCGACGCTCAACTCCATCCTCCAGACCGTCGTCACGAGCGGGACCGGCAGGCGCGCGGCTCTCGCCGACCGGCCGGTCGCGGGCAAGACGGGGACGACCGAGAACTACGGGGACGCCTGGTTCGTCGGGTACACGCCCCAGCTCGCCGTCGCCGTCTGGGTCGGCTATCCGAACAAGCTCGTCCCGATGCTGTCCCAGTTCGAGGGCACGGCCGTCGCCGGCGGCACCTTCCCGGCCCTCATCTGGAAGAGCTTCGCGGAGAAGGCGCTCAAGTACGAGAACGCGCCCCCCGAGAGCTTCCCCTCGCCCGCGTACCAGTCGACGGTCTCCCGCGACGTCGTCTACCGCAACAACCAGTGGCTCCTCGACAACGGCAACTGCCGCGACATCCACCTGATCGCGTACTTCGCCGGCAGGGAGCCCACGAAGCAAGCCCCGTGCAAGCCCAACGAGGTCGATGTGCCGCCGGTCGTCGGCGCGAGGCTCGAGGACGCGAAGATCCGGCTCGAGGGCATGCCGCTCACCGTGGAGGTGATCACGCGCCCGGCGAAGGGCGGCGAGCGGCTCGGCCGCGTGGTCGCCCAGTATCCGCCCAAGGGAACCCTGTCCTCCTTCGACACGGTGCGGATCGTCGTGCCGGTGGCGCAGAACGGGCGCATCCCCGACGTGACGGGTCTTCCGCTCGCGAAGGCACGGGCCAAGCTCGCCCATCATCACCTCGCGGGGCTCATCCAGTCCTATGCGGAGGGAAAGCCCGGCCGGGTCTTGCAACAGTTCCCGAAGCCCGGGCTCGCCTCGGTGCGGAACATGACGATCAAATTGATCGTCGGGCACTGAGCCCGAACTTCCGCGAGACGAACGGCGAGCCGGCGAGACCGTAGCGCCACTGGAGGTCGGCGGCGCGGCTGATGCCGACGCGCGGTCCCGTCACGACCGCGACGCCGTCCCTACGTGAGCGGAGCTCGAACGGCGCGCGGTCGAGCGGCAGGCCGTCGTGCGCCCGCGTGACGCCGAGCGCCTGGCAGAGCCTTCCGGGCCCGGAGCAGAGGAGCTTCGGCGCGTCGAGGCTGCGCCGCCGCCGCATCTCCTCGACGCCGTGCACCGGCTCGAGGGCGCGGATGAGCACGGCGGCAGCGGCGCCCTCTTCCTCGCAGACGAGGTTGAGGCACCAGTGCACGCCGTAGGAGCGGTAGACGTAGGAGTGGCCCGGCGGCCCGAACATGGAGCGATTGCGGTCCGTCTCGCCGCGGAAGCCGTGGCTGGCCGGATCCTCGTGGTCGTAGGCCTCGGCCTCGACGATCGGCCCGCCGACCCCGTCGACGAGCAGCGTGCAGCCGATCAGGTCGGGAGCAACCTCGTGCACGCTCCGCGCGAAGAAGTCGCGCCCCAGGCGCAATCAGTGCCCCATCCAGCAACAGTCAGGGCATTTCGAGCGGTGCCCGAAACCGCCAGGCCGCGTCCTCAGCCGCGCCAATATGAACCCATATTGACGCCCCCTGCGTCCTCGCCCGGCGTCCCCGGGCACTCGCCCGAAACGCGAGACCATTACTGGAGGAGCACTAGAAGAGCTGGTCGGAGTCGCTCTGCTTCGCCGTCGACTCGAGGAGCTTCCGCGCCCGGCGATCCAGGTCGGCGAGATCGACGCGGCCCCTCCCCGCGTCCTCCACGATGCGCTCGGCGAGCTTGACGGCGTCGTCGAGGACCTGGACCCGGCCCGCGTCGCGCATGCCCATCTCGGCGAGGATCGAGCGCTCCGTGCGCGAGGCGACGATCGGCTCGGCGATCCCCTCCACCCAGACGCGCGTCCTGCGGCCGTCGCCGCGCTCGCCGCCGGTCAGTGGCTCGAGCGCGTAGATCTTGTCCGCGCGGGCGAATTTCCCGAAGCCGAGGAAGACCATCTTGGGCGCGCCGTCGGCCATGAGCGGATTATCGCAAGGACGAGGCCAGCGCCTCGACCACCCGCGCCTGGTCGGCGTCGGCGAGCCGCGTGTGGAACGGAAGCGCGAGCGAGCGTCGGCTCGCGTCCTCCGAGACCGGGAACATCCCCTCCGTCGTCCCGAAGCGCTCGCGCCAGTAGGGCTGCAGATGGATCGAGGGCAGGTACGGCTTCGACGCGATGCCCTGCTCGGCGAGTTTCGCCATGACGCCGTTTCGGTCGATGCCCTCCGCGAGCCGGACGACGTAGACGAACCACGAGCGTCTGTGTTCGGCGTCGTCCGCGAGCGGGAGCTCGACCCCCTCGACCTCGCCGAGCAGCTCGCCATAGCGCCCTGCGACCTCGGCGCGAAGCTCGAGAATCCGGTCAAGCTTCTCCACCTGCGCGACCCCGAGCGCGGCGGAGAGGTCGTCGAGGCGGTAGTTGTAGCCCAGGCGCGAGTGCGTGAGCCATTCTCCGGAGTCGCTGCGACCCTGGTTGGAGAGGCTCTTCAGCGTCTCCCACTCCTCCTCGGTCTGGACCGCGACGGCGCCGCCCTCCCCGGTGGTCATCTGCTTGTTGGGGTAGAAGGCGAACACGGCCGGAGCGCCGAGCGAGCCGATGGGCCGGCCCCCGTACTCGGCGCCGATCGCCTCGCAGGCGTCCTCGATGAGGACGAGACCGTGGCGCTCGGCAATCGCCTCGAGCTCTGCGTGCTCGGCGGGGTAGCCGAAGATGTCGACCGCGAGGATCGCCTTCGTCCGCGGGGTGATCGCCGCCTCGACCCCGGCCGGGTCGAGGTTGAGCGTGCGCGGGTCGATGTCCGCGAAAACGGGCGTCGCGTCCTCGTAGAGGATGCAGTTCGCCGACGCGACGAAGGAGAAGGGCGTCGTCACGACCTCGTCCCCCACCCCCAGGCCGGCCAGACGCACGGCGAGATGCAGCCCGGCAGTCCCGCTCGAGACCGCCGCGACATGAGGCGCACCGATCCGCTCGGCCAGCGCTGCCTCGAAGCGGTCGGTCATCGGCCCCAGCGAGAGCCGCCCTGAGCGCAGCGTCTCGAGCACGAGCTCCTCCTCCCGCTCCTCGAGCCAGGGAGCGGAGAGCCCGATCTCGCCGGTCAGGAGCCCGTCGGCGCCTTGGCCGCGTATTCGAGCCAGCGCGTCCAACGCTCGTCGCGGCCGCGCACGACGTCGAAGAAGGTCGACTGGATCGCCTTCGTCACTGGACCGGGCGAGCCGATCTCGTGGTCGTCGATGGCGCGCACGGGTGTGACCTCGGCGGCCGTGCCCGTCATGAAGACCTCGTCGGCGAGGTAGAGGTCGGACCGGATCATCGGCCCCTCGTGCACGGCGTACCCGTGCGCCTGAGCGATCTCGATCACGCTCTGGCGCGTGATCCCGGGCAGGATCGAGGCCGAGAGCGCGGGCGTGTAGATGATCTCGTCCTTGATGACGAAGATGTTCTCGCCCGAGCCGTCGGCGACGTGACCCTCGTCCGTGAGGAGGATGGCCTCCGCGTAGCCCGCGTTCGTCGCCTCGATCACGGCGAGCATCGAGTTCAGATAGATACCCGTCGCCTTCGAGACGTGCGGGATCGTGTTCGGCCCGACGCGCT
Organism: uncultured Actinomycetes bacterium; assembly: GCA_963739525.1. Lineage (GTDB taxonomy): Bacteria > Actinomycetota > Thermoleophilia > Gaiellales > Gaiellaceae > DATEOR01. Next base: position 54,714 of record CAVUAR010000005.1, on the reverse strand, counting down.
TCCAGGAGGAGACCTTGGCGCTGATCCCCTGCGCGAGCGCCTCCTCGCCGAGGTAGGCGCCCCACGGCCAGCTCATGATCACGACGTCGACGGGGTTCGAGCGCGGGTGCACTCCGAGCTCGCCGTAGCCGTAGAAGGCGATTGGGCGGATGTAGCACTCCGCGAGGCCGTTCGCGCCGATGAGCTCGAGCGTCGCCGAGCGGAGGTCGTCGACGTTGTACGGAAGCTGCATGTGCAGGAGGCGGGCAGAGTTGTCCAGCCGCTGCAGGTGGTCACCGAGGCGGAAGACCGCCGGGCCGTCCTCGGTCTCGTAGCAGCGGATGCCCTCGAAGACGCCTGAGCCGTAGTGGAGCCCGTGCGCGCCGACGTGGACCTTCGCGTCTGCCCAGTCGACGAGCTCACCGTTCATCCAGATCTTCGCGGTCTCCTGCATGGTCTTCCTAGCTTACGTTACGCATCCTCGGCGACGGCGTCGACGGACCGCGCGCGCGTGATGCGGACGAGGTCGGAGGGTGCGATGGCGAGAACGTGTCGGTGGGAGCCGGCTCCGGTCCAGACGACCTCGTGCAGGAGGAGCTCGTGATCGACGAGGATCGTGTCGATCCCCGGGAGCGGGAACGGCGCGACGGCCCCCGGCTCGAACCCGGTCGCCTCGCGCACCGCGTCCGGGCCCGCGATCTTCGCCTTCACGCACGGAACGGCCGCGGCCACTTTCGCGGAGTCGGCCCGGCGATCGCCGCCGACCATGACGAGGACGGGCCTGCCGTCGCACACGAACACGAGCGACTTCACGATCTGCGCGACGTCGCAGCCGACGGCACGGGCGGCGTCTTCTGCACTCTTCGTGCCGTCGGGGAACTCCTCGACGCGCGACTCGACGGTTGCCTTCCGCAGGGCCTCGGCCACCCGCTCGACGGGTTCGGGCCAGTCGCTCACGCCTTGCTCAGGTCGATGAAGCGCACGTCCTTGAAGCCTGGCTCGGCCTCGACACGCTCGAGCACGTCGGGCGCGGGGACGCTGTCCAGGGTGAGCGCCATGAGCGCGCCGTGCGAGCTTCGGGATCTCCGCGAGACGGCCATGTTCGCGATGTTGACACGCGCCTCGCCGAGCAGCGTGCCGAGCCGGCCGATCCGCCCGGGCTTGTCGTCGTTGACCGCAAAGAGCATGTATGGCTCGAGATCGATCTCGATCTCGTAGCCGAGCGCGCGCACGAGCCGCGGATCCGCCTCCCGTCCCCGGGGAGTGCCCGCGACGACGACCTCGTGTCCCTCGCAGGTCGCGGTGATGCGAACGAGACTCGTGAAGTCACGGGAGGCGCGGCGGCGCTCCTCCGTCACCTCGATCCCGCGCTCGGCTGCGAGGAGCGGCGCGTTCACGTAGTTGACGGCCTGCTCGACGCGACCCTGGAAGGCGCCGTTCAGCGCGGCGACTGTGAGGAGGCGCGTGTCGTGCTGGGCAAGCTCGCCGAGGTAGGCGAACTCGAGTCGCGTCGGGATCCCGTGCGTGAGCTCGACTGCGAGCGCGCCCAGCTTGGCGGCAAGCGGCAGGAAGGGCCCGATGAAGCCGACCTCGTCCGCGGCAAGGGCGGGGATGTTGACGGCGTTCGTGACGACGCGGCCCTCGAGCGCTGCGGCGACCTGCTCGGCCACGATGACGCCGGCGCGGTCCTGAGCTTCCGCCGTCGAGGCGGCGAGGTGCGGGGTGACGACGACGTTGTCGAGCTCGAGGAGCGGCCCCGAGTACGGCTCGGCGGCGAAGACGTCGAGAGCCGCGCCGGCGACCTTCCCCGAGCGCAGCGCCTCGACGAGCGCGTCCTCGTCCACGAGCTCCCCGCGGGCCGCGTTGACGAGCTTGATCCCGTCCTTCGCCCCGGCCAGCTCCTCTTTCCCGATCAGGCCGTGCGTGTCCTCGGTCAGCGTGAGGTGGAGCGAAGCGAAGTCGGACTCCGCGAGGAGGTCGTGCAGGCTCTCGACTCGCGTCACGCCGAGCTCGTCGAAGCGCTCCGTGCCCACGTAGGGGTCGAAGGCGAGGACGCGCATGCCGAGCGCGCGCGCGAGCCGCGCGACCTGGCGGCCGATGCGCCCGAAGCCGACGAGGCCGAGCGTCTTCCCCGCGAGCTCGTGACCGGCGAAGCGCGAGCGCTCCCACTTCCCCTCCTTCAGCGCGGCATGCGCCTGCGGGATCGAGCGCGAGAGCGCGAGGAGGAGGCCGAGCGTGTGCTCCGCCGCCGAGACGATCGTCGATTCGGGCGCGTTCGCGACCACGATCCCTCGCTTCGTAGCCGCATCGAGGTCGACATTGTCGATCCCGACCCCTGCACGCCCGATCACCTTCAGCTTGCCGGCCTTGCCGATCAGGTCGGCGTCGAGGTGCGTGCCGCTGCGGATGATGATCGCGTCGTAATCGCCGATCCGGGCCGCGAGGTCGCCGTCGGCGTCCACGTCGACATCGAAGCGCTCGCGCAGGAGGTCGATCCCCGCCTCGGCGATCGGCTCCCGAACGAGGACTCTCACACGGAGACGGGCTCGGCGTACGCTTCGAGCGCGGCGGTGAACGCCGCCGAGCGCTCGATGTCGGCTCCTGCCTCGACCATGGCGAGCTCGAGGGCGGCGAGTGCTGTCGTCACGTCGAAGACGCCGATGTAGCCGATGTGGCCGAAGCGGACGATCTTGCCGCGCAGCTCGCCCTGGCCGCCGATGATCGTGACGCCCGAGCGCTCACGCATGGAGAGGACGATCGCGCTTCCGTCGATCCCCGTGGGCATCCTGATCGCCGTGACGACGGCCGAGCGGTCCTCGTCGGGCGAGAAGAGCTCGAGCCCCATCGCCTTCACGCCCGCGCGCGCGGCGCGGCCGAGGCGGACGTGGCGCTCGTACGCGGCTTCGAGCCCGTCGTCGAGGATCATCCCGAGGGCGACATCGAGCCCGAGGAAGAGCGAGATCGCGGGCGAGAACGGGTTCTCGCCCTTCTCCTGCGCGGCCCGCGCACGCTCCCAGTCGAAGTAGTAGCGCGGCAGCGTGGCCGAGAGCGCCGCCTCGAAGGCCTCATCCGAGACCGAGACGAAGGCGAGCCCGGGCGGGCACATCAGCGCCTTGTGCGAGCTCGTGATGACGACGTCGAGCCCCCATGCGTCCGTCTCGAGCGGCACTGCCGCGAGGCTCGAGATCGCGTCCACGACGACGAGGGTGTCGGAGCCCGAGACGCGCTCGGCGGTCGCCTGCACGTCGGCCACGACTCCGGTGGACGTGTCCGAATGGGTCAGGAAGACCACCTTGGCGCCGCCCATCTCCTCGAGCTTCTCCCCCACCTCGTCCGGATTGGGGGTCTCGCCCCACGCGTAGCGGAGATGCGTGAGCCGGCAGCCGTAGATCTCGGCCTGGGCGGCGAAGCGCTCGCCGAAGAAGCCGTGCGAGACGACGAGCACGGGGTCCCCCGGCGAGCAGAGGTTCTGGAACGCCGACTCCATCGCGCCCGTTCCCGCCGAAGTCAGGTGGACGATGTCGTTTTCCGTGCGGAAGACCTGCTGCAGCCGCTCCGTCACCCGCTCGAGCACGCCGCGAAAATCCGGCGAGCGGTGGTGGATCATCGGCACGGCGGTCGCCGCGAGCACCTCCGGAGGAACCGGCGTCGGGCCCGGAGTGACGAGATAGCGCTTCTCGGGCATCTGGTTTGAGATTAACTCACGCCATGGAGGCACTGCTCGCATTCGCGGCCGCGCTTCTCTCCCTCCGGCTCGCGGGAGATCTGCTCGCGCGCTACCGCGCTCGGCGCGCGCCGCAACTCGCAGCCTGGTCGGTCTCGCTCCTCGCCTACGCGGTCGCCTCGGCAGCGCTCGCATGGGGCGCGGCCGCCGGTTGGGACGACCGGGCCTTCCGCGTCTACTATCTCTGCGGCGGGCTCCTGACAGCGCCGCTCCTCGGGATTGGCTCGCTCCTTCTCACCGGCCGCCGCTGGGCGGCCCCGATCGGCTTCGTCTACGGCGGGCTCGCCGTCGGGATCGCGGTCGCCGTCCCGCTCACCGCGCCGGTCTCCGGCACCGCCATCCCCGAGGCGCAACAGCATCTCGACTTCTGGCCCGCTCGCTTCCTCGCCGTCCTAGGGAACTCCCTGGGCACTCTGGCAGTCGTGGCGATCGCGCTCTCGACTCTCCGGCGTCGCCCGCTCGGCAACAGCTTCATCCTCGCCGGAGTCGCAGTCGCGGCCACCGGGAGCGCTCTGGCTGGGCTCGGCGCCGCGCCGACGGCGATCTTCATCGCCGCGGCCGCGCTTCTCCTCTATGCGGGCTTCGTGTTCTCGAGCGGCGAGCGCCCGAGGCTCAACCCATTACGCCGAAGAGCTGCTGAAACAGCGCGTCCAGCGGCTTCGCGTCCTTCGGCGCCGTGAACGACACGTCCCGGCCGAAGTCGGAGAGCTCGACCTTGGCGGAGAAGGCGCCGTCCGAAGAGGCGATCTCCGGCGAGTCGAAGCGAAGGCCCTTCGGGGGGTCGAGCGAGAGCTCGATCTTGCGCGGTAGGTGGTCGTCCTGGCCGACGACGATCACGAGATGGCTCGCCTCTGCGACCTTCTGGAGCTGTCCGCGGTCGTTGTCGGTCAGCTCGACGTGGCCGTAGAGCTCGACGTAGCGCGCCAGGGTCTCGCCGCGCAGGCGGCCGTCGAACTCCCAGGTCGCGACACCTTCGACGTCCGGCCCCTGCGTGACGTCGCCCTCGAAGAGCTCGCCGAACCGCTTGCCGAGCCCCTCCGGGGTCATGAGGTCGGAGACGAGGTCGCCGCCCGCGGCGTTCGCCTTCGCGAGCACGTCGCCGAGCCCGCTCCCGGCCTGGTACCAGACGCCCATGAAACGGATGTAGGCGTTGCGCTCGTTCACGAGGACGCGCGCGCCGAGCGTCCCGCCCGGGAAGCGCACCTCGCCGTCCCCGGCGATCGCCGACGCGGATACGTCGCCCTCGAAGTGGACACCGAGCTCGACGTTCGTCCCCGAGACCGTGCCGCCGTGCGCGTCGAGCACGACGTGCGCGCTTCCCGCCTTCTCGAGAGCTGCGAGCGCCTGGGACGCGAGCTCGGATTGCGTGGGCGGCTGGCCGGAGCCGGGGTTGTCGAAGCGCTGGCCGCAGCCGGCCGCGCCCAGGACGAGCACGAACACGAACAGAAACGCGAAGGCGGAGGTGAAGCGGCCCACGATGCCCGTATCGGCAGCAGGCACGGGGACCGGAGACTCGAAGGGGTTAGAAGGAGAAGCGGGTGGCGCTCTCGGGATAATCGCTCTCGCGCCAGGCGAAGGCCCGCGACGGCGTGAGCGCGTAGACCACCGAGCCCGGATCCGTGAAGGCGATCTCGAGCGTGTACTTCTCCCCGTAGGCGAGCGCCAGCCGGTCGAGGCTGTTTCGCCCGATCACCTCCTTGACCTCCCCCTCGACGATGACCACCTCGTCCCCGCTCTCCAGGTGGACAACCGCCCGCGGGTTCGCGGCGAGGTTGCGCCCCTTCCGCGACGCGCGCGCGGTCGAGAAGTAGAAGCGCTCGTCGAGCCAGAGGCCCCAGATGGGAGCCGCGTGCGGGCGGCCCTCCTTTGACGCCGTCGCGACCCAGTAGTTGTGCGCCCGCTCGAGCCGCTCCGCGGCCCAGTCCCAGGGAAGAAGGCCGGCGCCCTCGTCCGCGGCCCAGATGCCGTAGCTCTTGTGGAAGGCGGGCCTGTCGGCTTCGGGCGAACTCACGATCCGAGCTTCTCCCGGAGGCGCTCGTTGACGGCGCGCGGGTCGGCCTTGCCGTTGGTCGCCTTCATCACCTGGCCGACGAGATAGCCGAGGACGCCCTCCTTCCCCGCCCGAAACGTCGCGACCTGCGCCTCGTTCTCGGCGATCACCTCGTCGATGACCGGGTCGAGCTCGGACACGTCGGAGATGGCGGTCTCGCCGAGGTAGTCGTCCGCCGAGAAGCCCGGCTCCGCACTCCGCGCGAGCGCCTCCGTGAAGACGGCGCGCGGGATCCGTTCGCGCTCTGCGATCAGCTTGCCGAGCTCGGAGGCGTTCACCCGGGCGAGATCGACCCCTGCGCCGGCGAGCTGGTTCATGAGCACGTTGGCGACCGCCTTCCTCTCTCCGGATACGCGCTCGTATAGCCGGTCGCGCCCGCTCGCGACGAGACCCTCCGCGAGGTCGAAGCCGACCTCGGCCTCGATGCGCCTGATGCGCGCCGCGGGCAGCTCGCCGATCTCGTCCAGCGCGGCCGCGATCATCTCCACGGGCGGCTCGACCGGCACGAGGTCGGGCTCGGGGAAGTAGCGGTAGTCGTGCGCCTCCTCCTTCGAGCGAAGCGGCGCGATCGACCCCTTGGAAGGGTCGAAGTGGAGCGTCTCCTGCTCGATCTCGCCGCCCGCCTCGTACGTCTCGATCTGCCGGTGGAGCTCGGCGTCGATCCCGTCCGCGACGAACTTGAACGAGTTCATGTTCTTGAGCTCGGTCTTGGTGCGGAAACCGGTCTCGCCGACCTGGCGCACGGACACGTTGGCGTCGCACCGGAGCGATCCCTTCTCCATCTCGGCATCGGAGATCCCGAGCTCGACGACGGTCTGGCGGAGGAGCTGGAGGAAGCGGCGCGCCTCGTCGGCCGAGCGCACGTCAGGCTCGGAGACGATCTCGACGAGCGGCGTCCCGCCGCGGTTGAAATCAACGAGGGAGTACTCGGCGCCGGCAATGCGGCCTCCGGTGCCCCCGACGTGGATCGTCTTCGCTGCGTCCTCCTCGAGATGGGCGCGCACGATGCCGATCTCGTGGTCGCCGTCCGGTCCCGGCACGACGAACTTCCCGCCCGCGCAGAGCGGGATGTCGTACTGGGAGATCTGGTAGCCCTTCGGCAGATCGGGATAGAAGTAGTTCTTGCGGTGGAAGAGCGCATGCGAGGCAATCTCGCAGCCGAGCGCGACGCCGAGCTTCACCGTCCACTCGATCGCCTTCTTGTTCGGGACGGGCAGCGTGCCGGGGTGGGCGAGGCAGACCGGGCACGTACGCGTGTTCTCGGGCTCGCCCCAGACGTTCTCGCAGCGGCAGAACATCTTCGTCTGCGTCTTCAGCTGGACGTGGATCTCGAGGCCGATGACCGGTTCCCACTCAGCCACGGAGGCGCTCCGGCGCGTAGTCGAACGCGAGGGCCCTCTCGAGCGCGTGGCCCGCGCGGAACATGACGTTCTCCGAGAACTGCGGGCCGAGGATCTGCAGGCCGACGGGCAGGCCTTCGGAGAGGCCGCAAGGGATCGAGAGGCCCGGCAGGCCGGCCATGTTGGCCGGGATCGTGAGCAGGTCGGAGAGGTACATCGCGAGCGGGTTCTCCGCTTTCTCGCCGATCTTGAAGGCGACCGTCGGCGAGGTCGGGCTCAGAAGCAGGTCGAATTGCTCGAAAGCGGCCGCGTGCTCCTGCGCGATGACCGTCCGCACCTTCTGAGCTTGGCCGTAGAAGGCGTCGTGGTAGCCGGCCGAGAGCGCATAGGTGCCGATGAGGATTCGGCGGCGCGGCTCGGCGCCGAAGCCCTCCCAGCGGGTGCGCGCGTAGAGGGCGGTGAGGTCGCCGTCCCCCGCTGCGCGGTAGCCGTAGCGGACGCCGTCGTAGCGGGCGAGATTGGAGCTCGCCTCGGCGGGGGCGACGAGGTAGTAGCAGGCGAGGCCGAAGTCGACCGAGCGCGGCAGGCGGCACTCCCCCACCTCGGCGCCGAGGTCCTCGGCGAGCGCGATCGCTTTCGCGACAGCCTCCGTCACCCCGGGCTCGATTCCTTCCGCCTCGTTCAGCTCCTTGGGAATGCCGATGCGGAGGCCTTCCAGGTCCTCGGCGTCGGGGATCTCGATGGGCTCGGGCAACTCGACGGTGGTCGAGTCGCAGTGGTCGCGTCCGGCGATCGTCGCGTAGAGGCGCGCGCAGTCCCGGACGGTCTTCGTGATCGGGCCGACCTGGTCGAGGCTCGAGGCGAAGGCGACGATGCCGTAGCGGGAAACGGTGCCGTAGGTCGGGCGCAGGCCAACGAGCCCGCAGAGCGAGGCGGGCTGCTTGATCGAGCCGCCGGTGTCCGAGCCGAGCGCCCCAGGGAGCGAGACCGCCGGCAACCGCAGCGGCTGTCCCACCGGACGAGCCGCCGGGGACGCGCTCGAGATCCCAGGGGTTGCGGGATGGGCCGAAGCCCGAGTTCTCGGTGGAAGAGCCCATCGCGAACTCGTCGAGGTTCGTCTTGCCGAGGAGCGGGAGGCCGGCCTTCTTTACGCGAGAGGCGACCGTCGAGTCGAAGACGGGGATGTAGCCCTCGAGGATCCTGGAGCCCGCGGTCGTCGGAATGCCGCGCGTCGTGATGTTGTCCTTGAGCGCGATCGGGACGCCCTCGCCGGCCTCGCCGACCACGTGGAGATAGGCGTGGAGCTCGGCGTCGCGGGCGGCGATCGCCTCGGCGTAGGCGCCGGCGAGCTCGTCGCCCGAGACCTCGCCGGATTCGCGGAGGCCGGCCGCGTCCTCCGCGGTGAGTCGAATAGTGTCGATCAACGCGAGGCTCCCAGGGGCCACCCCACGCCACCACCCGCTTTCACGCTAACGAGGAAAGGCGCGCGCGTGGCGCGTGCAATTCGACGGAAGCGAATCATCGTCACGAGCCCACCGCCGGCACCCGGAATGCCCCGTCCACCGGGTCCGGCGCGTTCGCCAGCGCGTCCTGCGGCGAGAGCGAGGGGCGTGGCTCGTCCTCGGCCCACACGTTGACCACGGCCAGCGGATGCGACGTCGGCTCGACATCCGTCAGGTCGAGCTCGGCCACCTTGCCGACCGCATCGAGGATCGCCCCGAGCTCGTCGCGCACATGGTCGACCTCCCCCTCGGGGATCTCGAGCCGCGCGAGGCGCGCCACGTGCAGGACGTCTTCTCTCGAGATCGCCACGTCGACCTCCGGAACCGACCGAACCTTAAAAAGACGGGCCCCGTTGGCGGGGCCCGTCAGCGGCTTGCTCGAACTTTCGGGACTAGATGACCTGAACGTTCGCCGCCTGCAGGCCCTTCTGGCCCTGAACGACCTCGAACTCGACGCGCTGCCCCTCCTGGAGAGACTTGTAGCCGTCCATCGTGATGGCCGAGAAGTGGACGAAGACGTCCTCTCCCTCAGCGCGCTCGATGAAGCCGTAGCCCTTCTCGTTCGAGAACCACTTGACGGTGCCTTCTGCCAACGTACTGCCTCCTTCACAAACAAACGACGGCCCGGCAGCGAGCCGTCGCGTAGCTACAAAACGCCGCAAGGTTCGCGGCGACTCCAATGTAGCGTCAGTCCAGGGGGAAGGCAAGCTCGCCCGTCTGGTAGCGGGCGGCCTTCACGGTGTTGCGCAAGAGCGAGGCAATCGTCATCGGCCCGACGCCTCCCGGCACGGGAGTCAGGAGGCCGGCCTTGTCGCGCACGTCCCCGGCGACGTCGCCCACGACCTTGCCTTCGACGCGGTTGATCCCGACGTCGACGACGGTCGCGCCCTCGCGGACCATGCCGCCGGTGATCATCCCGGCGCGCCCGACCGCGGCGACCACGACCTCGGCCTCGCGGACGACCGCGGGCAGGTCGCGCGTGCGGCTGTGGCAAATCGTCACCGTGGCGTGCTCGGCGAGGAGAAGGAGCGCCATCGGCTTGCCGACGATGTTCGAGCGCCCGACGACGACCGCGCGCGCGCCGAGAAGCTCGACCTCGTACTCGCGCAGGATTTCCATGATCCCGGCCGGCGTCGCGGCCACGAACGTCGGACTCCCCTGCAGGAGATGGCCTGCGCTGAACGGATGGAAGCCGTCGACGTCCTTGATGGGCGCGATCGAGCGGATGATGCGGTCCTCGTCGATGCGCTCAGGGAGGGGCAGCTGGCAGAGGATCCCCGTCACGCGCTCGTCGGCGTTGAGCTCGCCGACGAGCCCGAGGAGCTCGTCCTCGGTCGTATCAGCCGAGAGCTTGTGGTCGAACGGCTTGATCCCGACCTCGCGGCAGGCCTTCTGCTTGCTCGAGACGTAGATCTCCGAGGCCGGGTCGTCGCCCACCAGCACGGTCGCGAGACCGACCGGCCGGTCGAGGCGCTCGACGTCCTGGGCCACCTCTCCGCGCACCCGCTCGGCGAGCGCCTTCCCGTCCATGAGCACGGCCATGGCGCGACACGTTAGCCTGAAAGGTGCAGATGGAGTCAGAGAAGCTCCCCGCGTACGAGGAACAGCCCGCCGAGGACCGCTCGGCCTACGAGGGCGTCCTCCGCTACTACGAGCTGGCGAAGCGGGCGGAGTGGCAGGTGCGCGATCTCCCCTGGAACGACATGCCGCCCGTGCCCGAGTACCAGGGCAGCCCGCAGAAGCTCGCGCGTCGAAGGGACATGTGGCGCTCCGTCGTCACGCAGCAGCTCCAGGCGGACGAGCTGGCCGTCGAGATGGCCACGCAGCTCTTCCGCATGGCGCCCGACCCGGAGGCGAAGCTCTACTACACGACGATGGTGCAGGACGAGTCGCGCCACACCGAGGCGTGGCTCCGCCTCGTCGAGGACGCGGGCGGAAGGGGCGAGCTGGATCCGTACCTCAACCAGCTCGCCAAGATGCAGATCGAGGCCGAGACGCTCGAAGAGAAGGTCGTGAACATGCAGGTCTTCTACGAGCGCCTCATCATCCCGCGCTTCCGCCTGATCGCGCGCTCCTCGCCTGGCACGGTGCTCGAGGATCTCTGCAACCGCCTGACCATCGACGACGGCATCCACCATGGCTCGGGAATGGCCTATGCGCGCGTCCTGATCGAGAACGCGCCCGCCAAGACGAAGAAACAGATCGTCGCCGCCTCGAACCGGATGCTCCCGATCTTCGCCCAGCACGCGCTGTGGCGGCCGAAGGCGCGCGAGTTCGTCGGCGCGCTCATGCACGACACCGACGTTCGCCGCCTCCACGAGGATCTCGAGACCGGCGTCCGCCTCGCCGTATCGCTCGGCCTGGACGTCAGCGAAGTCCAGATCCCGTCCTGACCGCCTCGTCCCGCAGCCGCTGGCCGCGCAAGAACGACGCCGAGTCGATTCGTGCCCGCCAGGAACTGCTTGGCATCGACGGCGTCGTCACCGACCACGACCTCGCCTCGCTCGTCAAGGCGACGGAGGCGCTGACCGGGGTCGCCGTCGTCCCCGTCGCCGTCGTCGGGCCGCTCGAGATCGGCCTCGGCGAGTACGAGCTCGAGGAGCCCGAAGGCCACCTCGTCGAGCGGGGACGAATCCAGGACTCCGTCTACGTGCCCCTCGCGAACACCGAGGGAGGGCTCTCGATCTCGATGACGCGCGGCGCACGGGCCGTGCAAGAGTCGGGCGGCTTTCGCACGCACGTCCTCAAGGACCGTGTCACGCGCGCCTCGGCCTTCCTCTTCGACTCGACCGCCGACGCCGTCGGGTTCTCGCGCTGGATCGAGGAGCAGGTCGAGCCGATGCGGGAATGGCTTGCCGCCGAGCCGATCGCCGGCCTCTCGAAGCACGCCAAGCTCCGCGAGCTCGAGACGCACGTCGTCGGGCCCACGTGCCACGTCCTCTACGCCTACACGACCGGCGACGCGGTTGGGATGAACATGATCACGCGCAACTCCTACGCGCTGAACCAGGGCTACGTCCTCGAGCGCGCGCCAGTGAAGCCGCGCCGCGCGGTGCTCGAAGGGAACATGGGCGGCGACAAGAAGCCGTCGCACCGCTACTTCGAGCGCGGCGGCCACGGAAAGACCGTCATCGCCGAGTGCACGCTCACCGAGGAGGCGGTGCGCCGCGTCCTCAAGACGACCGTGGACGACCTCACCGACCTCGCGTTCGTCGGCACGCACGGCTCCGTCGCCTCCGGGATGCAGTCGGTCGCGTTCACGCCGGCGACCGCGATCGCCGCGCTCTTTGTCGCCACGGGCCAGGACGTCGGCATGGTCGGAACGAGCTCGATGGCGCACGGGACGGCATACAGGGTCGAGGGAGGCCTGCACGCGACGATCCGCCTCCCCGGGCTCGAGGTCGCCACCATCGGCGGCGGCACGACGCTTCCCTCCGCGAGCGCCTGGCTCGGCCTCATGGGCTGCACCGGCGCCGGGAAGGTCTACCGCTTCGCCCAGATCGTCTCCGCGGCGACGCTCGCGCTCGAGATCTCCGCCTCGGCGGCGATGGCGACAGCGGGTTCGGAGAACTTCTACCAGGCGCATTTCCAGCGGGGCGGCCTCCGATAGAGATTCCTCCTCACCATGACCCGAGCTGCTGGGGTTGCGGGGAGGAGAATCCGGACGGCATCCACCTTCCGCTGCCGACCGAGGTCGGGGCGGAGCGCTACGAGGCGACCTTCGCGTTCGGCGAGCGCCACCAGGCCGGGCCAGGGATCGTTCACGGCGGGCTCGTCGGAGCGGCGCTCGACGAGGCGTGCGGCCTCCTCGGCACGTGGCACCGCTTCCCCGTCGTGACCGCCCGCATGTTCGTCCGCTATCGCAGGCCCGTTCTCATCAACCACGACCTCGAGATCGCCGCGTGGGTGACGGAGAGCCGCGGACGGCGGATCCACGTCGACGGTGAGGTCCGACGACGGCGGCGAGATCCTCGCGGAGGCGCGCTGCGCCTTCCTTCATGTACCCCTCGAGCACTTCCTCGCAAGCCCGGAGGGCCGAGCTGCGGGCGAGGCGTGGCGACGCCGACTTCACCCCGACGGGGAATAGCGCACGCTCCCGATCCGAAGATGATCCGAGGCGTATGGAGCGATGTGAGGGCTACTACCGCCTCGAAAACAGACGCTGCGACCGCACGGCGACCCGGGATGTGCGGGCGGCCGACGGGCAGTACTACCAGGTCTGCGAATACCACTCCCGGCAGACCTGGACTGCGAGCGTGGCCCATTGGCACGGCGAGACCGAGCTACGCAGCTCGGCGCCGACGCCTGTTCGCCCCTCGCCGGCTCGACCGCGGCCCATTGCGCTGAGCCCGGTCGAATAAAGGCGAGGCGGCGGTGATGTGCCGCCGCCTCAGCCGGCTGGGCGATGGTTGAGTGCCGTCATCCCCCGCCCAGGAGGAGCGTGTGAGTTCCTCGCGCTCGTTATCGGCACGTAACCCGTTGCTCCTTGAGTGGCGGCTGTGGTAGACCCTGGGCCCGACCAAAGGAGCCCGATGGCGACCATCCCGAAGCCCTACGCACTCGATCACCGCGGCGCGGAGGAGTACGAGCCCGACCTCGTCCACGGGGTGCAGGTCGGCGAGTTCCGCCAAGTGAGGACGACCGCCGAGCCTGCCATGGAGGCCGGCCTCTGGCGTGGCGAACCGGGGATCGAGGATTACACCTTCGAGGTCGACGAGGTCTTCCTCGTGCTCGAGGGCTCCGTCGAGATCGACCTCCCGGACACCGGCGAGACCATCTCCATGTCCGCGGGGGACATCGGCTACTTCGCCGCCGGGACGCGCTCGGTCTGGCGCATCGCCGAACCGTTCAAGAAGTTCGTCGCGCTCGCAAGGGCGTAGCGCCGTGCCCGCCGCCCCGCTCCCGGTCGAGCTGCTCGCCTTCCTCGGTGGCCCGCGCGAGGCTGTCGTCGGCACCGTGCGCGACGACGGCTCCCCCGTGACGACCGCGTGCTGGTACGGACTGCAGGAGGACCGGCGCATCCTCCTCTCCATGGACCGTGACAGCCACCGCCTGAAGCACCTGCGCGGGAACCCGCGCGTCGCCCTCACCGTGCTCGGAGACGACTGGTACAACCAGCTCTCAATCCTCGGCCGCGCCGTCGAGTTCCGGGAGGACACCGATCTCGCGGACATCGACGCCCTCTCGCAGCGCTACCTCGGGGAGCCCTACGAGGACCGCGACTACACGGGCGTCAGCGCCCTCGTAGAGATCGACCGGTACCACACCTGGGGCGACCCGGGCGGCCAGGCCGGCTAGCGGGACACGAACGTCAGCCGGCGGGCGATCTCTGCCTCGACCGAGCGTTCGCCCACCCCAGGCCCGGAGACACCGACGGCGTACGTCCGACCCGCCTCCGTCCAGATGAGCACTGTCCGGCCCATGAAGACGACGCCGCCGGTCCGTGGCGCCGGATCCAAGCGCGGGTCGAGGGAGGGATGGACGTATTCCGCGGTCTGCCCATTTACCTGCGTCTCGGCAAGGACTCGCACTTGGCGGCTGGGATGGGGGGCGACGGTCCCGACGAGATAGACGAACCGCTTCGGATCGACGACCTCGGGCACGCTCGCGACGACGACGTGCCCGACCCCCCCGGCCGCCTCAAAGTGCGTCCCGACCCACGTCCACCGAGGCTTACGAGCCGGCCCGCATGCACCCGGGTCGCATTCGCCTCGCTGGAATCCGGCCGCCCAGAACGGATGCGAGCCGCGGGGGAGCACCGCCGGGCATGCCACGGCGAAGCCGACGCTGTCTGCCGCCCGTCGGCACATGTCTTCCACGCTCGAGGCCGGTACGAGGTCGACGCCCCCCACCTGGATCGCCGTCGAGCTCCCACCCTTCTGGTGCGAGCACCCCGCCGCGACGAGTGCGGCCGTCGCGACGAGGATCGCAAGGGCGCGACCGGGCATGGCATCCACATTACGGCCCGCCTCGGCACATCGGTCCCTCGCGCCCGGGCTCCGCAGCCACCGAGGTAGCCTGCGGCACATGGAGCTCCGCATCGCACGCCACACCAACCGTCTCGACGAGGTCGTCCGCTTCTACCGCGACGGCCTCGGCCTGGGCGAGATCGGCCGCTTCGAGGGCCACGCCGGCTACGACGGCGTCTTCTTGGAGGTCCCCGGGACCGGCGCGCACCTCGAGTTCACGACCGGCGGTGCACACGAGCCTCCGGCTCCGCACCCGGAAACGCTCCTCGCCCTCTATCTCGGGAGCCACGAGGCCGTCGCCGAGGCCCGGGAGCGTGTCGGCGTCGAGCCCGTCGAGCCGGCCAACCCGTACTGGACCGAGCACGGGGTTACGCTCGACGACCCCGACGGCTTCCGCGTCGTGCTCGTCGCCGAGCCCTGGTCGGGTTAGCGGCCTGCGGGAGAGCCGCAAGGCGCATCAGCGGAAGCCCCGAAGCCCTCGATTCGGCTTCGTGAAAGGCTTGACGGGACAAAGGAGGTGAGCGATGAGCACGCACGCGCTCGGGAGCCGTGTGAGCTCGCGCGCGCGCGTCCCGAGCACCGCCGCCCGGCATGTCCGCTGGCTCGCCGGGGGCCTGGCGCTCGGATTCCTCGTTCCATTCATCTTCGCCGACCAGCTCGCCTTTCCGCGCGACCTCTACTACGGGATCTACGTGGTCGCGGCGTTCGGCTTCTTCGTCCTCTGGGCGGAGAGGACCGGCCAGTCGCTCCGCGACATGGTGCAGCGTCGCTGGAAGCTCGCCCTCGGGCTGGGACTGGCCGTCGCAGCGATTCTGGCCGTGATGGTGATCGGGACCGAGGATGCGACCGCGAGGCCGGACGGCCTGACGCTGGTCGGGGCGGTGCTGTGGCGGGGAGTCCTCTACGGCCTGGCAGACGGGCTGCTGCTCTCGGCATTTCCGATCCTGGTCGTCTTCGCGGCGTTCGCGGGAACGGCGTTCCGCTCTCGCTGGCGCGGGAAGATCGCCATCGGCGCGATGGCGCTTCTGGCCTCGATCGCAATGACGGCGACCTACCACCTGGGCTATTCGGACTTCCGCTCGGCGAAGCTCCGCCAGCCGGTTGCCGGCGACGTCGTGTGGAGCGTCCCAACGCTCGTGACGCTGAACCCGATCGGAGCCCCGATCGCACATGCGGGAATGCACGTGACCGCCGTCCTGCACAGCTACGAGACGGAAACGTTCCTGCCGCCGCACAAATAGAGCAGTGGGTACGGCGCGAACTGCTACTCGGTGCCGTCGAGAAAGGCGAGCACGCGTTCCTTCATGAGCGTCGTGGCCGCTTCGTCGTAGTCGGACAGGCTCTCATCGGAGAAGAGATGCCGGTCGCCCGGGTAGAGGAAGAGCTCGGCACCCGCGATCGTCTTCACGAGCTCCCGCGCCACGTCGACGTCGCCGAGCTCGTCGTTCTCCATCGTGTGGATCTGGAGCGGAACGCCGTCGGGCCAGGAGCCGCCGAACTCCGACAGGGGAATCGCGGCGTGGCACAGCAGCGCACCTCTGGCACCCGGACGTGTCTGGGCCAGCAGCTGCGCAGGCATGGCGCCCAACGAGAACCCGCCGTAGACGAGCTCGGTCGGCAGGTCTTCCGCCGCTCGCCGGCCGCGCTCCATGATCTCGCCGAAGCCGACTGCCTTGACGTAGGCCATGCCGTCATCGAGCTCGGCGTAGGTCCTTCCCTCGTAGAGATCCGGCGCGTGGACGACGTGCCCCGCCGCGCGGAGCTCATCCGCGAAGGCGCGCACGCCACTCGTCAATCCCTGGGCGTGATGGAAGAGCAGGACCTCGGCCATGGAGTCAGCCTAACCGGCCCGGCAAGCGCCTAAACAAGGAGGATACGTCGCACATCCTCATCGACGTCGCGCGTGTCGATTCATTCGTCTAGGCGGGCTGGGGCTAGCTTGACACGCTAGTTGCCGACCGAGGACGATTGTCTGCTCCGCGGCGTCCGAAAGGGCCAATGCGGTCTTCTGAGTTTGCGAAGCGTGCTCGGCCCAGGTCGGTGTCGTGGTCGTAGCATGCGCCTTTCTCACGGGGAGGTTGCGGCTCAGGTAACGGAGGCAGATCTGCGGATGAAATCGTCGCCTCGATGCGGGCCGCAATCCATAGCCCGGAGACCGCGAAAGCGGCTTGCGATGCGCTGGACGCGTACAGCTCGCAGGTGGCTCAATCGCTTCCAGACGCCTTACGGCAGTACGCTCAGCAATACGGTCTCTCGCAATCTACGAGGGATCAACTATTGGCGGCTGCCGATGGGATCGAGGCGTCGCAGGTGGCAAGCGACATCGCCTCGAACCTGAACTGCTAAGGGGTTCCTCGCGGGCTTCGCGCACCCCTGGCACGGCTAATGGTGCAACCTTCTTCCAGCAAGGCGCCGAGCGGATTTGCACCGCTGTACGCGGCTTTGCAGGCCGCTGCCTAACTCCTCGGCCACGGCGCCGGGGCTTCGGGTCATCGTACATATGGCTCGCGGCTGCTCAGGACGTTTCGCGTGCAAGTACGCGGTTTCCCTGGATCTGTCCAGATAACCGGTGTACGAGGCTTTGCAGGCCTCTGCCTAACCTCTCGGCCACCGCGCCGGCGCGTCTTCCATCGTACCGGCCGGAAATTCGACTTGGCAGGAACCGAAAGACCTGCGCAGAATGGACGCACGCCGCATCTTGCGAACCTTGTCCCGGGGTTGATGGCGCACGGTGCGGCTGGAGCCCCGGCCCCCTACCGGGGCTCCGCTATGGCTACGCGGAAATCAGGGTCCCGGTTTACGCCGCGCCCGGAGCGAGCCGGCGTCCCGCGAGGAGGAGGGCAGTCGTCCGCGCGCGACGCTCGGCCCGGCGGCCCGCGGCGATGTTCGGCCGCAAGCTCTCCGCTCCGGGCGCGGCGTAGGAGATCGAGGTGGCGTTCCCGCTTGTATGCGCGATGGTTCTCGGGCTGCACGCCTACTTGACGGAGAAGTCCCGCGTAATCTTCCCGCATGGAAGCCTCGCTCTCCGACGCCGCGCTCGTCGCGCGCTGTCGCACCGGAGACGAGAATGCGTGGTCCGAGCTCGTCACCCGCTTCTCGCGCTATGTCTTTGCGATCGCCACGCAGGGCTTCGGGCTGCGGGCAGACGACGCCGAGGACGTCTTCCAGGAGGTCTTCGCGCGCACCTTCCAGCACCTCGAGCGACTGCGGGACGACGACGCCATCCGGCCGTGGATCGCGCAGCTCACGCGTCGGCTCTCGATCGACCGCATCCGAGCCGGCTCGCGCGAACAGCTGAGCGACGAGGACATCGAGCCGCCGGACACGGACGAGACGCTCGAGCGCCTGGACGAGGCGCTCACGGTGCGCGAGGGACTGGCCGAGCTCTCGGAGTCCTGCCAGGAGATCCTCGACCGCTTCTTCGCGCGCGACGAGAGCTATCAGACGATCGGCGAAGCGCTCGAGATCCCGAGCGGGACGATCGCCAGCCGCATCTCGCGCTGCCTCGCGAAACTGCGCGAGATCCTCGAGGGAAGAAAACCGACCCCTGAGCCGTCCTGAAGGCGATGAGCTCGAACGACAGATACGACGAAGCGCGGCTCGGGGAACTGCTCCGGGCCCTCCCCCCTGCACCGGAGGGATGGGTCAGGGCGGCCCAGGAGCTGCCGCGGAGCCGGCGCGAGCTGGATGACATCGTCGCGCGCGCCGTCGCCGACGAGGCCTTCCGCAAGGCGCTGATCGAGGATCTCGACCGCGCGCTCCGCGAGGTCGGGTACGAGCCCGAGGGGCTCCCGCTCGAAGAGCTCCGCCGCAGGCTCGGCGACTCGTAGCGTCCGTCTTTCAGTCCTACAATCAGACTTCCCCCCCGGAGGCCGATGGCGCAATCCGAGCAGCGCGCGTGGACTGACGAGGACCTCGCTGCCCTTTACGAGCGCTCCTTTGCCCCGCTGTACGACGTCGCGCTGCGCGCACTCGGGTCTCAGAACGAGGCCGAAGCGGCCGTCGGGCGCACGTTCGCGCGCGCCTTCGCCGAGCTGAGACGACGGCCGGTCGACGAGCTTCGTCCGTGGCTGTACGGACTGCTCGCCGCCGAGCTTCCCCGCAGGCAGCCGTCCCGCCCCTCCGAGATCCATCGCTTCGCCACGATCGACCGCGACCGGCTTGCGAACCCGGACGCAGTCGTCCGCGACGAGCGGATCGCCGACGACGTCTGGACGGCGGTCGCGGACCTCCCCGTCGACGACTATCTCCTGCTCGACCTGCAGCTCCGGCACGGCCTGCGCGACCCCGAGCTGGGACAGGCGCTCCGCCTCGACGCACGCTCGCTCGACCGCCGCCTCGAGCGCCTGCGCGACCAGCTCGAGCAGGCCGTCGACTCGCCGATCTCCCCCGTCGCGGTCTTCGCCGCGTTCGCGCCAGTCGCTCCTCCGCCCGGCCTCGTGCGGGAGATCTGGGCCGGGCTCGTGGACGGGCCGACGTCTCCGAAGAAGGAACGCGCGCCGCTCGTCTTGCCGCGCAAGCCAATCGTCGTCGCCGCAGGGATCGCGCTCCTCGCCGCCGCCGCGACGGCCGGCGCGTTCATCGCCACCCGTTCGGGAGGAGTCCACGATCCCACCTCCGTGCACAGCACGTCGCACAGCACAGGGCACGGCTCCTCGAACCCCGACGTCACGGTGGCCTGGAACCCGAGCCGCGGCGCGCGCGGCTACTCGGTCTCGTGGACCTCCCGGCCGACGGAGCCGGACAAGACCGTCGATCTCCCCAGCTCTGCGAAGGGCACGACCGGGCATCTGAGGCCCGGCACGCACTGGTTCAACCTGCGAACGCTCGGGACAAATGGACGCTGGACGGGCACGGTCCACCTCGGGCCGTTCCTCATCTTCCCGGACACCGTCGTCCCTGACACGACGATCGACGCCGGGCCGCGCAAGGTCGGGACGGCCGTCGCAACCTTCGAGTTCTCCTCCAACGAGAAGGACGTGACGCTCGAGTGCAGCCTCGACGGCGGCCGCTTCACAACGTGCGCCTCCCCGAACACCTATACCGGCCTCGCGAAGGGCACGCACACGTTCCGGGTGCGCGCAACCGACGGAGCCGGGAACAGCGATCCGACCCCGGCAAGGCGCGAATGGCAGGTCGACACGAAGGCGCCGGACACCGAACTGACCGACTCCCCTGGCAAGTTCGGAAAGGGCGACGCCCACTTCGCCTTCACGTCAGGCGAGAGGAAGTCGGCCTTCGAGTGCAAGCTCGACGACGCGAAGTACGAGGCCTGCTCGTCCCCGAAGACGTACGCCAAGCTGCACGACGGCGGGCACCGCTTCCGCGTCCGCGCGGTCGACCAGGCGGGCAATCCCGATCCGTCGCCCGCGAGCGTCAAGTGGACCGTTGACACCGTCCCGCCCGAGACCGCGATCGATTCCGGCCCGAACGGCGTTTCGCACAAGGACACGGCGACGTTCACGCTCTCGAGCGAGGCCGGCGCGACCTTCCAGTGCAAGCTGGACCACCACGCGTGGGCCACGTGCGAGGCGATCTCCGGACTCTCGGACGGCAAGCACGTCCTCAAGGCGCGCGCGAAGGACCGCGCCGGCAACGTCGACCCGACCCCGGCGCAGTGGTCGTGGCGCATCGACCTTCCGCCGGAGACGACGATCACCGACGGGCCGTCCGGCCCGACCTCGTCCACCTCGGCCACCTTCCGCTTCTCCTCCGACGACTCGGCCGCCACCTTCCAGTGCCGGATGGACGACGGCGGCTGGGCAGTCTGCTCGTCCGGGCGCACGTACTCCTCGCTCCCGCAGGGCGAGCACAGGTTTCGCGTGCGAGCGAAGGACGGGAGCGGGACGGTGGATCCCTCGCCGGCGAAGCGGACGTGGAAGGTGGACACTGTGGCGCCGAACACGACGGTCACCTCCGGCCCGAAGGCGTCGACGGGCTCGCCCTCCGCGAGCTTCACGTTCTCCTCGTCCGAGAGCGGCGTCAGCTTCGAGTGCCGCCTCGACGGAGGCTCGTGGTCGGCGTGCTCGTCGCCGAAGGGCTACCGCGGGCTCAAGAAGGGCTCACACGTCTTCAGGGTGCGGGCCGTTGACGAGGCCGGAAACGTAGACGGGACGCCCGACGCCTGGAGCTGGACCGTGCACTGATGGAGAATCGTTAGGCAGAAGTAACGAGGTAGTTTCGCGCGCGCGAGACGATCGGGCCACGAGCAGGAGGCTCCCATGAAGATCTCGCAGGCAATCTCAGCGGTCGTCGTCCTCGCCGCCCTCGGGCTCGCGGTCGGATGCAACGGCAGGTCCTCCACGTCCACTGAGACGAAGACGGCCACGACGACGATCACCACGACCGCCACCGGGTCCGGGCCCGCCAGCACGGTGACGGTCTCCGTCCCCACGACGGTCCCTGTGACGAAGCTCGGCCCAGCGCCCCCCAAGCACCGCCTCGAGTTCGGCCACATCAAGTCGCTCGTCCGCTCCGGAGCCGGGTTCGAGATGCGGTTCGACCCGGCGGAGTTCTCGAGTGGCGTGACCGCGGCCGACGCCGCGCTCCAGGACACCGGCTCGAGCGACGTCCCGAACGACAACTACGTCGTGGACGAGACGCATCGCCTGTATACCTATCTCGTTCCGGCCGACGCGCACGTGACCGTGCTGGCGAAAGGCGTCCAGGGGACGCAGATCTCCGTCGCCCAGCTGGCGAAGCTCGTCAAGGGCGAGAACCCGCTCGGGCATCCCTTGTTCGAGCCGCTCGAGACCGGCTTCTGGTTGCTCTACGACGTGGACACCGTGCAGTCGCTCGACCAGCAGTACGTGCCATAGCGCTCGTAAGGAGCGATATGCCACCGTCCGCGCCGGGCCTAGGATCGCTCTTGTTCTGCTCCACATGGCTGGTCGTGTCTGGCTTGGAACCGTTCTCTACGGTGTCTGCCATCGATTCGAGGGCGCTTCATTCTCATCGATGACCTCGGAGAATGGTTCTTCCGGACAGTCCTGCAGACCAGTCAGAGAAACTTCGAGGGCGAGGGGATTCGCCAGTGGGCGAGTTGGGGCAAGAATCGGAAAGACTGGTTCTGGTTCTGCTCCTCTGGGCGGCTTCGCAGGAAGCGCTTATCTGATCGCCGACCTCACGTGAGCCGCAGCTCGAGGGTGGCCGACCACGGCCGCCTTCGACATGGCCGCCGGCATCGCGCTCTCGTCGCTCGGCCGCTCGGGCGGAGGGGTCCAACAGGCGGCCGAAAAACCACTAGCCGTAGACCCAAAACTCCGTGAACTCTTCGTCGACGACCCATCTGGTGTGGGCGCCCTTGGGAAGTGAAAACATCACCCCAGGCTCGAGCTCCACCGACTGGCCGTCCACTTCGACGCGCCCCGATCCAGCGAGCACGACGACCGACTCGTGCGCCTCCAGCACTAACTCGATTGGCTTGCCAGCCATCTGGCCTGGCTTCCACAGTCCGGCGTGTACGTCATCGTCTTCGCGAAGCATGTGGCAGAGGCCACCGGTCTCCTCGTCATGCTCCCAATCCTCTACGTCGGTCCGTCCGACGAAAACAAGCGAAGTCTTCTCCATACCTTCCCTCCCAGGAGCGCTACTCTAGCCGCCTTTGTGGCGCCAGCTTCGCTGGCCGCAGGCAGCCTAGCCGTTCGCCCAGGGCACGATCGAACCCCACGGGTCTATGCTCGCCACCGGAGGGTCCTCACCCCTCCTCTGCGGCGATCTGCCCCTTTAGGTTGGATCGTCCATCGGCGGCCGGCGCGTCCCCGAAGTGTCGGCCGCCGCTCCTTGTACGAGGGCTTTTCCGCTCGGCGGCCGGCGGAAGAGGAATCTGAGGAACGCGGATGCTCGTAAGGACCAGGGTGAAAGGGGGTGCAAGATGCCACTTTCGAGACGCACACTCTGGATTGGCGCCGCGCTTGCGATCATCGCTGCGGTCATCGTGGTGATCGCCGTGGTTGGAGGCGGCGGGGGAAGCACCGGTTACTAGAGCAAGACCTGCCAACACCCCTAACGGTCCCCGCAGGGCCTTCTGAAGCTCGTCGCCTCGATTCGCACGCAGCGGGTCAAGGATCTCGAGCCCCTGCCGATACGACCTGTGGGCCGGGGCGAGCTCTTTCCTCTGAGAGCGAGACACCTCACCGGAGTGCCGCATTTCGGTGAGGTCGCGCCCCGGCCCAGCTGTTGTCCGGAACGCCGGCTGAACGGGAACACTTCGCATCCGGCCGCCTTAAGCAAGAAAGAGCTCGACCCGGCATCTCAACAAGTAGGAGCCACGCGACCGGAAGGACTGGGGTTGCGGCACCCCAACGGTAGCGCGTGGCTCCGCCCTGCCTTAGCTGGGCAACCGTCGACGGTGGGCTTCCCTCGCTTTGGGAGCCGTGAAAGGGATCCGCCACCTCGCTCGGGAACGCCACGCCCCGCCATGGATCCGGAGGCGGTCGCGTTTCTGACTGACCCACCGAGATCCTCATGCTGCTCGGGCGAGAAGAGAAGGAAGCCGCCCCCTCATGTTCGACAGGGAGGCGGCTCCCACCTGAATCGAGATTAGTCTGACTCCTCCGCCTCGAGCTCAGCGATCTCGAGCTCGAACGCAAGGGCGCGGACGATGTTCCCGGTCGCGGCAGCGACCTTCGCGGTGCCGACGATCGGAGCGATCGCGGCGAGGACGCCGCGAACGTCGTCGATGTCGACCTCGGTCTCGCTTGCGGCTCGAAGATTGAGGTCGTAGGAGACCGGAGGCGCGTCGACGGCGACGAGGGCCGCGAGGCGCACGAGCATCAGCTTCTCCGGATCGAGCGATGACGCCTCGATCGACTTCTCCGTCATCTCCGCGAGCAGGTCGAGGACGGGAGTCTCAGTTGTCTCTGGCATGTGATCCTCCTTTGTCTATCGTGTCGGGCCGGCCGGGACGCGACCGCGCTCAACGACAACATTGCGCTCCCTCGTGCCGAGTCGCATCGGTAGAAGCACTGACTCGCTGGGACGCGGCTTGCTCGAAACCACCCGCCGGTCGTCAGCGAGTTGAGCGACGAGGCCCTCGCGCTCTTCGTCGAGCGCCAGATGGCCGAGCTCATGGTCGAACACTGGGAGAGGGACGAGCCCGAGCGAGCGGCGAACTATACGTAGAGCCAGTCGAACTGCAGACCTCCCCGAACTAAGCTCTGCGCCCTGGGGAGAGAGCCGAGTGGGCCAGCGGGCCCGGGGGCTACCCACCTCGGCCTTCGGGCCACGACGGGAGACGGCGGCTACTCGGCTCTCCCCCGACCAACGACGACGCGCTCATCCGGTTAGGGAGCGGTAAAGATGTCTTCCCAGTTCTCCCTGGCTTCCGCGCGGCTGGAAGAATCTTGATGGGGCCGGAGGGACGCGCCTCTTTCCGGCGGCGCTGCGGCACCGGCTTCATCTCCCCTTCCCGAGCCGGTCGGCTGGCTCCGGCCCCAGTCTTAGCTGCTGAACGAGCGTGTCACTGCTTGGCCTTTGCCGAGTGGAGGTCGGCGATGCGAATGATCTCCTCCCAGCGCCCTTTGCCAAATCGACCGGCGCGCTCCAACCCCTGATCAGCAAGCTCGCGCACCTGCTGCTCGATCTCGGAGTCGTGCGTGTGGTAGGCGGCGTCGGTGAGATCCCGAGCGGCCTGCTTGTCGTCGCCCGCCGCCAACTCCTCCCGTGCTCGGGCAACGAGCGCCCGAACGTCCGGGTGATCGACCATTCCTTCCTGTTCCATTTTGTTCCCCCCGTCCTTGCTCGCTCCGCAGAGTAGCGCCTCTCCTGCTCACCCGAAGTGAAGCGCTAGGGGACTGCCCTCGCTTCTACCGGCGGACGCGCCGCTAGCACTTCCAGCAAATTCGCTAGCACTTCCAGCAGATTCCCTCCTCGGGCCGACCGTGGGGCAACCGGCAGCGGCAGGCGGGAGCGCGGCGCGTCCAGGGGGATGGCGGAAGAGAGATCTCCTGCTCCGTGGGGACGCTTGGGCCCTGCTCTGTCGTGGTTGGAGGGGCAGTGCCCGCCGCCGACGAGGATCGTTCCGAGCGCAAGGCATCCGCGACGGCGAGCGCGACGAGCACGCCTACCGCAGCGACGATGGGCAAGGTCAAGGGCGCGCCTCTCCGCGCGCAGTGGAAGATACGCCGAAGACCTGGCTAAAGACAGTCGATTTGCGTGAGGGGGACTTGCTGATGGAGGTAACGACCCCGCAGCACCCCGGCATGCCCGCTGCAATCGGTACGGCCTGGAAGATTGGAGATGTTGGAAATGCCGATCGAGCGCCAGCCCGATGGAATGGTGGACGATGAAGGCCGTAACGCAGAGAAGGCCCGCAAGCGGGCCTTCTCTCGTGCGTCGGGTGGTCTTGCCGGGACTGTTACGCCCTGGCCTTCATCTCTTCGACGATGACCTTGCCGCCCGTGACCTTGGGCGGATTCGGAAGGACCGTGTCGAGCTTCTCCTCGCGTAGCCACTCGGCCACGACGCGCGTCGACTCGTCGGCGTGTGCCGAAGTGTCGTAGAAGTTGACCGAACTCATGACGCCGTTGTCGGCCTCGATGAGGAAGTAGCCGTTGAAGCCGTCGAGCTTCTTGAGGCGCGGGGTCAGGCTCTCGCCGACCTTGCGCTTGAGCTCGTCGGTGCGCTTGGTGTCGATTCCTTCGTAGCGTCTCACGATGGCATGCATATGCTGCTCCAGTCTGTGGATCTAAGGGCGGAGAACTCGGGTGAGCCCTCCTGCGGCACTTGGGCCAGATGAGACAGTCGAAAAGGAGTGTTGTGGAGCCTCAACGGCTTCCGCGCTAGGCCTTCTGCGCACATCCACCATAGCCGCGATTTTGTGCCACCGTTGGCAACTAGCCGCGTGCGCTCCTCGGCGGTCGGGCAGCTGGTCGGTCTACCACCGCTGCGACGGCGGTGAGCTCTGGTGCCTCGTCTGCCGACAACGCAGCGCAAAGACCCGAAACACTCCAGCGCCGAAACACTCCGGAGCGATGGACGAGCCGTGCGGCCGAGGGCAACGAGGCGTCGAAGAACGACGCCGGCTCACTCGACTGATGGTGATGCGCACCTGCATCAAGCGCGGGCGCATCATCCCCGCCAGCATGGGCTCGCTCGTTCCCGACTCGGAGCTCCGCACCGTCTCCCGCAAACACAACCCGCACGGCGGCTAGGTTGAGCCCGAGGAACTTGAGGGTTTCGAAAAATGGATCAGCGAGCGCCTGGACTACACGGTGCCGTCCCAGCCGCACATCACGGCGGTCACCAGGATGTGCGAGGGGATCCACCACGCAACCGGGATCCACGAGTCAATCTATTGGATTTGCCCGCCCGCTAGCGCCACACGATGAGGAGGGCAGCTAGAAACACGTTGCCGCCCCAATGCGAGGGCTTCGTAGAACTCGCGATCCGTTCCGGCGTCGGCCCAGAAGGCAACAGCGACGAGCCAAGTAAGTGCGGCCGAGCGCTAGTCGCGGACACCCCGTTCGCTCTCCGCGAGAAAACCGCCTTGCGAGGAAGCATGCAGGTTCACAAGCGAGAGCCGGGCTCAGTCGGGGAGGGTTGCGGCCACCCCCGCGACGTTCGCCCCCGGAAGAAGAGGCTAGAGCCCGGCTCTCGAAGGCCACAGAAGACATATGAGAGCAGCCACCTCGGCTGGACAGCAACCGCCCGGGCTGCCGTCAGGCGAACCTTCAGGTGTGGGACAGCCCGCCGCCCCGAGCGTGCTCGAATTCCTTATCCGCGCAGATGGGGCACTAGGAGCAGACGTACTGCTCGAAGACGGACTCATCGGTTCATCGACGATCAGAGAGACCCACCGCTTCGCGTCCTCGGCGATGCAGTGGCACTCCTCACATGCGAGCACGGCGCACCCGCCGGGAAGGCTGACTAGAAGCTGACTTTTCGCGCCAAGCTCGTGGCCCGCGTCAAATCTCGGAACGCGAAAACCCGCCGTTTCCAGCGGGTTTTGAGAGCGGATGATGGGACTCGAACCCACGACCTTCTGCATGGCAAGCAGACGCTCTAGCCAACTGAGCTACATCCGCGAAGCAGGCCGATTATAGCCGCTTGGCTTCCTGGTCCAGCGCCTCGTTGACGAGCTGATCCGCGAGTTCGTTGTGCTCCCGGCGGACGGCCGTGTAGCGCACCGAGCCGATCTCCCGCTCGTGGCGCTTGGCCTCCAAAGAGAGGTCGATCAGCGCTGCGTTCTTGATCTTGTACTCGCCTCGCATCTGTTTCACGAGCAGCTCGGAGTCGGACACGACCTCGAGCTCGTCCACGCCGAGCTCGGCCGCCCTGGCCAGGCCGGCGACGAGGGCTCGGTACTCGGCGACGTTGTTGGTCGCGACGCCGATCGCCTCCCCGCGAGCGTCGAGCACGGTGCCGTCCTCCGCCTCGAGCACGAACGCGGCGGCGGCCGGACCGGGGTTGCCGCGGGCGCCACCGTCCGTTAAGAGGCGCGCCTTCACAGGAGCGGGTAGACGTCGAAGGCCGGTTCCTCGTACGGGTGCGCCCCGCGCAGCGCAGCGAGGACGTCGTCGTGCCGCTCTTCGGGATAGACCGTCTCGAGGCGGAGCTCCGGAACGCGCTCCTCCCTCCCGCCCTCGCCGACGGACGGGCTCGTGCCGTCGCCCCCGAAGAACGTGCCGGTGCCCTCCGTGTACCAGGAACAGCGCTCGTAGTCGCCGATCCGGCCGGCCCCCGCGCCGAAGAGCGCGTCGCGGACGACGCCCAGGGACTCGGGCGGCACGAAGACGACGAGCTTGCGGTTCAGGTTTTCCTCCTTCGTGCGGAAGCGTCCGCCAAGCACGCGCAAGCGTCGGCCACGCGTGCGCCCGCGAAGGTTACGCTCGAAAGCGGGTGGAGGCGCGGGGTGGCCCCAGGGCTACGGCGCCGGATCCTCGAACTGGTCGATCTGGGCGCGCTGCAACTTGCCTGAGTAGTCCACGTAGATCGACTTCCACTCCGTGTAGAAGTCGAGCGCGGCCTGGCCAGCCTCGCGATGCCCGTTGCCGGTCTGCTTCGTCCCTCCGAACGGCAGGTGCACCTCGGCGCCGATCGTCCCCGCGTTGATGTACGTGATCCCGGTGTTCAGGTCGCGCATGGCTCGGAACGCCTTGTTCACGTCGCGGGTGAAGATCGACGACGAGAGGCCGAACTCGACGGAGTTCGCAGCCCCGATGGCCTCGTCGATGTCGTTCGTCCGGATCAGCGCGGTCGTCGGCCCGAAGATCTCTTCCTGCGCGATCCGCATCTCGGGATCGACGTCGCCGAAGATCGTCGGCCGGTAGAAGAAGCCCCTGTCGAGCCCGTTCTCGGTCGCGATCTCGCCGCCGGTGAGGAGCTTCGCCCCCTCGCCCTGCCCGATCTCCGTGTACGAATGGATCTTCTCGAGCGCGGCCTGGTTGATGACGGGCCCAACGTCCACGTCCTCCTCGAGACCGTAGCCGAGCTTCAGCTTCTCGGCACGCTCGACGAGCTTCGACTGCAGCGGCTCGTAGACCTTCGAGCCGACGATGACGCGGCTCGCCGCCGTGCATCGCTGCCCGGAGGTGCCGAAGGCTGACCAGAGAATCCCGTCGACGGCGAGGTCGATGTCGGCGTCGTCCATGACGATGACCGCGTTCTTGCCGCCGAGCTCGAGGTGGATGTGCTTCAGGAACGGGGCGCCGTTCTGCGCCGTCTTGATCCCGACTTCCCGCGAGCCCGTGAGCGAGATGAGCGGGACGTCGGGGTGCGTGACGAGGCGCTCGCCGACCGTCCCCCCTCCGCCGTGCACGATGTTGAGGACGCCCGGCGGGAGCCCGGACTCCTCGAAGATCTCGACGAAGCGCTCGCCGAGCGCGGGCGTGTCGGTCGCCGGCTTGAAGACGACCGTGTCGCCGCACACGAGCGCGGGCGCGATCTTCCAGCTCGGAATCGCGATCGGGAAGTTCCAGGGCGTGATCGCGCCGACCACGCCGACCGGCAGGCGAACGCTCATCTGGAACTTGTCGGGCATCTCCGACGGTGTCGTCTGGCCGAACATGCGCCTGCCCTCGCCGGCCATGTAGTACGTCATGTCGATCGCTTCCTGGACGTCGCCGCCGGCCTCGGCGCGCACCTTCCCCATCTCCTGCACCATCAGCTCGGTCAGCTCGTCCTTCCGGTCGGCGAACGCCTGGGCGACTCGGAAGAGGATCTCCGCACGCTTGGGCGCGGGCACGAGGCGCCAGCTCTCGTAGGCTTCCTTCGCCGCGTCGACGGCCCGGTCGACGTCCTCGACCGTCGACCTCGGGAAGGCGCCGATCAGCTCGCCCGTCGCCGGATTCGTCGACTCGAAGGTCTCGCCGCCCGCGGCGTCCACCCACTCGCCGCCGATGTAGTTCTTGTAGGTCTTCGTCCCCGTCGTGGCCATCGCTCCCCTTTATCCGTGTCGGGGAGCGATTCTACTGACGGCTAGTCGCCGGAAACGTCCGTAGTCGGAAACTCGCCCGCGACGCGCCCGCGGCGGCGGTCCCGCGTCTGCCTGCGCTCTTTCAACTCCGGGCTCGGCTTGCCCTGCCGCCGGTCGGGCCCAGTGCGCCGGTCGACGATCACCTCGACGTTCGGGTTGTCCTTGTAGTACTCGACGAGCTTGTCGTAGAGCTCGTCCTTCAGCTCGGGCGGGATGACGCAGTAGATCACTCTGCGCCGGAGTGTAGTGGCGGATCCGGCCCCGCTCTAGAGCCTGGGGATGTCGGGCGAGAGCCGCCCGTCGGGCCCGAGGTGGCCGTTCCAGTCCTTGAAGCGGTCGTCGAGCTCGTCCAGCTCGTAGCCCCGCTCGGCGAGGCGCACGGGCTGGTTCGACTCGAAGACGACCCGGTACTGGTACCAGGAGATGTCCCACGCGACCGTGACGACGACCTCGGGGTTCACCCCGGAGAGCGGCAGGAAGCTCACCCGTGCGTCCCCGAGGCTTTTCGCGATCCCCGCGATCGTCCGCCGATAGGCGCTGTCGTTGAAGAGATCGGCCGACTCGACCATCGCCTGCTCGGTCTCCGAAAGCCGGCGGAGCATGGGCTCCGGCACGACGTGCTCGGGCTCGACCTTGCGGTGCTGTTCGATGAGGCCGAGGCCGGGGAAGCGCCTGCGCTTCCGCGACGTGTCGGGGACGAGCGGCGTGGTCGGGCTCCCCTCCTTGATCCAGCCGTGCTCATCGGCCTGCTCGGTGCAGAGCGCGCAGACATCGACCCAGTCCTCTCCGCCGGGGGTGAACCGGAACGAGCGCTCGCCCATGAGGAGCGTGCGGTGACACACCGCGCACTGGCGGTATACGTCCTGTCGTCGCACAATCAGGATGCCTTCGCCTCCTCCCTCTCCTTCTGCGCAGTCTCGATGATCTTCTGGGCGATGTGCGTCGGTACTTCCTCGTAGCGGAGGAAGCTGAGCGCGTAGTCGCCCCGGCCGCCGGTCAGCGAGGTGAGGGACTGCGAGTACGTGAGCACTTCGGCCATCGGCACCTCGGCCTTGATCGTCGTCATCCCGCCGCGCGGCTCCATGCCGTGCAGCCGACCGCGCCGGGAGTTGAGGTCGCCGTTGACGGCGCCGACGGCGTCGTCCGGCACCGTGGCCTCGAGTGCCATGATCGGCTCGAGGAGCACGGGGTCGGCCTTCTCGTAGGCGGACTTGAACGCCATCGAGCCCGCGATCTTGAACGCCATCTCCGAGGAGTCGACGCTGTGGTAGGAGCCGTCCACGAGCTGGACGCGCACTCCCTGCACCGGTGCGCCGGCGAGCTCGCCGCGCAGCATCGCCTCCTGGATGCCCTTGTCCACGGCAGGGCGGAACCCCTGCGGGATGACGCCGCCGACAATCTTGTCCACGAACTCGTAGCCCTCGTGGCCGGGAAGCGGCGCGAGGACGATGTGGCAGTCGCCGAACTGGCCGCGCCCGCCGGTCTGCTTCTTGTAGCGCCCTTGCGCCCGTGACTCCTTGCGGATCGTCTCGAGATACGGGACGCGGGGCTGGTGCAGGTCGACGTCGACGCCGAAGCGGCGCCTGAGCCGATCGACGGCCACCTCGACGTGCATCTGGGAGAGACCCGCGAGGAGCTGCTCGCCGGTCTGGTCGTCGCGGCGCAGGACGAGGGTGGGGTCTTCCTCGGCGAGGCGCCTGAGCGCCGTGGCCATCTTCTCCTCGTCGCCCTTCGCCTTCGGCGTGATGGCGAAGCTCATCACCGGCTGCGGAAACTCGAGCGGCGGCGCTTCGGAGCCGTCGTCCTTCTCCAGGAGGAGATCGCCGGTCATGACGTCTTTGAGCTTCGCGACGGCGCCGATGTCGCCAGCAGCGAGCCCGTCGGCAGGCGCGTGGTCCTTCCCTTGCAGGAGGAGCACCTGGCCCAGTCGCTCCTTGCCCTTCGTGCGCGGGTTGACGAGGTTCGAGTCGGAGCCGAGCCGGCCGGAGAGGACGCGCAAGACGTTGATGCGGCCCGCGAAGGGGTCTGCCACGGTCTTGAACACGAACGCGGCGGCGCCGTTCGCCTCGACGCCGAGGTCGAGTGGCTTCTTCGCCGGCGAAGGCACGCCCTCGACGAGGAGGTCGAGGAGGCCCGTCGTGCCTAGGTTCTTCGTCGCCGAGCCGCAGAGGACGGGGAAGAGGTCGTCGTTGGAGACCGCGTTCTTGAGCGCGGCCGCGAGCTCCTCGCCCGACACCTCGCCCTCCTCCAGGTAGCGCTCCATCAGCGCCTCGTCGGTCTCGACGACCGCGTCCACGAGTTGCTCGCGGTATTCGGCCGCCTGCGCGGCGATCTCGTCCGGGATTTCGACCGGATCGCCTTCGCGCCCGCCTTCGGGCGACAGGTACGCGCGCATGTGGAAGAGATCGACGATCCCCTTCAGCTCGTGCTCGTGTCCGATGGGGATCTGGACGGCGACGCAACGCTTGGAGAGCTGCTCGCGGAGCTGTGCGAGCACGGCGAAGAAGTCGGCCCGCTCGCGGTCGAGCATGTTCACGAAGAGGACGCGGGAGAGACCGAGCTGTTCGCAGCGCTCCCACAGCCTCGTCGTCTGCACCTCTACGCCGTTGACGCCGTTCAGGACGATGAGCGCGCCCTCGACGACGCGCAGCCCGGCGATCGCGTCGGCCTGGAAGCCGGGGTCACCCGGCGCGTCGATGAGGTTCAGCTTGCGGTCCTGCCACTCGGCGTGGCAGAGGGCCGCCGAGAGCGACATCTGGCGCTTCTGCTCGTCCTCGTCCCAGTCGGTGACGGTCGTCCCCTGCTCGACCGTGCCGAGACGGTTCGTCGCACCGGCCTGAAAGAGCATGGCTTCGACGAGGGACGTCTTCCCCGTCCCCCGGTGACCGACCACTGCGACGTTGCGGATCTTCCCCGGTTCCGAAACTGCCACCGCGGGCGAGTGTATCGGCTTCGCGCCGCGGGATTCGGGGGGTGCGCGTCGAATGACCCGTCCGTGAATCGGATCGCGATGCTCGCGCTTGCCGCCGTTGCCGCCGCGCTCGTCTTCCCTGCCGGCGCGAGAGCGGATCTCGGGGCCGAGCAGGCACTCGCGGACCGCTTCGCTCCGGTCGTTCGGCTGGTCGCCCAGGACGAGGAGTGCGGACCCGGCGAGCCGTATGAGCCGATCGACGTCGATCTCCTCTTCGGCGACAACACCGTGGCCCTGCGCGGCCCCTGGAGCGCGACCGATCTCGTGAAGATCGGCCCTCAGGCCTCGGATCTCGTCAACCGCTACGAGTACCACCTCGACTTCCCCGGGAGCGCGCTCGATCCGGGCTGCAGCTACGAGAAGTGGAACCGCCGCCTGACGGAGGGAAGCTCGCCGACGGTCTACGCGCACGTCGCCACCGATCCCGCCTATCCCGGGAAGCTCTCGCTCCAGTACTGGTTCTTCTACGTCTTCAACCAGTTCAACAACCTCCACGAGGGCGACTGGGAGATGATCCAGCTCGACTTCGACGCGGCAGACGCCGCCGACGCCCTCACGAAGACGCCCACTGCGGTCGGCTACAGCTCCCACGAAGGCGCCGAGCGCGCCGCGTGGGGCGACGAGAAGCTCGAGATCGTGGACGGCACGCACCCGGTCGTCTACCCCGCCGCTGGCTCGCACGCGAACAAGTTCGGCGCGGCCCTCTACCTGGGGAGCTCCGCGGAGGCGGGCGTCGGCTGCGACGACACCGAGGGCCCGCACCGTGAGGTCCGCCCGGTCGTGAAGACGATCCCGAGCGATCCGGCGGCAGCCGCGCAGGGGTTCCCCTGGATCACGTTCGAGGGCAGGTGGGGAGAGCTGCAGAAGGCGTTCTTCAACGGCCCCACCGGCCCGAATCTCAAGGATCAGTGGACGGCTCCGCTCGAGTGGTCGCAGGGATGGCGTGACCGGGGCTACGCCGTGCCCACGGGCGGGCTCTTCGGCACGCGCGCGACCGACTTCTTCTGTGTAGCGGTCGAGCAGGGCTCACGCGGGCTCGTCCAGCTCCTGCGCAACCCCACGGCCGTCTTCATCACTCTCGGCGTCCTGCTCGCGCTCGCGATCTTCGTCTTCACGCGTACGACGTGGAGCCCGGTCGCCCCTCTCCGCATCGCCCGGCGGCGAAGCTGGGGCCAGATCCTCAGGGCTTCCGCACGCATGTACGCGCGCCGGCCGAAGCTCTTCCTCGGGCTCGGGATCCTCTTCATCCCGCTCGGCATGGTCATCTCCCTCGTCCAGGCGGCCGTCCTGGGCGGGCTCGGCCTGGTCGGGATCAGCGCCTCGGGCGAGTCTGCCGGGGCGCTCCTCGGCCTCGTCACCGCACTGGGCCTGACGCTCGCGCTCTTCGGACTCGCCCTCCTCCAGGGAGCGACGAGCGCCGCGCTCGTGCGCATCGACGCCGACGAGCCGATCGGCCCGATCACCGCCTACCGGCTGACACTGGAGAAGTGGCGGGCGCTCTTCGTCTCGGTCTCCCTCGCCGTCGTGAGCGGCCTCGCACTCGTGGCGACCGGGTTCCTGATCCCCGTCGCGGCCTGGCTCGCGGTGCGCTGGTCGTTCCTCGCACAGGCGATCGTGCTCGAGGACACACCCGCGCTCTTCTCGCTCAGGCGCAGCGGCAAGCTCGTGCACCGGCGCTGGTTCAGGGTTGCATCGCTCGTCGGCTTCGGGGCCGTGCTCGCGCTCGTCGCCGGCCCTCTGCTCGGCGCGCTCCTGATCCTCCTCGTGGACGCGCCGCTCGCGCTCATGAACATCCTGGCGGGAATCGTCTACGCGCTCGCCATGCCCTTCGTTGCCCTAGTGACGACGTACGTCTACTTCGATGCGCGGGCACGGGAGGAGCTCCCCGCCGAGGACGAAGAGCCGGAGCAGCTCCCCGCCGAGTTCGCCCTCTGAGCCGCGCCCCACCTGAGCGTCGGCACAGGTGGTGAAAAGTTGCGCCAACCCGACTATTCTTCAAAAAGCCCGCTCGTTGCGGCCTTTCGGGGAGGGGCAGATTTGGGAAGCATTCTCGAGATCGCGCGACTCGCAGACGTCTCGGCTGAGAACGTTTTGCGGGTGGTGAACGGCGAACCCGTGAGCGCCGACGTCGCCTCACGGGTCGCAAGGGCGATGGAAGCCGTCGGCCCACCGCCGTCTCCACGCTCGCTCGAGGTCAGCCCGGCGGTCGAGTCCGGCCAAGAGGCCGAGGAGCTCGTGTCCAGGCTCCTCAGGACCAATGCCGAGCTCCAAGCGAGCCTCCCGCAGAACGTCGGTAGCGTGGTGTACGAAGCCCTGCGCGTCGAGGTGCGGCCCGTCGCGCAACACATCGCCGAGCTCGGCGCCCTCTTCCAGCTGGTGATCGCGAGAATGGACGACCTGCGGGCGGAGCTCGAGCGTGAGCGCCGCGAGCGCCTGGAGGATGTGGCGCTTCTCAGCGAGCTCGTCTCGACCGGCTGGCGCAGCGCCGACCGACGCGTCGGCCGCGTGGAGAAGGCTCTTGCTCGGCTCGAGGCGAAGACGGACGCCAAGGGCTCCGGCCGTTTCGTCCACTTTCCCTCGGCTGCGGAGCGGCGAGGCGACTGAGTCAGTGCCGAGAGATGAGCCTCCAAGACCTCATGAAGCTCCGAAGCGCTCAGTCCTTCGATCCCATGCCGCCTCACGACGAACTTCACGTCTTTCACGTGCCGTTCGAGGAGCTCGCGCGGGAAACGGCGGTCGAAACCGTCCTCGAAGAGGCGATCCGCAGCTCTGAGCGCGTGGCGGTGATTGGTCGGGGAGGCCACGGTAAGTCGAGTCTGATCGCGTACGCCACGAGACCCGGGCAGGCGGGAATCGCCCCGATCCGGATGCCAGTCTTCGCCGAGCCCGACGAGACCGTGACCGAGCCGAAGGCGTTCGCCCAGCATCTGATACGAACACTCACAGGCACCGCGACCAAGTCGGGCCTCATCTCGCCCGAGCACCGGGACGCACTGCTTCGAGCCAGCAGCGATCGGGTGAGCATCCTCGGGCAGGACGTCGAGCACACACGCTCCGCGACGGAAGTGATCGATGCGGCTGCAGAGCTGGTTTCCTCGGTGGCGAGCCAGGGGCTTCTCCCCGTCGTGGTGCTCGAAGACACGGACTGCTGGGGATGGTCGGGCGCCGACAAGACCCCGCTCGTGGAGGCTTTCTTCGGCCGGGTCATCAGGATCTTTGCCGACTTTCCGGGCGCACTCGTCGTCGCCGTGCACGAGGACTACTTCGCTCTTCCCGGGTTCCACGACGCGGAGAGCCTCCTCGAGACGAGAGTGGCGATTCCCCACTTCGACGGGCAGGCCGAGCAGTCGCTCGGACGAATCCTCGAGCGAAGGATGCGCGCGGCGGGCGTCGGCGTGGAGCTCGACGAGGTCTTCGACAAAGGTGCGCTGGCGGCGCTCGCCGACTACTACTACCGCATGGCCGATCGCAACTTGCGCAAGGTGATCTGGACGGCGCGTCTCGCCCTTCGATGCGCATGCAGGGATGAGGCGGAGACCGTCATGGGTCGCCATGTCGACGATGCCGTCGCCGAAACCCGTAAGAGCGCCAGGCACCTGGCCCACGCTTGACGGCCGACGGCGGCCTAGTCCCCGGTGTGACGGACCAGCGAGGACGAAAGCCGCGCCTTGAGGCGCAGGATCGCCTTCGTGTGCAGCTGTGAGACGCGCGACTCGGTGACGCCGAGCACCTCGCCGATCTCGCGCAGGGTCAGCTCCTCGTAGTAATAGAGCGTGACGACGAGCTTCTCGCGTTCGGGCAGGCGGGAGATCGCCTCGCCCAGCGCCTCGCGGAGCTCCGTGTGCGCCATCGCGGACTGAGGCTCGGCGGCGGTGGGATCCTCGATCGTGTCGATGAGGGCGACCGCGTCGCCGCTCGAGCCGGGACTCGCCCAGAGCTCGTCGAGCGCGGCGATCGAGGAGCGCGAGATCTCGAGCAGCGAGTCCTGGAACTCCTCCTCGGTGATGCCGAGCTTGGCCGCGATCTCCTCGTCGGTCGGCGCGCGCGTGAGGCGCGACTCGAGGTCTGCGATCGCGCGCTCGATGTCGCGGGCGCGGGCGCGCACGGAGCGCGGCACCCAGTCCATCGAGCGCAGCTCGTCGATGATCGAGCCCTTGATCCGCGCGATCGCGTACGTCTCGAACTTGATGTCCCGGTCGGGGTCGAAGCGCTCGATGGCGCCGATCAGTCCAAGGAGCCCGTAGGAGACGAGGTCACCCTCTTCCACATGTGCGGGAAGCCCGCTCCCCAGCCGGCCCGCGACGTATTTCACGAGCGGTGCGTACGTGAGGATGAGCCGGTCGCGGAGCGCGCGGTCTCCGGTGCGCTTGAACTCCTGCCAGAGAACGCGAGTATCGGTCGACTGGTCGGCCATCGCAGAGGAGAGAATACGGTGCCTAGCGGAGCGCCCGGTAGGCAAGCTCTCCCATCCAGACGGCGAGCGCCGCGCCCGCGATTGCGATCACCCACGCGCCGCCTCCCGCCCGCGCGGCGTAGACGGCGATTGCGGCGAAGCCGACGGCCAGGAGGGCGAACAGGGCGCCGAGGGGTCTCCGTCGCACCCCGGTATCATGCGCTTCGCCTAGGGCCGTAGCTCAACTGGCAGAGCACCGGTCTCCAAAACCGGGGGTTGAAGGTTCGAGTCCTTCCGGCCCTGTAACCGTCGTGGAACGGACACATCGGCCGGTCGATCCTCGTCGGGCGAGGCGAGCCGGAGCGTCGCCGGGTCGCGCTTGTGATCGAGCGCCCGCCGGTCTGCGGATGGCCGAACACGCGCTCGGTGTCGCCGAGCCGGTCTGCCTCCGAGTCACCCGATGATCCCCGAGACGGCTTAGTCCGAGAGCGACAAGCGAGGAGTCGGCATGGCGGCGTACTTGGTTCTGATGCAACAGGTCCACGACGTTGACCGATACCGCACCCAGTACTTGCAGAGGGCGAGCCTCCGAACAGCACCGTCGATTAGGTGCCCCCGAACTGGGGATGACAGCGGGAGCGTCGTGAACAGACTGAGTGAACGACACCCCGCAGCGGCCACTCCGCGGGGCGCGTCAGCGGCCCTTGAACGTCTTCGTGAGCAACCCAAGGCTTCTCTTCGATCTGCAGTTCTTCCTGCGGAGGATTGGCTGTGCCACAGCTCAGGTCCATTCCCACGAGCTCGAAGTTGACATTCCTGGTGCCCCGAGCGAGGAACAAGCGCGTCGCGAACTGGAGCTCTATCTGGCGTTGTGGCGGGGGCGGAAGCGTGTCTCGGACATCGAGGTGGGCGTCGTGGATGGTTCGACGACGGCGAATCGAAGCGATCCCGCCTAGTCTGTCGCTGCGCCAGGGTCGGGGGTAGGCGGCTGGCGGCCCAGTGGCTTGCCGTAGGCGTGAACGCGCTGACCGGGAGAGCCAATCAGCTCTCGCTCGATCTTGGCGCGCCCGCTATGAGCCGATCAGCGCCCGAGGCGGGTCTTGCGCTTGATGCCGAGGCGACGCTGGAGCTCCCGGTCCTCCTCCCCGTCCTTGCGGGCACCCCAGACGAAGAGGTAGCCGAGGACGACGACGGGCACGACGAGGAGCAAGACGACGATGATGTCCTCTGCGAGCGTCATGAGATCAGTCTCGCACGCGCGGGGGCTTGGCGAGGTCAGACGCTTCGGCCCGGTGCGCACCGGGCTCGGGCGGGGCGACCTCCCTCCATCCGAGAAGTTCGTTGACGGGCGTCGGGCCCTTGCCTTTGAGGTCCAGGACGACAGGCGGCGAAAGGAGAAACCCGTCGCCGAGTTCGTCGGCGACTGCCTCCGTGACCAGGATCTGGCCCGGTTCTCCGTGCAGCTCGAGGCGGCTGGCGAGGTTCACGGTGTCTCCCCAGAGGTCGTACGCGAACTTACGGCGCCCGATGACGCCGGCCACGAGCGGGCCGGTGGCGACTCCTACCCGAACCTGGATCGGGTCACCCGAAGGCCAGTGAGCGCCCCGGGTCTCGTCGCGCACCGCGAGCGCCATCTCGGCAGCCGCGAGCACGTGATCCTCGCGCGGTCGAGGGGCTCCCGCGACCGCCATGTAGGCATCGCCGATCGTCTTGATCTTCTCGAGCCCGACTCGATCTGCGATGGCGTCGAAGCGCGAGAAGAGTTCGTCGAGGGCGTCGACGAGCAGAGCCGGCGGCGTGCGCTCGGCTTCGCGCGTGAATCCGACCATGTCGACGAACACGACCGTTGCCTTCTCGATACCGTCGGCAATCCGGGTCGGGCCGACTTCTCCGTCACGCCCCTTGAGACGCTCGACGATCGCCTCGGGCAGGACGTTCAAGAGAAGCTCGTCGGAACGAACACGCTCCCGCTCGAGCTGCAGTTCGCGCAGAAAGAGGAGTCGAGCAGACCGTTCGAGCACGTAGGCGGCGACCGTCCCGAGCACCCAGAAGGAAAGGAGGTAGAAGACGGGGAGCTTCACGTCCTGGGCGTTCAGCTGGTTCGCGGCTAGGCCGATCGCGATATACGAGAGGACGAGCACGGTCGAGACGAAGACGGCGGTTGGGAACCGCAGCCTGATCAGCGTGTAGCTGAAGGTCATGATGAGGATCACGCCCACGTAGCCGTAGTCGACGGGCATTGAGTCGATCACCGAGACGTAGGCGATCCAGGCGAACCCGGTTGCGAGGATTGCCGCCGCCGAGGCCACCTGCCAGTAGCGGCGATAAAGACTCGTGAACGAGAAGGCCAGGCTGATCAGGATGATCGGGATGAAGACGCCGTAGCGCATCTCGAGATCGAAGCCTTCGTCGGGCCCGAGATCGCCGCGCACGAAAAGGCCCCACACCACCCACAGCAGGATGCCGAGTACGTGGGCGACCCGGATC
Organism: uncultured Actinomycetes bacterium; assembly: GCA_963739525.1. Taxonomy (GTDB): domain Bacteria; phylum Actinomycetota; class Thermoleophilia; order Gaiellales; family Gaiellaceae; genus DATEOR01. Next base: position 15,883 of record CAVUAR010000005.1, on the reverse strand, counting down.
TGGGTCAAGTTGTTCTCGAAGCTGCTTCGCCGAAAGTCTGCCTCGAGTGCCGGTTCGCGGAAGCTGCACGTCAGCGGGTGAAGCTCTCCGGCCTTCCGCGCCGCTGAGACGAGGAGCAGGTCACGATCCTCGTCGATCGGGGTCCCGTCGGGCCGCGCGGACATGGGGAGGCAATCGTCGCACAACGACTCCGGGGACTGCGACCGGCGTCCTCGACGTTGACAGCCTCCCGAGACCGTCGTACGCTCGAAGCTGGGACTGGACCTTCCGAGGGAGCGAGGGTTCGATGCGCGCTTGGCATTACGTGGCCGTCGGTGCCGCCATTCTCCTGGCCGTCGTCCTCGCGACGGTCCTGCGCACGCAGGGGTCGCAGCAGAGCAGCCGCACCGTGGCGAAGCCGGCCGCGGAAGCCGAGTCCGAGCTCGGGCGCGCCGGCTCCGCGGAGGTGCAGGAGGAAGCCGAGGTCACCGAGCAGCGCCTCGAGGCGCTCGCCGAGGCGAAGGCGAACGGAACGTTCGGCAAGAGGGTCGCGGCGACGACGAGTCCCGCCCCGGGCTGGGCCGGGTCGCAGGTCATGAGCGACACCTGGGACGACTGGGAGCCGGCCGTGGCGGCCGACCCGCGCGCGCCGTATGTCTACCTCCTCACGACCCGCTACGGGCCGCGGGACTGTGGGACTCACTGCCCGAGCCCCTTCCACGCGCTGATGATCTCGAAGGACGGCGGCGCCACGTGGGGCAACCAGGTTCCGCTCTGCGCGTGTCTGCGCTCGAAAGCGCAGTACGACCCGACCATCGAGGTCGTCCCGAACACGGGCGCCGTCTATGCCGCCTTCCTGAACGCCGATCGCCACAACGGCTTCTCGACGGTCTTCACGAAGTCCATCGATCACGGCAAAACGTGGACGGAGCCGGTGCACGTCTACGGCAACGTGTCCTGGACGGACAAGCCCGAGATCGCGACGAGCGCATCCGGGAAGGACATCTACGTCTCCTGGAACGGCCCCACCGTCGGCGACCTCTACGTCGGCCAGTCGCACGACTTCGGCAAGACGTGGACGCAGCAGAAGCTGAGCGACGACAAGCGCTACTACTACGCCTACGACGCACGCGTCCTCTCCGACGGGACGGCTGTCTTCTCGGAGAGCAGCATCCAGTACGCCGGCCTGAAGAACGTGGCCGGGGAGGTCTGGCACCAGGCGATCATCTCCCGGGACAAGGGCCAGACCTGGGAGAACGTCGTCGTCGCAAAGGTGCCGGTCGGCGAGAGCTGCGTCGCGGACGGATGCAAGCCCGACTTCTACATCGGCCAGACCTCGGTGGTCTCCGACGCGCCGAACCATGTCGTCTTCGCCTACGAAGGCCCGACGGTGGCCGGAGGGCCGCAGCGCGTCTACGTCTCGACGTCCTCGGACAGCGGCCGCACGTGGAGTGCCGGCGTCCCGCTCTCCGTGAACGGCGAGAACGCGACCCAGCCGCGGCTTGCCTCCTCAGGCGGAGGCGACGTGCGGATCTGGTACATGCAGACGGCCGATGGGGACAACCCCGACGCCTGGAACGTCTGGTACCGCAGCTCGTCGAACGGCGGCCGCACGTGGTCGGCGCCCGTCAAGATCAGCGATGCGCCGGCGGGCGCCGCCGCCTACGTCTACGAGGACGGCTTCGGCGAGGTCTACGGCGACTACGGCGAGATCGCGGTCACGAGCACCGGGAAGACCATCGCCACGTGGGGCGAGGGCCTGAGCTACACAGGCCCCGGGGGCACCTGGTTCAACATCCAGAAGTAGTGCCGCCTCACCTTCCGAATCTTCACCCGTAGCTGGCGAATGCTTAACCCGATCGCAGCGTCCACGGCCGCGACGCCCCCGTAGGTACGGGTGTCAACGAGAGGGAGGCTCCTCATGTGGAAGCTGGTAGGCGTCATGAGCATCGTGCTCGCGTTCGCGGCGTTGGCCGCCGCGTCGTCCGCACCCGCCAAGGGCGGCGGAACCGGGATCGTCAAGCGCGGGTCGTGCTCGGGCTCCGCGACGTGGAAGCTGAAGGCGAAGATGGACGACGCGTTCATCGAGACCGAGTTCGAGGTCGACCAGAACGTGGCCGGGAAGCAGTGGCGGGTCGTCATCCGCCAGAACGGTGTCAAGCGGTTCAGCGGCATCAAGACGACGAAGGCGCCGAGCGGCTCCTTCACCGTTCACCGCCGGCTGGACGACAAGGCGGGCGCAGACCGCATCGTCGGCAAGGCGACCGCGCTCGCGACCGGCCAGACCTGCCGGGGCGAGCTCTCGATCTGAGCTGAGTCGAGGCGGGCCGGCCGAGGGGGCCGGCCCGCCTCAATCCGCGTCCACTAGGGCGCGCGGTAGAAGAGGTACTGCTCCTGCATCCGCTCGGCCTGGCCGGCGGTGAACTCCGAATAGCAGGGGTCGTCCGAGTAGTCCATGTAGTTGTGGATCGGGTCGAGCCCGTTGGCGAGGCAGGTGTCCCGTCCGACCTGGCACCCGAACGCAGGGCCCTTCTCGGCCGGCGTGTCGGAGACGTAGTCGCCGTTCGCGTTACAGCCGCCCTGGAAGGTGTGGTACAGGCCGAGCCAGTGGCCCGCCTCGTGCGTGGCCGTGAAGCCGAGGTTGAAGTTCTCGAACCCCGGAAGCGTGCTGCCGGGCATCGAGCCGAAGGCGATGATGACGCCGTCGACGTGCGGGCGTGACGCATATCCCGACGGGAAGTACGCCCAGCCGAGGTACTTGCCCCCGTCCACCGTGTAGATGTTGAGCGCGCCCGCGCCGCCGCGGCGGAGCGCACGCTTCGCCTTGTACTCGTCCTCGCCGCCCGGGGTCATGTTGAACCAGCGGGCGTTCGTCGTGCGGTCGACGCCGGCAAGCTCGAAGCGGAAGCCCGTGTCGACGCCGCCGTAGAAGCCCGCGTAGCTCAGGTTCAGCGCCTCAAGCTAGGTCCGGATCCACGCGGTGGGCACGTTGCCCTGCTCGACCGCGGTGCCCGTGCGGATCACGTGGATGTAGACGGGAATCGTGGCCTCGAAGGCCGCGGAGGTCGTCGGCACCTCTCCGGCTGGAATCTCCTCGACCGTCGCGCTCGAGCCCGGCTCGCGGGAGCGCCCTGCGGCGGGCGCCCGTGCGGCGAGCGAGTCGAGGAAGCCCGATCCAAGGCCGCACGAAGGCGAGTACGACGTCTTCGTCAGGACGCTTGCGTCGACAGCTCCCGCGGTGGCCGCGAGCACGGCGGCGAGCGCGACGAGCAGCACGACGACGACGCCCCGGACACACCAGAGGCGCAGTGTGCTCCTACCCATTCGTTCTCCTCTCCCTGAAAGGAATCGTCCCAGCGGCGCTCGACACCAGCGCGCCGTCGCCGGAACGCAAAGCCGGGCTACGCGGTTTGTGCTTGGTCCGGCGCGGCGGCTTCGGCGAGGAACTGGCCGAGCCGCCCGGCCTCCTCCTCGTCCAGCGAGACCGCCGCGTCGGCGCGCATGCGTCCGTCCTGCGCCTCGCTCCAGACGCTGACGCGCACCTCGGGCTCGCGATCCTCGTCTGCGAAGTAGCGCGAGACGCGGAGGGCCCGACCGTCCCTACCCGGGAAGAGCTCGGTCATCTTGATTCGAAGCGGCGCGGAGCACCACGGGCAGTAGCGAAACGCCCGGTCGACCTCCTCGTCGCAGCGACGGCATCGCGTCATGACACTCTGTGACGAGCGTAGCGCGCCGTCCTCCCGATTTGAAGCGACGCCTAGATGCGGCGGGCGACGAAGCGGACCGTGGCGCCGACGCCGCCGGCGAGGACGAAACCCGCGCCGAGCGCGCTCGCGGCGATCAGGGGCAGCTTGCCGCGGATGCTCGTGGCCTCTCCGATTCCCGCGCGCAACTCTTCAACCGCGTCGGCGAGCTGGTCGCGCTCGGCCGCGATGTCGCGGCGGACCTCCTCGGTAGAGCGCGACTCAGCGGCCATTGCGAATCGCCTCCGTGGTCAGCCTGGCCTCCTCGATCGCCTGCCTCGGCACGGGTGGCGTCCCCTTGCGGATCGCGCCCCGCCCGACGAGCACGAGGATCAGACAGATGAGGACGAGCGCGCCGAAGACGATGAGGAGCGCGGCCCACCATGGCATGACGAGCGCCAGGGCGGCCGCGGCCGTCGCGAGCCCGAAGCCGACTGCGAAGAGCCCGATGAGCGCAGCGGTTGCGAGCAGGCCGATCCCGATGCCGAGCGCCGCAACCTTGCGCTTGACCTCGAGGAGCGCGAGCTCGACCTCGAGGCGGGCAAGCGCGCTCGCGTGCTCGGCGACCTGCTTGGCCGCCGGCCCGACGCCTTGCTCAGTCTCCTGCGTCGGCACGGCTCTTCCAGTCGAGCACCTTGGCGAGGACGACACCCGCGACGAACGCGATCCCGATGACGACGAGCGGGCTCGGCCCCCTCCTCCGCGTGGGCTGCTCGTCCGTCTCCGGGCTCTCCGGCGGAGTCGCGTCGGCCTCGCGCGCGGCCTGCTGTTCCAGTTCGACGGCGGTCACTACTCAAGCGTACCGCGATCGGGACCGGCGAAACACGGGAAGCGACCGGACGAAGCGGCTACGATGACCCGGCTGCCCTCTTAGCTCAGCTGGTAGAGCACCTCCATGGTAAGGAGGGGGTCGACGGTTCGAGTCCGTCAGAGGGCTTCGATAAAAGTCCTGCAAATTGGCACTTCTTTGGTCAGTAGAGTAAACGGCTCTCACGCGCGGGCACTTGCGGGCATGACCTGGTGTACCCGCGGGTTCGAGCGGCGCCGCCGATCTTGGCTTCGTTCAGCGGTTCTATGCCTCATCTGACCCCCTCTCTCGCTAGAGAGGGGGTCGAGGGGGGTGCCGTCCGCCTAGCGCGGTCCCGCTCACGGTCTTCGGCCTTCCGCGGTGCAAGACTCTCGGGAGATGCGAGAGCTCCGTCGAGAGATCGAGATCGATGCGCCGCCCGAGCGTGTGTGGACGGTCGTGACGGACTTCGCCACCTACCCGGAGTGGAATCCGTTCATCCGCTGGATCAGCGGCGAACTCCGCGAGGGCGCGAAGCTCGAGGTGCGAATCGAGCCGCCCGGAGCGCGGGCAATTACGGTCAAGCCCACCGTGCGCGCCTTCGAGGCGAATCGCGAGCTGCGCTGGTTCGGCCGCCTCCTCCTGCCACGCGTCTTCGACGGCGAGCACAGCCTCCGCATCGAGCCGCTCGACGGCGGCCGCAGCCGCTTCGTCCAGTCGGAGCGCTTCAGCGGCCTCCTCGTCGGACTCGTCAAGGGCACCCTCGCAAAGACCGAGGCCGGCTTCGAGCAGATGAACACCGCACTCAAGGCGCGGGTCGAGGCGCCAGCCCAGAACTAACCGCGGCGAGCCGGCGGCGGCGAGTCGAAGCATCCTCGCCCGCCCTCGTGATCGACGCCCTCGAACTGCGGCCGTTCCCGCGCGGGACGAAGGTCACCCTCGACGCGACCGACAACGCACGGCTGTCGGCGTGGCAGCGCGAGCAGCGTCTGCTCACCTGGTGCGCGCGAGAGCGTCCATGGGAGATCGAGGGAGAGGTGATCGCCCAGATCGGACCGCCGCTCAACTCCGCCGGCAAAGCGAGCGACAGTAGGGTCAGACCGGTCCTCTGATCACCGAAGAGCAGGAATACGGGCGCTCGATCGGGCGAGCGGCGGCTCCCTTCAGGCTCGAAGCGGAAGCGGGCGCCCGCCCCGGTACGCGCGAGCGCGGTGTCGACACTTTACCATCGATCACAAAAACGGCGGTTCGTCGCGCATTGCGGGGAAGATGTCGCCGAGGATCTCGCGGCCGATGGCGATGGCGTGTGCGCCGGTGATCATGTCTTCGGGCTTGATGTCGGGGACGGTCTTGCCGAGGCCCTCGGCGAAGGCTAGGACGGCGAGCAGGAGCGACTTGCCGAGCAGGCCGAGCGGCGCGTCGAGGGGGGCAAGGGATTCGTGCATCTCGGGGACGGGCCGTGGGGTGACCTGCGGCCAGTCCTCCGGCGCCCTGGGCGAGGTCAGGGTGAAGATGTCGGCGAAGCTGCGCGCGCTGGCGTCGCGGGCGCTGAGCGGCTGACCGAGATTGAAGCGCTGGCGCATCGTCGCCAGCAGCGAGGTGGCGCGAAACTCGTCGTTGACGACGGTCAGCTCTGGGATCCATGCGGAGATCGCCAGCGTCGGGATGCGCACGCCGGAGCGGTTGAAGGTGAAGCCCATCTGGCCTGGCGCGCCCGTTCCGTCGGGCGGGACGGCTGGCGGTGGCGGGACGTGGTCGTAGGTGCCCCCGGTCGCTAACGAGAGGAGATCCCTCCGTCACGCTGCTGCGGCGTGTTCGTGGATGAGTCCGCCGTGGCGATCGCGCCGGCGGACGCGCTCTGGGGAAGCCGGGGCTGGCAAGGTGTAGTCGCCGCTCGGGTGTTGGTGGTGTCAGACCGAGCGCTCGAGCGTGTGGGGTGCGAAAACTCGGTGCGCGCTCCGAGAAATCAGCGATTTGCAGGCAGGACGCTAGTTTTCGACACCCCAGACCTGCCTGGTAGATTCACCTCCCGCCCTTTCGAGATGCCCGGGCGAGGAGGTAGTGTGACGACCGACAAATCGGGGCGCACGAGTGCCGGGATCCTGCTCTGGCGCAACCGGGAGGGTCGCTTGGAGGTGCTCCTCGCCCATCAGGGCGGACCCTTCTGGGTCAAGAAGGACATCGGCCACTGGACGATCCCCAAGGGCGAGGCCGAGCCGGGTGAGGAGTTCGTGACGGTGGCTCGGCGAGAGTTCGCTGAAGAAACCGGACACGAAGCCCCCAACCACCCGCTCATCGATCTTGGGCAGATCACACAGAAGTCGGGCAAGTTGTGCTGGGGTGGGCAGTCGAGGGAGACCTCGACCCGTCGACCGCCGTGAGTAACACCTACGACATGGAATGGCCGCCGCATTCAGGCGTGGTCCAGACATTCCCCGAGATCGACCGCGTCGAATGGTTTGATCTCGACGAGGCACGCCGAAGGCTGAAGGCAGCGCAGGTTCCCTTCCTCGATCGGCTTCAGGCGGCCCTTGCCCCCACCCCTAACCGATCCTCAGCGCAGGATGTTGGCGGCACGTCCCGCAATCAGCAGGACGGTGAGGCCTGAGACGGCCGACTCGACGACCAGTAGCCGTTTGGCCCGCCTGGTCGGTGGCATGGTGTCGGTAGGGCTGAACGCGATGGCGTTTGTTATGCGAAGCCGTGCAACGACTGACGGTCGAGCATCCCGTCTGGGAGGTCTTCGCCGAGGTTCTCTTCGAGCGGCTCGGCGGCGACCTGCCGGGCGATTGCGAGCACGACCATCGGATCGCGCGCTCGCTGCTGCGCGGCTCGGCTTCAACGTGGACGCGACGATCGCCTACCTCGTCGAGAACCGCGGAATGTGCGACGCGAAAAAGCAACCCACGACGCCGTTCGGAGCTGATCGAGCCCCTGGCAGGACGGGTCGCGGTCCTCGCGAACTCCACCCTCATGCGAGCGGAGAAGCGGGAGAAGCGGACCGAGCGTTGGCTCGACCGTCAGGTCGCCCGCGCATCGACGCCTCGACAGGCCACGATTGTGATCGCCACCGCGACGACCTCGATCACGGTCGTGGCGGGGCTGTTGATGACCGCCCTCGACCACAAGGGCTTCCCGTCGCTTGGCAGCGGGCTGTGGTGGGCCGTGCAGACAGTCACGACCGTCGGCTACGGCGACCACGTCCCGGAGACCGATGCCGGTCGGCTCGTGGCGGCGCTCGTGATGCTGCTCGGGATCGGATTCATTTCGGTGATCACCGCGGCGATCACCAGCGCGTTCGTGGGGCGGGCGCGTAAGCAGCATGACCCCGCGGGCGAGACCTCATCCGCGGAGCAGCTGAGGATGATCGACGCGCGCCTCGAGCGGATCGAAGCCGCCATGAAACAGCGGTCGTAGCCCCGCCGCCGGCACAGGCGTTGGGGGGAGGGGTGAAGTCGAGAACGCATGTGATGCTTCCGCACCCCGCTACTGTTTCGCGAGAGAGAGCACCATCTGCCTCCCCGCCCAAGCCCGTTCCAAGCGTGCGAGAGCGGCGGTCTTTCAGCTCGTCGAGGCCGGGCTCGACCGTGGCGCGTCCGCGAGCTCATACGGCACGCGCTCCGGGGCGTTGAGGACGCAAGGCTCGTCGGCTACACGGCTCGCCGCTTGACGAAGCGGTGGACGCGGCGATCGACGACGTTCGCGCTCGGCCTCAGCCAGGCAGGCGTCGGCGGCGGGGCAGACAAGCTGATCCCGATCACCTTCGTCGTGATCGTCGCCACCGCACTCCTCTATGGGCTGAGCGGGGCCCCGGTGGCCCACGCGCTCGGAGTCGCGCAGACAGGCCCGGGCGGGGTCCTGCTGCTCGGCGCGACCCCCGTTGGACGCGCAATCGGGCGCGCCCTCCACGATCGCGGGCTGACCGTTGTCGTGTGGACGCGCCGCGACGAATACGCCCACGCCGCCGAGGCGGACGGCCTCACCGTCTACCGTGGCGATCCCATCGAGGACGCCGCCTCGGACACTCCGTCCGAGCTCGACGGGGTCGAATATGCGCTCGTCGCCGGGGACGACCCGGCCCTCGACGCGATGATCGCGACCGACCTCGCCGAGTACTTCGGCCGCGATCGCGTGTTCCAGCTCCCGGTCGAGCCCGCGCCCGGCGCCGACTTCTACACCAGAGCGCAGCTGCTGTTCCATGACTCGGCCACCCACGACGCGCTCGCCGCCCGAATCGAGGCCGGCGCCAAGATCGCCGCCGTGCCCGCTCCGACGACGGGAAAGAGGGACGTCGGCGCCAATGTGGGGGCGGACGGGATCCCGATGTTCGTACACACCCCCGGGAAGCAGTTGCGCATCCTCACCGCGGGGGACCGGCCCGCCCTCGAAGCCGGGCAGGAGCTCATCGGCCTGATCGAGCGTAGCTGACGTGCACCAAAGCCGCAGGCGCCGCGCGAAAGGCGCGCTGCTCCAGCGCGCCTTCGGTTATGAACGCTTGGCGGTCGCGATCAGCGCCGACAGTACGCGCTCGGGATCTCCAGCACATCAGCCGCGGCTGCCGGTGCCTCGTTGCCAGAACAGCGGACAACCCTGCGAACGTCATGCGAACATCAGCCCGGGTACGCGCGTCCACGCGCGGGTCACTGGTCCGCGTCAGATTCCTTTGATTTGCGGCGCATTCGTGGCCGCGAAGGCCCAGTCGTGCCCGCGCTTCCCGCCCCTAAACCTCGATCGTAAGGAGGGGATCGACGGTTCGAGTCCGTCAGAGGGCTTCACAAAGGGCCAGCGTTCTTTGTTGTCTATTTAGGTGGGAAGTTGACCCTTTCTCGGAGGAGAGGGGTCGCGTTTCCCTCGTTCAGGAACTCCTTCACCTCGGGCGTGCCTTGAGCCTCAGAGGCAACGGGCTCGTCCCCTAACTGGTCGAGCCGTAACGGTGGATGGACGTCGGTCATATGCGCGGCGTAGCCAATAACGCGGAGCAGCCAGCGGTCCAAGCCGAGGACGAAGTCGAAGATCCCCCGCGGATAGCCCCGGTGAAGAGGATCGCAAAGAAGGCGACGATCGTCAGCGGGGCGATGGCCGCCGGTCGACCGCGTCACGGCAAGCGAGCTAGCCTAGAGGCGATGGTTGCCCGACCGGCGGGACTGGCATGAGCGACCCGATACGGGACGTGACGCGGCTGCCGGACCTGCTGCACGGACGCTCCGACACAGGCCCGGTGCGTGAACGCCGACCCGTGTATGTCGATCTGTTGCCGCCGTGCAATGCCGGCTGCCCGGCGGGCGAGAACATCCAGGCCTGGCTCTCGCACACCAAGGCAGGCCGGCATGAGCAGGCATGGCGTCAGCTCGTCGCCGACAACCCGTTCCCCGCGATCCACGGGCGGGTCTGCTACCACCCGTGCGAGAGCGTCTGCAACCGGGCCGATCTCGACAGCGCTGTCTCGATCCATTCGGTCGAGCGGTTTCTCGGCGACCTGGCGCTGGAGCAGGGATGGCAATTCGACCCTCCCCCGAGCCGCAGCGGCAAGCGGGCGCTCGTGATCGGTGCGGGACCGTGCGGTCTGTCGGCCGCCTACCATCTGAGCCGGCTCGGTCACGAGGTGGAAATACGGGACTCCGGCGAGGAGACGGGCGGGATGATGCGGTACGGGATCCCGGCCTACCGGCTGCCCCGTGACGTGCTCACCGGCGAGCTCGACCGGATCGCGGCGATGGGCGTGCTGGTGACCTGCGGGCACAAGGTCGAGGACCTGGTCGCCGAGCGCGAGGAGGGCGCTTTCGACGCGGTCTTCGTCGCGGTCGGCGCGCACCTCTCCAAGCGGATCGACATCCCGGCCCGCGATGCCGGCCGGATCGTCGACGCGGTCTCGTTCCTGCGCAGTGTCGCCTCCGGCGAGCGGCCGGTGATCGGCCGGCGTGTGGCCGTCTACGGCGGCGGCAACACGGCGATGGACGCCGCCCGGGTCGCCCGTCGGATGGGTGCGGACGAGGCGCTGATCGTCTACCGGCGCACCAGGGAACAGATGCCCGCGCATCTCGACGAGGCGGAGGACGCCGAGCGCGAAGGCGTGCGGATCCACTGGCTGCGCACGATCGCGACCTTCGACGGTCCGGAGCTGCAGGTCGAGATGATGGAGCTCGACGAGTCCGGCTATCCGCAGCCGACCGGCCGGTTCGAGACGCTCGCCGCCGATACGGTGATCCTGGCGCTCGGCCAGGAGTCCGACACCGCTTTCCTCCGCCGGGTGCCGGGTGTGGAGTTCGAGCGCGACGGCACCGTGCAGGTGTCGGCGTCGCTTCAGACCGGCAGCCCCGGCCTGTTCGCGGGCGGCGACATGGTGCCGAGCGAGCAGACCGTGACCGTCGGCGTAGGCCACGGCAAGAGGGCCGCCCGTCACATCGACGCCTGGCTCCGCGGCGCCGCGGCCGTAAGCGCGCCCAAGCACGAGCTGGCGAGCTTCGACAAGCTGCGTCTCTGGTACTTCGGCGACAATCCCCGCCGGCAGCAGCCCGAGCTCCCGGTCGAGGAGCGCGTCGCGGACTTCGCCGAGGTGGTTGGTGGCCTGTCCGCCGAAGAGGCGCTCTATGAGGCGGGCCGGTGCCTGTCGTGCGGCAACTGCTTCGAGTGCGACGGCTGCCTGGGCGCCTGCCCCGAGGATGCTGTGATCAAGCTCGGCGAGGGGCACCGCTACCGGTTCGACTACGACCGCTGCACCGGCTGCGGCGCCTGCTTCGAGCAGTGCCCGGTGCACGCGATCGAGATGGTTCCGGAGCACGGCTGAGATGCGCGCGACGGTCGACGGCAACGAAGCTGCGGCCTCGGTCGCCTATCGGCTGAACGAGGTCTGCTGCATCTACCCGATCACGCCGTCCTCGCCGATGGCCGAGCTGGCCGACGAGTGGGCGAGCCAGGGGCGGACGAACGTCTGGGGCACGGTGCCCGCGGTCGTGGAGATGCAGAGCGAGGGCGGGGCTGCCGGCGCGCTGCACGGCGCGCTGCAAAGCGGTGCGCTGGCGACGACGTTCACCGCTTCGCAGGGGCTGCTGCTGATGATCCCGAACATGTACAAGATCGCCGGCGAGCTGACGCCGGCGGTGCTGCACGTGGCCGCCCGCTCGCTCGCAGCGCAGGGGCTGTCGATCTTCGGCGATCACTCCGACGTGATGGCCGTCCGCCAGACTGGCTTCGCGCTGCTCGCCTCCGCCTCGGTGCAGGAGGCCCACGACCTCGCGCTGGTCGCGCAGGCCGCGACGCTCCGGACGCGGGTTCCGTTCGTGCACTTCTTCGACGGGTTCCGAACCTCGCACGAGCTGAACACGATCGAGCTGCTCTCCGACGACGACCTGCGCGCGCTCGTGCCCGAGGAGCTTGTCCAGGCTCATCGCGGCCGGGCGCTCTCGCCCGGAGCGCCCCTTCATTCGCGGCACCGCCCAGAACCCCGACGTGTACTTCCAGGCGCGCGAGACGGTCAACCCCTTCTACGCCCGCGTCCCGGAAGTCGTCGATGAGACGATGGCGCGCCTCGCCGAGCGCACCGGCCGCCCCTACCACATGGTCGACTACAGCGGGCACCCCGAAGCCGAACGCGTCCTCGTGGTGATGGGATCCGGTGGCGAGACGGTCCGCGAGATGGTCGCGTGGCTCAACGCCCGCGGCGAGCGGGTCGGCGCGGCCCAGGTGCGGCTCTACCGGCCGTTCCCCGCGCAGGCGCTCGCCGAGGCGCTGCCCGCGACCGTCCGCCACGTCGCCGTCCTCGACCGGACGAAGGAGCCCGGGTCGATCGGCGAGCCGCTCTTCCTCGACACCGTCGCAGCGCTGACCGAGTCGTTCGGCGACGGCGAGCGGGCGGCGATGCCGAGGATCATCGGCGGCCGCTACGGCCTCTCCTCGAAGGAGTTCACACCCGGGATGGTCGCCGGCGTATTCGCCGAACTGGCGGGAGAGCGGCCGCGGCGCCGGTTCACGATCGGCATCAAGGACGACGTCTCCGGGACGAGCCTCGACTACGCCGCGACGCTCGACATCGAGCCTCCCGAGACCGTGCGCGCGATCTTCTTCGGCCTCGGCTCGGACGGAACGGTCGGCGCGAACAAGAACACGATCAAGATCCTCGGAGACGAGGGCCTGCACGCGCAAGGCTACTTCGTCTACGACTCGAAGAAGTCCGGCTCGCAGACCGTCTCGCACCTCCGCTTTGGGCCGGCGCCGATCCACGCGGCCTACCTCGTCCAACAGGCGAGCTTCGTCGGCTGCCACCAGTTCGGGCTGCTCGACCGCGTCGACGTGCTCGGTGCCGCGGCAGACGGCGCGACGCTCCTCCTCAATTGCCCGCGGCCGCCCGACGAGGTGTGGGAGGCGCTCTCGCGCCCCGTCCAGGAGCAAATCCTCGCCAAGCACATCGACGTGTACGCGATCGACGCCGGCCGGATCGCACGCGAGGTCGGCCTCGCAGGACGGACGAACATCGTCCTGCAGACCTGTTTCTTCGCCCTCTCCGGAGTCCTGCCGCGCGAGCAGGCGATCGAGCGGATCAAGACGGCGGTCGCGAAGACGTACGGCCGGCGCGGCGCCGAGGTAGTCAAGCGCAACCAGGCCGCCGTCGACCGCGCGCTGGAAGGTCTGCACCGAGTCGACGTACCCGAGCGGGTGACCGTCGAGCCGCGGGCTGCCGCCGGTCGTTCCCGCGCATGCGCCCGAGTTCGTTCGCACCGTCACGGCGGAGATGCTCGCCGGACGGGGCGACGAGCTGCCGGTCAGCGCGCTGCCGGTGGACGGCACCTATCCGAGCGGCACCGCCGCCTACGAGAAGCGCAACATCTCGGAGCTTGTCGCGGTCTGGGACTCCGAGCTCTGCATCCAGTGCGGCAACTGCAGCTTCGTCTGCCCGCACAGCGTGATCCGCTCCAGGTACTACGACCAGGCCCGCCTGGAGGGCGCCCCGGACGGGTTCCGATCGGCGCCCCTGGATGCCGTCGGCCTGCCCGACACCCGCTACACGCTGCAGGTCTACGTCGAGGACTGCACCGGCTGCGAGCTCTGCGTTCAGGCGTGCCCGGTCGTCGCGCCTGGCGATACGGGCCGCAAGGCGATCAACCTCGCGCCGCGCGAGCCGCTGGTCGCCTCGGAGCGGGAGAACATCGCGTTCTTCGAGACGCTGCCCGCAAGCGACCGCTCTCGGGTCGACTTCGGCACGGTGCGCGGCACCCAGTTCCTCGAGCCGCTGTTCGAGTTCTCCGGCGCCTGCGCCGGCTGCGGCGAGACCCCATACCTGAAGCTCCTCTCGCAGCTGTTCGGCGACCGGTTGATGGTCGCGAACGCGACCGGCTGCTCCTCGATCTACGGCGGCAACCTGCCGACGACGCCGTGGACGACCGGCGCCGACGGGCGCGGCCCGGCCTGGTCGAACTCGCTCTTCGAGGACAACGCCGAGTTCGGGCTCGGCTTCCGGCTCGCCGCCGACCGGCACACCGAACTGGCCCGCCGGCGCCTTGCCGAGCTGCGCGACGCAGTCGGCGCAGAGCTCGTGGACGAGATCCTGGACGGCGCCGCAGCTGCGCGAGTCGGAGCTGCGATCCCAGCGCGAACGGGTGGCCGAGCTCCGGCGGCGGCTCGACGGGCTCGACGGACCCGCCGTCACCGACCTGCAGAGCGTCGTCGACCACCTCGTCCGGCGCAGCGTCTGGATCGTCGGCGGCGACGGCTGGGCCTACGACATCGGCTCCGGCGGGCTCGACCACGTCCTCGCCAGCGGCCGCAACGTCAACGTGCTCGTGCTCGACACCGAGGTCTACTCCAACACCGGCGGCCAGATGTCGAAGGCGACCCCGCTCGGCGCGGTCGCCAAGTTCGCCGCCGCCGGCAAGACCGTGCCCAAGAAAGACCTCGCCCTCCAGGCGATCGCCTACGGCAACGTCTACGTCGCCCGCGTCGCGATGGGCGCCGACCCCCAGCAGACACTGAGCGCGTTCCGCGAGGCGGAGGCCTACGACGGCCCCTCACTCGTGCTCGCCTACAGCCACTGCATCGCACACGGGATCGAGATGCGAGACGGGCTCGACCAGCAGTACCGCGCCGTTGCCAGCGGCTACTGGCCGCTGATCCGCTACGACCCGAGTGCTCCGTGCCGCCGGCGGCAACCCGTTCCTGCTCGACTCGCCGCGACCGCGCATCCCGCTCGCCGACTACACCAACCGCGAGCTGCGCTACCGCACGCTGACGAACAGCGACCCGGCCGAGGCCGAGCGGCTGCACGCGCTGGCCGAGCAGGCGGTCGACCAGCGCTGGGACGTGTACGAGGAGATGGCGACCCGGGGCGCGCAGCACTTCGCAGCCGACGCGCGCAAGGACCGCCAGTGAACCTTTCGACGAGCTACATGGGTCTCACGCTGCGCAACCCGCTCGTCGCGTCGGCGTCACCGCTCTCGCAGACGGTGGACGGCGTACGGCGGCTGGCCGACGCAGGCGTGGGCGCGGTCGTCCTCTATTCGCTCTTCGAGGAGCAGCTGCGCCGCGAGGCAGCCGAGAACGCGCGGCTGGTCGATGCCGGCACCGAGAGCTTCGCCGAGTCGCTCTCCTACTTCCCGGCCGCCGCCGAGGACGAGGCCGGCCCGCGGCGCTACCTGAGCCTGCTCGAGCGCGCCGCCGCCGCGGTCGACGTTCCGGTGATCGCCAGCCTGAACGGCGTCACACCCGGCGGCTGGGCCGACTACGCCCGCGCGATGCAGGACGCCGGCGCCGCCGCGATCGAGCTGAACATCTACTACCTCCCCGGCGACCCGCGCATCTCCGGCCGCGACGTCGAGCAGCGACACATCGACGTCCTGACCCGCGTCAAGGACGCGGTCGACCTGCCGGTGGCGGTCAAGCTCAGCCCCTACTTCAGCTCGACCGGCGAGATGGCGCTACGGCTCGACGAAGCCGGCGCGGACGCGCTCGTCCTGTTCAACCGCTTCCTGCAACCCGACATCGACCCGGACAAGCTCGCCGTCGTACCCGAGGTCAGCCTCTCCAACCCGGTCGACGCCCGGCTACCGCGCACGTGGATCGCGCTCCTCCACGGACGGGTGCGCGCCTCGCTCGCCGCGACCACCGGCGTCGAAACCCCGGCCGACGTCGCCAAGTACCTCCTCGCCGGCGCCGACGTCGTGATGACCGCCTCGGCCCTGCTACGGCACGGCCCCGAACACGCAACCGTGCTGCTCGACGGCCTTTAGGACTGGATGGCACGCAAAGGATTCGCAGCCGTCGACGAACTACGCGGGCTGCTCGCCGTGCCGCCCGGCACGGACGAGGCGGACTACGAGCGAGCGGGCTACGTCGGCGCGCTACGGCAGGCCAACAGCGGCATCTACGGGCCCTGGTGAGCTAACCG
>CAVUAR010000004.1:0-110038 GCA_963739525.1 uncultured Actinomycetes bacterium | reverse complement strand
AGGCGAGTCCGTTGCGGATCGCGGTGCTGGTCGCCGCGCTGCGCGAACGCACGCCGAGCTTGCGGTAGATCGAGCGGAGATGCGAGTGGACGGTGCGCAGGCTCAGAACCAGTCGCTCGGCGACCTGTGCGTCGGTGAGCCCCTCCGCGACGAGGCGGATGGCACCTCCAGCTCTCGGGGCGTGAGCCCTCGGAACGCGGGCGACGGCGGCCCCGGGCTGCCGCGGCCGACCGCCCCCGCCTGCTCGAGCGTGAGGGACTGTCCCGCTTCCCACGCCGCGGCAAATGCGTCGTCGCCGAGCGTGCTCCGTGCCTCCGCCAGACTCTGCTCGTAGTCGTCGCGCAGTCGCGGTTGCGTCCACGGATGTCGGCGTCCTGCTGGGCTCGATCCGCGGCGCTCAGGAGCCTCACCCCGAGCTCCGGTCGACCGGCCGCGACGGCAACCCGGCCCAGCCCCTCGAAGGCAGACCGAGCTCAGCAGACGGTCGTCCAGGTCCTCGGCGATCGCCAACGCAGCCTCGCAGGAGGCGTGCGCTCGCTCGTGGTCTCCGCTGCGAGAGGCGAGCTGGCCCAGCGCGTAGAGGCTTCCGGCCGCCTGGAGCCGATCTCCGGCCTCCTCGAACTTCGCCAGCGAGTCGGCGAAGAGCGCTGCCGCCTCGTCCTCTCGACCCTCCCAGAACGACAGCCAGCCGAGGCCCTGCAGCGCGCCCGCGGCCGCGGCGCCGCCCCCGGGCCCGACGACGCGCAGGACCTCCTCGTAGAGAGCGCGTGCTGTCTGCAGGTCGCCTGCCTTCCGGGCGATGAGCGCCCTCCCCGTGAGCGCAACCGCGAGACCTGTGCTGTCGTCGAGCTCACGAAACAGCGCGAGGCTCTCGTCGCAGTGGGCGGCCGCCGACTCGTCTTCGAGAAAGGACGCGATCATCCCGGCTCCCACGAGTGCCCAGGCCCGAGCGGGAGTGGGCTGGCGACCGTAGTGTCCTGAGGGCGAGATCGAGCCATCGACGGCCTTCATTGAGGTGGCCGCGGACGAGCCAGAAGCGCCAGAGTCCGTTGCAGAGCCGCAGCGCCGCCTCACTCTCGCGGCGGTCGAGATACCACTGCAGCGCGGCGCGCAGATTGGCGTGGTCGACCGCTAACCGGTCGAGCACCGCCTGCTGGTCGCGCCCAGCCGACCCGGCGCTCGGCTTCCCCGGTCACGCCGAGGAAGTAGGCCGCATGAGCGGCTCGCAGCGCCCCTGCGTCTCCGCCGTCGTCGAGCTCCTCGAACCGCGAACTCGCGAATCGTCTCGATCATCTCGAGGCGCGACTGATCACCCGGTCCCTCGCTGCGCTGGACGAGTCCATGGTCGACGAGCGAAACGAGCCCGTCGAGCACGCCGAGCGACGGGTCCTCGGGCATCGTGAGGACGGCCTCTGCGGCTTCGACCGTGCAGCCGCCGGCGAAGACCGCGAGCCCACGGAAGAGTTGACGCTCACCGGCGTCAAGGAGGCCGTAGCTCCAGCCGATCGTCCGCCGCAGCTCGCGGTGACGCGCGGGCAGGTCGCGTGGCCCGGCGGTCAGCAGCTCGAAGAGCCGGTCGAGCCGCGCCAGGATCTCGTCCGGGGAGAGAAGCTTGCTGCGAACGGCCGCGAGCTCGATCGCAAGCGGGAGCCCGTCGAGTCGGGTGCAGATCCCCGCCACGGCCGCCGCGTTGTCCGGAGAGAGCCCGAAGTCGAAGCGAACGGCCTGAACCCGCCGCACGAAGAGCTCCACCGCCGCCGACGTCGCCACCTTGTCGAGGTCGTCGAGATCGTCAGGCTCCGGAAGGGGCAGCGTCGGCACGGCGAACTCGTGCTCGGCCGTAACGCGAAGGCTCGCCCGACTCGTCTCGTCGGTGGCCAGACAGCGCCCCAGTAGTCGCCCACCCACGCGCCGCCGGCGTCCTTCAGGTTGTCGGGGATCGTGTCCCAGTTCGAGTTCTTGTAGTTCGCGTAGAGGCCCTTGTTCTTGCCGTCGGCCGCGAACGACGGGCCGACGTCGAGGACGTCCGGCGCGCGCGACTGGCCCTTGAGCGAGACGACCGCCTGGTTCTCCTCCGCGGACGAGCCGTTCGGGTTGGCGTTGTTGATCTTGATCCCGTACTTCGACTGGAACGTGCTCATGATCTCGCCGTAGTTCGCCCAGTCGGGCGGGAGCGCGATCGTGTTCAGGGTGCCTTCGTTCTTCGCCGCGGCGGTGAGCGCAGCTATGGAGATGTCCTGGCCCGAGGCCGGCACCGCCACCGACGCCGTCCCGCCGCCGGTCGTTCCGCCCGAGCTTCCCCCTCCGCACGCGGCAACGATCGCCGGCAGCGCGGTCAATCCCGCTCCGTAGACGGCACCGCGTCGCAAGAGCGACCGCCTTGTGAGCTTGGCCTCCTCGAGAGCGCTCTCCAGGCGCTCCTCCAACTCGCGGTCGTGCATGTCGGCCTCCTCGCGTGAGATTGGGGTTCCCGATGGTCTCACGGAGTTAGGCTCCCTTCAAGATGCGTACCCATCCCTTTCACCAGAAGGGAACCTGGCTGAAGTGCGCGCTCCACGCCCACACGACGAACTCGGACGGAGAACTGGCACCCTCCGAGCTCGTGCGCCACTACGAGGAAGCGGGGTTCGACGTGCTGGCGATCACGGACCACTGGATCCGCACGGTCGAGCCCTCGACCGACCGGCTCGCCGTCATTCCCGGCGCCGAACTCGACGCGCTGCGCCGCGACGGGCGCACGTACGCCCATGTCCTCGCGCTCGGGGTGGAGTCTGATCCCGAGCCGCCCGCGGTGGAGTTCCCCGGCGTCGCGGAGACCGTCGCCTGGGTGCGGGCGAACGGCGGCGTCCCCTTCATCGCACACACCTACTGGAGCGGCCTGCGCACGGACGAGTTCGAGGCGTGCGAGGGACTCGCAGGCCTCGAGGTCTTCAACGCCGGGTGCGAGCTCGAGGTCGGGCGGGGCCACGCGGCGCTGCACTGGGACGAGGCGCTCGAGAACGGCCGCGACCTGCTCGCCATCGCCACCGACGACTCGCACCATCCAGGCCGCGACAGCGCGCAGGCCTGGGTCTGGGCGCGCAGCGAAGAGCGAACTCCCGAGGCCGTGCTGGCGGCGCTCGAGTCCGGCTCCTTCTACAGCTCGAACGGGCCGGAGATCGAGTCGTTGGAAATTGACGGCGACGACGTCATCGTCCGGACATCCCCGGCACGGAGCGTGACGCTCGTCACCGGCCGGACGAAGGGAGCGCGAGTGAACGCCGGCGAAGGCGCGTACGTCTACTCCGGCGAGGTGCTCGGTGTCGACCGCGGCGACCTGGTCACCGAAGCGCGCCTGACGCGGCCGCGAGGCGCCTCCCACGGGCGGATCGAGGTCGAGGACGCGGCGGGGCGCCGCGCATGGACGAACCCTCTATGGCCCTAGAATGGCGCGCGCGGGCGCTCGAGGAGCTCGCGAGGCGCGAGTTCGATCTCCTCGTCGTCGGCGGGGGGATCATCGGCGCGGGAATCGCGGCGGAGGCCGCCCGTGCCGGACTCGCCGTCGCGCTCGTCGACAAGAGCGATTTCGGCTCCGCGACCTCGAGCGCCTCCTCGAAGCTGATCCACGGCGGCCTCCGCTACCTTCGGCTCGGCGACGTGCGCCTCGTGCGCGAGGCGCACAAGGAGCGGCGGGCGCTCATGCGCGTCGTCGCGCCGCACCTCGTCCGCCGGCTCCCGTTCCTCTTCCCCGTCTACGAGAAGGGCCCCTACCGCGCCTTCACCATCCAGACGGGGCTCTGGCTCTACTCGACGCTCGCGCGCGAGCGCCTCGGCGGGCTCGTTCCCCCGGAGCGCTCGCGCCGCAGCGTGCCGGCGCTCCGCCTCGACGGGCTGCGCGGCTGCGGCCTCTACGCTGACGCCTGGACGCACGACAGCCGGCTCTGCCTGGCCAACGTGCGCGCCGCTGCGGACGCGGGCGCGACGGTCCTCAACTACGCCGAGGTGATCGAGCTCAGGATCGCCGGAGGACGTGCCGGCGGCGCGGAGGTCCGCGACCGACTGGCGGGCGAGGCCGCCGCGGTGAGCGCCCGCGTCGTCGTCAATGCGACGGGCCCTTGGGTCGACCGCCTCCGCCGCCTGGAGGACCCGAGCGCGGCTCCGTCCGTCCGCCTGAGCAAGGGCGCGCACGCGATCCTGCGGCTCGAGCAGCCCTGGAGCGCGGCGCTCACGATCCCCCACGACGCCGTGCGCGTGTCGTTCGCCGTCCCCTGGGAGGGGATGCTCCTGCTCGGGACGACCGACACGCTCTACGAGGGGACGCCGGAGGACGTCGCCGCCTCTTCCGAGGACGTGGCGCAGATCCTCGCCGAGGCGGCCGTCGCGATCGAGCCCGAGGCGTTGCGCATCGAGGCGGTGCGCTCGACCTTCGCCGGGCTCCGAGTCCTTCCGGGCGCAGAAGGAGAGACGGCGAGCGCGCGGCGGGAGACCGTCTTCCTGCGGGGGCGGGCGGGCATGCTCACTGTGGCCGGAGGCAAGCTGACGACCTATCGGCGGATCGCGCTCGACGCGCTCGCGCACGTGCGCGGCGAGCTCGGCATGCCACGCCTCCCCAACCGCCCCGTGCCGCTTCCCGGCGCGACCGACCTGCCCGAAGCCGGCGTCCGGCTCGCCCGGGCCAACCCCGATCTCGGTCCCTCCGTGCGCTCGAACCTCGCGCACCTGTACGGAAGCCTCGCCCAGGAGGTGCTCGACGCGGCGGGCGGCGACCCGGCGCTCCTCGAGCGCATGCATCCAGACGCCCCCGACATCGCCGCGCAGGCCGTGTACGCGACCACGCGCGAATGGGCGTGCACGCCCGAGGACGTCCTCTGGCGGAGGACGACGCTCGCGCTGCGCGGGCTCACGCCGTCCCTGCCCGAGCCGGCCGGCCTGCCGGTTGGTCGCACATGACGCCGCGGGCGCTGGCTACCCTCTGAACGTGTCGCGCGCCGCCCCCCGCCGCTCGGAGGACTCGAGGGTGAACGCCGCGCGCCGCCGCGCCGCGGAGGCGAAGAAGGTCGTCGCAGGAGTGGCGATCGTCGGCTTCGGCGCCGCCATGGTGCTCGCCCGCGTCTCCTACGCGGGCCACCCGAAGAAGCCGCCGCGGCCTCTCGCCGCACCCCCCCGCTTCGTCAAGATCGTCCGCGAGAACCTCCTGCAGGCCGGTGTCGTCGCGCCGGCGCAGGCCCCTCCTGACGCCACCTCGGCCTCGTCGTGACCCCGGCGCGCCGCTTCCATTCCATGGGCATGGCCGTGGAGGTTGCCGGCGCCTCGGACGCGGAGCTCGAGCGCATCGAAGCGCTCTTCGAGGAGCGCGACCACGTCTTCAGCCGCTTCCGGCCCGAGAGCGAGCTCAACCGGGTGAACGCGGGCGCAGGAAGGCCGATCCTCGTCTCGCCGCTCTTCGCCGCGACCCTGGAGCTCGCCCTCGCCGCCACCGAGCAGACCGCCGGCCTCGTCGACCCGTCGCTCGGACGCGCCCTGACCAATGCCGGCTACGACCGGGACTTCGAGTCTCTCCGAGATGACCCGCGCCCCCCGGGGCCCGCGCAGCCGTCGGCCCGCGGCCGCATCGTCCTCGCGGGGCGCCTGCTTGCCGTTCCGGCCGGCGTCGAGCTCGACCTCAACGGCGTCGTCAAGGCGCGAACGGTGGACGACGCGCTCGCGCTCCTCGGCGGCGACGGCTGGGTCTCGGCCGGCGGCGACCTCGCGGCTCGCGGTCCGCTCGACGTCGGCCTCCCGGGCGGGGACACCGTCCGGCTCGTCCGCGGAGGGCTCGCCACGAGCGGCGCCGACCGCCGCCGCTGGCGCCGCAGCGGCGTGGAGCAGCATCACCTCGTCGACCCGCGTACGGGGAGCCCGTCCCGTTCGCCCTGGCTCCAGGTGACGGTGTGCGGCGCGAGCTGCCTCGCGGCCGACATCGCCGCGAAGGCCGCCTTCCTGATGGGCGAGGAGGGGCCCGACTGGCTCGACGCGCACGGTCTGCCCGGCCGCTTCCGCACCGTTTCGGGAGAGGTCGTCACGAACGCGGCCTGGGACCGGAGCCTCGAGGAGCACGCGTGCATCTGACGTCGAACCCGGTCGACTGGTACGCGGCTCGCGGCGCCGGGATCCTCGCCTACGTCGTCCTCAGCTTCGTCGTCGTGCTCGGCACGACGATGGCGGGCAAGAAGACGTTCAAGCGCTGGCCGAAGTTCGCGCTCGAGGACGTCCACCGCTTCGCCGGCCTCCTCGTCGGCACGTTCGTCTCGATCCACGTCGTCGCCGTCGCGGTCGACTCGTACCTCCCCTTCTCGCTCACGTCGCTCGTCGTCCCGCTGACCTCGGTCTACCGTCCGCTCTGGATCGCGCTCGGTGTCGTCGCGGCGGAGCTCCTGCTCGCGCTCGCGATCACGAACCACTATCGCCGGAGCCTCCCGTACAGCTTCTGGAGGAAGGCGCACTACGTGAACTTCGTCGTCTGGACCGCGGCGACGCTGCACGGCCTCGGCAGCGGCACCGACCGGAGCTCGCCGTGGTTCCTCGCCCTCTATGGGATCGCGACCGGCGCCGTCGTCGCGTCGATCGGCTCGAGCCTCGCGCGGCGGCGCCTCGCCTACCCGGCCTGGCCCGCGGCGCTCCTGGTCGGGACTGCTGCCGCCGCGCTCGTCTTCACCCTCGGGCTCGGGCCGCTCCGCTTCCAACCCAAGCCGTGGAATGCGACCACGTTCAACGACGCGCTCAAAGGCCGGGTGCTCCAGGACCTCGGCGTCACGCGGGGAATCATCTCGATGGCGGGGACCGGCAGCGGGGAACAGCGCGTCCTTCTCCGCGCCGACCTCCTGATCGAGCCACAGCAGATCGCGGACACCTCCTTCCAGATGGAGTTCCTGCCGAGCGGCATGCTCTGCCTCGGCACCGTGACGCACGTGGAGTCGTTCAGCTTCAACGCCCGCTGCCGGACGCCGGACGGCAAGCAGCGACTCGTCGTCGCCACCTGGACGCAGTCCTCGGGCCAAGGCTTCACGAACGGCAGCCTGAGGGTGCACGCCGCCTGAGCCGGGCGGGCTAGAGCTCTACATGCGGTGCTCCGCGCGGAGTGTCGCACCAGTCCATCCGTTCGCGCACTTCCGGCGTAGGAACGAGGGCGCGTCCACTCCCCCTCGGACGCCCGGCTGGGAGGCGGGCGGAAGCTGCGGCGTCCGTCCGCCTTCGGCCCTGCTAGTGGACCGGCGGCTCCCAGCCTTCGAGGACCGGCGGCGTGTAGTCGTTCCCGACGGTCTTCGAGTCCTCGACCCACGGGCCGAGCTCGGGCTGGGGGAACTTCGTGTGCTTCTCCTTCAGCTGGATGCCGTAGGACCCTCCCGACTGCAGATGCTTGATGAGCACCTTGCGGGCGATTTCGTTCTCGCGCCCCTTCGGGATCTTGAAGTAGATGCGGACGAACGAGTTCGAGTAGCGGTCGAAGACGGCCGGGGTGCCCTCCTCCTCGAGGAGCTCGACGTCCTCGAGCCAGTTGATGTCCTCGCCGGGGGTTGCGGCCAGCAGGTCGATGTCCTCGACGAGGGAGATGTCCTCCTGGTAGGGCTGCCGCTTCCCCGAGAGGTACTCGGAGTCGATGTCGACGATCTTCTCGGGCTCGCCGCGCGTCGCCATCAGTCGGCCGCTCCGGCCATGTCTTCGCTGGACTCGGGCAGATAGTCGACCGGGAACTCGAGGTGCTTCTCGAGCAGACGCTCGATCTTCGCGAGCGTGCGCTCCTCGCTCAAGCCCGGGATCCAGTCCGTCCCGGCAAGCGGCACCTTCGCCATTGCCGCGGCCTCGACCGTCAGCGCGCAGAGATCCTCGGGCTCGAGGGAGTGCACGTTCGTCTTCCCGCACGCGCGTGCGAGCATCTGCAGCTCGAGCGTCAGCGTGTGCAGGAAGTTGTAGACGCGCTCCGCGGCCTCGTCGACGACGAGCCGCTTGCGCAGCTCCGGATCCTGCGTCGTGATCCCGACCGGGCAGCGGCCGGTGTGGCAGTGGTAGCACTGGCCGGCCGGAACGCCGATCGTGCCCTCGTAGTCCGTGACGCCCGGGATCTCCTTGTTGCAGTTGAGGGCCATGAGGGCGGAGTGGCCGATCGCCACAGCCTTCGCACCGAGCGAGAGGCACTTGGCGACGTCGCCGCCGTTTCGGATCCCGCCGGCGACGACGAGGTCGATCTCGTCCGCGAGGCCGACGTCCTCGAGGGCGCGGCGTGCCTCCGGGATCGCCGCCATGAGCGGGATGCCCGTCTCCTCGGTGGCGATGTGCGGGCCGGCGCCCGTCCCACCTTCGGCGCCGTCCAGGTAGATGATGTCCGGCCCGCACTTGGCGGCCATGCGCACGTCGTCGTACACACGCGCGGCGCCGAGCTTGAGCTGGATCGGGATCTGGTAGTCCGTCGCCTCGCGGATCTCCTGGATCTTCAGCGAGAGGTCGTCGGGCCCGAGCCAGTCGGGGTGGCGGGCCGGCGAGCGCTGGTCGATCCCGGGCGGGAGCGAGCGCATCTCGGCGACCTGCTCGGTCACCTTCTGGCCCATGAGGTGCCCGCCAAGACCGACCTTGCAGCCCTGGCCGATGAAGAACTCACACGCGTCCGCGAGCATGAGGTGGTGCGGGTTGAACCCGTACCTGCTCTGGATGCACTGGTAGTACCACTTCGTCGAAAGGTCGCGCTCCGGCGGGATCATCCCGCCCTCCCCCGAGCACGTCGCAGTCCCGGCCATGGACGCGCCCTTGGCGAGCGCCATCTTCGCCTCAAGGGAGAGCGCGCCGAAGCTCATACCCGTGATGTAGACGGGGATGTCGAGCTCGATCGGCTTCTTCGCGAACCGGGCGCCGAGGACGGTCTTCGTCTGGCACTTCTCGCGGTAGCCCTCGATCACGAACCGGGTCAGCGTCCCCGGCATGAACATGAGGTCGTCCCAGTGCGGCATGCGCTTGAAGATCGAGAAGCCGCGCATGCGGTAGCGCCCGAGCTCCGACTTCACGTGGATGTCGTTGATGACCTCCGGGGTGAAGATGCGGCTGCGACCGATGACGTGCTCGTCGGAGGACATCAGAGCACCAGCTTCCTTTCCGAAGGCTCGAGGTTGTCGTAGTTGTAGAGCACCTTGCCGCAGACGAACTTCTGCAGCTCAGGGGGGTCGCCGAGCCCATACATCGAGAACTTGCGCTTCATGAGCTCCGTGTCGGCGTCGGCCCACTCGCCCGGGACGCAGTCGATCCCGAGCGACTTGATCTTGCCGGCGACGTAGATCGTCCCGTCGTACATCGAGTCGCCGAGGCCGGGCCCGACGTCCCCGCACAGGATCATGCGTCCGCGCTGCATCATGAAGCCGGTCATCGAGCCGGCGTCGCCCATGACGATGATCGTCCCGCCCTTCTGGTCGATCCCGGTGCGCGCGCCGACCTGGCCCTTGATGACGAGATCGCCGCCGCGGAGGGCAGCGCCCGTCAGCGAGCCCGCGTTCCCCTCGACCACGACGACGCCGGACATCATGTTCTCGCAGGCCGACCAGCCGACGCGGCCCTTGATCTGGATCTCGGGGCCGTCGATCAGACCGCAGCCGAAGTAGCCGAGTGAGCCGTCGTAGGTGATCTTGCAGCGCGTGAGGATGCCGACTCCGATCGAGTGCTTCGCGCCCGGGTTGAGGACGGTGACGTCCTTGATCCCCTCCTCGTAGAGCAGGCGGCGAAGCTCGAGGTTGATCTGGCGCGTGGACAGGTCGTGCGCGTCGAAGGTCGCCTTCCCGTCCTTGACCTTCGCGGTGCGAGGCGCCTCGGCGTTCGGCTCCGCGAGCCCGCGCGCGTCGTAGGTGATCCGCTGCTCGCCTACCGCTGCCACACCATCACCTCGCCTTCGTAGGGGTCGTAGGTTTCGATCTCGCGGTCGAGGACCGCCCGGATCGCGATCTCCTCCGAGGCGAGCGCCACGACCTGGTCGGACTCATAGAGGACAAGCGGCTTCGCGGCCATCTCGTCCTTCGCCACGCCGAGCGCGTCGTCGGTGACGGCGATGTACGTGAAGACGCCGTCGAGCTCCTCGAGGGAGTCGCGCATCGCCGACTCGAGGTCGGAACCCTCGTGCATCTTCTGCGCGAGGTAGACGGCGATGATCTCGGAGTCGCACTCGGACTGGAAGCGGTGGCCGCTCCGCTCGAGGCGCCGCTTCCACTGGAAGTAGTTCGTCAGCTGGCCGTTGTGGACGACGGCGACATCATTGAACGGATACGCCCAGTAGGGGTGCGCGCCGGAGATGTCCACGTCGGACTCCGTCGCCATGCGGACGTGGCCGATCGCGTGCGTGCCGTTGAACCCGTTCAGGTCGTACTGCTCGGACACGGTCTCTGCGTCGCCCAGGTCCTTGACGATCTCGAGCGAATGCCCCAGGGAGAGCACCTCCGCGTCGGGGATGTCCTCGATCCGGTCGGTGAGATCCTTGAGGTCGCCGCCGTAGGCCAGGTTGAGGCGGTGGGCGTAGTCGGTCTCGCGCTCGTGCTCGAGGATCTCGGCGCCCGCGGCCTTCAGCCGCTCGAGCACGAGGCGCTGGTGACGCTCGAGCCGCCCGTCGAACTCGAAGTCCCGCGGCGTGTTCGCGTCGGCCAGCGTGTAGCGCATGACGATCTGGTGATGCTGGTGCGGGCCGTAGAGCGCGTACCCGGTCGAGTCGGGGCCGCGGTGCTTCATGGACTGGAGCATCCGCGTCATGTCGCGCCCGATCTCGTGCGTCCCGTCGCGGTAGATGATGCCTGCAATTCCACACATTTCGCGTCTCCCGCTACGGCAAGACGTCGAGGTATTCCGTCACGTCCCAGTCACTCACCTGCGCGCAGTACCGCTCCCACTCGTCCCGCTTGTAGTGCATGAAGACACGGTACATGTCGCCGGGCAACGCAGACTTGATCACGTCGTCCGCCTCGAGCGCGTCGAGCGCGTGGCCGAAGTTCATCGGGATCTTCTTGACCTGCTTACCGGCCTCCATCGCCTCGTAGATGTTCCGCTCCTCCGGCTCGCCCGGATCGAGCTTGCGGTCGATCCCGTCTCGCATCGCCGCGATGAGCGTGGCCATGGAGAGGTACGGGTTCACCGCCGAGTCGACCGAGCGGTACTCGAAGCGGCCGGGGGCGGAGACGCGGAGCGCGGTCGTCCGGTTCTGGTAGCCCCAGTCGGCGAAGACGGGGGCCCAGAAGCCCGTGTCCCAGAGGCGCCGGTACGAGTTCACCGTCGAGGCCGTCACAGCGGTGAGCGCGCCGAGGTGCTCGATGATCCCGCCGATCGCGTAGAGGCCCATCTGGCTTGGCTTCTGCTTGTCCTCCGTCTCCGGCATGAAGACGTTCTCGTCCCCGCGCCAGAGCGAGATGTTGTGGTGGCAGCCGTTCGCCGAGACGCCCATGAACGGCTTCGGCATGAAGCAGGGGAAGGCCGCCTCCTCGCGTCCGACCTGCTTGCAGATCTGCCGGAACGTGGACAGGTTGTCGGCGGTGGTCTCCGCCCGGTCGAAGCCGAAGTTGAGCTCGATCTGCCCGGGCGCGTCCTCGTGGTCGCCCTGGATCATGTCCAGGCCCATCCGCTGCCCGTACTCGATCACCTTGTGGATGATCGGCTGGAGCTCGGAGAACTGGTCGATGTGGTAGCAGTAGGGCTTGGTCTTGCCCTCGACGGACGGTGTCCCGTCCTCGTTCAGGCGCAGCCACATCATCTCGGGCTCGGTGCCGGCGCGGAGATGGAGGCCGGTGTCCTCCTCGAACTCGGCCTGAAGCCGCTTGAGGTTGCCGCGGCAGTCGGAGGTGAGGAAGCCGCCCGGGCCCTCCCGCTCCTCGCGGTTGCGGAAGCACATGCACCAGACGCGCGCCACGCGGCTGTCCCACGGGAGGGGCATGAAGGTCTCGGGCTCCGGCAGGCCGACGAGCTCGGCCGCCTCGGGGCCGTACCCGATGTAGTTGCCGTGCCGGTCGGTGAACAGGTTGGCGGTGGCCCCGTAGACGAGCTGAAAGCCCTTGTTCGCCATCGTCTCCCAGTGCGTGGCGGGCACACCCTTCCCCATGATCCGTCCGGTGACGGAGGGGAACTGGTAGTAGATGTACGAGATGCCCTCGGCGTCGATGCGCTTGCGGACGTCCTTGATGAGCTCCGCGCGCCCCTCGGCGTCGACGAAGCGTTCGAGATCGGTCGCAGCCTTCTTTGCCACGCACTTCCTCCTGTTCAAAGGGGCCGGTGCGCGGATACTAAAGCCCGCGAAGGCATCCGTTCTACTCGGATACGTGCGAGGTCGGCGGCCTCGAAGGAGCCAAGTAACACTGTGTTACTTGCGGGAAGGGCCTGCTCGCAGCCGGTTGCGAACAGGCTGACGGCCTTGGTGACGCCCGCGAGAAGGGAGGCTAGTAACACTGTGTTACTAGCTGAACGCCGGGCTGCGATCGTGGCACTCCGGCGGTAGCTCGCGTGCGGAGCGGCTAGCTGAGATCCAGTTCCCGGTTCAGCAGGTGCTCGTAGATCTCCCGGTAGAAGCCGATCGCCAGACCGACGTCGCCTGGATCGAAGTCGTCGCCCCGGTCGACGAGCATCGTGACCTCGTGCGCCGCCCGGAAGGAGGCGAGCACCTCTGGGTCGATGCCTTCGTCGTCGACCTGGTCGGGCGTGTCGACCGGATAGCCGACCTCGACGAGCATCCGCTCGACGAGGTCGTCCAGCTCGGACAGCGCCTCGACGGGCGAGTCGACGACGAGCGGCTCGAGGGCCGCCCACTCGGTCTCCCACTGCTGGCGGTCGAGTCCGGGCTCGGACATGGGCTGCATCCACCTCCGGACGTCAGTGTTTCAAACACCGGCCCGCGGCTCTAGACTCGCCACCGTGAAGGTCCTGATCGTCGGATCGGGAGCGCGGGAGCACGCGCTCGCCTGGAAGATCGCGCAGAGCGCGCTCCTGGAGGAGCTGCACGCGGCTCCGGGGAATCCCGGAATCGCCGGGCTCGGCCGCTGCCACCCGATCCGGGTGGACGACGTCGAGGGCCTCCTCGGCCTCTGCCGCCAGCACGAGATCCACCTCGTCGTCCTGGGACCGGAGGCGCCGCTGGTCGCGGGGGTGGCAGACGAGCTCAGGCGCGCGGGCGTGGCCGTGTTCGGGCCGAGCAAGGCGGCCGCGCGGATCGAAGGCTCGAAGGCCTTCGCGAAGGAGGTACTCGAGACGGCCGCCGTCCCGACCGCTGCCCTCCTCGACGAGCCGCGCGCGCCGTGCGTCGTCAAGGCGGACGGGCTCGCCGCCGGCAAGGGCGTCTTCGTCTGCCGCACCCAGGAGGAGGCGGATGCCGCGCTCGCGCGCACCCGAGAGCTGGGCGGCGACGTGATCGTGGAGGAGCTCCTCGAGGGCGAGGAGGTCTCCCTCTTCGCGCTCACCGACGGGCACAAGGTCCTCGCGCTGCCCCCGATGCAGGACTTCAAGCGGCTCGGGGACGGGGACGAAGGGCCGAACACCGGCGGGATGGGCAGCTACTCGCCGGTGCCCTTCGTCAGCGAGGACGACGTCGAGGAGCTCGCCGGGCTCGTGCACCGGCCCGTCATCGCCGAGCTCGCGCGGCGCGGCACTCCGTTCGTCGGGCTGCTCTACGCGGGGCTGATGCTCACCGAGGCGGGCCCCCGCGTCCTCGAGTTCAACTGCCGCTTCGGCGACCCGGAGACGCAGGCGCTCGTCCCGCGCCTCGAAGGAGACCTCCTGGCCGCGCTCGCGGCCGCCGCGCACGGCGAGCTCGCGGGGATCGAGCTCCCGGTCTCCTCCGCGGCCGCGGTCGCGGTCGTCCTCGCCGCGGCCGGCTATCCCGACGCGCCGGAGCCCGGGGTCGCAATCGGCGGCGTGGAGGTCGCGGGCGCGACCGGCGCGCTCGTGTTCCATGCCGGAACGGCGCTCCGCCACGGCGAGCTCGTGTCCGCCGGAGGCCGCGTGCTCACCGTCGTGGGCACGGGCGCCTCGATCGGCGAAGCGCGCGACCAGGCCTACATGGGGATCGACCAGATCGACTTCCCGGGCGCCCAGTTCCGGCACGACGTCGCGGCAAAGGCGGTTCATGTCGCAGGCTGAATCGCACCTGCGCGAGGTTCCGTCGAGCTTCCCCGTCCTCGAGGAGTTCGAGGACGCCGGCCCGCTCGTCGGGATCCTGATCGGCTCGGAGTCCGACCGTGAGGCCATCGAACCGGCCGTCGATGAGCTGAACGAGCGCGGGATCTCGAACGAGCTCCGCGTGCTCTCCGCCCACCGCGACCCGCGCGGCGTGGCCGAGTACGCCTCGACCGCGGCGCTCCGCGGCGTGCGCGTGATCATCGCGGGCGCGGGGATGTCGGCCGCGCTGCCCGGCGCGGTCGCCGCCTACACCGAGCTCCCCGTGATCGGCGTGCCGCTCACCTCGTCGAAAACCGCGGCGGGCGGCCTCGATGCCATTCTCTCGATCGTGCAGATGCCCCCGGGCGTGCCGGTCGCCTGCGTGTCGCTCAACGGGGCACGAAATGCCGCCATCCTCGCGGCGAAGATCCTCGCCCAGGGCGGCGGGTACCCCGCGCCGGCGGGCGGCTCCGCGACGGCCATCTAGGGACGGAGCGGGGCCCTCGCAGGGCCCCGCTCGCAAACCGCTGTGTACGCGGGGCTAGTCGTCGCCGCCGCCGTGGCCGGATTGACCGCCCTCGTCGGAGCTGTTGGCGTCGCTGCCCGAGTGGCTCGAGCCGGAACCTGAGTTGGCCGACGGGCCGGAGCTGTCGTCCCCCTGCTCGTTCTCGCCCTGGTCGTCCTGGTTCTGACCCTGGTCGTCGTCGTTCTCGCCCTGGTCGTCGCTCACCTGGCCATGGTCGTCGCTGGAATCCTCGGCCTCGGCAGGGTCGTTCTGGTCCTGGCCGTTGTCGTCGCCGGGCTCGGCCTGGCCGGTCGTCGTCCCCTGCATCTTCTCCGGAACGAGGATCGCGTCGCTGCACTGGGGATCAGTCGCATGCTCGAGCTCGTCGCAGGGCCCCTTCACGTCGGTCGCTGGGGGAGTGGCCGGGTCGCCGGCCGATCCGTTCGTCGCGGCGGCGATCCCGACGCCGCCGCCGATCGCAAGCGCGACGAGCGGAATCAGCACGAGCTTGTTGAATGAATTCACGTCGCTGCCTCCCTTGGATTGCCTACTCGTCCGAGCCTAGAAAGGGGCCGGAAAAGCCACGCCCCGGTTCCGGTGAAGGTTCGGTCGGCTCCGGTAAAGACTTGGTTCGGGCGCTTCAGTCGTCCCCGCCGCCGCCAGATCCCGAGTGGTCGTCGGAACCCGACCCGGAACCGGAGCCGGAGGAGCCCGAGCCCGAATGGTCATCGGACCCGGAGCGGTCGTCGGTGCCCGTGCCCCCGCCCGTCCCTCCGCTCGTCGTCGTGCCGCTGTGGTCCTCGGTCGTCGACGTTCCCGTCGAGGGGCTCCCCTGATGGTGGTGCCTCTTCTTCTCCGTCTTGGGCTTGTCCTCGGAGGAAAGCGCCTTGGGATCGCCCGCCCCGATCACCGCCGATGCGGGGAGGGAGACGGGGGTCGCCGCGATCGTGCTCGCCGAGGCGAGGTAGACCGCGAGCGCGAGCCCGACCGGAAGCGCGAGGCCCGCGAGCGCGACGAGGAAGGTGCGCACGCGCATGTCTCGACCGTAGCAACCTGCGGGTTCAGAAACGGTAAGGCGCGGCTCAGCGATCGGAAGGCGCGCGCCGGAAGACCACCTCGACGCGCGTTCCCGGGCCGGCGCCGAGGCTCACCCCGCCACCCCAGCGCTCGACGAGCTCCGCGACGATCGCCAGCCCAAGGCCCGTGCCCGGGCCGGTTTGGCGTCCGTTCGCGCCCCGGTAGAAGCGCTCGAAGACGCGGCTGCGGTCCTTGGAGGGAATGCCGGGCCCGTCGTCTGCGACCGCGATGGTCGCCCGCCCGTCCTCGGCAGCCGCCTCGACGGTCACGCGCGACCCCGGCGGCGAGTAGCGGAGCGCGTTCTCGATCAGGTTGTCGACGACATGGGCGAGGTCGGCCGGATCGGCGAAGACCTCGACGCTCTCGTGGCGCCCTGCCTGCACCGTCTTCCGGGCCTCGGCCGCGGGCGCCCTCCAGCGCTCGACCGCCTCCCCGACGATGTCGGAGAGGTCGACCGCGACCCCGGCCGGAGCGGTCGTCGCCGCGCTCGCCAGCGCAAGCATGTCGTTCACCAGTGCGCCGAGGCGATCGAGCTCCTCCTCCGCCTTCGCCGCGTGCTCGGCTGCCACGCCGCCGTCGGCCCGGATCGCCTCGAGCCGGAGCTTCAGACCCGTGAGCGGCGTCCTGAGCTGGTGCGACGCGTTGGCGATGAAGTCCTGCTGCGCTCGAAGGCTCGAGGCCAGCGTGTCAGCCATGCTGTTGAAGGATTCGCCCAGCTCGGCGAGCTCCGTCGGCCCCTCGGTCGGCGCCCGCGCGTCGAGGTCGCCACTCTCGAGCCGGCCGGCCGTGTCCCGGAGCCGGGCGAGCGGGCCCGCGAGCGTCGAGGCGAGGATCCACGCGAGGACGAGCGCGCCGAGGACGACGGCGACCCCGATGGCCGCGAGGCGCAGCCAGCTTCGGTGCACCCGGGCAATGACCGCATTCCGCGGCGCGGACACGCGGACCGCGCCGACAACCTTCCCGCGGTCGACCACGGGAACGGTCACGAGGAGGAGTTCCGCGCCCGCCGTTTCGCTGTAGCGGCGGCGGAAGTCCACCCGCCCCTCGGTGAGGGCGACGCCGAACTCCGGCCGAAGCGGCGTGGCGAAGCGCGTCCCCACGGTGCCCGTTCCGGCGCTGTCGGCCAGGACGACCCCGTGCACGTTCGTGACGACCACACGGTCGCCCGAGCTCGTGGACGCCGCGTCGACGACGCGCGTGAGCGCCGGCGGAGTGGCGCCGGTTTGGCTGTTGGCCGCGTCGGTCACCGAGTCCGCGACCTGGGCAGAGAGGAGCGCAGCGCGCCCGAGCACCGAAGCCTGGAAGTCCGAGTCGGCCCGCCGCTGGATGTTGAGCGCGAGCGGGATCTCCAGCGCGAGCACGACCGCTGTCACGAGGTATGCGGCCCCGATGAGCAGGCGCGCCCTGAAGCTCACGGTTCGAGCTCGTCCGGTGCCGAGAAGCGAAAGCCGACGCCTCGAACGGTGTGAATGTAGCGTGGCGAAGCGGGGTCGTCACCGAGCTTCTTGCGCAGCGAGCTCACGTGCACGTCGAGCGTCTTCGTGGAGCCGAACCAGTTGGGGTCCCAGACCTCGGCCACGAGATCGTCCCGCTTCACGAGCTTGCCCGCGTGCTCGAGGAGCACCCGCAGGAGCTCGAACTCCTTCACGGTCAGCTCGATGGGCTCGCCCGCGCACGTGACGCTGCGAGTGTCGAGGTTCATGGCGACCCCGCCGCTCTCGAGCACGCCGCCGGCCTCGGCGGCCGGCTCGGCGGAGCTCCTCCGCAGGACGGCGCGCATGCGCGCCACGAGCTCGGCCGAGCTGAAGGGCTTCGTCACGTAGTCGTCGGCCCCGAGCTCGAGCCCGAGCACCCGGTCCATCTCCTCGCCGCGGGCAGTCAGCATCACGACCGGCGTCCGGGACCGCTGGCGGATCTCGCGCAGGACGTCGCGCCCGTCCCCGTCCGGAAGCATGACGTCGAGCAGCACGAGATCGGGCGGCTGGGCGGAGAACATCTCGAGCCCCGCTGCAGCCGAGCCGGCCACGTGCACCTCGAAGCCCTCGCGCTTGAGGGCGTCGGATAGCGGCTCCGCAATCGAGCGCTCGTCCTCGACCAGGAGAACTCTCTTGCGGCTCATCATCGTCACGGGCTCAGCATACGGACGGGCCCTGCGGACGGGTCCCCCGTGAATCGCCACCGCGCTCTCTAGAATCAAAGCGGTGATTCCGCGCTACTCCCGCCCGGCCATGCAGCACGTCTGGTCGGACGAGGGCAGGCTGGCACGCTGGCTCGAGGTGGAGCTCGCCGCGCTGGCCGGCTGGGCGGAGATCGGGGCGGTGCCAGCAGACGCGGTCGCGCGGATCCGGGAGCGCGCGCAGCCGCCGACCCGGACCGCGTGGCCGAGATCGAGGAGCGGACGCAGCACGACCTCGCCGCCTTCGTGGACGCGGTCGCCGAGCAGCTGGGGGAAGACGGCCGCTGGTTCCATTTCGGCCTCACGTCTTCCGACGTCCTCGACACCGCGCTCGCA
Source organism: uncultured Actinomycetes bacterium (assembly GCA_963739525.1). Classification (GTDB taxonomy): domain Bacteria; phylum Actinomycetota; class Thermoleophilia; order Gaiellales; family Gaiellaceae; genus DATEOR01. The sequence continues at coordinate 91,832 of CAVUAR010000004.1, read as the reverse complement.
CTGCAGGCACGGGAGGCATGCCTGCTTCTCCTCGACGGGCTCGAGAAGGCATTCGCCGCGGTCGTGCGTCGGGCCGAGGAGCACCGCGCGACGGTCATGGTCGGCCGCACGCACGGCGTCCACGCAGAGCCGATCACCTTCGGCGTCAAGCTCGCCGGTTGGGCCTTCGAGCTCGAGCGCTCTAGCGACCGGCTCGAGCGCGCCCTGGCCGGGATCAACATCGGAAAGCTCGCCGGGGCGGTCGGCGTCTACGGGGGCGGCGACCCGAAGATGGAGCGGGTGGCCTGCGGCCTGCTCGGTCTCATGCCGGAACCGGCCGCCACCCAGGTCGTACCCCGCGACCGCCACGCCGAGCTCCTCTCCGCGCTTGCCATCTGTGCCGCCTCACTCGAGCGCTTCGCCCTCGAGATCCGCCACCTCGCGCGGACGGAGGTGCGTGAGGTGCAAGAGCCTTTCGGGCGCGGCCAGAAAGGCTCTTCGGCGATGCCGCACAAGCGCAACCCGGTCGTTGCGGAGCGGATTTGCGGGCTCGCGCGCGTCGTACGTGCAGCCTCGGTCGTCGGGCTCGAGGACATCGCGCTCTGGCACGAGCGGGACATCTCGCACTCGAGCGCCGAGCGCGTCGTCGTCCCGGACGCGTTCCTCGCGCTCGACTACATGCTCGACCGCTTCACCTGGCTCGTCGAGGGCCTCGCGGTCGATCCGGAGCGCATGCGGGCGAACCTCGAGTCCTCTCACGGACTCGTCTTCAGCCAGCGTGTCCTGCTCGCGCTCGTCGAGTCGGGCATGCAGCGCGACGAGGCGTACCGCCTCATCCAGCGAAACGCGCTCCGCGCCTGGGACGAGGGCCTCGATCTGCGCGCCCTGCTCGAGGCCGACACCGGGGTCGAGCTCGGGCGCGAGACGCTCGACAGCGCCTTCGACCTCGACGACGCGCTCAAGCACGTCGACGTCATCTTCGACCGCCTACACACCCTGACCACCCGCAAGGAGGAACCCATACATGCCTGATACAGCCGTCCACGTCGCGAGCGGGAAGGTTCGCGAGATCTTCGAGCTCGACGCCGAGCGCCTGCTGCTCGTCGCCAGCGACCGCATCTCCACCTTCGACGTCGTGCTCCCGACCGAGATTCCCGACAAGGGCCGCGTGCTCACCGGGCTCTCGGGCTTCTGGTTCGCGAGGACGAGGAACATCGTCCCGAACCACCTGATCCGGTTGCGGCCGGACGGCCGCTCGACGGAGGCAAAGCGGTTGCAGATGCTCCCCGTCGAGTGCGTGGTGCGCGGCTACCTCGCGGGCTCTGGCTGGAAGGACTACTGCGCCACCGGCGCGACCTCCGGGCACGAGCTCCCCGCCGGGTTGCGGGAGTCGGACCGCCTCCCCGCCCCGATCTTCACCCCCGCGACCAAGGCGCAGACCGGCCACGACGAGAACATCGACCATGCCCGCGCCGCCGAGCTCGTCGGCGAGGAGCGGCTCGCGGAGGTCGAGCGCATCGTCCTCGAGCTCTACCGCTTCGCGTCCGACTACGCGGGCGAGCGCGGCGTGATCATCGCCGACACGAAGTTCGAGCTCGGTTTCGACGAGAACGGCGCGCTCGTACTCGGCGACGAGGCGCTCACCCCCGACTCCTCGAGGTTCTGGCCGGCAGACGTCTACGCCCCCGGCGGCCCACAACCGTCCTTCGACAAGCAGTACGTTCGCGACTACTGCGAGCGCCTCGACTGGGACAAGACCGCGCCCGGCCCCGAGCTTCCCGAGGAGATCGTCAACGAGACGAGAGCCCGGTACATCGAGGCGTTCGAGCGCCTCACGGGCCTCGCGTTCGACGATTACCTCGCCGACCCGGAGACCGTCCTCGGATGAGGGCGACCGTCCTCGTCCGTCCGAAGGCAGGGATCCTCGACCCGCAGGGGCAGGCAGTCGAAAGCTCGCTGCGCCAGCTCGGATTCCCCGTCGGCGAGGCGCGCGTCGGGCGTGTGATCGACCTGGACGTCGAGGCCGCGACGGCCGAGGAGGCCCGTGGCGAGATCGAGCGCATGTGCGAACGCCTGCTCGCGAATCCCCTGATCGAGAGCTACGAGATCGAGGTGGACGCCTGAGCCAGGTCGCCCCCCGCATCGCCGTCGTCGTCTTCCCCGGGTCGAACGACGACCACGACGCGGCCTGGGCGCTCACCGCGCTCGGCGCAGACACCACCCTCCTCTGGCACGGCGAGGACGAGCTGCCCGAGGTGGACGCGGTCGTCCTCCCGGGCGGGTTCTCCTACGGCGACTACCTGCGCTGCGGCGCGATCGCCCGCTTCTCCCCGGCCATGCAGGCCGTGACGGCGTTCGCCGCGGACGGCGGACTCGTCCTCGGTATCTGTAACGGCTTCCAGATCCTCTGCGAGGCCGGGCTGCTGCCGGGCGTTCTCCGCCCGAACGCGTCTCTCGAGTTCGTCTGCGCCGACGTGCCGATCCTCGTCCAGCGCGGCGACACGCCGTTCACGGCCCGCTGCTCGGAGGGACAGGAGCTCGTGATCCCGGTCAAGCACGGCGAGGGCTGCTACCACGCCCCTGACGACCTGAGCGAGGATCAGATCGCCTTCCGCTATGGGCCGGGCGCGAACCCGAACGGCTCGGAGCGCGACATCGCGGGCGTTCTCAACCGGGACGCGAACGTCCTCGGTTTGATGCCGCACCCCGAACACGCAGTCGATCCCCTGCTCGGGTCGGGGGACGGCGCGCTCGTGCTCGCGTCGCTCGTGGATGCCGCTCGAGAGCGGCTCTATGCGAGGGCCTAGGAAGCCATGCCGAGAGCTCCTTGGATCGCCGGATGGTCGGCGAGCGCCGCGCGGAAGCGCTCGAGGTCACGGCCGCGGAGCGTGACCGGGCCTCGCCGCGCCGTGCCGTCGGTCGAGTAGGCGAAGCGAACGAGCTCGTTCCCCTTCTCGTCCACGAGGAGCTGGACGATCGTCGCGAACCGGCGCTCGCCGGCTCGCTGCTGGACCGTGAACTCCTCCAGCACCTTAGCCTGCCCCCACGGGGTCGTCGCCTTCGCCATGAATCGAGCCTAGAAGGCGAAAACGCGCGTGAGGCGCGCGGAATGTGCGACTCCGTGCCTGCTTTGCGCCGAGATCGACGCAGGATCCGTGGCGAAGCCAGAGGATCAGGCTTCGCGAAGACGCGGGTCGAGCACCCGCTGGGCGATGTCGACCAGGAGGTTGAGGCAGACGATCATGACCGCGAGGGCGATCGTCACGCCCATGACGACGGTGTAGTCGCGGGCGACGACCGAGGCGACGAAGTACCGCGAGATCCCAGGAATGGCGAAGATGTACTCGACCACGAACGAGGTGGTCACCATCGTCCCGAACATGGGGCCGGCCACGGTGAGCAGCGGCAGGAGCGAGTTCCGAAGCGCGTGGACGCCGACGACGCGCGTGCGTGGGAGACCTTTTGCGCGCGCCGCGCGCACGTAGTCCATCTCGAGCGTCTCGAGCAGCGTCCCGCGGAGGAGGCGGGCGAAGTAGGCCATAGGCACGAGGCTCAGCGTGAAGGTGGGTAGCACCCTGCTCCGCCACCCGTCCGTCCACCCAGACGTGGGGAAGACGCCCGTCTTCTCGGACACGTAGTAGATGAGCAGCGTCGCGACGAGGAAGCTCGGCAGGGAGACGCCGACCCCTGTGAAGACGCGGACGGCGTGATCGAACGTGGAGCCCGGCCTGAGGGCGGCGGCGATCCCGATCGGGATGCCCAAGAGAAACGCCCAGGCGAACGCGAGCAGCACGAGCTCAAAGGAGCGCGGCGCCATCTCCTTGATGATGTCGCTGACGCGCATGTACCTGAACGAGAGCGAGGGCCCGAGGTCGAAGGTCACGACGCCCTTGAGGTATTTCGCGTACTGCTGGTACCAGGGCAGATCGAGGCCGTACTTCTCGCGCTGGTTGCGGCGAATCGAGGGCGGCTGGTAGTCGCCGTACTTGACCCACCCGGCGTTCGAGAGCCCGACGAGCTTCCCGTGGCGGAAGGGATCACCGCCGATCGAGCGCATCATGAAGAACACGATCGTGATCACGACCCAGAGAATGGGGATCGTCCAGAGCAGGCGACGCAGGATGAAGCGGGCCATACCGTGACAATGCCCAACCCGTGAGCATCATCACCACTTCAATCTCTTGTCGTAAGCGTAAGCGCTTCTTACGGTCGGCGGCGGGCTCCCCGCTGGTGTGAGCTCGCGCTCGACGATCGCGGCGCTGCCCAAGCGGGCGCTCGTGCGCGGCGCGAAGACGACGCTTCGCGTCGGGTCGAGAGGCAGGCCGGTCCCGCTGCCGACCCTCCTCAGGCTCCGGCGCTTCGGGGGGCGGCCGAACATGCTGAGGTTTCGCGCCGCCGGCGTGGTGCGGCCGGGCACGGCTCTCGCCAATTCTTTCCTCGCCGAGCGTTTGGCGGAGCGCCGCTTGGGCGACTGGACGATCTCGGCGCAGGCGATGAACCTGCTCGAGCGCGAGATTCGCGCCCGGCCGCCACGGCGGGTGCTCGAGCTCGGCAGCGGCCTCAGCACCGCCTGCCTCAGCCGCTACATGGCCGAGAACGCGCGCGAAGCGCCTGCCCCGAGCGTTGTCTCGGTGGAGGAGGATGCGGACTTCTGCGCCGAGTCGCGCACGGTTCTCGAGGAGGTCGGGCTCGAGGGCCTCGCCTCGGTGCACCACGCGCCGCTCGTCAGGCGGGAGATCGAGGGCCGGAGCGTCAACGCCTACGACCTCCCCGCCGCGGCGCTCGCCGAGATCGCCGAAGGCAGGCCCGACCTCGTCTTCATCGACGGGCCGGGAATAGCAGGCGGCCCGTTCGCGCGCTGGGGCGTGCTCCACGTGGTCATCTCGCTTCTGCCAGGCGGTTTCCGCTTCTATCTCGACGACGCGCTGTCGGATTCCGCGCTCGAGTACGGGAGGCTCTGGAGCGCCGTGCCCGGCGTTCGGATCGCGGGCATCTCGCTCGTCGGCCACGGCGTTCTCGCGGGCGAGTACCGGCCTGAAACGCCACCGACGGGGCGATCTACCGAACCTTTACCCCCTCGCGGCGGAACCTTTCCTTCCGCTTAGCCCGCGCTTCGCGGGCCTCCCCTTACGGTCAGCAGGACTCAGCGAAGCAAGGAGCCCCTCATGAAGCGTTCTCACGCCGTTCTCCTCGCGCTTCTTCTCGGCGCCGCCGTCGTCGCCGCCACATTCGCGGTCATGACGACGACCTCGCTCGGGATGAGCGCCAAGGCGGCCGCACCGGCCGTGTCCAGCACTCAGATCGCCGCACGGAACCACAAGCTGGACAAGACCGAGGCCGCGCTACGCCACGCGCTGAAGAAGAAATCGCCGGCGCTGCCAAAGCTCCCGAAGCGCGTCGCGGCGCAGCCGCACGTGGTGCAGGTCTCCAGTTCTGGGCCGGCACAGCCCGTCGCAGCGGCGCCGTCCGCTCCAACCTCCCAGCCCTCGTCGAGCCACGAGACCGAACCGTCGGACGACGGAGGAGGCGGAGATGACTAACCACGTCGCCCGCCTCTACGCCATCGCCATCACGCTGGTCGTCTTCTTCGTCACGTGGGCTGTCGTCAGCGCCCGCCCGTGGGCCTCGGCTGCGACTCCCGCGAAGGATCCGCGCCTCCTGGCTCTCGAGCAGCGCGAGGCCCGGGTCCACCAGGAGAGCGTCCGCGTGCGCAAGGTGCTCAAGCACCGCTACCACGTCTACCGCGTAAAGCTGCGCGAGCGGAAGCGCCAGATCGCCGCGATCGACGCCGCCAACGCGCGCGCCACGTCTGCGACCGTGACCGTGGCCTCGTCCTCGTCCTCGTGGTCGGCGCCCTCCGCGCCGTCGGTGAGCGTCGTCTCGGCGCCACCCGTCACCAGCACGCACACGTCCTGATGGAACGGCATGCCTTCCACGCGATGGGGACCGACATCGAGGCGCTCCTCGACGTCGAGCCCGGAGCCGACGCGCTCCTCGGCCTCGCCTCGGTGGAACGGGAATTCCGCCGGCTGGAGGAGATCCTCACACGATTCGACCCGGACTCCGAGCTCTCGCGCCTCAACGCCGACGGCTCGATCGAGCCCGGCCCGGACCTTCGCGCGGTCGTCGAGCTCGCCCTCGACGCACGCAAGCGGACGGGCGGGCGCTTCGACCCGACGGTGTACGACGCGCTCGTGGCCGCAGGCTACGACCGCTCCTTCGAGCTGATCGGAGACAGGCAGGCGGTGGCGGGAGACGCCGTGCCCGCTGGCGGCCGCGTGCACGTCGGCTCCGCGCTGATCGCCCTCGAGCCCGGGGTGCGTCTCGACCTCGGCGGAATCGGCAAGGGTTACGCGGTCGACCGGGCCCTCGCCATCCTGGCCCCCTACGGCCCCGGCCTCGTGAACGCCGGCGGCGACCTCGCTGTGTCGGGCATCCCCGAGCAGGGAACGTGGCCGGTCGGCGTCGAGACCTCGGACGGCGCGCTCACCCTCGGGCTGACCTCGGGTGCGCTCGCAACCTCGGGCAGTGACCGCCGCAAGTGGAAAACCGCCACCGGGGCGGGCCATCACCTGATCGACCCGCGCACCGGCCTCCCCTCGGAGTCGGATCTCCTGCGCGTGACCGTCGTCGCCTCCACCGCGGTCGAGGCCGAGGTGCTGGCCAAGGCGCTCTACCTCGCCGGCGAGGGGGAGGCCGTCGTAGAGGCCGACGCCCTCGGCGCGCCCGCGGTCCTCGTCACCACCGACGGCCGCACCCGTATGGTCGGAGGCCTGCCCTGAGCCGCGACCCGACGTTCTGGATCCTGGCGCGGGCCGCCGGCCTGACCGCCTATGTCCTCCTGACCTCGTCCGTGCTCGCCGGCCTCGTCGTCAAGGCGAAGCCGTTCGGACGCGCGCTCCGCGCGGCGACGGCAGTCGACCTGCACAGGACGATCGCGCTCCTCGCGCTCGGCGCGCTAGCCGTCCACGGAACCGCGCTCGTGCTCGACTCGACGGTGAAGATCGGGCTCGGCGCGCTGCTCGTGCCAGGCCTGGCCCCCTATCGGCCGTTCTGGACGGGCCTCGGCGTCGTCGCGGCGGAGCTCATGGTCGTCGTCTACGCGTCGTTCTCCCTCCGGAGCCGGATCGGACAGAAGGCCTGGAGGAAGCTGCACTGGGTCACCTACGCGCTCTTTGCCGCGGCGACGGCCCACGGCCTCATGGCCGGATCGGATTCCAATCGCGGCTGGGCCATCGCGCTCTACCTCGGCGCGGTCGGCGCGGTCGCTTTCGCAACGGCCTGGCGCGCTCTCGTCCCCGCGGGCCCGCCCCGGCCTCGACCTCTCCCCGAGAACACGGAAGGAGCATCGTGAGCACCTACAAGATCGTCATCGACCGCTCGCTCTGCAGCGGCTTCGGGGCCTGTGCCGAGCTGGCCCCGGAGATCTTCCAGCTCGGCGTCGACGGGATCGCAGAAGTGCGCGTCGGCACCTCTGACGACCCGGGAGCCGTGGACGCGGCGTACGGCTGCCCCATGGGAGCGATCGCCATCTTCGACCTCGCAAGCGGGGAGCAGGCCGCATGACTCCCCGCAGGGTCGTCATCGTCGGCGCGGGCCTCGCGGGCTCGCGCTGCGCCGAGACGCTGCGCGCGCTCGGCTTCGGCGGCCGCATCGCCCTCGTCGGCGAGGAGAGCCGGGGCCCCTACGAGCGCCCCTGCCTCTCCAAGGAGTTCCTTGCGGGAGCCCGCGAGAACGTGCTCCTGCGCGACGAGGAGTACTGGGCGGAGCGCGACATCGAGCTCGTACTCGGCCGGCGGATCGAGTCCATCGACCTACTGAACCTGGACCGCCGGCGAGGGTCTCGACTGGGACGCTGTCGTGATCGCGACCGGCGCGCGTCCCCGCCGCCTTCCGTTCGCCGTGCCCGCAGGAGTCCACGTGCTCCGAAGCGCCCAGGACGCCGTCGCGCTCCGCGAGGAGCTCGCGCCCGGGCGCAGGCTGGCCATCGTCGGTGCAGGGTTCGTCGGCGTCGAGGTGGCCTCGACCACGCTCGGGCTCGGCGCCGAGGTGACGCTCGTCGACGTCTCCCGCGCCCCGCTGGAGCGGGTGCTCGGGATCGAGGTCGGCGCCCTCCTCGCCGAGCGTTACCGCGCACACGGGGTCGACCTTCGGCTGGAGACGGGACTCAACGGCTTCGTCGAGGACAGGGATGGCCGCGTCGTCGAGGTCACGCTCAGCGACGGCGCGGCCGTCCCATGCGACGCCGTGCTCGTCGCGATCGGCGCCGAGCCGGCGGGCGAGCTCGTCGCGGCCGACCGGAACGGCATCCCGACCGACGGCTGCGGCCGCACCGAGATCCCGGGCGTCTACGCCTGCGGGGACGTGGCGACCGCCTGGCGCGCCTCCCTCGGCCGAAGGGTGCGCGTGGAGCACTGGACGTCCGCGGCCGGCCAGGGCGCCGCCGTGGCGCACGCGATCGTCGGCGACGAACGTCCCTACGACGACGTGCCGTATTTCTGGTCGGACCAGTTCGGCTTCCGTCTCCAGCACGTCGGCCACGCAGAGGAATGGGAGACGGTCGAGCTCGAAGGCGACGAAGAGTGCTTCTCGGCGCGCTATCTCGACCGGGAGGGACGCCTGCTCGCCGCCCTCCTCGCCAACCGCCCCCGCGAGATCGCCGGCCTGCGGCGCGAGCTGGCGGAGGCGGCCTAGTGGTCAGTCCGCGCCGAGCAGGAGGGTGTCGAGCCCGCGCGTGACGCCGACCAGATGCGGCACGTGGCGCACGGCGATCAGCGTCCCTTCGACGTAGGGCGTCGGCGTCCCGCCCGCATCGTGGCGAATGGTTAGGCGCTCGTCGGGGAGCCCGAAGACGACCTCCGTGGAAACGACGAAGCTCGGAAGGCGGACGGAGTGGATCTGCGTGCCGCCGACGGTCGCTCCGCGAGCCTCTCTCGGGCCGTGCAGGTCCTCGATCGGATACCCGGTTTCCGGGCGGCGAACCTCCTCCAGCTTCTCGGCGAGCTCGCGGGCCGTGCCGCTCGGAACGTCGGGCTTCGCGGCGTCGGCGTAGTCGATCACCTCCCAACGGGGCAGGTGACGCGCGGCGAGGAGCGTCGCCGCCTGGCACATCGCCGCGGTGAGGGAGAAGTTCCCGGAGGCGACCACGCCGACCGAGCGCTCGCGGGCCTTCGCGTCGATCTCCTCGAAGTCCTCCGCGGTCAGGCCCGAGCTTCCGATCACGACCGACACGCCGGCCTGGACCGCAGCCAGCGTGTTCGCCTTGACGGCGGTCGCCGAGGTGTAGTCGACGAGGACGTCGACGCCCTCGGCCGCCTCGTCGACGCTTCCGTGCACGGGGACGCCGAGTGGCTCGCCGCCGAGCGCCTCGCCGAGGTCCCGGCCGGCCGCCGAGCGGGCCACGGCGGACACGAGCTCCAGGTCGGGCGCGTCCATGACTGCGCGCGCGAGCGCCTGGCCCGCCCAGCCCGTGGCCCCGGCGATGCAGACCGAGAGGTGCCGGCCCTCCGCGGCTACTCGTACTCCTCGGCCTGCGGCAGTTCGTCCGTGATCTCGAACCACGGCGCCTTCGAGCCGACGAAGATGTGCTCCGTGGGCCGAACGCTCGGCTCGTCGACCAGGGAGCCGAGCGCGACGTGGACGTAGGCGCCCTCCCGGACGACCGAATAGAGGAGCGACCCGCACGCAGCGCAGCGCGTGCATTGAGGTCGTCCGTGCCGTGGACGAGCAGCGGGCCGCCTGGGTTCGTCCAGCTCGAGCTTCTCACGCTCGATCCCGGCGAACGGCTTGAAGGCGGCCCCCGTCGCCGCGCGACACCGCGAGCAGTGGCAGTTGGCCGCGTACAGGAACTCGTCCGCGACGCGGTAGCGAACCGCGCCGCACTCGCATGATCCGCTGAGCACTCGGGCTACGTCTACCCGCGACTGCCCGTGACTCAACGCCAACCGACCGCGACGAGCTCGACCGGCTCGTCGAAGCCCTTGAGCCGCTCCGACCGGGGCTCCGACAGCGGAAAGCGGGAGCCCCCGTCGAGGCTCTCGCTGCTGACGAGGATCTCGCCTGCGCCGGCGAGCGCGCCGATGCGTGCGGCCATGTTCACGCCTTGGCCGGCATAATCCGCCTCGCCGTCTCGGTGGAAGGCGCCCCCCGTGTGAATGCCGATCCGCACGTCGGGGGCGAACGGCTCGTGCTCCTCGAGCGCACGCTGGATGCCGGCCGCCGCGTCGAGGGCGGCAGAGGAGGTCTGGAAGGCGGCGAAGTACCCGTCGCCCGTGTGCTTGATGACCTCGCCGCCGGCCTCCTCGATCAGCTCGCGCAGGCGCCGGTCGTGCCACGCAAGGAGCTTGCGCCATTTCTCGTCGCCGAGGGCCTCGACGAGCTTCGTCGAGTCGACCATGTCCGTGAACATGAACGTGCGGCGGGCCGTGGACTCGCCGAGAAGCTCCATCGCCCGCTGGAGGTCGAGCGTCGCGCCGAGCCGCTCGAAGACGCTCCGGGCAGCGAGCAGCTCCTCGCGTGCCCCCTCCTCGTCGCCCTCGCCTCGGTACGCGAGCCCGAGGAAGAGGCGCGCTTCCCCAACTTCGTACGGGGCGCCGACCCGGTCCCAGGTCTCGCGCGCGGTGCGGAGCTCGGCCGCGGCGCGCTCCCAGTCGTGTTCCGCGAGGTGGATCTTTCCCCAGGCGAGCCTGACGGCCCCTTCACGGGTCGCCGTCCGCTTGCCGTCCACCCGGAACTGATCGGCGATCGCCTCGAGCTCCTCGGCTGCCTCGCGCGCCTTGGCGATCTCGCCGGCGGCGAGAGAGATCTCCACTTGCCCAGGCAGCCGGCGGCGCGGAGCAGCGGGTCTTCGAGATCGGCGAGCTCGCGCCTGAGCGCAGCCGCCGCGGCCTCGACCTTGCCCTGAGAGAGCCGCAGGAGCGCGAGGCCCGGCTGCGCCGGGTGCCCGGCCTCGTTCGCCCTGCGATATGCCTCTTCCGCGGCGGCGAAGTCTCCTCTCCTGCGCCGGATCTCGCCGATCTCGTAGAAGCCGGCCGCAGTCACGAAGCGGTTGTAATCGTGCAGCTCCTCGCAGGCCTGCACCGCCTGCTCCTCCGCCTTCGGCCAGTCGCCGCGCAGGCGGAGGATCTCCGCGCCGTGGATGCGACAAGCCCCGGGGAAGCCCGTGACGTCGAGCCGATCGCACCAGCGGTTCGCCGCTTCCGACCACTGAACGGCGCGCCCGCAGTCGCCGAGCAGCTGGCACGAGTCGATCGTCACGCAGTAGACGATTCCCGTGGCGAGCGGCTCGAGCTCGCCGCTGACCGCCGCGGCGGTCGCTTCGTCGAGAAGTGCGAGACCCTCGGTCACCTCGCCCCTCGTCACGAGATACGTCCCCTCGAACACCTGCGCGAGCGACTCGAGGTTGCGATCGCCGAAGCGGCAGCCGACCTCACGCGCGCGCGCATACTCGAGGCCGGCGGCCTCATTGTCCCCCATCGCCTGCGCGGCCAGGCCGCGCGCGAGTGCGAGGTATCCGTGCCCTGGATTCTCCTCGGGCGCCGCGGCGAGGAGGCGCTCGGCCCGCGCAAGCCATCCCGCCGACACGGACATCGCGCCTCTCGTCATCTGGTCCATGGAGATGTTGAGGGCCAGCTGCGCCGCCTTGCCCGGGTTGTCCGCCTCGGAGTAGGCGGCATAGGCGCGCTCGGCGTAGCGCGATGGCCTCGTCCAGATGACCGGTCCACCACGCGGCCTCCGCAAAGGCCTCGAGGTCCTCGGCCGTCAACCTCCCCGGCTCGTCGGAGCGCCGAAGGAGATCGTATGCCTCGCGCCAGGCACGCCGGTGCGCGGCCTCGCGGCCGGCCTCCAGAGAGTCGTCGACGAGCTGGGTCACGACGGACGAATTGTACGCCCGCAAGAACGAGGGATTTCGCCTCGCGAGCGGCGGGGGGTCAGGAACCGTTACCGGCGGCGACGGCCAGGACGGCCCTCACGATCCCGTCGTAGCCCGTGCACCTGCAGAGGTTCCCCGACAGGGCGATCCGGACCTCGCGTTCTGTCGGACGAGGGTTCGTCTCGAGGAGGGCAGTCGCCGAGATCAGCATCCCGGGCGTGCAGAAGCCGCACTGCACGCCGCCCTTCTCGAGGAAGGCACGCTGGAGTGGCACCAGGTCGGCACCGTCGGAAAGCCCCTCGACGGTCGTGACCTCGCTCCCCTCGGCCTGGAGCGCGAGATACGAGCACGAGTTCACCGGGCCTGCCGTCGAGGAGCATCATGCAGGCACCGCACTCCGAGTCGTCGCAGCCTTCCTTCGCGCCGGTGAGGCCGACGCCGTCGCGTACCGCGACAAGGAGCGTCGCGCCGGCTCCAGCTCGAGCGCGTAGTCGATTCCGTTGACCTTGAGCGTCGCCGGAACCTTCACGGGGCTCCCCTTGCCGCCGCGAAGAGAGCGTCGCTGGCAGGCACCGGGACGTCGTCGCCCTGGGCGCGGCGAACGGCGGCCTCGATCACCCGGCGGGCGACGACGTCGGCCATCGCGCGGCGGTAATCCGCCGAGCCGCGAACGTCCGAATCGGCTGAGCAGCCTGCGCGGCGGATGCCGCGGCCTCGCTCGCAGACGCCTCTCCACCGTCGGAGCCGAGGAGCGCTTCCTCCCCATCCGGGACGAGCAGGATGGTCGGCGCCAGAGCCGTGATGGCCACACGCGCCCCGGCGACCTTTCCCGTCGACCAGCGTCACCGCAGCCGTCACGCCCACGATCGCAATCTCCATCTGCCGCCGATACTCGAGGCGGGCGTAGCAGCTTCCGGTTCCGATCCTGTGGAAGCGAGACGCGTATCTCGGTCAGGAGCTCGTCGGGTCGCGCGGCGGTGGCGCCGGGCCCCGTCGCGAGGTCCCCGACGGGAAGCCAGCGCTCGCCGGCGGGCGAGCGAAGAAGCACCTCTGCGTCGAAGGCCTGAAGCGGGCCCCCCACTCTCCATGGCGGGGGACGCGTTCATGAGATTTCCGCCCACCGTCCCCTGCGCGCTCGTCGCGTGGGAGCCGACGATCGAGGATGCGTCCGCCAGGGCGGTGAGGCGCTCGCGGACGAGCTGACCCGCAGCGACTTCGGAGTGCGTTGCGAGCGCTCCGATTCGAAGTCCGCCGCCGGACGAGCTCACGCCCCGAAGCTCCTCGATCCGGTGGATGGCGACGATGCGCTCGGGCAGCGGGGCCTTGCCCTGCCGGGCGCCGACGACGAGGTCGGTCCCGCCCGCCACGGGGCGGGCCCCGGTCCGCAGCGCCTCAAGCGCCTCGTCGACCGAGCCGGCAGAGACGAACGCGGCGGTCATCCCTCTCGCTCTGCTGTGGCTGCCCACAGCGCGCTCGGGCGTCATGGGCAGCGCCCTCACCCGCGCTCCGAGGACACGTGCGACGGCATTTGCGATCGCGCCGGGGGTCGGAACGCGTTGGCGGCTCGCCGACGCCCTTCGAGCCATTCGGGCCGCCGTTCTGGGCGGGCGTCTCGATCCAGTCGACGTCGATGCGCGGAGCATCGGAGGCAGTGACGAGCTTGTAGTCGAGCAGATGCGGATTGCGCTGGCGCCCGATCCGGATCGAGCTGGGTCGTCTCGAGGAGCGCCTGGCCGATTCCCATCACGACCCCGCCGTAGACCTGCGCCGCTCGCCCCGATCCGATTGACGATCACACCCGAGTCGTGGGCGGCCGCGACCTGGAGCACGCGAACGACGCCCGTCTCCCGGTCGACCTTCACCCGTGCCGCGTGCGTAAAGACCTGCGGCTCGAGGAACGACTCGAAGCCGAGCCGTCCGAGGCAACCCTCGGGTGAGCAGGGAGGGTTCTCGGGCACGGGGCCTGAGCCCTTGCCTATGAGCGCGACGCCCGTGCCGGCGAGCTCGGCTATCGAGACTGCCTTCGCCGGGGCGCCGGCCACCCGGACATGTCCATCGGCGAGCTCGAGGTCATCCCGGCCGACCTCGAGCTTCTCCGCCGCGAGGTCGAGCAGCCTGTCCCGCACCTCGGCCGCGGCTGCGACCACCGCGCGCCCGTTATTGAAGGTGGTCTGGGAGCCGGACGCGCCCGCATCCCATGGCGCCGCCTCCGTGTCCTGATAGAGGATCGAGAAGGCGGACGGCTCCATCCCGAGGACGTCGGCGACGAGGAGCGGAAGGCGCCATGACCGCCCCGCTTCCGTTCTCCTGCGCGCCGGTGACGATAGTCCCCGAGCCGTCCTCGTTCAGCTTCACGTACGCGCCCGAGTTCATGCCGAAGGACGGCCACCAGCCGCACGCGACTCCGATCGCCTCGTCATCCGGCAGATCGCCCTCCGGAGCAATCCTCTCGACCGCCCGCTCGAGCGTCTCCTTGATCGCGATCGGGCCGAACACCTGGCGAGTGGGCCCTCGGAGCCCTCCTCGATGAGGGTGCGCCTTCGAAGCTCGACCGCATCGAGTCCGAGCGCCTCCGCGAGCTCGTCCATGTGCTGCTCGACGGCCCAGCAGACCTGCGGCGCGGTCGGCGCTCTAATCGAGCCGGACGGCTGGTTGTTCGTGTACACGAGCGACGACTCGATCTTCAGGTTCTCGATCACGTATGGCCCGCAGGCGTGCATGGCGGCGAGCTGAGCGAAGAAGCCGCCCTCGCCGCAGTAGGCGCCGCCGTCGAGGACGAGCCGGCCGCGGCGACGCACGAGTGTCCCGTCGCGACGCGCTCCGGTCTCGAGCTCGATCACCATGCCCTCGCGACGGTGATCCGGCGCGACGAACTCCTCCTCACGGGTGAAGACGAGCTTCACCGGCCTGCGCGCTGCACGAGCGAGCGCGGCGACATGCCCTTCGAAGTGGAAGTCGCACTTCGAGCCGAAGCCGCCTCCGAGCAGCGGGACGATGACCCGTACGTCCGACTCGGGGATCTGGAGGACGTGCGCGATGCCGCTCTTCGCCGCGAACGGGACCTGGGTCGAGCTCCAGACCGTGACCCGGTCGCCCTGCCACTGCGCGAGAATCGCCCGCGGCTCGATCGGCGCCCCCTGCGACGCATCGGTGACGTATCGGCCCTTGACGACGACCTCGGCGCTGGACATGGCCGCGTCGGCGTCGCCTTTGACCACCGACGAGAACCCGAGCAGGTTTCCGTCTCGTCCGAGCTGCTCGTCCGCCTCGTAGCGACCGCCACTGCTCGTGGATGAGCGGCGCGTCATCCGCGAGCGCTAGCTCGGGGTCGCTCACGGCCGGGAGGGGCTCGTACTCGATGTCGATGGCCGCCGCAGCCTCGGCGGCGATCTCGGGCGTGAGCGCTGCGACGGCGGCAACGACGTCGCCCTCGAACCGGACGCGTCGGCGGCGAAGAGAGACGGTCCTTGACGAGCTGCCCGTAGCGGACGTCCGGGACGTCCTCGTGCGTGACCACGGCGAAGACGCCGGCATCGCGCGCGCTTCGACCGGTTTCGATCGACACGATCCGAGCGTGTGCGTGGTCCGCGTAGCGGAACTTGGCATGGAGCTGACCGGTCAGGCTCAGGTCGGCCGCATAGCGGCCGGAGCCGGTCACCTTCTCCTTGCCGTCCGGCCGGATGAAGGTCTCGGGTTCCCTCGCTGCTTCGACGGTCGCCACTCGGCCCGAGAATAACGTCTGCAGCAAGAGCGAGCGAGCAGGCGGGGAGGATGCGGGCCCTCTCGCCCGACCCGCTGCTCGCGCGCCCTCGGATGTTTCAGGCTCGAGCGGCCGCGGGAGCTCCGACGCCGTGATCGGCCATGTGAGTCTCGAAGCTCGGGAAGGGATCGGTTGGCTCGAAGCGCGCTTGGAAGAAGCGGAGCGTGTCGGGCTCGTAGACCATCTGCAGGCCGGGAACGTCGGCCCGGTTCGCGTACACCCGCTCGACCGTCTCGGCCACATAGTCGAAGTGCTCGCGGCCGTACACCCTTCGCGGCACGGTCAACCGTACGAGCTCGAGCCCGTCGTACGGCTCCGTCCCGTGCTGGCCCGAGACGATGCCGCGCTCCATCGAACGCACGCCGCCCGCAAGGTAGAGGGCGGCCGCGAGTGACTGCGCGGCGAACTGCTCGACCCCGAGATGGGGCAGAAATCGCTTTGCGTCGAGGAAGACCGCGTGGGCTCCGATGGGCTCGACGATCGGAATGCCCGCGTCGCGCAGGAGAGCCCCCAGGTAGGCGACCTGGGCGACGTGGTGGCGGATGATCGCCTCGTCGGCCGACTCCCGGATGCCCTGCGCCAGAGCCTCCATGTCGTGCCCGGCCATGCCGCCGTAATGGGGAAAGCCTTCATAGACGACCACGAGTTCCCGCGCTCGCTGGGCCAGGTCGTCGTCGTTGAGCGCCAGAAAGCCTCCGATCGGCACGAAGTGATCCTTCTTCGAGGAGAACACGGCGCCGTCGGAGAGCGAGGCGATCTCGTGGATGATCCGCTCCAGGGGCTCGTCGGCGTGTCCCGGCTCGCGTTCTTTGATGAAGAGCGCGTTCTCCGAGATCCGAGTGGCATCGAGGATGAGCGGGACGCCGTGGGCGCCGGCGAGCGCGCGCACCGCGGCGAGGTTCTCGAGAGAGAACGGCTGTCCACCCGCCATGTTCAGGCACGCCTCCTGGCGGACGAAAGCGATGCCCCCTTCTTCCGCGGTGCTCAACGCCCGCTCGAGGGCGACGAGGTCGATATTTCCCTTGAACGGAAAGTCCGAGACCGGGTCCGACGCCTCGGGGACGGCCACGTCCACCCACACGCCGCCCACCAGCTCGACATGGACACGTGACGTCGTGAAGTAGAGGTTCGAGGGCACGAGCTGACCCGGGCGAACGAGAATCTGCGCGAGCAGGTGCTCTGCGCCCCGACCCTGGTGGCAGGGAACGAGATAGCGGTACCCGTAGAGCTCCTGCATCGCGGCCTCCAGACGGAAGAAGCTTCGCGAGCCTGCGTATGCCTCGTCTCCGATCTCCATCCCCGCCCGCTGCTCCTGAGAGAGAGCCGAGGTGCCGCTGTCGGTCAAGAGGTCGATGAAGACATCGGCGGAGCGGAGCAGGAAGGTGTTGAACCCCGCCTCCGCGATCGCTTCCCGGCGCCGGGCGAGGTCTGCCAGCGCGATCGGCTCGACGACTTTCGTCTTCCAAGCGGGAAGTACACGCGAGCTAGGCACGGATCGGGGCCCGCCCGACCGGCAGGGTCACGCACGTGACCGGAAGCGCAAAGCGCTCGCGGATGCGTTCGACTGCAGAAGCGTCGAGCTCGTGGCGCTCCGCCTGTTCATGCGTCACGACCACGATCGTGTCGGCTCCGAACGTGCGCAGTTCGTCCTCGACGGCCTGCACGGGATCCTCGTCGCCGAGCTCGCCCCGGGCATCGAGCCCGTGGGCGTCGAGGGCCGCGACGACCTCGGCGACAAGCCCTTCGGCTTCCGCCCTGGCGGCGTCCACGTCGGTGGCCCAGTGGTGGAGAGCAGACAAGGGGAGCGGATAGACCACGTCGACGCGGGCGCGATAGCCCGCCGTCGCGACTTGGATCTCCTCGATGAGCGGCTCGACCACGCGAGAGCCCTCCTCGAGCGCGCGGTTGGCGAGGACGAGGACACGCCGCTCGTCGGCCGCACCGCGGTGCGGCGAGGCGGTCGGCACCGGACGCTGGCCGCGTCCCGCGAGGAGGTAGTAGAGGGCTGCTGCTGCGGTCAAGACCGCCCAGGTGAGGAGGCCGAGGGCGAAGCCGGCGAAAACCGCCACCGCCACGATCACGGCGAAAGCCAGGCCGGTGAGGAGCACGAGCCGGTAGGCCTCGGTCTCGCTGCGAATGGGATTTCTCATCTCAGGCTCCTTCGGGTCGCTTCACGGACTGTCGCGCTCGCGCGACCTCTCCACATCGGGGGTCGCCCGGAAACCCCGATTCGGGAAAGTACGCAGGCTGCTCCCCTCGCCATTTCGAGGGGCTTACGCCGTGAGGGCCGAGCCGACGACGCCGTCGAGCTCAGCAGTCATGCTGACGCTACTAAGACGTCGCGGCCACGAGCGAAAGCTCGGCGGCGATCGCCGGCCGTCCTTCGAGTCGTCCGAGCCAGTGGGCGAGCGCTGGGCGCGCCCGAACGTCGACGCCGAGCGCAGCTTCGGCGCGGAAGAGCCAAGGCACGTAGGCGCAGTCTGCGAGCCCGTACTCCTCGCCGGACAAGTAGGGCTGCAGGGCGACGAGGTCGTCGAGGCGGCCGAGCGCGGCGTCGAGAGCGTCGCGTGCCGAGCGGGACGCGCGCTCGCGACGAAGATCGTAGTAGGCATTGCCGAGGTTCTCGTCGAAACGCTCGAGAAGGAGCCGGATGCGCGCTCGGCCAGCCTGGTCTGCGGGCAGGAGCGGGGGCTCCGGGAAGCGCTCGTCGAGGTACTCGATGAGCACCCGCGACTCGGGCAGCACGAGGCCGTCGTCGTCGAGGACCGGCACGCGCCCGGTGACGTTCAAGTCGTAAATCCACGCGGGTCGCTGGTCGAGATCGACATTCACCGTCTCGTAGGGAACGGCCTTCTCGGCCAGGACGATGCGGACACGGGCACAGTACGGGCAGCGGGCAGCGTCGTAGAGCGTGAGCACGAGCCGATGCTACCCGCGTGGAGCTCGAGGCCGCGCGTCACAGTTCCCTTCGGTCGGTCGCGGGAGGCCGATGGCTACGGCGCTGGTGTGAGGCCGTGGCGATGCATGACCGCTGCCATCGCTACCAGGTCGGGGGGGCCGCCGGCCGCCCCGTCAAGGACGGCTGCGACGTCGCGGAAGTAGTCAGGGCCGAGAATGCCCGGGGTGACGATCGCGAGGGCCTTCGCGTCGACGTCGTAGGCGTTGTCGAAGTGGTGGACGGACCCACGGGGAATGACGAGAGCCTCGCCGGGGCCGACGTCGGTCGGCGTGCCCTCGACCGTCCAGGCGAGGACGCCCTCGAGCCCGTAGATCGTCTCCTCGTAGCGATCGTGGCTGTGGGCGACCGGAACCCTCGAGCCGGCGGGGACGTCGAACTCGAAGATCGCCACCGACCCTCTTGACTGCTCGCCCTCGACCAAGAAGCGAATCGCGAGCTCCCCGACCCTGATCTCGTCACGCGTCCCCATAATCATCTTGCTCTCCTTCCTCTGCGGGTGGTAAAGTGACTTGACGATATATGTCCGAAGCGGATCTGTCAAGTCCCTTTACTAGGTTTCCCGCAGAGGCGCCCGGGCCACCGCTGATCGGCGCTCTGCTGCGCGTGCCCTGGGAGGCGGTACAGCGGCACATGCTGAAACGGCTGCAGGAGCGCGGCTTCGACGACTTCGACACAGCTCATCTGATCGTCTTCCAGTACCCCGGCCCGCAGGGCGTGCGGCCCTCCGAGCTCGCCGCCCGGCTGCGGATCAGCAAGCAGGCGCTCAACTACCTGCTCGGCCAGCTCGAGCGCCTCGACTACCTCGAACGTCGACCTGATCCCGACGACCTGCGCTCCAAGCGCATCGCCCTCACCCCGCGCGGCGAGGCCGCAGTGGGCGTCATTCGCGAAGCGGTCGCCGAGGTGGAGGTCGCTTGGGGGCAGCAGCTCGGCAAGAAGCGCTTCGCCGACCTCCGCGCTCTTCTTCTCGACCTGAACCAGCTGATGGGGAATGCGGGCGCCTCGGCCGAGCTGTAAGTCCGCAATCGGTCGCAAGAACACGCCGGGGTGTCCGGGAAAGGTCAGCCGCTCTCGACGAGCTGGACCCGGGACCGTCAGGAAGCCGTACGCTGACGCGTTGAGCCGGTTTCCGTCCCGGGTCCCCCACCCAGGGCCGCCGCGAGCACGCTCTCCCAATATCGGGCAAGGCCGAAGTGGCCGACGTCGGGCCACGTCGTCAGCGTGGCCCTCGGGAGGAGGGCGGCCACCATTCACACCACGCCAGCGCCCGTCCGTCGCTGAGACGAACGGTCGAGTCGCGGTGCGACAACGCAGTCATCTCGGCCGCGAGTATCTCAGCCGGTGGACCGGGATCCCTAACCGCGCTCGATGAGCTCAACCCGGTAGCCGTCTGGCTCGGCGCGATTGTCGAGTGCATGGTGAGGATGACGAACCACCTCCATGGTAAGGAGGGGGTCGACGGTTCGAGTCCGTCAGAGGGCTCTAAAAGCCCTGCTAATCGCGATTTCGCGTTGTCTGTGTTGTATCGCGGGTAAGGAGGGGGTCAGCGGGGCAGGCGAGAAATCACTTGTTTGCAGGACTCTTGCTAGCTAGGTCTCTTGCCTTTTCGTGCTTCTGGCCGCTGCAAGGTCGCACCCGGGTCGCACGTCGCCATCAGCGGTTCGAGCACGCTCGCCGCCAGGACGACGTCGGCCGGCGCGTTATAGGCGTGGCACGAGACGCGTACCTCGCCGTTGCGTATCGTCGCCTTGACATCGGCTTCGCCGCGCTGTGTCACTGCGATGGGCGCCCGGTCAGAGGATCCCCGCCCCCGCCATCCCTCGGCGCATCAGGTCGCCTCTGACGCGGCCTGCAGCGGCGGGGATTTCGTCGGCAAGAGGGGGTCGGGTATCCGATTTCCGAGTCGAAGAAAGCCGGCTCCCGTCAGTGCCAGCGCGAAGGCGCCGCCCCACCAGATGGTGTCGGGCGACGTTCCGAGCAGCACGCCGCCGACCGCGGGGCCGAGAGCCACGCCGACCATGAAGCTGAGCTGGTAGAGCGACATGTAGCGGCCGAGCAGATGCGGCGGCGCGATTTCCGCGACTAGCGGGCCGAGCACGATGAACTGGCCACACTCAGCGATCGCGATCAGGATCGCGACGCCGGCCAAGACGGTGGTAGCGGCGAGCGTCGAGCGCGTGAGCGTTGCGAGCAGGACCGCGAGCAGGCCGCCTGCGAATATGGCGCTGGTGGCGAACAAAGCGTGAGTGCGGCGCATCCGCGCCACCACCCGTGTCGCCGGTACCTGCGCTACGACGATGAAGAAGGTGTTGATGAAGACGACGACACCGATCCCAACGGGCCCGACAGGTGTATGCGTTTCCGCAAACGGCGGCAGGATGTTGGAGAAGAACGCGCCGCCGATCATCACAAGCGCGAGGTTGCCCGCGATCAAGGCGAGCAAGAGCCGATCCCGAGCAACAGCTCGGAAACCCTGTGCGCCCTCGCTCGCCGACGGAGCATCCGCGAGGCCAGGATCCGGGATCCAGACGAGCACAACCAGCGCGAAGACGACGAACGTGACTGCGTCGAAGAGGTAGAGGCCCTGGAACGCCTGGAGGTGATGATGGGTGGCCGCGACGATGAAGCCCGCAACCGTCGCGCCGAGGCCGAGACCGAAGTTGCCTGCGACTCGTCGGAGCGCGGTCGATGCGGCGCGCTGCTCCGCCGGGACCAGGGTCAAGGTCAGGACTTGGCCGGCGGTTCCCACGAATCCGAAGCCGGCACCGCCGACGGCCGAGCAGACGAAGCCTTGCCAAGGACGGTCGACAAACGCCAAGCCCCCGTAGCCGAGTGCGTTCACAACATTGCCCGCGATCAGGATCCGTTTCGCACTGAAACGATCGAGGAGCGCACCCGAAGGGAGCGTTACCACTGCGGCCGTGCCCATGACCGTCGCCAGCACCAGCCCCGCGGTCGCCGTCGAGAAGCCGCGGACCGCGTGGAGGTAGATGATCTCGAAGGGAAGGATCAGTCCGCTGCCGAAGTAGTTGAGCGCGTCCCCGCCCTGAAGAACGAGGACAGGCCTCGGTAGGCCCGTACGCCAAACGGCGAGCACACGTGCGAGCGCGCTGCTCACTTTGCGGGCACCCAACGTTGCTTCTGCATCAGCTCATCTCCGATTCGCGGTTGTGCGGACGTCAAAGACACCGCGATGCCGCGAAACGGACCGCCGGTCCGTTTCCGACGGACCTGGTGTCATTGATGCGATGACCGTCGATCTCGAGCGGGCCAAGGGAGGCGACGAGCGCGCGTTCGCGTCGCTGGTCGAGCCGTTCCGGCGCGAGCTTCAGCTGCATTGCTACCGGCTACTCGGCTCCGTGCAGGACGCCGAGGATCTCGTCCAGGAAACACTGCTCGCCGCCTGGCGCGGGCTCAACGGCTTCGAGGAGCGGGCGTCGCTGCGCTCCTGGCTCTACCGGATCGCAACCAACCGGAGTCTCAACGCAATTCGCGAACGCGGGCGCCGTCCCGCCACGGAGAACACCATGAGACCGTCAAGAACCCGCCGCGCCGTCGAGCCCAGCTGGCTCGAGCCTTACGCGGACAGCGCGCTTCCGGATCCCGCTCCCGGACCTGAAGCACGCTACGAGCAGCGCGAAGCGATCCAGCTCTCGTTCATCGTCGCGCTGCAGCAGCTGCCTGCAAAGCAGCGCGCAGCGCTCGTGCTGCGCGACGTGCTCGGCTTCCACACCGACGAAGCCGCCTCGATCCTCGAGACGACGCCGCAGTCGGTCAAGGCCGCGCTCCAACGCGCACGCGCAACGCTCGACTCGTACACCCTCGAACGCGAGCAGGCGCCGCTGCCCGACTCGCCGACCGAACGGAACCTTCTCGCCACCTTCAGCGACGCCGTCGAAGCCGGCGACACGGCGCGCCTCCTAACTCTGCTGAGCTCCGACGCTCGTGTGACCATGCCGCCGCAACCGCTCGAGCTCATCGGACACGAAGCGATCGGCGGGTTCCTCGACGACCGCGCCGAGGTTCGCGGGACCCCGCTACAGCTACGCTCGACGCGCGCCAACGGCCAGCCGGCCTTCGGCTACTACCTGCGCTCGCAGCCCGGGGGCATGATGGTGCTCACCCTGAGCGGCAGCAAGGTCGACGAGATCACCTTCTTCGCCGACCCCGCGCTGCCCGGCCGCTTCGGTCTTCCCGAACACATCTAGACGGCAAGGATGGGTTCGACGTGAGTTTGCGGAGGACTCGCGACAAGAGAATGGGCTTGCAGCACCCACGGTGACCCGCCTCGGTAATCCAACTGGCGGACTCTGAGGTCGCACCAGGGTCGCACGGCCCTGCAAAACGCGACAAGACGCGGCCACCGCCGACAAGCGCGAAGCCGCACCGCTATGCGCAAACCCGCATGGATCGGCCCCCTCCTCACGTTCATGGTAAGGAGGGGATCAACGGTTCGAGTCCGTCAGAGGGCTCTTTCGAACCGAAGAACCGCCCGCAAGCAGGTCGTTCTTTGTTGTCTCTTCAGAAATCGGAGAATACCTCCCTCACCGCGAGGGGGATCACGTTGGGGAGCGCCCAGGGTCAGTGACTCCATCAGGCACGGCGTGGGCCTTATCGCGATTCATGACGCGCCGAGGCGTCAGCGACTCTGCGTTGCGCTCAGGTGCGTGAGCACCGCAAGGACGCGGCGGTGGCCGTCCTCGCTTTCGGGCACGTCGAGTTTCATCAGGACGTGTCGCACGTGGGCCTCGACCGTGCGCTCGCTGAGGTAGAGGCGCTTGGCGATGCCCGCGTTAGTGAGGCCTTCGGCCATCAGCTCGAGCACGTCGCGTTCCCGCTCGGTGAGCTGAGCGAGCGGGTCGTGGTCGCCTCGGGTCGAGAGGAGGCTTGCGACGACCTTTGGGTCGAGCGCGGATCCTCCCTGGGCGACCCGTTCGGCGGCGGCGTAGGAACTCGCCGACTTCGAGTACGCGGTCTTTGAGCAGGTAGCCGAAGCCGCCGAGCGTGACGAGTGCGACCGCGTGACTCGTTTCGATGTGTTGGGAGAGGACGAGCACGCCGAGGTCCGGGTGGGTCTCCTTGATCTCTTTCGCGGCGCGCGCGCCCTCGTCGGTGAAGGTCGGCGGCATCCGGATGTCGAGGACGACGAGGTCGGGATCGTGCTCGGTGATCGCGGGCAGCAGCCCGCGTGCGTCGCCGAGCGAAGCGACGACCTGGTGTCCGCCGTCCTCGAACAGACGCCCGAGGCCCTCGCGCAGCAGGACCTGATCTTCGGCGATCACGACGCGCACGGCAGCTCTGCAGTCAGCGTCGTGCCGGCGCCGGGGCGCTCTCGATCCGCAGTGTGCCGCCGAGGGCGCCGATGCGATCGGAGAGCCCTCGCAGGCCGGACCCCTGCCCAACGGTCGCGCCTCCGACGCCGTCGTCGGCGATGGAGACGACGAGCTGCCGGTCTCGCCGCCCCGCGCTGAGGAGGATCTTGGTCGCGTGGGCGTGCTTGACGGCGTTGGTAAGGCCCTCGCAGCCGATGAAGTAGGCCGCTGCCTCGACGTCGCGGCCGAAACGCTCGCGCGACGCGTCCACCTCGACAGGTACCGGCGCTCGGCGGGCGAGCTCGCGGAAGGCCGGCGCCAGCCCCCCGTCCAGCTGCGACGGCGGGAGCCCGCGCGCGAGCTCGCGCAGCTCGTCGATCGCAACGGCGGCCTCGGCGACCGCACCCTCGAGGGTCTGGCCGGCGCGCTCCGGCGACGCCGACCCGAGCTCGTGCTGGGCGTGGCGTAGCGTGAGCCCGATCGAGACGAGCCGCTGCTGGGCGCCGTCGTGGAGATCGCGCTCGATCCGGCGACGCTCGTCGTTGCCGGCCGCGACGATCCGCGCGCGCGAGGCTTCGACCTCGGCCAGTTGGCGGCGTAGCTCGACCCGCAGTCGGGCGATCTCGATCGCGAGCCCGCCGGCCTCGACGAGCCTGCGCAGCAGGTCGCGCTGCTCCGGCCGTGGTGGATCGAGGAGCACTAGGCCGAGCGGCTGGCCGCCACGCTCGATCGGGATCTGTTGCCGGGTGTCGTTCGCGAGGCCGCGGGCGGGGACCCCGCGTGCGTCGACGTAGTGCTCGCTCTCGGCTGGGAGGAAAAGGAGCTCCAGCCGCGGATCCGCCATCAGCTCGCGCAGGACTCCCTCCACCTCCTCCGGCGCGGCGCGGCCGTCACGCAACTCCTCGAGAAAGGTGGTCATCCGGTGCACCGCGTCGTAGCGCGCGCGGTTGTAGCGTCGATCGACCGAGTCCTGCACCCGTGTACGGAGCGGCCGGAAGACAACCGCGACGACGAGCGTCGCGCCGGCGGTCGCCCAGCCAGAGCCGCGGCCGAGCGCTGTCCCGAGCAGCACCGCCGTGGCGGCGAACGCCGCGGCCAGGATGACGGTGACCGCGCCGTAGACCAGGGTGCGGTTGATGACGAGGTCGATCTCGTACAGGCGATAGCGGAGGATCGCGACGCACGCGCCGATCGGAAGCGCTGTCAACGCGACCGCGATGAGCACCGGGGCGAGCGAGGTCACGTACCAGAGCGCAAACGACACCGGCAGCACGATCGCCGCGAAGCCGGCGGCGAGCGCAAACCACTTCAGCTGCTGGCGCTCGACGCCGCGGGCGCGGCGGAAACGGAGAACCAGCGACGCCGCCGCCGCAAGCAGCGCGGCAATCATCAGGCTGACGCCGGCGCCGAACAGCGCGCCGGTTGGGAGTCCTTCGACCGCGAACGGGTTGTGTCCGCTCGGGAAGTCGTACAGGTCCTCGTCGAGCGACCACCCGACAATCGTCAGCACCGTTCCCACCGCGGCCACCCAGACGGCGAGGCGCCACCTGCGGCTCGGAAGGCGGCCGTCCGGGATCAGCAGAAACGTCAGGATCCAGCACAGCCCGCTCGGCTGCCGCCCGGAAGAGGCGAGCAACTCGGCCGTATCGCCGCCGCGCCATCCCCGTTCGGTCGCCTGCAACGCCCAACCCTGCGCCGCATCGGCCATGACAGCCCCGGCAAGAGCAAAGGTCAGGAGCAACCAGCCGATCGGATTCCGCGGTTGCCGCGAGGCGACCAGCGCCCCCGCACCCGCAAGGGTCGCGGCGTAGACGGCGTAGAGGATCGTGTCGTACCGCGACTCCAGCCCCCAGGAGAGCGCGACCGCCGTGAGCTCGACCGCCAGCGTCAGCGCCAACAGCGTTGCCGGAAGCGGCCTCAGCCGCCAGTCCCTCATCAGACGATTGTCTCAGCGCCACCCGCGCACGGCCAACCGCGCTGCCACTGCGCCGGGACCAGTGCTAGCGCTGGTCCGGGTCCAGCGCTCACGCCGACGACACGCGAGGCGGCCGCTCGTAGCGTCGCAGCCAGAAGATCGACCACCACTCTGGAAGCGAGGGCGACATGACAAACGCGAAGATCGACTCTCTCCGCCGCGCCGCCATCGCCGGCATCGTCGGCGCAACGGCGACCGCGATCGGCGGCCTGGTCGTCCAGGCGGTTGTGCAGCCGGCGACCAGCGTCTCGCGCGAGATGTGGAGCTACCCCTTCTCGAGCAGCGCGCTCGTCCCCATGTCGATCTTGGGGGCGCTCTTGCACGTGCTCGTCTTCATCGCAGTGCTCGGATTCGCGCGCAGCGGCCTCGCCGGCGCGAGCCGTAGCGCGCACGTCGGTCTCTTCCTGGCGCTGGCTGGCACCGCGCTCCTCTTCGTCGGCGAGCTGGCATCGATCCCGGTCCGCGACCAACTCGTCGACGACACAGGCGCGACGATCGTGGGCGCGATCTTCGGCATCGGCGGACTGCTCTCCGCCGTCGGGTTCATCGCTGCGGGCCTGGCGACGGCACGCGCCGGGCTCTGGAAGAACTGGCGGCGGTTCACGCCGCTGGCGACCGGGATCTCGACAGGCGGCGTGCTCGCCCTCCAGCTCGTCGACGCGCTCGATGCGGGCATCACCGTCTATGGCCTCTGCCTGCTCGCGCTCGCTGTCGCCCTCTACACGCAGCCGGTCCCGTCCCCGGCAACAGCGCTGCCACTGCGGCCCCAGGAACAGGGCACATGAGCGACACCTCCCCACCAAGCGTCGCGACGGCCCCGATCGACATCGCGCCGCAGCGCCGGCCAGGTTGGAATCGCGTCCGCCGGTTCGTCCGAAGCGGCGCCGATTGGCTGCACCTCACGTTCGCCTCGGCAATCGTCCTCGGCGTCTTCCTGCAGGTCTACCTCATCGGCGCCTACATCTTCGGCGCCGGCCAGGGAGCACTCGACGCGCACCGAAGCGCGGGCTTCGCCCTGCAAGGTCCCGAGCTGTTCGTCCTCCTCACCGCACTCATCGCCTGGCTACCCCGGATCGACCTGCTGCTCTCGTTCCTGGTCGCGATCGTCGGCTTCGTCCAGGCCCGCCTCGCAAGCGCCCACGAATGGGTCGGCGGCCTCCACCCGCTGCTCGCGCTCGTCCTGCTCAGCCTCGCCGCGACGCTCGCGCTGCGCGCCGTCCGCCGGCGGAACCAAGAACCTCAACTGGAAGGAGAGCAAGAGTGAACGGAGCGAGGAACATCAAAGTGGCGCTGGTGGCCATCGGGGCGTCCCTGGCGGTAACGCTTGCGATCGCCCTGCCCGCGCGAGCGGCATCCCCGACCCGCGACGACATCGGCTCGATCCCGTACAACTTCACGGTCGACTGCAGCCCCTATGGGTTCGACTTCTCCAACATCGTCCAAGGCGTCGAGACGCTCTTCGTGGAGACGTTCTACGACGCGGACGGCAACCCGGTGAAGGTCGTCGTTCATGACGGATTCATCGAGACAGACACCAACTCGGTGACCGGAAAGACCCTGCCCTTCAGCCAGACGTGGGTGAACATTTTCGATCTAGTAGCCGGAACGCGTACCGTCGTCGGCAAAGCATTCGTGATGACTGATCCCGGCAAAGGCGCCGTCATTCACGACGCCGGCCGCGTCGTCTTCGATGCCCCCTTCCATGTCTCGTTCGAGGCAGGACACCAGGAAGTCCTACACGGGGACATCGATCAACTCGTCTGTACCGCGCTCGCCGCGCCTTAGCCGAGGTCGCACCAGGGTCGCACAGCCGTGAACCATGGTGATGCGCAACCACGACCGACCGCGACCAAACCGGCACCACCCCGCTGGAACCGGCCTGATCGACCCCCTCCTCACGTTCATGGTCAGGAGGGGGTCGACGGTTCGAGTCCGTCAGATGGCTTCACGAAGCTCGTGCCGCTGATCAGGCCAACCACGCTCGTCCTCATCGCCAAAGAGAAAACGCTCACTCCCAGGTTTTCCCTGTAAACAAGCGACTTCCAGGCCCAGGGAGGGGTCGAAAGGGGTCGAAGTCTCAACCCCGCCGGTGAACGGTGGGCGAAGGGCGGGCCCCCTTTGGGGTAGTACTTGGCCCGGACGCGGGAGTCAGCTTGGAGCCGGGTGTTGCGCCGCTGTCATTCATGTGTTAGCTGTCGGTGAAGTAGACAGAGCGCCCCTTCGAGTCCTGTTCCCAGGTGGCTCGACTTTTACGACTACCATCGGGCAGGGCGACCGACAGCGCGTCCCCGAAAGTCACCCGCAACGCTTGTCACGCAAGGCGGCCTCTGGAAACTCGATGCGCGTTCGTTCGCTGGCTGAGCGTTCCGGCAGTCGCGCGGCGTCTGCCGGGGCCACTAGAGCGAAGCGTACGGATCGCGGGAACTACGGGATCGACACCTTCGCTGTGTAGAGGTCGAACTGGTGCAACCTTCCATCCGGGTTGTCGCCCGTACTGTTCGAGTTGTCCGACCACGCTGGCCAGAACGTGCCCGAAATGAAAGCGGCGTGCGTGTAATCGCCGGTGTCGAAGAAGCTATTCGCATCGCTCGCGTTTGACGTTCCGCGGCTGACGCGGAAGTTCAGCGCGACGGTAGCCGCGCCGTCCGTCGAATAAGTGGCCCAGATCTGGAAGTCGTCATTGGGGATTCCATCGGTGTCGCCGCTTCCCCCAGTGCCGAGGTCGTTACGGGTGTCGTACCAGGAGACGGCGACGTCGCCGCTGGATTGGTCGAGGGCGATCGCTGGGTTGTACTGACTGTTGACGGTGCGATCGTCGTTCAGCTTGACCGCTGCCGACCAGGTCGCCCCGTTGTCGTCGGAGTGCTGGAGCATGATGTCTGTGTTGTCGCTCTCGTTCCGCGGCTCCTGCGTCCAGATGAGATAGACACGACCGTTGTGGGCGCCGCCGCTCCGGTCCCAGGCGAGATTCGCCTCGGCGTCGATCGAGCGATCCGGCTGCGCGGGAATGAAGTCGAATCCGCCGACGTGGCTGTGGGCGACATGGCTATGGGCGGCGTAACTCCCCGGACCGAATCCGGCCGGACCCAAGCCGTCCGGGTCGACGGCCGTGTAGATGTTTGTCCCGCCTTGACCGTTCGTCGCATTCTGATAGGTCACCATGACCTGGCCGGCCGGGCCGACCGCGGTGTCCCCGTAATCACCGTTGCCGTGGGGGCTGGGGACCTTCTCCGGTGAGGTGAAGCTCCCGAACTGGCCGAGGCCGCTGACCGGTGCCCCGAATGCCTGGATCGACGTCCCGGGGAAGAGCGTATAGCTGATCCAAACGGTGTTCCGGCCAACGGCGATCGACGGCTGATCGCCGCTCGTCACGACGTCCGCGACCTTCGTGAACGACATCCCTCCATTGGTAGAGAGTGCGACGAGCACGTGGCCGTTCGTGTTCACCAGATATGTCATCCAGAGGTTCCCGAACCGATCCCACGCAAGCTGTTCGTCGCAGCAGATCTCGCCCAGCGGGTCGCCAGCCGTGCCGATGACGTGTCGCGCCCACGTCTGGCCGCCGTCGAAGGAGACGCCGACCGCTAGGCCGGCGACGACGTCCGGAAGCGTCGACATCGCCACGACGTTCGACGGGTTCGCCGGATTGACCGCGATTGCGTTCTCAGCTTCGTTTCCGGGCATGGCGGTCACGTTGAAGTTGAGGGGCGGCGCCGCGGCAGTTGCGAGGGTCGCCATGACTAGAGCGCCTGCAAACGCGAGCAGGATCGTCGAGAACGTCCTCGTTCGGAACCGGCCGCACATGTTGTCTCCCCTGTCCAGTGACTCGGTAAGGGCGCGATCGTACGCAGGTGCCGGTCCTGAAATCAACCGGCTCAACCGTGTCAGACACCGCGTGGTGCCAGGCCGAGCGGTCGTCATGCTACGGCGCAGCCGCGGCAGACTTTGGTCGATGATGAATGCCGCGAGAATCGAACCCGCGTCTGCGGCATCGCGACTTCTCGGGTCCTTGATCTCGACTTCTTCGCCTAGCCATCTGAGAAGCGCCTGCGCGCAAACTCATCCGCCCTCATGACGCGGGTTGAGCCCTCGTCGAGCCGTTCGAAGGCGCGCCATCCACCGGCGGTTCGGCGACGGCGCGATCATGAAGCTCGGCCAGAGATAGTGGAACTGGAACTCGGGGCTGTCCGCCGGTCGCCCCACGAGCCGTCCGCTCTTTCCTCGGCCCTCCTAATCGGTGAGAGTTCTCGCAATGATTGCAAGGTCCGCCATCGTTGACTGAGCGCGCCTTACCCGCGGGGACCGTCACCCTGCTCTTCACGGACATCGAAGGATCGACTGCGCTCGCGGAGCGGCTGGGCGCCCGCTGGCCGACCGTTCTCGCCGAGCACAACCGCATCGTCAGAGAAGCAATCGCCGCGCACGGAGGCATCGAGCTCGGATCGGAAGGGGACTCTCTCTTTGCTGCTTTTACGCGCGCCTTGCACGCGCTGCGGGCCGCCGCCGCCGCCCAGCGGACGATCAGCGCGCATGCTTGGCCGGACGGCGCGACTGTACGCGTCCGGATGGGCGTCCATACCGGCGAGCCGACCGTCACGCTCGAGGGCTACGTCGGGCTCGATATGCACCGGGCGGCCCGTGTGATGGCAGCTGGTCACGGAGGTCAAGTGCTCGTGTCCGAGACGACGCGTCAGCTTCTCGATGACAGCGGTGAAGATCTCGGCTTCGTTGATCTCGGGCCACACCGGCTGAAGGACCTGAGCGGCCCGCAACACCTCTACCAGCTTCACGCGGAAGGACTTGCGAGCGACTTTCCACCGCCGAGAGCGATCGATGTGCGCGCGACGAATCTCCCCGTCCAGCCGACACGTCTCGTCGGCCGAACAGACGAGCTCGCAGCCATATCTCGCCTGCTCGCTGTGGAAAGAACGCGCGTCGTCACGTTGACGGGTCCGGGCGGTATCGGAAAGACGCGGCTCGCGTTCCAGGTTGCCGCCGATCTGGTCGGCGCATTTCCTGACGGGATCTACGCAGTTCTCCTCGCGCCGATCACGGAACCCGGCATGGTCGCGCTCGAGCTCGCCCGCGCGCTCGGCGTGGACGAGGCGCCGGACGTCCCGATTTTGGACGCCGTGACGGCAAACCTCGCGAACCGCAGAACCCTGATCGTCTTCGACAACTTCGAGCAGGTCACTGCGGCAGCCGGTCTCGTCGCAGACCTTGTTGGTGCGTGTGCCGGCCTGAAGGCGCTCGTGACGAGTCGCGAGCCCTTGCGCATCGCCGCCGAGCAGCAGTACCCCGTCCCGCCGCTGACGCTGCCGCCTCCTCTCGAGGTTGTCTCGCCGAAGGAGGCGGCCGCGACCGAGGCTGTCGCGCTCTTCGTCGAACGCGCGCGCGCCGTCCTTCCCGAATTCGCTCTGACGGACGAGACCGCACCCGTGGTCGCCGAAATCTGTCGACGGCTCGACGGCCTTCCGCTCGCAATCGAGCTCGCTGCCGCGTGGAGCAAGGTCTTGTCGCCGACGGCACTCCTTCGCCGGCTCGAGCGCCGCCTCGGGCTTCCTCCGACCCGCAGCGCCGATGTGCCTGCGAGACAAAGCACGCTCAGACAGGCGATTGAGTGGAGCTACGACCTCCTTCCCGACACCGAGCGCGCTTTGCATACCCGGCTATCGGTGTTCGCGGGCGGTTGGACACTCGAGACTGCCGAGGATGTCGTGGATCCCGAAGGCGAGCTCGGGGTCGAGCTCTTCGAGGCAATCGCTTCACTCACCGACCGGAGCCTGGTTCGCCGGTATGAAGGCCTAGACGGCGAGCCGGGTTTCACGATGCTCGGCACGATTCGAGAGTACGCACGTGAGCAACTTTCGCGGGCGGGTGACGAGACACAACTGCTTCGACGGCACGCGCTTGTGTTCGCTCGTTTTGCTGATGAAGCGTCGGCTGGGCTGCGAGGGAGCGAACAGCTGCGCTGGTTCGATCGACTCGAGAGCGAACACGACAATCTCCGAGCTGCGCTCGACTCGTCGCTTGCTTCGGAGGATGCGGAGACGGCGCTTCGCATAGGTGGCGCGCTCGGCTGGTTCTGGTACGCGCACGGTCACGCGATCGAGGGCTGCACGCGACTCATGAACCTCTTGGCGCACACGCACGACGCACCCGAAGAGCTTCGCGCGCGCCCGATGTACGCCCTCGGGGTGCTGCTCAATCAGCGGGGCGATACCGTCCGCGCCGCCCAGCTCGTTGAGCGCAGCCTGGCCGTTTTTCGAGCTCAGGGTGACGACGAGCGCGTTGCTGCTGCGCTCAACAGTCTGGGTTCCATCAAGCGCGAGCTTGGCGATCTCGTGACTGCGGGGCGTCTCCTGGAGGAGAGCGTCGAGCTTCGGCGCACCCTCAAAGATGAGCGTGGAATGGCTTCCACGCTGTCGAATCTCGGCAATCTTGCGTTCGAGCAAGGGCGGCTCGATGCCGCCAAGGCGCTCTTCAGCGAGGCGATCGAACTGGACCGTGCACACGGGAACGAATGGGGTGCCGCCGCCTCACTCGACAGCCTCGCCGCTGTGGCTCTGGAGCGAGGCGAGGTCGAAGAGGCTCGCGATCTGATTTGTCAGACCCTTTCGCTAGCGGAGCGGGTCAGAGACCGCGAGGTGATTGCGTTTACGCTGGAGCGCGCTGCGGTACTCGCCGCGCTTGAGCAAGACGCCGGCCGTGCCGGGCGCCTACTCGGCGCCGCAGATTCCTTACGAGAATCGACTGGAATTCAGCGGCCGCCCTTTGATAGCGCGTGGCTCGACCGTCATCTCGCGGCTGCCCAGGGCACAAAATTCGACGCTGGGAGAACCGCAGGGCGCACGATCGATACGGATGAGGCGCTTCACGATGCGCGGAACCTGTAGCTGTCCTCGCGCGGCGAAACCTCAGTTTGCGACCGGGCGCTTTCGTCTGGCAAACAGGAAGAAGTCGAGATCAGGCGACATAGGCCAGTCCTTGGCTGCGCGCGTCCCCGGCTGGGCTCAACTCGTTCTCAAAGGTCTGCATTTAGTTCCCGGCCCGACCCGGGACTCCAGGCGCTCGAGGGAAGGGACCACTGCAAGGCGTCCACGACTGAACAGTTCAGATTCCGGTGCGGGAAAAGCGTACGTGGGTGATTCGACGATTCACGGGCCGCGCTGCCCGATCAGTTCGACCCGATAGCCGTCGCGTTCGGGGGCCTCGTCGGGCTCATCGGCACCGCGTCCTGTGAAGAGGTCCGCTCGGCGGTTGCGGGGGAGAGGAAGATCGCCTGCAGCGCCGGGCATCAGTTGGGAGCGCCGAAGCCTCCTCTGAGCAGGCACGGAGAGGGCAAACGGCTCCTGCCGCACGACCCCTCCGTGCTAGATGAAGTCTGCCTAGGTTTGGTCCGCGATCGTGAACGCGACCTTGTTCTGTTCGAGCTTCGCGTCGAGGACCTTGTCGTCGAGGAGCGAGGCCGCGTCTGGTTCGAGGAAGACGCGGGCCCCCTGCTCTTCGATCACTTCATCGTCCTCAGCGGGCACTGGGACGACGCTGAGCTGGAAGTTCACCTGCGTCCCCGCTCGCTCCGCAACCATCCGGAGGCCTCCTGTCTCGGAAGGCTCTTCGGAGGACGAGACGATCTCCGTCACGGCTTCAACCGCGCTGTCGGTGAGTGCAAGCAATGCGCTCACCTCCTTCCTGGTCGGTTCGAAGCAGCCCAGGCTAGCAGTGGGTGCACAGCGCTCAAGGCCGTACTGGCTCCCTGCTCATCGCCCGGCCATGGCTCTGCATAGTCGGCAGCGCAGAAACCGTGGAGCCGATGAGCTGCGAACAAGGCCGAACCTTTCGCACCCGCTTACTTGACAGTCGACTCTCGCGGCGCGACCCTCGCGGGAGACTCGAGAGCCGAGAGGAGCGGCCATGGCAAGCAATGCGGCGCAATCGTCTTCGGCCGCGACGGAGGCCGGCACAGTCGTTAGCTTGTGGCGCTATCCCGTGAAATCGATGATGGGCGAGGAGTTGAATGCCGCGGAGATCACCGAGCGCGGCCTTGTCGGCGATCGCCAGTTCGCGCTGGTAGACCCAGCGACGGGGAAGGTGGCAGGTGCCAAAAACCCACGGAAGTGGGGCAACTTCTTCGACTTCCGAGCCGCCTACGTCGAACCTCCGGAAACGAAGGCGGCGTTACCCGCCATCCGCCTCACTCTCCCCGACGGGACGGCCTTGACAAGCGAGCAGCCGGATGTCGATGGGCTGCTCTCGAGCGCCCTGGGACGCGAGGTCGAGCTAACCCGGGTAAAGGCAGAGCAAGAGTCCTCGGCGGAGGAGTACGTGCCTGACATCGAAGGCCTCGAGCACCGCGACTCGGTGACGGAATGGGACCTTCCGGAGGGAACGTTCTTCGACCTCGCGGTCGTCCACCTGCTCACGACAGCAACGATCGACCGTCTCCGCGAGCTCTACCCGAATGGCCGCTTCGAGGTCCGGCGCTTTCGTCCCAATATCGTCGTCAGCACGACTGATCGGGGTTTCGTCGAGAACGAATGGCTCGGTCGCACCGTCACGATCGGCGACGCGGTTCGCCTGCGAATCACCCGACCCTGTCCGCGCTGCGTGATGACCACGCTCGCGCAAGGCGATCTTCCAAAGGACCCTGGATCCTGCGAACGGCAGCGCAGAACAACGCGGCCAACGTCGGCGTCTACGCCGACATCCTCACTGGCGGCGCGATCCACCGGGGCGACTCAGTTACGTTGAATTAGCGTAGGCCGGCGGCGTACGTTCGCACAGAGGCGAGTCGCCTACAGCATCTCGCTTAGGTCGACCCCTCCGGGAAGCTCGCGCGCAAAGTTCATCCGCGCTCGATGAGCTCGACCCTGTAGCCGTCCGGATCGCGGACGAAGCAGAGGCGGGAGCCGCCCTCGCGGACGGTGTACGGCGGGCGCTCGGGCTCGATCCCCTGCTCCGCGAGCTGCTCGAGCGTGCCGTCGAGGTCGTCCACGGTCAACGCGATGTGGCCGTAGGCCGTTCCGAGCTCGTAGGAGTCGACGCCGAAGTTGTACGTCAGCTCGAGCCGCTCTCCGTCCCCGGGCAGCCCCATGAAGATGTTGACCGCCTCGTCGCGGATCGGAAGCTCGCGGCGCTTCTCGAAGCCGAGCGCCTCGTAGAACGCGACGGAGCGGTCGGGATCGGTGATCCGGTAGCAGGTGTGGATCAGCTCCACGGCCCGAGCCTAGCGGACGGGAGAGAACCGCAGGGACGCGCGCCGCGTATGGCTCCGCGAGGAATCCTCGAGGGAAGGAGAGAGATGAAGAAGCTGCTTGCCGTGCTTGTCGTTGCAGTGGCTGCGGTCGGGATCGGCGTCACGGCGGCCATGTCGAGCGGAGACGGGCGCTCCGTGCTCAAGTTCGACACGATGGCACCGGTCGTTGCCCCGTACACGGGCGCGACGAACCCGATTCGCGGGGTGCCCGGCGGCGGGGTCCCGTGGCAGCTCGACTCCGCGTCGGGGCGGCTCCGCGCCGATGGACGGCTCCAGATCGAGGTCGAGGGGCTCGTCATCGTCGCAACCGGCGTGAACCCCGTCGCGACGTTCAGGGGGCTGGTCAGCTGCCAGTCGATCGACGCCAACGGCGCGCCGACGGTCGTGAACGTCTCGACCGACCCGGTCCCGGCGACGACGACCGGGGACGCCGAGATCGACGCCAAGGTCTCGCTGCCTTCGCCGTGTTTCGCTCCGATCGTCTTCGTGACGTCGGGCGGCGGCTCCTGGTTCGCGGTCACCGGCCGCTGAGTCGTCGACTCGCGGGGGCTCCGGCACGCCCGGAGCCCCTCCGGGTCGCACCGTGTGGGAGGCTGCCCGTATGTACGACGCGATCGTCGTGGGCGGCGGGCTGGCCGGCCTCGTGGCGGCACGGGACCTCGCCTCGTCCGGTGCGCGGGTCGTCCTGCTCGAGGCACGTGCCCGCCTTGGAGGGCGTGTGCTGTACGACCGATTCGCAGAGACCGACCTCGAGGTCGAGTTCGGCGGTGCGTGGTGCGATGCCCGGCACCAGCAACACGTGCGCGAGGAGGCCGAGCGGTACGGGATCGCCTTCGAAGCGGCCGCGGCCTACGAGACCGTGCGGTGGTTCACGGACGGTGAGCTCCGCCGCGCACTGCCGGTCGATCGTTACGACGGCGGGGATCTGGAGCGGCTGGCCGTCGAGCTGGCGATCTCAGCCGGGGGGCTCGGAGACCTGAGCGCGACTGCCGCCCACGACGTCTCGATTGCCGACTGGCTCGCGCGACGCGAAACCTCTCAGGCCGTTCGGGACTTTGCGCTTGGCTGGTTCACCCTCATGACAGGGTCCGATCCCGCGGAAGCCTCGATGCTCGAGGTGCTCGGCCTCATCGCCGAGAAGGGCGACTCCTTCGCGCTCTACTCCGATCTCCGGAACCTGATCGCGAACGGCACCCGTTCGTTGGTCGATGCGATCAGCAACGACCTAGAAGCGGTCGAGGCCCGACTCGAGACGACGGTCACTCGCGTGACTCAGTTGGAGGGCCGCGTCACGGTCGCGATTCGCGACCGTGCCGAGCTCGACGCGACGCTTGCCGTCCTGGCCGTCCCGGTCAACACGCTCTCCGGGATCGAGCTCGACCCTCCGCTTGGCGGCGGGGCGGCGGAGGTGGTGGCCGCGGGCTTCCCGTGCCGGATGACGAAGGTCTGGATGCTCGCAACCGGCGTTCCCCGCCGAATGCTGGGAGCCGGCTGGAACACGCCGCTGTACTGGCTCGCGGCCGAGCGTGAGGTGGGGAACGCCCAGCTGGTCGTCGGATTCGCGCTCGAGGGCACCCTGGACGCGGACGATCCCGCGTCCGTTCAGGCCGCTCTCCGGGCGTACGCGCCGGACGCCCAGGTCCTGGAGGTCGACCACCACGACTGGGTGAGAGACCCCTATTCGCAGGGGGGCTGGGGCGTCAACCGGCCCGGGTGGGCCGTTCGCGGCATCACAGCCGAGCTCGCCGAACCGCACGGGCGGGTCTTGCTCGCGGGCTCCGATCTGGCCTCGACCAGCCCCGGCTGGTACTCGGGCGCGATCTGCTCTGGACGGGAGGTCGCCCGCTCCGCGCTTGCCATGCTCGGGCGCGAGCGAGCGCTCCCGGCCTGACAGTCAGGCAGGAGGCGTGGCGGGTGCGCTCTCCTTCCGTCGCCGGCCGACGAGCTGAACGGCGCCGGAGCCGAGCGCGACGCCCGCGAGAATGAGGACGAGGCCGAGCGCCGCGTTCAGGTGGATCTCCTCGCCGAGCAACACGACTCCGTAGAAGAGCGCCATCGGCGGCAGCAGGTAGGTGACGAGCGACGTGCGCGAGGAGCCGTACGTGACGAGCATCCGGTAGAGAATCAGCGTCGCGAACGCGGTCCCGATCAGGCCAAGCGCAGCGACCGAGGCGAGCGCCTTCCAGCTCGGCATGTGGTCGGGGAGTTGGAGGAGCGCGAACGGGATCAGGATCGCCATCCCCCAGAACGTCGTCGCCGTCGCGACGACGAGCGGAGGCGTGTGCGCGAAGCGCGCCGGTGCGTAGAGGTTCGCGCACGCGTAGGAGAGCGAGGCGACGATCACGGCGAGAGTGCCGGCGATCGCCCACCAGCCGCCCTCGGGATTGAGCCCGGCGAGGACCGCCACGCCCACGAGGCCGAGGATGACCCCCGCCATCCGCATCCCCGTCACGCGCTCGCTCGGCCGGAAGTGGATCGCGAGGATGGCGACGAAGATCGGCACGGTCGAGTTCGCGATCGCGGCGACCCCGGAGTCGATGTGCTTCTCGCCCCAGGCGATGAGCGTGAATGGGACCGCCATGTTGATCAGGCCGAGGAGGGCTCCGCCCCGTCCGGTCTCCCTGACGTCCGAGACCGCTCCGCGGAAGCCCGAGCCGACGGCGAGGATCGGGAAGAGCGCGCCGAAGGCGAGCACGAGGCGCAGGCACATCATCGTCGTCGGCTCGAGATCCTCGACCGCGACCTTGATGAAGAGGTAGGACGCTCCCCACGAGGCGGCCAGGGTCCCGAGCATGATCACGTAGCCGCGCACGCCTTCACCCTAACGCCGTTGCGCCTCCTCGCCTTCCGCCGGACTCGGTATGGTTGGAGAGGCCTCTTGAGCTCCGTTGCTCACCGCCCGTTGCACCGCGCGCTCGGCCTCACGGACGGGGAGTTCGACCGTATCGAGACACTGCTCGGGCGCCGGCCGAACGACTTCGAGCTGGCCGTCTTCTCGCTCCTCTGGTCGGAGCATTGCGGCTACAAGCACTCCGCGCCCCTCCTCAGGCGCTTTCCCACCGACGGGCCGGGAGTCCTCCAGGGCCCGGGCGAGAACGCCGGGGTCGTCGACCTCGGCGAGGGCGAGGCTGTCGCGTTCAAGGTCGAGAGCCACAATCATCCGTCGGCGGTCGAGCCGTTCCAGGGAGCCGCCACCGGCGTGGGCGGGATCCTCCGTGACATCGTCGCGATGGGGGCGCGCCCGGTCGCGCTTCTCGACGGCCTCCGCTTCGGCACGCCCGGCTTCCAGTTCGGCCGTGCGGTCGGCGGGATCGGCCATTACGGCAACTGCGTCGGCGTCCCCACGGTCGGGGGCGACACGGTCTTCGAGGACGCCTACGCGTCCAATCCGCTCGTGAACGCGATGTGCGTCGGGCTCGTCCCCACCGACCGGCTCACGCGCGCGGAGGCGGCCGGACCGGGCAACCATGTCGTCCTCTACGGCGCGACGACCGGCCGCGACGGCATCGGCGGGGCGAGCGTCCTCGCGAGCCAGGAGCTCTCCGACGAGGACGAGGACAAGCGTCCGTCCGTCCAGATCGGCGATCCGTTCACGGGCAAGAAGCTGATCGAGGCGAGCCTCGCGCTCGTCGAGGGCGGGCTCGTCCAGTCCCTGCAGGATCTCGGCGCAGCCGGCCTCGCCTCCTCGCTCTCGGAGATGGCGCGTGGAGGCGTGGGCATCGACGTCCACCTCGACCGGGTGCCGCTCCGCGAGACGGAGATGGAGCCCGTCGAGATCATGATCTCGGAGAGCCAGGAGCGGATGGTCTGCGTCACCGACCGGCCGGAGGCGGTCGCCGAGGTATGCGCGCGCTGGGAGCTCCACTGCGCCGACATCGGCGTCGTCACCCGGTCCGGGACGCTGCGCGCCTTCTGGGACGACGAGGTCGTCGGTGAGATCCCGACCGAGCTCCTCACCGAGGAGACGCCGCGCTACCGCGTCCCGACGCGGCCGCGCACGCTGGAGGCGCCGATCTCTCACCGTCCCATCAAGCCCGAGCCGGCCGAGCTCCTCGACCTCCTGCGCTCGCCCAACGTCCGCAGCCGGGCGAGCGTCTACCGCCGCTACGACCAGCTCGTCGGATCCCGCACGGTGCGCCGCCCCGGCCTCGACGCGGCGGTCCTCCGCCTGCGCCCTTCGCACCGTGGTCTCGCGGTCTCGCTGGACGGGTCGGGGCGGGTCGCATCGCTCGACCCGCTCACGGGCGGCGCGCAGGCCGTGCTCGAGGCGGCCCGCAACGTCGCGTGCGCGGGCGGTCGTCCGCTTGCCGTCACGGACTGTCTGAACTTCGGCAACCCCGAGAAGCCGGAGGTCGCCTGGGAGCTGACCGAGGCCATCGAGGGCATGGCCCAGGCCTGCGAGGCGCTCGGCATCCCGGTCGT
The DNA here is from genome assembly GCA_963739525.1 of uncultured Actinomycetes bacterium. Classification (GTDB taxonomy): domain Bacteria; phylum Actinomycetota; class Thermoleophilia; order Gaiellales; family Gaiellaceae; genus DATEOR01. Next base: position 52,297 of record CAVUAR010000004.1, on the reverse strand, counting down.
CTCCGGGAACGTCTCCCTCTACAACGACACGGACGGCGTCTCCATCCACCCGACTCCCGTCGTCGGCTGCGTCGGGCTCGTACAGGACGTGCGGCTCGTGCCCGGCCGCTGGCGCGAGGGGGACGCCGTCTACGTCGTCGGCTCGCCCGAGCTCGCGCTCGACGGCTCCGAGTACCAGGCCCGCTTCCTCGGCGGCCCGGCCGGGCGGCCGCCGCGGCCGCAGCTCGGCGCCGAGGCCGCGCTCGTGCGCTTCCTCTGGCGCGCCGCGCCGACGCTGACCGCCGCGCACGACACCTCGGAGGGAGGGCTCGCCGTCGCGCTCGCGGAGCTCGCGCTCTGGTCGGGCACCGGCGCCCGCATCGAGCTCGAGGAAGACGCCCTCGTCTGGTTCGGCGAAGGAGGCGGGCAGGCCGTCGTGGCGTGCCGGCCGGAGGATGAATCAGTGCTCGAAGGCATGCCGTACCGCCGCATCGGCGAGGCCGGCGGCACGAAGGTCTTCGGCATCGAGCTCGAGGACGTCGCCCGCGCGGGAGGCTACGACTGATGTGCGGGGTCTTCGGCATCCATGCCCCCGGCCGCGACGTCGCGCGCCTCACATACTTCGGGCTCTTCGCGCTCCAGCACCGCGGCCAGGAGTCGGCCGGCATCGCCGTCTCGGACGACGGCCGCGTGACGGCGCTCCGCGACATGGGCCTCGTCACGCAGGTCTTCAGCGAGCAGAAGCTGCGCGGGCTCGCCGGCCAGGTTGCGGTTGGCCACGCACGCTACTCGACCACCGGCTCGACGCACTGGGCGAACGCGCAGCCGATCATCCAGCAGGGGCGCGCGCGGACCGTCGCGCTCGGCCACAACGGGAACCTCACGAACACGAGCGGGCTTCGCGCGGAGCTCCTCGCCGAAGGTGCGCGGCTCCGCTCGACCTCCGACACCGAGGTGATCGCGGCGCTGATCGCGCGCGACGAGCGCCCGCTCGAGGAGGCGGTCGCCGGCGCGATGGCGAAGATCGAAGGTGCATTCTCGGCCGTCCTCCTATCCGAGGGGAAGCTGGTCGGCTTCCGCGACCCGCACGGGATCCGGCCGCTCGCGCTCGGGCGGCTCGAGGACGACTGGATGCTCGCCTCCGAGACGTGCGCGTTCGACCTGCTCGGCGCCGAGCTCGAACGCGAGCTCCAGCCCGGCGAGATGGTCATCGTGGACGAGGAGGGCTACCGGTCGGTGCAGGCGGTCGAGCCCTCCGGCGCGGGCGCGCTCTGCATCTTCGAGTTCATCTACTTCGCGCGGCCCGACTCGAAGCTCCGCGGCGTCGAGCTCCACGGCGCGCGTGTGCGAATGGGCGAGCAGCTCGCCGCCGAGGCGCCCGTCGAGGCCGACCTCGTGATGGCCGTGCCCGACTCCGGCACGCCCGCGGCGATCGGCTTCGCGCGCGCGAGCGGGATTCCCTTCGCCGAAGGCCTGATCAAGAACCGCTACGTCGGGCGCACGTTCATCCAGCCCGACCAGGCGCTGCGCGAGCACGGGATCAAGACGAAGTTCAACCCGCTCGCCGAGGTCTCCGGGAAGCGGGTGGTCGTCGTCGACGACTCGATCGTCCGCGGGTCGACGACGAGGCAGATCGTCGCCATGCTCTTCGAGGAAGGCGCGCTCGAGGTGCACCTCCGCATCTCGTCTCCCCCGATCGTCTCGCCCTGCTTCTACGGGATCGACATGGCCGACGAGGACGAGCTGATCGCCGGCGGCGGGCGGACCGTGGACGAGGTGCGCGAGAACCTCGGCGCAACGAGCCTCGCCTACCTCTCCCTCGAAGGCCTGCAGGACTCGACACGGCGGCCCGAGGGGACCTTCTGCCGCGCGTGCCTGACGAAGGCCTACCCGACGAAGATCCCGGAAGACCTCAAGCTGGCGAAGCTCCGCTTCGAGCCTGCCCGGGCGTAAGGCCCGCCGCGACGAAAACGGCGACGGCGATCAGCGCGGGAGCCAGGCCGAGCGCCCAGAAGCCGAACGCCTCCGCGAGCCCTCCGCCGACCGCGGGGCCGGCCAGGTAGCCAACCGCCCAGACCTGCGACCAGACGACCATCGCGAGCACGATCTTGTCCGTCCCGATGCTCTCGAGGAGGACGCCGAGCGCGCCCGCGTCGCCGACTCCGATCCCGAAGCCGATCAAGGCGCAGAGAAGCACCCAGACGGCGACGGTCGTGCTCACACCGGCGAGCGTGATCCCGAGCGGCAGGATGACCGCTCCGCAGAGGAGCGCGCTTCGCGGCGCGACGTAGCCGGCGACGACCGCGCTCCCGCCGGCGAGGATCGCGGCGCCGACGTAGAGCCCCGCGATCTGCGCCTGGCCGAGCTCGTCCGAGAAGTGCAGCGGCAGCGGGCCGTCGAAGGTCCCGAGCGAGACGGCGATCAGCAGCACCCCGACCGAGGCCAGCATGAACCCCGGGCTCCGGAGGACGCTGCGGTCGGACCCGAAGCGGATCCCGTGCTCCGGCCGGGGCAGAGCGAGGAGCGCCGCGGTCACGATCAGCACCGCGATCATGTGGAAGAAGAACGGCCCGCGGATCCCGCCGACCGCCCCCATCGCCGGGCCGATGATCCCGCCCACCGAGTACGACGCGAGGATGCCCGTGAGCCGCCGGTACTCCTCCCCGGGGTAGCGCTCGAGGACGGCGAACGACACGCCCATCCAGAGCATCCCCGCGCCGATCCCCTGCAGGAGCCGCGCCGGGAAGTAGACGCCCAGCCCGCCGCCGACCACGAAGCCGAGGTCGCCGACGACGACGAGCGCGAGACCCGATCGTGAGGACGAACGTCGCGTGCCGCCGCTGGAGCCCGCGGCCCGCCAGCGGGTACCCGACCATCTGCCCGACCGCGAAGGTCGCGACGAGCACGCCGATCACACCCGGGCCGGCGCCGGTCTCGTCCCCGATCGCCGGCACGACAGGCGCGATGATGCTGTACCCCGCGGAGTCGAGTGCTCCGAGCGCGAGCAGGACCAAATAGGCCATGCCGGGGTCAGACCCCGCCGTGTCCTAGTCGGACAGGCCTACGTCGAGGACCACCGTCTTCAGGTCGGTCATGTCGAGCATCGTGTAGCGGCCGCCGATCCGGCCCCACCCCGTCCTCGTCCCGGCGGCGCCGCCGAACGGCTCGTGCGCCTCCCAGTAGTCGGTCGAGTCGTTGACGACGACATTGCCGACCCTGAGGTTGTCGAGGTAGCGGAACGCTCGCTTCAGGCTCGACGTGTAGACGGCGGCCTGCAGCCCGAGGTAGGAGTCGTTGGCGACCGCGAGCGCCTCGTCGTCGCCGTCCACGGTGATGAGCGGGACGATCGGGCCGAAGGTCTCGTCGTGGTTGATGAGCGTGTCGACACCCACGCCGTCGATGACCGTCGGCTGGTAGTAGAGCTGCGTCGGCCGCCCGTCGTCGCGGGAGCCGCCGACGACGACCTCCGCGCCCTTCGCCACGGCGTCCTCGATGTGGGCGTCCATCTTCTGCGCAGTCGGCTCGTTGTTCATGGGGCCGACGAGCGTGTCGTCGTCGAAGGGATCGCCGAGCTTCCAGCCCTCCGCCTCCTTGACGACCGCGGCGAGGAAGTCGTCGTGGACGCGCTTGTCCACGAGGACGCGCTCGGTCGCGCAGCAGACCTGGCCGGCGCAGAAGAACCCGCCGAAGACCGCGCCCTTCGCGGCGGCTTCGCAGGTCGGCGTCGACGCAGACGACCACCGGCCCGTTCCCGCTCGCCTCGATCAGCGTGCGCTTGAGCCCGGCGGCGCGGACGATCTTCTCCGCCGTCGTGTGCGAGCCGACGAAGCCGACGCAGTCGACGTTCTCGTCCTGGATCAGCCGCTCGCCGACCTTGCCGTCGCCGTAGACGACGTTGACGACGCCCTCGGGAAGCCCGGCGTCGGCCATGATCTGCATGAAGTTCGCCATCGCGATCGGCGTCCACTCGGACGGCTTCATGACGATCACATTCCCGGCCGCGATCCCCGGCGCGATCAGCTCGACCGGGATGAGCGTCGGGAAGTTCCACGGCGTGATCCCCGCGTAGACGCCGTTCGGCTTGCGGAATGTGATGATGCGCTTGTTCACGTCCTGGGACGGGATCACGGCGGACTCCATCCGCTTCACGTCCTCGGCGGCGATGCGGAAGTTCTCCGCGGTCTCCTCGATGTCCGGAATCGCCTCGCCGATGAACGGCTTTCCCTGCTCGAGGGAGAGCTCGCGAGCGAAGTCCTCCTTGCGCTCCTCGATCAGGTCGGCGATCGCGTGGCAGACCCTCGCCCGCTCCCACGCGGAGAGCGCGGCCCACTTGGGTTGGGCCTCGCGCGCAGCCTTCGCGGCCCGCTTGACGTCGTCGGCGCTCGCGTTCGGCGCGTCGGCGAGCTTCTCGCCCGTGACCGGGGAGACGATCTCGCGGGCCTCGTCGCCCGTCGCCTCGACCCACTCGCCGGCGACGAAGTTCTGCAGCGTCTTCACAGCGGTTGCCATCTCACGCTCCTACTTTCGTGTTGACCCGGTCCCACGCCTCGTCCAGCACCTGGCGCAGAACGCCCACCATCTCGTCGAACTCCTCCGGCCCGGCAACGAGCGGGGGCGCGAACTGCGCGCACGTCTCGCCGCGGTCGTCGAACCGCATGTAGACGCCGAGCTCGCGCGTGCGCGGGAGCAAGAAGCCCTTGATCAGATCGTCGCGCTCGGCCGGTGTGAACGTCTCCTTCGTCTCCTTGTCCTTGACGAGCTCGAGCGAGTAGAAGTAGCCGTCGCCGCGCACGTCGCCGACCATCGGATGCTCTTCGAGGAGCACCTCGCAGCGCTCGCGAAGCTCGGGCCCGAGGCGCTGCACGCGGCCGACGAGATCCTCGCGCTCGAAGACCGCGATGTTCGCGAGGGCGATCGCGCAACAGAGCGGATGGCCGCCGAACGTGATCCCGTGTGTGAACGCCGTCTTCTTGTCGGCGAAGAACGGCTCGATCGTGCGCTCGCTCGCGATCACCGCGCCGAGCGGCGCGTACGCCGAGGTGATCCCCTTGGCCACGGTCATCATGTCCGGCTCGATCCCGTAGCGGGTCGTCCCGAACCAGTCGCCCACGCGGCCGAAGCCGCAGATGACCTCGTCGGCGACCAGCAGGAGCCCGTGCTCGTCGCAGATCTCGCGAACGCGTTCGAAGTAGCCCTCCGGCGGGGTGATCGAGCCGGCCGAGTTCTGGACCGGCTCGAGGATGACCGCTGCGACGGTCTCGGGCCCTTCGTTGCGCACGATGCCATCGATCTCGTCGGCGCACTGGAGGGTGCAGCTCGACTCCTCCGAGCAGTAAGGGCAGCGGTAGCGGTACGGCGTCGGCGCGCGCAGACAGCCGGGCAGGAGCGGCTCGAACTGCGCGCGGAGCACCGGGCTGCCGTTGATCGAGAGCGCGCCGAGCGTGGTCCCGTGGTAGGCGCTCCGGCGCGTGATGAACTTGTGCCGTGTCGGCTCGCCGCGCAGCCTGTGGTACTGGCGCGCGACCTTGAGCGCTGTCTCGACCGCTTCGGAGCCGCCCCCGACGAAGAAGATGCGGCCGACGTCGATGGGGACGAGCTCGGTGACCTTGTCCGCGAGCTCGAGCGCAGCCGGGGTGGCGAAGCCGACCCAGTTGGTGAAGAACGGGAGCTGGTCGAGCTGCTTCTGCGCCGCCTCGGTGATCTCCGGCCACGGCCCGTAGCCGATGTTCACGCAGTAGAGCGCCGAGAGCGCGTCGAGGTAGCGGTTGCCCTCGTTGTCCCAGATGTAACACCCCTCGCCGCGCTCGATCACGAGCTGCGGCGCGCCTGCCGCGGTGAAGTGTCGCCAAAGGTGATCCGTTGTCGTGCTCAAGAGATGCTCCTTCCGTTACGGGCGGCCAGGGCCTGCTTGGCCTTCACGGCCAGCCAGAGCTCCATGCGCTGCTCGGGGTCGTCGGGGTGCCGGCCCGTCTGCTCGCGCAGTCGGTCCATGCGATAGCGAAGGGTGTGGCGGTGGACGCCGAGCTCGTCGGCGGCGTCGCTCCAGCGGCAGCCGGCGTCGAGGAGCGCTGTCAGCGAGTCGACCAGCCAGGTGTTGCCGACGGCCGGCCCGAGCACGCGGTCGACGAAGGCCTCGAGCGCCGCATCGGGGAGGCTCAGCAGGAGCTCGAGGGAGCCGAGGTCCTGGTACGAGGCCACCTCGCCGCTCCCGGCGTCGAGGGCCGCACGCGCTTCGAGGAGGCTCCGTCCGAGCCCTCGACCGTTGGCCGGCCGGCCGACCCCGACCCTGGCCATCGGCTCCGCCTCGACGACCCTGCGTGCGAGCGTGAGCACGTCCTGCTCGTTCCCAGCGCCGACGAGGAAGGCGGCCCGGTCTCGCCGCGCGGTCGAGAGGTACGGCACCTTGCCGCGCTCGAGCTCCTCCGCGACCTCGTCGCGCAGCCGCTCGCTGGAGAGGCCGTTGCGGGGGACGGCGAGGAGCGCCGCGTAGTCCCGGTCGGACTCGAGCCCGAAGGCGGCCATCCGTCGCGCCGCCTCGCGGTCGTCGAGCCGGTCGTCCTCGAGGTCCTCGAGGAGATCGCCCGCGAGGCGGAGCTCGGCCGCGCTCACCGCCCTCCTGCGCGAGAGCTCGAATGCGAGCGCGCTCTGACCGTGGTGGAGAACGAGGAGGTCGTACTCCCCGAAATCACCGTTCTCCCGCGCGGCCTTGAGGGCGACCATCTCGCCGGGCGAGACAACGGGCAGCTCGAGCGCGTTCTCGAAGCCGAGCCGGTTCCGCGCGTGGCGCTCGGCGACGACCCGCCCGCTCTCGTCCACGAGGGCGAGGCTGCAGCCGAGGTGGTTGCAGACGACCGCGAGGAGAGCCTGGAGCCCTCGTCCCTCGAGGACAGCCTCGGCCAGTCGCTCGTGCACCTCGAGCGCCCGCGTCACCTGCTCGAGCTGCTCGTTGGCGAGGTAGGAGACCGCCGCCTTCGTGATCGCCACGAACGGGATCTCGTACGGGACTGCGAGCACCGGAAAGGCGAGCTTGTTCGCTTCTTCCGACGATCGGCGCGGGCACGTCGGGGAAGCCGAAGCCGACGCCGAAGCCGAGGCCCGCAAGCCCGTGCTTGGCCAGCCTCCGCACATAGGCGCGTTGTGTCGTCGCCATCTCGCCGACGCCGAGGCCGGTCGTGAGGAGAAACTCGCCGCCCTCGAGGAACTGCGTCGGGTCGGCAAGCTCGGAGACGTGCAGCCAGCTGACCTCGTTCCGCAGGCCGTCGGCGCCGGCCGCCACGGTCAGGCCGAGCCCGGAAAGCTCCGAGATGTCCTGGACGGTCAGCAAGCAGGGCGCTTTCGACGCACGGGCCAAGACCGTACGCCGTTCCCGTGCTTCGAGCAACCAGGAACCGCGCCGATTAGGACGCGGCGGCCACCTCAGGCAGTGAAGCGGCCTTCGATGACCTTCCCGGCTTTCGCAATTCCGCGGGAGATCATGTAGGCGGCCGCCAGGAACACCGTGGCGAGCATGAACTGCGGCCAGTCGACCGTGTCGGCGGCGAGGGTGATGATGAAGACCACGGCCCAGACGAGCAGGAAGACGACCAGCTCGCCGTTCGGGGCGGGCATGGACGGCATGCCGTAGTAGGGCTGGCCGTAGCCCGGCGCGGGCGGCGGCGGGGGTGGAGTCGTCTGCGTCATGGCTCTCCACGTTCCCCGCCGGCGCGGCGAATCCTGCGAGGGGCACGAGATACCATGCGTTGCCCCGGTGCATCTGTTCCACTACCACCTCGTGACGAGCAAGATCCGGCTCCTCGAGGCCCGCTATCTCGGCAAGCTCGGCTTCGAGCTCATCGGCCGCTACGGCTGGCGAGGCGAGAGCTCGCACTGGTTCGAGCCGGGAACGTCGTGGGAGGAGCTCGACGCGATGGGCTTCCGTCTGCGGCTCGTCGAGGTGGGGCGCGGGGCGGTCAACGTCGTCCTCCAGCCCGGCCACTGGGACGTGCCGCGCGTCGACCACCTCGGGATCGCGCTCGACGAGGACGACTACGAGACGGTGCTCGACCGCGCGCGCGACCTGGGCCTGAAGATCCAGGATCACCCGGGCAAGCGCACGTTCGTGACCACCGAAGCGGGCTACCGGCTCGAGGTGCACCCGCCGCGGGACTGGGTCGAGGACGCACTCGCGCAGGCCGAGGACATGCAGATCGGCGAGCTCCACCTGCGCTCGCACGATCCCGAGGAGAAGGCGGTCGCGCTCGCCGAGATCCTCATGCTCGAGCGCGAAGGGACGAGCGTCACCCTCGGCGAGAGCATCGTCCGCTTCCTCCCGGCCGGCCCCGAGGGACGGCCCGAGCTCGTCGCCGAGGTACTGGCGTGAGCTCTTACGAAGCGGCCGGAGTCTCGCTCGGGAAGGCCGAGGCGGTCGTGGAGCGCCTCCGGGCCGCAGTGGCCTCCACCGGCGGATCCGTCGGCGGCTTCGCGGGCCTCTACCCCCTGGACGACGAGCGCCTCCTGACGGCGACCATGGACGGGGTCGGGACGAAGCTCATCCTCTCCCGCCGGGCCGGGCGGCTCTTCGACGCGGGCGTCGACCTCGCCGCCCATTGCGTGAACGACGTGATCACGACGGGGGCGGATCCGCTCTTCCTTCTGGACTACGTCGCGTCGGGCTCACTCGACCTGGAGGAGGTTGCGGAGCTCGTCGAGGGGGCAGCCTCAGTCTGCCGCGAGGCGGGCTGCGCGATCCTCGGCGGCGAGAGCGCCGAGCTTCCCGGGATCTACCGCGACGAGGAGCTCGACTTCGCCGGGGCGTGCATCGGCCTCGTGCGGCGCGCCGATCTCGTCGACGGCTCTCGGTGCGAGCCGGGCGACGTCGTCCTCGGTCTCCCCTCGTCGGGGCTGCACGCGAACGGCTTCACGCTCGTACGGAGCCTCGTCGGGGACGGCGACTTCGACGCCGACCTCCTGCTCCCGGCCACGCGCCTCTACCTGGAGGACGTGCGCCGCCTGCGCGCCGAATGCGACGTGCGCGCGCTCGCGCACGTGACGGGGGGCGGCATCCTCGGGAACTTGCCCCGAGTGCTCCCCGAGGGCGTTCGCGCCGAGATCGACTGGGGCTCGTGGGAGCGCCCGCCCGTCTACGCCTGGCTGGACGAGCGGGGAGTCCCGGAGGACGAGCAGCGCCGCGTCTTCAACCTCGGAATCGGGATGTGCGCCGTCGTCCCGGAAGCCGACGCAGGATCGGGCCTCGTAATCGGCCGCCTCCGGTGATCGGCGTCCTCGTCTCAGGCACGGGCACGAACCTGCAGGCGCTCCTCGACGCTGGGCTCCCGGTCTCCGCGGTGGCGTCGAACACGGCCGGCGTCCGGGCGCTCGGCCGCGCCGAGGCGGCCTCGGTGCCGGCCGCCGCCTTTCCCCTGGACGACTACGGCGACCGCGAAGAGCGAGACGCCGCGATGGCGGACTGGCTCGAGGCCCACGGCGTCGAGGTGGTCGTCTGCGCCGGCTACATGCAACTCCTCACGGAAGGCTTCCTGGCCCGCTTCCCCTGCCTCAACGTCCACCCATCGCTCCTGCCCGCCTTTCCCGGGCTGGACGCCGTCGGGCAGGCGCTCGAGGCGGGCGTCGAGGAGACTGGCGTCACCGTCCATTTCCTGGACGCGGGGGTCGACACGGGGCCCGTGATCGCGCAGGAGCGAGTCGCGATCGAGCCCGGCGACACCGTCGAGAGCCTCTACGAGCGCATCCGCGCAGTCGAGCACCGGCTCCTGCCCGAAGCGGTCAGGCTCTATCTGGCCGGGGCAATAAGGTCCTAGCCTCATGGCCGTACGGCGGGCGCTCATCTCCGTCTTCGACAAGACGGGCCTCGACCGCTTCGCGGCGGGCCTCGCCGAGCTGGGCGTCGAGCTGATCGCGAGCGGAGGGACGGCCGCCTACATCTCGGAGCTCGGCCTCTCCGTCACGCCCGTGGACGAGCTGACCGACGTCTCCGAGATGCTCGGCGGGCGAGTCAAGACGCTGCACCCGAAGATCCACGGGGCGATCCTCGCTCGGCGCGACGTCCAGGCAGACATGGACGCGCTCGCCGAGCACGGCATCGAGCCGTTCGACCTCGTCTGCGTCAACCTCTATCCGTTCACGCAGGTCGCCGGGCGCAAGGGCGTGCGCGAGGAGGAGGCTGTCGAGATGATCGACATCGGCGGCCCGGCGATGCTGCGCGCAGCTGCGAAGAACTTCGAGCACGTCGCGCCCGTCTGCTCGATCGCGCGCTACGAGCCTCTCCTGCTCGAGATCCAGGCGACCGGGGAGATCGACGCGACGACCCGGCGCGAGTTGGCCGCCGAGGCGTTCGCGCACACAGCCGCTTACGAAGCGTCGATCGCCTCCTGGTTCGGCGACCGCGAGGCCTTTCCGCCCCGGCTCCTCCTCTCGCTCGAGCGGCAGCGCGAGCTCCCGTACGGGGAGAACCCTCATCAGCGCGCCGCCTACTACCTCGAGACCGGATCCCGGCGCGACTTGCTCTCGCGGGTGGAGCAGCTCTCCGGGAAGGAGCTCTCCTTCAACAACCTGGCCGACCTGGACGCGGCGCGCGCGGTCCTCGCAGAGTTCGAGCTTCCGACCTGCGTCGTCGTGAAGCACGGGAACCCGTGCGGGGTCGGCATCGGCTCGGACCTCGAGGAGGCCGCTGTGAAGGCGTACGCGGCCGACCCGGTCTCAGCCTACGGAGGCGTCGTGGCGCTGAACCGCCGCGTCGACCCGCCGCTCGCGGCGCGGCTGGCGGAGCAGTTCATCGAGGTCCTGATCGCGCCCGAATACACGGCCGACGCGGTCGAGATCCTCGGGCAAAAGCCCGCCACACGGATACTGGAGGACCGGGAGCGCCGCCGCGCCTCGCTCGGTGAGCGCGGCTACCGGCGCGTCCTCGGCGGCTTCCTCGTCCAGGACGCCGACTCGGAGGTCGACGACCGGGAAGGGATGGAGGTGCGCGCGGGCGAGGCGCCGGACGAGCCGCTCTGGGGCGACATTCTCTTCGCGTGGCGAGTCTGCAAGCACGTGGGCTCGAACGCGATCGTGATCGCCAAGGACCTGCAGACGCTCGGGGTCGGCGCGGGCCAGATGAGCCGCGTCGACGCGGTGAGGATCGCGCTGGAGAAGGCGGGCGAGCTCGGGCACGACGTGGCCGGAGCCGTCCTCGCTTCCGATGCGTTCTTTCCCTTCCCGGACGGCCCGCAGCTCGCCCTCGACGCCGGGGTGAGGGCGATCGTCCAGCCGGGCGGCTCCAAGCGCGACGACGAGGTCGTCGCCGCGGTCGCCGACGCGGGCAGGACGATCGTCTTCGCCCCGCGGCGCCACTTCAGCCATTGATTCGAACGCCTTCGGGCGGTTTCATTTGCACCGTGACGATCGCCGCCCCCGAAGCGGCACCCAAGGCGACACGCTCGGCCCGCTGGCTCGCGGTTCCGCTCGGCGCCTTCGCTCTCGTTGCGCTCACCGTCGGCCTCCTCGCCCGCGAGCGCTTCGACCCGAACAAGGGCTATTTCCACCTCTTCTTCTCGGACACGCTGCACCTGAAGGCGTGGTTCGCCACGGCAGCCGTCCTCCTCGCGCTGTGCCAGCTCTTCACGGCCGCGTGGATCTTCCGCAAGCTGCCCTGGCCGAGGCCCGACTGGATCCCCGCGTTCCACCGGTGGACGGGACGGCTTGCCTTCGCGTGCACGCTGCCGGTGGCCTACCACTGCATCTTCAAGCTGGGCTTCCAGCACACGACGACGAGGGTCCTGTTGCACTCACTCTTCGGCTGTGCCGTCTACGGCGCGTTCGCCGCCAAGGTCCTGATCGTGCGCCTGCACCGGTTTCCGGTCTGGGTGCTTCCGACCGCGGGTGGGCTTCTCTTCGCGGTTCTCGTCGGCGTCTGGTACACGAGCGCCCTCTGGCTGTTCCGCCTCGTCGGCGTGGGGATCTAGGCGGAGATCGCGATCGCAACGGCGACGTAGACGGCATAGAGCGCGACGAGAAGCGCCCCCTCGAACCGCCCGAGCCCGCTGCGGAGCGCGAAGAGCACGACGAGGAGGAGCGGGCTCGCGGCGGCGACGGGAAGGTGCAGGTCGCGCGTCTGGCTGTCGAGGACGAGCGGGCGCACGAGAGCGATCACGCCCGCGTTCAGGCACGCGAAGTGGACGATCGTGCCGAAGACGTTCGCCATCGCGACGTCGGCGCGCCCTCGACGCGCGGGCACGGCGACCCGCCCGATCTCTTCCGCCTCGATGCTCGCCGCGAGCGCGGTGTTGCCGAGCAGGCTCTCCGAGATCCCGAAGCCGCTGATCACCCGGCGCAGGCCTTCCCCGAGGAGCTCGCCCGCGATGCCGAGGACGGCGAGGCCCGCGACGACCCGCGCGATCGGGTGGCGCTTCTTCGGCAGATCACCGAGACCGAGCAGCGAGCGCCCAGCCCGCCAAAGTCCGAGGAGCGCGACGGCGAACCAGGCGACGAGCACGGCTCCGTCGATGCGGGAGAGCGTGCCGTCGAGGCCGAGGAGAAGGAGCGGGAGGGGCGCAACCGCGGTCCAGACGAGGGCCGCGAGCGGAAGCGGCCCGCGCAGCGGCGCGAGGAGCGCGCCGATGCCCGCGACGGCGAGCGCGAGGAAGGTCGTCCCGCCCAGGAAGGTTCCCGCGGCCGCGTCCGGTAGCCCGTTCAGGTCGGCCGCGATCCCCGCGGCGAGGTTCTCGACCTCGAAGCCCGAGACGACGACGGTGAGCGCGAAAGCCGAGACGCCGAAGCGGCCCGCCGCCGAGAGAAGGCCCTCGAAGAAGAGCTCGGCGCCGGCCACGATCGCGACGACGCCGCCGGCGAGCAGCGCCAAGCTCACGAGCGAGGACACAGGCCGTATCGTTACGGGCCGAGATGGGGCGCGACTATCCCACCGTCCTCGACCTCGTCGGGAACACACCGCTCGTCCGGCTCCAGCGCCTCTCCCGGGAGGTCGAGCCCACGCTCCTCGCGAAGCTCGAGTTCCTGAACCCGGGCGGAAGCGTCAAGGACAGGATCGGCCTGCGCATGATCGAGCAGGCAGAGCGGGACGGGAAGCTCGCGCCGGGGGGGACGATCGTCGAGCCGACGAGCGGGAACACGGGGGTCGGCCTCGCGATCGCGGCGGCACTCAAGGGCTACCGCTGCGTCTTCGTCATGCCCGACAAGATCGCCGAGGAGAAGCGCGCACTCCTTCGGGCCTATGGAGCCGAGGTCGTCATCTGCCCGACCGCGGTCCCGCCCGAGTCGCCCGAGAGCTACTACAACGTCTCCGACCGGCTCGCCGAGGAGATCCCGGGCGCCTACAAGCCGGACCAGTACTCGAACCAGGCCAATCCGCAGGCCCACTACGAGACGACCGGGCCGGAGCTCTGGGAGCAGACCGGCGGCGAGATCGACGCCCTCATCCTCTCCATCGGCACCGGCGGGACCGTCACCGGCACCGCGCGCTATCTCAAGGAGCAGAAGCCCGACCTCCTCGTGGTCGGCGCGGACCCCGAAGGCTCGATCTTCTCGAACCCGGGCAACGTCCACCCCTACCTCGTCGAGGGCATCGGCGAGGACTTCTGGCCGTCGACCTTCGACCCGTCGCTCGTGGACGAGTTCGTCGCCGTGTCCGACCGCGATTCCTTCCGCACCGCGCGGAGGCTCGCCCGCGAGGAAGGAATCCTCGTCGGAGGCTCGGGCGGGACGGCGGTCTGGGCGATGCTCCAGGTCGCGCGGCGCTTCGGCCCCGAGGCGACGCTCGTGACGGTCATCCCCGACTCCGGGCGCGGCTACCTCTCGAAGCTCTACGACGACAACTGGCTCCTCGAGCACGGCTTCCTCGAGCGCGCGGCGCCGGCGGCGACCATCCAGGCCGTGCTCTCCTTCAAGCGCGACGAGGAGCCGGGAGTGCCCGAGCTCGTCACCGTGGGAACCCACCAGAAGGTGGGCGAGGCGATCGACCTCATGCAGCGTTACGGGATCTCGCAGATCCCGGTCGTACGAAACGGGGACGACCCGGCCTCGCTCGCAGACGTCGTCGGCTCGATCCGGGAAAGCGGACTTCTCGACCGCGTGTTCCGCGACCAGAACGCGCTCTCGGAGGACGTCGCTGCGGCCATGGAGCCCCCGCTGCCGGCCGTCGAGATCGGCGCCTCGGTGGACACGGTCTTCGCCGACCTCTCGGCCGGGAACCCGGCTGTGGTCGTCGCCCGCGGGGGGAAGCCGGTCGGCGTCCTCACGCGCGCCGATCTCCTCGAGTATCTGGCCCATCAGCAGGGGGGATAGCGTGGAGCAGCGGCTGAGCCTCGTCACCCTGGGCGTCTCCGACCTGCGCCGCGCGCGCGAGTTCTACGACGAACTCGGATGGAAGACCGGCGCAGCCCCAGAGGACGACGTCGTCTTCTTCCAGACCGGCGGGATGGTGCTCGCACTCTGGGGACGCAGGGAGCTCGCCGAGGACTCCGGGGTCTCGGACCCGGGCGGCTGGGGCGGTTTCACGCTCGCGCACAACGTCCGTTCCCCGCAGGAGGTGGACGCGGTGATCGAGGAGGCGCGCGCCGCGGGCGCCGAGATCCCGCGTGAACCGGCGGCGACCTTCTGGGGCGGCTATTCGGGGGTCTTCGTCGACCCCGACGGCCATCCCTGGGAGGTCGCCCACAACCCGCACTGGACGATCGAGGACGACGGCTCGGTCACTCTGGGCTGACGTCTTCGAGAACCGTGAAGAGCGTCAGCTGCATCCCGTCCGGAGCGCGCAGGCGCACGTTTCGGTGCGACCAGGGCGTCACGACCGGGCCGCCGAGGCGCTCCGCCCCGGCCTCTTCGAGCCGCTCCGCGGTCGCCTCCGAGTCCCCGACCTCGAGCGCGAAGCGCACCGGGCCGGAACTCTCTCCGCCTGCCTCGATCCGGTCGACGAGCTCCGTCTGGCTCCGGGAGAGGACCTCGAGGGTCGCGCGCCCCGCGTCGAGGATCGTGCCGCTCCCGCCCTCGTTCTTCCAGGACTCGACGACGGTGAGACCGAGCGCGTCCCGGTAGAAGGCGAGCGCGGCCTCGTAGTCGTCGACGGTGACCGCGATGCGCAGTTCGTTGACGGGATCCAATCCTCCGCAAGGATACGATCAGGCTATGGACTTCGAGACGCGCGCGATCCACGAGGGCCAGGAGCCCGACCCCGCGACCGGCGCGGTGATCACGCCGATCTACCAGACCACGACGTACGCACAGGAGGGGGTCGGGCAGAACAAGGGGTACGACTACTCGCGCTCCGGCAACCCGACGAGGACGGCGCTCGAGACATGTCTGGCCTCGCTCGAGAGCGCCGATCACGGGCTCGCGTTCTCCTCCGGGCTCGGCGCGGTCACGACGGTGATGCACCTCGTCAGCCCGGGCGAGCGCGTCGTCTGCGTGAACGACGTGTACGGCGGCGTCTACCGGATGTTCTCGCAGGTCTACGAGCCGAAGGGCTACGGCTTCACGTTCCTCTCGGCCGAGGAGATCGCATCCGGCCTGGGCGAGCATCTCGACGAGAGCACCCGTATCGTTTGGCTCGAGTCGCCCACGAATCCGCTGCTGAACGTGATCGACATCGCGGCCGCGGCGGAGGCGGCACACGCCGCTGGCGCCCTCGTCGTCGTCGACAACACCTTCGCCACGCCCTATCTGCAGCGGCCGCTCGAGCTCGGCGCAGACATCGTCGTCCACTCGACGACGAAGTACCTCGGCGGGCACTCGGACGTGATCGGCGGCTTCGCGGCCACGAACGATCCGACGATCGCGGAGCGCCTGCGCTTCCTGCAGAAGTCCCTAGGCGCCGTCCCCGGGCCGTTCGACGCGTGGCTCGTCCTCCGCGGCGTGAAGACGCTGGCCGTGCGCATGCGCCAGCACTGCGAGAACGCCCGCCAGATCGCCGCCTTCCTGGACGAGCACGACGCCGTCGAGCGGGTCCTCTACCCCGGCCTGCCAGACCACCCCGGCCACGAGATCGCCGTACGCCAGATGGCCGACTTCGGCGGGATGATCTCGTTCCTCGCCGCCTCGGAGGAGGCCGCGATCCGCCTCGTCGCCGAGACGAAGGTCTGGACGCTCGCGGAGAGCCTCGGCGGAGTGGAGAGCCTCATCGAGCAGCCGGCGCAGATGACCCATGCCTCGACGGCGGGCGCGCCGTTCGCGGTGCCGCCGAACCTCGTCCGGCTCTCGGTCGGGATCGAGTCAGTCGGCGACCTGGTCGCCGACCTCGAGCAGGCTCTCACTGCCGTCCGGGCCTCCGTCTAGCGCGACCCGGTAGGCGCCCTCGTAGTCGCGCACCATGCGGTCCGACGAGAAACGCTCCTCGACGTAGCGGCGGCATTCCATCGGATCCAGGGCGGAAGCGCGCTCGATCTCCCCGGCCATCTGGCGGTAGTCGTCGACGATGATCCCGGTGCGGCCGTCGTCGATCACCTCGGGCACCGCGCCCCAGCGGGTCGCGAGCACCGGCGTGCCGCACGCCATCGACTCGATCATGACGAGGCCGAACGGCTCCTCCCACTCGATCGGGAAGAGCGTCACGCGCGCGTTCTGGAGGAGATCGATCTTCTTCGCGTGGTCGACCTCGCCGAGGTACTCGATGCCCCAGCCGAGGTTGGGCCTCACGTACTCCTCGAAGTACTCCTTCTCGGCCGCGTCCTGCATCTTCCCGGCGATGAGGAGCGCAAGGTCCGCCTCCTTGGCGACCTCGATCGCGCGGTGGCAGCCCTTGTCCGCGCTCATGCGCCCGAGGAAGAGGAGGTAGTCGCCCTTGTGCGGGTGTACCGGGTAGACGTCGAGCTCGAGCGCGTTCGGGCAGTTCGCCACCCAGTTGAGGTCGGGGAGCGGCTTGCGCTGGTTCATGGAGAGCGACATGAGCCCGACCTCGGGCACCACC
This sequence comes from uncultured Actinomycetes bacterium, assembly GCA_963739525.1. Lineage (GTDB taxonomy): Bacteria > Actinomycetota > Thermoleophilia > Gaiellales > Gaiellaceae > DATEOR01. The sequence goes on along the minus strand of CAVUAR010000004.1, from coordinate 35,421 downwards.
TGCGAAAGCGTCGAGTAGAGGAGCCCGGGCTCGCCGCCGAGCGGCCCGTGCACGGTGTGCAGCACCGGCGTTTCGACGGTGCCGCCGCACAGAGCCCCGAGCGGGCCGGAGTGGTCGTTGATGACGTCGAAGTCGCCGGCCCGCTCGAAGCAGGCGAGCGCATGTCGAAGCTCGTGCTGCGTGATGCCGATCATCTCCGACGGCGCCTCGTCGAAGACGGACACGAGCTTCGCGCTCGTGCTCGAGTCGCCCGAGGCGAAGAGGGTGACGTCGTGCCCTGCGCGGACGAGCCCCTCGGCGAGCAGCGAGACGATCCACTCGATCCCGCCGTAGCGGGTCGGCGGGACCGGGAACCACACGGGGCTGAGGACGGCGATCTTCATTCCGCTTCCACGACGTCTATCTCCCCGTTCTCGAGCCGTACGTCCCAGCTGCGGTCGAATGCGCGCACACCTGAAAGCTTGATCGTCCCGAGCCAGGACGGCAACTCCGGCGGCGCGTCCGTGACGAGCGCCTGCCTGCGGATGTCGGGCCGCAGGCCGAGGAGGATCTGGAGGAGGAGCACCGGCGCGCCGGCCGCCCACGCCTGTGGCCGCGCCGCGGTCGGATAGGCGATCGGGAAGGGCGTGGCGCTTCGGGAGAAGCCCGCGAAGACCTCCGGCAGCTGATGGGAGAAATGTCCCGCGGCGTTGAGCATGCGGCGCGCGATCCGGTGGGCCTCGGGCCAGCGCGCGTAGCGCCCGAGCCCCCAGGCGATGAGGGAGTTGTCGTGGGGCCATACCGTCCCGTTGTGGTACGAGAGCGGGTTGAAGGCGCCGTCGTTCGCGGACATCGTCCGGACGCCCCAGCCCGACCAGAGCGCCTCTCCCATCAGCTGGTCGACGATCGCGTCGGCGCGCTCCGGCGGGACGATCCCCGTCCAGAGGAGATGGCCGATGTTGGAGGTCAGAGAATCGACTCGGCGCTTCTCCGCGTCGAGCGCGAGTGCGTAGAACCCTCCGCGCTCGTCGCTCCAGAAAGCCTCGTCGAAGCGCGCCCTGAGCTCCTTCGCCTGGGCCTCGAGCCGCTCGGCGAGCTCCCGTTCCCGCCAGACCTCGCGGGCGAGCTCGGCGGCGCGGAGCTTCGCGTCGTAGACGTAGCCCTGCACCTCGCAGGGCGCGATCGGCGCTTCGGCGAGCCGGCCGTCGTGGAAGCGCTGCGAGTCGCCGGAGTCCTTCCACGACTGGTTGACGAGCCCGCGCTCGGAACGGCGCCTGTACTCGACGAACCCGTCGCCGTCGAGGTCGCCGTAGTCGTCGATCCAGCGGAGCGCGCGCATCGCCGGCTCCCGCAGCTCGCGGACGAGCACGGAGTCGTCGGTCCAGCGCCAGACCTCGGAGAGGAGGATGAGGTAGAGCGGCGTCGCGTCGACCGTCCCGTAGTAGCGCGCGAACCAGGCCTCCGCCCCCTTCCCATGCCTGACCTCGTGGACGATCTTGCCGGGTTCGGCGTCGATCCCGGGGTTGTCCTCGGTCGCCTGCAGCTCCGCGAGGACGCGCAGCGCGTTGTGCGCGAGCTCGGGCCCGAAGAGGAGCGTCTGCAGGCACGTGATCAGCGTGTCCCGGCCGAAGACCGTCATGAACCACGGCATCCCGGCGGCAGGGAGCTGCCCCGGCACCCGCGTGTCCTCGTCCATCCGCAGCGAGGCGAGGTCGGCGACCGACTGCGCGAACGTCGCGCCCAGCTGCTCCCAGGACGCGCGGAGCTGGGGAACGCGCAGGTGCCAGGCGGAGAGCGAGGCGCGCACGCGCGAGAGCTCGTCGCCGAACCTCCGCTCGGCGCGCGTCGGCGGGACGCGCACGCCGTGGGGCGAGACGATCACGTCGACCCGCAGACGCCACTGTTCACGCGGCGCAAGGGAGATCGGGTAGCGAACCATCCGCCCGTCGACCTCGCCGGGCTCGGAGAGGAGCACTTGGGTCAGGCAGCGCGAGTCGTCCATGAAGACGAACTGGTTGCCGTCGTTCTCGTACTCCGTCGGCGCGAGGTCGGGGAGCGGCGGCGCGGTGTCCGGATGGCCGAGCGCGAAGTCGTGCTCCTTGACCGCGAAGATGTCCGCGAAGTCCGTCCCCACCTCGAGCGCAAGCTCGAACTCGACCGGATGGGCCGCGTGGTTCTGGACGACGATGTGCTCCTGCATGCCGTCACCGACGAACCGGTCTCGACCGATGGAGAGGACGTCTTGCTCGAGGCCGCCCGCCATCGGGTTTCGCAGGTAGAAGGCCGCCGAGAAGTACTCGACCTTGTCCGAGGAGAGGCGGAGCGGACGCTCGCCGTTGATCGTCAGCACCCAGCGTGAGAGGAAGCGCGTGTCGTCCGCGAAAAGCCCCATGACGGGATCCACGATGTCCCCGCGGTCGTCGGAGACGCAGAACGTCGACCCCTCGAGAATCGTGAGCGTCACTTGCGGACGATCGAGTCCTGGCTCGCCTGCTGGAGCGGCTTGATCACCATCTCGTCCACGACCATGTAGTCGGGTCTCGTCAGCGTGAAGAGGATGCAGTCGGCGACGTCGGCCGGCGTGAGGTAGTCGACGCCGCGGTAGACGGCCGCCTTTCGCTCCTGGTCTCCGCCGAAACGCACGTCGGAGAACTCCGTGTCCCCGACCATCCCGGGGTCGACCGTCGAGACCTTGATGCGCCCGACGAGCTCCTTCCGCATGACCTGCGTGAGCGCGAGCACGGCGGTCTTCGAGCCGACGTAGAGGCCGCCCTGCGCATAGGCCTCGCGGCCGGCCCACGAGCCGAGGTTGACGATGTGGCCGCGCCCGTCCCCCATGTGCGGGAGGACGAGCCGCGTCATGCGCACGAGCCCGAGGACGTTCGTCTCGAGCATCTGCCGGTCGTCGTCGTCGTTCCCGTCCGCGATCGAGCTGCGGCCGAGGGCGAGACCGGCGTTGTTTAGGAGGATGTCTATCTCGTCGAAAGCGCTGACCGCGCTTTCGACGAAGGACCGGCAACTCTCCGGGTTGGTCACGTCGAGAGGAGCGACCAGATGACCCTCGCCGGGGAGGTCCTGCACGAGCGTCTCCAGCCGCTCGACCCGCCGCGCGCCGAGCGCGAGGCGGGCGCCGGCGGCCGCGAGCGCGCGCGCCGTCTCGGCGCCGATGCCGCTCGACGCGCCCGTGACGATCGCAGTACGTCCGTTCAGATCCGGCACGAGCCGGAGACTATCGAGCTAGTCCAGGACGAGAGAGAGCGAAAGCCGCACCGTGCCGCGCGGCTCCTCCTCGTGGGTTGACGAGCCGCCGTGCGCCGAGGCCACGGCGCGGACGAGACCGAGGGCGAGATCGTCCTCGGCCGGCGAGGAGCCCTCGTAGGACGCCTCGAGCACGACCGGGGCTGCGAACAGGCGGACGACGCTCTCGGCGATCGCCGCCGTGGCGGACCGAGTGGACGGCCGGTGCCCGCGAGCGGGCTTGACGGCGGCCATGCTCTCGTTATCGGATGACAAAAGGCAGCGCGCGTCCCTCGAATGAGGGGCAACACTGGGGAGACGGGCGTGTCTATGCGGGTTTGCCGACCACAGCGTCGACGAGCGCCTCGAGGTCGGCGCTTGTCCTTCCGCGCGCCAGACCGACGAGGTAGCAGAGGAGCGGCGCGTTGATGCGCTCGCCGCTCTCGTGCGCGGCGACCCGGGCGAGCTCGAGAAGCTCGTCGACCTCCGCCTGCGAGAGCCCGAGCGTCTCGCGCTGCTCTCCCGCCGCGTCGGCCAGCCGGTCCCGTGCGGCAGTGAGCCAGTCGTCCACACCGGCACCTTAGACTGCGCGCGGCATGAAGGTCGGCGTCCCCAAGGAGACCGCGTCGGGCGAGCGGCGAGTCGCGCTCGTGCCCGACTCGACGAAGCGCCTGGTCGAGGCCGGCGTCGACGTCCTCGTTGAGGCGGGCGCAGGCACGGAGGCGGGCTTCCTCGACCCCGCCTACGAGAACACGGGCGCCCAGATCGTCGGCGACGCCTTCGCCGGCACGGACGTCGTCGCCAAGGTGCAGATGCCGAGCGACGAGGAGATCGCGAGGCTCGGCGAGGGCCAGGTGCTCATCGCCTTCCTCCAGCCCCTCGTGAACGGCGATCTCGTGCGCGCGCTCGCGGGGCGAAAGGTGACGGCCTTCTCCATGGACTCGATCCCGCGCATCACGCGCGCCCAGTCGATGGACGCGCTCTCCTCGCAGAGCACTGTCTCGGGCTACAAGGGAACCCTCATCGCCGCCGACCACCTCCCGAAGTTCATGCCGATGCTGACGACCGCGGCCGGGACGATCCCGCCGGCGCGCATCCTCGTGCTCGGCGCGGGGGTCGCGGGCCTGCAGGCGATCGCGACGTCGCGCAGGCTCGGAGCGGTCGTCTCGGCCTTCGACGTGCGCCCCGCCGTGAAGGAGCAGGTCGAGAGCCTCGGCGCGAGCTTCCTCGAGCTCGACGTCGAGGGCGCGGAGGGACAGGGCGGCTACGCCGTCGCGCTCTCCGCCGACCAGCACGACCGCGAGGTGGAGCTCATCGGCCACCACGTCGCCGCGTCGGACGCGGTCATCACGACCGCCCTCATCCCGGGGAAGCCCGCGCCCGTCCTCATCACGGCGGCGGCGGCGCGCAGCATGAGGCCCGGGTCGGTGATCGTCGACCTCGCCGCCGAGGCAGGCGGGAACTGCGAGCTCACCAAACCCGGCGAGACGGTCGTGGAGGGCGGCGTCACGATCGTCGGCGAGCTGAACGTGCCGAGCACGATGCCGTTGCACGCGAGCCAGATGTACTCGCGCAACGTCTGGACCTTCCTCAACCATCTGCTCGGCGGAGGCTCGGAGCTCACGCTCGACTTCGAGGACGAGATCACGCGCGAGACGTGCGTGACCCACGAGGGCAAGGTGCTGAAGGAGGCGGTGGCCGCATGACCTCGCAACTGCTCAACGACATCACGGTCTTCGTCCTCGCGGTCTTCATCGGCTTCGAGATCATCTCGAAGGTCCCGACGATGCTGCACACCCCGCTCATGTCGGGGACGAACGCGATCCACGGCATCGTCCTCGTGGGCGCGATGCTCATCGCCGGCTCGACCGACTCCGATCTCGAGAAGGCGCTCGCATTCGTGGCCGTCGTGTTCGGGACGATCAACGTCGTCGGCGGCTTCCTCGTCACCGACCGCATGCTCGAGATGTTCAAGCGCAAGCCGTCGAAGCCGGATCGGGAATGACGCCGCTCCTCGCGCTCTCGCAGATCGCGATCAACTTCACGTACCTCGTCGCGGCGGTGCTCCTGATCGTCGGAATCCGGCGGCTCTCGTCGCCGCCGACCGCACGCTCGGGAAACTGGATCGCCGCGGTCGGGATGACGATCGCGATCGTCTTCACCTTCCTCAGCCCGGAGATCACGAGCTACTGGCTGATCATCGCCGGAATGGCGGTCGGGACCGTGATCGGCGTCGCCTCGGCGCGGCTCGTGAAGATGACCGCGATGCCGCAGATGGTGGCGCTCTTCAACGGCGTCGGCGGGGGCGCGGCGGCGCTGATCGCCGCGGCGGAGTTCCACCGGGTCGCGCCGGCCCCGGGTCACCTTTCCGGCGACCAGATCGGCGCGATGCTCTTCTCCGCGCTCATCGGCTCGATCTCGTTCTCGGGGAGCCTGATCGCCTTCGGCAAGCTGCAGGAGCTCCTTCCCGGCCATCCGCTCACCTTCGTGGGCCAGCAGGTCGTCAACGGCTTCCTCTTCGCCGTGCTGATCGGCATCGGGATCGCCGCAGGCTCGACGGAGCAGGGGATCTGGATGGTGCTCCTCCTCCTCGGGGCGCTCGTCTTCGGCGTCCTGCTCGTCCTCCCGATCGGCGGCGCGGACATGCCGGTCGTCATCTCGCTCCTGAACGCCTTCACCGGCCTCGCCGCGGCCTCCGCCGGCTTCGTCCTCGACAACACCGCGCTCATCATCGGCGGGACGCTCGTCGGCGCCTCGGGCACGTTCCTCACCGTCCTCATGGGGCGCGCGATGAACCGCTCGATCGCGAACGTCCTCTTCGGCGCCTTCGGCGGCGTGCCCGCGGGAGGGGCGGCGGCCGCAGCGGCGCCGACGGAGGGGCGCTCCTACCGCGAGGTGGCAGCCGACGACGCGGCCGTGATGCTCGCCTACGCGCAGCGCGTCATCGTCGTGCCGGGCTACGGGCTCGCGGTCGCTCAGGCGCAGCACGCCGTGCGAGAGCTCGCCGACCTCCTCGAGGCGCGCGGCGTGGACGTGAAGTACGCCATCCATCCCGTCGCAGGGCGGATGCCAGGGCACATGAACGTCCTCCTCGCCGAGGCGCAGGTGCCATATCCCCAGCTCTACGACATGGACGACATCAACCCTGAATTCCCGCGCACCGACGTCGCCCTCGTCATCGGCGCCAACGACGTCACGAACCCGGCGGCGCGCAACAACCCGGACAGCCCGCTCTACGGGATGCCGATCCTGAACGTCGACCAGGCCGCGAACGTCGTCATCCTCAAGCGGAGCATGAACCCGGGCTTCGCCGGGATCGACAACGACCTCTTCTACGAGCCGAACTCGGCGATGCTCTTCGGCGACGCGAAGTCGTCCGTGGAGAAGCTGATCGCCGCCGTCAAAGCAGCGTGATCTGATCTCCGCGGGAGACGCGGCCGGTCGTCAGGACCTTGGCCAGCATCCCGCGCTTGCCCTCGAGCTCCGCCTGCAGGCCGGGGCGGATCTCCTCCATCAGCTCGCAGGGGTCGCAGACCATGGAGATCTCGAACTCGGCATCGCCGATCACGAGGCGCTGGCCGATCGGCCAGCCCATGACGTCCGCGCCGCGCACCGTGAAGTTCTCCTTCGCGCGCCCGGGAGGGACGTCGAGGGACTCGAGGTCCTCGGCCGCCACGAAGAGGACGTTGCGCTTGCCGCCGCGACGATGAGCGCACCCCTCGACGCCCTCGTTCTCGAAGACCCGGGCGGTCTCGAGCTCCTCCATGAGCTCGCGCCGCTTGGGCGAGCGCCAGATGTGCGCGATCCCGGCCACTGTGCCGAGTATAGGGAGGCATGCAGCCGGTGGAGGCGGAGATTCTCGACGTCACGCCGGGCCTCTGGGTCTGGCGCCTTCCTCATCCCGACTGGCACCCGGACGCGGGGAGGGAGCCTCACGTGACGACGACGGTCGCGGAGACGGGCGGCGAAGTGGCCCTCCTCGACCCTCTCGCGCCTCCCGGGGAGGCCCGCGAGATCTGGAATCGCCTCGACGCCTCTCCACCGACTCTCGTCGTGGTCCTCAAGCCGGACCACGTCCGCGACGTCGATCTCTTCGTCCGCCGGTACGGAGCGCGCGCGTTTGGTCCGAGCCTCTTCTGGCGTCACGACATCCCAGAAACCGAGCTCGAGCCCGTCGAGCCCGGCTCGGATCTCCCCGGCGGGCTCGTCGCGCTCTACGACGGGCGCGGGCGAAACGAGACGCCGCTCTGGGTGCCGGAGCGGCGCACGCTCGTCTTCGCCGATGCCGTCACCGAGCGGGAGGGCGAGCTCCGCGTGTGGGGAACCCCCTGGTACGAGGAACGCGTTCTTCCGGCTCTCCGGTCGCTTCTCGACCTTCCTTTCGAGCAGGTGATCGTCTCGCACGGAGAGCCGGTGCACGACCGCGCCGCCTTCGAACGCGCGCTCGAGCTCCCGCCCTGGGAGGAGTAAGACGAAGGGCCGGTCGCCCTTCGCATGCGGACGAGACGTTCCCTACAACGTGTGCGTGAGCGCGCTGAGCGCGTTCACCGATCCCGTTGCCGTACCACGAGTTGGAACTGGTCCACCCGTGCACTGCTATGGAGCGCCGTTCGACATCGAGGTGAACGGCGCATACAGCGCGAGCGTCGCGCCGCCTGTTAGCGCTCAGCTGCCGTCGGAGGCGAATGCAGTCACTGCCGCGTAGGCGTCCACCTGGCCGAACCCGAAGAAGCCGTTGTACTGATCGGTGCCGAGGCAGCGCGGATCGGCCGGGCACGGCTTCGCCTGCGCTGTCCGGTCGAGCAGGGCGCGCACGAAGAGCGGGCGCAGCGGCTTGAGAAAGCCGAAGGCCTTCATCCTGGCGAACCTGCTCGAGACCAGAGCAGCCACACCGCTCACGTCCGCCGCGGCCATGGAGGTACCGGCGTTGTAGCGATAGGTCGCGCCCGGGGGCCCGTCCACGACGTTCGGCATCGCGGTCGGGGGGACCGGGATGTAGGACGGGAAGGTCGAGAGAATCAGCCCGCCCGGGACTCCTCCCTGGGCAGGATCGCCGCCCGGGGCGACGAGGTCGATGGCGCCAAACCCGAAGTTCGACGGGCCCGGAGGCGTCGCCAACACGGGGCCGCCGTTCTTGCCCTCGCTTGCGACACCGATCACGCCGGGGAGCTGGACCGGCATCCGGAGGCAGCTGCTGCCTCCCGCCGGCTGCGTCATGTCAATCCCGTTGTTCCCAGCCGAGGCGACGATGGTCGTGCCCGAGCGCAGAGCGGCTCGCACGGCACCGCCAACGAGCTGGATGGCGGTTTCGTCGGCGGGATCGGTTGCGCAGAAAAAGTCCAGTGGGTCGGCGGAGCCGGTCGCGCCTTTGTCGACGGCGAAGCTCGCGTTCGCAACGTCGACGTTCTGCTGCGACACGTACTTGAACGCGCAGGCCGCGGCCTGCGGCGTGATCGGCAGTCCCGGGTCCGTGACCTTGACGATGAGGAGCTGCACGGTGGGCGCGACGCCGACCGTTCCGAAGTCGTTGTCCCCCGCGGCGATGATCCCGGCGACATGCGTGCCGTGGCCGACGTTGTCCCTCCAGAGGAGGCCCGTCGGATCCTTGACCGGCGTCCCGGAGATACACGAGACGCTGTTCGCGGTGTCGATTCGGCCCGCGAACTCGGGGTGCCCCGGATCGATTCCGGAGTCGATCAGCGCGACACGGACATCAGGGCTTCCACCCGTGATCGCCTGGGCCTGGAACGCCCCGATCTGCTCGAGGTTCCACTGCTGCCCTGAAAGATTGTCCGGCGTGGCCGGCGTGCCCGGCAGAATCGCGATTCCTGCGCCGGCCGCCGACACGACCATGAGCGCCACCACCGCGCACGTGGCCGCCACGAGAGTTCGCAAAAGATGTCCCGACTGCCGCAACTTGCTCTCCTCCTCCTCGTTCCCTCTCCTGGGCGATTTTTTGCCCAGCCGCACTCTACGGTGAACTTTAGGTCCACGCGTCCCTCTTTCGAGTGAAGGGCTGCTTCGGGTCAGAAGGTGACGCGCAAAAGCGCGCTGCGCTTCTTGGCCGGAGTCCACTTCGTGACGTACGCGGTTCGCCCCGTCAGTGCCGTCGTCCAGAGGAACGTTCGGCGCCCGTCGACCCGCATGAGCGTTCGCGTCCCCGGACGTCCGAATCGCTTCATGCGGAGGAGCGAGCCGAACGTGGGCACGTAGTCCTCCGCGCGCAACGAGCCATGCGGCCGCTGCTCCACCCAGACGATGCGGGTGGCGGTCACCGACGGGTTCGACTCCATCCGGACGCGCGTCCTCACGACGGCGCGACGCGTCCACGTCGAAAGGTTCACGACGAAGATCGCCGAGCTGCGGTGGAGGATCCGGTGGAACGCGAGCCGGCCGCCCCCGAGCGACGGTCTGCCGAGGTCGTCGGCCGAGTGGACCGAGGCGATCCTCCGGAGGCTTGGACTCCCCGGAGCCGAGAAGTCGGCCAGGATCAGCCGCTCGTGGGCGCCGTCGTGGAGCCGGTAGGCGAGCAGCGGCCAGTCGAGGGCCGGGTCGGACACGTTGCCGTTGACGTGGGCGACTGGGCTGCCCGTCGTCCAGTCGATGACTTTGATCCCCTGGCCGTCGGCGTAGGCGAGGAGTTTGCCGTCCAGCGCGGGCGCGTTCGCCGGCGAGACGGGGACCGCGGGGTTCGGAGCCGGCGGAGCGACGACGACCTCGATCGTCCCGTCCGACGTCATCCGCGCACGCGCGAGTGTCTGGCCGTCAGCGGACGGGTCGAAGCCGGGCCCGAGAGACGTCACCGCCGCGCCGGCCGCGGGAGCGGCCGCGAGCAGGACGACCGCGAGGACGAGGACGGCGGCGTTCGCGCGGGCCATGAAGGGGGTCTGCCGGACGATCCGCTCCACGGCCGCGGGGCCGTCCGGCTCGCGGCGGCGGGACCAGAAGGTCATGAAGGCCCTCCCCGCTCCGTAGAGCGCGAAGCAGCCGGCCGCGAGCGCGGGCCGCCCGAGAGCGAGTGCCGCGGCGCAGGCGACCCAGAAGGTCGCGACGGGCTGAAAGGTGAGGAAGCCGACCCCGAGGCCGGCGCCGTAGCCCGCGCTCCAGACGGGCAGCGGCAGCTCGCTTCGCCAGCGCTCCGGCACCTGGCGGCGCGACTGAGGCAGCGGCAGCCGGAGGAGGCCGAGCTCCCGGACGGCGGCGAGCGCCGCGAGCACCGCCGCGCCGACGAGCGCGGGCCGGGTCCCGACGAGGCCGCCGAGCAGCCCGAGCGCCGCGCCGAGGGCGGCCGAGGCGGCCAGCGCCCCGAGCGCGAACCAGGCGAGGGCGAGGCGTTGACGGGAGCGGCTCCCGCACACGGCGGGAGTGAAGGTCTCGACCATGGAGAGGCCTCAGGGAGACCAGGCGCCGGAGATCCCGGCGAGGAGCGCCGTCGCGGCCAGCGCCGCCGCGATCGTCAGCACTTGAGCCCCGAGTCGTAGTACAGGACGCAGAAGACGCGCTTGCCGTCCCAGCAATAGCCGGTGAGAGACGCGTCGCCGTTGATCCGCTTCCTGCTCTTCGAGCAGCAGTCGACGAGCTTGCGGATCTGGCCGTAACAGCAGCGGTACCAGGAGCCCTGCATGCCCGCGTCGCCGAGCCCGTAGCGCTCGTGCGTCCATTCCTCGCAGAGGCGCGTCCGGGGCGCACGCGGAAGTGCTTCTCCGTCGGGCCCTTTCAGACGGTTGCCCGAGCTGTCGATGGCGAAGCCGCTTCCGTCGATGGGGCGGCCGAGGTTGTCGATCGGGTGCCCGTCGTTCGGGCGCAGGGGATAGCCGTTCCTGTCGATGCGCGGCAGGCCGAGCGGGTTCGGGCACGACCCTGTCGTCCAGATGTGGCCGCAGAAGTGGAAGGCCTCGCTCGTCTCCGGCCTCACCGCCGCGGCAACTGCCGCGCCGCCGGTCGCGGCGAGCATGGCGCCGCCCATGCGGCCGAGGAACGACCGTCGGGTCATCCCCGACGCGAGGCGCGTCGAGAGGGCGCGGGCGACGCCGTCGAAGAGCTGCGTCAGGCCGCCGCATGCTCCACCCTCGCGGCGCCGAGCGCGACGAGCCCGTCGAGCTGCTCGAGCGAGTTCACGGTTCCCTTCGCGGCGACGAAGCCGTCGACGACGTGGACGACGAAGGGCGTGCCCGGCACGCTCCAGCGCTCGAACACCGCAGGTTCCTCGTTCTCGTACACCGTCCGGACCGGCATTCCCTCGCGCTCGAAAGCCCGAACACCAGGCGCGATCGAGCGACAGAGGCGGCAGTCGGGGCTGAAGAAGGCAACGAGCTCCTCTCCGACCCTGCCGAGGCCCTCGAGCTCGGGAGCCTCCTCACCGACCGGAGGGCCCTCCTCGGCAAGCTCGAGCGCGACGCCCGGTCCGAGCCGCATGGTGAGGACCCCGACCTGCCGGTACAGGGCGAGGACGAGCGCGCCGAGCGCGACGACGGCGAGCGCGAGGACGACGAGGGCCGCGGCGAAGACGGCGTCGCGTGAGGGCGAGGCCACCTCGACGTCCGCGAATGCGCCGAACGCGGCGAGCGCGGTGAAGAGAAGGGCGCGGCCGAGCAGGACGTCCGTCCTCCGCTCCTTCGAGCCGAAGCAGCCGCAGCGGATCCGGGCGATCCCGCGTGCGCGGACGCCCGCAAGCGCGGCGACGAAAAGAAGGCCCAGCGCAAAGGCGGCGAACCCCGCCCCCGGAACGCCGGTGATGAGGAGGACGCCCGTGGCGAGCTCGGCGCCCGTCAGTGCAGCGAGCGCGGCGCCCCGCCACCGGCGCGGAACGCCGTAGGGGGCGAGGGCGGAAGGATCGCGCACGGCGAGCTTCGACACGCCCGCCGTGAGGAGGGCGACCGCGACGACCAGCCGGGCGATGAGGTCGAGCGACAACACTGGGCGTACGTTCGGCGGCCGGGAGTGGCACCCTGCCGCTTTCCCGCAGCGGCCAGGATAAAGCCTCCTCCGGGGGATCGGCTCGTTGCAGAAGGCGCTTGAGCCGGCGCTACCCCGCCCGCTCGGCGCTTCGCAGGCCGCGGAGCGCCCAGACGGAGAAGAACACGACGAGGGCTCCAGCGACGCCGAAGGCGAGCCCGACCTCGGTCGGGGTCCCCGGCGAGAAAGCCGCGGCCGGCCTCGAGGATCCGCGTGATCGGGTTCACGCGCGCGACGTCGTGGATCCACCCCTGCAGGAGGGCGAGCGGCACGTAGACGGGGGCGAAGAAGAGGAGCAGGAAGACCGGCATCTGCATGACCGGGCCCGCCTGCATCGTGCGCAGGCGCAGCGCGACGCCCGTCGCCCAGAGCACCGACGCGAGGTTGAGGACGAGCCCGAGCGTGTAGAGGCCGACGAGGTCGATCCCGCTCCCGCCGACGTTCATCCCGGCGAGGAGCGCGACCACCGTCACGACGCCGACCGTGACGGCCCAGCGCACGAGCGCCGCCGCCGCGTAGCCGACGACGATGCCAGTCGCGGTGCGGCGCGGCGAGCAGCAGCCGGCGGCCGAAGCCGCTCTCGAAGTCGCGCGCGATGCCGAAGCCCGTGAAGACGCCGCCGAACGCCGCGGACTGGAGGAGCACGAAGACGAACTGGAAGGCCGTGTACCCGGGCGGGTAGTCGAAGCCGGGGACGCGGGAGATCCGCGACGAGCCCGCCCGCGAACGCCGTGAAGAAGAAGAGCGGGAAGACGAGCGAAGGGATGAGAAGCGACGGGTTTGTGAAGACGTTGTGGAGGACGCGCCAGGCCACTCCCTGCGCGACCGAGAGCGTCCTCACGAGCGCTCCATCCTCGTGTGCAAGGCCGTCGCCGCAAGCGCGAGCGCGACGCAGGCGAGCGCGGTGGCGACCCCGAAGCCGAGCGCGAGCGCCTCGGGGTCCCAGCCGACGATGATCAGGCTGCGGATCGCCTTCGAGCAGGTACGAGACCGGGTTCAGCGTCGCGGCCGTACGGAACCAGTCGATCTGGATCAGGTTCCTCGGCATCGCCATCGACGAGATGAAGAGGAAGACGAAGAAGACCGGGAACATGCCCTGGACCGCCTCGCCCGAGCCGGTGCGCAGCGCGAGGAAGGCGCCGAGCGCGCCGAAGCCGAGCCCGATCAGGAGCGAGAAGAAGAAGAGGACGACGATGCCGAGCGGGCCCGCGGCGAAGTGGACGCCGAGGATGAGTCCAGCCGCGATCCAGACGGCCGCCTGGACGACTGTCATCGCCATGACGCCGCCGAGCTGGCCGGCGAGCAGGCGACGCTCCGCATCGGCGTGAGCGCGAGCCGGTTGAGGAAGCCGTCTGGATGTCGCGCGCGAGGTCGGTGCCCGCGTTCATCGTCGCGAAGAGAGCGCCCTGCATGAACGGCACCGCGAGCGCGAATGCGAGGTACGAGTCGGTGGGAAACCCCGGCAGGTGCGTCGCCGACCTCAGGCCGCTCGAGTTGACCGCCAGCAGGAGGAGCGGGAAGACGAGCGGGAAGACGACGTTCGCGGGCTGCCGCGCGGTTCGCACGACGGAGCGCCGCGCGAGGAGCGCGACCTGGTCGGCGAAAGCGTCGCTCACGCGCTCTCGAGCACCAGCTCGGCGCTCCTCCTCCTCCTCCCCGTCGCCCTTCCAGCGACCGGCCTGTCTTGGCGAGGAAGACGTCGTCGAGCGAGGGCTGGTGCAGCTGAAGGTTCTCGACCTTGAGGCCCTCGGCGTCGAGCGCGCGGACGATCTCCGCGAGGTCGGCCTCGCCGGTGCTCAGGCGCACCGCGACGCCGTGCGCGGAGGCGCACGGGCTCGCCGAAGCGGGCGATGATCGCCGCGGCATGCTCGCGTCCTCCTGATGTCAGCCGGCACGACCTCCACGGTCGGGCGGCCGACCTCGGCCTTGAGCTGCGCCGGGGTGCCCTCGGCGACGATGTGCCCGTGGTCGATGATCCCGACCCGGTTCGCGAGGACGTCGGCCTCCTCCAGGTACTGCGTCGTGAGGAAGACGGTGACGCCGTCGTCTCGGGCCAGGCGGCGCACCTCGTCCCAGAGCGCAGTGCGGCTCTGCACGTCGAGCCCGGTCGTCGGCTCGTCGAGGAAGAGGATGCGCGGGCGAGTGGACGAGGGCGAGCGCGAGGTCGAGCCGGCGCTTCATCCCGCCGGAGTAGCCGCTTGCACCTTGCGGTCGGCCGCCTGCGAGAGGCCGACGCGCTCGAGCAGCGCATCGCCGCGCGCAGCGCGCTCCGCTGCGCGGGAGCCCCTGGAGCGCCGTCTGCAGCTTCAGATGCTCGCGACCCGTGAGCAGCGGGTCGAGGGCGGCCTCCTGGAGCGCGGCGCCGATCGCCGCGCGCACCTTCGGGCCCTCGTGGACGATGTCGAAGCCCGCCCACGCGCGCGGTGCCCGCCGGTCGGCGGCAGCAGCGTCGTCAGCATGTGCACGGTCGTCGACTTGCCCGCCCCGTTCGGGCCGAGGAAGCCGTAGATCTCGCCCGGATGGACGACGAGGTCGATCCCGTCCACGGCGCGCGGGCCCTTCTTGAACTCGCGGACGAGTCCGTGTCGCCTCGATTCCATGTTCGGCTGCCATGCTTGTAGGCTAGTCAGGTGAGTACCCCCGCGGTCTCGCGCGGCGTCGAGCTCGACACGTGGGTCCGCTTCCTGCGGGCGCACTCGACGATCGTCGGCAAGCTGAACGCCGAGCTCGTCGCCGAGCACGGGCTGACCGATCAACGACTTCGAGGTGCTGCTCCACCTCTCGTGGGCCCCCGAGCAGGCGATGCGCCGCGTCGACCTCGCCGCGAGCGTCCTTCTCACGCCTTCGGGGATCACACGGCTCCTCGACGGCCTCGAGCGCTCCGGGTTCGTCACCCGCAAGGCCTGCGCGACCGACCGCCGAGTCGTCTACGCGAAACTGACCCCGGCCGGGAACGAGAAGCTCCAGGCGGCTCGGAAGACGCACCTCGCGGGCGTCCACCGGCTCTTCATCGAGCGCTTCGACGCGGACGAGCTGGCGAGCCTCTCCGAGCTTCCTCGAGCGCCTACCGGGTGTCGCACGGGAAGACGGGGACGGCGCCGATGCTAGAGCGCTAGCACGTCGTCCGCCTCGCCGACGACGAGCGGATCGTGCGTCGCGCAGACGACGGCGGCGCCGGTTTCCCTGGCGATAGCGCCCGAAGAGCGCGCCGACCGCGAGTGCGTTCGCCTCGTCGAGCCGGGCCGTCGGCTCGTCGGCGAGCAGGAGCTTCGCCTCGGCGGCGAGCGCGCGGGCGATCGCCACGCGCTGCCGCTCTCCGGCCGAGAGTCGCGCCGACGCGCTGCTCGGCCCGCTCGGCGAGCCCGACCACGGCGAGAGCATCGAGCGCGCGCTGCGGCGCCTCGTCGGGCCCGACCTCCCGAAGCGCGAGTGCGACCTCGACGTTCTCGCGCGCGCTGAGGAACGGCGTCAGTCCCGGGTCCTGCGCGATGAACGCGATCGCGTCGCGCCGGAGCGCGGCGCGCTCCTCGCGGCCGAGCGTCGGCGAGCGTCCCGGCCGAGGACGACACGGTACCGGCGCTCGGGTCGCGGAGCCCGGCGAGGATGTGGAGAAGCGTCGTCTTGCCCGATCCCGAGGGGCCGGTCAGCGCAGTGAGCCTTCCGGCCGAGAAGTCCGCCTCGAGCCCTTCGAGTACGACGGTCTCGCGCGGTCCTTCGCCGTAGCGCATGCCGACGCCTCGCACCCCGGCGACCACGGTTCCCCCGACCCGGGCGACGGGGCCGACCCCGTCGCCGCCCGCCGAGACCGGTTCGGCCGACTCTCCGGCCGGCGAGACGACGATCGCCCTCCGCGGCGAGCGCCGCCCGCGCCCGCGTCCCGATCCGCGCGCGGACGAGGAGGTCCTCCGGCAGCCGGACCCATCCGCCGCGCGCGACCACGAGCGTCTCCCCGTCACCGCGCTCCGCCTCCTCGCTCACCCGTCCGTCGCGGACGTGCGACCGTCCGGTCGGCGATCGCGGTCGACTCGACGTCATGGCTGACAATTACCGTCGTGCAGCCGTGCTCGCGGGCCAGCTCGCCGATGAGCTCGTAGACGAGGCCTGCGCTGCCGGCGTCGAGCTCCCCCGTGGGCTCGTCGGCGAGGAGGAGCTTCGGCCGGTGCGCGAGCGCCGCGCAGACCGCGATCCGCTGCTGCTCCCCTCCCGAGAGCTCCGCGGGCAGCGCGCGCCGCCTGTCCGCGAGACCGACGCGCTCGAGGAGCTCGTCCGCCCGGCGAAGCCGCTCCGCGCGCGGCGTGCCGGCCAGGCCGGCTGGACGCCGACGAGCTCGCGGGCCGTGAGGTCGGGGTCGAGAGAGCGCGAGTAGTGCTGTTCCACGTAGCCGGTCGTCCCGGAGCGGTAGTCGGCGAGGCCGCGCGGCGAGAGCCGACCGAGGTCGGCGCCGAAGACGTGCGCGGAGCCCGCCGACGGCCGCTCGAGCCCGGCGAGCACCCTGAGCAGCGTCGACTTCCCCGACCCGCTTGGGCCGAGAACGACGAGCACCTCCCGTTCCTGCACGGAGAGGGTCAGGCCTTGCAGGGCGGCGGCGTGTCCCTCGGGCGTCGAATAGACGCGGAAGAGGTCGCGGACCTCGACGGCGCTCACACCGTCCTCCGCGTCGGGAGGCCGACCAGCGCAGCGGTGAGGACGGCGTAGGAGGCACAGCAGACCGCGACGAGGCCCCAGTCGACGGAGAGGGCGAGCGGCGGCTCCGGAAGCGCGCGCTCCGGCCGTCAGCGTGACGAGGTCGACTGCGAGCACGGCGAGGAGCACCGCGGCTGCGAGCCCGCCGAGAAGGCCGAGCGCCGCGACGAGGAACGCGCGCAGCCGGAGGTGGCGGCGCAGCATCGCCGGCCCGGCGCCCTGCGTCTCGAGGTCGAAGAGCTCGTGACGGTCGTCGCGCGCGTCGCCGGCGAGGAGGACCGCGAGCCCGACGAGCGCGAGCAGGAAGGCGACCATGGCGGCGCCGGTCAGCGCGGCGAGCGAGCCGCGGGCGAGCGGGTCCGCCCGGAGCCGGTGCTCGAGCGCGGCCCGGGAGGAGACCGCGGTCGGAGCGAACGGCGGCCGCTCCAGCGCCGGCGCCGAGCGATTGGGGGCCCGCGAGCCAGAGCTCGTTGGGAACGGTGGTGCCGGGATCCGCAGCGTTCATGGCGACGAAGAGCGACGCCTCGTCCCCGAGGACGAAGTCGCCGGAGGCGGAGGGGAAGCGCTCGACCGTCCCGACCACGCGCACGGGCATCGATCCGCCTGGAAGGCGCAGGGGCAGGACTCCTCCCGCCCCTGCGGAGGCGGCGATGCGCGGAGTCGCGACCACCGCGGGTGGCGCCGAGTCGGTCGCCTGCGGAGGCTGGAAGCGCGGGTTCGCGGATTCGTTGGTGAGCAGGAAGCGCAGCGTCGCGCCCTCGGCCCGCACACCGTCGAGCCCGACCCAGCCCGTGTAGTCGGTGAGCACGGCTGGCCCGGACCGGAGCGGCCCGAGCGTGAGCACGCCGTCGAGGCGCGCGAAATCGCCGTGGCCCTCGACCGAGAGCGCGCGCGAGAGCTCGAGCGCGACGACCCTTCCGCCCCGCGCGGCCTCCGGAACCGAGCCGCGGAGCATTCCGCTGCTGCCGGTCGCGGTGCCGAGACCGATCCGCGTGAAGAGGCCGTCCGGGTCGAGGACGACCGCGGTGAGGGCGACGGCGCCGCCGCGAAGCGTGTACTCGAGCTCGAGCGCTCGCGCGCCGGCCGGGATCTCCGCGCCACGCAGCGTCGGTGCCGTGGGAGGCTCGATGCCGTCCACGATCTCCCGCCGCGAGAGCGGAGAGAAGCGGTCGCGCCAGCCGTCGAGAGACGCGATCGCATCGGCCGGAACGCCGAGAACCGTGAGCTGCCCGACGTCGCCCGCGCCCGCCGTCCGGCGGAGGACGGGGGTCACGTCCGCGCCGAGCGCCTGGTAGCTCGAGATCGGAGCGGCCTCGAGCGGCGCGACGAGCCCCGCGGGCGAGAGGTCCTCGCGCACCGTGAAGTCGCGCGGCACGGCGTACGCGGCCTGCTCGGAGATCCCGTCGTCGAGCGTCGAGCGGTAGACGACCGCGAAGAGCCCCAGTCCCAGGCTCGCCACCAGGAACGTGACGGCGACGGCGGCCCGCCCCGGGCTGCGGGCGAGGGAGAGCGCCGCGAGCCGCACGTGGATCCGACCGCCGCGGGCGGCGCGCTCGAGGAGACGCAGGCCGGGGACGAGGAGGCGGGCCGCGGCGACCGCGACGACGAAGGTGACGAGGCCGGGCAGGAGCAGGAGCAGCGTTCCCGTCCCGCCGCCCTGGCCGAGCGAGCGCGCGTCGGCGTCGCCGCGCGCGAAGGCGAGGACGATGGCGAGGAGCGCGCCGAGCGCCGCGGCGTCGAGAGCGGTGAAGGTGCGTCCTCCCAGCGACAGAGGAGGCACGCTCAGGACGACGACGAGGACGAGCGCTGCGGCGAGTGCGAGCCCGGCCACGGCCGCGAAACCCGTCCCGCAAGCGCCGAGTGAGCGAGCACCGCCCCTGGCGGGGACCCTGCCCGGTCCGCCAACATCGCGGTCGCGCCCGAGCCGACGAGCCACCCGAGCGCTGCTCCGGCGAGCGCCACCGCGGCGGTCTCCGCAGCGGTGACGAGGAAGATCTGCCACCGCCGGCCGCCGTACCAGGCCAGGCGCTGCCGTCGCCGCGTCGACCTCACGCCGCATCCCGACGGCGGCCAGCACGGCGAACGCGAGGAGGAGCGCCGCCACCTGGCCGCCGACGAGGAGAAGGCGCCGTCCCGCCACCTGCCCCGTCGCACGCGCCGCGGCGAGCTCCTCGCTCGGCGCGGAGAGGTTGAGGAAGAGCGAGCGGGCGCGGAGGGTCGAGGCGTCCCGTGTCGCCCGCGCCTCGAAGCCGTCGATGTCCCACGGATGGACGCTCCCGGGCTCGACCGGGACGGCCCAGCTGTACGTCCGGTAGAAGGCCCTGAGCGCCGGCAGCGTCGAGAGCCGGTCGAAGCCCTCCGCGACGACGAACGGCGGCTCGGCGATGGCGAATGACTCGCCCAGGCCGCGCGTCGCCCTCGCCCCTGGCAGGTAGGCGAACGGGAGGGGCGAGGTGAGCACACCCTCCCCGACCTTGACGATCTTGAGGCCCGGCGCGCCCTCGATCTCGCCCGAGCCGCCGAGCTGGAGGACCTCGCAACGCTCCGGCGTGCACTCCCGCGGGAAACGGCCCGACGTCAGCCGCACCCATTTCTGCAGATCGTCGACCGCCGCAAGATTCGTGAGCGCCCTGCCGATGCGTAGGAGCTTGAACTGCACAGCGCGGACCGGCTGCCCCGGGCGCGAGGTCGGCGAGGGTCCGGTGGACGAGCGGCTCGAGCTCAGGCCGCGTGACGCCGTTCCGCGGCAGGCCGAGGTCGGCGTACGTCACCGCCACGGCGCGCTTCGACGCGGGCAGCGCGGCGAGCGCGCGGCCGGCGGAGACGTCCTGGGCGACGAGGCTCCCCCCGAGGACGATCGCGAGCGCCCCGGCGGCCGCCGCAACGCCGAGTGCCAGCAGGAGCGCGCGGCCAGGCCGGTGGCGCAGGCGCGACCACGCGAGCCAGAGCGGAAACCCGATGGAGCGAAGGGTTCTCACAGCACCAAACCTGCCACAGACGCAGCATCACCACCACTGAATCTTCTTGCGGTTGACTAAGATTCGCTTATGCTCGACGTTCGTCGCATGCGGGTGCTGAAGGCGGTCGCAGAGCACGGGCTCGATCGCCGCCGCGGCGCAGGCGCTCGCCTTCACGCCGTCGGCGGTCTCGCCAGCAGATCGCGACGTTGGAGCGCGAGGCGGGCGTCGCGCTCGTCGAGCGCGGCCCCCGGTCCGTGCGCCTCACCGAGGCGGGACGTGCGCTCGTCGCGCACACGGACGGGATCCTCGCCAGCCTCTCCGCGGCCGAGGCCGAGATCCAGGCGATCGCCGGGCTGCGCGGCGGAATGCTCCGGCTCGCGTCCTTCCCCACCGCCTACGCGACGATCATGCCCCAGGCGATCGGGGAGTTCCGGCAGCGCTATCCCGAAGTCGAGCTGTCCCTCACCGAGCACGACCCGCTCGCGAGCCTCGCGCGGATGAAGTCGGGCGAGCTCGACCTCGCCCTCATGTACGAGTACGACTTCGTCCCCTTCCCGGAGGACGACTCCGTCGAGCAGACGTACCTCATGGACGACCCCATCCGCGTCGTCCTTCCGCACGGGCATCGGGCCGCCAGGCGGCGGGCTGTCCGCCTCGACGAGCTCGCCGACGAGTCGTGGATCACCTCGACCGCGCGCTCCTCCTGCCACGAGTTCGTCTCCCGCGCGTGCCGCGCCGCGGGCTTCGAGCCCAGCATCGGCTTCGAGAGCGACGACCACGGCGTCTGGCAGGGCCTCGTCGCCGCGGGCGTCGGCGTCGCGCTCGCCCCCGACCTCGCGCTCGAGACGCTCTACCCGGGCGTCGAGGCGCGTCCGGTGGCGCTGAGTCCCCTGAAGCGGCGCATCTTCGCGGTCAACCGGACGGGCGGCCGCTCGCCGGCGATCGGGGCGATGCTCGAGGTCGTCGGCGAGACGATCGCAGCGCGCGGCGAGACCCGCGCAGCCGCGACGGCCTAGCTAGGACGCAGCTCGAGATTCGACGCCCAGCAGGGTACGGGCGCCGCCCGCGGCCTTCGCCCGGTAGGCGGCGATGTCCGCGGAGCGGTAGAGGTCGTACGAGGAGCCCAGGTTGGTCGCGGCGCGCGCAACGCCGCCGGAGAAGCTGTACGGGCCCCTTCTGGATCAGCGCCTCCTGCGCCCGCTCGGCTACCTTGATCGCATCGTCGGGATTGGCGCCGGGAAGGATCACCGCGAACTCGTCTCCACCGAGGCGGCAGGCGATGTCTCCCGCGCGTGACGACTCGACGAGCGAATCCGCGAGCGCGCGCAGCGCCTCGTCGCCGGCCGGATGGCCGCCGAGGTCGTTGATGCGCTTGAGACCGTCGAGGTCGACGACCAGGAGGCTGAGCTGCTCGCCGTTGCGCTGGCTTCGGGCGACCGCTGCGTCGAACTGCTCCTCGAAGAGGCGCCGGTTGTAGAGACCCGTGAGCTTGTCGCGCGCGGCGAGCTCCTGCATCTCCGCGTAGAGCATCGCGTTCTGCACCGCGGGGCGACGACGTTGCAGAGGGCCTGGCAGAAGTCGACGTCCGCCGCGTCGAACTCGCGGTCGACCTCGTCCACGATCTCCATCATCCCGATCGTCTCGCCGCGAGCGATGAGCGGAAGCATCAGCAGCGCGTTGCGGCCGCGCTCCTCGAGGAGCGCGCGCTCAGCGGGATCGTCGTTCTCGTTCGAGACGCGGATCTGGATCGGCCCCTGCGTCTCGAGCACCTGGCGCGTCGCCGGGAAGTCGGAGAGCCTGTAGGTCTGGCCGCCCTCCTCCGTGATCTCGTTCGTGCCCCCGAGATGCTCGACGAGCATGACGAGCTCGTCGCGGTCCCGATCCCAGAAGGAAATCTCGGCCGCGGTCGCCCCCGTGAGCTCGGTGGCCTGGTCCGTGAACGAGCGCAGCACCTCGCTCAGATCCAGCGAGGACGAGAGCTTGTGCGAGACGTCGAGCAGCGCTTGAAGCCGGTTTGCCGGAGCCATACGGGACTTATCGGGATCCCGAGCGGAACGCTTGAGGATAGCTACGATCGAAGCTCTCGGAGAGGAGACCCGTATGCATGCCATCGTCGTCCACGAAAGCGGCGCACCCGAAGTCCTGCGCTATGAGGAGGTTCCCGATCCCAAGCCGGCGGACGGGCAGGTGTTGGTGCAGGTCGAGGCGGCGTCCGTAAACCACTACGACCTGAGCCAGCGCAGCGCACCGGAGATGACGGGTACGACCACCCCCTACACGCCGGGCCTCGACGCGGCCGGAACGCGCGCCGACACCGGCAGCCGCGTTCTCGTTACGGGCTCCCCGGGGGCGTACGCCGAGCTCTTGGTCGCGAAGGCGGACAACGTCCGTCCCATCCCGGACTCCCTCGACGCGGCGCGGGCCTCGGGCCTCGGCGTCGCGTACAAGACGGCCTGGGCGTGCCTCGCCGATGCGGAGCTCGCGAAGGGCGAGATCCTCCTCGTCCAGGCGGGCTCGAGCGGGACCGGCCAGGCGGCGATCGACATCGGCCGCTATCTCGGCGCCAAGGTCTATGCGACCGCGAGCCCGCCGAAGCACGCCCGCATCCGCGACCTCGGCGCCGAGCCGCTCGCCTACGACGACGAGAAGATCGCGGAGCTCGACGCCGACGTCGTCTTCGATCCTGTCCTCGGAGCGGCCTTCGAGCGGAGCCTCGGCGCGCTCGCGCCGGCCGGCCGGCTCGTGACGTGCGGCGCGCTCGACTCGCCGATGGTGTCCCTGAACATGTGGACGATGGTCGGCAAGCGGCTGAAGATCGTCGGGAGTGGCGCCGCCTCGGTGACGCCGGAGCAGCTCGACCGCATCATCGGGCTCGTCGGCGACGGAAGCCTGAACGGCCCGGTCGTCGACCGCGAGCTGCCCCTCACCGGACGCCGCGGAGGCCCACCGGCTGATCGAGGAGCGGCAGACCTTCGGCAAGGTCGTCCTCGTGCCCTAAGAGCGAGGGCGGGGAAACCCGCCCTCGCTTTCGTCTCGGTGGGCCTACGGCCCGTTCGCCCGGCAGCTCTGGATCAGGTTCTGCGGGTGGCCGGCTGCGGCGTCCGCGTAGATCTTCTGCTTGCACTGGTAGCCGCCGTCGTCGGCGAAGGCGACGACCGGGAAGGAGTGGTCGGTAGGCGCCCAGTTCTCGGACGCCCCCGCAGGAGCGATGACGGCGTGGTCGGCGAGGAGCGAGTTCAGCTCGGCATGCGCCCGCTGCTGGGCCTGCTGGTCGCCGCTCCTGATCGCGTCCGCCCAGTAGCACTCCCAGGAGCCCATCGCGAACTCCACCGCCATAGCGCCCCCGCCTCCTCTGGAGGTGACGGAGTTCGGATCGACGTTCAGCTCCGGCCACGTTGCGCCGGGCGGCAGCCTGAGCACGTCTTGCGCGTTTCGGTACTCCTGCTTCGTCACTGGCGGCTTGACGACGTCTCCGAGCCAGCCGGAGACCGCAAGGGCCGTCGTGGCGAGAAGCGCCATCACGACGAGTGCGACGGTGGCCAGGGCGAGCCTGCGACGGTAGGGCGAGTGCCCTGCGCCGAGACGCTCGTCGGGCTGAAGCGAGGTGATGCGGTCGAAGAGCTCGGCACCGTCGACGGGGGCCGCCTCCGGAACCGGGTTCAGCCGGCGGAGATAGGCGAGTGTGTCGTTCTTCATGTTCCCTCCACGTCGAGGTGGTTCAGATGGGGAGACGGAGCTGCCGCCTTCTCGAGGCTCGCCTGCAGCTTGCGGCGAGCGCGGAGGAGGCGAACGCGAAACGCGGTCGCGTTGATGCCGAGCGCCTTGGCCGCCTGCTTGGGGGTGAGGTCCTCCCAGGCGACGAGAAGGAGCGCCTCCCGGTCGAGTCGTGAGAGCGACCGTAGGGCGCGGTCGAGGCTCGGGTCGAGCTCGACGGGCTGCGGGTCGACGTGCTCCGCCTCCGTCGCCGCGGCGACGGACGGCGCCGAGCGCCGCGCCTCCGCGAGGACGAGGTTCCGAGCCGTTGCGTAGAGCCAGGGCAGAGGGTCGTCCGCGGGGACGTCGGCGAGCCGCCGCCAGGCGATGGTCATCGCCTCGGCCGCGATCCCGTCCGCGTCCCTGCTCCCTCGCCTCCGCGCGTAGGCCGTGACGGCTCCGAGATGGGAGAACACCTCTCGGAAGCGCGCCTCGGCGGACTGGCGATCGGATTGGATGCTCATGCCGAGTACTGTCGAGACGAGCGCCGCGCGTTACATGTTGCTCAGGAGTGCGCGGTAGAGGCGCCAGCGGTCAGGGACGCCCTTGAGCTCGTGCAGCCCCCGGTCGTCGAACTCGATCCCCGAGCCGGCGACGAGGTCCTTCACGGTGGACGAGACGAGAATCTCGGACGGCCCGGCCAGCGCAGAGATGCGGGCGCCGATCGCGACGGCGATCCCGCCCACCTTGCCGTCGATCGTCTCGACCTCGCCGGTGTGCACGCCGGCCCGCACCTCGACGCCGAGAGGCTTCACGGCCTCCGTGATCAGCATCGCGCACTTGACGGCCCGTGCGGGCCCGTCGAACGTCGCGAAGAACCCGTCACCCGCGGTGTCGACCTCGACTCCCCGGTAGCGAGCCAGCATCCCACGGACCGCCGAGTGGTGCTGCTCGAGGATCGCGCCCCACGCGGTGTCTCCGAGCTCGGCGGCGCGCTCCGTCGATCCGGCGATGTCCGTGAAAAGCACCGTCGTGAGCATGCGGTCGAGCTCGGCCTCTTCCGCGCGGAGAGCACGGATGAACCGCTCGACCTCGTCGAGCAGCTGGTCCTGGTCCGGAGAGACATACGGATGGTTCGATCCGGGCAGCTCGACGAGCTTCGCGCCCGGGATCCTCTTGGCCACGTAGCGCGCGTGCTCGATCGACAGCGCGCGGTCATCGACGCGCTGCGTCACGAGCGTCGGCGTCCGCACGCTCGGGAGAATGGCCCGGACGTCGGTCTCCGAGTCGATGCCGAAGAAGACGACGGCGTCGCCGGGGCTCACCGAGCGGCGCATCAACTCGGCGTAGCGCCCGAACCACGCAGCGTCGTCGCCGATATCGGGCCAGACGTATCGCCCCTCCTCCTCGGCGAATGCGAGCGTGCCCCATCTCTGCTCGACGTCGCCGAGGTACTCGTCCCAGGACTCGTCGGTGTAGGCCCACGGATGATCTGCGTCGGCGCGGCCCAGGCCCGCGGGGGCGTGGGCGATCAGCGCGGCCGTGCGCTCCGGATACGTGGCCGCGAACAGGGCGCAGAGCGCGAAACCTTCCTCGAAGCCGAAGAGGGTCGCGCGCTCCGACCCAGCGGCATCCATGACGGCGCGGATGTCGTCCATGCGGGCCTCGAGCGTCAGCTGCTCCTCGCTCGGGACGATGTGGTCCGAGAGCCCTGTCCCGCGCCGGTCGAAGATGATCAAGCGCGAGAAACCGCCGAGCCGCTTGAAGAACCGGGCTTGCTCCGGCCAGTCCCAGACGAGCTCGACGTTGAACACGAAGCCCGGCACCAGGACGACGTCGCCGGGCCCCTCACCGAAGACCTGATAGGCGATGTGAACGCCGTCGGCGGTCTTCGCGTAGTGCGTCTCGGGGCGATCCACCCGCCAATCCTTCTCGCCTCGGAGGCGTATCGCAAGGCTCCCGCCGGGCGATCACGTCGTCACGCTTTTCAGCCGCAATGCCGCGAGTGCGTTCATTGCCGCGATGATGGTGCATCGGCCTCTCCGAGGACCGCCTCGACTTCCGAGGCGGGCAAGGAGCGACCGACACATGGATCTCGAGGCGACCGGGCTCGTTGAGGTGATGCGGCAGGCCGTCGAGTCGGCGCGAATGGGTTGGGAGCTATGCACCGTCGCTGGCGTAGCCGGAAAGGACCAGACCCTGGACATCGCCCCGCGGTATCTCATCACCGGTCCGCGGGTGTGTGGTTCGTCATTCGGGGTGTGAAGGGCCGCGATCAGGTGCCCCAGCTCGTGCAGCGCTACTTGGATGGCGAGATCAATGTGGCCGCTCGTGTCACACCGGATCAGCCTTGAAGAGGTGAACAATGATTTTCGGCTGATGGAGCTTCAAGACGGCATCCGCAGCGCCATCGAATTCAACTAAGGGTTGCTGTCGAGCCGATCCACGAGCGCGCTTGTTCTAACTAGGTAGGGTGCCGTCGCGATAGCGAGTCGGCTCGGGCTCAGGAACGCCGGCAAATCCCGCCGACTCGTCGGTTGTCTCCTGAGCGAGACCGGCGCCGTGCCGGAGCGCTGTCTCGTCCACGCTGTAGCCGCCCCAGTCCGCCCCGCCCTGATGTTCGCGCGCGCCAATCGCCAGGATGGCGCAGGAGCCGCGGCCGGCGCCGATGATCATGTGCTTGGCCCCCGGAGGGCAGTGGACGAAGTCCCACTGTCGCAACGGCCGCTCCAGGCCCTCGATGATGAGGAGCGCCTCACCCGAGAGCACGAGGAAGTCCTCCTGATCGGCTTCCCAGTGGTACATCCCGATCGGCTCGCCCGGCCCGAGGACGAAAAGGTTGATTCCTACCTGGGGGAAGGTCGTCTTGCCCTCGAACGGCAGACACCGTCCGCGCCCCCGGCGCGCTTGCCAGCGGCCCTCGCGAGCATTGAGGACGAACCATCCGGGCCCGGCCGCAACACGCCCCGTCTCGTCCTCTTCAAAGGGCGCCGCAGGGACTGTCCTCTGACCTGAGGGGGTTGTCACCGTGAACAGAGTACGTGGCGGGTCTTCGGATGCGCCGAGCAGGATTCGAACGCGGCCGTCCCGGAGGCGTGCGGTCCGATCATGAGCCCGTTCTTCCTGAGCCGGCCCCGAGCCGGCCCCCGACCAGACATTGACGTCACTCGGGCGGAGCGCAGTCCTTGGCGATCGCGTTCAGCTCGTCGGCCGCCTGCCCAAGCGTCTTTTCGGGGTGCTCGGAGGCATAGACGGTGCGCAAGACCTCGGCAACGGCTCCCAGGCAGCTCTCGGCGAGATCCGCCCGGGCTCTCTGGGCGGCGGCTCGGTCACGGGCTGACGCGGTCGCGTCGTTCGCGGCCGCAACGTCTGCCTCAGCCTGCGCAGCTAGCTGCTCGAGCTCGCCTTGGATGTCGGAGAACTCCCGCCCCTTGACACCGAGCTCCTCGGAGAGGCGTTCGACTTCTTCACGAGCGGCATCGTGCTGATTCCGAGACTCCTCAGCGGCGACCTGCTCTGCTTCGAGTCGTTCCTGGAGGTCGCTGACGAGCCGCTCGAGCTCCGGGACCTGCTGCTCTAACTCCGCCTCGATTCGCTCGAGCTCGGCTATGCGGGCGGCAGGCAGAGTGCCCTCGCTCTCGTGATCCCGCTGCAAGATCGCCACCCAGACCCCCAGCCCGATCACGGCGCCGCCCCGGAAGGCCGACGTGAGCGTGATCCACGTCGTCGCTCCCCTCCACCTGGATGGCTCTGGGTCCTCCCGCCGGGCCACGCGACTTTGTCTCACGTGCGCCGGGGGAATTGCAGCCGGGCCGGCCCGGAGATCTGCATAGTGGCTCTGGACAGTGCCTACACCTCATCGCCCCCTCCTCACCTCCACCCGGAAGCCGCTCCGACCGGAAGAGTCCCTGTGAGCGCGGCCGCCTACGCGTGGTACTGCGGATTGGCCCTGGTGCAAGGGGTTCTCGTGGCTCTCCCGCGTGCCCCGCGCTCGGGTTGGCTGACGGGTCTTCGTCGGCGCTGGCCCCTCATCGTAGGTCCTCTCGCCGCAGCCACTGCGGCAACCTTTCTCCCCCCGGTCGCCGCTGCGCTCGGCGACGACCTCGCGACGCTCGCGCTCGTCGCCGTTCCCCTGCTCGCCGCCGTTGCGTTCCTCTGGATCCGCCCGGGCCATCCAGGCCTGACGATCGCCGCCATCGCGCTCCTCTCGGTCGCCGCGTGGAGAGGCGCAGGGGAGCCGACCGGCGATGTGGCCGCTCTGATGTTGGTCGGTTTGAGCGCCGTGGCCGCCGCAATGGCGCTTGTCGCCGTCGTGCCAACGCCGGTGGTGAAGGTCGGGATCGGGTTCTGGGCGATTCTCGACCTCTCTCTCGCCCTCAGCCACCGGCTCGCGGAGGCGAGCCGACCGATCGTGCAGGCCGGCCCGGTCGTGGGGCCTCACCTGCAATTCCAGCGTGTCGTGCTGGGCTCGGCGTCCATGGAGTGGGCAGACCTCTTCATCGCCGCCGCCCTGGGCGCCGTCCTCGCCGTCCAGGGACGACGGCGCGGGCTCGCCTCGCTGCTCGTCGCAGTGCTCGCAATGTCCTTCTCCGCGTTCTTCCTCCTCACCGATGTCCTGCCGGCGACCGTTCCCGTCGCCCTTGCGCTGGTCGTCGAGGAAGGTCGCGTTTGGTTCAGATCGCGCTCGAGTCGAGACGCGGCGCTTCGCTCGGCGTTCTCGAGGGATCGGACAGGAGTGCCCGCCCGCACTGGTCAATCCGCAGCGCGGTCTAGCAGCGCTGTGAGCGCGCACAGCCGCGCTTCCGTGCGAGCGAATACCCACCCCTGAAGCAGGACGATCTCGAGATCCGAGAAGTCTTCGGCGATGCTGCGTCGCAGCAGCTCGCGAACCTTGGTCTCGCTCGCAGCGCTCACCATCCCGAGTCCACCCGGGATCCTTTCGACGAGGCGCGCTGCCAGGACACCCGGAGAGGCTTCACGCGGGAAGACCTCCAGGTACGCGCGCCCGATGACCGCTGCGCTCTCCGGGTGATCGAGCGCGCCGGCCAGCCGTTCGATCGCGGTGGCCGGCGGACGAATGGACGGCCAGAAGCCGTACGACCGCCAGACCCAGGAAAGGCCCACTCCTGTCGCGGCGAACAGGAACGTGCTGCGCCTCATCGTCCGTTGCATCGTCAGGCCAGCACCGTGAGCTTGAGGTGGTCTGCGAGCCGCAGTGCGAGCGCCACGAGCATCAAGGTCGGGGTCGCCCCGCCCGCGGTTGGAAAGAGGGAGCTTCCCGCGACGAACAGGTTGGTCATCCCGTGAACACGGCAGTTGCGGTCGACGACGCCCTGCTTGGGATCGTCGCTCATCCGGGTCGTCCCCATCAGGTGCTCGCCACCGCCCATGTCGTCAGGCCAGCCGGATTCGCCCTCGTCCTGGTCGTAGATGATCCTCAGCCGGCCGACACCCGCCCGCGCGATCTCGGCTCCGAACAGCTCGAGCGTCTGGCGGACGTTTCGCTTGTCGATGTCGCTCAGGCGCCAGTCCAACGCCACGCGCCGCATGCCGAGCTCATCGCGTTCCCCGACCAGGAGGACCCGGCTGTCCGGGTTCGGAGCAGGCTCGATCCGCGTCGTGATGCCGATGTTGTCGACGCGACCGCGGAGGTAGATGTACGTGTCCTCGGGGGATTCCACCGCCTTTCGAATCACATCGAGAAACGGCACGGGGATCGGCGTGCCCGGCATCGCAAGCCTCTGCCAGCTCTCGAGATCCTTCCCCAGCGTGACGACGTGACGCGCGAAGTCACCGGCATCCGCGGGAGGCTCACCGTAGTCGAGCTCGACGCGAAGTTGGAGATCCAGCAGGCCCTCGGCGAACTGGAAGCTCTTCGAGGAGGCCAGGTAGCCGCGAATCACCGAGTCTCCGACGCGATGGGTGTCGTAGAACGCCAGATTGGGGGGTGAATCGAACGGGGCGATCGATGCTGCGAGGAAGCGGGGGTGCTCGAGAAAGAACCGGCCGACGAGGTCGTGCTGGTTCCCCAATCCGTTCGGATGCGGATCGTCGGAGACCAGCAACAGCCTCGCGTTCTCGACCGCGCCTGTTGCGAGCACGAAGACCCTTGCGACGACGTCGAAGTGGTTGCCGCCAAGCGTCACCACGGGCACGGACGTCGCGCTCCGGGCGCTTTCGTCTGCCTGTACGCCCTTGGCGTTCGCGTGGAGGTAGACGGTGACGTTGGGCGCAGTTCGAAGCTCGTCTTCGTAGTTCTCCCCGAAGCTCCGGAGCCGCTGATCGACGACCTGAGTCACCCTGGTCACGATGCGATCGCTGTCCAGCCGCAGGGGCGCAGGGTTGTGGTCGGGAGACCAGTCGGTGAGCGCCCAGTCGCCCGAATGGAGGCGGACGATGGGAACGGCCCTGGCGTAGAAAGGGTCGACGTCGGCTTTCTTGATGGGCCAGCCGGTGAAGGGAATGCCTTCGCGTGCTTCGAAGTCGGCTTCGTCGAACGGCCTGCAGATGCCGCCCCAATGGTTGGACGTCCCACCGAAGAAGCGAAGGCGCGGGCCGCTCAGGTCCGGATAGGGCAGCCCGATCGATCGGCCTTCGTAGAGGTCTTGCGTCTCCTGGTCGTACTCGAGGCCGCCGCTCTCGAGGACGGTGATCCGAAACGGTGAACCGATGAACTCGCGCGCGAGCGTGATGCCCGCAGGCCCTGCACCGATGATGCAGACGTCCGTTTCGATTCGGGTGTTCCTCGGGACAGAGCGAGCGTCGCCGAACATCTTCTCCTCAGCCGGCGGCCACTCGCCGCTTGCACACGACACTGCGCGAAAGCCGGTCGTGGAGCCCCTGCCCGGTCACGCTGCCGACCGTGGTGACGAGGAGGGTGGCGTACCACAAGGCCGCGCTGCCCCAGAGAAACCAGCCGAGGAGAGGCACGCCGGTCGTGAAGGCCGACACGGTTGCGAAAGGAGGAAAGAGAAGGAGCCAGCGTGCGGTCGCCCGCCCAACCGGAATCGTCGTGTTGCTCCCGGCGCGCCGGACCCGGATCCGGAAAGCGAGTTGTCCGGGCGATCCGCCGACAAGAGTCCACGGCACGACGAAATAGGCGGCACTGAGCCCGGTCGCGACAACGGCATCGACCACGAGCATGCCTCGGTCGACCGAAACGGTGTCGGGAAGGGTGGCCGCATCCGGTCGAATCTCGACCGTCGGCCCAACCACCGCGTCGACCAGGCTGATCGCCAAGAAGATCAGCGCTGTCACAGCAACGAGGTCGAGCAACCAGGCGAGAACCCGCCGGAACGTGCCCGCAAAGGACTCGCCCGCCCCGGCCCCCGAGGCAGGCGATCGACCCTGGGCACGGGCAATCTCCATCTGACCCCCGCTCAGATTTGAGGACGGGCGAAGATCCTCGTTCGCGCTCCCGAAGCTGTCAAGCGCGTGCGACGCCGGAACCTGTCCTGAGTCGGGATGGACAGAATCCAACGAGGATTCCGTCTGGTCGCCTCCGCGAGCAGCCGCCAGGAGGCCCCTATCGGTCGCAAGGGACTGAGCGATCAGTGCGCGTAGCCAGTCCTTCTCAGGAAGAGCCGAAGCTTCTCGAGGTACCTCTCCCCTGTCGGCCCGACCTCACCCGTCAACTCCCCTCGGCTTTCGATGCGATGCATCACGCGCCAACCCCGTGCTCCTCGATGCAGCAGGTATTTGTCAGCGAGCCATGCCGCCAAGATCCCCCGTACATCTGGGAATGCACCTGAGCGGTGACGCAGATATGCGTGCCAGAGATGATCTCTGTCACGGCGTATCAGAGCCCGGAAGCCGTGACGGGTCACGTTCTCGAACCTCCCCGCCTCGAAATTCCAGATCTGAATCGGCGCTCTGGAGAACGCGAATGCCGTGAATCGATAGAAGAACCGCTTGTCGGCACTCCGGAACTCGACGACGCCATCCTTCTGGAAGTCCTTCATGCGCGCTCCGGCATCGCCCCAATTCTTCGTCGTGGGCGTATACGAATTCGCGAGTGAGTCGTACTGGAAAACCCGATCGTAGAAGCAACAGTGCGCGCCCCCGCTGTACAGGCGCAGGATCACTTCGGGTTCGCCGTCCGCCTCGAGGTCTCGGATGCGAAGCGAATGATGCTCGACGAGCGGCCACGCCTCGCAGAAGCCACAGAGCCTCACCGCACGGTCCACCAGCTTCACACTCGAGCGAGAGATGGAGATATGCGCGTCTCGGTAGCCAAAGCTCGCACGTTTCACATAGCTGAAGTCAGCTTGAACGGGGCCGCGGCTGAGGACTTCGTGAATCGGCGTCCCGGCCCGTGCGGTTGCGCTCAGGATGCCGGCAAAGAGACAGGCGACGACGGCAACCGACGCTCCGGCTCTCGTCACACTTCTGTCCTCTGGACGCTCAGCAGCATCGGCTGACTGGGTAGCTCTCGCCATTCCTCGGTGCCCAGGCTTCGAGCAATGGTCTCACGAGGATCTCCGCGGCGCAACAGCCGTGCGACTCCGAGTGGGCCGGGCAGGAATCGAACCTGCGACCTTGGGATTAAAAGTCCCCTGCTCTGCCAGCTGAGCTACCGGCCCTCCGTAGCAAGAGTATCGGCGCGGCACCGGTATCCTGTGCCCGCCGCCCCCATCGACTAGCGGCCCAGGTCACAGCCCTTTCAAGGCTGTAGCGCGGGTTCGAATCCCGCTGGGGGCACCTGGGCGGTTAGCTCAGCTGGGAGAGCGCCTGGTTTACACCCAGGAGGTCGGCGGTTCGATCCCGTCACCGCCCATTTACAGCCGCATGGTTACGCGGAAGCCGGATGGCTAGGTGGGTCAGGTGTGTCGCCGGTGCCGGAAATGCTCATGGCGTGCCTACCCCGGTGCCTACCTCAGAAGCGTTTTTTCGTCCGCCCCGCTCAGCCGTAACACGATCTTGCCGTCGGGGCGACTTCATCGGGCTGACATTGATATTTGACATCGACAAGGCTCTCTCGAACGCCAGCAACGTCACGAAGGAGAAGTTCGACCCGGAGAGCGCCGACCAGGTCAAGGCCGCGGCGACGAAGGACTAGCCTGCTACGACAACCTAGCCACGATATCTTCGACTTCTGGTCGGCCGTCGAGTACGGCGGGGGCGAGATCGGAGCCTCGAGCCCGCAGCTTGGGCGGGTTCGGGCTATCGCTAGGCTCCCACCCCCGGCCGCCAAGAGCAGCCGGAGAGTCGATCGGACGCTTACGCGGGTTCGATTCCCGCCGCCTCCACCTCAGGTTCAAGCCAAAAATGGATCGCGACAATCGCTACATCCCGCGAGTAAGCGGAGATGTTTACCGGCAGAAGTTCGCGGCCGCACTCGCGATGATGCGTGCGCAGGTGACAACGCTGGCGATGTCGACATATTCGACGGCCGCGTGAGCGCCGCCCCCGCTTGGGCCGAAGATCACGGTTGGTATTCCCGCAGCTGCAAACAACGCGGCATCCATCCAGCCGTGTTCGCCGATTATCTCGACCGGTGCCGAGAGTTCCTGAGCAGCTTGCTCGGTAAGCTCGCGCACGATCTGTTCATCCGTCTCGACGGCGAAGGGCTCACGGCGAAGAAGAACCTCGGTGGTCGCTTCGACGCCGGATTCGGAGTCGGTTGCTAAGCGTTTGAGCTCTTCCAGTTCCTCGTCGATCGCGTTGGCGGCCTCGCCGGGCAGCGTGCGCCGCTCGAGTTGAAGCGTGCAGGCCGCGGGGTAACTCGAGAGCTCTTGGCCTCCCTCAATTGTCGATGCGTGAACGGAAGCTGGCCCCAGCAGCGGGTGCCGGCGCTTTTCCAGGCGCTCGTTTAGCGTCCGGATTCCGTCGAGGACGGGACTCATCGCGATGATCGCGTCGAGGCCAAGATCGGGTCGTGACCCGTGCGCGGCGCGGCCGAACAGCTGGAGCTTCGCCCACGCGAAACCCTTGTGGGTGACGCAGACGTTGAGGAACGTTGGCTCACTGACGATGCAGGCGTCGGCGGAGATTCTTCCCACGACGTGTTGCGATCCGATGCTGGCGTACTCCTCGTCGCATACCGCCGTGACGATGACGTCGCCTGCCAACCGAGCGCGAACAGCAGTGGCCGCAGCGACCATGATCGCCGCGAGGCCGCCTTTCATGTCGAACGAGCCGCGTCCGTACAAGCGTGCTCCTTCGGTTCGCGGCAGAAATGGATCGGTCATCTCCTGCGTTCCGACCGTGTCGAGGTGCGCGTTCAAGATGAGCGAGCGGCCGCCGCCGGTTCCCCGCGCGACGGCGATCACATTTGGCCGTCCGGGAGCGGCCTCCTCGAGCTCGACGTCAAGGCCTGCGTCGCCAAGCCAGCTCGCGACGTACGCCGAAATCTCTTGTTCGCCAGCGCCACCGGGGACGAGGTCCGGATTGACGGAGTCGATCGAGACGAGCCTGCTCAGCAGCGCAGTCACTCTCGCCACGTCGATCTCGTGCGTCGTTCGCGGCGGGCGGTCAGGCTTCGACTGGTCGGAAGTCGACGTCATAGCCGAAGTAGCGCGGTCCAGTCGTTTCCAATCCGAGGGGAGTCCGCCATCGTCTAGCCAACGATCACGCCGGCCGCGACCTCGAGCCCCTTGCGGGTCGGCCGCAGCCGATCATGGGCCGATGGGCGAAACGCCTAAGCCGGCGCAAGCTTGGCACGGGGGCGATCTTAGTCGTTTGGGGGCTGCCGCCCGAGGGCGCCTACACCTCGAAGGGCGACCGGCACTCAGCGAAGAAGATCGACCTGGCGGTCGCCGCGGTGCTCGCCTTCGGGCGCGCGGCCGTCACGGATCAGGGCGCGTTCGTTCTTATCTGAGGCGCTTTTTGAGGCGCGTCGACGAGCTCACCGTCGCCGACGTCGCCGACCTGATCGCCGCGCTCGCGGCGGCCGGCTACAAGCGCGAGACGCTCAGGAAGACGCGCACCGTGCTCGCGCAGACGCTCGACTTCCACGACGTCAAGCCGAACCCGGCCCGAGACGAGCGCGTCAAGCTGCCGCGCGAGCGCAAGACGCACCTCCCGCCGCCGCTCGCCGAGCACGTCGAGACGGTTCTCGTCGCTCGGTTGCTCGGGCGGAAGGGCTAGTCGGAACGCTTGCGGAAGGGCGGCGGCGGACCACCCTACGAAGTAGGCCCTGGGCAATATGGAATGGCAGCTCTTTCGCGGACCCCTCAGCCGACGTCAGGTAGCCAGCCGTCCTCGTAGCGGACAAAACGCCGCTTGGGAAAGCGGGCGTAGGCATCGGCAGGAAGGGTCGTCTCCCCCTCGACGCCCGCGCCGTGGCGGAGGGCGACAGCGTCCACGGTATAGGCACCCCATTCCTCGCCGGCCGCACGCGTGCCCACCGAGACGATCACGGACGGACCGGTGCCCGCGCCGACGATGACGTGGCGCGTCCCCGGTGGACAGTGAACGAGGTCCCAGGGCTTCAGTGCCAGCTCCTCGCCCTCGACCAGAAGCAGAGGCTCGCCCGAGAGGACGAGAAAGTCCTCCTGCTCATTCTCCCAGTGGTACATCGCCATCGGTTGCCCCGGTTCGAGCACGCCGACGTTGATCCCGAGGCCTGTGAATCCAGCGTTGTCACCCTCGAAGAAGGTCAGCTTGCCCAGTGGCCCATCGTCGCACCAGCGGGCCTCACGCGCATTGAGGACGAACCAGCCCTCGCCCGCCGGCACACGCCCGGCGTCGGTGTCCTCCATGGGAGCTTTGTGCGCCATCCCGTTCACATTACTATCTGGGACGAGTGATCCTCCGGGGCGGCCCGAATAAGGCCAGACGTGCCCGCGTGGTGCGTACCCCGGTGCGTACCTGAACGCTAGGGGGTTCGCCTCGAGCGACACGCTTCTGACGCTAGCCGCCGACCGCAGTGAGCGCGTTCAGCAGCCCGTGACCGTAGAAGGAGTTGTAGCCC
>CAVUAR010000003.1:0-84905 GCA_963739525.1 uncultured Actinomycetes bacterium | reverse complement strand
CTCGTCGGCGCAGCAGCGGCCGGCGCCCTCATGTTCGCGCCCGCGGCGTCGAGCGAGCCGCTCTCCGGGGTTGCCGCCCTGCAAGTCGCGCTCCATTCGCGGGGGCTCTATCCGGCCGCGATCGACGGGCTGCTCGGCCCGAAGACGATCGCAGGGGTCAGGAAGTTCCAGCGCAGGCACAACCTCGTCGTCGACGGCATCCCCGGCCCGGCGACCCGCGCCGCGCTCGGCCGGTATGGCCGCTACCGCCTCGGCGCACGCGTCCTCACGTACGGCGACTTCGGCTGGGACGTCGCCGAAACGCAGTTCCTG
Organism: uncultured Actinomycetes bacterium; assembly: GCA_963739525.1. Lineage (GTDB taxonomy): Bacteria > Actinomycetota > Thermoleophilia > Gaiellales > Gaiellaceae > DATEOR01. The sequence goes on along the minus strand of CAVUAR010000003.1, from coordinate 84,593 downwards.
TTGCGGTCGCGAGGGTACAAGCCGGGCCCTCTGGACGGTTCGTTCGGGACGCACAGCGAAATTGCCATCCGCAAGTTTCAACGTGCAGTCGGCCTGGGCGTGGACGGGGTGGTCGGGCCCGCCACGCTCGCATCGCTCGACGGCCGGCGCCCGGCCGGCCCGGGCGGCCTCGCGGCCGGTGCCGCGGGCCGCGCCCGGAACCTGTCGCGTCTCGTGATCATCCGGCGCAACGACTACCGGCTCTACTTCTACCGGCACAGCCGGCCCGTCAAGGTCTTCACGGTCGCGACCGGAAGCGGGGTGACACCCTCTCCCCGGGGGCGGTACCGCATCGTCGCCAAGTACAGGCACCCGTGGTGGTACCCACCGCACGCGAGCTGGGCTCGACACCTGAAACCGATCCCGCCCGGGCCGGGAAATCCGCTCGGGACACGCTGGATGGGGATCTCCGTTCCGGGGGTGGGAATCCACGGGACGCCCGATGCGGCGTCGCTCGGCTACTCGCTCTCCCACGGATGCATCCGAATGAGCATCCGCGATGCCGAATCGCTCTTCCGGCTCGTCCGAGTCGGAACCCCGGTCTGGATCTACTGAGCGCGCAACCGGCGTAGCCCCCGCCCCTTGTGGGAACATGGCGTTCATGGCCACCTGGAAGCTCGTGACGCTCGCGTTCAAGGTTCAGCGCGGCTGGAGCCGGATCCCTCCGGCCCAGCGCCGCCAGATCATCGAGAACGCGACGAAGCAGGCGCGCAAGCACGGCCCAACGCTCGCGAAGCGGGCCAACGAAGCGATCCGCCAGGCCCGCAAGGGCCGGTAGGCCGTGCGCGACAGCCTGACGCTGGGCCGAATCGCCGGGATCCGTTTCGGCGTCAACTGGAGCTGGCTGATCGTGTTCGCCCTGATCGTCTGGACGTGGGCGACGGCGATCTTCCCCGACCAGAACCCCGGGCACAGCCACGGCACCTACGTCGCGATGGCGATCGTGGCCGCGTTCCTCTTCTTCACGTCGCTCCTCATGCACGAGTTCGGCCACGCGCTCGAGGCCAAGCGCGAGGGGGTCGAGATCGAAGGGATCACGCTGTGGCTGTTCGGCGGCGTGGCGAAGTTCAAGGGCATGTTCCCGAGCGCGGGCGCGGAGTTTCGAATCGCGATCGCTGGCCCGCTCGTCTCGCTCGCCCTCGGCCTCTTCTTCGTCCTCGCCGCATGGCAGGCCGGGCTTCCCGAGGTCGCCGACGGCGTCGCGGCCTGGCTCGGCTACATCAACCTCTCGCTCCTCGCCTTCAACCTCCTGCCCGCCCTTCCCCTGGACGGCGGCCGCGTCCTGCGCTCTGCGCTCTGGGCGATCAAGGCCGATCTGGCGTGGGCGACGCACATCGCGGCCCTGATCGGCCGGGGCTTCGGCTACCTCTTCATCGTCGGCGGCCTCGCCCTCGTCTTCTGGCAGAGCGCCTACAGCGGCCTCTGGCTCGCGTTCATCGGCTGGTTCCTGCTCCAGGCGGCCGGCGCCGAGGACCGGACGCTCATGGCCCGCCAGGCCCTTCGCGGGCTGCACGTGCGCGACGTCGCCGTCCGCGACCCGGTGATGACACGGCCCGACGTGACGATCGGCGAGTTCTTCGACGACATCGCGTCGACGACGAAGCACGCGACGTATCCCGTCACGGAGAACGGTCACGTGGTCGGCCTCCTGCCGCTCCGCTCGGTCGCGAAGGTCCCGCGGAGCGAGTGGGAGACCCGTACGGTGCGCGACTGCATGCTCCCCAGGGAGGACGTGCCGGTCGTCAGCGAGGACGACGACCTCTTCGATGCGGCGGGCGAGCTGTCGGAGAGCGACCTCTCGCGCGCCCTCGTCCTCGACGGCGACCGCCTCGTCGGCCTGCTCTCCTGGTCGGACGTCCGCCGGGCGCTCGAGCTGCGCGCACGCAGGCGTTAGGGTGGCCGACGGGACTCGAACCCGCGACAGCCGGGACCACAACCCGGGGCTCTACCAGCTGAGCTACGGCCACCGTGCAAGAGGCAGTGTAGCCGGGGTGCTACGTTCCTCCCCGAGGCGCCCGTAGCTCAGTGGACAGAGCGGCGGACTTCTAATCCGCGGGTCGCAGGTTCGAATCCTGCCGGGCGCATCCCGTCGACATCGGGTTGCCGGTCTTCGCAGCCCGGCGTACGATCGTCGGCGGAGAGCGGCGCGGTCGCGCCGGAGTCGAGGCGAAGGGGTGCGGCTGTAAGGGCGGGGACGATCATCTGCCTGGTCGCGGGCTTGGCGCTTTCGCCCACCGCCTGCGACGCGTCCTCACCGTCGGACCAGCCTCAGGTCGGCGCTCCGACCGAGACGTCCCAGCACCCGGCCGAACCGGCCCATCACGGGCACACGACCGCAGGGGCAGACGGCGGCCGCCACGGCTCGCCCGCGTCGCCCGCGTGATCGACGGCGACACCCTCGACCTTCAGGACGGTCGGCGGATACGGCTAGTCCAGATCGACACGCCCGAACTCGGCGGAGCCGAATGCTATTCGCGCAAGGCCTCGTCGGCGCTCGGCAAACTGGCGCCCCCAGGGGCGTCGGTTCGCGTCGAGGCCGACCCGGCGCTCGACCGGGTCGACCGCTACGGCCGTCTCCTGCGCTATGTCTTTCGCGCCGGCGAAAACGTCAACCTCGAGCTTGTGCGCAGGGGCGCGGCGAGCGTGTGGTTCTACGACGGAGACCGCGGGCGCTACGCAGACGAGCTGCTCGCCGCCGCGGAGAAGGCAAAGCGCGAACGCCTGGGAGCCTGGGGGGCTTGCGACGCCACGTTCGATCCGCTCGCCTCATTCACGACCTTTCCGAAGCACAACACCCCACACCCGCTCACGTCCTCGGGCCAAGGCTGCGAGCCCGGATACAACCCATGCCTCCCCGTGACGAGTGACCTCGACTGTGTCGACATCCATGCAATGGGCCTCGGCCCCGTGCAAGTCACGGGCGACGATCCGTACCACCTGGACGGGGACGGGAACGGGATCGGCTGCGAATGATCCCAGGGACGGAAAAGCCCCCGTTGCCGGGGGCTTTTCGTCAAACGGTCTTCTCGGCTCCCTACGGGTTCAGGAAGCCGTTCACGAACGCGCGCGAGTACGCGGTGTCGTCGCGCTGGTAGCTACCCGTCGCGTTGCAGGTGAGCGAGTTGACGTACGACGCGTCCCCCAGGACGTAGCCGTTCTGGAAGACGGCCCCGCCGGAGTCGCCGAAGCACGAGCCGCCTCCGGCCTTCGAGTCGTTGTCGTTGATCTGGAAGACGACGACCTCGGATCGGACGTTCTTGAGGTAGGACGTCGTCATGCGGCGCTCCCGGACGACGATCTGCGCCTTCTTGTCGCCGATGTCGACGCCGTAGCCCACGAGCGTGAAGACCTCGTTCTTCAGCTGGCCCTGGTTCTGGTCGAGGTAGCCGACCGGAGGCAGCGGCGCGGGCACGATGTCCGGCCACTTCGTCGTCGCCGGCGCGTCGAGCACGACAACGCCCTGGTCGTGCTGCTTGGCGAGGGACAGCTTGCCCGTCCAGCCGGGATCGGGGTGCGCCGTCCCAGTGATGTAGTGGGCCGCGCGAGCCGCGCGCTCCGCGTCGCTGATCCCGGGCGCGAGCGGATCGGGCTGGAGGGCGTCGTCGAAGGAGACGTAGACGTTCGTTGCCGGCCCTTCGGTGCAGTGACCGGCGGTCAGGACGACCGTCGGAGAGATCAGCGTGCCGGAGCAGCGGAATCTCCCGGCCGCGGTCGTGAAGCGGACGAGCCCGACGTTCGTGTGGACGGTGTCCGGCACGCCGTCGGTGATGGCGACGGCCGGCGCGGACGCCATGAGCCCCGCGACGAGCGACGCCACGGCAACCGCGACGAGCGTGGCTTTCCGAGTCATTGAGGTCCTCCCCTCTCTGTCTGCCAGGTCCCGGTGCGGGCCACCATAACGCGGAAAGCGGCGCGCGGCTCCACCAGGAGCTAGCCGGGCTTCCACACCATGAGCAGGAGGACGACGAAGAGCCCGGCCGTGGAGAGGAGGTTCAGCGCCGCGGCCCGCCGGTCGTGGAGAAGCCGGCGAAGCTCGTCGCTCTGCTCGTCCCCCTCGCGGGCGAGGCGCTCGGCCAGGAGCCGCGCGCGTTTGGGCGTCTGCCCGCCGAGGCCGCCGAGGACCGAGGCGAGGACGAAGATGGCGAGCGCCGCAGAGAGCCAGCCCTCGCCGAAGCCCTCGTCCGTGACCGCGACGAGCCAGAAGCCTCCGGCGAGGACCGCGAGGCTGCCCACGCCGACGAGCGCGACGCCGGTTCGCGTCGTGCCGAGGAGAAGCGCGATCTCGGACGGTCTCTCACGCCGCCTGGCGGCGAGATAGCCCGCGCCGGCGATCGCGACTCCACCGGCGAGGACGACGACGCCGACGAGATGGAGGGAGAGCGCCCACTCGTGGCCGGACACGGCCCGATTATCCGTGAGAAGGTTCCGGCCGGGCGGCGTCGTACCTTGTTGCCGGACGCACGTGGAGCTCGCGCCGACCCCCCGCCCTTCCCTCCCTCCCACGGAGCCCACCGGCGCCGCGAAGATCCTGCGGCTGCCCCGGCCCCAAGCCGTCTTGGCCGCGCCGCTCCTCGCCACGCTCGGCGTCCTCGTCCTCGTCAACTTCCCCATGCTCGGGCTGGACGGCTGGCCCTTCCACTCCGGGAAGGTCGCGCCGCACGGGCTCCTCGGGCCGATCGTCTCCCTCACCCACGGCCGCTGGAATCCGGGGCTCCTGAGGCTCGCCGCCCTTGTCGCAGGCCTTCTCCTGGTCCTCGTGGTGACGCAGGCCCGCGCGCGCTGGACCGCCCGGCGCGCGCTCGTCGTGACGTCGGTCGTCGTCGCGCTCCTCGTCGTGCCCGGCGTGCTCGTCCAGGTCGCCCTGCGCGACTCGAGCGCGCCGTGGTTCTACACGAACGACTCCACGTATCAGATCGAGGTCGCCGGCGATCTCGTCCTCCACGGTCAGAACCCGTACGGACACGACTACCGGGGATCGGGGATCGAGCGCTTCTACAGCCGCAACGGAACGCCCGAGCCCGACCACCCGGCGCTCAGCCACTTCGCCTACTTCCCAGGAGCGGCGCTCACGTCGGCGGGCTGGCGCCTCCTCCCCGCCCCTTTCGACGACTACCGGGTGCTCGTCCTCCTCGCGACGCTCGGACTGGTGCCGGCGGCGCTCGCCTTCGCGGGGCCGCTGACGGTGCGCCTCGCCGTCGGGGCCGCGCTGGCCGCGAACCCGCTCGCCGTGAAGGGCGCGTGGTACGGAACCGCGGACGCACCGAGCCTCCTCTTCCTCGTGCTGGCCTTCGGGCTGGCGAGCCGGTCGCGGTTCGTCTTGGCGGCCGCGAGCCTCGGCGCGGCGGTCCTCCTGAAGCAGTTCGCGATCGTCGCGATCCCGTTCTTCGTGGCCATGCTGCTGATGAGCCGCGGAGGAAGGAAGGACTTCGGACGGGCGGCCGCGGCCTTCGGCGCAGTCGTCGTCGCGGGCGTCTTGCCCTTCCTCGTCGCCTCCCCGGGCGCGCTCTGGGCCGACACGATCGGCTACGGGACGAGCGCCTACAGGATCACGGGGTACGGCCTCGCCCCATTGCTCGTCCACGAGGGAATCCTCGCCAACCGCGAGAGCGCCTATCCGTTCGCGCTCCTCGCGCTACTCGTCTGGCTGCCTGTGACGCTCTGGCTGGTCCGGAACCAGCTGCGCACCCGACTTCCCTGGGTGGGCGCAGCCGGCTTCGCGGCCTCGATCTTCCTCCTTCTCTTCCTCGGGCGGGTCTTCCAGACCTCGTATCTGATCTGGCCCCTCACCGGGATGGCGATCGCAGCGATCCTGGCCGCGACTCAGACGGCCAGCGGCACCTCGACGACGAAAGTCGACCCGCGGCCCGGCTCCGAGCGCACCGAGATGCGCCCCCTCATTCGTTCGACGAGCTCCTTGCTGATGTAGAGGCCGAGGCCCGTCCCGTTCACGCCCCGCGTGAGCGCGGGATCGAGCCGGTAGAACTTCTCGAAGATCCGTTCGAGCTCGTCGTGCGGGATGCCGAGCCCACAGTCGACGACCTCGATGCAGGCGAACTGGCCGTTGCGAACGAGCCGAAGCTCGACGTCTCCGCCCTCCGGCGAATATTTGATCGCGTTGTCGAGGAGGTTCGAGAGCACTTGCCGGAGCTGGTTGGCGTCGCCCGTGACAGGGGGCACGTCCTCGTCGGCGAGCACGCGGAGATCGATGCCGGCCGGCAGATGCAGCTCGGCAGAGTCGACGACGCTGTGCGCGAGTTCCACCGGGTCGAACTGCTCATGCGTGAGGTGGAGCCGGCCAGCGTCGAGCTGCCCCGCGAGGAGGATCTGGCCGACGATTGCGGAGAGGCGCTCGGCCTCGCTGTCGATCATGTCCATCAGGGCCTGGCGCTGCTCAGGTTCGAGGGTCACATCGCCCCTTCCGAGCGTCTTCACGGCGCCGAGCACCGCGGCGAGCGGCGTGCGGAGCTCGTGTGATGCCGTCGCGACGAAATCGCTTCGCGCGCGCTCGAGCAGCTGCTCCTCGCTCTCGTCGCGGAGCGCGTAGACGATCCCGTCCGCGAACCCGACGCGGGAGACCGAGACCCATCGCTCCGAGCCGTCCGGGCCCGCGAGCGGGACGGTGACGGGAGCGCGCGCCGATCTCACGTTCTCGATCGCCGTCCAGCCGGGGATCGCCGTGAGCGCGCTCTCCCCCACGACGGCCGGCTCCTCGATGGAGAGGATGTGCGCCGCCGCCGGGTTGATGGAGACGACGGTCCCGTCCTCGTCGAGGAGAACGACGCCGTCGTCGACGTGCGCGAGGGCGCGGGCCGCATCTCCGCGCCGCTCGGCCTCCCGGTAGAGCATCGCGTTGTCAACGGCCGACGCTGCGCGGCGCGCGAGCTCCGAGGCGAGATCGACGTCGAGCTCCGTGTAAAGAGGCGACGAGTCGTCGCGGATGAGGGAGAGGGCGCCGAGCGCCCGCCCGCGCGCCACGAGCGGGACGGTGATCGCGGAGCGGAGGCGGAGCTCGTGGACGATCTCGATCAGCCGCTCGTCGCCCTGTGCGGCCTCCTCGAGGAGCTCCTCGGTGATCTCCGGCACGAACTCGGCCTCCTTCGTCCGGATCACGTTCGGCACACCCCTCGCCGCGTCGGGGTCGGGCGGGTACTCCTCGTTCAGGCGCTCTGCCCACGCCAGCTGCTCCGGGTCCTCGTGCGCGAGCGCGAGGCGCTCGATCGAGCCGTCGGGGCCGAGCATGTCGACCGCACACCACGTCGCCATCTCGGGGACGGCGAGCCGCGCGAGCTGCGTGAGCGTCGTCTCGTAGTCCAGCGACGAGCCCAGGAGCTCGCTCGCGTCGGCGAGGAAGGTCATGCGCTGGCGGAGGGCGTGCTCGGCCTGGTAGAGGCGGGCGCGGTCGAGCGCTTGCGCCGCCTGCTGGGCCAGCGTGGTCTTGAGCGCACGGCGCTCGGCGTCGAAGTCGACCTCGGTCGGGAAGGTGAACGCGATCCCACCGATCGCCCTCCCCTCCACGAGCAGCGGGAGGATCGCGAGCCCGTGGCTCGGCCCGCCGAGGCCGGCGATCGAGGGAAAGTGCTCGTCGCGTTCGGCCGTGGTGCCGAAGAAGAACGGCCTGCGCTCGCGAATGGCGGCCGCCATCGGCGTCGCGCTCTCGACCGAGAAGCTCTCCCAACCCTTGAAGACGCTCTGGTCGTAGCCGCGGGCGGCCACGATCTCCACCCGCTCGCCGTCGCGAGAGAGGAGTCCGATGGCCCCGGCGCGCGCCTCAGCCGCCTCGACGCCCTGCGTCACGATCGCGTCGAGCACCTGCTGCGGGGTGAGCGCGCCGGCGAGGCGCGCCGTCACCGCCTGCAGGCGGTTCGCCCGCGCGATCGCGGCGTCGGCGTCCCGCTGGTCGGCACGGCGCCGCTCGAAGAGCTGCGAGATGAAGCTGCGCCCCCTCGTCTCCGACTCCTTTCCGGCCCTGGCAGGCGGCATGCTACGGCCGCCCGGGCGAAGCGGCAACGCGACTCAACGGTCGTCGAGCTCGGGCGGCCACAGCTCCGCCGGGGACTCGCGGCGGATCTCGTCGAGCTCGCCGCGGGCGGAGCGGGCGACGACCTCGGCGACGAGCGGGGCTAGCCCGACAGGGTCGAACGGCTTGAGGATGTAGCCGACGGCACCGAGCTCCTCGGCGCGGCGGCGATCGGCCGTCGTCGCGCGTGCAGTGAGGAAGACGATTGGGATGGTGTTCGTCCGCCCGTCGGCCGCGAGCTCCTCGGCGACCGTCCAGCCGTCCACCCCCGGCATCATCAGGTCGAGCAGGATCAGATCGGGCGCGCCGGAGCGCACCGCCTCGAGAGCCTCGCGCCCGTCGGCCGCCTGCAAGACGTCCATTCCCGCCAGGGCGAGGTTCACCTGGCAGAGCAGGCGGATAGGCGGCTCGTCGTCGGCGACGAGGACGCGGACCCGCGAAGGCCCGGGTGCTTCCGCTTGCGCGCTTCCTGCCGGCAGGATCCGCAGTCTAGAGCCGTGCGGCCGCGGATCCAGTCCTCAGACGCGTCGCTGTTGTAGGCGGCCGAACGACGGACGAGTTGCGGGCCTTGCCGGACCGCTCCAGGTGCGGGTGACGTCGTAACCCCACTTGCGCACCGGATCGAGGCGGCTGGTGTCCCGTGCGTGGTCGTAGGACCACACCGTCTCGCGGCGGTTTCCGTCGACCTTCACGACCTCGAGCGCGTTCACGACTCCTTCGCGGCCTGGATCGCGCCGCTGCAGGAATTCGAACGCGTACTCGACTGCCAGGACGTAGTCCCGGCATTCGTGTCGAACCTCGGGGCCCAACGCCCGGCCTTCGAGGAACTCGCGCACTTCGTATCGTTCTTGCCCGGCCGCATGGCTTAGTGCCTGTGCCATGCCGTCGACTCCTTTCGCACGAAGCGTAGGGGGCCGCAAACCCGGTGCAAATCCCCCTCTTTAGGGAGGCGCGGCGGCGGTCTCCGCACGGTAGCGGAGGAACTCCCGGCCGACCGCCTGAACGACACCCGCGACAGGGATCGCGGCGAGCGCGCCGAGGATCCCGGCCAGCTCCGCTCCGATCAGGACGGAGATGAGGACGACGAGCGGCGAGAGCTGCACGGTCCTTCCGTAGATGACCGGCTGGAGGATGTGGTTCTCGAGCTGCTGGTAGACGAGGAAGAAGCCGATGATGATCACGCCCTGGACCCAGCCGAGCTCGACGAAGACGACCGCGGAGACGATCACAGCTGCCATCGTCGCCCCCGCGAGCGGGACGAGGTCGAGGATGGCGACGACGACGGCGAGCGCGACCGAGTACTTGCTCCCCAGAACGAAGAGTGCGATCGCCGCAGCCACGCCGGCGATGACGCTGATGACCACGTTGCCGGTTACGTAGCCGCCGACGGTGCGGTAGATCTCGTTCCCGACGCGCTGCCATCGGGGCCGGGCGCTGTCGGGCAGGAAGGCATAGAAGCGCTCCACCATCCTCGGGCCGTCGAGCAGCATGAAGAAGGTGAGGAAGGCGATCGCGACCGAGCCCACGATCACCGAGAAGACGCTCTGGGCGACCGCGAGCGCGGGCGCGGTGACGCCGAGGATGCTCCCCGCGCCGTGCTCCTCGATCGCGGCCCGGATGCGATCGACGATGTGGTAGTCGCGCTGCAGGAACCCCAGCTGCCCCCGGCCGGCGACGAGGTCGTCGACGAGGTTCGGAATCGCCTGGATGAAGTCCGTCACCTGGCGGATGAGCGGCGGCAGGACGAGGAAGCCGAGCCCGACGATCGCGGCGACGGCCAGGATGAAGACGATCGCGGCTGCGTAGCCCCGCCTGAGCCCGCGCCGCTCGAAGGCCTCGACGGCCGGGTTGAGCGCGAGAGCGAGGAAGGCCGCCACGAGGATCCACGTGACGATGTGCCACGCGAGGTAGACGAACGCGATGACCGCGAGCGTCGCGAGCACGATCCCGAGAACCTGGAGGATCGTGCGCGGCCGGATATAGACGACCCGCTCGCTGGCGGGATCGGTCGCCATGCCGCCAAGCCTGAACGACGAGCCGGACGAGGCCGCGACGGGCGCCGTCCGGCTCGTTCAGGCTCTGCCGGTTACGGGTTGACGACCGCCTTGCCGGCCGGCGAGACCGCGTACCAGGCGCCGCCGAAGTCCGTGAGGCCTTCGCCGTTCGTGTCGCCGGCCTTCGTGTCGCCCGAGAACCAGTAGAGCGGGTGACCGGCGTACGTGACCTGGGAGGTGCCGTCGGCGCGCATGGTCGTCCCGATCATCCCGGCCGAGGCGCCGCTTCCGGCGCTCGCCTTGCCGTTCGTCGTGACCGGTGGCCAGAGGGCGAGGCAGCCGCCGTTGCAGTTGCTCTTGTTCTTGCTGTCCGCCTCGAAGAGGTAGAGGGTCTTCCCCTCCTGGTCGACGAGGATCGTGCCGAGCGGCGAGCTCGCCGCTTTGAGCGTCACGGCGCTCGACGCGGGAGTTTGACTGCTCCCACCGCCGTAGCCGTACGACCTGCCCGAGCCTCCCGACGCGCTTGTGCCCGCACTCGCGGGCGCGGCGCTCGAGCTGGTGTTGCTGCTGGCGCCGCATCCTGCGGCCGCCACGCCGACGGCGAGTGCCGCGGCTGCGACCGCCATTGCTCTGGGGATCTTCACTGTGGCCTCCTGTCTCCAAGTGGGAGACGCAGGCCCGGCCGGTACTGCGCTCGTTGTCAGGAGGAGATACGGGCGGCGGGCGCCATCCGGTTTTCCCAGGCGCGGCCTTCACGAAGGCGTAACAGTCGCCGCTAACTCGGCTTCGCGCTCATCGCCCAAACGGCGACGAGGTACGCCACCAGAGCGATGATCGCGAGCACGCCCGCGGAACGCGACAGGTTGCTCACCTCGCCGTCGCCATCTACCCGCGCGAGGCGCCGCGTGCCGAACCCCGCGAGGATGACCGAGACGAGGAGGAGGACGCCGCCGAGGTCCGCTGTGATGTACCCGATGCCGAGCCAGTTCGGCTCGCTGGGCACGTTGCTCCACCCTTCCTTCGAGTAGATCCACTCGGCGCCGATCCGCATCGCGAACCAGGCCGGGATGCCGACGAGGAGAAGCGTCCTGAACGCCACGCGCGCATAGGCCAGGGAGTCCCGGGCCGGGGCCCGCTTCCAGCCGAGCAGCTGGGCGGTGACGGCGGTGACGAGGGCGCCGACGAGAGCCATTGCCCCGAGAACGTGTAGGAAGAGCGGGTAGTTCCAGCTGTCCGGCCGGATGCTCGCGAGCAATGTCATGCGCCCGGCTTCCAGATCATGTCGACGAGGAGGACGAGGACGGTGACGATCCCGGCCACGTGGAGCCACAGCGCCTGGTGATCCTGGATCAGCGCGCGAAGCTCGGGGCTCGGGGCGCTCGAGCCCTCCTTGACGAGCGCCCTGGCCCGGTCGCGAGCGGCCTTGTACGCCTTCCCCGTGCGCGAGCCGAGCGCGCCCATCACGAGCCAGAGGACGAGCGCCGCGATGATCCAGCCATCCCAGGGGTGGTAGGCCTTGACGTCGATGGCGAGCCAGATCCCGAAGATGAGCACGCCCATCGAGCCGACCGCGACGAGCACGTCGCCCATCCGCTGGAGGCGGAAGAGGCGTACCGCCTCGCTGGGCACGTCCCTTCCCCACAGGCTCGCGATGAGCACGGTGTAGAGGACGAGCGACGCGACGAGCGCGAACGCCGAGAAGACGTGTAGGAAGAGAAGCCAGTCGTAGCGGGACACGAGCGTGGAACCGTAACTCACCGGCGGCGAGAGCGGGCGAAGGGAATCGAACCCTCGTCACCAGCTTGGAAGGCTGGGGCTCTACCGTTGAGCTACGCCCGCGGGCCCGGCCAGCGTAGCGAACGCCCTCCGCTAGCGCGGGGCCGCTTCGTTCGACTGGCGCAGGCGCTCGGCCATCGCCTTGAGGAGGCCGAGGGCGAGGTCGGAGTCGCTGCGCACGAGCTTCAGGAAGGGCCGCCGGCCGATGGCCATCGTGAGCACGGGCGTCTTGGCGATGATCGTGGCCGTGCGCGGGCCGCCGTCGAGAAGCGCGAGCTCGCCGAAGAAGTCGCCCGCCCCCAGCTTGGCGCTCTGCCGCTTCGGCAAGCTGAGCGTCGCCTCGCCGTCAAGGATGACGTAGAAGGTCTCTCCCCGCTCGCCCTTGCGGACGATGGCCGAGCTGGGCGCGAAGCGTCGCGGGCGCGCGAGGTTGGCGATGCGCTTGACGTGCCGCTTCGAGAGCGGCGCGAAGAGCGGGATGTCTCGCAGGACGTCCACCCACTCGGGGCCCAGAGGCCCGCCCTTCTTCTCCGTGGCCCTCGGCCCGAGAACCAGGGCTTCGACTCCGACTTTCGCCACGCGGCGACTATCTCACTCCCGTCTGCCGAAGACCACCCCGAGCGGCGTTAGCCTGAAGCGGTGCCGCTGGCTCACACGCCGTCCGCCTCGAGCTGGTATCCGGCCTGGGAGGAGGTCGCGGCACTCCTCGCCCTCGGAGGGTTGTACTTCGCCCTCGCGCCCGGGTGGGGCGCCACGCGCAGGCACAAGCTCTGCTTCGCCGCGGGGATCGCCCTCGCGCTGGCGGCCGTGGCGACCCCGGTCGCGACCGTCGCGCTCCACTACCTCGTCTCGGCCCACCTGCTGCAGAACGTCGTCCTGGCGGAGTGGACACCCGCGCTCCTCGTCCTCGGCATCCCGCCGCGGCTCGCCGCCATGCTCGCGCGAATCCGGATCGTCCGGGCACTGACGCGGCCGTTCGTAGCCCTCCCGATCTGGCTCGCGACCTACGCGATCTGGCACGTCCCGGTCGCCTACGAGGGAGCTCTCCACCATCGCGTCGTGCTCGACGTCGAGCACCTGAGCTACCTCGTCGCCGGCCTGCTCCTCTGGTGGCCGGTTTTCCAGGAGGAGCCGTGGCGTCTCCCGTCGGGCGCGAAGGCCGCGTACCTCTTCGCCGCTTTCGTCCTCGCGAGCCCGCTCGGTCTCATCCTCGCCCTCCTCCCCTCGCCGATCTACGACACGTATGTCCACGCGCCGAGGCTCTGGGGGATCTCGGCGGCTGAGGACCAGCAGCTCGGCGGGACGCTCATGGCGGTGAGCGAGGAGATCGTCTTCTTCTGCGTCCTGGCCTACTTCTTCGTGCGCTTCATGGCCGAGGAGGAAGCGGGTTACAGTCACGGCGATGCTTGACGCGCGGGTCGCGAGGCTGGCGGACGAGCTGATCCCGGCGGGCGACGGCCTGCCGTCTGCGAGCGGGGCCGACCCGCAGGGCAAGTGGCACGCGCGCGCGCTCGCCGCGCGGCCGGATCTCGGCGCGGCATACGAGCGCGCTCTCGACGCGCCCAGCGCGCAGGAGCTCGAGGCGCAGGACCCGGAGGCCTTCGCCGCCCTGACGACGATCGTGGCGGGCGCCTACACGATGAACGTGAAGGTGCGAAAGCGGATCGGCTATCCGGGCCAGAAGCCGACGCCGCCCTTTCCGGACGAGGCGGACTACTACATCGAGGGCCTCCTGCCCGAGCTCCCTCCCGCCCCGCCACCGGTCGCGCGCGAAGAGCCGCGGCAGGCCCGGTCTCCCGAGGGCGTGAACGTCCTCGTCATCGGCGCGGGCGCCTCGGGCGCAGTCGTCTCGAAGCACTTGGCGGAGGCCGGCTTCAGCGTCGTCTGCCTCGAGCAGGGCGGCTGGCAGAACGCCTCCGACTATCCCGGCGACAAGCAGGAGTTCGAGCTCCTCGTCGAGCACTCGTGGAGCCCGGACCCGAACGTGCGCGAGCGGCCGGAGGACTATCCGTGCGAGAACTCGGGCTCCGATATTGCCCCGGTCATGTTCAACGCCGTCGGCGGGAGCACGATCCACTTCGGAGCGCAGTGGGCGCGGATGCGCCCGAGCGACTTCAAGGTGCGCTCGGCGGAGGGCGTCGGCGACGACTGGCCGGTCGGCTACGACGAGATGCTCCCCTTCTACGAGCGGATGGATCGAGAGATGAACGTCTCCGGCACGGCCGGCGACCCCGCGTATCCGCCCGGCGCCGGCCCTCCCCTCCCCGGCCTTCCGATCGGGAAGATCGGACGCAAGGCGGCCGAGGGTATGAACGAGCTCGGCTGGCACTGGTGGCCCGCCGCGCACGCGATCCCCTCCGAGGCGACGGCGACCCAGCAGCCCTGCGCGCGGCGCGGCGTCTGCATGTTCGGTTGTCCGGAAGGAGCGAAGGGCTCGACCGACCTGACCCTCTGGCCGAATGCGATCGCCGCCGGCGCGAAGCTCCTCACGGGCGTGCGGGTGCGGGAGATCACGACGAACGGGAACGGGCTTGCCACCGGTGCGGCCTGGATCGACCGCGACGGCGCCGAGCACAGGCAGGAGGCCGACGTCGTCGTCCTCGCCGCCAACGGCATCGGCACGCCGAGGCTCCTCCTCGCCTCGGGCCTCGCCAACTCGTCGGGAATGGTCGGCAAGCGGCTCATGCTCCACCCCTACATGAGCGTGCTCGGCCTCTACGACGACGATCTGGACAGCTGGCTCGGCCCCTGGGGCACGCCGCTCCTCTCCCTCCAGTTCGCCGATACGGACGAGTCGCGCGGCTTCGCCCGCGGCGCGCAGTGGGACGTTATGCCGATCGGAGGCCCGCTGATGGCGCTCGCTCGCTACGCCGCGCTCCCGTTCGCCGATCGCTGGGGCCCCGCCGTGCACGGGCTGCTTGCGAAGACCGTCGGCCGCGCCTTCGACTGGGGGATCGGGGTCGAGGACCTGCCATCGGACGAGAACACCGTCACCCTCGACCCGGCGCTGACCGACTCCGACGGGATCCCCGCGCCGAAGATCTCCTACCGGATCGACGAGGACGCCCGCCGAAATCTCGCGTGGCAGCTCGAGCGCGCGCGGGAGGCGCACGAGGCCTCCGGTGCTGTCGAGACGATCGTGACCGACTGGTCGCAGTGGGGGTGGCACCTTCTCGGCACATGCCGCATGGGCGACGACCCCGCCACCTCGGTCGTCGACCGCTTCGGCCGCTCACACGACGTCCCGAACCTCTTCATCGTCGACGGGAGCGTCTTCGTCACCTCGGGGCCGCAGCCCCCGACCGCGACGATCGCGGCCAACGCGGCGCGCTGCACAGCGCACCTGATCGCCACCGCCGGGCTCCAGGCCGTGCCCGCGTGACGCGCTGCGCCTGGGTGCCCGAGAGCGACCCGCTCTACGGCTCCTACCACGACGAGGAATGGGGCGTCCCCTCGCGCGACGAGCGTCACCTCTTCGAGATGCTCGTGCTCGAGGGCGCGCAGGCCGGCCTCTCGTGGTCGACGATCCTGCACAAGCGCGAGGGGTACCGCCGCGCGTTCGCCGGGTTCGACGCGGTAAAGGTCGCGCGCTTCGGATCACGTGACGTCGAGCGGCTCATGGGCGACGCAGGCATCGTCCGCAACCGCCTGAAGATCGAGTCTGCGATCGCGAATGCGAAGGCCGTGCTCGAGGTCGGGAGCCTTGCCGACCTCGTGTGGAACTTCGTCGGCGGCGAGCCGAAGCTGAACGGCTGGAGGACGCTCGCCGAGATCCCGGCGGAGACCGACGAGTCGAAGGCCATGAGCAAGGAGCTCAAGCGCCGCGGCTTTCGCTTCGTCGGCCCGACGGTCTGCTATGCGTTCATGCAGGCCTGCGGTCTCGTGAACGACCACACGACGGACTGCTTCCGCTACACCACGAGCGCGTCCTAGCCTCTCTGGGCGTCGCTCGCCAAGGAGGCAAGCGAGCGGCGTGAGGCAGGGCAAAGCCGGGCTAGCCCGGCGAAAGCCCGCCGGCCAGAGGGACTAGGCGCGGCCGGGGAACTTCTCCGCGGCCCGCCTGACCCGGTCGACGTCGAGCGTCATCTCGAGCAGGCCGACCTGCTCGTCATACACCTCCGGATCGACCTGCTCCTTCACGTCCTCCTCGAGGATGTGCACGACGGGGAGCCCCAACTGGACTCCTGCCAGTGAACCCACGTAGGCCGGGTCTCCGACGGTGAGCGTCTCGGCTGCGACCTC
Organism: uncultured Actinomycetes bacterium; assembly: GCA_963739525.1. Lineage (GTDB taxonomy): Bacteria > Actinomycetota > Thermoleophilia > Gaiellales > Gaiellaceae > DATEOR01. The sequence continues at coordinate 68,525 of CAVUAR010000003.1, read as the reverse complement.
GAGCGCCTCGAGGTCGGCGGCGCCGAGCACCACCACCATGTCGTCGGCCCCGTACTCGTCGACCAGGATCTTGATGCGGTCCTGGTTCTCCGGGTCCATGGCCCCTGCCGCCGTTCAGACGAAGCACTCGGTCTCGACGAAGATCGGCTCGGCTCCCGCCGAGCGCACGCACTCGGCGATGGCGGGCCCGGGCACGCCGTCCCGTTCGCCGAGGGCAATCACCCTCTTTCCGTTGAGCTTCATGCGGTGGCACCTCCTTTCAGGGTCGCGAAGGCCTCCTCGACCTGCTGCTTCGACACCTCGCCGGAGAGCCGCTCCAGCTCCTCTCCGTCGCGCATCAAAATGTACGTGGGCAGACCGAAGACGCGCAGTTCGCGGCAGACGTCGCGGTTCTGCGTCGAGTCGACCTTGACGACGCGGACGGCGCCGCCCGCCTTCTCCTCGAGCTCCGTGATCGTCGGCATCATCGCGAGGCACGGCTGGCAGCGCGGGCCCCAGAAGTCGATGAAGACGCTGCCCTTGCTCGTCAGCTCCTTGAAGGTCTCGGGTGTCGCGTCGACCGGCATCCTCACTCCTTTCCTGGTTCCAGCAAGATGGACATGCCGTCGGCCAGCTCGGTCATGCGTCCGAGGAAGAGCGACCCCTTGGCGACGAGCATCGTCGAGCCGATGTCGCCGGCGCGGAGAGCCTCGAGCCCGTGGGGCAGCCAGGGGATCGCGGAGGCGACGTGACCCTGGGTCGGCGAGAAGCCCGGCAGGCCCCGCTCGCGCTCGAAGTCGTCGAGCCGTGCGCGGTCGAGCTCGCCGCGCTTGACGGCGAGCGCGCCGATCAGCTTGTAGTTGCGCTGGGGCACATTGCCCGCGCCGGCCGGTTCGGTGATCTCGGGATCGTGCAGCTCGGTCGCGTAGCGGTCGACGTCGGGGATCCGGCGGCCGAGCCGCTGCAGAGGCTCGACGACGAGGTCCTCGAGGACGGCCTGCTGCGCCGATCCCGATCCAACCCGGTGGCGACCCACGGCGTCGAGACGGACGATGGGGGCGCCGTCGCCAGGCGGACCGACGAGGATGGCGAGCCCGGCGAGGACGTCCTCCAGCACGGGCACGTCGTGGCGCAGCGCGCCGGCGAACTTCATCCCCAGCTTCGCCAGCGAGCCGCCGGCGACGACCGCGACGTGCTCGTAGACCCCTGAGGAGACGAGCGAGGCCGCGACGACGAGCGCGTGAACCGGGCCCGCGCAGAACGCCTTGACATCGGAGCCCGAGGCGTTCGCGCAACCCGCCTGCTCGGCGATCGCCTTGCCGAGGTTTCCGCCGCCGCGCTGGTAGCGGTCGCCCACGGCCTCCTCCCCACAGCCGATCGCGTAGGCGAGGTCGTCCGGGGGGAAGCCGGTGCGCGCGAGCAGCTGCTCGAGGGCCAGCGCTCCGGTCGCCTTGCAGGCGAGGTTCTCGAGGAGGACCGTTGCGGAGAGGCTCTCGTCCAGCTCGTGCGCTCGGTCCATGACCCCCGCGCGGCTGCCGTTTCGGTAGAGCGTGAGCGCGCCGTCGGCAGGCTCGCGCCCGTCGAGATGCAGGAGCTGGAACTGGTCGGCGGCCTCCATTTGCGCGTAGAGCGCGTCCTGGTCGATGAAGACGCCGAATGGGCCCTCGGTCTTCCGATCGACGGGGTGGCGCCACCAGGGGCGCTCGATCTCCCAGAGGGCGTCCGGCGCGAGATTGCCCACAAAGACCTGATGCGGCGGGTAGCCGAGCGCCTCGTCGAAGCTGCGAAGGGCCGGCTTGATCTGGTCGGCGGCGTGCTCGCGCGCGGGCTTGGAGCCGTGGCGGACGAGGTCGGGCGCATGGGCGAGGACGAGGGAGCAACCGTGGATCGCCGCAGTCACCCTCGGCTCGCTCTCGTTGCCAAGGCGGCGCGTCCCGCGTGCCATGAGCGCGTTTTTCGACGATAGGATCGAGGTGGGTGGTGGCTCGGGGAGGCCCCACTAGAGAAACTCACTCCTCGACCTCCCACACCGTGTTCGGGTCGACGTCCGTCTCGAGCATCTCGAGCGCGCGCTCGACGATTCGGCGCCGCTCCTCCTCGTCCAGCCCGAACGGATGCGTGATCGCCGGGCCGCGCACGATGCGATTCGCGCCGATCATCGTCGCGACCGTCGGCAAGGACGTGACGTAGACCGCCGGTATTCCGGCCCGCTCGATCTCCTTCGCCAGCACTGCTCCGCAGCGCGTGCCCGTCCCTCAGGTCCCGGAGAGGAGCACGGCCTGCACGCCGGCGTCGCGCAGCTCGCCTGCGATCTCCTGCCCGAACCTCGTCGCGACGACGACCGGCGTGCCGTTTCCTGTCGTCGTATAGAGCGACTCGTGGACGCGGCCGACTCGCCCCGCGCGCTCGAAGCCGCGCACGGTGTCGAGCGGCACGAGGCGGTTCGGATCCTCGTTCGCGAGCGTGACGTCGAAGCCGCCGTGCACCGACTCGTAGCGCCCTGACGCAAGCGTCTCCGCTCCGTCGAGGTCGTAGCGGAACCAGCCCTGCGCCCGGACGGACTGCAGGCGATCGGGATTTCCCTGAGGGACGCAGCCCGCCTCCGTGACGAGCGCGACAAGGGCCTCGGAGAGATCGTCCACGGCCGGCGGCGGCTCGACGCGGTCGAAATCTCCGCCGACCTCCGTGCGCACCTCACCCCCGAGCTTCGCCAGGAGAAGCTCGACCGCCCGCTCCGCTCCGGTCTTCTCCACGACGTAGTTCCGACGAAGACCGCGCGTCAAGTATCCCTCCTCCTCGGGAGGGCCTAGCTCCCGTCCGGAGGCAAGTGCCGAGGCGAGCGCGCCGAGCCGCGGCAGCGCGTCGCGCATGCCCGCCACGTTCATGGCCGTCGGGACGACGTACGCTGTGCCCGCCGCAGCGACGCCCGGGTTCTCCTCGTGCATGGCGGCCACAGCCGGAATCCCCCGCGCCGCCGCCTCCGCGGCCAGCCGCGCGCACGCGTAGCCGTAGCGGCCCGAGCCGAAGGCAGGGCCCGCGACGAGGACGTCGGGCTTCTCGGCCTCGAGCCATGCGAGGAGCTGCCCGAGCGCATCCTCTTCGTGCTCGGCGAAGTGGTCGTCGCCGCACGCGAGAGTCACGACGATCTCGACGCCCTCCAACGAAGCCTGCAGGCCCCGCCCGGGGCCGACTGCTCCCTCGAGCCGCGTCGGCGGCGTCTCGGCCCGCTCCTCCCCGCCCATCCCGGCGAAGAACTGGTTCAGGTAGTGGACGGCCTTCATACGGTCTTCGAGCCGAGGGCCAGCTGACCCATCTGGTTCGCTGCCCCGAGGTAGTTCCGCACGGGAATCGGCCCCGCCTCCGCAGCCGGGGTCCCGTCGAGCAGGAGGTCGCCGCCGAGCACGCGCTCCGGCGTCCAGGCATCGACGAGCTCCTCGACGTTCCCGGTCGAGACGATCGAGTCCGCCTCGGAAACCCAGTCCGTGAGGACCGGCTTCGTCGAGTCGGGGTCGGTCTCCTCGGCGAGGACGACGGTCGTCCGAATCCCGGCCCACTCGCAGGCGCGGCACGTGAGCATGACGTCGGTGTGGGAGTTGCCGCCGGCGTCGGTCGTGATCACCACGCCGTCCACGCCGAGCTCGCCGGCAACGGCGGCGGCGCGCTCGGCCGCACGCTGCTTGTCGTCGGCACTCTGCTCGTACCCGCGCATGAGAACGACACCGGCGAAGCGGACTCTCTTCCCGTGCTCGCGGTAGAGCGTGCGAACGAGCTCGTTGCGCTGGAAGAAGATCGTCGGGTTCCGCATCGCCGCCCAGTGGTACTCCCCACAGGTGAGCGCGCCGTCGAGCACCTCCGCCGGCCCGACCGCGCGCGGCAGACCGACCTCGCCGGCCGGGGCCCCGTAGACGTACTGGATGTAGAGCGGGCCGAGGTCGGAGAGCTGGATCAGCGCCGCGACCGCGGGCAGGCTCGCGTCTGCCGCACCGAGCTCGAAGCGCTCGACCTCCACCGGCTCCGCCGCGAGCGTCGGCCGCGCCAGCTCCTCCGCGACCTCGAGCGTTACGCCACGCGCCCAGGAGTCGATCGCAACGTGCCCGCCTCCGGCCTCGGGCCGAAACGTGAGCACGACCGCAGTCATGTCCGCGAACGGCGTGAGCGCGGCCCCGGGCCCCGCGAGGTCGACGATGGACTCCTGCTCGTGGAGGGGCCGCTCCTCGCCTGGAAAGTCGAGGCACGAGAGGACGACGACGCCGTCAAGGCGGTTGGTGCGCCCGTCTCCCGCGCGCTCCTCCGTTGGAAAGGCGGCGCGGCCGTCCGGACGAATGCGCGGCTCGACCGCGTCGAGCACGTGAGTCACGCGCACGCGAGAGCCGGGTGGGACGACCTCCACCGAGACACCCTCGACCTCGAGGCCGGCAGGCAAGAGATCGGCGGAGAACGATGCGAGCTCCCAAGCCATCCGGTAGAAACCTACGCCACGTGAGCGGCGAAGGCGCGCAGATCGAAGACATCCTCGAGCTCGTCCCCGAGCTCCGCGGCGCGCATGCCGTCTCCGAGCTCGCCGGCGGGCTCACGAACACGAACTACAAGGTCGAGACGGACGAGGGCGCCTACGTCGTCCGCGTGTCCGCCAAGGACGCAGGCCTGCTCGCGATCGACCGGCAGAACGAGTACGAGAACACCGTCGCGGCTGCGGAGGCCGGGGTCGGCGCCGGGGTGGTCGGGTACCTCCCCGAGCAGGGCGTCCTCGTGCTCGAGTTCATCGAGGGCCAGACGCAGACGGCGGAGGATCTGCGCCGCGGCGACCGGCTGGACTGGGTCGCCGACGCCTGCCGGCGCCTGCATGGCGCGCGCCGCTTCCGCGACGACTTCAACATGTTCCGCATCCAGCAGCGCTACCTCGGCCTCGTCCAGGAGCGCGGCTTCCGACTCCCAGACGGCTACCTGGACCACGAGCCGCGTGTGCGCCGGATCGAGGAGGCCATGGCCGTCCGCGACGAGGGGACCGTCCCGTGCAACAACGATCTCCTGGCCGAGAACTTCATCGACGTCGGCCACCGCTTTCGGCTCATCGACTACGAATACTCGGGAAACAACGATGCCTGCTTCGAGCTCGGGAACGTCTGGAGCGAGTCGAACCTCCGCCTCGAGCACCTCGACGAGCTCGTCAGGCACTACTACAGCCGGCGGCTCCACAACAAGGTCGCGCGCGCCCGCCTCTGGGGTCTCATGTCGAAGTACGGGTGGACGCTCTGGGCCTCCATCCAGGACGGCGTCTCCGACATCGACTTCGACTTCTGGAGCTGGGGGATGGAGAAGTACGAGCGCGCGGTGGCCGAGTTCGAGGGACCCGACTTCGAGCGCCTGCTCGAGGACGTGACGCGGGAAGACTGAGCGGGGCAGGCCGCGAAGCCCGCCCCGCCCGAGGTCCGGCTACTCGACCGGGATCTCCGACTGGACGAGCTTCATGTCGATCCCCTGGCTGCGCCGGTAGATGCGCGAGCCGACGAAGATGGCGATCGCGAGCACGTAGAAGCTCCCCATGTAGATGAGCGAGTCGCGCCCGTTGACCGCGTAGAGGTCGTTGGTGAACCACTCGTAGAGGGCGAAGCCGAGGATGACCAGGAAGAGGATCGCCGCGACGGTGATCACGGGCAGGCCCGCAATCCGGTAGCGGGCGATCGGCGAGGCGTTGTAGATGTCCGGCCGCCGCCACGGGAAGATGGCCGCGGCGATCGCGGAGCCCGCGAACGTGATCGCGATCACCTGGGTCGCCGCGAGCGTCCAGCTGTAGAAGTTCGTGTTGTAGGCGTAGAAGTAGCTGATCGGGATGGACGGGATCAGCATCAGGAGGATGGCGACCCAAGGAACGCCGCTCGACGACACCTTCGCCGCCGCCTCGGGGAGGACACGGTCGAACGCCGCCGCGAACACGACGCGCGTCGAGGAGAGGAACACGGTCCCCACCCAGCCGAAGAACCAGAGCGACAGGAGGGCGACCAGCAGGAACTGCCAGAACGCGCCGCCTATGAGGAACGAGGTCAGAAGGCCCGGGTACGGGAAGATCCCGAGCGGACCCGTTCCGCTCCAGTAGGCGTTGTTCGAGGCGTTGTAGAAGTCCCAGCCGAACGTCTTGGCGAAGAGGAGGAGCATCACGACCGCGGCGAGGCTGGTCGCGAGCAGCGCGCCGCCCATCGCATAGATGTTCTTGCGGAAGTCGGAGGCGCCGCGGACCTCGCCGTAGAGCGTCGCGCCCCAGTTCGACCAGAGGTTGAAGAAGAGCAGGAACGGGATGAGGAGGAAGGTGCCCTTGAAGGTTGCGAAGTCGCCGACGGCCGAGGGAGTCCCCGCGCCCTGCTTGAGCGTCTCGGCGTAGACGTTGCCCTGCGTGCCGAGCACGTCGGCCGACTGCGTGTTCAGCGCCGAGATGAAGTCGGCCTTCGAGTTGACGAGCAGCAGGATGAACATGAAAGCGAGCCCGACGAGCCCGCCGTAGAAGCAGAACTTCTGGATGCGTGCGTAGGCGCGGATGCCGAGGGCGATGTAGGCCGAAGCGAGGAGCGCGGTGATCACCGAGGCCCAGAAGAGGCCCTTCGCGGACGAGAAGAACGAGACCCAGCCGTCCGCCCCCACGATCGCCCCGAGCGGGACGAACACCTCGACGTTGAGGATGTTCGCGTAGATCGGGACCCAGTGCCAGAGGATGAACCACCAGCCGCAGGCGGCGAGGACGAAGCCGATCCCGCCGCCGAGGACGCGGCTGATCCACACGTAGTCGCCCCCGGCTCTCGGCATCGCGGCGATGAGCGAGGCGTACGTGATGGCCTGGAAGACGAGGTAGGCCCCGGAGAGGATGATCGCCCACATGAGACTCCCGCTCGGGACGAAGACCGCGTACGAGAAGATGAAGAGCCCAAGGGTGATCAGGTTGATGGAGAACGTCGAGTAGATGAAGGCGTCTCGAACCGACCAGCCCCGCACGAGGCCGGTCGCCTTGCGGGCGAAGAGCGTCCTCTCCCCGCTTGGGTGCGAGACGTCGCCGACAGTCGTCGCCATTCCTCCTCCTATCCGCTGGTGAGCACGAAGTTCTTGACCTTCTTGCCGCCGTCGAGGTCGACGAGGGCGCCCAGCAGCTCTCCCTGCTCGTACGAGCTCCCGGGGTTGATGCAGAGCGTCTTGCCGACCCGTGCGTTGCCGCGCGCCTCGTGGATGTGCCCGTGGAGCGAGAGCACCGGCTGGTGTTTCTGGATCGCCTCCCGAACGGCCGTCGACCCGCACGGAACCGGCGCGTGGCCGGCGTGCTTGAGACGCATGTCCTCCGTCAGCTCGGGCGCGTCGTCGAGCCCGGTGCCGTACGGAGGACAGTGGAGGCTGAAGATCGTCCGCTCGGGCGGCGTCGTCACCTGGGCGACGACCTTCTCGATGCGCAGGGCGAGGTCGGTCTCGTCCTCCTCCCGGTAGGTCTTCCACGGCGTGCGGTTCGCCCAGCCGGTCGAGACCATCTGGAAGCCGTCGAGGTCGACGACGCGCCCCTCGGCGAGCTCGACGTGCTTCGCCTCCGCGATCACGGGGTCGATGTCGAACTGGTCGTCGTTCCCCGGGCACGCGAAGGCCTGGATCCCTGTGCCCTCGAGCTTCTCGTCGGCGAGAGCCATCCAGCGCTCCACCGTCGCGAGCATCTGCTCGTGGAAGAAGCTGTCGGCGGCCTCGGGGTCGCCCTCGTAGCGCCTTAGCTCGTCGGGGTCGGTGCGGAACGGGTAGTAGCCGCGCCGCTTGACGAGCTCCTCGAACTGCGCGACCTCCTCTTCACCTTGCAGGTCGTGACGGTTCTCGAGCAGCGTCGCGTGCCAGCGGCCGCCTCCGTCGTCCACGATCGGGACGAGCGCCTTGCCGGTCATGTCGCCGCCGAGCACGATCACGTCCGCCTCGTAGTGGCGCCCGCTGTTCAGGAACTTCCGCCAGCAGGTCTCCGAGCCGTGGATGTCGGTGGCGAAGAAGAGCCGCACCTAGGGGCGGATTAGACGCCTTTTACGGGCCTCCTGCAACCTCTTCGGGCAGCTCGTACCAACGCTTGCGGTCGCCGATCCTGGCCCGCATCCGCCAGGCACGGGGCTTCGGCTCCGCCTCGATACGCTCGAGGAGCTCGTCGAGGCGCGCATCGAGCCGCTCGCGGTCGGGAAGGTCGTACGTGTCGGCGAGCGCGCGGCAGGCGATGAGGTTCTGGGTGATCGTCCGCCAGAGGCCCCAGTCGGCGGCGCAGAGCTCCGCGACGCGGCGGCCGTTCAGCGTCTCGCCGTCGTCGTCGGTCACCGCGTGGTCGTGCAGGAGCGCGAGCGCGTCGCGGACGTCCTTCTCGTTCAGCTGCACGACCTGGAGCTTCGTCAGGAGCAGCTCGGCGAGCGGGATCGAAACCGGGTCGACCTCGATGCGACCGTCGAGCGGGATGCGGTGGCACATCGAGAACGCGCCGACGAAGACGTCCACCTGGCGGTCGTTGGGGACGTCGAAGAAGAGGAGTCGCTCACTGCCATGAAGGGCGTTGAACGCGACGTGCGGCTCGTACCCCTCGCGCTGGAAGAGCGTCACCACCGGTTTCGCCGACTTCTTCTCGGTGACGAAGTCGAGATCGGCATACGTGCGCCGGAAGGCGGGCGCGAGCTCGCCGGGGGCCCGAAGCCCGATCGCGACCCCGCCGAGGAGCCGAAGGGGCACGCCGTCCTCCCTCGCCCTGCCGAGAATCCGCTTGCCTTCGGCCACGACGTCCTCTTGGATCTCCGCCATACGGGAACAGTAACGCTGTGGCGTGCATAGACTCGACGGGTGGCCGCGTTCCGCGCACAGGGTCTCGCGAAGCGGTACGGAAGCGTCACGGCCCTCGGCGGAGTCGACCTCGAGGTTGAGGAGGGAGAGCTCGTCGGCCTGCTCGGGCCCAACGGCGCGGGCAAGTCGACCCTCGTGAAGATCGCCTGCGGGCTCGTCCGCGCGAGCGCCGGAAGCGCCGAGGTGGCGGGCGCCCCCGCGGGCTCGGCCTCCGCACGGCGCTCGCTGGGCTACCTCGCCGAGCTGTTCCGCTTCCCCGGCTGGTACAGCGCGGACGAGCTGCTCGCCCTGCACCAGCGGCTCGCCGGGTCGGACGGGGGCGAAGCAGAGCGGGCGGAGCTCCTCGACCTGGTCGGCCTCATGGACGCGAGGGCGCGCAAGGTCGAGGACATGTCCAAGGGGATGCAGCAGCGGCTCGGGATTGCGCAGTCGCTCGTCGGGAGCCCGCGGCTCCTCTTCCTCGACGAGCCGACGAGCGCGCTCGACCCGGTCGGGCGGCGCACCGTCCGCGAGCTTCTCGAGGAGCTCAAGCGCCGCGGAGTCTCGGTGCTCCTCAACTCGCACCTGCTGAGCGAGGTCGAGCTCGTCTGCGACCGTGTAGTGATCCTCTCCAAGGGCCTGGTCGTCGCGGCCGGGCGGACCGAGGAGCTCGCGCGGCCCCGCGGGGTCGAGGTGGACACCGAGGCGGGCACGCGCCTCTACGAGTCCGCGCGCCGCGAGGACGCGCCGCGCATCGTCGACGAGCTCGTCGCGGCGGGGGAGCGCGTCTACGGCGTCCGCGTCCTCGAGACGACGCTCGAGGAGATCTACCTCGAGGCGGTGCAGGGGGACACCACCTGAGGGGCGCGGTCATCATCGCCGGCTACGCCGTGCGCGAGAGCGTGCGCCGCCGGGTCTTCCCGGTCGTGCTCGTCCTCACGGCCGCGTTCCTCGGGCTCTACGCGTTCGGGACGTACAAGGCGTACCAGTCGATCGACCCGAACAGCGTCCAGACGATCGGCAACGGAGGCCTCGTCGACACGCGGATCCTGTTCAGCGCCACGCTCTTCGGGCTCTCGATCTTCGCCGTCCTCTTCCTCGGGACGGTGCTCGCCATCTTCCTCACCCACGCAGTCGTCCGGGGAGACGCGGAGCGCGGGCTGCTGCAGCCCCTCGTCGTCCGCCCCGTAGGGCGCGCGGCCCTCCTCGCCGGGCGCTTCGGCGCGGCCGCGCTCGTGTGCGCGGTCTACGTCGTCACGGTGTACACGGCGTGCCTCCTCGTCACGCACTGGGTGACGGGCTGGTGGCCGGACCGCATCGTCCTTCCCGCGGTCGAGCTCGCCGCCGCAGTCGGCGTCATCGTCGCGATCTCGCTCTTCGGGTCGATCGTGCTCTCGGCGATCGCCAACGGCATCGCGATCTTCATGGTCTTCGGCGCCGGCCTCGTCGCCGGCCTCCTGGGCCAGATCGGGGAGGCCCTCGACTCGGGCAGCCTGAAGACGATCGCCAAGGTCTCGACGTGGGTGTTGCCGTTCGAGGCTCTCTACCAGGACGCCCTCAACCGGATCACCGCCGACACGGCGGGGTTCACCAAGGCCGCGCTCTCCCTCGGGCCTTTCGGAGGGGCCCAGCCCGCGGGCTCTTGGCTCGGTCCGTTCGTCGTCGCCTACCTGGCCGCGATCACCGTCGCCGGACTCGTCGGCTTCAACCGCAAGGACCTCTAGGTACCCCTTTCGGGGGGCCGAGCCGAGCCGATCGGGGCCTACAGTCAGAGCGTGTGGGAGCTGGACCGTGCGCTGGAGGACGACAGTCGCGCTGCGAGCCTGTTCGCATGGCTCGCGGGCGCCGGCGTCGTCACCTGGCTGGCATCGGTCGTCCTCGCCGACTCGCTCCTCCCGATCACCAGTATCGCCGCGCTCGGCGCGGTCGTCTTCGGCATCGTCGGCCGGCGGGCGTCCAAGCAGGGCGACCCGCGTGAGGCGACGAACTTCGTCGCCATCGCGCTCGCGATCGTCCTCGCCGTGCTGTGGCTCTTCCTGCTCGGCTCCCTGGTCCTCAGACTGGGCTAGTCGACAGCGGAAACGAGCACGCCCCCGAGGATCTCGTCGATCCGCCGGAGCACGTCGTCGCCGAGCTCGATGCCGCTCGCCGCGACGTTGTCGTCGACCTGCTCGGGGCGGGAGGCGCCGACGATCGCGCTCGAGACGCCTGGCTCACGGAGGACCCAGGCGAGGGCGAGCTGCGCCATGGTGATCCCGAGGTCGTCGGCGACCGGCCGCAGGTCCTGCACGGCTTCGAGGACGTCGTCGCGCATGAAGCGGGACATCATGTCCTGGTCGCCCGGGGTGGCCGCGCGCGTCCCGCTCGGCGGCGCCTCGCCGGGCTTGTACTTGCCGGCAAGCACGCCCTGAGCGAGAGGCGACCAGACGACCTGGCCGATCCCGAGGCGCTTGCAGACCGGGAGCACGTCGTCCTCGATCCTCCGCTGCAGCATCGAGTACTCGGGCTGGTTCGACGCGAGCGGGTCGAGGTTGAGCTCGGCCTGGATGCGGCGGGCCTCCTCGATCCGCTGCGGCCGACCACTCCGAGACGCCGACGTAGAGCACGTTCCCCTGCGTGACGAGGTCGTCGAGCGCGCGGAGCGTCTCCTCGAGCGGCGTGTCCGCATCCGCGCGGTGGCACTGGTAGAGGTCGATGTAGTCCGTCTGCAGCCGCCGGAGCGACGCGTGGCACTGCTCGATGATGTGCTTGCGCGAGAGACCGCGGTCGTTCGGCCCGTCGCCCATGGGGAAGTAGACCTTCGTCGCGAGGAAGTAGTCGTCGCGGTCGATGCCCTTGAGCGCGCGGCCCGTGACCTCCTCCGCGGCGCCGCGCCGGTAGACGTTGGCCGTGTCGAAGAAGTTGACCCCGAGCTCGAAGGCGCGATGGATGCACGCGATCGCGCGCTCGTCCTCGACGGAGCCCCCGTAGGTCAGCCACGAGCCGAGGGAGATCTCCGAGACCTTGACGCCGAAGTCGCCGAGCTTCCGGTAGCGCACGCCTGAGGTCTACCAGAAGCGCGGCGAGGCCAACCCTGCGAGGTCGGGACGGCCGGATTCGAACCGGCGGCCTCCTGCTCCCAAAGCAGGCGCGCTACCAGGCTGCGCCACGTCCCGCGCCTCCCAAGTGTAGAGCCCACGGCGCCCGGATAACCTCCGGCGCCGTGGTCGACGCCCCGCTCACCGTCCGCGACCTCGAGGACGAGCCCGCCATTCACCGGCGCCCCGCGCTCGGATACGGGCTCGTCCTCGCCGCGATCGTCCTCTGGTCGGTCAACGCGACGATGGCGAAGATCGTCGTCGACTCCGGCGGCCTGTCCGCACTCCGCCTCGCCGAGGTGCGCGGGACGGGAGCGGCGATCCTCCTCTTCGGCGGCGTCGCCATCTTCGCGCCACGCACGCTCCGGGTGACACGCCGCGAGCTCGGCTATCTCGCCATCTTCGGGGTCTGCGGGCTCGCGTTCGTCCACTTCTTCTACTTCACGGCGATCACGCACCTCGACATCGGGATCGCCCTGGTGATCCAGTACCTCGCCCCCGTTCTCGTCGCGCTCTGGGCGCGCTTCTTCGTCCACGAACCCGTGCGGAGGCGCCTTTGGGTCGCGCTCGCGCTCGCCTTCGCCGGCCTCACACTCGTCGCCCAGGTCTGGCACGGCGGGGGGACGCTGGACGGAGTGGGCGTCACGGCGGCCCTCGCTGGCGCCTTCGCCTACGCCCTCTACATCCTCATGGCCGAGCACAGCGTCCGCGGCGGGCGCGATGTCTTCTCGCTCCTCGCCTGGGGCTTCCTCTTCGCCGCGCTCTTCTGGACGGTCGTCCAGCCGTGGTGGAGCTTCCCGAACGGCGTGCTGGCGAGCGACGCCTCGCTCCTCGGGCGCCTGGACGACTACACCCTTCCGGTCTGGCTCCTGATCGTCTACATCGTCGTCCTCGGGACGGTCGTGCCGTTCGTCTTCATGATCACGGCGCTCCGCCACATCCCCGCCACGCGGGCGACCGTGGTGGCGATGGTCGAGCCCGTGCTCGCAGGGCTCGTGGCCTATGCCTGGCTGGGCGAGGAGATCTCCGCCGAGCAGATCACGGGTGGGATCCTCGTCCTCGCCGCGATCGTCCTCGCCCAGACCGCGCGAGGATCCTAGGTCGCGCCGAGGAGCTCGCGGAGCTCGGAGAGCTTCTCCGCGCGGAGCTCGTCGCGCTCGCCGCGGTCCACGGCCCGGACGACCTCCTCGACGAGCGCGGCGAGGTCGACCGGGTTGAACGGCTTCGTGATGTAGTCGAGCCCGCCGACTCCCAGGCCCCGCGCCCGGTCGCGGATGTCGGCCCGAGCGGTCAGGAAGATGATCGGGATGCGGCGCGTGGCGTCGTCCTCGAGCACGCGCTCGGCCACCGTCCAGCCGTCGAGCCCGGGCATCATCACGTCGAGGAGGATGGCGTCCGGGCGCTCACGCCGGGCCAGCTCGAGGCCGCGCTCGCCGTCCCCCGCCTCCAGTACCTCCGCGCCTTCGGCCTCGAGGTTCACGCGGCAGAGAAGCCGGATGGGCGCCTCGTCGTCGATGACGAGCACGGTCAGGGGCATCAGACCGTCACCTTCTCCGGCGGGGCCTCGACGCCTGCTCGCGGCGGCGGGCAGCTCAAAGACGAACGTGGAGCCCTGTCCCTCCTTCGACTCGACCCAGATCCTCCCGCCCATAGCGACGAGCAGCCCGCGCGCCAGGAAGAGCCCGAGTCCGGTGCCCTCCACGCCCGGACCGGCGCCCTCGGCGCGGTAGAACTTCGAGAAGATCCGCTGGTGGTCGGCTCGGGGAATCCCGATTCCCTCGTCCGAGATGCGCATCTCGACACAGTCCGGCCGGCGGCGGGCAGAGATCGCGATGCGCCCGCCGGCCGGTGAGAACTTGACCGCGTTGTCGACGAGGCTCAGCAGGACCTGGGAGAGCTTCTCGCGGTCGGCCTCGACGACGACACCGGCGCCCGGCACGTCGAGCTCGAACTCCCAGCCCTCCGCGTGCTCCTGGATCCGCGACACGACCTCGCCGGCGACGGCTCCCACGTCTGTCTCCTCGAGGTTCAGCCTCAGCGTGCCGGTCTCGAGGCGGGCGACGCTCAGCAGGTCGTCGACGATGTTGATGAGGCGCTCGGACTCAGAGGCGATGTAGCGGAGAAACGTCTCGCGGTCCGTGTCGGAGAACTCGACGTCGCCGCGCATGAGCGTCTCCGCGAACCCGTAGATGGACGTGAGCGGCGTGCGGAGCTCATGGGAGACCGTGGCGACGAAGTCCGACTTCATCTGCTCGACGACGCGCTCGCCCGAGACGTCGCGGAACGCGAAGACCCGTCCGGCGACGGCCCCGGCCGCGTCCAGCATCACAGCCTCGCTGACCGAGAGCCAGACCTCCTTGTCGCCGCGCTGGATCGAGAGCGCGCACTCGCCGGGCGGCGCGCCCTCGCCGGCGGCGAGGTCGCGCTGGAGGACCTCGACGACCCGGCGGCCGAGCGCCTCCTCCGCAGGGACGCCGCTGATCTGCTCCGCGGTCGCGTTCCAGAGGACGATGGCGTCGTCGCGGTCGACCGCCACGATGCCGTCGGCGATGTTGGCGAGGATCGCCTCGCTCCGCTCCTTCTCTTCCGCGACACGCTGGTAGAGCTCGGCGCTGGAGAAGACAGCGGAGGCGCTCGCGGCGAACGCCGCGAGCGCTTGCACCTCGTCCTCCCGCCACGTCCGCGCCTTCGCGTCGTAGACGGCGAGCACGCCGCTCAGCCCTCCGCCGTGGAGGAGCATGGGCACCGCGACGCAGGCGAGCATGCCGTTTGCGAGCAGCGGATCCTCGTGTCCGAAGCGCGGCGTCTCGCGTGCGTCGTTCACCGCGAGCGGGGCGAGCGACTGCGCGGCGATGCCGACGGCGCCCGAGGCCGGGCTCGACCGGCTGTTGCGGAGGCCGCGCGTGCCAGGCCCGAACGCCGCTCGAACGACGAGATCGTCGTTCTCGAGCAGACGGAGGACAGCCGCGTCAGCGTCGAGCAGCGCGGGAGCCTCCCGTACGACCTCGGCGAAGGCCGCGGCGGGATCGAGCTTCGTCGCAAGCAGGCCGCCGATGTCGGCGAGACGCCGGGAGAACGTGTGCGCCCGCCGCTCGCCCTCGAAGAGCTCGGCGCGCTCGAGCGCTCCGCGCGCGGCGCCCGTGAGGTGGCGCGCGAGCGCGAGGTCGTCGTCGGAAAAGTCACGCTCCTCGCGGAAGAGGACGACCACGGCGTGCTTCTGCCTCTGCGCCCCGAGCACGGGCGCGGCGAGGAGCGCCTGGTAGCCCTCCGCCGTCAGAAGCGCGCGGACGCTCTCCCGGAAGCGATCGTCGCCGGCGAGCGAGGTCGAAGAGAGGATGCGCCCCTCCTGCGCCGCTGCGGGGAGCGGCGAGACGTCCTCGGCGATCCCCGGCTCGAGCGCCTGCACGAGCTCCGCCGGGAGCTCGTGCGAGCCCGCGAGGACGAGCCTCTCCCCGCTCGGCTCGAGCACGAGCGCGGAGGAGCCGCCAAGCGCCTGGCAGGCGGCCTGCGCGAGCGCGTCCAGCGTCTCGCGCAGCGAGAGCGTCGAGCCGAGCACATCGGCGATCCGGTAGAAGCCGCGCTGCACCTGCGCCTGCCGCTCGCGCTCGCCGAAGCTCTCGGCGTTGTGGAGCGCGAGCGAGGCGAGCCGGGCGAAGGTGTCGAGAAGCTCGAGGTCGCTCTCGTCGAAGCGGCCGTGGTCGCGGGAGCAGACGCCGAGGACGCCGCGCACCTCGCCGAGCCACGTGATCGGGGCGTCCATCACCTCCGCGAAGACCCGGTAGTCCTCGCTCGGAGTCGGCGCCTCCGAGCGCGCGAAGTCGCGCTTGAGCAGCGGGCGGCCCGTGGAGACGGCCTCCTGGACCGTCCCCTCGGGCGCTATCTCCCGGCCGATGTTGCTCTCGGGGATGCCCAGGACCGCATGGCAGCGAAGCAGTGCGCGCCGCTCGTCGAAGATCCAGCAGTCGGCCGCGTCCGCCCCGAGGAGCTGGACGACCTCGGTGACCAGGCGCTGGATCACCGACTGGAAGCGGAGATCGGAGGTCAGCACCTGGCCGGCCTTGAGGAGCGCGGCCTGCTCCTGCAGACGGCGCTCGTTCTGCTGCAGGAGCCGCGCGGTGTGCACGGCGAGGCCGATCTCGCGCGCGACGGCCTCGGCGAGCGACACCTCGTGCGGGCTCCAGGCTCCCTCCTCTGCGCGATGAAGGCCGAAGGTCCCGATCATCCGGTCGAAGACGAGGATCGGCGTCGCGAACGCCGCGCGTGTTCCGAGCTCGAGGAGCGTGTCGCGTCCGCCCAGCGACGGGTCGTCGAGCTCCGGCGCCGTGGTGACGTCGCCGATCGCCACGGTGCGCCGCTCGCGCGCGGCAAAGTTCGAGACGGGCAGCCGGCCCGCCACGTTCCCGATTGCCGCGACGCCGGGCGCGTCCCACTCCGCTCTGACGGGCGCGTCCTCGCCGGACTCGCCGAGCCTTATGAACGCACGCGAGAGGTCGAGGGCCTTCCCCACCTCGGTGACGGCGACTTTGAGCACGGCGTCGAGGTCGAGCTCCGAGCGCACCCGGCGCGAGATCTCCGCGACGAGGCGCTCACGCTCGAGCGCCGCGCCGAGCGCTTCCCGCGACGACGCCTGACCGAGGGCGAGCGCCGTCTCGTTGGCGAGGTCCTGCATGAGCTCGGTCTCGGAGGCGGTGAAGAGCCTCGGCTTCGCGCTCGCGACGACGAGCACGGCTGCCACGCGCCCTTCGGAGTGGAGCGGGACGAAGGCGGCGCTGTGCGCGCCCACCCGCCGGGCAAGCTCCTGGCTCACGCGCGGCGACGTCCTCACATCGAAGATGACGAGGGGGGCGCGGTCGCGCGCCGCGGCGACGATACCGCTCTGGTCGCGCTCGAGGTCGAGCTCGACGGTTCGCCACCAGTCCTCGTCGGCCCCACGCGCTGCGAACCCGACCGCGCGCTCCGCCTCCTCGTCGACGGTCGCGATCAGCGACAGCGTGATCCCGAGGACGCGCTCGAGCTCGTCGAAGAGCCGATCGGCGGCCTCGTGCCCGCTCCCTCCTTCGAGCAGCGCGCTCGACAGGCGCGAGATCGACTCGGCGTCGCGACGCCGCTCCGAGGCCTCCTTCTCGGCCTCGACCACGCGCGGCGCGGCGGAAATCAGCAGGTGCCTCTCCTTCCAGCGCGAGATGAAGATCGCCGCCGGGACGTACGCGAGCACCGTGAGTGCGAAGACGGGCCAGGGGCTGACGCTCCCGAGGAACGAGTCGTCGTTCAGCTTCGCCGCGCCCATCACTGCGGCGAGTGCGCCGACGAGCACGAAGACGAGCCACATTCCGAGGCCGAGCCACGAAAAGCGCTCACGGCGGCGCAAAAGCTCGGGCGTCAGGGCGAGCGCGACGCCCAGATAGAGCGCGGCGAGCACGAGGAAGGGAACGACCTCGAGCAGGATGACGCGATCATGATGATCCACTGGGCACGCGAGATGATAGGCGCGCCCGGCCCGCCCGTCGAGAAGAGGCAAGGCCCGAAATCCGGATTGAAAAGATGGGCCGATGGACCTATTGGCAGAGCGTCGGGGCGGCTGTACCGTCCCCGCCACTGGGCGATGCGAACCGCGGCATGTGTCCCTGGCCATGTACGCCGCGGTGAGCAACTGTGGGAAGGCCCGCCGCGCTTACCCCCCCGAGCGGCGGGCTTTTCCGCTTTCTGCTGCCCGCGGGCGACGGTTCCCCCGCGGGGCTTGCAAGGTTCGTAACTACACTCAGGCGCGGTGGTAAAACGGCTGGTTCTCGCCTCGCCCAGAGGCTATTGCGCCGGTGTCGAGCGGGCAGTCGAGACCGTCGAACAGGCACTCGAGCTCCATGGCGCCCCGGTCTACGTCCGCAAGCAGATCGTCCACAACGCGCACGTCGTCCGCGACCTCGAGGAGCGCGGCGCGGTCTTCGTCGAGAGCGAGGAAGAGGTGCCGCCGGGAGGGCTCGTTGTCTTCTCCGCCCACGGCGTGGCGCCCTCGGTGCACGCGCGGGCAAAGGTGCGGCACTCTGCGGACGATCGACGCCACGTGCCCGCTCGTCTCCAAGGTGCACGCGGAGGCCCGCCACTACGCTCGGCTTGGCTACACGATCCTGCTCATCGGGCACGCGGGGCACGAAGAGGTCGAGGGGACGATGGGCGAGGCGCCGGAGGCGATCGTCCTCGTCGAGTCGGCCGAGCAGGCCGCGACGATGCCGCCGCCCCGGTCCGAGCGCCTCGTCTACCTCACGCAGACGACGCTGTCCGTGGACGACACCGCGGAGATCGTCCGCGTCCTCCGCCGCCGCTTTCCCTCTCTCGAGGCGCCGCCGAAGGAGGACATCTGCTACGCGACGACCAACCGCCAGCGCGCCGTCAAGCGGGTGCTCGCCGTCGTCGATCTTCTCCTCGTCATCGGCTCGCGCAACAGCTCGAACTCGAACCGGCTCGTCGAGGTCGCGCGGGCGGGCGGCGTCGAGGCGCACCTGATCGACGACGAGACCGAGATCCAGGAGGCGTGGCTCGAAGGCGTCGAGAGCGTGGGCCTGACCTCGGGGGCGTCGGCTCCCGAATCCCTGGTCCGCCGCGTCGTCGGCTGGTTCGGCGAGCGTGGCGTCTCGCGCGTCGAGTCGCTCGACGGCATCACCGAGGACGTCTTCTTCAAGCTCCCGCGCGAGGTCCGCACGGGAGCCGTCACCAGGTCGTAGCCGAGACGCTCCCGACCGGCTTGCCCTCGCGGGTGAAGAGGAGCACGGAGTGGCCGTCTGCGAGCAGCGTCGCCACGAGCCGGCCGCCGTCCGCGAAGCCGAGTCCACCTCCGAACGCACCTGCCGGCACCTGGAAGGCGTCGAGGAGCTGCCCTTGGCGCCAGAGCTCGATCCCGGCCTGCGCAGGCTCCTTGGCGGGGAAGCGGTAGACCGCGAGGGCAAGCGTCCCGTCCGGCGCGGCGGCGAGGTGCGAGATGTCGAAGGGCTCCCCGGCGTCGAGGCTCGGGAAGGCGGCGTCGACGGAGCCCGAGCTCAGGTACCCCCTCCCGTGGCGGAGGACTTCCTTGCGGGTGTACGGGCCGACTGCGATGTAGCCCGACGACGAGCGGTGGACCATGGTGTGCGCCGGGACGGCGGGGCCCTGGGTGACGACCTTGTCCCTCCCGTCCGGCCGAAGCGTGTCCGCCGCGGCGATCGCGGCGAGAACGACGACCGCGACGAGGACGATGCGCGTCATCCCGCCCGCCGGACCGCCAGTTCGTCCCCGAGCTCGACGTCCTCCGCCAGCGTCTCTGCCGCGATCCAGTCACGGTGCTCGAGCAGCTCGTCGTCCGGCCCGGGAAGCGTGAGCACGATGCGGTCGGTGACCTCGAGGCCCGCGTCCCGTCGCAGCCGTTGTACCGAGTGGATGAGATCGTAGACACGGCCCTCGGTCTCGAGCTCGTCGTCGAGGCGCGTGTCGATCCCGACGACGTAGTCGTCCTCGTGCTTGACCTCCCAGCCGTCGCGGGGCGCGTAGTCGAGGAGGAACTCCCCGCGCGAGAGGATGTACGCGCCGGCTCGCAGGGTCCCGTTCGTGACCTCGAAGCTCCCCTCCTCGAGGAGGCGCCGAAGCTCCGGGAGGTTCGGCCCGTAACGCGGCCCCACAAGGTCGAGGCGGGGTTTCGCACGCATCTCCGCCACCTCCGTGGGCGTCTCGTGGATCGCGACCTCCTTCACCCGGAGCTCGGCGGCGAGATCCTCGACCTGCCTGGAGATGAGCATGCGCCGCCCTGGGTCCGAGTTTGCGACGACGAGCCGCCGGAGCGGCTGGCGCAGCCGGATGCCGGCCGCGTCGCGGGCGGCGCGCGCGAGCTCGGCCACCTGGCGTGCGTCCGCGACCTCCTCGAGGAGCTTGTGGTCGCTGAGCCGCGACGAGGGCTCGGGCCAGCCGGCGAGGAACACGCTCCCGGGCGCCTGCCGGACCGACCCCACCAGATTCCGCCAGAGGTGCTCCGCGAGGAAGGGCATCACCGGCGCGATCACGCGCACGCCCTGGACGAGCGCGTACCAGAGCGTCCGGAACGCCGCCTCGTCGAGGGTGTAGAAGCGCTTCCGGGACCTGCGGATGTACCAGTTGGAGAGATCGTCGGTGAAGCGCTCCCAGGCGCTCGTCACGTCCGGCGTCCAGAAGCGCTCGTAGGCGTCGGCGACCTCCTCGAGGAGCTGCTGTGTTCGAGCGAGAAGCCAGCGGTCGAGCGAGCGGAGGTTCGCCAGGTCGGGCCCACGCTCGAGATCGGCGTAGCTCGGCTTGAAGCCCTCGATGTTCGCGTAGAGGACGAAGAACGAGGCGGAGTTCCAGAAGGTAAGGAGGCGGCGCTTGACCTCGTTCGCCGGCCCGTAGCCAAAGTTCAGGTTCTGCTGCGGGACGTGGTCGCAGTACATGAAGCGCATGACGTCGGCCCCCATTCGATCCATCGCCTCGTTCGCCTCGATCGCGTTCCCCCACGACTTGTGCATCTCCTTGCCCGTCTCGTCCCGGAGCTTCTCGTAGGCGAGGATCTGCCGGTACGGCGCCTGGCCGACCAGCGCGACCGACATGAAGAGCTGCGAGTAGAACCAGAGCCGGATCTGCTCCCGCATCTCCGAGACCCAATCCGCCGGGAACCAGGTCTCCCAGTAGCCGTGGTCGGGGAGGTCGGCCCCCGAGAGGCCCTCGGAGGCGCCGTTCGCGTAGCCGCGCTCGCGCCACTCCGGATTCTCCCAGCCGAGGGTCGAGAAGGGGACGATGCCGGCGTCGAGCCACGCGTCGCCGACCTCCGGGATGCGGCGGACCTCCTCTCCGCACTCGTCACAGCGAATGGAGACCTCGTCGATCCACGGGCGGTGCAGCTCCTGCAGCTGATCGAGCCCTCCGGTTGCCCGCTCCTCGAGCTCGGCGCGCGAGCCCACGACGTTCACACGCCCGCACTCGCAGGGATAGAGCGGGAGCGGCAGGCCGAAGTAGCGCTTGCGCGAGATGTTCCAGTCGCCCATGTTGCGGAGCCAGTCGTCCATGCGCTTCGAGTAGAAGTCGGGCGTCCAGGCGACGGTGGCGTTCGCGTCGAGCATCGGCTGGCGGATCTCGTCGCAGGAGATGAACCACTCGTCGACGATGCGGAAGATGAGCGGCGTGTGGCAGCGCCAGCAGACTGGGTAGCGGTGGACGATCTCGCCCGCCTCGAGCAGGCGCCCGCGCTCTCCGAGGTCGCCGATGATCTGGTCTTTCGCCTCGGCGGTCGAAGTGCCGTGCAGCCAACCGTAGCCGTCGTAGAAGCGGCCGGCTTCGTCGACAGGCGTGAGCACCGGCAAGTCGTGCACGCGCGAGAGCTCGAAGTCCTCGGCGCCGCAGCCGGGGGCGATGTGGACGATGCCGGTGCCCTCCTCCATCGTCACGTCGTCCCACGGGATCACGCGGTGCTCGACTTCCTCGGCGGCGGCCAGGTGGTCGTAGGGCCCTTCGTAGCGCCTGCCGACGAGCTCCTCGCCCTTGACCTTCGCGACGACCTCGCCGCCGAACGGAAGCTCGGGGAGCCGGGCATCGGCAACCCACAGGAACCCGTCCGCCGTCGAGAGCTTCACGTAGTCGGCCTCCGGGTCGACCGCGGCCGCGACGTTCGCGGGCAGCGTCCACGGGGTCGTCGTCCAGACGACCAGGGCCTCGCCATCGTCGTCGAGGAGCGGCAGGCGGACGTAGAGCGACGGGTCGCTGCGATCCTCGTAGGAGCCGATGAGCTCGTGCTGGGAGATGGACGTTCCGCAGCGCGGGCACCAGACGTTCGAGCGGTGCCCCATGTAGAGCCAGCCGCGCTCGTGCACGGTCTTGAGAAAGCGCCAGATGTACTCGATGTTCGTGTCAGAGAACGTGTAGTAGTCGTTGTCCCAGTCCATCCACATGCCGAGGCGCTTGGACTGCTGCGTGATGACCTCCGAGTACTCGGCGACCGACTCCTTGCACTTCTCGGCGAAGGCGGCGAGGCCGTACTCCTCGATCTCGGGCTTCGAGTTCAGGCCGAGCGCGCGCTCGACGTTGACCTCGACCCAGAGCCCCTGGCAGTCGAAGCCGTTCTGGTAGCGCTGGTGGAAGCCGCAGAGCGCCTTGTAGCGCTGGAAGACATCCTTGAGCGTCCGGCCCCAGCAGTGGTGGACGCCCATCGGGTTGTTGGCGGTGATCGGCCCGTCGACGAAGCTCCACTTCGGGCCCTCGCGGTTCAGCTCGCGCAGCCGGTCGAAGACCTCGTGCTCCTCCCACCAATCGAGCACGTCACGTTCGAGCGCCGGGTGATCGGGTACAGAGGAAAGCGGCTGGAACATTTGCGAGTCAGTCTACGTTTCAGGGGTCATGGCAGAAACAATCACCACAGACACATTCGACGCCGAGGTGCTCGGGAGCGAAAGCCCCGTGGTCGTCGATTTCTGGGCGGAATGGTGCGGCCCGTGCCACGCGGTCGCGCCCGTCCTCGACCAGATCGCCGAGGAGCGCTCGGAGCTGCGGCTGGTGAAGGTCAACATCGACGAGGAGCCCGAGCTCGCCCGCCGCTACGGCGTCATGAGCATCCCGACGATGATCCTCTTCGACTCCGGCGAGCCGAAGGCCGCCGCGGTCGGCGCCCAGCCGAAAAGCATGCTCGAGAAGTCCCTCGGGCTCGTCGAAGCGTAAGGCCTAGAAGCTAGTCCCGATCCTCCAGGAAGGTCTGGAAGTCGGCGTGCTTGCGGAGGTAGGACTCGACGTCGGCGAGGCCTTCGGCCACGAAGGCGTCGAGCCACTCCTCCGAGAGGTCCTCGTCGATCCGGTGAACGCCGTGCTCGGCCAACGTGGCTGGATTATCGGCAGGAAGACGCGAGTTCTACATGGGCCGTTCGGCCCATTTTTTTCGGACCTTTACAGGCCCGATTCCCAGGCTTTGAGGACGGCGACGGTGTTCGCGAACGCGAACCGCTCCCACGGCGGCAGCTCGCCAGGCGCGAACCACGCGACCTCGGCGACGTCGTCCGCCGGCTCGGGCTCGCCCGAGCGGATCCGCGCCGTCCAGTAGAGGTTGAGCGTCCAGACGCCGCCCTCGCCATAGCGGTCCGGCCAGGCGCCGAAGAACTCGAGCGGCTCGATCTCGACCCCCGTCTCCTCGCGCAGCTCGCGAACAAGGGTCTCGAACGGGAGCTCGCCCTCGTGCATGAACCCGCCGAGGAGATCCCAGAGATCACGGCCCGGCTCCGCGGCCCTGCGCGCGAGCAGGATCCTCCCCTCGTCGTCGAGGAGGAGTGCGCTGATCGTCGGCGCGGGGTTCGCGTAGACGACGAGACCGCACTGCGGGCAGGCGGCTCTGACGTCCTCGATCCCGAGATCGGCCGTGCAGCGCGGGCAGCTCTTCCAGCCGTCGAAGAACGGGCTCCGTTCCATACCATCGAGCCTAACGTGAGGCATCAGAGCGCGACGGCGAACGAACTTGCGCGGATCGCGGAGCTCGCGGGTGTCCCGGGCGAGACCCTCATGCGCCTCGCCGAGCGGATGGAGCGGTGCGAGCTCGCGTCGGGCGAGACCCTCGAAGGCGAGGGGCGCTTCGGCGTCGTCCTCACCGGGATGCTGCGCAGCGAGGTCGGACTACTTCGGCCGGGGGACAGCTTCTCGACCCGCGTGACCGCGCTGACGCCCGCCACGGTGGCGAGCTGCGAGCGCTCGGTCTACGAAGAGATCTCGGCTTCAGACGGACCCGGCTAGCTCCGCCAGGACGGCGTCGGAAAGCGGCGGCCAGGCCTCCTTCGCCCATGCCCCGAAGTCGCGGTCGCCGAGCAGACGCGCAGGCGGCGCCGGCCTCCGGATCGACCCAGAGAAACGATCCCGAGCCGCCGAAGTGCCCGAACGTGCGCGGGGAGTTTCGCGTTCCCGTCCAGTGCGGCTCCTTCGCGTCGCGGATTTCGAAGCCGAGCCCCCAGTCGAGCGGCTCGTAGCGCCCGAAGTCCGGGAGGATCCCGGCGAGCCCCGGGAAGCAGACCGACGTCGCCTCCACGAGCGTCTCGGGGGCGACGAGCGTCGGGGCCTGAAGCTCACGGGCGAAGACGAGCAGGTCGGCGAGCGGGCCGTTGAGCCCGGCGGCCGGCGTCCCCTCGAGCGTCGTCGCGCCGAGCTCGAGCGGCTCGAGTACGGCACCGGCGAGATACTCCTCGAAGGGCATCTCGGCGCGCTCGGCGAGGAACGCGCCCAGCTGCTCGAAGCCTGTGTTCGAGTAGATGCGCCGCTGGCCGGGCCTCGAGATCGGCCTCGGCCCCTCGAAGGGCAGACCGGAGGCATGACCGAGCAGGTGGCGGACGGTCGAGCCCGGCGGGCCGGCCGGCTCGTCGAGATCGAGGACACCCTCCTCCGCGGCGACGAGCGCGGCGAGCGCCGTGAAGAGCTTCGTCACGGAGGCGAAGCCGAAGCTTCGACCCTCCGGGCCGTACGTCCAGGTCCTCTCTCCGCTGACGACACCGGCCGCCTTGTTCTCCACCGGCCAGCCGTCGATCTGGGCGAGGGCGTCCACGGGTCGGAGATACTAGTGACGTGGAGCGCAGGCTCATCTCCTCCGGCTCGCCCTACGAGCCGATCGTCGGCTTCTCGCGGGCCGTGCGCGTGGGCAAGCACGTCTACGTTGCCGGCACCGCGCCGGTCATGCCCGACGGCGCCGACCCTCCGGAGGACGCCTACGGCCAGGCGCGACGCTGCCTCGAGATCATCGCTGCGGCGCTCTCGGAGGCCGGAGCCTCCCTCGAGGACGTCGTTCGTACCCGCGTCTACCTCGTGCGCGCGGAGGACTTCGACGGTGTCGGGCGCGCCCACGGCGAGCTCTTCGGCGACATCAGGCCAGCGAACACGACGGTGCTCGCGGGCGGCCTTCTCGATCCGCGCTGGCTCGTGGAGATGGAGGCCGAGGCAATCGTGAGCGGGCCCTGAGGCCCGCTCACGACTGCCAGCTCGGCTTGTCCTAGGCGGTCTGCGTGCGGCCAGCTTGGCGAGTAGCCAGCGCGGCTCCCCCGCCGACCAGCACGAGCGCGAGGGCGAGGCCGGCGCCGATGGCGGCATCTCCCCAGTTGATGTTCACTGCCTCGACCTGGTCGCCGGTCGTCGCGTTGGGGCGGCTGAAGCGCCCGAAGAGCTCGGGGCTCGAGCTCCGCGGCTGCGTCGAGCGGACGAACTCGATCTTGTCGCTCGAGGTTGCCCTCGGCTGCGCCCGGACGACTTCGATCTGGTCGCCCTTCGAGAGCGCGTAGTCGCTCGGCAGCGCGCGGGGCATGCCGTAGTCGGCGGCGACGATGTCGCTGCCGGTCGTGCGGTGCAGCGAGCGGACGGCCTCGATCTGGTCGCCACGAGCAAGAGCGTAGCTCGCTCGGCATCGCGCTCGGCATTCCATGATCCGCGTACGCGAAGGCCTGGACGACCTTGTCGGCCGAGCTGGGCCACCGGTACGGGATGGGCTTGAAACTCTCGTTGGCCGCGTTGGACTGACCCGGGATACCTACGTCGACGCTCGCCTGCGCGACCGGCGCGGCGACGGCTGCAACGGCGAACCCGAGTGCGATCCGCTTGATCAGCCAGTTCCTTCTCCGATTGCTGCGCATCTCCCTGCTCCTTCCGATGACCCCTACTGATGCGCACCAGACGGACGGAGGGACGTTTTTCTTCCACGAGGAGGCGGATAGAGTCTTTCGGGCCATGAAACAAATCTTCCCGGCCACCATCACCGGCAAGAGCTTTGCGCCCGGCGGAAGCGTGCTCGACCACCGCTTCGGCGCGGGCGATCCGTACACCCTCGGCGTCGAGGAGGAGTACATGCTCCTCGACGGGCAGAGCTTCGACCTCGTCCAGCACGTTGACACCGTGCTGACCGCCGTGACGAACGGCGAGCTCACCGACCGCATCGGCCCGGAGCTCATGCAGTCCGTCGTCGAGATCTCCACGCCGGTCTGCAAGAGCGTCTCCGACGTGGACGCCGAGCTTCGCAAGCTGCGCGGGCTCGTCAGCGGGATCGCGCACGAGCGCGGCATGCGCGTCGGCTCGGCCGGGACGCACCCGTTCAGTCTCTTCGAGCGGCAGCGCATCACGGCGCGCGACCGCTACCGAAACCTCGTCGACCAGCTGCAGTACGTCGCCCGCCGCGAGCTCATCTTCGGCCTCCATATCCACGTGGCCGTGGACGACCCGGAGAAGGCGATCAAGGTGACGAGCGCCCTGCTCCTCCACCTTCCCGACTTCCTCGCGCTCTCCGCGAACTCTCCGTTCTGGCGCGGCGAGGCGACGGGCCTCGCGTCGAGCCGCCAGATGGTCTTCGCCGCTTTCCCTCGCTCCGGCCCCCCACCCCGCTTCCGCGACTACGCCGACTACGCGGAGGTCGTCGGGCAGCTGGAGAAGACGGGCTGCATCGCCGACTACACGCACATCTGGTGGGACATCCGCCTCCATCCCCGGTTCGGGACGATCGAGGTGCGGGTGATGGACGCGATCACCCGCGTCGAGGAGACCGTCGCTCTCACGGCCTACGTGCAGGCGCTCGTCAAGTACTACTCGGACCAGTTCGAGCGCGGCCTGGAGCTGCCGTCCTTCCATCGGATCCTCGTGGCGGAGAACAAGTGGCTCGGCGCGCGCTACGGGCTCGAGGCCCCGGTGATGGACCTCGTCACCGGCAGGAGGAACCGCGTGCCGATCGCGCAGCTCATCCGCAGGACGCTCCGCGAGATCGCGCCGCACGCGCAGGAGCTCGGCGCGGAGCGCGAGCTCGAGGGCGTCCGCGACATCCTCGACAAGGGCAGCGGCGCCGACCGGCAGCTCCGCGTCTTCAACGCGAACCGCGACATCGTCGAGGTGGCGAGCGAGATCGCGGACGCCACCGAGGCCGCGGCCGTGGTGGCGAGTTGATCGCCGTCGGCGAGCAGGTGCCGGCGGCTCGGGTCTGGCTCACGCCGCGCGACGAGGTCGAGCTCGGGGAGCTCGCCGAAGGCTCGCCCTACATCCTCTTGTTCTACCTCTTCGACTGGTCTGAGCACCTGAACGGACGAGTTCACGCTCCTGCGTGACAGGCGCCGCGAGTTCGACGAGGCCGGGGTGAAGGTGTTCGGGATCTCCCGTGACAGCCCGTGGTCGCACGTCGCCTGGCAGCAGGCCCTCGACCTCGAGGTGCCGCTCCTCTCCGACTGGAACGGCGACGCGATCTCCGCCTTCGGCGTCGGCCACGAGTACCGCGAGATGCAGGGCGTCGCCGAGCGCAGCGCCTTTCTGGTGGACGGACACGGCATCATCCGCGGGTCATGGAGGTACGAGACGGGAGAGGTGCCCGACTTCGACGAGCTCTTGGCCGCCGCCCGCTCGCTCTCGTAAGCCTGCTCTATGCCGCCGCGGCGGTGGCGGCGACCGCTCCCGCGATCGGCTCCTTCGGCAGCGCGTTCATCGCGACCGGCGGCGACGGATACGGCGAGCCGCCGGCCGGCGACCACCTGCAGTCGGTCTACCGCTTCTGGCTCGTCGGGCACCAGCTCGCACACGGCCACGCGCCCTGGCGCGACCCGTACAGCTTCCAGCCACTCGTCCCGCATGAGACCGTGCTCGGCGGCTGGCCCTTCGGCTTCCTCTACTGGCCGCTCGGCGTGCTCTTCGGCCCGGTCGTCGCGTGGAACCTGCTCCTGCTCGGGACGATCGTCGCTGCCGGGCTCCTCACGTACGCGTGGCTCCGCGCCCTCGGTGTCGGGGACTGGGCGGCGGCGATCGGAGGCCTCGCATTCGCCGTTGCGCCCTACAGGCTCGCCCAGAGCGCGACGGGCCACCTGCTGGGATGGGCGGCGATCCTCGTCCCCCTCGGGCTGCTCGGAATCGAGCGCGCCCGAACGGCGAGCACGCCCCGGCGGGCGAATGCGTGGGGAGCCGTCACCGCGGCCGCGCTCGCCTCGATCGCGGTCTCGGGCCAGCTCCACCTCGCACTGGGTGCCGTCCCGTTCGTGCTCGCCTACGCGCTCGTCCGCCGGGGGCGCGTTCCGCTGCTCTGGACGGCCGGAGGCGCCGTCGCCGCGGCCGTGGTCGGGCTCGTCGTCCGCTACACGCTCATCGCGGGCTCGGCCGAGGACCAGGGCCGCTCGCTCGCCGAGGTGCGCAAGTTCCAGGCCGAGTGGCCGGACCTGGTGAACCGCTGGCACCGGCCGGGGAGCGAGGAGCTCGTCTACATCGGCTGGCTCACACCCGTGCTCGCGGTCGCCGGTCTCGTCTTCCTCTGGCGGGGGAGACGCGGGCTCGCGGTCGTGCTCGGGCTGGGGGCAGTGCTCCCGATCCTCCTTTCGCTGGGAACCAACCTGCCGATCTACTCGCCCTTGTGGCACGCGCTCCCACCGCTTCGCTTCCCCCGCGTGCCCGAGCGCTTCATGCCGATTGCCGACCTCGCCATCGCCGCGCTCGTCGCCTTCGCCGCGGCGGAGCTGATCCGGCGGGCGGGACGGCGAGGTACCGCGGCCGCGGCGGCGCTTCTCGTCCTCGTGGCGCTCGACCTCGGCGACCAGCCCGTCGCGGCGACGGCCGCAGATCCCGACAACGCCGCCTACGCCGCGTTGACCGGCCCGGGCCGGATCCTCGAGCTCCCTCTCTTCGACCCGGGCATCCACTACGGGAGCGTCTACGACTACTACGAGCTGCAGGCGGAACGAGAGCGGCCGCAGGGCTACAACACGCTCGCTCCGGAGGCCGCGTTCGACTTCGCCTTCACCTACGACCGGATCTCCTGCGGAGTCTGGAAGCCCGGCGACGACGCTGACGCTCGCCCACCTCGGGGTCACGCACGTCCTCCTCCACGGCGGTGTCTACGAGCAGGCCGGCGACCGCTCGGCCTGGTTCGCGTGGCGCGGGCTCGAGGAGCACGGCTGGAGCCCGGTCGCCCAGGACGGCCCGATCGCGCTCTTCGGGAAGGGCTCGTCGTCGGCTCCGCCGGCGATCCCCGAGCCGCCTCACAACGAGCCCGTCTTCTGCCAGGGCTGGCGCGAGGGGAGGACCACACAGCTCCAGGCGCCGTTCTGGCTCTACGGCCACGGCCCCTTCACGCTCACGTTCTCGGCCGACCAGCCGACCCACGTGGCGCTTTCGGTGGAGGGGCAGGTCGTCGACGACGAGCGGGTCGGCGGCCAGGCGGTGGCCCACCTCGACTTCCCGCGAGGACGGCTGGCACGCCGTCGTTCTGGACGCTTCGCGGCCGGGGGTGAGCCTGGACGTCGGCTAGACGTCCACGAAGACGGGCGGGCGCAGAAGCTCGGGCTGCCCGCCGGGCGGCACATCGCGCTCGTCCTTGCTCGCGGCAACGCCCTCGATCGACCGCATGCCCGGCAGGAAGAGCGCGCCGAGGGTGACGGCTCCGCCGATGAGGGCTGCTCCGACGAGCGTCGCGCGGGCGCCGACGAGGCTCGTGACCGGTGCGGTGAGAGCGAAGGACAGCGGCAGAAGTCCGATCGAGATCAGCCAGTCGAGGCTCGAGACGCGGCCCAGCATCGCCGCCGGAACGTGTCTCTGCTTGATCGTCGCCCAGACGATCGTCCCAGCCGTCTCGAGCGCGTTGAAGAGGAGGCACGCGACCATGAGCTGCCACGATGCGGTCGCGAGCCCGTAGCCGCCGACCGCCAGGGTCGCGAGCGTCCACGTCGCGTACATGAATGTCACGTCCCTCCGGGGGTGGCCTCGCTGGCCCATGAGCACGGCCGCGCCGATGGCTCCCACTCCGCCGGCGGCGAAGACGAGACCCAGGTCGCCGGCCGAGGCGTGCAGCTCGTTCTTGACCACGTAGGGCAGCAGCACTTCGGCGGGCCCGAGGAAGACGAGATAGGCGATCGCTGCCGAGAGGAGGGTTCCCCAGAGCCACACGCGATGGACGACGAAGCGAAGGCCCTCTTTCATGGCCGCCACGGGCGACTCCGAGTCCGGCGACGGCTCGTGGCGGGGCGGCCGGATCAGCCACACGGCGAGAGTCGAGGCTCCGAAGGACGCTGCGTCGAGCGCGAACGCGGACCCCGTCCCGAGAGTCGCCACCATGACACCGCCGAGGGCCGGCCCGAGGAGGCGAAGGGTGATCGGGCGAACGAACTGGTCGAGCGAATTCGCGGCAGGAAGATCGCTCGCCGGCACCACGTCGGGGACGACCGCTTCGAACGCGGGGGTGAAGAAGGCTGTACCCACACCGTAGAGCGCCACGACCACGACCAGCTGCCAGAAGGTCAGCACGCCCGTGAGCGCCAGCACGGCGAGCGCCCCGATCACCACTGCCCGGCCCACGTCGGCCCAGAACATCACGAGCCTGCGGTCGAGCCGGTCGCTGATGATCCCGGCCGGGAGGAGGAAGGCGATCGTCGGCACCGTCATGCCGACGCCCAAGATCGAAAGGGCAGCCGGTGCGTTCCAAAGGTCGTAGGCCTGCCACGCCATCGCGACGAGGAAGATCCCGTCGCCCAGCAACGACACGGTCATCCCCGCCCAGAGGAGGCGGAAGTCCCGATGACGCAGTGGCGTCAGGAGGTTGAGGCGCGAGAAGCCGCCGGGGCGATCGAGGGCTTCGTGGCTATGCTGCACTGCCCGCGACCTCGTCGACTCCGAGATCGAGGTATTCGACCAGCGCGTCGCGGTTCATCGGCTTGGCGAAGAGGAATCCCTGCCCGAGCTCGCAGCCCGAGCTCGTGAAGCAAGCCGATCTGCTCCGGAAACTCGATTCCCTCGGCGACGACCTCGAGGTTCAGGCTGTTGCCCATCGCGATGATGGCGCCGGCCAGGCCGGAATCCTCGTGCTCCTTCGTGAGGAACGCTCGGTCCATCTTGAGGATGTCGACGGGGAAACGGCTCAGGTACGACAGCGAGGAGTACCCGGTGCCGAAGTCGTCCATCGCGAGAAGGATCCCGAGCGCCTTCAGCTCGTGGAGTCGCTCGACGGCGAGATCGGTGTCGGCCATCATCACGCTTTCGGTGATCTCGAGCACGAGGGACGCGGGCGGCAGGCCGCTCTCCTCGAGCGCGGCCCGAACGTCTTCGACGATCGTCTCCGACTGGAGCTGCTTCACGGACAGGTTCACGCTCACGGTGAGAGGCGGGTTCTTCTTGGAGTGCTCGTGGAGCGCGACGGCCTGCCGGCACGCCTCCTGAAGCACCCAGCGGCCGATGGGCACGATCAGCCCCGTCTCCTCGGCGAGCGGGATGAAGTTCAGCGGCGGGATCATCCCGCGCTCCGGATGCATCCAGCGAAGCAAGGCCTCGATGCCGTAGTCGGCGCGCGTCGAGAGGTTGACGACCGGCTGGTAGTAGACCTCGAGCTGCCCGAACTCGAGCGCCCTCTGCAGCTGCGCCTGCAGCTCGAGGCGCTCGACGACCTGCTCGTGCATCGTCGGCTCGAAGACCCGGTAGCTGCCCTTGCTGTCGCGCTTGGCCATATACATGGCGACGTCAGCGTTCCGCAGGAGCTCCTCCGCGTCGGGCGTGCCGAAGTCGTGGCCAGCGAGGCAGATGCCGACGCTCGCGCGCGGGTAGACCTGCTTCCCGTCCACGTCGTACGAAGCCTCGAGCCCGGCGAGGACGCGCGCGGCAACGTCGGCCGCGTCCGCGGAGTCGTTGACGCCGTCGAGGAGGATCGCAAACTCGTCGCCACCGAAGCGAGCGACGGTGTCGGCAGGCCGTACCGCCAACTCGAGCCGTCGCCCGACCTCCTGGAGGACGGTGTCTCCCGCGGCGTGCCCGAGGCTGTCGTTCACGGTCTTGAAGTCGTCGAGATCGATGAACATGACGCCGATCGACGGGCCTCCGCGGAGCGAGCGCATGATCGAGTGCTGCACGCGGTCGGCGAAGAGCGCGCGGTTGGCGAGATTCGTGACGGGGTCGTGGAAGGCCTGATGGGCGAGTTGCTCCTCGAACGCCTTCCGCTCGCTCACGTCGCGGCTGTTCAGCACGATGCCGCGCACGTGCTCGTCCTGGAGCAGATCCGTGTGCTGCACCTCGAACTGGAGCCAGGTGCCGTCGCGATGACGGAGCCGGCACTCGATGACGTGGGTCTCGGCGCCGCCGCCCACGTAAGCGTCACCGACCCCCGAGAGGATCTGGGAGAGCCGGGGCCGGTCGGCTGGGGCCAGGACGCGGGCGAACTCCGTGCCCTCCATCTCGCCTGGCCGATAGCCGAGCACCCGCTCGACCGAAGGGCTCTGGTAGGTCACGATGCCCTGAGCGTCGAGAACGGTGATGAGGTCGCTGGAATGGGCGACGAGCGAGCGGAATCGAGCCTCGCTCTTCTGTCGGTGCAGGTTCTCGGCGAGAGTCGCTCCCTCCAGAGCGAGCGACACTTGGGTGCTCAGCGCCTCGAGCGAGTCCACAAGCTCGCGTGCAACCGGCGTCGGAGCGGAGAGGAAGAGCACGCCTTTCGTCTCGTCCCGCACCGAGAGGGGCAGGAAGAGCGCGACCGAGCCGCCGACCGCGCGCAGGCTCTCGAGGACATGGGCGGGCACCGAGGAGACCCAGAGCTGCGCGGGCTCCGAGACGGATCCGCGGAGCCAGCGCTCGGCCTCCTTCGAGATCGCCCACTCCTCCTCGCTCTCGGTGGCGGCCGCAACGACGGACCCGTTCGGCTGATAGAGGACGAGACGCGCGCGCACATCCCCGTCGACCAGTGAATGAACCGCCGAGACGGCAGCCCGGTTCACCTCCTCCCGGCCCACCGCGGCGACCAGATCGACACCGGCGGCTCTGAGCGCGAGCTCACGCGCGGCAGCGCGTGCTTCCTGGCGGACGAGCCCGGCCATGCGCAGGACGACGAGGAGGAAGAGGATCGCCGAGGCGAAGATGAGGACGAGCTTGTCCGCGTCCCCCCACGCCTGCCACGCACGAATCCCCGGCGCGATGAGACAGGCGCTCGCGAGGAGCGCGAGGCGTAGCGGCGTCAGGCGCGTGCGGTCCTCCAGCGCGGGCTCCTCGAGCGTCCTCATCGAGGGATGAAGCGCCGCTGCGCCCCAGAGCAGGTAATAGGTGATCCAGCCGAGGTCGTAGCTCAGCTGGTGGTTGTACGCATCGGTGAGGAGCGCGTACGTGTAGGCCGAATCGACTGCCAGGAGCGAGACGATGCTCCCGATGAGCAGGTAGAAGGCCGGTGCGCGCTTGCCCTGGTCGACCGCGAGGCGGATCGCCGCGGCGAGGAGCAAGATGTCCCCGAGCGGATAGGCAGCCGACACGGCCTTCTCCAGGAGTGTCAGGCCGGAGAGATGGATGTTCGGCGCGATCAGGAAGACCCACGAGATGAGGGCGATGCCGACCGTCAGGATGAGTGAGTCGATGACGGCGGCACGGTCGCCTCGCGGGTTCCGCCTCTTGACGAGGATCAGCAAGCCTGCGACGAGGGCTGGATAGACCGTCAGGTAGATCGCATCGCCGAGCGACGGGAACTCGACGTCGACCCCGAAGAGCTTGGGATAGCTGTACGTGTAGAGGTCACCCGCGAAGAAGAGGAACTGACCGACGATGAAAAGGAACCACGCCGCCCGCGCGCGCGGCCGGTGCAGGTAGATGCCGACGGCGATCGCGATCGAGGACGAGAGCCCGAGAAGGTTGATCAACGGGCCGTTCCCCTTGAGCGGCGGGAACCACATGTAGGCGCCCGTCATAACCGCGCCCGCGGCCAGGTAGATGATCCACGCGCGCGTGCGCCACTGGAACGAGCTCAGCCGGGTCACGCTGCGAATTCCTTCGGGTGCGCCGGGCGAAGGTCGAACGCGGCGGCGAGCTTTCCGATGACCTCGACGAGTTGGTCGATCTCCGCCTGCGAGTTGGCGGCCGTGACCTGGATCCGGAAGCCGACTTCGCTCTTCGGAACGAGCGGATACGCAGCGAGTGTCACGTAGATCCCGTTCTCGAACAGGAACCGGCCGGCCGCGTCGATGTCGTCGTGGCGGGCGAGGGGCACCTCGACGATCGGAAAGCCCGAGCGGTTCGGCGTGTGGATCCCGAGGCGGTCGAGGCATTCGAGCACCTGAGCCGTCTTGCGCCAGAGATCGGAGCGAAGCTGCTCGCCCCGTGATTCGTTGACATCGAATCCGGCGAGCACGGTTGCGAGCGAGGCGGTCGGCGACGGCCCCGAATAGAGGTACGGAGGAGCCGCGGTCTTCAGGAGCTCCTTCAGCTGCGTCGGGCAAGCGATGAACGCAGCCAGAGACGAGTAGGACTTCGAGAAGCCCGACACGAGGACGACCCCGTCGTACGACTCTCCGTAGTAGCGGATCACGCTGTTCCCGCGAATGCCGTAGGCGCTCTGCTCGTTGTCGGCCCGTTCGCCGATGACGCCGAAACCGTGCGCATCGTCCACATAGAGGATCGCGTCGTACCGCCGTGCAACACGCGCGAACTCGCGGATGTCGGGCGCGTTTCCGGTCATGCTGTTCACGCCGTCCATGCAGATGAGGCGCGTCGAGGACCGATCGGCCTTGAGCAGCTGCTCGAGGTCGTCCGGATCCTCGAAGCGGAAGCGCTTCACGGTCGCGCCTCGAGCCGAGGCGAACTGGCAACCGTCGTAGATCGTCTTGTGCGCGCGGTTGTCGACGAAGATCGTCCCGTCGCCAGCGAGCACGGGAATCACCCCAAGGTGGATGAGGGTGATCGTCGGTAGGACGAGAGCGTCCTCGCAGCCCAGGAGATCGACCAGACGCCGCTCGATATCCTCGTAGAGGACCGGACTACCGAGCATTCGCGACCAGCTCGGATGCGTGCCCCACTCGTCCAGGAATCCGGGGACGGCCTCGATGATCTCGCGGTCGAGGTCGAAGCCGAGATAGTTGCAGGACGCGAAGTCGGCGAGCCACTTGTCGCCGATCCTGATCATCCGCCCGTCGATCTCGTCGATGACGGCATCGGTCATCGGATTGGACCGCTCGAGCTCGGCCAGATCGCTGCAGGCTGCGAGCCAGCGGTCGATCCAGCGGGTCGACGCATGCGGAGACCGGTGACCGACCGGCCGGTACGCACTCATAGCCACAAACATCGTCTTTCCGGGGGAAGGGCTTTAGCCCGTCTTGCCCGCCGGAAAGGGAGACTTCGCTACTTCTGTTACATGCCCATCGCGTGGTAGCCGGAGTCGACGTAGAGCGTCGTCCCGGTCACGTTGGCCGCCTCGTCCGAGAGGAGGAAGGCGGCGGCGGCCCCCACGTCGTCGGCATCGATCGGACGGTGGAGCGGCGCGCGCTCCTCGACGATCGCCTCCATCGTCGGAAATCCGGCGATCGACCGCGCGGCGAGCGTGCGCACGGGGCCGGCGGAGACGGCGTTCATGCGGATGTTCTTCTGGCCGAGGTCCCAGGCCAGGTACCGGACCGAGGCATCGAGCGCCGCCTTGGCGACACCCATGACGTTGTAGTGCGGCACCGCACGCTCCCCGCCGAGGTACGTCATGGTCAGGATCGAGCCGCCTCCGGCCGCCTCCATGAGCGGCTCGGCCAGGCGCGAGGCCGCGACGAGCGAGTAGGCGGAGACATCGAGGGCAAGCCAGAAGCGCTCGCGCGGAGTGTCCGTGAACCGGCCTTCGAGATCGCGCGCGTCCGCGAAGGCGACGGAGTGGACGAGCAGGTCGAGCTGCCCGCCGAAGGCCTCGCCGACCTCCGCGAAGACGCGCTCGAGCCCCTCGTCGGAGCGAACGTCGCACTCCGTGACGAGCGGGCTGGAGACCGATTCGGCCAGCTCGCGCACGTTCTTCTCGATCCGCTCGCCCTGGTACGTGAAGGCGAGGCTCGCGCCGCCCTCGGCGAGCTTCTGCGCGATCGCCCAGCGCGATCGAGCGCCGGTTGGCGACGCCGAGGACAAGCCCGCGCTTGCCGGAGAAATCAGCCAAAGCGCGCGCAGTCTATTGTCGCGGCGTGCGAGTCGCCGTCGTCACCGGAGGATCGAGGGGGATCGGCGCCGCGACGGCCCGGGCGCTGACGGCGAGAGGGTGGCGCTGCGTGCTCGTCGCGCGAGGCGCCGAGGACCTCGAGAGGGTCGCCGGTGAGCTCGATGCGGAGGCCGAGGTCTGCGACGTCTCCGACCGCGCCAGGGTGGACGAGCTCGCCACACGGATCTCGGAGCGGCATCGAGCCGTCGACCTCCTCGTGAACAACGCCGGCTACACCGGAAGGAGCGGCTTCCTCGAGCTCGATCCCGAGACGATCGAGAACATCGTCGACACCGTCTACCTGGGGAGCGTCTGGTGCGTCCGGGGCTTCCTACCGTTGCTCGAAGCGGCCCGGCCTTCCGACATCGTCAACGTCGTCTCTGTCGCGGGCACCTTCGCCCACGGCTCGTCGGGCCCGTACACGGCCGCCAAGCACGCCCAGCTCGCCTTCTCGCGCAGCCTCCGCGCAGAGCTCGCCGGGCGCGGCATCCGCGTGCACACCGTCAACCCCGGCCCGGTGCAGACTCCGGGCTTCCCGCAACGGGACCTCCTCGACCGCCGCTTCGGCAGGCGGCTCGTCCTCCAGCCCGACCGCATCGCCGACGCGATCCTCAGAGCCGTCGAGCGGGACCGAGCCGAGGTCTTCGTTCAGCGCTATCTCCGGGCCGCAGGCGCGCTCCAGGCGCTCGCACCGGGAACCCTGGCACGGCTGGCTAGTCGAGCACGCGGGCGAGCCTGAGCCCGAGAGCACCGAGCGCCGCGCCGGCGAGCGCATCGAGGACGTAGTGGTTCGCGGTGGAGAAGATCACGAACGCGACTGCGGGCGGATACGCGGGTGCGAGCATGCGGACGAGCGGCGAGCGCGTCGTCTCCGCGATGCCCGTGGCGGTGATCACCGCGTACGTGATGTGGATGCTGGGCATCGCCGCGATCGGGTCGTAGAGCCTCGAGACGAGGCCGCTGTCGAGGTCGACCCCGGAGACGTCGGCGATCGTGTCCACGAAGTGTTCGAGCGTGCGCGGCGGCGCCGTCGGGAAGAGGAGGAAGACAGGCTGAGCCCCGAGCGTCGCAAGAGCCACCGCGCGCCGTAATCGGTGGTAGTCCGGATGCCGCTTTCGGTAGAGACGCATCAGCCAGCCCACGGTGAGCCCGACGTTGAGGGTCGCGTAGGCGACGTTGAGGACGGCGACGAGCCGGCGGCGCGGGAGGAGAAGCTTCTGCAGCTCGGGCTCGACGTGAATTGCGAGCCGGCGCTCGAGGGCGACGATGCGCTCCGCGTTGCGAGCGGCCTTCCGCCTGCCGTCTTCGGTGACGACGAGCTGGCGTACGATCAGGTAGGCCGCGTAGACGCCGAGGCCGATCGCGACCTCGCGTCGCCCTGAGAACCCCCGCCTCACCCTCCACTCCCCATCGCAGCCGACATACTTATTGAGCGATGGGCACCTCGTGGCGGCGCACCCTCCTTCGGCTCCTCATCGGAACCGCCGCCACCGTGGCCTTCCTGTGGCTCTTCCTGCGCGAGGTCGACCTCTCGGAGGCCTGGAAGCAGATGTCCGCGCTCCCGGCCTGGGCCCTCCTCGGCTCGCTCGGGCTCATCGCCTTGAACGTCTTCTTCATGACCCTGCGCTGGAAGTACCTGCTTGCGGGCGCCGGCTACAGGATCGACAGGTGGAAGCTCTTCTCGACGATCGCGGTCGGCCGCGGGGCGAACAACCTCCTCCCCGCCCGCGGCGGCGACCTTCTTCGCATCGAGTCGCTGCGAGAGCGCCAGGTTCCCGTCTTCGTGAGCGCGGGGACGCTCTTCGCCGAGCGCCTGCTCGACGGCGTCGTCCTCTCAGTCTGGATCGTGCTCGGCGCGCTGATGATCGGGGAGGGCGGGCCGGTGCTCCTCACGGGCGTCGCGCTCGCCGTGGCGGCCGTCTTCGGCGTCTTCCTGGTGCGCTTCGCGGCCCATGACCCCGAGCGGGCGGAGCGCTTCGTCTGGCGGATGACGAGGTTCCTGCCCCCGCGCTGGCACACGCGCGCGGCCCGTGCCGCGGCGCACTTCGTCGAGGGCCTCGGCGCGTTCAACGGCCGGTGGCGCGTCTTCCTCATCTTCGCCACCTCTGTCGGGATGTGGCTCGCTGACGTCGCGATGTACTACATCGTCGGCCGCGCCTACGGCATCGAGATCGGGGTCGGCGGGTTCTTCCTCCTCGAAGGGATCGGCAACCTCGCGCTCGCCGTGCCGGCCACGGCAGCCGGGATCGGCACGTTCGACTACCTCACGCTCATCGCCGCGAAGGGGATCGACGTGCCGACGGACAAGGCGACCGCCTACGTCCTCACCATGCACGCGCTGACCGTCATCCCGGTCACGCTCCTCGGCGCCGCGCTCGTCCGGCCCGCGTTCCCGCGCCTTTTCCGCCGCCACGGGACGGCGACCGCCGAGGAGCCGGCCTAGCTCCGCGCGCTCTCGAACTCCCTGGCGAGGAAGGGAAGCTCCTCCGGCTTCCGCTCCGCCGCAGCGCGCGCCTCGGCGAGCCTGGCCGCGCGGCACGCCGGGTCGTGGAGCACGGGATCGACCGGACGGCCGGCGCCTCGAGCCGTCTCGATCTCGACGGCGAGTGCGGCCGGGTGCGGCTCCCGCCCCTGCGTAAGCTCGTGCGCCACGAACTGGCCCGCGGTCAGAGCCGTGTTCAGCTTGAGAGAGGCGAGGACGGTCCCTTCGAGCCCCTCGGCAGGAGGGGCGAGCGGCTCGCCGAAGACGAGCACGACGGCGGTTCGCCCGCGGACGAGCGGGTCGTAGGCGAACGTGACCGGAAGCAGCCGCGCGGGCTTCCCACGCCGGACGAGCGCGTCGAGCCCGCGGCGGAGCGGGCCGACCTCGCCGCCCGGCGACGGCCGCCCTTCCGGGAAGACGACGACCGACCGGCCCGCCCGCATGACCTCCACGAGCTCGCGGAAGTCGGAGGTCGCCCGCGCGGCACGGGCGTGCCAGA
The DNA here is from genome assembly GCA_963739525.1 of uncultured Actinomycetes bacterium. GTDB lineage: Bacteria > Actinomycetota > Thermoleophilia > Gaiellales > Gaiellaceae > DATEOR01. The sequence continues at coordinate 29,808 of CAVUAR010000003.1, read as the reverse complement.
AGACCTCCGGGCCTTCGCCGCGAGACACGGGCTCCCAGAGCAGGTCGGCGTACTCGCCGCGCAGAACGTCCTGTGCCAGCCGGGGGGCCGGCCGGCCGCGCTCGACGGCACGCGCGCGGAGGCCGGGCAGCACGCGCTCGGGCGCGACCTTCTCGACCGGCGCGTCGGGGCTCGCCTGTAGGAGCTCGGCCAGCCGGGCCGTGCTCGCGCTCGAGATGGGATGCACGGCGACGCGCGGGAGGAAGCGACCGACTGAGACTGGGAAGAGGAGCCTGCGCGTCCGCGGCGAGAGATCCGGCGGAAAGCCGGCGAAGAACCCGCGCAGGAACATGTCGTCGCGGGCGGCGAAGTGCATCGCCTCGCTGCGGTGCTTCCAGAGCGAGCCCTGGAAGTAGAGCTCCGGGGCGATCAGCGGCACGTCGGTCTCCTTCCGGTGCGTCGCGACGACCAGCGTCCCCGGAAGGAGGCGAAAAGGCTTCGGCCCGAGGAAGCGCACCCGAAACGCCGTACGCGAGTACGCGCGCATCCCGAAGCCGACGGCGTCGTAGAGCGGGCCCACGCGGATAGCATTGCGGGCATGGCCCGCCTCGCGCTCGGCGACCCAGCTCCGGCGTTCGACCTTCCGGGCGTCGACGGCGAGTCGCACTCGGACGGCGACTGTGCGGGGAGCGCCATGGCGGTCGTGTTCTCCTGCTGCCACTGCCCCTACGTCGTCGCCTGGGAGGACCGGATCAACGACGTCGCGCGCGACTTCGAAGGCCGCGCGGGGCTCGTCGTGGTCAACTCGAACGCCGGCTACCTCGGCGATTCCTTCGAGGACATGGAGGCCCGGTCGCGGGAGAAAGGATTCGTCTTCCCGTTCCTCTACGACGAGACCCAGGAGGTCGCGCAGGCTTACGGTGCCGCGCGCACGCCTGAGGTCTTCCTGTTCGACGCGGAGCACCGGCTCGTGTACCACGGCGCGCCCGACTCCGACCACCAGGATCCGGGTGGCGCCGAGCCCTATCTCCGCGAGGCGCTCGAGGCCGTGCTGGCCGGGCGGGAGCCGGCTCTCCAGGACTCCCCCGCCGTCGGCTGCACGATCAAGTGGCGCCGGTAGGGCGCTCTCGCTCGACGAGCTGAAGCGCCTCCTCGCGGGTCGAGATCGTGCCCGCCGCCCGCTCCTCCGCGATCAGGTCGAGGAGCCGCCCGATCTCGGGCCCGGGCGGGAGCCCGAGCTCGTCGCCCCGGAGCAGGGGCTCGTCCGGCTCGGCGAACCGCGCGGCGCGCACGGCCTCGTAGAGATTCGGGGCGCCGAGGAAGGCGAGCGCGGGCAACGCCCACGGCTCCGTCGCACGGCGGAACCGGTGGATCGCGCGCGGGGAGTCGTCCTCCGGCCGCTCGGCGCGCAGCAGGGTATGCGCGAGGCGCCTCGTCTCGTTCGAGACCGGCAGCCGCTCGAGGTTCTCGCCGAAGACGACGACGAGCAGGAAGTTCGGCGTGTCGACGAGGTCGACGCTCCCGAGACGCTCGAGCGTCCCGCCGAGGGGCTCGAGAAGGCGGAGCTCCTCCGCGCGCTCGAATCCGCCCGGCGAAAGCCGTTCGAGCTCGCCGACGATGCGCTCGCCGGCCGGCTCGCCCACGAGGCCCGCGTGCGTTCGGACGAGCTTCTCGGTTTCATGGTCGAGCGTGAACCCGAGCTCGTCCTCGAGCCGGACGGCGCGCAGGAGCCGAAGAGGATCGTCCTCGAAGATCGACCCAGAGACGGCGCGGAGCGTCTTCGCCTCGAGGTCGGAACGCCCGCCGAGCGGATCGACGTAGTCGCCGCCCGCGACCGGCCGGGCGATCGCGTTGATCGTGAAGTCACGCGTGCGCAGGTCGTCCTCGATGCTCCCCGCGAGCGGTGTGAAGTCGACCGTGGCACCGTCCTTGAAGGCCACGCGCCAGGCACCGTGCCGCTCGGAGAGCGGGAAGAGCGCGCCCTTGGTCAGGCTCGCGTAGATACGCGCCGCGACCTCGGGGTCGGGAGTGGCGACGTCCACGTCCACGACGTGGCGGCCGAGCAGCTCGTCGCGCACCGCGCCGCCGACGACGTAGGCTTCGACGCCCGCGACGGCGGTCCGGATGCGGCTATCCACCGACGACCCGCCTCTCCGCCCTGCGGGGATCGCTGACGATCCCCGTCGTCACCTCGTAGTTGATCGTTCCTAGCTTGTGCGCGTGCTCCTCCACGATGAGGCCGTCGCCCACAAGCGTGACCGGAGCCCCTTCGTCGTCGTCGCCGAGCTCGACGGCGAAGGAGTCCATGGAGATCGTCCCGACGACGTGCCTGCGCGCTCCGGCGACGAGCACCTGCGTCCCGGTCAGCCCGCGACGGAATCCGTCGCCGTAGCCGACGGGAACGAGGCCGATCCTCGTCGCCTCCTGGGCGACGAATCTGCGCCCGTAGCCCGTGCTCTCCCCCCGGCGGAGCGTCTTCGCCTGGGCGACGTAGCTCCGCCAGGAGAGGACCGGGTCGAGACCGTGCTCCGCCGGCTCACGTCCGAAGGGCGAGAGGCCGTAGAGCGCGACCCCGCAGCGCACCGCGTCGAAGTGCGCCTCCGGGAGGGACAGCGTGGCCGCGCTGTTGGCCAGGTGCTTCACGGCTCCTGGAAAACGGGAGGCGACAGCCGCGAACGCCTCGATCTGCGCGCGTGCGAACGACATGTCGGGTTCGTCTGCGGTGGCCAGGTGGCTCATCACGCCGACGATGCGCTCGGGGTCGAGGGCCGCAGCCTCCTCCGGAGACATGCCGAAGCGGCCCATGCCCGTGTCCACCTTCGCGTGCACGGCGAGCCCCTCCGGAAGCTTCGGCGTGGAGACGGCGACCTCGAGCCCGGCCTCGCGGGCGAGCGCCTCCTCCCCATCGGCGAGCGGGCTGAGGACGAGGATGCGGACACCGGGGTTCTCGCCGCGGAGCGCAGCTCCCTCGGCTTCGCGCGTGGCCACGCAGAGCGCCCGCGCTCCCGCGTCGAGCACGGCGCGGGCGCAGTCAGCCGCGCCGTGGCCGTAGGCGTCTGCTTTGACGACGGCCCAGAGCTCGGCGCCGGCGCCGCGGCCTCGGCGAGGCTTGCCGCGTTCCGGCGCAACGCGGCGAGGTCGATCGTGATCTCGGACCGTCCCATCCGGCGCCCGAGACTAGCGGGACATGACGGGCGAGAGCGCCTCGACGACGTCGCTCGCGATCATGCCTGCCGTCCCGTGCTCCTCGGCGGCGTGGCGAGCGGCGACGCCTCCGGCGGCCGCTGCAGCGGCCGCGGCTGGCTTCGCCTCCATCCCCTTGGCGAGAAAAGCCGCCACGATTCCGGTGAGGACGTCGCCAGCTCCCGCGGTGGCGAGGCCCGGATTCCCGAGGTCGCAGACGAGGACGCCCTTGCCCGGCGAGGCGACGAGCGTGTCCGCGCCCTTCAGGAGGACGACGGCGCCGACGTCGTCGGCCCCCGTCTGCACCGCGTTCAGCCGACGCCCGGCCACCGAGGACGACTCGCGGCCCAGCAGGCGGGCGAGCTCCCCGGCGTGCGGCGTGAGCACCGTGGGCGCGTCGCGCGCGAAGACCCAGTCCAGGTGGCCCGCGACCGCCCAGAGCCCGTCGGCGTCGAGCGCCACCGGCTTGTCGAGGCGGTCGAGGAGGTAGCCGACGAGCGCGCGGACGCCGTCCGTGCGACCGAGCCCCGGGCCGAGCGCGACGGCGGTCGCCTTCTGCGCGGCATCGAGAATCTCGTCCGCCGCGTCCATGGTCATGACGCCGTCCTCGTCCGTGCACGGCCGGCTCATGACCTCGAGCAGCCGCTGCTCGAAGACGAGGTTGAGAGACGCCGGAACGCAGGCGGTGACGATCCCAGCCCCCGCGCGGAGCGCGGCCTCGGCGGAGAGGCACGGGGCGCCGGTCTTCCCGGTCGAGCCGCCGACCACGAGCACCGACCCTGCCGTGTACTTGTTGTCGCGCGGACCGCGGCGCGGAACGAGCGACAGGATCCCCTCGTTGACGTGCTCGTTACGCGTTCGGCCGGGCGCGAGGCCGATGTCCGCCACCTCGACCTCGCCTGCCTGGAACCGGCCCGGCGCGACGACGAGCCCGACCTTGCGCCCGTGGAAGGTCGACCGTGGCGTCGGCCTGGACGGCCGGCCCCGCGACCTCGCCGGTGGAGGCGTCCACTCCGCTCGGCACGTCCACCGACACGATCGGGACGCCGAGCGCGTTCAACTCATCGATCCGCCGCGCCGCGTCGTCGCGCGGCTTGCCCGAGAACCCGGTGCCGAAGAGTGCGTCGACGGCGACCTCGCCGGCCGCCCGGTCCGCGAACGGAATCTCGAGCTTTCGCGCCCGGACGAGGTTCTCGGCCGCGTCGCCCGCGATGTTGTCCTCGCGGCCTGCGAGCACGAGTTCGACAGCCCAGCCGGCCTCGCGCAGCTTGCGCGCAACCACGAACCCGTCGCCTCCATTCGCGCCCGCCCCGCACCACACGGATGCGCTCTTCGCGTCCGGGTAACGGCGCAGGACGGCCCCCGCGGCAGCGCTCCCCGCAAGCTCCATGAGCTCGAGCGTCGGGCCGTCGTAGGCCTCCTCGGCCGCGCGCATCTCCGCCGGCCGTGTAGAGCGGTTCAGCCCACATCGACGTCGCGTACGACGCAGACGGCGGCTGCAAGCTCGCGCGAGTGCGTCATCGAGAGGTCGATCGCCCCCGCCTCGTTCCGCCGCGCCCAGGCCGCGACCCGGCCCGCCAGGTGCACGTCGGGCTTTGGCCGGCCGGAGATCTCGACGTCCTGCCACGCGAACGCGCGCGCGACGCCGAAGCCGAGAGCCTTGCCGACGGCCTCCTTGCCGGCGAAGCGGGCGGCGTAGTGCTGCGGGGGGTTGGGCCGGGAGTCGCAGTAGGCCGCGCTCGGCCTCCGTGAACACCCGCTGGCGGAAGGACGGGTAGCGGTCGAGCGTCCGCGCGATGCGGCCGATCTCGATGAGGTCGAGGCCGACCTTCACGAGAAGAAGGCCGGGAGGTCGGCGATCGAGTCGACGACGGCGTCGGGCTGCGGCTCCGCCTCGCGGAGCACAGCCGGCCGGAACTTGCCCGTGCGGACGAGGACTCCACGCATGCCGATCGCCTTCGCGCCACCGATGTCCGCCTCGACGTCGTCCCCGACCATGACCGCCTCCGCGGGAGTCGCGTCGACCTCCGCGAGCGCCGCCTCGAAATAGGCCGCGGTCGGCTTGCCAACGACCTCGGCCTCGACTCCGGCCGCGTATTCGAGCCCGGCGACGAAGGCGCCCGAGTCGAGGAGCGGCCCTCTGCCCGTCTGCCACCAGCGGTTCTTGTGCAGGCAGACGAGGCGGGCGCCGTCGCGCAGCTCCGCGTAGGCGCGGTTGAGGTTGTCGTAGGAGAACACGCGCCCGGTCTCCTCGCTCTCGTCGGCACCGCCGAGGAGGACGGCGTCGGCGCCGTGATCGACGAGCTCGACGTACCCGGCGAGGTCGTCCCGGATCGAGCTCATTGTCAGCGCGAGCACGCGCTTCCCTTGCAGGAGCTTGCCCGCGGCGAGCGGCGTCGTCGTGATCTCGTCCCCGTCGAGGTCGAAGCCGATCGAGCGTAGCTCTCCGGCGAGGAGGTCGCGGGCCCGCGTGGTGTTGTTCGTGACGAAGCGGAGGCGGTGGCCCTCGTCGCGGAGCGCCCGGACCGCCTCGGGCGCGCCCGGGACGGCCTCGCCCGAGACGTGCAGGACACCATCGATGTCCAGGAGAATCGCCGTCATCGCACGCGAGTCTATTCAGGTGCACAACAGGCTGGCGATCCCGCTCGGGGAGATCCAGCTGCGCTATTCGCGCTCGAGCGGGCCGGGCGGCCAGCACGCGCAGAAGACCGAGACGCGGGTCGAGGCGGTCTTCGATGTCGAGTCCTCCGAGACGCTCTCGGACGCGCAGAAGCGGCGTCTTCTGCGAAAGGCCGGCGCAGTCCTGCACGCGGTCTCCCAGGACGAGCGCAGCCAGCTTCGAAACCGCGAGCTCGCCCTGGAGCGGCTCGCGGCCGCCATCCGCGACGGGCTCCGCGTCGAGCGCAAGCGGCGGCCGACGAAGCCCACCGCCCGGGCCCGCGAGCGCAGGCTCGAGGGGAAGAAGCGCCGCGGCGCGGTGAAGCGGCTCAGGCGGGCGCCGGAGGACGAGTGACTATTCGACCGTGACGGTCTTCGCGAGGTTCCGCGGCTGATCGATGTTGAGGCCGCGGAGCCGGGCGATGCGGTAGGCGAGGAGCTGGAGCGGGACGACCGCGAGCGCCGCCTGCAGGAAGGGGTGCGTGCGGGGGACGTAGACAACGTCGTCGGCGTGGTGCTGGATGTCCTCGTTCCCGTCGGTCGCGATGGCGATGACGTCCGCGCCCCGCGCCCGAACCTCCTGGATGTTGGAGACGACCTTGTCGTAGACGTGCGAATCGGTCGCGATGCAGACCACCGGGGTCTGTTCGTCGAGGAGCGCGATCGGCCCGTGCTTCATCTCGCCGGCCGAGTAGGCGTCGGTCGGGATGTAGGAGAGCTCCTTCAGCTTGAGCGCGCCCTCCAGGCAGACCGGGAGGCCGATGTGCCGGCCGAGGTAGAGGAAGAACGGCTTCTGATAGTGGCGCTGGGCGATCTCCTCGATCGGGTGGTCGCCGTCGAGGTAGACGCCGATCTTGGCGGGCAGCGATCCCACCTCGGCGACGAGGCTCTTTAAGTCCTCCTCGGGCAGCGTGTTTCGCACCTTCGCCAGGTGCAGCGCGAAGAGGTACAGGAGGGTGACCTGGGCCGTGAACGTCTTCGTCGCCGCGACGCTCATCTCGATCCCCGCGCGCGTGTAGAGGACGCGCTCGACCTCCTGGGTGATCTGCGTCCCCATCATGTTGGTGATCGCGACGGTGCGGGCGCCGCTCTCGCGGGCGAGCCGGAGCGCGTGCACCGTGTCGCGGGTCTCGCCGGACTGCGAGATGCCGACGACGAGCGTGTCCTTCGTGAGCACCGGGTTGCGGTAGCGCCATTCGCTCGCAATGTCAGGCTCGCACGGGAGCCGCGCCCACTCCTCGATGACGTAGCGGCCGACGACGCCGGCGTGGTAGGCCGTGCCGGTCGCGAGGACGACCATGCGTCGGAGGTTCTGTGTCTCGACATCGCTCAGGCCGATGTCCTCGAAGTGGAGTTCGGATCCGCGCACGCGCTCGCCGATCGTCTCGGCGACCGCCTCCGGCTGCTCGTAGATCTCCTTGAGCATGAAGGTCTCGTAGCCGTGCTTCTCGGCCGCCTCGTCGTCCCAGTCGACCTCGAACTCGTCGCGCTCGCGCGGCCCGTCGTCGACCGAGAAGAAGCGGGCGCCGTCCTTCGTGATCGCGACGATCTCGCCGTCCTCGATCAGCTGCACGCGTCGGGTCTCGCGGAGGAACGCGGCGATGGAGGATGCGAGGAACATCTCCCCCTCGCCGATGCCGACGACGAGCGGGCACTGCAGGCGGGCGCCGACGAGCATGTCCGGGTGCTCCCGATGGATGACGACGAAGGCGAAGTGGCCCTCGAGCTGCTGGTAGGCCTTCGACACGGCTTCGACGAGGTCACCGCCGTAGTGGCGCTCGACGAGATGCGCGACCACCTCGGCGTCGGTCTCGGAGCTGAACGCGTGCCCCTCCTCGACGAGAGATTCTCTGATCTCGCGGAAGTTCTCGACGATCCCGTTGAGGACGACCGCGACCTCGTCCTCGACGCAGCCCGCGAGGGGGTGCGCGTTCTCGAACGAGACCTTGCCGTGTGTCGCCCAGCGCGTGTGTCCAACGCCCGTGGTCGAGGCGGAGCCGTCGAGGCCCGTGGCCTCCTTCAGCTGGTCGAGGTTGCCGACCGCGCGGACGTAGTCGAGTCCCTCGTCCTCGAGCAGCGCGATCCCGGCCGAGTCGTAGCCGCGGTATTCGAGACGCTCGAGCCCCTGAAGGAGGAGTCCGTGCGCCTCCCGGGAGCCCACGTATCCGATGATGCCGCACACCTGGAACCCCCTTTCTTCGAGCGGCCGCTCCGCCCTCCGCCGTCCTCCGGCCCGCCGTGGGCTCTCTTCCCGAAAAACCCGCCTGAAAACGAAAAGCCCGGCTTTAGCCGAGCTCTCGCGTGACGAGAGCCGCGATCCTAACACAGAGGTCACTCGCCTTTTGCATAGTTTCGGCCTCGGCGAGGACGCGGACGACGGGCTCCGTACCGGAGGGCCGCACGACCACCCTCCCGTCGCCCGCGAGCTCGTCGATCGCCGTCCGGAGGGTTCCCGAAATCTCCTTGCTCCGGACGGGAACGTTGGCCTTCGCCTGGGGGAACTTCGGCATCGCGGCTGCGAGCTCCGCGAGGGATCGCGCCCTGCTCCCCGACCGCACGACAGAGGAGGATCGCGCCCACGAGCCCGTCCCCGGTCGTGTGGCCCTCGAGGAACATGATGTGACCGGACTGCTCGCCGCCGAGCTTCCCGCCCTCGCGCCGGAGGGCCTCGAGCACGTAGCGGTCTCCGACCGCGGTCGTCAGGACCCGGATGCCGCGCTCCTCCATCAGCCTGTGGAAGCCGAGGTTCGTCATCTCGGTCACCGCCACGACGTCCACGCCGAGATGCAGGGCGAGGACGGCGAGGACCTGGTCACCGTCGAGCGCCTCCCCCTCCGCGTCCACGGCCAGCATACGATCGCCGTCGCCGTCGAAGGCCACGCCGAGGTCGTAGTCGCCGCTCGGCGACGGTGCGGCGAGAGGAGCGCGAGGTCGGTCGCGCCGCAGCCGACGTTGATGTTCGTGCCGTCCGGACTGTTTCCTATTATGACAACATGAGCACCGAGACGCTCGAGCGCCCGAGGCCCGACCTCGTACATCGCGCCGTTGGCGCAGTCGACCGCGACCCGGAGGCCGTCGAGCGGCGCGCCGAAGCGCTCGCAGACGAGGTCGACGTATCGGTCGGCGCAGGACGGATCCTCGGACAGCTCCGCGGAGGTCATCCCTTCCGCTCCAGCGGCGCCCAGCAGCTCCTCGATCGCCTCCTCCTCGTCGTCCTCCAGCTTCCAGCCCCCGCGAAGGAACTTCACGCCGTTGTACTCCGGAGGGTTGTGCGAGGCGGAGATCACGGCGCCCGACTCCTCCGCGAGCAGGGCGACCGCCGGAGTCGGCAGGACGCCTCCCGAGACTACCGCCGAGCCCGCTGCCTCGAGCCCGCCGGCGAGCGCCCGTTCGAGCCCGAGGCCGGACGCGCGGGTGTCGCGCCCGACCAAGACCGCGTCGCCGCCGCTCCAGCGCCCGTACGCGGCGCCGAGGCGCGTCGACCAGGTCGACGGTCAGGTCGACCCCGACCACTCCCCGGACCCCGTCGGTCCCGAAGTGCGTGCGGGGCAAGGGCTAGCGCTTCGAGAACTGCGGCGCCTTGCGCGCCTTGTGCAGACCGGCCTTCTTCCGTTCCACGATGCGCGCGTCGCGGGTGAGGAAGCCCTCGCGCTTGAGGACGGTGCGAAGCTCGGGGTCGGCCTCGACGAGCGCGCGGGCGATCCCATGCCGAAGCGCGCCGGCCTGGCCCGTGGGCCCGCCGCCGTGGAGGCGGGCTCGGAGGTCGAACTTGCCCTCGGCCCCGGCGACGCGAAGCGGCGCGGTCGCGAGCGTCTGCAGCGCCTGGCGCGGGAAGTACTCCTCGATCGTCCGGCCGTTGATCCATGTCGAGCCGTCGCCCGGGCGGAGGATCACGCGCGCGACGGAGGTCTTCCGCTTTCCGGTTCCCTGGTACTGGGCGATCTGGCTCATTGCTCTGGCAGGGGCTGCGGATTCTGGGCTCCGTGCGGGTGCTCGGGGCCCGTGTACACCTTGAGCTTCGTCAGCTGCTGGCGGGCGAGGCGGTTGCGGGGAAGCATGCCCTTGACGGCCGCGCGGATGACCTCCGTCGGCCGGCGATCGAGCTGCTCGGCGAGCGTGCGGCTCCGCAGCCCACCCGGATAGCCAGAGTGGCGGTAGTAGATCTTCGACTCGCAGCTTGTTGCCGGTGACCGCGATCTTCTCCGCGTTCACGACGACGACGAAGTCGCCCGTGTCGACGTGCGGGGTGTACTCGGCCTTGCGCTTGCCGCGCAGAGTGTCGGCGATCCGGGTCGCCAGCCGCCCGAGGGTCTGGCCCTCGGCGTCGACGACGTACCACTGCCGCTCGATCTCGCTCGTCTTCGCACTGTAGGTCTTCATCACACAGGAAAGCGGCGGACCTGGCGTCCGCCGAGCGCCGATTGTACCAGCCGTCAGTCGACCGCGGACGGCGCGAGCTCGGCTGCCCGAACGCGGAGCGAATAGCGGACGATCCACCCCGCGGGCGCGAGCGCGATCGCGAGCCCGCCGACGGCGAGCGCGGCGACGCCGATCGCGTCGAGCGCGAAGCCTCCGATGAGGACGAGGCAGGCGCCGGTCAGCCCCGAGAGGAGATCGTTCAGGCCGAGGACCTTCCCGCGCTCGGCCGGGCTCGTGCGGTCGGCTAGCTGCGCGGTCGCCGCGACGAAGGAGAAGCTCCAGCCGAGCCCGAGCGCGAAGAGAGAGAACGCGATCGTCGCGACACTCGTGAACCAGATCAGGCTGATCGCCGACGCCGCCATGAGCATGAGCCCGCCGACGAGCGCCCGTGTCCGGCCGATCCGGTCGATGAGGTCGCCGACGACGATCACGAGCGCGTACATGCCGACGACGTGGGCTCCGATGATCGGGAAGACGACGTCGGCCGGATGGCCGCGGTCGACGACGACGACGCCCGTCAGGGTCATGATCCCCACCATCGTCGAGAAGCTCGCGAGGGCGGCGACCATCGACGGAATGACGCCCGGGCGCCGGAGGATGGCGGAGAACTCGGCGGGCCTCTCATCTTCGGACGGTCACTGTTCCTGAAGTGCGAGGGTTTCAACTTCGCCGGCTCGATCAAGCTGAAGGCCGCGACCGAAATGGTGGAGGCCGCCGAGCGAGACGGGATCCTCCAGCCCGGAGGCTTCCTGGTCGAGTCCTCGTCGGGGAACCTGGGCGTGGCGCTGAGCATGATCGCCGCGAGCAAGGGCTACCGGTTCGTCTGCGTGACCGACCCGCGCTGCAACCTGTCGACCCGGCTGATGATGGAGGCGTTGGGCGGCCAGGTGCACGTCGTCACCGAGCCGGACCCGGTCGGCGGTTTCCTCGGCGCACGGATCGACTACGTCCGCGCAGCTGTGCGCCTCCGACGAGCGGTACGTGTGGCTCAACCAGTACACCAACCCGAGCAACTGGAAGGCGCACTACCGCACGCACCGCGCCGGCGATCGCCCGCCAGTTCCCGCGACCTGGACGTGCTGTTCGTCGGGGCCGGCACCACCGGCACCCTGATGGGCTGCGCCCGCTACTTCCGGGAGTGGCACCGGCCGGTGCGGATCGTCGCCGTCGACAGCGTCGGCTCGGTGACCTTTGGTGGTGCGCCGGGCCGCCGGATGATCCCCGGTCTGGGCATGAGCGTCCGGCCGCCGCTGCTCGACGAGTCCTACGTCGACGAGGTGGTGCACGTCGAGGAGGCGGACACCATCCGGGCCTGCCACCGCCTGGCCAGCCGCGGATTCCTCTTCGGCGGCTCCACCGGCACGGTGGTCAGCGGCGCGATGGACTGGCTGGCCCAGCACGACGCTCGACGACCTTACCGCGGTCGCCATCGCCCCCGACCTCGGCGAGCGCTACCTCGACACCGTCTACCAGACCAACTGGCTGCAGGACCTCTACGGCGACGACGTGCTCAGCTCGACGAGCAGACCGCCGGCTCCCGGTCGCGGCCTGACCCGACCGGCACGCGTCGCCGAGGCGCTCGGCCGACATGCCAACGTTGAGGACTTCAAGGAGCTGACTGTGGGAACAATCCGTCGATGTCTTGACAGCCGCTTCGCTGAGGCTCAACTCCCGCGACGGGTACGGCCGTCCGACGACAGCCGAGAGGTCTCGCCGAGGTGCTGGCCGAGCGTCCTGGGTGTCGAGCGGGTGCCGGTCGACGGCCACTTCTTCGACGACCTGGGTGCCGATTCGATGCTCATGGCCCAGTTCTGCGCGCGGGTGCGCAAGCGGCCCGACCTGCCGTCGGTGTCGATGAAGGACGTCTACCAGCACCCCACGATCAGCGAGCCTGGCGGCGGCGCTGGCGCCCGCCGACGCCCGCGCCCGCCCGTCGAGAGGCCCTCGCCGAGGTGCTGGCCGGCGTCGTTGGCGTCGAGTCGAGTGTCGCGTCGACAGCCACTTCTTCGACGACCTGGGTGCCGACTCGATGCTCATGGCCCAGTTCTGCGCCCGGGTGCGCAAGCAGCCGGACCTGCCGTCGGTGTCGATGAAGGACATCTACCAGCACCCGACGATCAGCAGCCTGGCGGCGGCGCTGGCGACCGCGGACGCCGCGCCCAGCCGGTCGAGTCGTCGGCCCAGCGCCGAGCCGACGCGTCGCCGGCGCCGGCCGACGAGCCCGGCGACACCGGCCAGCGCGCTGGAGTACGTCGCTGTGCGGGGCGCTGCAGCTCCTGATCTTCCTCGGCTACTCCTACCTCGCCGCGCTCGATCGCCGTCCAGGGCTACGAGTGGATCTCCGCCGGCTCGGGCCTGCTCGACATCTACCTGCGGTCGGCGCTGTTCGGCGGCGCGGTCTTCCTGGCCATGTGCATCCTGCCGATCCTGGCCAAGTGGGTGCTCATCGGTCGGTGGAAGCCGCAGGAGATCCGCATCTGGAGCCTGGGCTATGTCCGCTTCTGGGTCGTCAAGACGCTGGTCCGGGCGAACCCGCTGGTGCTGCTTCGCCGGTTCCCCGCTCTACGTGCTGTACCTGCGGGCGTTGGGAGCGAAGGTCGGGCGGGGGGTCGCGATCTTCTCCCGGCACGTGCCCGTGTGCACGGACCTGCTCACCATCGGCGACGGGACGGTCATCCGCAAGGATCCTTCTTCTCCTGCTACCGGGCTCACGCCGGCGTGATCCAGACCGGGCCCGGTCACGCTCGGCAGGGACGTGTTCGTCGGCGAGAAGACCGTGCTCGACATCGAGACCTCGATGGGCGACGGGGCCCAGCTGGGCCACGCCTCCTCGCTGCACGCCGGTCAGGCGGTGCCCGGCCGGCGAGCGCTGGCACGGGTCCCCGGCCGAGCCGCACGGACGGTGGACTACCGGCGGGTCGACGCCGGCGGCTGCGGCACGCCTGCGCAGGGCCGTCTACTGCGTACCGTGCAGCTGCTCGGTCATGTTCCTCGTGTACCTGCCGCTGGTGCTTGGCGGTCTGGCCATGCTGCTCACCGCGTGCCCTGGCTCGCAGACGTCATCGGTCCGGACTCGCGACCTGACCAGTGGGCGTTCTACCGCGACGCCGCTGGCCATCTCGTTCGTGCTCTTCTTCGGCGCGCATGCTGGTCGGCCTGCTGTTCGTGCGTACGGTTCCGCGGCTGCTGAACCTGGCCATCAAGCCCGGACAGGGTCTATCCCTTGTACGGCTTCCACTACGGGGTGCACCGTGCGATCACACGGATGACCAACCGCAAGTTCTTCACCGGTCTCTTCGGGGACAGCTCCTACATCGTCCACTACCTGCGCTGCATCGGGTACCAGCTCGCCCCGGTGGTGCAGACCGGGTCGAACTTCGGCAGCGAGGTCAAGCACGACAACCCCTACCTGGCTCGGTCGGCAGCGGAACGGTGTGTCGCCAGCGGGCTGTCGATCATCAACGCCGACTACTCGAGCACCTCCTTCCGGGTGTCCCGGGCGTCGATCGGGGCGCACAACTTCCTCGGGAACAACATCGCCTATCCCGCGCAGGGCAGGACCGGCGACAACTGCCTGCTCGCGACGAAGGTCCTGGTCCCGATCGACGGGAAGGTCCGCGAAGGCGTCGGCCTGCTGGGCTCGCCCAGCTTCGAGATCCCGCGCAGCGTCGCGCGCGACAGCCATTTCGACCACCTGCGCACGGCGAGGAGCTGCACGCGCCGCCTCGCCGCCAAGAACAGGCACAACCTCGTCACCATCGGGCTGTTCCTGCTGGCCGGTGGTTCTACCTGTTCGTGCGTCACGTCTGATCGGCCTGGCCGCGGTCGACCTCGTACGACTCGTTCGGCGCGTGCGGCGATCGCGCGCGGCCATCGGTCTCTCATCCTGCTGTTCAGCTCGTCTACGGCGTGCTGGTCGAACGTGCCTCGACCGGGTTCCGGGCCCTGCGGCCGAAGTACTGCTCGATCTACGACATCGACTTCTGGCGGCACCGAACGCTTCTTCAAGCTGGAGGCGGGCGCGCGTCTGGGCTGCTCAACGGCACCCCGTTCAAGGGCGTGGTCTGGCGGCTGTTGGGGGTCCGGGTCGGCAAGCGGCTCTTCGACGACGGCTGCCAGCATGGCGGAGAAGAACACTCGTGACCATCGGCGACGACGTCACCCTCAACGCCGGCTCGTGGATCCAGTGCCACTCCCAGGAGGACTACGCCTTCAAGTCCGACCGCATCACGATCGGTTCCGGCTGCACCCTCGGGGTCGGCGCGCTGGTGCATCTACGGCGTGACGATAGGCGAAGGTGCGGTCTCGCCGCCGACTCCTTCCTCATGAAGGGCGAGGAGGTCCCGCCGCACGCGCATGTGGGGCGGCAACCCCGCCCGGCGACCGATGCGTCGATCGTCGACACCGTTCCGCGCTCGAGCGCCCGCCCGGCACAAGCTCGACGCAGCCGCCGCCACGTCGGCCGACTGACGCGCCAAGCGCCGCCCTAGTCGCCGGCGACGACCACCGCCGACCGCAGCGCCGACCTGGTCGGCGCCGGTACGGCACGTGACCAAGCGGACTGAGCGAAGGGAAGACCCATGGACATGCTAGACGGAGGCCGGCCGGGAGTTCTGGCGCGGCGTGCTCGCTCGCCGGCGGGTTCACCGCGATCCCGCGGTGGACGCTCGACCCGGCGGCGGGCGTCGCCGAGCACGAGGCGACGATCCCCGACGACCTCGTGGCGGCGTTGCGCCGGCTGGCCGACGAGCTGGCGGTGCCGCTGCAGCTCGGTGCTGCTGGCCGCGCACGCCAAGGTGCTCGCCGCGCTGTCCGGCGAGCGCGACGTCGTGACCGGCTACGTCGCCGGGGCCGGCGTCCAACCGCTGCCCTGCCGGCTGACGACCGAACCCGCCTCGTGGCGGGCGCTGGTGCTGGACGCCCATCGCGCCGAGTCAGAGTTGCGGACGCACGCAGGACTTCCCGGTCGACGACCTCAGGCGCGAGCTGGGCCTGACCGGCCCGTCGTTCGAGACCGTGTTCGACCCGGCCGGAGACGGCGGCGACCTGACCGACGGACACCGTGCTGTGCGTGGCGATCTCCGCAGCAGGACGGCCGGCTGGTCCTGCGGCTGCGGTACCGCACCGACGTGCTCGACGCCGAGGCTGCGCCGCCCGGATCGCCGGCTACCACCTCACCGCCCTGGCGCTGATCGCCGCCGACCCGGACGCCGAGCACCGGCGGCAGAGCCTGCTGTCCGCCGAGGAGCTGCGATTCCAGCTCGACGGTCTCGCCGGGCCCGCACCGGGAGCTGCCGGACCGCAGGGTGCACGAGCTGTTCGAGCAGCGGGGCCGGGCGCACCCGGACGCCGTCGCGGCCGTGCACGGCGACCGGCAGTGGACCTACCGGGAGCTCAACGCCCGCGCCAACCGGCTGGGGCGAGCCCTGTTGGCCCGGGGGCTGCGCCGCGAAGGTGTCGTGGCGGTGGTGACCGAGCGCAACCTCGACTGGATGGCCGCCGTCCTGGCGATCTTCAAGGCCGGCGGCGTGTACCTGCCCCTCGAGCCGCACTTCCCGGCCGGCCGCATCGCGACCGCACTCTCCCGGGCCGAGTGCCGGCTCGTGCTGACCGAGCGCGGCAGCACCACCACGCTCGACCAGGCCCTCGACACGCTGCCCGGGGTCGAGCGGCTGCTCGTCGACGCGGCCTACGACGAGGGCCACGCCGGACGGGAACCTCGGCGTCGCCGTCGGCGCCGGACCAGCTCGCCTACATCCTCTTCACGTCCGGCTCCACCGGCGAGCCGAAGGGCGCGATGTGCGAGCACGCGGGCATGCTCAACCACATCGTACGCCAAGCTCGACGACCTCGGAGATCCGCGAGGGCGAGGTGATTCCCCAGACCGGACCGCAGTGCTTCGACATCTCGCGTCTGGCAGCTGGTCGCCGCGCTGCTGGTCGGCGGGCGAACCCTGCTGGTCGAGCAGGAGGTGATCCTCGACGTCGAGCGGTTCGTCGACACGATCGTCGACGGCCGCGCCGCCGTCCTGCAGGTCGTGCCGTCCTACCTCGACGTCCTCCTGTCCTACCTGGAGCAGCATCCGCGCGCGCTGCCCGACCTGCACACGATCTCGCCCACCGGCGACTTCCTCAAGAAGGAGCTCGTGCAGCGCTGGTTCGCCGCCCAGCCCGGCATCCAGTGGTCAACACCTACGGCCTGACCGAGACCTCCGACGACGCCGTCCACGAGGTCATGGACACGGTGCCGGAGCGGGAACGGGTCCCGCTCGGCCGCCCGATCAACAACGTCCACGTCTACGTCGTCGACGAGCACCTCACGCCGGTGCCGCTCGGCGCCCCCGGCTGATCGTCTTCTCCGGGGTCTGCGTCGGCCGCGGGTACGTCAACGACCCCGAGCGCACCCGGCTGGCCTTCACGGCCGATCCGCACCGCCCAGGGCAGCGGATCTGCCGGACCGGCGACTACGGCCGCTGGCTGCCCGGACGGCACGCTGGACTTCCTCGGCCGCCGGGACAACCAGGTCAAGATCCGCGGTTTCCGCATCGAGATCGGCGAGGTCGAGAACGCCCTGCTGCGGGTGCCCGGAGTCCGCGACGGCGCCGCGGTTGTCGCCGACGGGCCGACCGCACCAAGCACCTCGTCGCCTTCTACTCCGGCCCGCGGCCGCTCGACGGCGACGCTCCTGCGGCACCGGCTGGCCGAGACGCTGCCCGAGTACATGGTCCCGTCCGCCCTCCACTGGCGCGAGACCCTGCCGCTGACCGCGAACGGCAAGATCGACCGGACGGCGCTGGCGGCGCTCGCCGGCGAGCTCGCCGCGTCCGCGGAGTACGACGCGCCACAGACGCCGACCGAGCAGCGCCTGGCGGCCGCCTGGGCGAAGGTGCTGGGCGTGCCGCAGGACCAGATCGGACGGCGCGACCACTTCTTCGACCGGGGCGGCACGTCGCTGTCGGCGGTGAAGCTGGCCGTCGCCCTGGACCGGGCGGTGTCCCCGAAGGACCTCCTGCAGACCCCGGTGCTGGCCGACCTCGCCGAGCTGCTCGACGGCAGGCAGGCCGCCACGCGGCCGACGCCGCGCCGCTGCCCCTCTGACACGCGACCGGAGAAGGAGACCGACATGTCGCCTCGACGATCCCCGACCTGGACCGCTGCGCCCCGGCGCCCCGATAATCCTGCGTACCGTCGCCGACGATCCGGTCAGCTGGGCCGCGGAGCACCGTGACGCGCTCCGCGCAGCGGTGACCGAGCACGGCGCACTGCTGGTCCGCGGCCTCGGGCTGTGGGACCGCGCGCAGGTCGGTGCGGTGTTCCGAGGGCTGGCCGGTGAGCTGATGACCGAGCGGGAGGCGTTCGCGCCGCGCGAGCGCCACCCGGAGGGCACCTACTCGTCGACGGCATGGCCGGCCAACCAGCCCATGTGCATGCACCACGAGCTGAGCTACACCCTCGACGTCCCCGGCGTGATGCTGTTCGCCTGCCTGACCGCGCCACCCACGGGTGGGGCGACGGCGCTGGCCGACGGGCCGACGGTGCTCGAGGCGCTGCCCGCCCGGGCTCGTGGAGCGGTTCGAGCGCGAGGGATGGCTGCTCACCCGCAGCTACACCGACGAGATCGGGGCGTCGTTCGGCGAGGCGTTCGGCACGGAGGACCGTGCGGCCGTCGAACGGTACTGCCGGGCCAACATGATCGAGACTGCGTGGCAGGCCGACGGCGGGCTGCGCACCCGGCAGCGTCGTCCCGCAGTGGTGCGCCACCCGGTCACCGGCCGGCGCTGCTGGTTCAACCAGATCGCCTTCCTCAGCAAGTGGACGCTCGACCCGGATGTGCGCGACTACCTGGTCGAGGTCTACGGCGACGACGCCCTGCCGTTCGACACCCGCTTCGGCAACGGCGACCCGATCGGCGAGGACGTAGTGGCGTTGCTCAACGAGGTCTACGAGGCCCATACCGTCCGCGAGCCGTGGCAGCCGGGTGACCTGCTGCTCGTCGACAACATCCGCACCGCGCACAGCCGTGAGCCCTACACCGGGCCGCGGAAGGTGCTGGTCGGCATGGCGGACCCGGTACGCCTCGCCGACGTACGTCCCGGGCGACGGCAGCCCGCGGTGACCGCCATGGCGAGCCCCACCGCCGCCGGCCCCGCGCCGACGCTCGCCGTGCCGCCGTTCGCGGTGATCTCCGGCGGCCAGGTGCAGCGGGCGCTGGCCGGCCGCGAGACCGAGATCGTGGCGCTGGTCGAGGCCACCTACCGGTGGCATGCCGCCGGGGAGTCGGTCAACCCGCCGTCGTACTTCCTGCGCTTCCCGGACCGCCCGACGGCGCGGATCATCGCGCTGCCTGCATCGCTCGGCGGTGAGGTCCATGTGGACGGGCTGAAGTGGATCTCCAGCTTCCCCGGCAACGTGGCTGCCGGCATCCCCCGGGCGTCGGCCGTGCTGATCCTCAACGACCGCGCGACCGGCTACCCGTTCGCCGTGCTGGAGAGCTCGATCATCAGTGCCACCCGCACCGCCGCGTCCGCGGCACTGGCCGCCGACACGCTCACCCGCGCCCGGGGCCGCCCGACCCGGATCGGATTCGTCGGCGCCGGGCTCATCGCCCGCTACGTCCACACCTTCCTGACCGGCACCGGCTGGTCGTTCGACCGGATCGGCGTGTACGACCTCGTCCGCCGACAGCGCCGCCGGGTTCCGCGACCATCTGCAGCGGTTCGGCGTCGACGGCCGGGTGATCGTGCACGACGGCGCGGAGGGGCTGATCCGCGACAGTGACCTGGTGGTCTTCGCCACCGTCGCCGCCCGTCCCCACGTCCACGAGGTGTCGTGGTTCGCCCACCACCCAGTGGTGCTGCACATCTCGCTGCGCGACCTCGCGCCGGAGATCCTGCTCGGGGCGACCAACATCGTGGACGACGTCGAGCACTGCCTGAAGGCCGACACGTCGCCGCACCTGGTGGAGCAGCGCACCGGCAGCCGGGACTTCCTCGCCGGCACGCTGAACGACGTGCTGACGGGGCGGGTGATCGTGCCGGCCGACCGGACGGTGGTGTTCTCCCCGTTCGGCCTGGGAGTGCTCGACCTCGCCGTCGGCAAGTACGTCTACGACCAGGTGCTGCGCTCGGGCGAGCTGCACGTCGTGGACGACTTCTTCCACGACCTGCGTCGACACGGCTGACACCGTCCGGGCATTACGGAGGACGGTGGCGACATCAGCGTGGAGCTCAGTCGCCGGGTTACGACTACGGCCCCACGTTGATGCCGCAGGACGACCCCCGCTCGTTCACCATGTGGCGGTACCGGGGGCTGCTGCCGGTCCCCGACAGCCCGGTGCGCTACCCCTTGCCCGTGGGCGGCACGCCGCTGCTGCCCGCGCCGGCGCTGCGGCGGGCGGCGGGCGTCCCCCGTCTGTGGGTCAAAGACGAAACGCGGCACCCGACGGCATCCAACAAGGACCGCGCCACCGCCCTCGTCATCGAGGACGGGCTGCGCCGCGGGATCAGCACCATCACCACGGCGTCGACCGGGAACGCCGCGGTGTCCACCGCTTTCGGGGCCGCTGCGGCCGGGCTACGGGCGGTGATCTTCGTGTCCTCTGACTGTCAGCCGGGCAAGCTCGCCCTGATGACGCAGGCCGGCGCCTGGGTCTTCCGGGTGGCCGACGGCTACGCGGCCGCCGTCGACCTGTCCCGGGCCGCCGCCCGCGCCTTCGGTTGGCTCGACCGCAACACCGGCGCCAACCCGATCACCCTCGAGGCCAAGAAGACGGTGGCGTTCGAGGTGTGGGAGCAGCTGGGCCGCCGGATGCCGGACGTGATGATCGCGCCCGTCGGCGACGGCCCCACGCTGGTGGCGCTCGACAAGGGGTTCGGCGAGCTGGTCGCCTGCGGTCTGGCCGAACGGCGCCCCCGCCTGGTGGGGTCCAGGCCGACCGCTGTCAGCCGCTGGTGCGGGCCTGGTCGGGCACCCGGTCACGCCCCGGGAGCTGGATCCCGCCGCGACGGTCGGCGGACGGCATCGCCGTGCTGCGGCCGGCGATCGGCGACGCCGTGCTTGACGCGGTGCGCGGGAGCGGCGGCGGGATGGTGGCGGTCTCGGATACGCGCCCTGCTGGGCGCGATGGCGTCGCTGGCCGCCCGTGCAGGCGTGGGCGCCGAGCCCGCGGGAGCAGCGGCCCTGGCCGGACTGGAGGTCGCCGTCGCGCACGGCATGGTGGACCGGCGGGAGACCGTGGTGGTCCTGGTCACCGGCCGCGAGGTCAAGACGGCGAGCACGCCGGACGACCGGGGCCCGTGGCCCTGCGCGGCAGCCCTGGACGACGTGGAGCGGGAACTGGCGGCCCGCTGACCACACAGCACCGACCCACGCGGCGCACGGGAGCGCGAGGTAGACGTGGCCACCCGGATCCTTCTCGTCGAAGACGACGCCACCATCGGCGAGGTGCTGGCGGCCAGCCTCCGCAGCCACGCCTACGACGTGATCTGGGAGCGGGCGGGCGCGGCAGCACTGACGTACGCCACCGCCGGTCCCGTCGACCTCATCGTCCTGGATCTGGGCCTCCCCGACCTCGAGGGCACCGAGGTCTGCAGGCTGCTCCGGCGCGCCCAACCCGGCTGCGTCCTCGTCATCCTCACCGCACGATCCGCCGAGATGGACGTCGTGGTCGGGTTGGACTCGGGTGCCGACGACTATCTGATCAAACCCGTCCGGCTGGCCGAGTTCCACGCGCGCCTGCGCGCCCACCTGCGCAGGAACGACGCCGCCACCGGGACCGCGCGGGAGGTCCGCCGATTCGGCGATCTCGTCGTCGACGTTCCACGACGCCGGGTCACCGTGGCCGGACGCGAACTGCGCCTGCGTCCCAAGGAGTTCGACCTGCTGGCCCGTCTTGCGGCCGAGCCGGATGTCGCGCTCCGCCGCGAGACACTGATGTCCGACGTGTGGGACGCACATTGGTTCGGCTCGACGAAGACCCTCGACGTCCACGTGGCGGCGCTTCGCAGGAGGATCGCGGAGATGGCCGGGGCGACCGCGGCCGAGGTACCCGAGATCGTCACGCTCCGAGGCCACGGGTACCGACTGGAACTCCCGACGCCCGAGGCGCCGCACACGCTGCCCTGACGCAGGTGGGGTGAGTAGCCGACCGTCGCCCACGGCGGCGGGCACACCACCCGCCGTCACCTGGCCTGCTGCGGCCGGGAGCAGGAGCGTGAACACCGGCGGTGACGGCCGGGTGAGCATCAACCGACCGTTCTCGGCCTCGGCGAGGCGCCGAGCAAGTGCCAGGCCGATGCCGTGCGGGTGCGCAGTCGCGGGGCGTCGGGCGAACAGGACGTGCTCCGGTTCGTGCACGCCGCGTCCTTGGTCGGAGACGTCGATCGCCACGGCGTCGGCGGCCTCGCGTACCCGCACGGCCACCGTGCCGCTGCCGTGCCTCGCGGCGTTGTCGACGAGCACGGCGAGCACCTGGCGGACCGCGGCGGCCGAGGCGCGTGCCATGGGCGCCCCCCGGTCGATCGTCAGGTCGAGGTCGCGGCCCTGGAGAGCCAGGCGTCCGCCCCACTCCGCGGACAGTTCGTCGAGCAGCGCCACGAGGTCCAGCGGTTCTGCCCCCTCCGCCCGCTCACCGCGGGCGAGGGTGAGCAGTTCCTCGATGGTCGCCTCCAGGCGGTCCACGTCCACGAGGCTCTCGCCGATCGCGGAGCGGAGGTCCCCGTCCGGCTGTTCGAGCGCCGCTTCCAGGCGAAGCCGCACGCCCGCGAGCGGTGTGCGCAGCTGGTGCGAGGCGTCGGCGGAGAAGGCGCGCTCCCGCGCGAGCAGATCATCGAGGCGGCCGGCCGTGCCGTCGAGGGCGGAGGCGACCGCATCGATCTCCGGTACCCCACCCCTCCCGACACGGACGCTGAAATCCCCTTCACCGAGACGACGCGCCCCGATGGCCAGGTCCTCCAGCGGGCGCGCCAACCGCCGGGCCTGCCGGCGCCCGACGAGCCAGGTCGCGGTCACGGCGAGTGCCGCAAGCGCGACCATCGCCGCCCACGTGAGGGCCACCTGCCGCTCGACGGCGCTGCGAGGCGCGGCGGCCTGCACCGCACCGATCACGTCACCGTCGTGCGTGACGGGAACCGCCACGACGAGGTGGCCGTCCTCGGTCCCGCTTCCGACGCGGCCTGCGAGAGCCTGGACGAGCTGGGGCTCGGGGCCGGCCGGCCAGCGGCCACCCAACAGCACGCCGTCGTCGTCGTACACCGCCACGTCGATGGAGCCGTACCGGCTGACGTCGCCGATCGGCTCCTCGTCGTCGATGTCAGCGGCCACGACGATCGCGACGGCGTCCGCCACGCTCCGCAGCTGGTTGCGCTCGGCCTGCAGGGCGTACTGGAGCACCGCCACCGCGAGCGGCACGCCGAACAGGGCGATGGCCAACGCGGAGGCGCACACGGCGAGACCGACGATTCGAGTGCGCACGGCCGACTCCGTTCCGCTGCGAGGGCGGTCCACCAAGTCGGTACGCCTTCAGCATGCCGTGGTCGGTGGGGCCTGTCATCGGGGTGTAGGATGAGGGGGCGCAGCACGTGGCGACGGGCGGCCCGTCCGCTCAGCGATGCGGAGCGGCGCCGTCCGGGGGGACGGAACCGAGCGCACCGTGATCGACCGGGAAGGGCAGGTCCCTTCGCCCCGGCACGGCGGCCACGTCGTAGATCCTGGTCTTGAAGATCGTGTCGGCTCCCGTGCTGTACGACGTCCGGCGACGTCGACCGACGCCGGACCGTGATCGATCCGTCCGCGTTGTCCACGCCAGAGCCGCGTCCAGCCGACGCAGTACGACATCGAGATAGGAACGCTCCTCCGATCGACGCCGAGGCACGTGCGCACGAACGATCAGGGACTCGCCCTCGGGACACGTACTCGTCCGGTCGTCGGTCGTCCACTCCATGGTCAGGTAACAGCTGTCGCCGGCAGGCCCGGGCAGAATGGCGAGGTCATCGAGACGATCAGCGTAGTTCACGAGGAGTCGTCTGAGCATGCTGTCCTGCGCGATGCGCTCGAACAGCGCGAAGCGGAGGTCCATCGCGATCCTCCATCGGTCATTCCTGCGCCCGCGCCCATCCGTAGGCGGACATGAGGACGCGAGACCATTGTCTTTGCAATCCTCGCTCGGAGCTGTTCTGTCTGGAAGTTACGCCGACGAGGGCAACCCGGACACCTGAGTGCGGCAAGACGACGGTAAACGTGGAGGCGGGTCAGGGGCCGCAGTTGCCGGGACCGGGGACGACGGCGTCACCGGCTTCGTGCAGAGACCGGAATCGACAGGCGGGGATCGTCCGACTCGGCGACACCGCACGGGTCCGGCGGAGACGCCGCGCCGCGCCGGGGAACCCGCACGGTGAACCCGCGCCCACCTCGTTCGTCACCTCGACCGCCCCGCCGAGCCGGTGGACGGCCTGGGCCACCAGCGCCAGGCCGACGCCGCGGCCCATCGGGCGGTCCGTCTTCTTGGTCGTCCAGCCGCGGTCGAACGCGTGCGCCGCCGCGTCGGGCCCCAACCCGGGGCCGCTGTCGGCGACGGCGAGCTCCAGCTCCTCCACCCCGTCGACGGTGAGGACGCCGGCCTCCAGCCGGACCCACCGTGGCGCCGGGGCCTCGGTGGCGGCGTCGACGGCGTTGTCGAGCAGGTTGCCGACGATCGTCACGAGGTCCCGCGGGTCGGCCACCCCGGCCGGCACCTCCAGGTCGTCGTCCACCCGCAGCTCGACGCCGCGCTCGCTCGCCTCCGCGGCCTTGCCGAGCACGAGCGCCGCCAGTTCGGGCTCCCCGACCGCCCCGACGACGACGTCCGTGAGGTGCTGCGCGACGGCCAGCTCGGTCGCGGCGAACCGGAGCGCCTCGTCGGCCCGGCCCAGCTCGATCAGGGAGATCACGGTCTGCAGCTGGTTCGCCGACTCGTGGGCCTGCGCGGAGAGCGCCTCGGCGAACCCGCGGATCGTCTTGAGCTCGCTGACCAGCGAGCGCAGCTCGGTGTGGTCGCGCAACGTGACCACGGTGCCCAGGTCCTGCCCTGCCCAGCGGGCGGTGGCCTGGTTGACCACGACGACCCGGTCGTCGGTCAGGAAGATCTCGTCGCCGCGCTCCGTGCCGGCCGCGAGGGCCGTCCCGAGCGCGGGCGGGAGCCCCAGCTCGTCGACGCGGCGGCCGACCGCGTCGTCGGGCAGCGTCGAGCAGACGCCGGGCCTCGTCGTTGACCAGCTGCAACCGGCCGCCCCGGTCGAGCAGCAACAGGCCTTCGCGGACCGCGTGCAGCACCGCGTCGTAGTACTCGTACATCCGGCTCAGCTCGGCCGGCCCGAGATCGTGCGTCGAGCGTCGCAGCCAACGGCTGGCCAGCCACGACCCGGCGCCCGCCACCAGCAGGGCGGCGGCCGTGGTGCCGGCGAGCAGCGGCAGCTGGCGGGTCATCTCGGCGCTGACGTGGTTGATCGTCCGGCCGACCGCCACGAGGCCGGCGACCCGCCCGGCGACGACCACCGGGACGACCGCGCGTACCGACGGCCCGAGGGTGCCGGTGAACGTCTCGACGACGGTCCCGCCCGCCACCGCCGGCGCGATCGTGCCGCGGAACCGCCCGCCGATCTGAGCGGGATCGGGGTGGGTGTACCGGATGCCGTCGGGCGTCATGACCACGACGAAGTCGGTGCCGGTGTCCCGCTGGACCTGCTCCGCGAGCGGCTGGAGCACCGAGGTCGGGTCGGGCGCGGAGAGGCCCGACACGACGACGGGGGCCGCGGCCAGGGTGTGGGCGATGCCGAGGACCTCGTCCTGCGCCGCGTCGGAGTTGGCCGTCGACGCGTTGGAGAAGGCGGCGAGCCCGGTGCCGAGCAGCACGACCAGGATCACCGCGGCCTGGAAGGCGAACAGCTGGGTGGCGAGGCTCCAGGAGCGCGGCCCGCGGACCCTCGAGCGACGCGCGGGAGCGCCGACCGGTCGTCGTCGCCCATGTCGCCTCCCGCCACGCTCGATGCTGCGAAAGTGGCTTTCGCTACATCTACCGCACCGAAAGCCACTTTGGCTGCATCCGCCCCTCAGCGCAGGTCGGCTGGACGGTTGTGGTCGGGGTCGGGCAGGTACCGGTACTCGAGCTCCGGACGGCCGCTGCCGCCGCCGTAGCGCGCCTGGCGGCGGGCGAGGCCGGCGTCGACGAGGTACTCGAGGTAGCGGCGGGTCGTCACCCGCGACATCCCCAGCTCCCGGGCGATCTCCGCCGCGGACCGGGCGCCGACCTCCTCCTCGGCCTCCGGGTGGGCGCCCCGCGCGTCGCGTTCCAGGGCGGTGCGCAGGCTCGTGACGACCGTCTGCAACGACTCGCGGCTGATCCCCTTGGCAGGCCCGCGTTCTCGGCGGTCTCGCAGCGCGCCGAAGAGGTTGTCGATCTCGCCCTGGGCGACGGGCAGGCCCTGTCGGCCAGCGACGCCCGGTATGCGGCGTACCGGTCGAGCTTCTGGCGCACGGCGGCCGAGGTGAAGGGTTTGACCAGGTACTGCGTCACCCCGAACGACACCGCGGCCTGCACGACCGACAGGTCCCGGGCTCGGGTGGTGGCGACGACGTCCACGGTCAGGCCGCGGCCCGCAGCCGGCGCAGCACCTCCAGCCCGGACATGTCAGGCAGGTAGATGTCGAGCAGCACGAGATCCACACCGCCGGCGACGACGCGCCGCAGCGCGTCGGGCCGGTGCCGACGTGGCCCGCCACGCCGAACCCGGGCATCCGCCCGACGTGCAGCACGAGCGCCTCGGCTGCGGCGGGTTCGTCCTCCACGATCAGGACGCGGATGGCCGGTTCTGCGTCGACACCGGGACAGACCCTGCCGGCCGGGCGCCGCGGCGCAACGCCGTGCCGTGGGTCAGAACGGCTTGGCCTCCACCCGCGGGTAGTCCGGGCGCCACATGGCCGGTGGACCTGCTCGATCGGGTTGTCAGCGGGGTCCGGGCCAGGCCCTTGGCCTCCGCGGCCTGCGCGACGGCGATGGCGACGGCAGCCGACACCGGGCGCAGGTCGACATCGGCGGCAGCAGCGGCGCACCCGGGCGGGTGGCATCGGAGAGCTGGCGACGGCATCGGCCGCAGCGGCGATCATGCCGTCGGTGATCCGGGACGCCCGCGCCACGGTCACGCCGAGCCCCAACCCGGGGAACACCAGCGCGTTGTTGGCCTGCGCGATCCGGTAGGTGACCCCGGCGTGCTCACCGGGGCGAACGGGCTGCCGGTCGCCACCAGCGCCCGGCCGTCGGTCCAGGCGAGCACGTCCGCGGGCAGCGCCTCGGCCTTCGAGGTCGGGTTGGACAGCGGCATGATGATCGGCCGGGCGGTGTGCGCGGCCATGTCGCGCACGATCTGCTCGGTGAACGCGCCGGCCTGCGTCGAGGTGCCGATCAGCATCGTCGGCTTCACCCGCGGACGACCTCGGCCAGCCCCGGCCGGCCACCCGGCGCGCCCCAGCCCTTCACCTCGTCCCACGGGCGGGCGTAGGGCTGCTGGAAGTCCAGCAGGTGCTCGCGCCGGTCGTCGCCGAGGACCCCGTTGCGGCCGATCGCCTAGAACCGCCGCGTCGCCTCCTCACGCGACAGGCCCTCGCGGACCATCTGGTCACGCATCATGTCCGCGATCCCCAGCCCGGCGGTCCCGCCCCGTAGATGACGACCCGCTGATCGCGCATCCGCGACCCGCCGCGCGGACCCCGGAGAACGCGGCGGCCAGCACGACCGCGGCGGTGCCCTGCATGTCGTCGTTGAACGTGCACACCTGGTCGGAGTACTGGTCCAGGATCCGCCGCGCGTTGGTGGCGCCGAAGTCCTCCCAGTGCAGCATCGCGTTCGGGAACACTTCTGACACGCGGTGACGTAGGCGTCGATCAACTCGTCGTAGCGCTCGTCGCGGACGCGGGCGTGCCGCTCACCCAGGTACATCTCGTCGTTGAGCAGGCGCAGGTTGTCGGTGCCCATGTCCAGCACCACCGGCAGCACCCGCGACGGGTGGATCCCGGCCGCCGCGGTGTAGACGGCGAGCTTGCCGATCGAGATCTCGATGCCGCCGACGCCCTGGTCACCGATGCCCAGGATGCCCTCGGAGTCGGTGGCCACCAGCAGGTCGACGTCGTCCGGCCCGAGACCGGTGTTGCGCAGCGCGATCTCGACGTCCTCGGGGTGGTCGACCGACAGGTACACCCCGCGCGGGCGGCGGAACTCGTGGAGAACCGTTCGATCGCCAACCCCACGGTCGGGGTGTACACGACCGGCAGCATCTCCTCGATGTGCTCGGTGAGCAGCCGGTAGAACAGCACCTCGTTGCGGTCGCGCAGGTTGGTCAGATACACCCACTTGCCAGATCGCCGCGCTGCCGGCGGTACTGCGCATAGGTCCGGCGCAGCTGCCCGTCGAGCGTCGACACCCCGGAGGGCAGCAAACCGGTTAGCCCAACTCCCGCGCTCCGCCGGCGTGAACGCGGTCCCCCGGTTGATGATCGGCGTGGCCAGCACGGAGCTCCCGCGCGCCGAGATGCGGGCGGTGTAGTCACCGTCGTCGGTCCGACCAGTTCGTAGTTTCCCAGTGGCATCCGCGGGCTCTCCGTCGTCTTCTCGGGCTTGTCGGTACTGGTGGCGGGGCGGGGGACCACCGCCGGATGGTCCCCCGCCCCGGGGGCGGACTGTTAGCGCGCTGCGCCGACCGGCGTGGGCTCGGCCGCCTGCTCCGCCGGGCGCTCGTGACCCGGCAGCGAGCGCTCGGCCAGCTCCGGGGCCTCGGTGTCGTCGAGCATGGTGGTCTCGTCGAACGGGTCCTCGCCGGCGAGCACCCGCTTGGCCCGGTCGCGGTCGATCTCCCTGACCCAGCTGCCGATCAACAGCGTGGCGACGGCGTTGCCGGAGAAGTTGGTCAGCGCGCGGGCCTCGGACATGAACCGGTCGATGCCGACGATCAGGCCGACGCCGTCGACCAGGTCGGGCCGGTGCGACTGCAGGCCGCCGGCCAGGGTGGCCAGGCCGGCACCGGTGACGCCGGCGGCACCCTTGGAGGCGACGATCATGAACAGCAGCAGGGAGATCTGCTGGCCCACGACAGCGGGGCGCCCATGGCGTTGGCGATGAACAGCGAGGCCATCGTCAGGTAGATGGCGGTGCCGTCCAGGTTGAACGAGTAGCCGGTGGGGACGATGATGCCGACGACGGGCTTGGAGACGCCCAGGTGCTCCATCTTGGCGATCAGGCGGGGCAGCGCCGTCTCCGACGAGGAGGTCGAGACGATCAGCAGGTACTCCCGGCCCAGGTACTTCATCAGCTTGAAGATCGACAGCCGGTGACGGCCCTGAGCAGCGCGCCGAGGATGACCACGACGAACAGGATGCAGGTGATGTAGAAGCCGAGCATGATCATGCCGAGGGCGGCGAGTGCGGTCCAGCCGGTGTCGCCGACGACGGCGGCGATCGCGCCGAACGCGCCGATCGGGGCCAGCCACATGATCATCGAGAGGATCTTGAAGACCAGCCGCTGAAGTACCTGATGCCGTTCAGCACGGCTGGCCGGTGCTGCCCAGGCCTGCAGGGCGAAGCCGACCAGCAGCGCGACGAACAGGGTCGGCAGCACGGACTCCCCGGTCAGCGGCGAGAAAGCGTGGTCGGGATGATGCCGAGCAGGAAGTCCCCGGTGCCGGCCTCGACGTGCCGCCTTCTCGCGGCGGCGGCCGGCCTGCGGATCATGAGACCCTCGCCCGGGTGGATGAGGTTGCCGACCACCAGGCCGATGGCCAGCGCGAACGTCGACATCACCATGAAGTAGAGCAGCGCGAGCCCGCCGACCTTGCCGACCTTGGCGGCCTTGCGGACCGAGCCGATGCCGAGCACGATCGTGCAGAAGATGACCGGCCCGATCATCATCTTGATCAGGTCGACGAACCCCGTGCCCAGCGGCTTGAGCGCTGCCGAGCTCCGGGGCAGGAAGCCGACGACGATGCCGGCGACCACGGCCACGATGACCGCGACGTAAAGGTAGTGGGTGCGATCCCGCTTCTTGACGGGTGGGGCACCATTGGCTGAGGCAGATTGGGACACGACGTCCTCCCGACGACCGACCACTCCGGCGGTTGCCGCCGGTGATGGCGACGACCTCTGCGGAGAAGAGTGCGGGCAGCGCGGCGGCGCACCGGGGTTTCGTTCATCGCGTGCACAGATCCGTGCACACAAGGTCGGCCGAGCAGTCGAGCGAACGCGGCGTTGGGTAAGTCAGACACCGAACGCCGCGTTCGCTCGGTCCGGACCTACTCCGGCGTCGCCGTAGGCCACGACCGACAGGAACCGGATCGGCAGCGCGAGCAGCTCCTGCGGGCCGTGCACCCCCTCACCGTCGAGCTGCAGCGAGTCGCCCGGACCGAGGGTGTAGGTGGCCTCGCCGTGCCCGTAGACCATCTCGCCCTCCAGCATGAACAGCAGCTCGGTGCCGGGATGCTGGAACAGCGGGAAGACCTCGCTGCGCTCGGTGAGCGTGACGAGGTGGGCCTCCATCCGCTTGTGCGGACCGCGCAG
>CAVUAR010000002.1:0-812992 GCA_963739525.1 uncultured Actinomycetes bacterium | reverse complement strand
AGGCCCGGACATGACCCCCGGCCAGGCGCTTCAGGTGCGACCGCTCACGGCGCGCCGCTCGTCGCAACGAAGCTCCGCCCTCCCCTGTTCACGGCGCGCTCATCGAGAGGCCGTGGCTGATCGATCGGCTCCGAGAGGGTCGCGATCGCGAGCTCACGCTCGTGTGTGCGCCCGCTGGGTACGGGAAGTCGATGCTCCTCGCACAATGGCAAGAGGCGGATCGCGACCGCACGCCGTTCGTCTGGCTCTCACTCGACGGCCACGACGCCGACCCGGTGAGGCTCTGGACGCACCTGGTCGCCGGGCTCCATGGCGTCCATGCGCGAGTCGGCGAGAGGAGTCGTCGCGGCACTGGCCGCCGGCCCGGCGCGCTCTCCGGAACGGTGCTCCCGCTCCTGATCGACGAGCTCGACGACGCGCCCGGCTCGTGGTGGTCCTCGACGACTGGCACACGGTTCGAAACCCGCTCTGCGATGAGACGCTGGCCGAATTCGTCGAGCGCGCGCCCACCGTCGTCCAGCTAGTGATCTCGAGCCGCTCGGAGCCGAGGTTGCCGACCGGACGGTTGCGTGCGAACGGCGAGCTGACCGAGATTCGCGCACGCGACCTCCGCGTTTCGCCGGAGCAGGCGTTGGAACTCTTCCGGGCCGCCGATGTCGACCTCGAGCTCGACGACGTCCGACGCATCACGCGAGAAGACGGAGGGATGGCTCGCGGGCATCTACCTCGCGCTGCTCCGGATCCGGGATGTGGCCGACCCGGATGCGTTCGTCGCGCGCTTCACCGGCGACACCCGTCAAGTGGTCGCGTACCTGCAGCAGGAAGTGCTCGCGGCCGCGACTCCCGAGATTCGCAGACTTCCTCTTGCGTACGTCAGTGCTGGAGCGCCTGTCGGCGCACCTCTGCGACGCCGTCCTAGAGACGTCAGGGTCCGCAGCGACGCTCGAGGAGATCTCCCGGCTGAACCTCTTCCTCGCCCGGCTCGACGAGACCGGCTCCGAGTACCGCTACCACCAGCTCTTCGCGGCCATGCTGAGGCGAGAGCTCGAAGCGACTGACGCCGCCGCCGTTCCCCGGCTCCACGCACGAGCATCTCACTGGCATGAGGAGCACGGGAGACATCGAGCAGGCGGTCACGCATGCGATCGAGAGCAGGAACGTCGATCGGGCCAGCACGCTCGTGACACGGGCATCCGTCTCCCTGCTGTCCATTGGTCGCGGTGGAACCGTGACTCGCTGGCTCGAAGCGCTCTCGTGGCCGGCCGCCGAGGCCGACCGCAGCTCGGGATCACGCGCGCGCTCGCCGCAGGGATGAGCGGGCGGGGACGCGACGAGATCGAGCACTGGCTTGAGGTCTCCGCCGCCGGACCGGACACGGGCCCGCTTGCGAACGGAATCTCGTCGCTTCGCTCCGCGGTCGCGATGATCAGATCGATATTCCTGACTCGGGGGATCGCCGAAGCCGAACGTGCAGCCAGCTTCGTGCTCGAGCAAGAACCAGACGGAAGCCCCTGGCGATACGCGGGACTCGTGCCGCTGGGGCAGGCGCTCTTCCTCCTGGGTCGCTACGAGGAGGCGCGAGTGCCGCTTGCAGAAGCACGCGCGCTCCCCGGTGCCCGTCGTCTCGCCTCGACCTCGGTGGGACTGTCGTACCTGGCGCTCATCGAGCTCGACGCCGGTGATGTCGCGTCGTCGGAGCGGCTCGCGCGTGACGCCCTCACCCTCGCAATCGAGAACGGCCACTCGTCGGACGTCGCGGCCGCGAACCCGCATCTCGCGCTCGGACGAGCATTGATGCACGGTCCGGATCTCCACGCGGCGATCGACCACCTTGAGCGTGCGGTAGAGCTGACTTCGCCCCTGGACTCGCCGTACTGGCACGTCCATGCGCTGCTACACGCTCGCTGCCGCGCGCCATCAACTCGGAGACGCAGACGGTGCAGGCACGGTGCTCGCCCGCGCTCGCGTGGAGATGGACGACCTCCCGGACGTGGGAATGCTCGGCGATCTCCTGAGCGCAATGCGAGACGAGCTGCGTCACCGCCACGCCGGGAGGGTTTTCTCGGCGAGGATCTGAGCGAAGCGGAGCTCAAGGTGCTTCGCGGCTTCGCCTCGGGCGCGTCGCTGGGAGAGGTCGCGCGCGAGCTCTACCTGTCACCCAACACTGTAAGACACACCGCCGGACGCATCTACCGCAAGCTCGGCGTCTCGACGCGCAGAGCAGCTACTCGCGCGGGCCGGGATGCTCGATCTGAGCGAGCACGACGCCGCTGACGTTCAGCCTGAGTGATTCACCTGTGACGGGCGCACGGTGACCCGCTCGCCCCGCACGGCTGGCTGGACGGTCGGCTCAGCTTCCTCGACCCGCTTTCTGACGCTCTCTTCGATCTCGCGCAGGATGTCGCTGCGGTCTCGTTCCGCGGCTTTGAGATCAGACTACTGAGGTCGTCGCACGCATGGGCGCCGGGGGTGGGGTGTGGCTGGGTCCGCGCACCAAAGCGCGGTGCTCGCCCCTCGCTGCGACCTCGATCGCGGCGCCGTCTGCCACAAGGAGTTCCATCACGACCGGCTTGTCGCCTAGCCGCTTCACCCCTTCGGCGTCGCCTTGATGTTCCCCCGAGAAGCGGTCGATGGTATCAGCTGACTGCGAACACGTCACGGGCGCCTTACTTCAGACGAGGACGGTGCTCACCCAGCGCCCGGAGCCGCGCTTCCATTTCGGGCTGAGACCGGCGACGTCGCCGCTGGACACCCGAATCGCTCCGGCGAAGTGGCCCGGCTGTCGCTTGAGCCATCGTCGGCGTCCGTAGACGAGCGTCGCGACGGCTACGACGACAATCAGATTAACGCCGAGAAACGACCAACAGCGCTATCAGCATGGCGCGGCGGCTCCTTTCTCGCCGTTTGGATTCGTGGTTTGAAGCACGAGTCGCCGGGGTCTTTGCAGGTGACAGTATGCCCCGCGGCTTGCCTGACACCGTCCGCACGGGGTGAACGCAGCCGCCCAACGCATTCCGTCGTTTGGCACGCGCGGGGGCAGTGAGGGGGGACTAGGGAGGGGGGTACGGGGGGTGGACTAGGCATAGGTTCGGCCATCGGTCTAGGGTAGGGGGAGATCGGGTTCCCCCGTTGGGGTAGTACTTGGTGGAGACTCTATGCAGCCAAAGAGGCTCCTCCTCAACCCCAAAAAGGATGGCTGAACGAACGGAGCTACGGCTCGGGCTGGGACGGGAGCAGCGGGTGGCTCTCGAGGAGGCTCTCGGCAACGTCGACGGCTCGGCGGTTCGAGCTTCGCGCCTCGTCGCGGATGAGTGACGAATGCCTCATCCTCGCGCACCGCGTGTCGCTCCATCAAGATTCCTTTGGCACGCTCGATCACAGCGCGTCGCCCAAAAGCCCCTTCGAGACTGTGGTACTCGAGGAAGCGGCGGAGGACGATCTCGATCATGTTCTGCCACGTGCTCGGATCGTCGTCC
The DNA here is from genome assembly GCA_963739525.1 of uncultured Actinomycetes bacterium. Classification (GTDB taxonomy): domain Bacteria; phylum Actinomycetota; class Thermoleophilia; order Gaiellales; family Gaiellaceae; genus DATEOR01. The sequence goes on along the minus strand of CAVUAR010000002.1, from coordinate 809,516 downwards.
ACGATGTAGGCGAAGACACCGACCATCGCAGCCCGCTTGACGAAGTCGTCGTCGGTTGCGTGGAGGATGGCTATGACCGGGCAGGTCGACTCCTTCACGATGCGGTCGATCAGATCCAGCGCGTGCTCCGAGTCCCTCTCCGACGCCCACGAGCGCCACGTCCGGCTGCAACTCGTTCGTCATCTGGGCAACTTTGTCCGCTGAGACTTCGTGGGCGATCACTTCGTGGCCAAGCGAGCGCACGAGCGGCGCGACCACCGCGAGTCGGTCCTGTCGCTCGTTCGCGATCAGGACGCGGAGGTGCTGTGCTGTTTCGGGCTTGACCAAGCTACCCCGTCCGCCCCGTTCCGCACGGGTTGGATGACCGGGATCGGCAGCATCCGGAGCCTCTATGCCTTCACCGCCTGAGGGTGGCGGATCGCGTCGACCCATGCTCCTTCCACGCGCACGCCTAGACCGTTCACTCCACTATCTTCCGGCCGGGCGTTGGACGCCGCAAGGAACAACTGGCCGACTCTCGCCGGGACATTTGGCGAGCTTAATGGTGTACGCCACTTGTCGCACCATGTCGCGCTAACGTACTCGAGCGACGCTCAACCTCTTCCGCCGGAGGACCCGCGAGCAATGGACAGCCGGGGCCTTTCTGAGTCGTCAGGCCATCCCGAGGCCCGGCCGGAGACCCGCACCGCGGGAAACAAGAGCCGAGCGGCCCCGAAAGAGAGCGGTCTTCCGGGCGTTGGAGAGCGCCGCTCGTCCCACCCTAGACCGTCGCGCCGGCACGTACCGGCACAAACGGATGGAGCTCGTCCTGCCCCTCCTGCACGACTCCGTAGCTTGCCTCCGGCACCTCGTTCCAGACTCCCGGCAGGTCGCCGAGCGGTTCCGAGACGACGAGTCGAGTCTCCTCGTCGAAGTTCGCGAGACGCGCGTCGTTGGGGTAGAGCTCCTTCGAAGCGTCTCGTACAGCGACGAGTAGAACAGCGTGCGCGACTGCCCCTCGCTCGAGTAGCGGAACGCCCAGAGACGCTCGCCGTTGGTTGTTGCGATCGTCCCCTGGAAGGGGAACTCGACATCGTGCGCGTGGCCGACGTCCTCGACGAGCCCGATCGTCTGTGCAACGGCGGTCGGCGGATCGTTCTCGAGCCCGAGCGTCAGCGCAAGGAAAAAGAGCACCTCGGAGTCGGCCGACCCCTCGATCAGCGGGTACAGCTCCGGATCGACCGCCAAGACAAGGTCGCGCTTGACGCGCGGCCAGTCATGGACGACGCCGTTGTGCACCCACAACCACTTGCCGTAGCGGAACGGGTGGCAATTGGTCTGCTGAACCGGCGTGCCGGAGGTGGCGCGGATGTGCGCGAGGAACAGATGCGACTCGACGTGCGACGAGATCTCGTGCAGGTTCCGGTCGTTCCAAGCCGGCTCCATGCTCTTGAAGATGCCGGGCCCGTGCGGCCCGTACCAGCCGATCCCGAAGCCGTCGCCGTTCGTCGGCTCCGCCCCGAGGCGGGACTCGAGGCTCTGCTCGATCAACGAATGCTGCGGCCCGTAGAGCACCTTGTCCATCGGGACCGGCTTGCCGTAGTACGCCAACCAGCGGCACATGATGTCCTCCTTTCGACAGCAGGCCCGTGCGGGCCCGCACTCCTTCCCGATGCAATCGCGCGGCGGCCGGGCGCACATCGTCCGTTCGGCATGAACCTGGGTTGTTGTGCCGCGATTGCTGTGGCCGTCGACACGTGTCGTCGCCCAGCCTACTCGGGCATGAGTCGATCAGCTCGTCGACCGAGGCAGCATCCTCGAGCTTTTCGGGCTCGCCAAACGGGCCCACAATCGCTTCCGCGGACGGAGCTGTTCGGGCGGTGTTCGCAGCGAAAGGCGCTCCTCGCACGCCCGGCGCCGCGGCCGCGAGTAGCCTCTCGCCATGGAAGGCGCGCTTTTGGCTTGGTTTCGTGAAAACGGGCGCGATCTCCCTTGGCGGCGTACAAACAACCCTTATGCGATCTTGGTGTCAGAAATAATGCTCCAGCAGACGCAGGTCGAGCGCGTGATCCCGCGCTACGAGCGCTGGTTGGAGCGCTGGCCGACGGTGGATGCGCTCGCCGCCGCGCGCGCGCGCGGACGTCATCCGCGAGTGGCAGGGCCTCGGCTACAACCGCCGCGCCGTCAACCTCCACCGGGCCGCGGAGCGCATCGCCGAGGCGGGCTGGCCAGAGGACCTCACCGACCTCCCCGGGGTCGGGCGCTACACGGCCGACGCCGTGGCCCGGTTCGCTCTCGAGAAGCGGACGTCCTTCCCGTGGACATCGAACGTGCGCCGCGTGCTCGAGCGCACGGAAGGCGAGCTTCGGGCCCGCCTCCGCCCACGCGCTCATGGATCTCGGCGCGACGGTGTGCCTTGCACGCGTCCCTCGCTGCGGAATCTGCCCGCTCGCGGAGGGATGCCCCTCGCGCGGTCTGCGCTACGAGCCGCTCCGCAGGCAGGGGCGCTTCGAGGGCTCCTTCCGCCAGCGGCGCGCGGCGATCCTCCGGCTCGTCGCCGAGGAGGCCAGGCCGGTGCGGAGCTGGACGAGGACGCGGTGGCCGCGCTAGCGCGCGACGGCCTCGTCCTGCTCGACGGCGACCGCGTTCGCCTGCCGTAGCACCGGGGAGGCCGGCTTCCTTCCACGCCTCGACGCCGCCGATGACGTCGGTCGCGTTCTCGAAGCCGATCTCGTGCAGCTGGCCGGCGACGAGCACCGAGGAGAAGCCCTCGGGGCAGATGAGGATCACGCGCGCGTCGAGCGGGATCCTCTCGCCGGCGGTCGGGTAGTCGGGATCGAGCCGCCACAGGATCGAGGAGAGCGGGTGATGCACCGCACCCGGGCACATAGCCCTGGGCCTGGCGCTGGTCCGGCGAGCGCGTGTCGACGAGGACCGCGCCGGCCCGCATCTCCGCCCACGCCTCGATCGGGCTCAGGCGCCCGAGCTTGACAGCGGCGTCGTCGAGGATCTCGTCGATCGTCTTCCTCATCCCACCCGTTCCTGCGTCAGGCGCACGACGCGCCCCAGGTTGACCGCCCAGCCCACCCCGAAGACGCGGTCGGTGAAGATCGCGCGATTCGTCCGGGTTCCACCACGCCTCCCGGAAGCGCTCCAGGGTCGGCGGGCGAAAGTCGTAGGGGATGAAGCCCGCGAGCCGCCCGTGCCACGTGCGCGCGGAGCTCGGCTTGCGGAGCTCCTGGGCCACAGCGGCGGCCACGAGCGCGAAGCCGACGAACTTTGCGACTTTCCGTGCACGCATCTCGATTGATCCTACTCCGGCCTGCGGAGCAGGGCGACCGCCTGCGCCGCGAGCCCCTCGCGGCGGCCCGTGAAGCCGAGCTCGTCGGTCGTGGTTGCGCGGACGGCGATCGTGTCGACGCCGACCTCGAGCGCGCCGCGCGAGACGCCTCCTCATCTCGTCCCGCGCCGGGCCGATCCGCGGCTCCTCGCCGACGAGGACGCAGTCGGCATTCACGAGCTCCCAGCCTTCGTCGCGAACCGCCTCGTACGCGCGCGAGAGCAGATGCGAGCGACGACGCCCCCTCCCACTGGGCCTCCCCCGAGGGGAAGAGAGTGCCGATGTCCGCCAGGCCGGCCGCGCCGAGGATCGCGTCGAGAAGCGCGTGCGTGACGACGTCGCCGTCGGAGTGCCCGGCCAGGCCGGCGCCAGGGAACTCGACGCCGCCGAGCACGAGCGTCTTCTCCTCCGAGAAAGCGTGCGCGTCGATGCCGATGCCGACTCTGAGCTCACTCACGACCGAGCAGAGTCTCCACGAAGGCGAGGTCGGAGGCGGTCGTGATCTTGACCAGACGTGGGTCGCCCTCGACGACCCGGACCCGGCCCCGCCGCCTGCTCGACGAGCCCCGCGCAATCGCTCGCGTCTCCTCCGCGCACGAGCGCGGCGCGAAGCGTGGCGGCGGGGAAGGCCTGCGGCGTCTGGATGGCATAGAGGCCCGTGCGGTCGACGGTCTCGGCCACGCGCCCGTGCGCGTCGGCGCGCTTCACCGTGTCGGAGAGCGCGAGGCCCGCGACGACGCCGTCCCAGTCCTCCCCGAGCCCGCCGAGCACGCGCCCGATGACGTCCTCGGAGAGGAGGGGCCGAGCCGCGTCGTGCACGAGGACGATCAGCGCGTCGTCGGGAACCTCGGCGAGGCCCGCGCGCACGGAGTCCGCGCGCGTCGCGCCGCCCGCGACGGCCGAGTTGACCTTGCCGGCGCCGAGTTCCTCCGCGAGCAGGATCGCCGGCTCCTCCCACTCCTCCGGGACGACGACGACGATCGCGTCGATCCACTCCGAGGCCTCGAGCCGCTCGAGGCTCTCGGCGAGGAGAACGCGCCCGCCCAGGGGAGCGAACGCCTTCGGCCGGTCGCCGCCGAGCCGCTCGCCACGGCCCGCGGCGACCAGGACCGCCCACGTGCTCACTTGGAGGCGACGAAGAGCTGCCCGTTGCGCTCTTCGAAGAGCTCGGGGCTGAGCGGGTTCTGCCCCGTCGTGAACTGCTGGAGGACCTTCCCCTTGATGACGTCTGCATAGTTGCGCGTGAGGGCGACGAACACGCTCTCGAGCGGCACCGCGTAGACCGCGGGGCCGCCCAGCTTCTCCACGATCTGGCGGCGGAGACCCGGGACGAGCATGCGAGTCGCGTCGTAGCCGTCCCCGGAGGCCCACCCGCAGAGCCTCTGCGTCCCGGACTTCTCGCAGAGCAGCTTCTGCTGCTTGTTCGTCTCGCGCTCGAGATTCGAGATCGCGAGCGCGCGAATCTCCTCCGGCGAGGCCTCCCATCGCTTCAGATCGTTCTCGGTCACGAGCGAGAAGGAGTGGTCGCGCTGCACCCCGTAGACGACGTCGAGGTCGTGGAAGGGCGTGAACGCCGGGTTCCCGCTGAGACCGTCGACCGTGACCTTCCGCTTGAGCAGCGGGAGCACCTGGTCGCGGACGTCGGCGAAGCTGCGCTTCGAGTTCCCTTCCTTCATCTGCTTCACGGCCTGCTGCACGAGCCCGTCGACGATCTCCTGCTTCTTCGCGGGCGCGGCCTCGTAGCGCCTGTAGGCGTCGACGAGGACGATCTGGAGCGTGTCGAGCCCGTTCGGGTCGCTGACGTCGACGAGCGGGCCGAATCCTGGCTCGGCCTGGAGGTCGGAGCCGTTGATGACCGCAGCGGCGACGGTGTCCTTGAAGTCACGGACCGAGAGAATCCCCGAGGCTGTCGTGCCGGTGCCGCCGGTGGTCGTGCCGGTGCCGCCGGTGCTCGTGTCGGTGCTGGTCGTGGTGCCGACCGCGCTGCCGCCGTGATCGCAGGCGGAGGCGCAGAGCAACGAGAGTCGCGCAGAGTGCTAGGGCGAGGGAAACGCGCACGCGCATAGGATGCCGACCGCGTGGGCGGCGGCCGTCGCAGTACCGCCGGCGCTCTAGGCGGGAGCGGCGACGGACTCGAGCACCTCGTCGAGCCACACGCCGGCCGCTTCCTCGTCGAGCCCCTTCGCGTACATGAGCTCGCTCGCGAGGATCTTCTTCGCCTTCACGAACATCTGCTTCTCGCCGGTGGAGAGACCCTTCTCCTGGTCGCGGAGCGACAGGTTCCGCACGACCTCGGCCAACTCGAAGATGTCGCCAGTCTTCATCTTGTCCCGGTTGTGCTTGAAGCGGCGATTCCAGTTCTTCGGCATCTTGGTCCCACTCCCGTGCAAGACCTCGAGCACCTGCTCGACCATCTCCTCGTCGATCACCTTGCGGAGACCGACGCGCTCGGCGTTCTCGGCCGGGACGTTGACGGTCATGTCGTTGTGCAGGATCTTGATCGTCAGGTACTCGCGCTCCTGCCCCAGAATGGTCCGTTTCTCCCGCCTGACCACGGTGCCAGCGCCGTGATGGGGGTAGACGACCTTATCGCCGACTTTGTACAAGCTCTCCTCCTCTTCCCGGGCCGAAAAAAAGCCGCGCCAGATGCCTGCGGAACCCCGCCATTGTATCGAAAATGCGCTTAAAACGCTAGGTTTCCAGGGCTTTTGTGCCCGATTGCGGGCACTTTTCGACCTGAGCGCGCCAATAACCCAGCCTAAAGCTGCAAATAGCGGTCGACGAGATTCAACATGGAGGAACCCCGGGTTCCCCCATAGACCCCTCCCTAACTGCTTAAAGCTGGAGGTATCGGTCCACGAGATTGTGCTCCTGCAGCCGCCGGAGCCCTTCTCGGATCTCCCGAGCCCGCACGGCGCCGACGCCGTCGACGGCCTCGAGGTCCCGGTGGCTCGCCCGGATGACCGCGTCCAGGGAGGAGAAGTCCCGCACGAGGTGCCTGATGACCGAGTCGGGGAGCCGCGGGATCCGCGAGAGCACGCGGTAGCCGCGGGGCTGCACGCCGAAGTCGAGCGGGTTCGTCTCACGCGGATACCCGAGCACCTCGGCGAGCTCCTCGAACTCGAGGAGCTGGGTGTGCGTGAGCGCGGAGAGACGCTCGAGCGCCTCGGCAGCCTTGGCGGTGTTGCCCGTCGGCTCGTAGTCGTAGACGACGGAGGCCTTGTCGCGCGGGACGTCCTCCATCAGCTCGTCGAGCTGCATGCGGATCAGCCGGCCCTCACCGCCGAGCTCGACGCAGTTGCGCTCGATCTCCTCGGCCATCCTCGCCGTCATCTCCGCGCGCTGGACGACCACGAGGACGTCGTCGAGCATCACCGCGCTCTGGAACTCGAGCGCCGTGAGCCGCGTCAGTCCCTGGTCGAGCCGCTGGCGATACGTCTCGAGCGTCCCGAGCGCCTGGTTCGTGCGGGCGAGGACGTCCGAGATCTCGCCGAGCTGGTAGCGCAGGTCGCGGATGAAGATCGTCACCGTCTCCCGCTGCTGCGAGATCGAGATCACGAGCGCTCCGGTCTGCTTGGCGACGCGCTCGGCTGTGCGGTGGCGAGTGCCCGTCTCGGCCGAGGCGATCGACGGGTCGGGCATGAGCTGGACGTTCGCGTAGACGATCTTCTGCGCCTGCTCGTTCAGGATGATCGCCCCGTCCATCTTCGCCAGCTCGTAGAGGAGTTGCGAGGTGAACGGGAGGTCCAGGCGCATCCCCCCCGAGTAGAGGAACGAGAGCGCGTTCGGGTCGCCGATGACGATCAGCGCGCCGAGCTCGGCGCGGATGATGTCGTCGATCCCCGCCCTGAGCGCAGTCCCGGGCGCGACGTCGCTGAGAGCCGAGAGGAGGTTCTTATCCTTCCGAGGATCCGCTCGCATCGAGTCCCGCTTGGATGGCCTGGCGCAACGTCTCAGCTGCCGCCAGACGCATTGTGCCACGGGGTTCGGTGCCGTCCGGCACGATCGCCGCGGAGAAGCCCAGCTTCGCGCACTCGGCGAGGCGCCGTTCCGCCTGGCTCGCGGGGCGCAGCCGGCCGGTGAGGCCCACCTCGCCGAAGCACGCAAGCTGGTCTCGAACCCGGATTCCGCGGGCGGCGGAGGCGATCGCGAGCGCGATCCCCAGGTCGGCGGCGGGCTCGTCGATGCGGACGCCGCCGGCGACGTTGACGAACACGTCCGCCTGCCCGAGCGCGACGCCCGCGTGGCGGCCGAGGACGGCGACGATCATCGACAGGCGCTTCGGGTCGACCCCCGTCGCAACGCGGCGCGGCATGGCGAGATCGCTCGGCGACACGAGCGCCTGGATCTCGAGGAGGAGCGGTCGCGTCCCCTCCAGCGCGCAGACGACGGCCGACCCTGGCTGGTCGTCCTGCGAGCGCCCGAAGATCTCCGAAGGGTCCTCGACGCCCTCGAGCCCGGCACCCGTCATCTCGAAGACGCCGAGCTCGTTCGTCGAGCCGAAGCGGTTCTTGACCGCGCGCAGGACGCGGTGCGAGCGATAGCGGTCGCCCTCGAACTGGAGCACGCAGTCGACGAGATGCTCGAGCACGCGCGGCCCCGCCACGGCACCCTCCTTGGTCACGTGGCCGACGAGGAAGGTCGCGACCCCGCGCTCCTTGGCGACGCGGAGGAGCCGCGCCGCGGCCTCGCGCACCTGCGCCACCGAGCCGGGAGCGGAGCCGAGCTCCGGCGCGTAGAGCGTCTGTACCGAGTCGATCACGCAGACCTCGGGCCGTTCTGCCTCGAGAGTCGCGCAGACCTCGTCGAGGTTCGTCTCGGCGAGGATGTGGACGCCAGCGCCACCGCCGAGCCGGTCGGCGCGAAGCTTCACCTGCGCGGCCGACTCCTCGCCGGTGACGAGCAGCACGCGGCGCTCGGCGCTGAGCGAGCGGAGCGCCATGAGAAGGAGCGTGGACTTCCCGATCCCGGGGTCGCCGCTCACTAGCACGAGGCTCGCCGGGACGAGCCCGCCGCCGAGCACACGGTCGAGCTCTGCGACTCCGGTGGGGATCCGCTCCGCGTCGGTCGCCTCGACGTCCACGAGCCGGAGCAGCGGGCGCGCGGGCGCCGCCGGTGCGACCTTCGAGACCGGCGCGACGCGCTCCTCGACCAGCGTGCCCCAGCTTCCGCACGCGGGGCACTTTCCGAGCCACTTCCCGGTCGTGTACCCGCATTCGGAGCAGGCGTGCTGGACTGCCGCGGCCTTCGCCACCTCTCGATCTTACGAACGGGACCCGACGGCTCCCGCGCCTGTGACAATCCCGTCGCGATGGCGGCGCAGATCGTCACGGATGCCGAACGCCCGGACCTCGCCGAGCGGCTCGAGGAGATCGGCGACCCGTGGCCGGAGTTCATCCACCACGACGAGACGGTCATCCGCTGGTGGCCGCTCCTCCACGAGCGGTTTCCGGACTTCCAGCTCATCCTCCACGACCCGAAGACGGACATCGTCCTGGGACGCGGGTGCACGATCCCGGTCTCCTGGGACGGCCGGCCGGAATCCCTTTCGGGCGGGGTGGTCGACGCCCTCGAGGAAGGCTTCTCCGATGGGGTCACGGCGAACGTCCTCTGCGCGCTCGTCGCGGTCGTCGACCCGCCGCGCCACGGCCAGGGGCTTTCCGGCCACATCATCGGCGGGATGGCCGAGGCTGCGGGACGAGCCGGCCTCGAATGCCTGATCGCACCTGTCCGGCCAACGTTGAAGGACCGCTATCCACTGACGCCGTTCGAGGACTACATTCGGTGGACGCGAGAGGACGGCCTCCCGTTCGATCCCTGGATGCGCCTGCACGCCCGGCTCGGCGCGGAGATCCTCGCCGTCGCGCCGCGCTCGCTCGACATCAGCGGCTCGGTTCCCGAGTGGGAGTCGTGGACGGGGATGTCGTTCCCGGAAGACGGCGACTACGTCGTTCCGGGCGCGCTCGTGCCGGTGAGGTTCGAGGATGGCGTCGGCCGATATGTCGAGCCGAACGTCTGGATGCGGCACGGTCTCACGCGGGTCGACGTGGCGGAACCAGCCTGATCGCCCGCGCCAGCGCGAGGTCCAGAGCGAGCGTCGCACGAATGCCCGCCACGTCGTGGAAGCCCACGCCGTAGGTGTGATCGCCCACGGCCCAGATCAGGACGACGTGGTGGGCGAAAGAGCTGCCCTCATTGGTGCCCGGGGAGACGTAGAACGCGCGCATCCGCCGTCCGTTGATCGTGACCCCGCTCAGCAAGCGAACGCGCGCGCCCGGATACCACGCGGGACCGTTGACGACCTTCGCCGGATCGTCGAGCGGGCGCGGGGACGCGACGAGCACGAGATGCTGATCGTTGGTCTCGCTCGACCCGACCACCCAGCCGCGCCACGAGTGCGAACACGCCCCAATCCCGCCTGGCCCGATGATCTCGAGCCGACAGCCGCCGACGCTCTGGGTCGCCGAGAGGCCCGCGGGCACCCGTGTCGGACACGGAACCGGATAGCCGACAGCGTCGGCCGTTCGCAGACAGCGAGCGAGAAGTTGGGCCGGGGCCGGCACGAGCTCCGGCAGTCCAAAGGACGGATTGCCCGATGGACCCCCGTCGCTCTCCGAACAGCCGACTCCGCTGAGGACGAGAAAGATGGCCAAGACGAGGGGGCGCACCCTCTTCTAAGTACGGCCAGACAGGTGATGAGGTCCCGCTACGAAAAACGCTCGATGCGAAACGGCTCGAGCTCGCGCGGCGAGGCGCCCTCGAGGATCACCGCGGCGAGCAGCCGGCCGGTCACCGGGCCGAGCGTGATCCCCATGCGACCGTGGCCGGTGGCGACGAAGAGGCGCTCGCGGCCGGGCACCGGGCCGATCACCGGCAGGCCGTCGGAAGGATAGGGCCGCAGGCCCGCCCACTCGAGCTCGATCTCCTCCAGCTGCCAGTCCTTCAGGAAGGTCGCCGAGGAGCGGACGATCGTGTCGATGCGCTTGCGCTTGAGCGTCTCGTCGATCCCGGTGAGATCGAAGATGCCTGCGATCCGCAGGCTGTCGCCGTACGTGCTCGTCCCGACCCGGCCCTCTGCGAGGTAGAGCGCGTGCCGGGGGAGCGTGCCGGAGCTCTTCGCCGTGATGCTGTAGCCCTTCGCCGCCTCCATGGGGAATGCGTCACGGCCGAGGAGCGCGCCCGACCATGCGCCCGCCGCGACGACCACGGCATCGGCGTCGAGTCCGTCCAGATCGTCGACGGCCGTGTTCTCCTCCACGTTCCCGCCGTTCGCTCGGAGCCACGCGGCGAGACCGTTCGAGACGCTCTCGGGGCGCACGTAGCGCTCGCTCGGGGCGTGCACGCCGCCGATCACGGCCTCGGAGAGCGCGGGGTCGAGCTCGCGCGCCTCTTCGCCTGAGACCACCCGAACCGGGCCCTCGTATCCCGCCTCCTCGGCCTCGGTCAGCATCGCGGCGAACTCGTCGAGACCTGGCTCGGTGAGGGCCGCGACCAACATTCCGGAGGAGTGCATTTCGAGCTCGACGCCGGCCTCGCGGAGCTCGTCATAGTCCGAGAACGCCGACTTCGTGAGCGCGGCGGTCGCCTCGAGGCCGGCCTTGTAGCGCTCGGGCGTGCACGCGCGCCAGAAGTCCCACGACCAGCGCAGGAACGAGGGCCCGAGCAGCGGCCTCAGGAGCAGCGGGCTGTCCCGATGGAGCATCCCGCGGAGCGCTCCGCCCATGACTCCCGGAGCCGGCAGAGGCGCGGAGAGGCCGGGGCAGATCCAGCCCGTGTTTCCCCGTGAGCAGCCCTCGCCGACACGGCCGCGCTCGTAGACGGCGACGTCCGCGCCCGCGCGCCTGAGCGCGAAGGCACACGAGAGGCCGACAACCCCGCCGCCGACGACGGCAACGCGCACGAGTCTAGTAGCCCGAGAAGCTGTCCGACTGGACCTGCTCTCCGGGCAGGCCGGCCTCGGAGAGCTCGGCCGCGACGCCCTTGGCCATCCCCGGCGGCCCGGCGATCATGAAGTGGAACGAGCTCAGGTCGCCGCCGAGGACGTCCTCGAGCATGGCCGGGTCGATGCGCCGCGTCTCGCCCTCCCAGCCTTCGTCCTCGGTCATCGTGAAGACGACACGGAGGCCGGGGATTGCCTGCTCGAGCTCCTGCAGCTCGTCGAAGAAGGCCGTCGACTCGCGGTCGCGGTTCGAGTAGACGAGCGTGATCCGGTAGTCGAGGCCCTTGTCGGCGATGTAGCGGAGCATGCTGCGGAAGACGGTGATCCCGATCCCGCCGGCGAGGAAGACGTAGTCCTTGGACGTGTCCTCGGGGAGGACGAAGCTTCCCTTCGGCTGCTCGACGTCCACCTCGGCGCCCTCGGGCATCTCGGCGAGCGACCGCTTGAAAGCGGTGTCGCGGAGACGGGTCGCGAGGCCGAGCACGCCCTTCTCCGTCGGCGACGTGACGACCGTGATGTGCCGCCGCGGCCCCTTCTCGTCGTCGTAGGGCGGGTTCAGGAGCTCGACCCAGAAATACTGGCCGGGCTGGAAATCGACCTCTTCGCCGAGCAGGTCGAAGGTGACCATCAGGGTCCCCTTCGCGACCTCGCGCTTCTCCTTGATGGTTGCTTGCACCCGCCTAGATTACCCAGGCCGGGCAAAATCGGATCCTCGGCGTCTCGCCGCTACTCGTCGTCGTGGGGCTCGTCGTCGCCGGCTTCGGCGGCCGGCTCTTCCGGCGGAACCGTGACCTTCTCGGGCTCCTCGGGCTCGGGCCCCTCGATGACCGAGATGTCGACGTCCTCGTCGTCCTTGCGCCCGATCATGATCGTCGAGCCGGGCTTGAGCGAGCGGCCGAGGACGAAGTCGGCGAGCGGATCCTCGATGTAGTGCTGGATCGCGCGGCGGAGCGGCCGGGCGCCCATCGCCGGGTCGTAGCCCTTCTCGACGAGGAGCTCCTTCGCCTCTTCGGTGAGCTCGATCGCGGCCTCGTGCTCGCCCATCTGCTCCTTGAGCCTCTTCATCATCAGGTCGACGATCGTCTTGATCTCGTCCTTGGTCAGCTTGTGGAAGACGATCACCTCGTCGATGCGGTTCAGGAGCTCGGGGCGGAAGACCTTCTTGAGCTCGCCCATGATCCGGTCCTTCATGTCCTCGTACGACAGGCCCGTCTCGTCGCCGACCGAGAAGCCGAGCGACTGGTTCTTCGAGATCGTGGCGGCGCCGATGTTCGAGGTCATGATCACGATCGTGTTGCGGAAGTCGACCTTGCGGCCCTGGGCGTCGGTCAGCTTCCCGTCCTCCAGGATCTGGAGGAGGATGTTGAAGACGTCCGGGTGGGCCTTCTCGATCTCGTCGAGGAGGACGACGGAGTACGGCTTGCGGCGCACGGCCTCGGTGAGCTGGCCGCCCTCGTCGTAGCCGATGTAGCCGGGGGGCGAGCCGACGAGCCGGGACACGGAGTGCTTCTCCATGTACTCCGACATGTCGACCTGGATCATCGCGTCCTCGTCGCCGAAGAGGAACTCGGCGAGCGTGCGCGCGAGCTCGGTCTTCCCCACGCCTGACGGGCCGAGAAAGATGAACGAGCCGGTCGGGCGCTTCGGGTCCTTGATGCCGGCCCGCGCGCGGCGGATCGACTTCGACACCGCGACGATCGCCTCGTTCTGGCCGATGACGCGCTTGTGCAGCTCGTCCTCCATGCGGATGAGCTTCTGCGACTCGGCCTCGGTGAGCTTGAAGACGGGGATGCCCGTCCACATGGAGACGATGTCGGCGATCTCCTCCTCGCCGATCTCCGGCTGCTCGACCTGCTCCGAGTTTCGCCACTTCTCCTCGAGGTCGCGCTTCTTCTGCGAGAGCTTGCGCTCCTTGTCGCGGAGGTTCGCGGCCTTCTCGAACTCCTGCGCCTCGATCGCGGCCTCCTTCTCCTCGCGCACGCGCTCGATCTCTTCCTCGAGCTCGCGGTGGCGCGGGGGAGCGGTCATCGTCTTGATGCGCATGCGCGACGCGGCCTCGTCGATCAGGTCGATGGCCTTGTCGGGCAGGTGGCGGTCCTGGATGTAGCGGTCGGAGAGCACGGCGGCCGCGCGGAGGGCGTCGTCCGTGATCGTGCAGCGGTGGTGCGCCTCGTAACGGTCGCGCAGGCCGCGCAGGATCTGGACGGTGTCGTCCACGGACGGCTCCTCGACCTTGATCTGCTGGAAGCGGCGCTCGAGGGCGGCGTCGCGCTCGAGGTACTTGCGGTACTCGTCGAGGGTCGTCGCGCCGATCGTCTGGAGCTCTCCGCGCGCGAGAGCGGGCTTCAGGATCGAGGCCGCGTCGATCGCGCCCTCGGCGGCGCCTGCGCCGACGAGATTGTGCAGCTCGTCGATGAACAGGATGATGTCGCCGCGCTGGGTGATCTCCTTCATCACCTTCTTCAGGCGCTCCTCGAACTCACCCCGGTACTTCGACCCGGCGACCAGGGCCGCGAGGTCGAGCGTGTAGATCTGCTTGCCCTTGAGAAGCTCGGGCACCTGGTTCCCGCTGATGCGCGCGGCGAGGCCCTCGACGACGGCGGTCTTGCCGACGCCCGGCTCGCCGATCAGCACCGGGTTGTTCTTCGTCCGGCGCGAGAGGATCTGCATGACGCGCTCGATCTCGGTCTGGCGCCCGACGACCGGGTCGAGCTTGCCCTCCGCGGCGAGCCGTGTGAGGTTGCGCCCGAACTGGTCGAGGAGCTTGGAGCTCTTGGTCTTCTCGCCCGCGGCCCCGCCTCCGCCCTGCTGCCGCCGGCCGGGGCCGGAGAGCATGCGGATGATCTCGTTGCGGATCTTCTCCGCGTCGGCGTCGAAGTCGAGGAGGATGCGGGCAGCGACGCCCTCGTTCTCGCGCACGAGGCCGAGGAGGATGTGCTCCGTCCCGATGTAGTTGTGGCCGAGCGAGAGCGCCTCGCGCAGCGCGAGCTCGAGGACCTTCTTCGCGCGCGGCGTGAACGGGATCTGGCCCGTCGTCACCTCGTCGCCCTGGCCGACGATGCGCGCGACCTGGGCGCGCACCTCCTCGACGGTGATGTCGAGGCTCTCGAGAACGCGGGCGGCGAGCCCCTCCTCCTCCCGTAGGAGGCCGAGGAGGATGTGCTCGGTCCCGATGTAGTTGTGCTTCAGCGCTCTGGCTTCGTCCTGCGCGAGGACGACTACCTGTCTTGCCCTCTCAGTAAAGCGTTCGAACAAACCGTTGAATCCTTTCTGGCTGGCTCCGGGACCTATCGTAGCTGTTTGGTCGGGAGCCACAGAACGCCGGCCGTGACCCGGTACTTGTTCGTATCGGACGCGCGACGGGTTTCCTCAAGGATCCCTCCCGTGAGGGCCACGAAACATCTGCGACAGGTCGATTTTCTATCGTATGACGGTCGTTCGGGGGATCATTCCACTCCTGGCAGCGCTCGTTCTCGCCGCCCCGGCGGGGGCGCTGACCATCTCCCAGCACGACGCCGCCGAAGGCAAGCTCGTGACACGCATCAACCACGTGCGCGCCGACCACGACCTTGGTCCGCTCCACGTCGCCAAGCGCCTGAAGCGGGCGGCGACGCGGCACTCAAACTCGATGGCGAAGGCCGGCTACTTCCGCCACGAGCTCCGCTACAAGGGCGTCTGGAAGACGTTCGGCACGTGGATCCGCTGGTACTGGCCCGGCCCCGGCTACGCGTCTTGGAGCGCGGGCGAGAACCTCGCCTGGGGCGCGCCCGGCCTCGGCGTGCGCAAGACGGTCTCCCTCTGGATGCACAGCCCGGGCCACCGCGCGAACCTGCTCGGCACCGACTGGAACCGGATCGGGGTCTCGATCGTCCACGTCGTCGACCCGGTCGGCTACTTCAAGGACTACACCGAGGCGACGATCGTCACGGCCGACTTCGGCAGCCGCTCCAAGTAGTCTCGGGACCGGTGGCCCTCGAGACGACGATCGCGCCCGTCCAGCCCTTCTCGCTCGCCCTCTCGGCGCGGACGCGAAGCGACCCGACCCGCTTCCTCCGCGACGGGGTCCTCACGCTCGCCTACGAGGCGGGCGAGGCGCCCGCGCTGGCGCGCGTCACCCAGAAGCCCGAAGGGCTCCTCGACGTCCGAATCGAGAGCGTCGCGCCGGACGAGGCCCTGGCGAAGCTCCGCTTCGTCCTCGCCGCGGACGACGATCACTCCGAGTTCCTGCGCCGCTTCGGCGACGACCCGCTGATCGGTGAGTCAGTGAAACGGCTCGCGGGCCTGCGGCCGATCAGGACGGCGACGGTCGTCCACTCCCTCCTCAAGGCCGTCTGCGGCCAGCTGATCGAGGCGAAGGCCGCTCGAATCCTCGAGGCGCGGCTCGTCCGGCTCGCCTCGCCGGAGCACGAGGGCCTGCGGCTCCCGCCGCAGCGCAACACGTTCCAGCGCTTCACGCGCGCCGAGCTCGCCCGCCACGGGCTCGTCTCGCGCAAGGCCTCGGCGCTCCTGCGCCTGACGAAGGAGCTCGACCTCGAACGGCTCCACGGCGTCTCGACGGAGGTCGCGGCGCGGCGCATCGAGCGCGAGCGCGGGCTCGGCCCGTGGTCGGCCGGGATGGTCTGCCTCCACGGCCTCGGCCGCTACGAGTGCGGTCTCGTCGGCGACCTCGGCCTCGTCAAGCTCGTCTCCGCGCAGCGTGGCCGGTGGGTGGAGGCGGAAGAGACGCGAGAGCTACTCGAGCCATACGGCGAGTGGGCCGGGCTCGCGAGCATCCACCTGCTCTCGAGCGCGAAGGACTACTCGGTCGGCCGGAGCGTCGGGAAGAGGATCACGTCGCGGATCGTCTCGCGGCCGGTGAGCAGCATCGAGAGCCTGTCGATGCCGAGGCCGAGGCCCGCGGTCGGCGGCATCCCGTAGGAGAGCGCCTCGACGTAGTCCGGGTCTTCGGCGCCCATCGCCGCGAAGCGCTCGGCCTGCTCGTCCGCGTCGTTGAGCTCGGAGTAGGCGTTGCCGAGCTCCATCCCGCCCACGAAGTACTCGAAGCGCTCGACGATGCCCTCCTCGTCGTCCTTGAGACGCGCGAGCGGCGAGAGCTCGACCGGGTAGTCGTAGAGGATCGTCGGCTCAATCAGATTCGGCTCGACGAGATGGCTGAGCGCATGGTCGACGAGCTGCGCCCACGTCTTGTCGGCATGCGTGTCGATCGCGCGCTCCTCCATGCGGTGGCGGAGGTCGTCCGCGTCGCGCGTCCACACTCCTTCGGCCTCGAGCGCCTCGATGAGTCGCATGCGCTTCCATGGCGGCTTCAGGTCGACCTCGTGCCCGCGGAAGCTCGCCTTCGTCGTCCCGACCGACTCCTGCGCGACCGTGGCGACGAGCTCCTCGATCCGGGCCATCGCGTCCTCGTAGTCCGCGTAGGCCTCGTACCACTCGAGCATCGTGAACTCGGGCTGGTGCTTGTAGGAGACGCTCTCGTTGCGGAAGTCCTTCGAGATCTCGTAGACCTTCTCGAGCCCGCCGACGATGAGGCGCTTCAGGTAGAGCTCGTCCGCGATGCGGAGGTAGAGGTCGGCATCGAGCTCGTTGGAGCGGGTGACGAACGGCTCGGCCAGAGCCCCACCGTAACGCGGCTGGAGGATCGGGGTCTCGACCTCGACGAAGCCCTGCCCGTCCAGGTAGCGGCGGATGGCCGCGACGAGCTTGCTGCGCACGAGGAATGCCCGGCGTGTCTCCTCGTTGACGAGCAGGTCGAGATAGCGCTTCCGGTAGCGAGTCTCCGCGTCGACGAGGCCGTGGTAGGTGTCCGGAAGCGGCCGCTTGATCTTCGCGAGGAGCTGGTACTCGCTCACCGCGAGCGACGGCTCGCCGCGCTTCGTCTTCGTGGCGGTGCCGCGGACGCCGGCGATGTCCCCGAGGTCGGGGTCGAAGTCGCCGAGCTCGTCCGGCCGGCAGAGGAGCTGGACCTGGCCCGTGCGGTCGACGAGGTCGAGGAAGACGAGCTTGCCGAGGTCACGCCGGCCCATGACGCGGCCGGCGACCCGGTGCTCGCCTCCGGTCGCCTGCGGGTCGAGCTTCTCCGCCTCGGCCCGGGCGGCGGCGATGTCGTCCCGGTCGGGGAAGCGGTGCGGAAGGCTCATGGGCGGCCCGAGTTTACGTTCCTAGCAGGCTGCCGGCGCGCCGCTCAGACTCGCCGCTCGACGGAACCGGCGGGGACGACGCTGTGTCGGCCGAAATCGCGGCGCAGCCGAAGATTTCGGCCGAAAGGTCAGGCGGCTTTGATGTCCATGATCTTGAACTTGAGGGAGCCCCGGGGGGTGGCGACCTCGACGGTCTCGCCCTTCTTGTGGCCCATGATCGCCTTGCCCACGGGCGACTCGTTCGAGAGCTTCTGCTCTGCGGGATTCGCCTCCGCCGACCCCACGATGTGGTACTCCGTCGTCTCGGCGGCATCGATGTCGCGCAGGCGCACCTTCGTGCCCACGGCGACGACGCCGGTCGGGATCTCCTTCTTGTTCACGACGCGCGCGCTCGTCAGACGCTCCTCGAGCGTCGCGATGCGGTGCTCGAGCATCGCCTGCTCGTTCTTGGCGTCGTCGTACTCCGAGTTTTCGGTGATGTCTCCGAACTCGCGCGCCTGCTTGATCCGCTCGGCGACCTCGCGCCGCTTCACGGTCGAGAGATACTCGATCTCTTCCTTCAGCCTGTCGTGCCCTTCTGCCGTGAGAATGACTTCCTTCACTGCTTCCTCCAAGTGCCCTGAATACGCAAACGCGGTGCCCTCCGGCACCGTCGCGGGCGACATTGTAGCTGCCCAGTCAAACGGAAAACGTTCGCCGCACGGCTACGATTCCCTTTCCATGTGTGCCGATTTGAACACCTCCTGGACGATCGGCTCCGTCGAGATTCCGACACGCCTCGTGCTCGCTCCGATGGCCGGGGTGAGCGTGCAGGCGTTCAGGCGCCAGGGCCGCCGTTACGGGGCCGGATTGGTGTGCTCGGAGATGGTCAGTTGCGCCGGCCTCTCGCACCGGAACGAGCGCACGCTCGGGTATCTGCGCATCGGGCGCGACGAGCATCCGCTGGCGGTACAGATCTTCGGCTCGGAGCCCGGCGTGATGGCGGAGGCGGCGCGAATGGTCGCGGCGGCGGGCGCCGATCTCGTCGACATCAACTTCGGCTGCCCCGTGCGCAAGGTGACGAAGACGGGCGCGGGCGCGAGCCTCCTCGACGAGCCCTATCGGGCGGCCGCGATCGTCGAGGCGGTCGCGGAGGCCGTCGACGTGCCGGTCTGCGTGAAGTTGCGCCGCGGGGTCGAGAACGGCTCGCGGACGGCTCTCGAGGTCGGCCCGCGCCTCGTGGAAGCCGGAGCGGCTTCGCTGACCCTCCATCCCCGCTCCGCGCAGCAGATGTACACCGGCACCGCCGATCACACGCTCACCGCCGAGCTCGTGGAGCTCGTGGACGTGCCCGTGGTCGCCTCCGGCGACATCACGAGCCGCGAGCGGGCGGAATCCGTTCTCGAGGAGACCGGCTGCGCCGCAGTCATGGTCGGCCGGGTCGCGCAGGGAAATCCATGGGCTGTTGGCGAGATCGCCGGCATCGTTGACGGGACGCCGACGCGCGAGGAGGTCGTCGCCGAGCTCCTCCACTTCATGCGCGACACCGTCGCCGAGATGGGCGAGCAGCGCGCGACGGGCTTCCTGAAGAAGTTCTACGGCTGGTATCTGGGCCGCGGGCGCTTCCCCAAGCCCTTCGCGAACGAGCTCGTGCGGCTGGAAACCATCGAGCAGGTGGAGGAGCGGCTGCTCGCGGCCGCCCCCGGCGCGAACGACGTGCTCGCGGGCCTCGAGGCCGACCTGCCGGCCGCCGACAACGTCGTCCTGGATCTGCCGGTATCGATTTACGCCGGGGGTTGAGGGGCCGAATTCCCGGGTAGGGGCAGTGGCCGCCGGTAAAATTTCAGCATGGCGGTAGCAACCGGAGAACGCCGCATCGTGACGGCGCTGATCGCCGACGTCGTCGGCTCGACCGCGATCGGCGAAAAGCTCGGGCCCGAGCGTTCGAAGCTCCTCATCGACGAGGTCATGCGGCTCATGGCGGAGCAGGTGCGCCGCTACGAGGGAACCGTGGCACAGCTCGTCGGCGACGAGATGCTGGCTTTCTTCGGCGCCCCGGTCTCCCACGAGGACGACTC
Organism: uncultured Actinomycetes bacterium; assembly: GCA_963739525.1. GTDB lineage: Bacteria > Actinomycetota > Thermoleophilia > Gaiellales > Gaiellaceae > DATEOR01. The sequence continues at coordinate 790,064 of CAVUAR010000002.1, read as the reverse complement.
GGAGCGCGCCGTCCGCGCCGCAATCTCGATCCAGCGCGCGGTCGCCGCCTACGCGCAGGAGGTCGAGGAGGCCTACGGGATCGAGCTCGCGGTCCGCATCGGCATCAACACGGGCCCGGTCGTCGTCGGGGTCGAGAGCGACGGGAACGGCGACCCCTGGAACGCGCTGGGCGACACGGTCAACGTCGCCGCACGGCTGCAGCAGATCGCGCCGGAGGGGGGAGTGGTCGTCGGCCCCACGACCGAGCGCCAGATCGAGGACTGCTTCGAGGTCGAGGAGCTGGACGCGCCCGAGCTCAAGGGCGTCTCCAAGAAGCTCCGCGTCTACAAGATCGTCGGCCCGCGCGAGCTCGAACATGCGGAGCCGTCGTACCCGATCGTCGCGCGCGACTTCGAGCTGATGGTGCTCGAGCGCGCCATGGAAGGCCTCGTCGAGGGCCGTGGCGCGATCGTCTCCGTGATGGGCGAGCCGGGGATCGGCAAGTCGCGCCTGGTCTGGGAGGTGCGCACGCGCTACCGCGAGCGGGTCCGCTTCATCGAGGGCCGCTCCGTCTCCTACGCGCAGACCATGCCCTACTACCCCATCCGAGACCTGCTGCGGGAATGGCTCGGCGTCGGCGCCTCGACACCCGAGGCCCGGGTGCGCCTCGAGCTGAAGGCCGAGCTCGGAGAGCTCTTCGGCGAGGAGTCCGAAGACGTCTATCCGTTCTTCGCCAACCTGCTGAACCTCACGCTCGAGCCGGACGCGGCGCAGCGCATCCGCGAGCTCAACCGGGAGAGCATCCAGACGGCCACCTTCGAGGCCTTCTACGACTTCGTCTGCAAGCTCGCCGCCGAGCAGCCGCTCGGGCTCGTGTTCGAGGACCTCCACTGGGGCGACGAGTCGACGCTCGAGCTGATCGAGTCGCTTCTCGGCGTGACCGAGGAGTCTGGCGTCGCGCTCTTCCTCCTCTTCCGCACCGAGCGCGAGCACGGCGTGTGGAACCTCGGGGAGCGAGCGCGCCAGCTCTACCCACACCGCTACCGCGAGATCGAAGTACGGCCGCTGCCGGCGGACGCGAGCCGGACGCTGGCCGCGCTCGCGGCCGACGGCGAGCTGCCCGAGTCGGTCGCCGAGCTTCTCGCCGAGCGCTCGGGCGGCAACCCGTTCTTTCTCGAGGAGGCGCTCCGCGACCTCGTCGAGCGCGGCGCGCTGGCGCGCACCGACGGACGCTGGGAGCTGACCGTCGGGGAGGACGAGCTGGCCGTTCCGGCCCTCGTCCAGGGCGCCCTGCAGGCGCGCCTCGACCGGCTCGACCCTGCAACCCGCGAGGTGCTCTCCATCGCGGCCGTGATCGGTCGGACCTTCGGGCTCCCGCTCCTCGAGAAGCTCGTCCCCCGCGAGGAGCTCCAGCCAGCGCTCACCGAGCTGCAGCGGCTCGACCTCATCGTCGAGGTCCGCCGCCGCCCGAACCCGGAGTTCCGCTTCCGGCACGGGCTCGTCCAGGAGGTCGCCTACGCGAGCCTCGTCGAGACGAAGCGCAAGAAGCTCCACAAGCGCGTGGGCGAGGCGCTCGAAGAGATCTTCCGCGAGTCGCCGGAGGAGGGCTACGCGCTCCTGGCCCGCCACTTCACCGAGGCCGACGTGCCCGAGAAGGCGGTCGAGTACCTCCTGAAGGCCGGCGATCGCGCGCGCTCGATCTACGCCGACCAGGAGGCGCTCGAGCACTATCGCAAGGCGCGTGGGTTCCTCGCGCGCCTCGGCGACGAGACCAGGGCCCGCGACACCCTCTTCAAGATGGCGCTCACGTACCACCTCGCCTTCGACTTCGAGCGCGCCGAGGAGATGTACGACGAGGCGTTCTCATGCCGCCCCGACGAGCCGCCGAAACACCCTCCGACCGAGCGGCTGACGACCGCGGTGACGAAGCCCGACGCGGTCGTCCCGGGCCACGTCTACTCGACGGAGGGACTGAAGATCACCGAGCAGCTCTTCAAGGGCCTCCTGATGATCGACGGCGAGCTCAACGTCCTGCCATCGATGGCGGACAACCTGCGCGTCTCGAGCGATGGCCTCACGTACCTCTTCCGGCTACGCGAGGGCGGGCGCTGGAGCGACGGAGAGCCGCTGACGGCGGACGACTTCGCCTATACGTGGATGCGCATGCGCGAGCTGGAGACGCGCACGGCGTTTCTCATGGAGGACGTCGAGACCGCCGAGGCGCTCGACGACCGCACGCTGGAGATCACGCTGCGCGAGCCCCGGAGCTTCTTCCCCTACGTGCTCGCCTCCCCGTGGGCCTTCCCGTGGCCTCGCCACCGCTGCGAGGAGCTCGGCGAGGACTGGCACCGGCCGGAGAACCTCGTCTCCAATGGGCCCTTCACCCTGGCCGAGTTCGACGACGAGCACGCGCTCCTCGCCGCCAACCCGTACTGGGAGGGGCCGCGCGGCAACGTGCGCGAGATCGAGATCGAGTTCATCGCGCAGAGCCGCGACATGATCGAGCGCTGGGACGAAGGGGACTTCGACGTCCTCACTGTCTGGAACCTCGGCATCACGAGCTCCGCGGACACCGTCTACGACTTCATTCCCGACCTGCACACACGCTATGTCGGCTTCAGCGTCGACAAGCCGCCGTTCTCGAACGAGCTGGTGCGCAAGGCCTTCTCGCACGCCGTCAACCGTGAAGGGCTCCTGCGGCCGGAGGACAGCGAGCACGCCTCGACGCGCGGCGGTGCCATCCCGCCGGCGATGCCGGGCCATTCGCACAAGATCGGGCCCGAGTACGACCTCGAGCTCGCCCGCCGCCTCCTCGCCGACGCGGGCTACCCGGAGGGCCGCGGCCTGCCGGAGGTGAGCATGCTCGTGCCGCCGTGGCTCATGCCGACCGCCGAGCTCCTCGCCGCGCAGGTGGCGGAGATCGGCTTCCGCATCGACCACCGGGCCGCGGACGGGAAGTTCTGGTCGGCCAGCCTCGACAAGGAGCACCTCTGGATCAGCGGGTTCGGCGCCGACTACCCCGACCCGGACGGCTTCTTCCGCGGGCTCTTCCGCGAGCCCTTCCCGTTCTACCGCGACGACGAGATCGAGGAGCTCATCATCGAGGCGAGGTCGCTCGGGAACCAGCCGGAGCGCATGAAGCTCTACCACGAGATCGACCGGCTCTGGCTGACCGAGCGTGCAGCCATCCTGCCCATCGCCTACGGGCGCAGCGTCGCGGCGCACCGCCCGTGGGTCTCGGGCTTCTGGGCGAACCCGCTCTCGAAGGCGAGCTTCGACCGCGTCGTCGTCGAGCGCTCAGCCGTCGCGCCGGCTCCAGAGGAGCCGGAGGCCGTCCAGAGTCAGTAGCGGGTCGACCTCCTCGATCGTCTTCGAGTGCGGCGCGATCAGCTCGGCGAGGCCGCCGGTCGCGATCACGCGCGCGCCGCCGCCGAGCTCCGCCTGCATCCGCTCGACGATCCCGTCCACCTGGCCCGCGAACCCGAAGAAGAGCCCCGACTGGAGGCCCGCGACGGTCGTCTTGCCGATCGCCTGCTCGGGCGCGACGAGTTCGACCTTCACGAGCCGGGCCGCGCGGGCGAAGAGCGCGTCCATGGAGATCTCGATCCCCGGCGCGATGACCCCGCCCACGTACTCCCCGGCGGACGAGATCGCGTCGAAGTTGGTCGACGTGCCGAAGTCGACGACGATGCACGGAGCCCCGTAGCGCTCCCGCGCCGAGACCGCGTTCACGATCCGGTCGGGGCCGACCTGGCGCGGGTCGTCGAAGAGGATGGGGAGGCCGGTCTTCGTCCCGGGCCCGACGACGAGCATCGGCGCGTGCGCGTAGCGCTCGGCGAGCTCCTCGTAGGAGCGGACGAGGAGCGGCACCGTCGATGAGAGGGCGACGCCGTCCACGTCCTCGAAGTCGAGCTCGCCCAGGTCGAGGAGGCGGACGACGAGCGCCGCGATCTCGTCGCCCGTGCGCTCGCCTTCGGTGGCGACGCGCCAGTGCTCGACGAGCTCGTCGCCGTCGTAGAGGCCGAGCGCGGTCTGCGTGTTGCCGACGTCGACGGCCAGCAACATGGGTCGGGCCCCCCTTTAGGAGATGTCGTCCTCGCCGGAGAGCGTCTCGCCGAGCTTCTCGGCCAGCGCCTCGGGCGTGAGGGTCGGCTCTTCGCCTTCGCCGCGCAGCTCCTCGATCGTGACGTCGGTCGAGGTGTAGACCTCCGCGCGCGGGATCATGCGCATCGGTCGGTTCTTGTCCCAGACCCAGACGTCCTCCATCGTCAGGTGGAAGAAGGGATAGCTGGTCTGCGGGAGCACGCGGAGCTCCTGCCGGTTGCAGAGATACGTCGAGTCCTGCGTGACGACGCAGTAGCGGAACAGGCCGAAGACGTCGGAGTACTCCTTCTTCAACCGGAGCTCGAGCTTCGCCTCGTATTCGTCCAGCTCGTCGAGGTGTGACATGCGCCTCATTCTAGCTCCGGGGCATGCAGTTCCCGCAGGGCGCGCCCGTCGGGCAGCCGGAGCCCGGGGTCGAGCTCGAGGAGCGGCTCGAGGACGAATGCGCGCTCGGCGAGCCGCGGATGCGGCACGGTCAGCCCAGGCTCGGCGATCTCCTCGTCGCCGTAGAGAAGGAGGTCGAGGTCGATCGTGCGCGGTCCCCAGCGTTCCTCTTTCGTGCGGTCGCGGCCGAGGCTACGTTCGACCTCGAGCAGCCGCTGCAAGAGCTCGCGCGGCGCCAGGCTCGTCTCGAGCTCGGCTGCGGCGTTGACGAAGCGCGGCTGGTCGAGGACGCCGACGGGGTCGGTCTCGCGGAAGGTCGAGACGGCGACGACGCCGATCCCCTCCTCCGCGCCGAGGCGGTCGAGCGCCTCGCTGCAGCGTCGCCTCCCGCTCGCCGAGGTTCGAGCCGAGGCCGACGAACGCACGCACGCGCGCACCCTAGTCACGGTCCGTCCCAGCTGCTTAGATCCGAGGCCATGCGCCGCGCCGTCGCCTTCGTCCTGATCGCGCTCGTCGCCCTGGCGGCCGCCGGCACGGCCGCCGCACGCAGCCCGCAGGAGCGGGCACACGTCGAGGCCCGCGCCTCGCTCGACCGCGCGCTCGCCATCTTCCGCGGCCACGGGACGGATCCGCGCGGCGCGACGATGGCGCTCCTCGACCTGCGCAAGCGCGATGGGCAGCCTCACGCCGCGCCGAGCGCGCGGTCGCACGGTCGCTCCTCGCGCGCCCGACCGACGGCGGGAGGTTCGACTGGACGGCCCCCAAGAGCGCGCGCAAGCACCTTTGCGCGACCGACTTCTGCATCCACTGGGTGACGACGACGAAGGACGCGCCGTCGCTCACGGACAAGAACCACAACCACATCCCGGACTACGTGGACAGCGTGAAGAGCGTGATGACCACGGTCTGGAACAAGGAGGTCACAGACCTCGGCTACGGGCCGCCGAAGTCGGACGCCAACTCGGGCCCCCACCACGGCGGCAACCCCAACTACGAAGATCGACATCTACCTCCAGGACATCGGGGGGCAGGGCTTCTACGGCTACTGCACGACCGACGACCCGAAGTTCTCGCAGCAGAGCAACGTCTCGGGCTACTGCGTCTTCGACGACGACTTCGCGAAGAAGCAGTTTCCCGGGGTGCACGGCATCCCGGCCCTCAAGGTGACCGCCGCGCACGAGTTCAACCACGCGATCCAGTTCAACTACGACGCCCGCGAGGACCGGTGGCTCCTCGAGGCGACCGCGACCAACATGGAGGCGTCCGTCTTCCCGTCGATCCACGACAACTACCAGTACTTCCCGTCGAGCCCGCTCTCGAAGCAGCAGCCGTGGCATCCGATCGACCTCTTCCAGCCGAGCGGCACCAACCAGTACGGCGTCTGGATCTTCTTCCACTTCCTCTGCGAGCACTACGGGAACTGCGACATCGTCCAGGAGATCTGGAACGACGCAAAGGCCCAAACCGGGAACGAAGAACGGGCAGCTGTACTCGACGCAGGCCGTCATGCAGGCGATCGCCGACCAGCGGCGACACCTTCGCCGACATCTTCCGACAGTTCGGCGTCGCGAACGCGAACCCGGCCGTGGGCTACAGCGACGGGGCCGGTTTCGGGTCTAGCGCGAAGGTCCGCAACTACGCGAACAACCCGATGGACTCCGGCTTCATCTACTCCTTCGGACTCGGCCTCTTCCACATGGCGAACGACCAGGTGAAGCTCGTGCCGGGCGCGGGCGCGAACACGGTCAACTTCAGCTTCGATCTCCCGGCTCTCGCCGGCGCCCAGGCCACGGTGATTCGCTACGACCAGAACGGCACGGCGCAAGCGCCGCAGGTGCCAAGCCTCAACGGAAGCGGGGACGGGACGCTGAACGGTGTGTCCTTCTCGACAACGAACACGTCGAAGATCGTCGTCGTCTTCACGAACGCGAACACCGACTTCACGTGCAACCAGGGGACGAATCTCTCCTGCCACGGGGACCCGCTGGGAGATTCCTCCTCGGCGGACTACACCTTCGACGCCACAGTCCCCTAGCGGTGTGAGCGCTCGATCGTCGCGGCCGTGTAGGCGGCCGGCGCCTCGAGCTGCACCTCGGGCTTCCTGACCCGCACGCGCACGCGCGACACGTCGAAGCGCTCGACGAGCGCATCCGCGACGGCGGCGGCGAGCGCCTCGATCAAGTTGAAGCGTTGGGAGTCGGAGATCTCGCGGATGCACGCGACGACGCTCGTGTAGTCGATCGTGTCGGCGAGGCGGTCGCTGCGAACGCCGGCGTCGTGCGCGAGCAGCCAGACGTCGAAGAGGAAGCGCTGGCCCTGCTCCTGCTCCTGCGCGGTCGCGCCGTGGAATCCGCGCAGCTCGAGGCCGTCGATCTCGATCTCCATCTGGCTCATGGGCGCCCCTCGCCGGCGCCGCCTCGGGGGCGGCGGAGCCACCCCCCGCCGGCGCCTAGCACCGCTGCGGGCACGGTGCCTTCCGGGGCCGTACTTTCGTACTGTCCCCTCCGGCCCCGCACCCGCATCGGCGCCCGAGGAACCCCCATAGGCGGCAACGTTGAGAAGTAACGGTTCAGCGGCTCACCCCCTCGAGGGCGCGGGCAGCGGTGAGCGCCTCGACGTGCTCGCGCACGTCGTGGACGCGGAAGATGGAGGCGCCGCGCTCGTAGGCCATCACGGCGAGGGCGACACCGGCCGACACGGGGCCGGTGAGCGCTTCCTCCTCGCCGAGGATCCGGCCGAGGAAGCGCTTGCGCGACGCGCCGACGAGCACGGGACGGCCGAGCGCCACGATCTCGTCGAGACGCGCCACGAGCTCGAGGTTGTGCTCCACGGTCTTCCCGAAGCCGATGCCGGGATCGAGGCAGATCCGTTCCTCTGCGATCCCCGCGGCCGTCGCAAAGGCGAGCCGCTCCTCGAGGAAGGCGGCGATCTCCGAGACGACGTCCTCGTAGCGAGGATCGTCCTGCATCGTCCGCGGCTCGCCGAGCATGTGCATGAGGCACAGGCAGGCGCCCGAGTCCGCGACGACGCCGGCCAAGTCGGGATCGCCTCGGAGCGCCGTGACGTCGTTGACGAGCACGACACCGGCTGCGAGCGCCCGCCGCGCGACCTCGGCCTTCGAGGTGTCGATGGAGACCGGCACGTCGAAGAGCGCCTCGAGCACCGGCTCGACCCGGCGGAGCTCCTCGTCCAGCGACACGCCCTCGGACCCGGGCCGGGTCGACTCGCCGCCGATGTCCACGACGGCCGCGCCCTCCTCGATCATCCCGCGCGCCTCCGCGATTGCAGCCGTAGGATGGAGAAACGCCCCGCCGTCCGAGAACGAATCGGGCGTCACGTTCACGACGCCCATCACGCTGGGGCGCGGAAGGAGCTCGGAGATCGCCGTCATGGCGGCGATCTTAGTGCGGGACTAGCTTTCCGCGGGCTCGGGGGGCGGCTGCATCGTCGCGCCCGGGAGCGGGAAGGGGCGCGGCTTCGGCTCGACGCGCGGCTTGGGCGTGTCGGGCTCGGCGGGCGCAGCAGGCGCCTCGTCCGGGAAGACGCTCTCGGCCGTCTCGCCCGCGAGCAGGCGCTCGAACTGGTCCTTGTCGATCGTCTCGCGCTCGATCAGGAGCTGGGAGATCTGGTGCAGGTTGTCCATGTGCTCGCGGAGGACGTTGAGCGCGCGCTCGTGGCCCTCCTCGATCACCCGGCGGATCTCGTCGTCGATCTCGCGGGCGATCTCCTCGGAGTAGTCGGGCTCGGCGCCCATGTCGCGGCCGAGGAACGGCATGTCGTGGTTGCGGCCGAGGACGCGCGGGCCGAGCTTCTCGCTCATGCCGTAGCGCATGATCATGTGCTTCGCCGAGCTCGTGACCTTCTCGAGGTCGTTCGCAGCGCCGGTCGTGACCTCGTTGAAGACCAGCTCCTCCGCGGCGCGGCCGCCGAGCGTCATGGCCATCTGGTCCATGAGCGCCGACTTCGTCGTCAGGAACTTGTCCTCGGCGGGCAGGGAGATCGTGTAGCCAAGTGCGGCGCCCCGGCTGATGATCGAGATCTTGTGGACGGGGTCGCAGTTCGGCAGGTAGTGACCGACGAGGGCGTGTCCCATCTCGTGGTAGGCCGTCACCTTGCGCTCGTGCTCGGAGAGGAGGCGCGTCTTCTTCTCCGGGCCGGCGATCACGCGCATGATCCCTTCCTCGAGCTCGTGCTCCCCGATCGTCTTTCGCCCGCGACGCGCTGACAGGAGCGCGGCCTCGTTGACGAGGTTCGCGAGATCGGCGCCTGTAAAGCCGGGCGTTCCGGCGGCGAGCACATCGAGGTCGATGGTCGTGTCGATCGGCTTCCCCCTCGTGTGCACCTCGAGGATCTTGCGGCGGCCGTTCCGGTCGGGCCGGTCGACCACGATCTGGCGGTCGAAGCGGCCGGGGCGGAGCAGCGCCGGGTCGAGGATGTCGGGGCGGTTCGTGGCGGCGATGAGGATGATGTTGTCCTTCATCTCGAAGCCGTCCATCTCGACGAGGAGCTGGTTCAGGGTCTGCTCGCGTTCGTCGTGGCCGCCTCCGAGGCCCGCGCCGCGGTGCCGGCCGACGGCGTCGATCTCGTCCATGAAGATGATGCAGGGGCTCGCCTGCTTGGCCTGCTCGAAGAGGTCGCGCACGCGGGAGGCGCCGACGCCGACGAACATCTCGACGAAGTCGGAGCCCGAGATGGAGAAGAACGGCACGCCCGCCTCGCCGGCGACCGAGCGCGCGAGGAGCGTCTTCCCGGTTCCGGGCGGCCCGTAGAGGAGGACGCCCTTCGGGATGCGCGCGCCGAGCGCCTGGAACTTCTTCGGGTTCTCGAGGAACTCCTTGATCTCCTGGAGCTCTTCGACGGCCTCGTCCACCCCGGCCACGTCCTTGAACGTGATCTTCGGGGAGTCGGGCGCCATGCGCTTCGCGCGGCTCTTGCCGAAGCTCATCACCTTGGAGCCGCCGCCCTGCACCTGGTTCATGAGGAAGATCCAGAAGCCGAAGAAGAGGAGGAACGGGAGCAGGTAGGTGAGGATCGACCACCATGCGGAGTTGCCCGTGCCCTTCGAGTCGAACGGGATCGGCGTGGATGCGTCCTGGAGATGCTGCTGGAAGTCGAACTGCGCCTGGTCGGTCGGGTAGTTGACCTTGACCTTCTTGCCGCCCACGAGCGTTGCGTCGATCTCCTGGCTCTTGGGCACGAAGAGGACGCTCTCGAGGGACGACGGGTTCGTCTCCACCTGGTTCAGCAGCTGGCTGTACGTCATCTTCTCGGTGTTGCTCGAGCCTCCGGGCAGGAGTGTCCGCGAGGCCAGGAAGACCAGGAGGACGATGACTATCAGCGGGAAGAGTGCGCTGCGAAAGAAACGGTTCAAGGCGGATCCTCTAGTGCGTTAACGGTAGCAGCCCGGTAATTCGTTACAGCTCCGGCCATGGATTCCTCAAACGACGTCCTCCGCCTGCGCCGCGAGCTCGTCCCGGAGGACGCCGACGTAGGGGAGATTGCGGTAGCGCTCGGCGAAGTCGAGCCCGTAACCGATCACGAAACGGTTGGGGATCTCGAACCCGACGTACCGGCACATGACGTCGTTCTCGCGGCGGTCGGGCTTGGTGAGGAGCGCGCACACCTCGAGCGAAGCGGGCTCGCGTGCCTCGAGGTTGCGGAGGAGGTACGACAGGGTCAGCCCGGAGTCGATGATGTCCTCGACGACGAGGACGTTCCGGCCCTCGATCGAGACGTCGAGGTCCTTCAGGATCCGCACGACTCCGGAGGAGTCGATGCCGGCCCCGTAGCTCGAGATGGCCATGAAGTCGACCTCGCAGGGGATCTCGATCGAGCGCATGAGGTCCGCCATGAAGAAGATCGCGCCCTTGAGGACGCCGATCAGGAGGAGGTCCTGGCCGCGGTAGTCCTCGCTGATGGAGGCGCCGAGCTCGGCCACGCGGCCGTTCAGCGTCTCCTCGTCGATGAGGATCTCCGAGACCGCCGCGGAGAGCTCGTTCACCCGGTTCACTCGCGCTCCTCCCCGATCGCGTCCTCCCAGCCGGGCGCCGTCGCGATGCCCGGGACGACGACGACCTCGTCCCCGCGGACGACGAGCGGCCAGGCCTCGCGCTCCGAGCGCGGCACCTTGGCGTCCACGAAGAGGTCCTGGATCTTCTTGCCGCGCGACGCGAGCCGGTCGCCGGCCCGCCACGAGCGGACCCACAGCCCGTCCCGGTTCGGGCGGAGGCGCCACGGGCCCCACGAAACCGGTCGGTCCAGCCGGACAGGTGCCCGCTCGAGCCAGACGCTCCCGTATTCCCTCACCGCCACCCTGCCGTCACCTAGGTCTACTCGCTTGGCTCCTGCCTGCGAGTCGAGCAACTCTAACAGCGCCCTCTCGATCGGCCTAGGCAGCCCACGGCGTGGCTCGGCGGCGCGGAGGACGTTTTCTTCGGCGGCCGGGTGCAGGCGGCGGAGCGCCGGGACGATCTCCCGGCGGATCAGGCCGCGCAGGGTGTCGTCGTTCGTCGAGTCGAGCCGGAACTCGATGCCCTCGGCGCGGCAGTAGTCCTCCGTCTCGTCGCGCCAGACCGTGAGGAGGGGCCGGACGACGCCGTCGTCGCGGCGCGGGCGGATCCCGGTCGTCGTCCCGCTCGTCGCGAGCCGGTAGACGATCGTCTCGACCTGATCGGAGGCCGTGTGCCCGGTCGCCCGCAGACGACCTTGTAACACTGTGTTACTTGCCTCGTAGCGAAGGTCGCGGAGCTCGTTCTCCGTCCCCTTCTCCGGCGGGGCGTCGACGACCTCGGCGCCCAGCCGCTCGCGGCAGAAGCGCGCGTCGGCCTCGGACTCCTCGCCGCGGAGCCTATGGTTGACGTGGAGCGCTGCGACCCGGTAGCCGAGGGCCCCAAGCGCATGCCAGAGGCACGTCGAGTCCGGGCCACCCGAGACGAGGCAGACAACATCCCCGCTCGGAGGAATGAGGTCGTGCCGGCGGATGTGCTCTTCGATCCGTGCGCGAAGCGCAGCGGCGTCCACGCACCAATTTTACGGCGTATCCACCGCGCTCAGAGCAGTGGTTCGACATCGCAACCTCGCTTGTAGAGGGCCGGCTGGGCCTGGAGCAGGACGTCGTGGGCGAAGTTGGCGAGGCCGTAGGCGCGATACATGCGCTCGCCGGCGTCGCCGCCCTTCGCCTGGATCGTGACCGCCGTCCCGTACTCCTCGAACATCCCGTCGAGATACTTCTGCGCGGCGCGGAGCGAAGGATCCTCCGGGTCGGTGTGCTGGACCCGGACCGCCGAGTCGAAGGCGTGCTGGGCCAGATCCTTCGCCTCTGCCTCCCCGCTTCGGTAATCGGCGGTCAGCTGGCCGAGCGCGGTCATGTCCAGGGACGCCGTCTGGATGAACTTCTGGTCCGTGGCCGTGCACGTGTGCCCGTGGGCGCTCTTCGAGCCGCCGCAGCCTGCCGAGGCCGCAACGAGAAGAAGCGTCGCCACAATGACGCCGAATCGCCGCAAGATGGCGACTGCATCGGCGTGGGCAGCACAAGGCCTCGATCACTCGAATTGCGGTGATTGCCGGGAACGTTTCAGGCGGCACAAGAGTCTGAGGAGCACGATGTTCGGATCGTTCTTCCTCCTCGCGGCGCTCGCACTGCCGGGTGCCGCGACGCATCCGTCCATCCAGATCGTGCCGCCGGACCCTGGCGCCACGCAAAACGTCGCGATCGTCGGTGCCACAGACTCCGAGGTCGCCGCGACGCGCGCCGCCCTGGCCCGTCTTGGGCGGAACGACCCGGTACGAAGAGTCGAGTTCGGGCGGCAGGGGAAGGGCCGGAGCATCACCGCCGTCTATTCCGGCTCGAGAGCGAGCTTCCAGAGCTCGTGGCTCGCCGGCCTCTTCCTCGACGACGTCGGGACCGTGCTCACCGCCCTCGGCGAGAAGATCACCTGGGTCGAGCTCAGCGGCCCGGACGGGTTCGGCACCGCGTTCGAGCAGCTGACGACGCCTACCCTCGGCCCGAAGGGGCTCCGAAGGCTGGCGCACCGCATCGCGGCGCGCGCCCACGCGCAGCACCAACCGGTCACCGAGATCGTCGGCTGCCAGGTGGCGGGCGGCGCAGTCCGCGTGGTCATCGAGCTCTCGCGCCAGCAGTACCTGCTCGGTACGAACACCCGCTGGCTGGACGTCGTCCCCGACCGCTTCGACCCCGAGGTCGGTTACTCCGCCGACGTGCTCGTGCTCGGGCCGGGGGGCGTCCGTGCGGCCGAGGGCGCCAATTACGGCTCGATAGGTGGGGCGTTCGCCTACGGGCCGACGAGGCCGGGTCACACGGCTCCGCTCGACGGGCCGGTCTCGCTGCGAGTCACGATTCACCGCAACGTCCCCAGGCAGACCCGACTCACGTTCGCTCTCGACTGCGCGCAGGCGTCCGCAAGGTGCACCGCCTTCCGGCGGGACTGGACGCTGCTCGTTCCGCCCGTCGTCGCTGGCACGGTGTGCTCGTCTCCTTTCGGCGCGGACACGATCACGGTGTCCGGCTCCGTTGCGGGCGTCCCGATCCAGCGCGAATACGGCGGCTGCTACAGCGGGGTCGTACAGGGCTGGGAAAAGGTGCTCGGAGTCGCGCCTAGTCGAAGATGAGCGAGCGGTAGGCGCCGGCGCGGCGCATCCCGATCGAGTCGTAGAGGGCGATCGCAGGGGCGTTCTCCGGCCGCACGAAGAGACAGACGGACGGTGTCCGCTCCAGCAGGAGGCGGCAGAGGTCGGAGAGCCCGCGCTTGCCGTAGCCCTTCCCCCGCACAGACGGGTCGACCCACACCTGCTGCAGCTGGACGGCGTACTCCGTCCAGGCGGAGGCCTCGGCCTTGAAGAGGACCGTGCCTCCCTCCTCCCAGAGCCAGCTCCTGCCCTCCTCGATCTGCATGCGGGTGCGCCACTCGAAGAGCGCGGGGTCGCGGGCGTAGGCGTCGATCCCGACTTCCTCGAAGAACGCCGCGGCGGACGTGCGGACGAGGACGTCGAGGTCGTGGAGCGTCGCCTGGCGGAGCCGGGTGTCGCCGGGCGGAGGCGCCTCCTCGATGACGTAGACCGGCTGGCCGGGACGGTCATCGCGGACTGCGGGCAGGTGGTCGCGGGCCGCCTCCCAGAGGTCCGTGACGGCGCGCTCGTCGCCGATCAGCATCCGTGGCCGGGAGCGGGCTGCGACCTTCGCGAATGCCTCGGTTCCGACTCCCGAGGGGACGAGGTTCGCCCCGAGATGGCAAATCGCGACGAGCTCCCCGCCGTCGCGCAGGCCGGCGAAGCGGCCCAGTCGCCGGCGAGCGACGTCTTCGAGGAAGACGCGCTCGACCGGCTCGCGCGCGCAGAAGTCGAGGATGTCCTCGAGCGACGGCCGCTTGACCAGGCGCGGCATGGCCGTGGACGATACGCCGCGATGCCGATTCATGTCCGAGCCAATCAGGGCGACTACGCGGAGGCCTGTCTCGTCCCGGGCGACCCCCTCCGTGCCAAGTACATCGCCGAGACCTTCCTCGAGGACGTCGAGCAGAAGAACTGGGAGCGCGGGATGCTCGGCTACACCGGCACGTACCAGGGCAGGCCCGTCTCGGTGCAGGCGACGGGGATGGGCTGCCCGTCGGCGGCGATCGTAATCGAGGAGCTCGTCATGCTCGGCGTGAAGCGGATTCTCCGCATCGGGACGTGCGGCGGCCTGCAGCCCGACCTGAAGCTCGGCGACCTGATCGTGGCCGTCTCCGCCATTCCCCAGGACTCGACCGCCGTCCACTACCTCGCCGGCGAGCCGCACACGCCGACGGCCGACTGGGAGATGGTGCACGGGGCCGTGCACGCCGCGAAGGAGCTCGGCAAGCCCGTCCGCGTCGGCCCGATCGTCTCGAGCGACATCTTCTACGACCCGGACAAGGAGCGGGCCCAGCGCTGGTCCGACCGCGGGATCCTCGCCGTCGAGATGGAGGCCGCGGTGCTCTTCACGCTCGGCGCGCTGCGGAAGTTCAAGGCCGGATGCCTCCTCACGGTCAGCGACGTCGTCGTCGACGGCGAGTTCGTCCGCATCACCGACGAGGAGATGAAGATGGCCGTCGACCAGATGACCGAACTCGCGCTCGGCACGGTCACCGGTTCTTGAGCTAGTGGCTGAACCGGCCGCATCGCCGCTTCAACCACTTACCGTCTTCCTCGTCAACCCGGCCTCGGCGAACGGCTCCACGAAGCGAGCCTGGCCGGAGATCGCCCATCGCGCCGCGGCGGCCGGGCTCGAGGGCGAGACGCTGTTCAGCGAGGGACCGGGCGGGATCGCCAAGGTCGCGGAGCGCGCGGCCGGGATGGGCGCGGGGCGCGTGGTCGTCGTCGGCGGGGACGGGACGGTGCACGAGGCTGCCAACGGCCTCCTGTCCGTCGGAGTGGGCCACGAGGTGGAGCTCGCGGTCATCCCGCGCGGGACAGGAACCGACTTTGCCCGCACTTTCGGGATCCCGGCCAGGCTCGACCAGGCCATCGCCGTCGCGCGCGACGGACAGGTGCGGGCGATCGACGCGGGGCGTGTCACATACCGCGCGTGGGACGGCTCGGAAGGAAGCGCCTACTTCGTCAACATCGCGAGCGCGGGGATGAGCGGCGCCGTGGCGCGGCGGGCGAACTCGACCTCGAAGGCGCTGGGCGGCAAGGCGTCCTTTCTCTGGGCGACGCTCGCGGTCTTCGCGCGCTGGCAGAACGCGGACGTGGCCGTCGACGTGGACGAGGTCCACCGCGAGGGCAGCATGCTCGACGTCATCGTGGCGAACTGCGAGTGGCTCGGAGGCGGAATGCACATGGTCCCGAAGGCCGAGCCGGACGACGGGATCTTCGACGTCCTCCTGATCGGCGACATCACGAAGCGCGACCTCGTCCAGACGCTTCCGAAGATCTACCGCGGGACGCACCTCCCGCACCCCAAGGCGGAGGAGCTCCGGGGGCAACGAGTGCGCGTCGAGGCCCCCACACCGCTTCCGATCGAGCTCGACGGCGAGCAGCCGGGGACGACGCCTGCGACGTTCGAGGTCGTGCCGGCCGCGCTCCGGCTCCGCGTTCCCGCCTAGGAGGCCGCGTCGTCGGTCGGCGGGGTCTCCTCCGCCGTCGTCGTGGTCTTCTTCGCGGCCGGGGGCTTCTTCGCCGCCCGCTTCTTCGCCGCGGGCTTGGACGCAGGCTTCGAGTCCTTCGTCTCCAGCTTGGCGAGGCGCCGCTCCAGGCGCTCGATCTGCTTGCGGAGCTCCTTGAGCTCGTCCGCCGCGGCGAGCCCGACCTGCGTCAGGGCGCCGCGCGCGCTCTGGTCGATCTTCCCCTTCGTCTCCATCGCTCTCGCGACTGCGTCCGTGACGCGCGGGTTCTTGCTCAGCTCCTCGATGAGGCGGGTCATGGCTTCCTCGCCGCGTGCGGCGAGGCGGTTCACCGTCCCGCCGTCGTCGCTTGTCTTCTTGCTCGCCATCGAATCCCTCCGTTCGGTTCCACCCAGGACCTTACCCGCACCCGCCCCGCACGTACTCATCGGAGGTTGCCTCCGCAGGCGGAGGGCTGAGAGAGTTCCCGGCCCATGGAGGGCTACCACTTCTCCGTCGACCTGCGCGTGCGCTTCAGCGAGACCGACGCGCAGGGGATCGCCAACAACGCCGTCTACTTGAACTGGTTCGAGGTGGCGCGCGTGAGCTACCTCGCGCGCTTCCCGGGCGGCTACCGAGGCCTGATCGAGTCCGGGGTCGAGGCGCTCACGATCGAGGCCTACGCGCGCTATCTGGCTCCATGTGGCTTCGACGACGAGCTCCGGATCCACACACGGGTGACCCACCTCAAGGGCGCACGCTTCCACTTCGAGTACGTCGTCGAGAAGACGAACGAGCCGGCGGCGCGGATCGCCGAGGGTTGGACAGGGCACGCCTGCGTCGACGCGACGACGCTGCGGCCGACGCGCATGCCGGCCTGGCTCGCCAAGGGAATCCGGGAGGCCGAGAAGGGCTAGCGCGTCGTCGTGCCGCCGGCCGTGGTCGTGCCGGTGGTCGTCCCGTTGTGGTTCGGCTTCGTGGTCGTCGGCTCGACCTGGACGGGCTTCGTCCCGTAGCGGACGACCTTCGGCTCGGCGACGTAGTTCGAGTACCAGGTCGTGTCGAAGAGGACATGGCCCTTCGCGTCGTAGACGATCCGGCGCACGGAGACCGAGCGCGACGGCTGCCCCGCTTCCTCGACGGCCTTCTCGCCGACATAGAGATCGGGATCCGGGACACGCCTGACCGGCGCCGGGCCGGTCGCCTTGAGCGGGGACGTGTGGGTCTCCACCGTCCGGTGGAGCGGGCTGCCGAAGAGCCGGACGGTGAGGGAGGACGAGCCGACGATCGTTCGCAGGAGGATCCAGTGGTCGGAGTCGTTCTGGAAGGTGAGGTCCGTATCCGGGTAGTTGACCGTCGCGTCGCGGCCGAGCGGGTAGTGGTCGATGTAGAGGGCGTGGTTCGTCCGCGAGGTGATGGGGAGCCCGGCGTCGAACGCCGCGTTGAAGACCGTCGTCGACACCTGGCACACGCCTCCTCCCAGGCCGGTCTTGAGCTCCCCGTTGATGATCACCGGCGCTTCGAGGAATCCCTGCGCCGCGTTTCTCTCCCCCGTGGTCTTGTTGAAGGAGAACGTCGAGTGCGGGGCGATGAGATGGCGGTCGATGAGCCCGGCGACGAGCTGCACGTTGTGGATGCGGTTCGCGTCTCCACCGTAGAAGGTCGTGTAGCGGCCGACCAGCCCCGTGATCCCGAGCGCCTTCGCACGGTCGGTCGAGAGCTTCGGCTTCGCGGGCACGACGACGAGCTGGGCGACCCGGTTGACCGTCCGCGAGGCGGCGGCGAGGAGTGCCTTCTCGGACGCCTCGACGTCGAGCTTGCGGCCGTCCCTCGACGGGATCATGTGCGCCTTGCCGGCGTCGTCAACGGTGAAGTCGACCTCGCGCGGCGCGCGCCAGACGGCACGCCCGAGGCTGGCGAAGTACTTCTCCGCCTCGGGGCCGCCGATGTGGAGCTCGCGCCGGCCGTCGTGGGGCAGCTCGAGGAAGGACGCCATCTGCTCCGGCTGGATGGACAGGTGGACTCCCTTGTAGGCGAAGGAGACTGGGGTCGACAGCACGGTGCGCACCTGCTGGGCGACCGCGGCGAGAGCCGCCTGCCCGACCTCCGGAGGCGTGACCTCGACCGGGAGGGCAACCTCGCCCTCACGCTGGAGCGAGGCGAGCGCGGCCACCATCGTCTGGGCGGCCGCCTCGGGGCGAAGATGCCGGCCTGCCTCTCCGGGCACCACGACCGGCCGGCCGCCGCGAAGGACGATGGCCGCCTCGCGGCCGTCGACCCCCACCTGCTTGGCGATCACGCGGATCTGCCGTGCCAGGGCTCCCTCGTCGGCCGTGGCAGCCGGCTCGACGTCGCTCCCGAAGAGCCGGATGCGGAGCCGCTCGAGGCCTCGGAGCGGGACCGGCCCGTCACCGCGCTCGAGCGCCGCCTTCACCGCCGTCTCCCAGTCGCCGCGGACGGCGAGCTGCGCCGGCGCGATCGACCATCTTCGCCCAGCCCCGGTGAAGACGACCGGCTCCGCCGCGAGCACTTGGGCGCGCGCCGAGAGCTTCGCCTCGGCCTGCTGAGCATCCAGGCCGCCGACATCCACGCCCGAGACCTTCACCCCGTCGGCGACGACATCGGGCGAGCCGGCGTACGCGAACCCGAGCGCGAGCACGGCGAGCAGGGCGAGCACGACGACCGCGAGCACCGCTTTCCAGCTGCGCCGGACCAAGGAAAGCCGATCCCTCCGAACAGGGGATCTCCGGCCCTTGCGGACCGAACCGACGCCGGCCTCCGCGCGCATCGAAGGTCTCGACTCTACCAACCCGCACTCGGCGGGTTCCCGGCCTTAAGGAGCCGGCCGGAGCGGCACGCGCACCTGGACGATGCAGGTCAGCGAACCGTCCTGCTCGGAGAGGTCGACCGCCTCCAGCGTGCCTGACTGTCGGCGGCCCACGTCGTACGGGAGCGACTTGTGCCAGTGGCCCCCGGTCGCCGTCACCGACCGCGAGCGGATGATCTTGCCGCGGTGATTTCGGAGGTTCGCCTGGAACATGTGCTCGAAGAGATCGGTCTCCGTGCCTCGCGCGGTGACGAGCCCCGCCGCGGCGTTGAAGTTGTCCAGGGTGAGGCAGCCGCCCTGCGGCGCAGTGGTGAACTCCGCCGCCGCCCTGGGCGGGCGCGCCTTCCAGAGATCGACGACGAGCCGCTCCGGCGAGTGCAGGACGCTGTGCTCCAGGTACTTGAACCGGTGCTCACGCGCACGGAGGCGGAGCACGATCGCCCCGGAGCGCTGAGCGATCCCCGCGTGGACTCCTTCCGCGAGGGCGCCACTCGCGCTGCTGGTGATCCCTGGGGCGGTCACGCGCACGCGGGCGCGGCCGTCGGCCGGCTGCGGGTCGGGCGACTCGACGGCATTCGCGTTGAGCGTCCCGCCCGTGAAGTCGACTACGACCCGCACGAACGCGGGATGGTCGCCGATCCGGATCTGTGTCGCCGTCAGGGCTGCCGAGGCGACCGCGGGAACAGCCAGGCCCAGAGCCATGAGAACCGTCGAGACGAAGGCGATGCGCTTCACACCGGCAGATAACCACCCCCGGGCCCGTGACTCAAGGAACTTCACGAAGTCCTAACCGGCGGCCGGGGCGGCCTGAGGAAGCGCGGCAAGACCCAACCTCCTTAGACTTACGCCGATGGATTTCGAGCTCAGCCCGGAGCAGCGCGAGGTGCAGGCGACCGTTCGTCAATTCGTCGACGAGCGCATCCTCCCGAACGCGATCGAGAACGACATCAACCACCACCTCGACATGGAGGCGATCGAGGGCATGGCCGAGCTCGGCCTGCTCGGAATCGTCATCCCGGATGAGTACGGGGGCGCCGGGCTCGACTTCGTCTCCGAGGCGCTCGTCTGCGAGGAGATCGAGCGCGGCGAGGCGGCGTTCAGGACGCTGATCTCCGTCCACGTGGGCCTCAACTCGCTGACGCTCCTCCGGTACGCGGACGAGGAGCAGAAGCAGCACTACCTCGCCCCGCAGGCGCGCGGCGAGAAGCTCGCCTGCTTCGGGCTGACGGAGCCCGCGGCAGGCTCGGACGTCGCGTCGATGCTCACGAACGCGCGCCGCGAGGGCGACACGTACATCCTCAACGGCCAGAAGAACTGGATCTCCTATGCGAGCGTCGCCGATCACGCGCTCGTCTTCGCCAAGACCGATCCGGAGGCGAAGCACAAGGGGATCTCCGCTTTCATCGTCGAGCGCGGCTGGCCGGGCGTCACCACCGCCGACACCGAGCACAAGCTCGGGATCTGGGCGGGCTCGACCGGCGAGCTGTTCTTCGAGAACGTCGAGGTGCCGGCCGAGAACCTCGTCGGCGAGGAGGGCCAGGGCTTCGAGATCGCCATGTACGGCCTCGACCAGGGCCGCTTCACCGTGGCGGCCGGCGCGTGCGGCGTCGTCCGCGCCTGCCTCGAGCAGTCGGTCGCCTACGCCCGCGAGCGGGAGACCTTCGGCAAGCCGATCGGCAAGTACCAGTTCGTCCAGGACATGATCGCGGAGATGGTGCTCGGCTACGAGACGTCGAAGCTGCTCGTCATGCAGGCCGCGTGGCTCAAGGACAAGGGCATTCGCAACACCCGCGAGACGAGCCTCGCCAAGTGGCACGCGACCGAGTCCGCCTTCAAGGCGGCGCACCTCGCCATCCAGGTGCACGGCGCCTACGGCTACTCGGCCGAGTACGGAATCGAGCGCTACTTCCGCAACGCGCGCGCCCCGATCATCTACGAGGGCACGACCCAGATCCACAAGATGATGCAGGCCGAGCACGCCCTCGGGTACCGCAACCTGAACGGGCGCGACGGCGACATCTCCCCTCTCGCCTCGTGGGGCCCCGCGCTCTTGGCGCGCTAGCCGCGGCGCTCTGCGTCGCGCTCGCGCTTCCCACCGCCGCCTACGCCCCGCCGCGCACCGGCGTCCTCGTCCCGGGGAAGTCGCTCGGCGGCGTCAGCCTCGGGATGACGAAGGCCGAGGTGCTCGCCGCCTGGGGCAAGCAGCACGGCGTCTGCCGCGACTGCGCCGACCCGACCTGGTACTTCAACTACCAGCCCTTCCAGCCCCAGGGGACGGGCGTCGTCTTCGACAACGGCCGCGTCGCGACGGCCTTCACGGTCTGGAGGCCGATCGGCTGGAAAACCCCTGAGGGCCTCCTCCTCGGCGCCGAGGCGTCCGACGTGGCGCGCATCTACGGCTCGCTCGACAAGCGCGCGTGCGTCTCCTACGAGGCACTCGCTCCTTCCGGGCAAGCACGTCACGAGCGTCTTCTACGTCTTCCGGGACAAGGTCTGGGGGTTCGGGCTCATGAGGCCGGACGCCTCGCCGTGTTTTTGAGATCGCTCTCGGTCTCCGCGAGGAGCGCGACGAGCGGGATGACCGCGAGGATCGGGATCGCGACAACGGGCCAGATGACGGCGTAGCCGTCGGTCGAGCGGAAGTAGTCGTGGAAGATGTCGATCGCGGCTCCGGCGGCGAGCGGCCCGATCAGGAGTCCGAGCCCCTTGGTCGTCGTGGCCAGGCCGGTGATCGTCCCGCGGTCCGTTGACGGCATGACCTTGAAGAGGAGCGCCCAGGCCAGCGTCATCACGACGCCGCCGGCCACGGCGACCGGTGCGATCAGGGCGTAGTACCACCAGTGCCATGTGTGCGCGAAACCGGCGACGAGCAGGCCCGACCCGTAGACGACCGATGCGCCGAGGATGACGTTGCCCGTGCCGAACTCGTCGCCGAACTTCCCCGCGGCGAGCGCCGCGACCACGTAGCCGGCCGCGACGACACCGAGAACGGTGGACGAGACGTAGAGCGGCTGATCGAGCCCGTCGATGATGTAGAGGACGACGAAGGTGCGGAGGCCGGCGAAGGTCGCCTCCCACGCCGTGTTGGCGATCAGGAAGCGGCGAACGTTCTTCTCCCGGACGACGACCCGCCAGGGAGCGGCGAGGATCGAGCGGAAGCGCTCGTACCGCGGCGGCGCGACCTGCCGCTCGTGCACGAGCACGATGACGGCGCCACACGAGGCAATCGTCACGCCGGCGGCGAGGACGAACGGAAACGGCTGCCAGACCGAGAGCAGGAAGCCGCCCCCGACGAGCGCCGCCCCGAGGGCCAGTCCGCGGAAGACATGCTGGACACCCTGCGCGCGCCCGAAGTAGTCGTCCGGGAGGAGGTCTGGGTAGAGGCCGCGGTAGGGCGGCTCGTAGATGTAGTAGGCGAAGAAGAAGCCGAAGAGGGCGAGCGCGGTCGCCTGGAAGCCGGGCATGAAGGGCAGGACGGCGAGCGAGACGCCCATCGGGGCCAAAGCAAGGAGCATGAACGGCCGCCTGCGTCCGAGCGGGAGCTGAGTGGCGTCGCTGAGCGGCCCGACGAAGAGGGGCATGAAGAACGCGAAGAGACCCTCGGCCGCCAGCACGAGGCCGATGAGCGTCCGCGAGTCCGTGAACTCGGAGAGGAGCGGCGGCAGGTACGCCGCCACGGTCGTGATCGACCAGGCGAGGCCGAACGCGCCGAGCCCGAGCGACCAGATGAGCCCGCGCACCGGCTGCTCGAAGGACTCCTCGACGGTGCGCGGGACGAGGCGGAGCGCTGCGCGGCTAGGCAGTATCGCCTCCGATCCCGAGCAGCGCGGGAAGCGCGAGCAGCGTGGGGAGCGTGTCGGCGCCACCGGTGCGCCCGTCCCGGTCGACGAGGTAGGCCCGCATCCCGAGCGCCCGGGCGCCCTCGACGTCGTCCTCGGGCGAGTCGCCCACCATCACCGCCGCCGACGGCTCGACGCCGAGCTCCTCGAGCACGACCCGGAAGATCGTCGGGTCGGGCTTCACCTTGCCGTGCTTCCCGGAGGCGACCCACGCGTCGACCGGGAGGCTGAAGTGCTCGACGAATGCGTCGAGGTCGCGGCTCGTGTTCGAGACGAGGCCGATCTTCAGCCCGTGCTCGCGCAGTACGTCCAGCACCGGCAGGACGTCGTCGTAGAGCTCGAAGTTCTCGGAGTGCAGCCAGCGGTCGGTGATCGCCTTGGCGACAGCGCGGCACGCGTCGCCCTCGCCGCCCATGCCACGGACGATGTCCTCCGTGAAGCGGAGCCAGATCTCCTCGTCGTGCTCGAGCTCGGGGTGATGGCGGAGGTCGACGATCGCCGCCGCCCGCGCGTCGGCGTAGCGCGCTGGATCGAGCTCGAGCCCGAAGCGCTGGCCCGCGTCGTGGTAGCCGGTCGGTCCGAGCAGGGACCGGGCTTGGCGAGGGTGAAGTCGACGTCGAAGAGAACCGCTTCGACGGTCAAACGCCCGTGGGGGAGCGGTAGGCCGCCGGTTGGCGGTTCGCGAGCGAGGGCAGGCGCCGCCGGATGTCCTCCATCCGTCCGCGGTCGAGCTCCGCGGAGATGACGCAATCCTCGTCGGGAGCCTCGGCGAGCACGACGCCCCACGGGTCGGCGATGAGCGAGCGCCCGTATGCCGCCTTGCCGTCCGCGAACGTCCCCCACTGGTTCGCGGCGGCGACGTAGCACTGGTTCTCGACCGCGCGGGCGCGCAGCAGAAGCTCCCAGTGGTCCTTCCCGGTGAAGAGGGTGAACGCCGCCGGGACGGTGACGAGCTCGGCGCCCTCGACGGCGAGGACGCGGTAGAGCTCGGGGAAGCGGAGGTCGTAGCAGACGGTCAGCCCGATCTTCCAGCCCTCCATCTCGGTCGTGACGACCGTGTCGCCCGGCTCCTCGGTCTCGGACTCGCGGTACACCTGCCCGCCGACCTCGACGTCGAACATGTGGATCTTGCGGTACACCGCCAGGATCTCGCCCTGCGGGTCGAAGACGACGCAGGTGTTGGAGAGCTTGTCGCGCCCCTCGCGCCGCTCGATGATCGAGCCGCCGACGAGCGTGATCCCGTGCGTGCCGCGCCCAGCCGCCATCGCCTCGACGGTCTCGCCGTCGTCGAGGGCTCTCGGCGAGGCTCCGCATGCAGGTCGGGCGGCCCGATCCCGGTTCCACTTCTCCGGGCAGGACGACGACGTCGGCGCCCGTGGCGGCCGCGCGGGCGACGAGGCCTTCGGCGCGCTCGATGTTCTCCGCCTTGAATCGGTGCGAGCTTGAGCTGTACACACGCGACGCGGAGCCGGTCGGGCATGCGCTCAGGATAGCCTGGGAGGCCGAATGCGCACTCCCGCCGAGATCCTGGCAGAGACGCGGACGATCGCCCTCGTCGGCGCCTCCCCGCGTCCCGAGAGGCCGAGCCACGGCGTCATGCGCTACCTCCTCGAGCAGGGCTACCGGGTCATCCCCGTCCGCCCGTACCGGCGCGAGGTGCTCGGGGTCCCGTGCGTCGCCTCGCTTCGGGAGATCGATGAGCCGATCGACCTCGTGGACGTCTTCCGGCGCCCCGAGCTCTGTCCTCAGGTCGCGGAGGACGCGGTCGCGGTGGACGCGAAGGCGCTTTGGCTCCAGCTCGGGATCGTTTCGCCGGAGGCGAGGCGGATCGCCGAGGCAAGCGGGCTCGAGTACGTCGAGAACGCCTGCACGGCGGTGGTCCACCGCCTCTATGTGAGCCCTACGGCTTGAGCTCGAAGGCGCCGATGTCGCAGCGCGGGCCCTGGATGTTGATCGAGGCCGTCGTCCAGCCGGGCTAGGCGCCGGCGCGGGTCCGCTCCTCGTCCGGGATGAGCCGCGTGACGAAGTAGAGGATCGCGGCGAGGAAGACGAGCGCCTGCTCGACGTTCATGAGGATCCCGCCGAAGTTCTGGTCCTTCTCCGCGGAGATCCCCCAGAGGCGCGGCGCCCGCTCGTAGAAGTCGTAGAACGGCGTCGTGGAGAACGTGAGCCCGAGCCCGAGGAACACGGAGCCCACGAAAGCCGCCCCGAGGTAGCCGATCTTCACGGGCGTCTCCACGTCGTTCGGCTCGTCGAAGAGCACGGGCCACCAGAAGAGGAAGCCGATCGCGATCAGGAGCGCGTGCTCGATGTTCAGCGTCCACGCGTGCTCGAGCGCGAAGTCGTAGAAGAGCGCGAGGTGGATCCCATACCAGCCCACCAGCCAGACCGGCAAAGCGATCTTGGGCCGGGTGAGCACGGCGAACGGCCTCCCTCCGCGCCGGGCGACCTCGGTGCGCATCCGTGGCGTGAGGCCGAGGATGAGAACCGGCGGCGCCCAGTCCGCGATCATGACGTTCTGCAGCAGGTGGAAGAGCAGCAGGTAGTTGACGGCGATCGTCTCGAGCGGCGAGTTGAGCGCCCCGACGACGAGCAAGAGGCCGAGGGAGAAGAGGACGATGCGCCACCAGGGCGGCCTCTCCTCCCTGGCCGCCCGCAGGTAGAGAACAGCCGCGAGGACGCCGAGCGCGAGGTAGAGCGGCTCGAAGGAGAACGAAGACGGAGCCGGGCTCACGCGGCGGCGCGCCGCTCCTTCGGGGGCCCGCCCGAGAAGATCCTGCGATGGTGGGCGACGAGCAGGAATCCGACACAGATCCCGAGGGTCAGGAGCTGCTCCCCCATCATCACGAGCCCGGCGAGCCGTTGGTCCTGGAGCGGCGAAAGGCCGAGCAGCCGGTCGGGCTGCTCGGCGTAGGCGGGGTAGAGCGGCCGCATCGCGAAGATGAGGACGTCAGCGAGGATCTGACCTGCCGCGAAGAGCGCGACCGCGAGACCGATGCGGCCGGGGACGCTGAGGTCGCCTCGGCGGGCGGGATCCACGAGCAGCGTCCAGACCAGCACGCCCGACGACGACGAAGGAGAGGTGCTCGACGTCGTGGACGACCTTGTGCGTCAACGCGTAGTCGTAGGCGGCGGGCACGTGCCACGCGGCGATCACCACCGCCCAGAGCGCAAAGGCGACCTTCGGGCGCAGGAGGAAGCGCAGAAAGGTGCGGAGGCGACCCATGCGCGCGAGCGGCGCGAGTATCGCCGCCGGGAGGAGGAAAAAGGTCAGCGGCCCGCGGATGGCGACGATCGCGAGCGCGACGGCGAGGTCGCCGATGACGACGTGCTGGAGCATGTGCGCCGAGAGCAGGTAGTCCTCCCCGATGAAGTCGAGCGGCGAGACCAGCGCGAGCGCGCCGAGCGCGACCGCCGTGCCGAAGAGCGCCGCGCGGTCCCAGCCCGCGTGGTCGGCCCGCCCGCGCCGCCTCAGACGAACGAATGCCTGGGCGAAGAGGGCGAGCACGAGCGCCGACCCGACCAGAACCGCGGGAGGCGCCTCCCAGGCGGAGGCGATGCTCTCGGCGTGCCCGCCTGCGTGCGCGAGGATCAAGGCGCCGCGAGCACCTGCCCGAGCACCCAGAGCCCCGTGAACGTGTACCCCACCATGAGGATGATCAGGGGCGCCTGCACCATCGCGGCCCTGCGCGCGTTCACGTGCACACCGAGGGAGACGCGGTGGGCCTCGAAGACGGCCACGACGTGCCCCCAGACGATCAGCGCCACCTGGATGTACCAGACGACAGAACCGGGCACGCCCGTCCACGGTGTCGTGTCGGGCACCCATTCCCGCCCGAAGGGATCCGCGACCGCGGCCCACGTGAACTGGCAGGCGTAGACGAAGTAGAGGAAGTAGTGCGAGACGAAGTAGACCGCGGCAATCGGGATGAGCGTCGGCGCGTAGCGGCGCGCCGCGTCCGCGACCGAGCGCGCCTCGAGCCGCGAGACGAGGCCGACGACGAGGAGGAACGCGAGCGCGAAGGCGGCGACGACCCCGACCATGAGCATGGTGTCGAGCACGGTGCCGTGGATCGCGAGCCACGTCGAGCGGTCGACGAACCAGCTCTGCAGGTCGACGTACTTCTGCGTCTGCGAGAAGCCGTCGTAGACCACCGTCGCGAGCAGCGCGAGGACGAAAGTGCCGCCTCCCACGCCGAGCGGCGGCTCGCGGCGCACTCCCGAGCCGTAGGTGCGCAGACGGAGCCCGCGGTCGTCGGGATCAGCGTCGAGCCAGCACGAAGGGCAGCCGATGCGCTCCTCCTCGACGCAGCGGCCCGCGCGGCAGACCCCCGCCGGCCGGCGCACGTACATCTCAACAGGCGCGAAGCGCGAGAACGTGCGGGCGACCACGGTGAAGAGCTCGCCGCGCGAGAGCCAGACCTCGGTCCCGAACGCCGCCATGGCGACGAGCTGGAGCCCGATGTAGGCCAGCATGATGACCGTGAGGGTGAAGGGCTTCTTGCCCGGGTCCCAGGCGAGCTCCATCCAGCTCCAGACGAGGAGGAGGACCGTCGCCGGCCAGAGGCCGAGCCGCTCGGGGTAGTGGAGGACGGAGGCGCCGCGCTAGGCGAGCCGGCGCTCGAGCGCCCGGCCCGCTGCCGAGAGCGGGCTGACGAAGTCCCAGACGTTCCCGACGAGGCCCGAGACGATGCCGAGGCCGACCCAGAAGTCGATCCAGACGACGATCGTGACCGGGTTCTCGAAGAAGTCCGTCGGGCCGAAGAGACCGCCGACCACGGCGTCGGCCAGCGCGAGCGTGAAGACGACGAGCCCGATCGTCCCCAGGTGCAGCCGGCTGACCCGCCCGTAGAAGTCGCCGCCGGTCCACGTGTGCTCACCGCGGACGGCGAACATCGCCGCCGGAGCGGACGCGAGGACCGCGACCCCCGCCGCGAGGGCGAAGAGCCAGATCGGAAGCGGGAAGCGGTAGTCGATCCCCGAGACCGCGTGAGCCGAGGCCGCGCTCGGCGCGATGAGGGAGAGGGCGACGAGCGAGGCAAGGGCGAGACCTGTCCTGCGAGCTCGTTGCATCGCCGGAGAATGGTCTCACAAAGTATCGGGGTGCCCGGATTTGAACCGGGGACCTCGCCGACCCGAACGGCGCGCGCTACCAGGCTGCGCTACACCCCGAGGCTCGCATAGCGTATCGGAATGGCCTCCCGCGACGAGATCCTCGCCTTTGCCGCCGAGTACCTCGAGCTCGACGCCTATCCCGACTACGGCCCGATGGGCATGCAGGTCGTTGGTGCGGAGGAGGTGGCCAAGGTCGCGTGCGGCGTCTCCGCCTCTCGGGAGCTCTTCGAGCGCGCAGGCGAGGCCGGCGCACAGCTCGTCCTCGTCCATCACGGGCTCTTCTGGGACAAGGACTCGCGCGTCGTCGACCGCGTCATGCGAGGCCGCCTGCAGGCGCTCTTCGCCGCCGACCTCACACTCGCCGCGTACCACCTGGCACTCGACGCCCACCGGGAGATCGGGAACAACGCGCTCCTCGCCGCCGAGCTCGGAGTCTCCACCGAGCAGCGCTTCACGCCCTGGGGCTACGGCGGCCGGGTCGCGACGCCCACGACGATGAGCGAGTTCTCGACGCTCGTGCAGGAGACGCTCGGACGTATGCCGCTCGTCTTCTCCTACGGGCCCGAGGCGATCGAGCGCGTGGCAGTGCTGACGGGCGGCGCGGCGCGCTACGTCGACCAGGCGGCCGCGGAGGGCTACGACTGCTACGTCACGGGCGAGGCGGACGAGCCGACGAAGCACGCGGCCAAGGAGGCCGGCATCCACTTCGTGGCCGGCGGGCACTACGCGACCGAGACGCTAGGCGTCCGCGCGCTCGCGGCCAAGCTGGCGGAGGAGTTCGGCCTCCAGTGGGAGTTCGTCGATCTCCCCAACCCCGTCTAGGAACTGCTCGACGACCTCGGCGCACTCCTCGGCCGCCTCGCCGACGACGAGGTGGCCCGAGGCGGGGAGCGTCCTGATCGGCGCCTTGAGGCGCCGCGCGTATTCGAAGCCGTCCGCGAGCGGGACGAGCCGGTCCCGGGCGCCCCAGACGAGGATCGTCCGGCAGTGGACGAGGTCGAGGTCGGGACGGGGGTCGTCTTCGAGGAGCGCGCGCCCGGCGCTCGCCACGTCGGTGTGCTGGGACGGGCCTTCGAGGAAACCCAGGACCGCGTCCGGGTCGAGCGCGGGCGGGTCGGCCGCCCCCCAGAGGCCGAACGGGAGCCAGCGGAGCCGCGGGCGGCGTGCAAAGGTCCCGCGAAAGCGCGTCATCACCTGGGCAGGCCGGACGACGGCGGTGACGGCGAGCCAGATCTCGGCGCGACGCGTCGCCGAGACGATCCCCGCAGGCGCGACGAGCGCGAGCGCGCGGACCTCCTCCGGCTCCTCGACGGCGAGCCTGAGCGCGACGACGCCCCCCATCGAGTAGCCGAGCACGGCCCCTGGGAGCATCCCCTCGTGCAGCGCGACGGCGCGCACGTGGCGCGCGTACGTCGAGATACCCTCGACGTGCGCGAACGGCTCGGAAAGGCCGTGCCCGGGCAGGTCGGGGATGAGCACGCGGCGCCGGCGCGCGAGGAGCGGCGCGATCTTCGTGAAGTTGACGGCGGCGCCGCCGAGCCCGTGCACGATCGTCAGCGGCGGCCCGTCGCCCGCGAGGAAATAGCGGGTACGGACGCCCTCGATTTCCGCAAAGTGCGGGGTGAAGCCCGGAAGGAGCATTGCCGCGCCCACGACTGAAAAGTATCCTTGGTCCATGGACTTGGAAGGGGTGCGGAGCCTTTGAGCCGCTCCGCTCACACGGAAGGAACAACCTAGCCCGCCCGGCGCGCGCCGTGAGCGGGCTTTTTTGCGGGCAAACGAAAGGAGTTGTCGTGGCGAACCACCTGACGCCCGAGGAGCTGTCGAAGGAGCTGGGGCTGGAGCGGGACGAGGTCATCCGGGTCTGCATCGAGGAGGCCATCCCGATCTACCACGGCAAGATCGACAAGAGCCTCTTCCAGGCTCAGCTCGAGGCGTCGGGCGCCCGCCGAGCTTCAGCGGCCTAGCGGCCAGCCGCTAGCCCTCAACAACAATGCAGCGCTCGGGCGACGAAGTCCGTCGGCCCGTTGTCTCGCGACTCGCCGACCGCCCAGAGGTTCTCGGGCGAGCTCGCGTCGATCGCGAAGAAGATGTTCTCGAGCGTCCCGGGGTCCGCGACGCTCAGCCGCTTCCACGTCCGGCCGTTCCAGTGCAGGACGAGGTTCTTGAAGTTCTCCTCGCCGACGGCCCAGACGTTCTTCGCGCTGACCGCCGTGATGCCCTCGATCACGCTGCTCGTCCCGACGCCGGGAAGGCTCACGCGCTTCCACTTGGCCCCGTTCCAGTGCAGGATCATCCCCTTCAGCAGCACTCCGACCGCGGTGTTCCCCACCGCCCACGCGTCGTTCGCCGAAACGGCTGCGACGTCAGCGAGCACGTCGCCGAACGGCGGATCGCCGAAGTTCGGCGATGGGACGCGCTTCCACTTCGTCCCGTTCCAGTGGAGCGTGAGCGTCTCGTTCGGGGCCCCGGTCCCGCTGAAGCCAACTGCCCAGATGTCATGGGCGGAGACGGCCTCCACCTCACGAAGGGTGTTCGGGTTCGATGCGTCGCCAGCGTTCGGGCTCGGCACCACCTTCCACTTCGTCCCGTTCCAGTGCAGGATCAGCGTCCGCCGCGCGGAGGTCCCTTGGAAGCTGCCGACCGCCCAGGCGTTGTCGGGCCCGAGCTGGACGACGCCGTTGAGCACGTTGGAGGTCCCGCTCGGGTTCGGGCTCGTCATCTGCGCCCATGAGGAGCCGATGCGGCGCAGGATGAGGGTCTGCGTAGAGGGATTAGTGAAGCTTCCGACCGCCCAGGAGGGCGAGACGTCCTCGAGGGCGCTGCTCGTCCCCGGCGTGGGGATCGTGACCTGGCGCCAGGCGCTCCCGTTGAAGCGCTCCATCAGCGCGATGTCGAGTGCGCCGTTGTCGAAGCTGCCAACCGCCCAGGCGTTGCACGGGCCGAGCACCGAGACGCTGTTCAGCGAGTTGTCTCCGGTGCCCGGGCTGGGAGGCGGAGCGCCGGTCCACTGCAGGCATGCCGCGGACGCGGCCTGACTCGAGCCGAGCGCGACGAGCAGGCCGGCGACGAACAGGGCGACAAGCGCCATCCTCGCTCTCCCGATCACGGTTGTGGAGTATGCGCCGCTCTCGGAGAGCGGTCAACGGGACGCGCTAGCGGGCTGCCGCGCGCTTCTTCGGAGCGGCGGCCTTCTTGCTCTTCGCCTTCGGCTTCTCCGCCGCGGGCTTGTCCTTGCGCGCCTGGGCGACGCTCTGCTTGAGCGCCTCCATGAGATCGACGACCGGCGCCTCCTTCGGCGGCTCGGGGGCCACGATCTCCTTGCCCTCGAGCTTGGCCTCGAGCATCGCGCGCAGATCGTTCCGGTATTCGTTCTCGTAGTCCTCGAGGTCGAAGTCGCCCACGAGGCTCTCGACGAGCTGCCGTGCCATGTCGAGCTCCGGGCCTTTCACGTCGATCTCGCCGACGGCCTCGTCGATCTCCGCGCGGGCCCGCACGTCCTCGGCGTAGTAGAGCGTCTCGAGGGCGAGGGAGTCGCCGAGCGGGCGGATGAGGCAGAGGTTCTCCTTGCCCCAGAGCACGAACTTGCCGACCGCGGCCATCTTCGCGTCCTGCATCGCCCGGAGGAGGAGCACGTAGGGCCGCCGCTGCGCCTCGGCGTCCGCCGGCGCGAGGTAGTAGGCCCGGTCGAAGTAGATCGGGTCGACCTGCTCGATGGGGACGAAGCGGATGATGTCGATCGACTGCGAGCGCTGCAGCGCGACCGCCTCGAGGTCGGACTCCTCCACGAACACGAACTGGCCCTTCGCGAACTCCCAGCCTTTCACGAGCTCGTCCGCCTCGACGTCGCGCTCGTGGAACGGGCAATAGCGCTTCTGCTTGATGGGCGTCCCGCACTCGCGGTGGAGTGTCCGGAAAGCCGTGTCCTTGCGCTGCTGGGCCACCGCCAGCCCGATCGGGATGTTGACGAGGCCGAAGTTGATGGATCCGTTCCAGATCGTGCGCATCTGCAATAAACCCTAGCCGAGGGGTCTCCTACATTCTCCACCCGCGCCCCCAACCCTCCCCGGGGCCCGGAAGCGAGGGTCAGAGACGTCTAGCCCCGACGTAGGTCGACGCGTACCAGGATTCGGACAGGCTCGAGATCTTCACCACATCGCCGGTATGGGGCGCGTGGATGAACTGGCCGCCGCCGATGTAGAGGCCGACGTGGCCGAGCCCGTCGAAGAACACGAGGTCGCCGGGCTGCAAGTTGTCGCGCGACACAGCGCTTCCGTAGCTGTACTGCATCGCCGCGTTGTGGGGAAGGGAGACCCCCACCTGGGCGAACACATACATGGTGAAGCCGGAGCAGTCGAACCCGCTCGGCGAGGCCCCACCCCACACGTACGGGACGCCGAGGTATTGCATCGCGATCCCGACGACGCCGCCGTAATGGCCAGTCGGGTTCCCGCCGCCGCTCGAGATCCGCGTCTCCGCCTGCGAGGCGAGCTGCTTCTGCCGCGCCGCCTCGGCGGCCTGCATCTTCGCGATCTGGGCCTTGATCGAGCCGAGGAGGCGCTGGCGCTCCGCCAGCTGGGCCTTGATCGCGTCGCGCTTGGCGGCCTGGTCGGCGACGATCCGGGTTTGCTCCGAGCGCGCCATGGTCAGCTCGGCCTCGCGCTTCTTGATCTCGGCGCGGAAGGTGCGCACCTCGTTGACGATGCGCGTGTCCTGCTCGGAGAGGCGGTTGACCGTGTCCACGCGGTTGAGGAGGTCGTCGAGGCTCGCAGCGCCGAGGAGCACCTCGAGCGTGCTCTCCTCACCGCCTGTATAGAGGGAGACGAGCCGGGCCGAAAGGAACGCCTCGGCGCGCTTGTAGTTCGCCTTGGCGACCTCGAGGCGGTTCTCGTTGACCTTGAGCTGCGCGTTGATCGAGTTGAGCTTGATCTGGGCCGCGTTGTAGGCCTCGATCACGTGCTCGAGGTTCGAGTCGATCGTGCGGATCTCGGCGAGGACCTGCTTGGCCTCGGCCTGTTTGGATCCGACGGTGGGTGAGGCGGCTGCCCCGGCGGCGAAGAACGAGGCCGCTGCGAGGGCGATCAGAAGGGCAAGGAAGAACGAGTGTCTTGGAGTCGCTCGGATACGAACCGCCTAGTCGGGACTGACGCAAGCGCAGGCTGGGGGTCGCGCCGCAGTCACAAGCCGGGCATGCTAACAGGGGCTCCTGACGGGGCGCAAACGAGGTCCGGGAGCCCTGCAACCGGCCTA
Organism: uncultured Actinomycetes bacterium; assembly: GCA_963739525.1. Taxonomy (GTDB): domain Bacteria; phylum Actinomycetota; class Thermoleophilia; order Gaiellales; family Gaiellaceae; genus DATEOR01. The sequence goes on along the minus strand of CAVUAR010000002.1, from coordinate 757,487 downwards.
CCGGACCCGTGTTAGGGTGCTGTGCTCGTGCGGGCGAGTCGTCACCAGCGTCCGGCTCGGCTCGTGGTCTTCTGCGTGACCGCCCTCGCTTTGCTCCTGGCCTCGGCGGCAGCGCGGGCCGACGAGTCCGGCACCGTCCAGGACCAGGTCGCCGGCCTGCGGTCGGCGAACGCGAGCCTCGCGTCGAAGTCGCAGCAGGCACTCCTCGAGCTCTATTCGCTCCAGACCGGTCTCGGGCTCGCCGAACAGGCGAGTTGCCGGCCTCGAGGCGCGACAGGTCGAGGTCGAGGCGCAACGAGAGTCGGCTCACGACCAGCTCGACATCGCGCGCTCGGACTTCCGGTCCGCCCAGAGCCAGCTCGCCGAGCGCCTGCGGCAACTCTATATCGAAGGCGACGTCGATCCTCTCGCCGTGCTCCTCGGGGCCCAGTCGCTCGACGAGGTGCTGTCGGCCCTCGACGGGCTCGACCGCCTCGCCACCCAGGACAAGACCATCGTCACCCAGCTCGCGCAGGCCAAGACGGCGCTGCGCGCGGCCTCCGCACGGCTGGCGGCGCGCGAGAGCCGAGCTCGACGCGATCTCCTCGCCGACGCGCGCGCGACCCAGGCGGCGATCGCCGCGGATCGCGACGCGCGCGCCGCCTACCTTGCAAGCCTGCGACACCAGCAGCGCTCAACCGGTCGCAGATCGACCGCCTGACCGCACAGGCCGCGGCGGCCGGGGCGCAGTCCGCAGGAGCTCTCCGGCGGAGGAGGGTCCGTCCCGCCAGCTCCCGCCTGGCATGGAACGAAGATGACCGTCTCGTCCACCGGCTACTGCCTCGCAGGGGCACACGGCGACCGGCATCCCGACGAGCCATGGAGTCATCGCGGTCGACCCGTCCGTGATCCCGCTCGGGACGAGGATGTACGTGCCGGGTTACGGCGAGGGAGTCGCGGCCGACACGGGCCCCGCGGTCAACGGACGCATGATCGACGTCTGGTTCACCTCCTGCTCGCAGGCGATGGCGTGGGGCCGCAGACAGTGACGATCACCCTCCATTAGCAGGGGCGAAAACCGACTACACTCCGCACCCCAGCGCGAGGGAGGGGTTTGGGCGCGACTGAGCTTGCCGGGGGACACAGAGGGAACCAAGAGGACTCGGCGAGCTTCGCGTGCTCGTCGTTGACGACCACGACCTCTTCCGCACCGGTCTCCGCAACCTGCTCGAAGAGCACGGCGTCAACGTGGTGGGCGAGGCCGTGAACGGCGAAGAGGCGATCCGCCTCACCGCCGACCTCGCCCCCGAGGTCGTCGTCATGGATCTCAACATGCCGGGCGCGGGCGGAGTCGAGACGACGCGCCGGCTGGCGAGCCTCGCACCCCTGAGCCGCGTCGTCGTCCTGACGATCTCGGCCGACGACGAGGACGTCATGAACGCCGTCATGGCCGGCGCGTGCGGCTACCTGCTCAAAGACTCGTCGATTGAGGATCTCATCGCGGGGATCCGCGCCGCGGCTGCGGGCGAGTCCCTGATCTCGCCGCAGATCGCAGCGAAGGTCCTGCAGCGGCTCCGTGCGGAGTCGAAGGATGCCGATGCCGCCGAGACGATCAGCGCGGAGCTCTCCGATCGGGAGCTCCAGGTCCTCAAGCTGATCGCGAACGGCAAGGACAACGCCCAGATCGCGCGGGAGCTCTTCATCAGCCCGAAGACCGTCAAGAACCACATCTCGAACATCCTCATGAAGCTCCAGATCGAGAACCGCATCCAGGCAGCGGTGTATGCGGTCCGCAGCGGAATCGTCTAGCTGGGGATCGCGCTAGGCGGCGGCGCGGACGGCTGCGAGATGCTCTCTGAAGGCGCCGAGCCGGCGCGCAGCCCCTCGAGCTCGACATCCACGTCGCGGAGGCGTCCCGCGAGCGCCTTCAGCTCGTCCGCCTCCTACCGGGCCGTCGACGCTCCGTGCGCGAGCTCGCCGATTCGCCGCTCGAGCCGAATCGCTCCGCTCTCGAGCTGAGCGCTCGCGCGTATCCGTCCGTCAACGTATCCTCCATCTCCGTGACGAGGGGCTTCCCGGGGTCGGCGGGAGCGATTCTTGAGCAGGCTCAGTGATGCGCTCGAGGAGAGGGGCCAGGTCCGCCATGAGCACCACCGATTATCGAGCCCTGGCCGCGGCCGGTTCATGGGCCGGAAGGCCTATCCTCGAGCCGCCTCAGACCCATCTCCGGGAATCGTGCTCTTGTCGTCCTGACGTCGGCCTTCGCTCGCGCTCGCGTTGCCGCGCCGGCGACCGCCCCCTGAAGAGCCGCCTCGACCGCGCGCTCCGTGCGCACGGAGTCTCCAGCAGCCGAGACCGGGGCGATCGTCTTCGACCTCTCGAAGCACGCGTCGTCTACCGGAAAAACCCCACCGTCGCGCTGAAGCCGGCGTCGAACGAGAAGCTCCCGTCGCGGTGACGGCGCTCTCGATCCTCGGCCCGAGCTACAAGATCCCGACGGAGCTGCGCAGACGGGCCACAAGACGGGCACGGTCTGGCATGGCAAGCTGATCCTGAAGGGCTACGGAGACCCGGCGCTTTCAGGCGCACAGATCGGCCGGCTCGCCCGCGCGGTGGACAATGCGGGGATCTCACGCGTGACCGGCGCGATCGTCGGCGACGAGTCCTTCTTCGACACAGCTCGACTCGGCCCCGGGTGGAAGGCGTCCTTCTACAAGGACGAGTGTCCGCCGCTCTCGGCGCTCATCGTGAACCGCGCCCACTTCAGGGGCTACATCACGAGCCGGCCCGCCCTCGCGGCGGCAAAGATCCTGCGGTCGAAGCTCGTCGAGCGCGGCATCGAAGTCGGACGGGCACGCGAAGCTCGGGCGCGCGGATCCGAGCTCCAGCGTTCATGGCCACGCAACAGTCCCCCGCTCTCCGCTGGCTCGTGCGCACGATGGACCACCAGAGCGACAACTTCTACGCGGAGATGCTCACGAAGCTGGTCGGCGCGCTCGAGGCCGACGAGGGCTCGACCTCCGCGGGAGCGACGGTCGTTCAAGAAGGAGCTGCGCTCGCGCGACGTCCCGATGCGCGGGGTCGTCATCTCGGACGGCTCGGGACTCTCCGCCTACGACCGCCTGACGGCGCGGGCGGCGCGAAGCTTCTCCGCTCGGCGCTTTCGGACTCGCAGATCGCGAACGCGTTCGTGGACTCGCCTGCCGACGGCGGGCGTCAACGGCACCCTCGTCGACCGCATGACGAGCGGCGCCGGCGTACCGGAACGTGTACGCAAAGACGGGCACGACCGACTCCGCGTCCGCGCTTTCGGGTTTCGTGCAGGACCCGGTACGTCTTCGCGATCCTGATGAACGGGAACCCGATTCCCTGGTGGTACGCCCGCGAGGCGCAGGACCGCTTCGCTCAGGTCCTAGCCGGCCAATAGGCGCTCTAGAGCAGCTTCGTCGAGCTGCTCCACGCCCGTCTTCTGGGCCTTTGTCAGCTTCGACGCGCCTGGGTCCTCGCCGACGATCAGCGCCGTCGTCTTCGCCGAGACCGAGTTCGTGACCTTGGCGCCGGCGGCCTCGAGTGCCGCGGCCGCCTGCTCGCGCGACCATCGCTCGAGCGTCCCCGTGATCACGTAGGTCTTGCCGGTCAGCGGGCCTTCCTTGGGCTTGTCCTCCTCGCCCAGCTCGAAGCGGAGGCCGAGCTAGCGCAGCTCCTCGACGAGCGCCCGGTTCTGCTCGTCCTCGAACCACTCCACGATGATCTCGGCGCGGTCGGGGCCGAAGCCGTCCACCTCCTCGACCTCCTCCTGCGAGGCGGCGATGAGCCGGTCGACGTCGCCGAAGTGGCGGGCGAGGCTCTGGGCGAGCACCCAGCCCGAGCTTCGGAATGTTGAGCCCGAGGAGCACGCGCGAGAAAGGGACGTTCTTCGACGCCTCGGATCGCCTCGATCGCCGCGGCGGCGGAGATCTCCGCGAAGCCTTCGAGCTCGAGCAGCTGCTCCTTGGTCAGGCGGTAGAGGTCCGGGCAGCGAGCGGACCAGCCCCTTTGCCAGAGGAGGCGATCGGTCTGCTCGCCGACGCCCTCGATGTCGGCCGGCCCTTCGACCCAGTTGATCAGCGTCTCGAGCCCTCGGGAAGGGCACGCGCGGTTGGGGCAGCGGTGCATCACCTCGCCCTCGGGCTTGACGATCTCCGCGCCGCAGAGCGGGCACTTCTTCGGCATTCGGAACTGCTTCGTGCCCTTGCGGTGCGGGCCGGCCGGCCCGACGATCTGCGGGATGACGTCGCCTGCGCGCTGGACGATGACGTCGTCGCCCTCGCGGATCTCCTTGCGGTTGATGTCCTCCTCGTTGTGGAGGGTCGCGCGCGAGACCGTCACGCCTCCCACCTCGACCGGCTCGATCATCGCCCACGGGTTCAGCGCGCCGGTTCGGCCGACCCGGATGAGGATCTTGTTCAGCCGCGTCACGCGCGGTCAGCGGCGCCCACTTGTAGGCGCGCGCCCAGCGCGGCCGCTGGTGGAGCGCGCCGAGGCGCTCCTGCTGGGCAAACGAGTCGACCTTGATCACGAGACCGTCGATCTCGTAGTCGAGGTCGATGCGCCGTTTTTCCCACTCGCGGCACGCCTTCGCCACGGACTCGATGGAGTCGTGCAGCTCCGCGTAGGGATTCGTGCGGAAGCCATGCTCGCGCAGCCACTGGAGCGAGTCCCAGTGCCCTTCCGTCGGGAGCCCCTCCCGCCGGCCCAGACCGTGGATCCAGATCGAGAGCGGCCGCTGAGGCGGTGATGGCGGAGTCCTTCTGCCGCAGCGAGCCGGCCGCCGCGTTGCGGGGGTTCGGCGTCGGCTTCTTCCCCTCGGCGATCAGCCGCTCGTTGAGCTCGTTGAAGCCGGAGAGCGGGAGGTAGACCTCCCCGCGCGCCTCGAGCAGCGACGGCGCCGACTCCCCGTCCTCGAGCTGCATCCGCATCGAGATCGCCTTGATCGTCTTCAGGTTCGGCGTCACGTCCTCGCCGCGGAAGCCGTCGCCTCGGGTCGCTCCGCGCACGAAGACCCCGTCCTCATAGAGGAGGTTGATGGAGAGGCCGTCGATCTTCGGCTCCGTCACGTAGCGCACGCTCGTCGGTCCCCGAGACGCTTGACGACATCCGCGTGCCACTTCTCGAGCTGCCTCATCGGTCGTGACCTTCTCCAGCGAGCCCATCGGCGTCGGGATGCTCGACCTTCGCGAACTTGTCCGAGGGCGGTGCGCCGACGCGCTGCGTCGGGCTGTCCGGCGTCTGCAGGTCGGGGTGCTCGCGCTCGAGCGCGAGAAGCTCGTCCCAGAGGCGATCGAATTCGGCGTCCGAGATCTCCGGGTCGTCGAGGACGTGGTAGCGGTAGAGGTGGTAATCGACCCGGTCGCGGAGCTCCGCGATCCGGGCCTCGTCCGTCTTGTCTTCGTCCTCGTCCTAGAGGACATCGAGGAGCTCCTCCGGCGAGTGGACGACCGCGTCTGCACCCGTTTCGCGCAGGCGCTCGACGGGGTGGATCTTCCCCCAGGAGACCGCAACGGTGAAGACGCCGGCCGCCTTGCCGGCGCCCATGTCGAATGGCGAGTCGCCGACGAAGGCAGCCTCCTCCGGCTTGGCGCCGAGGCGATAGAGAGCGGTCAGAACCGGCTCGGGATGCGGCTTGTGGTTCTCCGTCTGCTCCGAGGTGACGACGGCGTCGAAGTAGCGCTCGAGCGGGAGCATGGCGAAGGCGAGATCCACCGTCTCCCGCCTCTTCGCCGTGACGATGCCGAGCCGCCGGCCTTCGGCCTCGTAGTCGATCGAGCACGCGCTCGATCCCTTCGAAGGCGACGAGGTCGTCGTGCAGCGGCTCGTTGTGCGCGCGATAGACGCGGACGAGCTCGTCGGCCCGCTCCTCGTCGAAGGCCCGCATCTGCTCGTAGATGTTGGAGCCGCCGACCGCGGCCGCAAGCACCTCGTCCGGGATCTCGCGCTCGAGCACCGTCTGGTCGGCGTGGCGGAACGAGGAGAGGATGATCTCGCCGGAGTCGATCAGCGTTCCGTCGAGATCGAAGAGGACGGTCGGATAGCGCATGCCTAGTACGCACCTTCTCGAGATAGAGGCCCCAGGGCGGGGCCGTGGTGCCGGCTTCGTCACGTGAATGTCCTTCGAGCAGACGCTTGAAGGCCGCCGGATCCACTTCCAGCATCGTACCGACCAGGGTTCTGCACCATGTGTCGCAGAAAGCTGTCGGCGGTGATCCTGAACTCGAGCACGTCGCCGTCGCGGCGCCACTCCGCCAGCTCGACGACGCGCGACGAACATGTCGTGCTGGGTCTCCGTCGGCGTGAAAGCCCGGAAGTCGTGCTCGCCGAGGAGAAGCGGCGGCGCTCTCGGCAAGCTCGTCCTCGTCCAGCGGGCGCGGCCACCAGAGCGAGCGACGTCGCTCGAATGGGCGACGAGGTCTCGCGCCGCCAGATCCGGTAGACGTAGGAGCGCGCCGCGCGCGGAGAAGCGCGCATGAAAGCCCTCCGGAGCCTCCTCGGCAGAGACGACGGCGACATCGCCGGGGAGACGCCGTTCAGGGCGACGGCGGCCCTCCCACGGGCGGGCCCGCGGGCCGTGAAGCTCGCCACCTGGCCGAGCGCATGGACTCCCGCGTCGGTGCGCCCGGCGACGCCGAGGCCCTCCAGCCCGGAAAGACCTGGCCGAGCGCCTCCGGAGCTCGTGCTCGACGGTTCGGAGGCCGGGTTGGATCGCCCAGCCGGCGAAACCCGTCCCGTCGTACTCGAGAGTCAGCTTGACAACCGCCATGGTAAGTTTCTACTTACGGTAAGTTATGGCTTACGGAGATGCCATTGCGGCCCTCGCGGATCCTACGCGGCGCACAGTTTTCGAACGGCTCCGCGCGGCCCGCGCCCGTCGGTCGAGCTCGCCCGCGGCCTGCACGTCTCCCGCCCGGCCGTGTCGCAGCACCTCCGCGTGCTCAAGGACGCGGGCCTCGTCCGCGACCGCAGGCAGGGCACACGCCACTACTACAGCGTCGACGGCGACGCGCTCGCCGAACTGCGCGACTACTTCGACGGCTTCTGGGAGGACGCGCTCGCCGCGTTCAAGGAAGCCGCCGAGAAAGGAGACGGAGATGAGTCAAGAGACGACTGAGGCGTGTCAAGAAGTCGGTGACTGTGAACGTCCCGGTCGAGCGCGGCGTTCGAGGTCTTCACCGAGCGCCATCGCGACGTGGTGGCCCCTCCGCACCCACGCGGTCGACACCGAGAATCCCGGAGACCGTCGTCATGGAAGGGCACGTCGGCGGGCGGCTTTACGAGCGCACCGCCGCAGGCGAGGAGCATCTATGGGGAACCCTGACGCCTGGGAGCCTCCCCATCGCATCGTCTACTCGTGGCACCCCGGCCGCGGCGAAGAGACCGCCCAAGAGGTGGAGGTCACCTTCACCGCCGAAGGCCAAGGCACGCGCGTTGGCGTCCGCCACCACGGCTGGGAGAAGCTCGGCGACCGGATGGCGGAGGTCGTCGCGAGCTACGACGAGGGCTGGGACGTCGTCATCGGCCGCTACGTGGACGCAGCGAACAGCTAGGAGCTAGCTCGCGGTCGCCGCAGCCGGCTCGGCCCGGAGCACGGCGCCGCGCGGCACGTAGTCCACGAGCTCGAGGTAGGCCATCGGGGCCGCGTCACCCTGGCGCGGCCCGATCTTCACGATCCGCGTGTAGCCGCCGGGCCGCTCCGCGAAGCGGGGAGCGACCTCGGAGAACAGGATGTGGACGATCTCCTTCGAGCGCAGGAACGCGACAGCCTGGCGGTGGGCGGCCACGTCACCGCGCTTGCCGAGCGTGATCATCTGCTCGACGATCGGTCGGACCTCCTTGGCCTTCGCCTCGGTCGTCCTGATGCGCCCGTGCTCGATCAGCGACGCGCGCGAGGTTGGCGTAGAGCGCCTTCCTGTGCGCCGCGTCGCGGCCGAGCTTTCTACCGGACTTCGTGGTGCCGCATCGGGTCTTATTCGTCCCTGAGCGTGAGCCCGTGGGCCTGGAGCGTCTCGCGGACTTCCTCGATCGACTTCTTGCCGAAGTTCGGGATCGCGGCGAGCTCGCTCTCGGTCTTCGTGACGAGATCGCCGATCGTCTCGATGCCGACGCGCTTGAGGCAGTTGTAGCTCCGCACGCCGAGCTCGAGCTCCTCTATCGGGAAGTTCTCCATCCCGTGCGCCTGCGGCGCCTCGATGCCGGCCTCCTCGCCGACTGACTCGCCGAAGCCCTCGATGCGCTCGAGGTCGGTGAAGATGGCGAGCTGGCGGATGAGGATCTCGGCGCCCTGGCCGATCGCATCGCGCGGGGCGAGCGAGCCGTCCGTCGTGACGTCGAGGGTGAGCTTGTCGTAGTCGGTGCGCTGGCCGACGCGGGCGGCCTCGACCTCGTACGCGACGCGACGCACCGGCGAGAAGATGGAGTCGACCGGGATGACGCCGATCGTGTGCTCCGGCCCGCGGTTCAGCTCCGCAGGGACGTAGCCGCGGCCGCGGCCGATCGTGAGCGTGATCTCGAGCCGGCCCTTGTCCGAGACGTGCGCGATCTCGAGGTCCGGGTTCAGGATCTCGAGGTCGGCGGGAGCCTCGATGTCGGCGGCCGTGACGGTGCCGGGCCCCTTCTTGTCGAGGCGCACCTCGATCTCGGGAGAGTCTCCGTGCAGCCGGCAGATGAGGTTCTTGAGGTTGAGGATGATGTCGGTCACGTCCTCGCGAACGCCCTTGAGCGTCGTGAACTCGTGCGCGACGCCCTCGATCTTCACCGAGGTGACGGCGGCTCCTTCGAGGGACGAGAGGAGCACGCGGCGCAGCGAGTTGCCGAACGTGTAGCCGAAGCCGCGATCGAGGGGCTCGATGACGAAGACGCCGCGGTCCTCGTCGACCTCCTCGTGCGTGATCTTCGGCACCTGGAATTCCATCAGAGAGGTTCGTGTAGCCATGCCTTCCTTTGTTCCGGGTTACTTGCTGTAAAGCTCGACGATGAGCTGCTCCTGGACGGGCGTGTCGATGTCCGTCCGCTCGGGCAGCTTGAGGACCTTGCCGGTCAGGTTGTCGTGGTCGGCCTGGAGCCACGACGCGACCGAAGCGGTCAGGTCCGTTGCGTCCCGGACGACCTGCTCGACCGGGCTTCCGGGCTTCAGGGAGACCACGTCGTTGGGCTTCACCTGATAGCTCGGGATGTTCACGCGGCGGCCGTTCACCTGGAAGTGGCCGTGGCGGATGATCTGGCGCGCCTGGGCCCGCGAGGCGGCGAAGCCGAGGCGGTAGACGACGTTGTCGAGGCGCGTCTCGAGCATCCGAAGGAGCGCCTCGCCGGTGATCCCGGAGGCCTTGGCCGCCTTTTCGTAGTAGTTGCGAAACTGCTTCTCGAGGATGCCGTAGTAGCGCCGCGCCTTTTGCTTCTCGCGCAGCTGGAGGAGGTATTCCGACTGCTTGATGCGGCCCCGCCCGTGCTCACCGGGCGGATAGCTGCGGCGCTCGACGGCGCACTTCTCTGTCAGGCAGCGCTCGCCCTTGAGGAAAAGCTTCATGCCCTCGCGGCGGCACTGCTTGCACTTGGGACCGAGGGAGCGCGCCATCAGACTCTCCGCCGCTTCTTTGGCCTCACGCCGTTCAGTCGCGAAAAATGCTGCGCATTTCCCGCGAGGAAAACCGTGGAATCTCGACGGACGCCCATCAGACGCGCCTCCGCTTCTTGGGCCTCACGCCGTTGTGCGCCTGCGGGGAGACGTCCCGGACCCCGAGGATCTCGAGGCCGGCGGCCTGGAGCGAGCGGATCGCGGTCTCACGGCCCGAGCCCGGGCCCTTGACGAAGACCTCGACCTTCTGGAGGCCGTGCTCCATGCCCTTCTTGGCACAGGAGTCCGCGGTCACCTGGGCGGCGAAGGGCGTCGACTTGCGCGAGCCCTTGAAGCCGGCCGAGCCGGCGCTCTCCCACGCGATCACGTTCCCGTCCTTGTCGGTGAGCGTCACGATCGTGTTGTTGAAGGACGTCTTGATGTGCGCCTGGCCGATGGCGATGTTCTTCTTGACGCGGCGGCGCGCGCGGCCCTTCGTGGCCTGTCTGCGAGGGGGTGCCATCTACGTCTTGGAGGGGGCCTTCTTCCCCCGGCCGACGGTCTTCTTCGGGCCTTTGCGCGTGCGCGCGTTCGTCTTCGTGCGCTGGCCGTTCACCGGCAGGCCGCGCCGATGGCGAATGCCGCGGTAGGCGCCGATCTCCTGGAGCCGCTTGATGGCCTGCGAGCGCTCACGGCGAAGGTCGCCCTCCACCTGGAGGTTGGAATCGATGTAGTTGCGAAGCTTCGTGATCTCGGGATCGGTCAGGTCGCGCACCTTCTCGTCCGGCGACATCCCGAGCTCCGAGACGACCTTGCGCGCGGTCGCGGGGCCGATGCCGTAGATGTACGTCAGGCCCACCTCGAGGCGCTTCTCCCGCGGGAGATTAACTCCTGCAATTCGTGCCAATTCTGTCCTTCCTCAGCCTTGTCGCTGCTTGTGCCTGGGATTGCTGCAAATGACCAGCACCTTGCCGTGCCGCTTGATCACGCGGCAGCGGTCACACATTGGTTTGACGGATGCTCTGACTTTCATGGGAAGTGCGGCAAGCCACGGCAAGACACGGCCCGGCCGCGACTGTCAATGGTAGCAAACGCCCCCCAGAAGCCGTCAGACGCGGACTTCGGCCAGGGTCAGGATGCGCGGGCCCTCGCCGGTGACCGCGACCGTGTGCTCGAAGTGGCACGCGAGCGAATCGTCGCGCGTATAGATCGACCAGCGGTCGTCACCGGTGAAGACGCGGGCCCCGCCCGCGGTGATCATCGGCTCGATCGCCAGGGTCATCCCCGGCTGAAGGAGCGGTCCGCGCCCCGGCTCGCCGAAATTCGGGATCTGCGGCTCCTCGTGCATCGAGCGCCCCACTCCGTGACCGACCAGCTCGCGGACGACCGCGAACCCTGCCTCCTCGGTCGTGCGCTGGACCGCCGCGGAGATGTCCCCGATCCGGTTTCCGGCGCGCGCCTGCTCGATCCCTGCCTCGAGCGCGGCCTGGCCGACCTCGAGGAGGCGCTGCGAGCTTTCCGGGATCTCGCCCACGGCGAACGTGTAGGCCGAGTCCGCCACGAAGCCCTCGAGCGTGACGCCGACGTCGACCGAGAGGAGGTCGCCCTCTTCGATCCTGTAGGCGCCGGGGATCCCGTGCACGACCATCGAGTTCGGCGAGGTGCAGATCGACGCGGGGAAGCCGCGGTAGCCCTTGAAGGTCGGTACACCGCCCTGCGAGAGGATGTGCTCCTCGGCGATCTCGTCGAGGTCCTGCGTCGTCATACCCGGGCGGATGCTGTCGCCGAGGAGCGCGAGCGTATCGGCGACCACCCGGCCGGCGCGGGCCATCGCCTCGATCTCCGCGCTCGATTTCCGCTCGATCATCGTGTCGAGGCCGTCTCGAGGACTTCCTGCACCTCCGCGAAGACCGCGTCGATGGGCCGTTCGGCGTGGATTCCGACGAGTATCCCCTTCGAGCGGTAGTACTCGACGACCGGCTCGGTCGACTTGTGGAAGACCTCGAGTCGGTGCCGGATGATCTCGGGCGTGTCGTCGGTGCGCCCCTCCTGGAGGGTGCGCACGTGCAGCCGCTCCACGGCGAGCTCGTCGGGGACCTCGAAGTAGAGGACGGCGAGGAGCTCGCGCTCGATCTCCTCGAGCATGCGGTCGAGCGCCTCCGCCTGCGCGACCGTGCGCGGGAAGCCGTCGAGGATGAAGCCCTCCGCCGTGTCCGGGACGCTCAGCCGCTCCCGGATCAGGTCGATCATGAGGTCGTCCGGGACGAGGTCGCCGGCGTCGTAGATCGGCTTGATCCGGACTCCGATCTCGGTCTGCCCCGCGATCGCCTCGCGGAGCATGTCCCCGGTGGCGATGTGCGGGATGCCCGCGTCCGCCGAGATGCGCTTCGCCTGGGTGCCCTTGCCGGCCCCCGGGGGGCCGAGGATGACGATGTCGAGGGCCAAGGCCGCCTGCCGTACTTTAAGAAAGCCTTCGTAGTGGCGCATCATCATCTGCGACTCCATCTGGCGCATGGTGTCGAGCGCGACGCCCACCACGATGAGGATCGAGGTGCCACCGAGAGCACGGTGCGTTGCCTGCGAGAAGCCGCCGTAGCGGATGAAGAGAGTCGGCAGGGTCGCGACCAGGGCGAGGTAGAGCGACCCGGGCAGGGTCAGCCTCGTGAGCACGCGGTCGAGGTACTGCGCGGTCGGTGGGCCCGGCCGAATCCCCGGGATGTAGCCGCCGTACTTGCGCAGGTTGTCCGCCTGGTCGACCGGGTTGAACTGAACCGCCGTGTAGAAGTAGGTGAAGATCACGATCAGGAACGCCTGCAGGAGCAGGTACGTCCAGTCCGTCGGCGTGAAGTGCTCGTTGATGAAGGTCTGCGTGGTCGGAAAGAACTGGGCGACCGTGGGCGGGAACGCCATGATGGCCGCGGCGAAGATGATCGGGATGACGCCGGCCATGTTGACGCGGAGCGGCATGTAGGTCGAGCCACCCGAGGTCATCCGGCGGCCGACCATCCGCTTCGCGTACTGGATCGGGATGCGGCGCTGGCCCTCCTGGACGAAGACGACGGCGACGATGATCGCGAGCGCGATCAGCGGGAACATCACGCGCTCGTACGGGGTACCCGCGTACCAGGCCCGGATCCCGCCCGGCAGGGCGGAGAGGATCGAGGCGAAGATGAGGATCGAGATGCCGTTGCCGATGCCGCGCTTCGTGATCAGCTCGCCCATCCACATGAGGAGCGTCGTCCCCGCGGTCAGCGAGACGACGATGAGCACGAACCGCCCGGCGTTCAGCTGGAAGTCGGGGATCTGGCGGTTGAAGAGGTACGAGTAGCCCGCCGCCTGGAACGCCGCGAGGACGACGGTCAGGTAGCGGGTGTACTGGTTGATCTTGGCGTAACCGGCCTCGCCCTCCTTCTGCAGCTGCTCGAGCCGCGGGATCACGACCGTCATCAGCTGCAGGATGATCGAGGCCGTGACGTAGGGCATGATCCCGAGCGCGAAGAGGGCAAACTGCCCGAGCGCGCCTCCCGAGAAGATGTTCAGAAGGCCGAGGATCGTTCCGCCCTGGCCGTTGAAGTACGAGTCGATCGCGCTCGAGTTCACGCCCGGCACGGGGATCCAGCTTCCCAGCCGGTAGAAGGCCAGGATCATGGCGGTGAAGAGCACGCGGTGGCGGAGCTCCGGGACCCGCCAGGCGTTGGTCAGCCAGGTGAGCATCTATTCCTCGGAACCGGCATTCGCCGATTCCTCGGACGAAACCTCCTCGGCCTCGTCCACACGCGCCTCCTGCGCCTCTGGAGCCTCCTCGGTCTCGGGCTCCTGCTCGGCCGCCGGCTTCGCCTTCCGCGCCTTGCGCTTCTTCTCGACGGGCTCGCGGAGCGCAGTCGCCGTGCCGCCGGCTGACTCGATCTTCTCGCGCGCCGACTTCGAGAACGAATGCACGGTCACGGAGAGCTTCTTCTTCAGCTCGCCGTCACCGAGGATCTTCACGTCGGTGCGCGTGTTCTTCAGGAGCCCCTTCTCGACGAGCGCGTCCAGTGAGACCTCGGCGCCGTCGTCGAAGACGCGCTCGAGGTCGCGGACGTTGACGCCGGCCGTGTGCGTGCGGTGCGGGCCGACGGGCATCGCGTCCTTCGAGTACGGGCCGCGCTGCTTGCCGAGGCGCATGTAGATCGGCATTTGGCCGCCCTCGAAGCCGGGGCGCATCGTGTGCGAGCCGGCGCGGGCCTTCTGGCCCTTGATCCCGCGGCCCGAGTAGCGGCCCTTGCCGGACCCGAGGCCGCGGCCCACGCGCTTGCGGGCCTTGCGCTTCTGCGCAGGCTTCAGAGTCGAGAGGTTGAGCTCTTCCTCGGGGGCGGGCACGCTAGAGGTCACCTTTCGAGCAGATCGCGCTTGCTCGCCGTGAGAAGCCTGGCTGGCAAGGACGCAGGGAGCGCTCGTAGCCGGAGGCTACGGGTGCGACCGAGGACGCTGCCGGCTTGAGCTTCGCAGCGCGCGAGAAAACACGGGATGTGGGAAAGGGGGCCGACAATCAAGACTCCTCGATCCGGACGAGGTGCCGGACTTTTCTCAGCATACCCAGGGTCTCCGGGGTGTCCTCACGCTCGACTGAGCGTCCGATCTTGCCCAGGCCGAGCGCCCGGAGCGTGCCCCGGTGCTTCTGCGACTGGCCGATCTGGCTACGCGTTTGCGTGATCGTCAGCTTCGACATTCGGAGAATCCTCGGACACAGCTTGCGCTGTTTCCTCGGGGGAAACAGCCTTGGTCTCGGCCTTCTTTCTCGGGAACAGCACTTCGTGCACGGCCTTGCCACGGATCCGGGCGACCTCCTCAGGACGCCGAAGGCTCTGCAGCCCGTTCACCGTCGCCTTGAGCAGGTTGACGGGATTCGGGTTGCCCAGGCTCTTGGCCAGGATGTCGCGGATGCCGGCGAGCTCGAGGACGGCGCGTACTCCGCCGCCGGCGATGACGCCGGTGCCCTCGCTCGCGGGGCGCAGGAGAACGCGGGCGGCGTCCGAGCGGCCGAGAATCTCGTGCGTGATCGTCGTCCCGCTCTTCGGCACCTGGAAGAGGTTCTTCTTCGCGTCGTCGACGGCCTTCGAGATGGCGAGCGGGACCTCCCGCGCCTTTCCGTAGCCGACGCCGACCCGGTCGACCTCGTCCCCGATGACGACCAGCGCGGTGAACGAGAAGCGCCGCCCACCCTTCACGACCTTGGCGACGCGGTTGATCTCGACGACCCGCTCCTTCAGCTCGCGCGACTCGTACTCGAGGTTGCGCTCGACCTGGCGTTCAACAGTGCTCAAGGCGATCACCTCCTGAGCAGATCGCGCTTCTGGGCTGCGAGAAGCGAGCGTCGCAAGGACGCAGGGAGCGTGCGTAGCCGGAGGCTACGCACGCGACTGAGGACGCCGCGACGCGAAGCTTCGCAGCAGATCCGGGAGCTCGAGCTGTGAATGAGGTGGTTGCCATCTAGAACTTCAGTCCTCCCTCTCTGGCGCCGTCTGCGAGCGCCTTGACGCGGCCGTGGTACAGGTAGCCGCCGCGGTCGAAGACGACGGTCTCGATGCCGGCCTTCTTGCCCGCGGCGGCGAGCAGCTTGCCGACCTCGGCCGCCTGCTCGGTCTTGGAGCCCTTGAAGGTCTTCTTCAGCTCGCCGTGGCTCGCCGCGGCGAGCGTCTTCGCCTCGACGTCGTCCACGAGCTGCGCGGAGATGCCGCGGTTCGAGCGGAAGACGACGAGGCGGGGCCGCTCGGCCGTGCCGAGCACCTTGTGGCGCACGCGCTTGTGGCGACGGAGCCGAGCTTCTCTGACGGTCAGCGTCGCCACTACGCCCGCTTCCCGACCTTGCGGCGAACGTATTCGCCTTCGTAGCGGATGCCCTTGCCCTTGTAGGGCTCGGGCGGACGTACGGCGCGGATCTCCGCCGCGACCTGGCCGACCTTCTGCTTGTCGATCCCCTTGACCACGACCTGCGTGACCGCGGGAACCTCGAAGGTGATCCCCTGCGGCGGCTTCTTCACGACCGGGTGGGAGTAGCCGACGTTGAGCTCGAGGTCGGTCCCGCGCATGGACGCGCGATAGCCGACGCCTTGGATCTCGAGCGTCTTCGTGAAGCCCTTGGTGACGCCCTCGACCATGTTGGCGACAAGCGTGCGGGTGAGACCGTGGAGCGCACGATCCTCTCCGCGCTCCGTCGGGCGCTTGACAACGATCTGGCCGTCGCCCTGCTCTACGGTCATGCGCTGCGGAACATGCTGCGAGAGCTCGCCGAGCGGGCCGTTCACCATCACGCGCCCGGGGGAGATCGACACGCTTACGCCCGCTGGAAGTGGAATTGGACTTTTACCGATACGACTCATTGCTTCTCCCTTGGTGAAAAGTCGTGAGACTTTTCACCACACAAAACACACTACTTCGCCGCCGACGCCGAGCTCTTGCGCCGTGCGGCTCGTGACGAGGCCCTTCGAGGTGGACATGATCGCCGTGCCCATCCCCCCGAGGACGCGCGGGAGCCGGTCCTTCTTCGCGTACACGCGCCGGCCCGGCTTCGAGATGCGCTTGAGGTCGGTGATGATCCGCTCGCGCTTGGGCCCGAACTTGAGCTCGATCACCAAGGTATCGAAGGACTCGCCTTTCTCGACGCGGTAGTCCTTGATGTAGCCCTCCTCCCGGAGCAGGCGTGCGATCTCGACCTTGAGGGTCGAGGACGGCATCTCGACGGTGTCGTGGAGCGCCTTGTTCGCGTTCTTGATGCGGGCGAGCATGTCGCCGACTGGATCGGTGAGCATCGTCCTCCTCCCTACCAGCTCGACTTCGTCATTCCGGGGATGACGCCCTCGTGGGCGAGGTCGCGGAGGCAGATCCGGCAGAGGCCGAACTTCCGGTAGACCGCGCGGGGGCGCCCGCAGCGGTTGCAGCGTGAGTACTCCCGCGTCTTGTACTTCTGCGGCCGGGCTGCCTTCGCGATCAGACTCTTCTTCGCCAAACTTGTCCTCCTACGCTTCCGAGCGGAACGGGAGGCCGAGCTCGCGCAGAAGCGCGAAGGCCTCTTCGTCCGTATCCGCAGACGTCGTGATGGTCACGTCGAGCCCGCGCACGGTCTCGACGTCGTCGTAGTCGACCTCCGGGAAGATGATCTGCTCCCGGATGCCGATCGAATAGTTGCCGCGCCCGTCGAAGCTCGCCGGCGAAAGGCCGCGGAAGTCGCGGATGCGCGGGAGGGCGATCGAGACGAGCCGGTCGAGGAACTCCCACATGCGGGCGCCTCGCAGCGTCACCTTGGCACCGATCGGCATGCCCTCGCGGATCTTGAAGCCGGCGATCGACTTCTTCGCGCGGGTGATCTGCGCCTTCTGGCCGGCGATGATGGTCAGCTCGTCGACCGCCTTGTCGAGCGCGCGCGAGTTCACCTTCGCGTCGCCGACGCCCATGTTGACCGTGATCTTCTCGACCCGGGGCACCTTCATCACCGAGCTGTAGGAGAACTGATCCTTGAGCTTGTCGCGGATCTCCGCATCGAAGCGGTCCTTGAGGCGCGGCGAATAGCCCATATCGCGCGAAGCGCTGTCGCGCTTCGCGCGTGTTTTCTTGTTCTCAGCAGCCGTTGCCATTACCGATCCAAAACCTCTCCACAACCTTCTCTCTTGCACACCCTGACCTTGACGCGGCGGCCCTTGTCGTCCTCGCGGAACTCGTAGCCCACGCGCGAGGCCCGCCCGCAGGTCGGGCAGACGATCATCACCTTGGACACCGCGAGGGGCGCGGCCAGGTCGATGACGCCGCCCGGCTGGATCTGGGTCTGGCCCATGCGACTCGAGTCCTTCATCGGGCGCGGTTTGCGGTGCCGCTTGACGAGGTTCAGGTTCTCGACGATCACGCGCTTCTTCACGGGGTCGGCCTCGATGACGCGACCCTGCTTGCCGCGGTCCTTGCCGGAGAGCACCTGTACGAGGTCACCCTTGCGGATCTTCATTGCCTGGGCCACTTACAACACCTCCGGTGCGAGCGAGACGATCTTCATGAAGTTCTTCTCGCGCAGCTCGCGGGCGACGGGTCCGAAGATGCGCGTGCCGCGCGGGTTGTTCGCCGTATCGATGATCACCGCGGCGTTCTCGTCGAAGGCGATCGAGGTGCCGTCGTCGCGCCCGAAGGGCTTCTTCGTGCGGACGACGACCGCGCGGACGACCTCGCCCTTCTTGATCGTGCCCTGCGGAGTCGCCGTCTTCACGGTGCCGACGATGACGTCGCCCACGCGCGCGTAGCGGCGTTTGGACCCGCCCATGACACGGATGCACAGAAGCTCACGGGCACCCGTGTTGTCGGCGACACGTAGGCGGGATTCCTGCTGGATCACTTGGCTTCCTCGAGGACTTCGGCAAGCCGCCACGACTTCGTCTTCGAGAGCGGCCGCGTCTGGACGATGCGGACGACGTCGCCTGTCTTCGCGACGTTCGTTTCGTCGTGCGCGTGGAACTTGCGCGAGCGGCGGACGATCTTCTTGTAGACCGGGTGCGGCTTCAGCGTGTCGACGCGAACGACGATGGTCTTGTCCATCGCGCTCGAGACGACGACCCCGCGGCGCTCCTTGCGCCGGCCGCGCGTGTGCTCGGGCTTCGGCAGCCGGACGATCGCGGCCCTGGTCTTCGGGCGCTCGCGCTTCGGCTTCGTGCGCTCGCGGCGCTGCGAGCGCGGAAGCCGCTTCTTCTTCTGGCGAGTCGGCGGCGGCGCGTCAACCGGTTCCTCGGCCTCGGCCTCGGGCGTCGCTTCGGCGGGCTCTTCGGCCACTGGCGCCTCGACCGGAGCCTCCTCGGCCGCCGGCTCCTCGGCAGGAGCCTCTTCTGCGGCGGGCTGCTCCTCGGCGACGGGCTCGGGTGCCGGCTCGTCGGCAGCGCTACTCGTCGAAGGCTCAACAGCCGGGGTGTCCTCGGCCGGACCCTCCTCCGCGACCGGCTCCTCGGCGGGAGCGTCCTCGGCCTTCGCCTTCTTCGCCCTCGGGGCGGCCTTCGGCTTCGACTCCGCCTCGGCCTTCGGCTCTGCCTTCTTGGCAGGAGCGCGCTTGGGCTTCGGCTTCTCCTCGTCCTCGGCCTCAGGCGTCTCGGCGACGCTACGCGTCGAATCTTCCACGGGCTGCTCGCCTTCTGTCTTCTTTCTCGGTCTTGCCATCTACCTTCTCTCCAACGTCGAGTGGCGCTCGGCCTGAACGGTCAGGATCCGGGCGATCTCGCGCTTCGCGATGGCGATGCGCGCCGTGTTCTCGAGCGCGCCGGTCGCCATCTGAAAGCGCAGGTTGAACAAGTTCTCGCGGCTGTCGGCCAGGCGCCGGTCCAGCTCCTCGTCCGACAGCTCTCGTAGCTCTCTAGCCCTCAAAGAGATCAGCCTCTCTCTTCACGAACTTCGTCTTGACGGGCAGCTTCATCCCGGCGAGGCGCAAGGCCTCGCGGGCGAGCGGCTCGGACACGCCGGCCAGCTCGAACATGACGCGTCCGGGCTTGATCACGGCCACCCAGTGCTCGGGCGAGCCCTTGCCGGAGCCCATGCGCGTCTCCGCCGGCTTCTGCGTCACCGGCTTGTCGGGAAAGACGTTGATCCAGACCTTGCCGCCGCGCTTGATGTGGCGCGTCATGGCGATACGAGCCGCCTCGATCTGGCGGTTCGTGACCCAGGCGGCCTCGAGCGACTTCAGGCCGTAGTCCCCGAAGTGGACCTGCTGCTGGCCCTTGGCGTAGCCTCGACGGCGCCCCCGCTGCTGCTTGCGGAACTTGGTCTTGCGCGGCATCAGCATCAGGCGTCACCTTCCGGCTTCTCAGCGGTCTCCTCGACCTGCGGCGTCGCCTCGGCCTCGGGAGCGGGGGTCTGCTCCTCCACGGGCTCGGGCGGAGCCTGCTGCTCCTCGGGGCGCTGCCCTTGGGCCGCGCGGCCGCGCCTCCCGCCCGGGCGCTCGGAGCGGCGCCGCTGGCGGACGGGGCCGAGACCCTCGCGGTCGGGGCTGCGCCGACGGCCCGCTTGCTGGCCCTCGCCGAGACCCTCGCTGCGACGGCCGCCCCGGCGACGCGCCTGGTCCTGCTCGCCCAGCCGCCCGGAGGGGCCCGTGTCGCGGCCTGTGTCGAAGCCCTCGGGCATGATCTCGCCCTTGTTGATCCAGACCTTCACGCCGATGCGGCCGAAGGTGGTCTTCCCCTCGGCGAAGCCGTAGTCGATGTCCGCGCGCAGGGTGTGCAGCGGGACCCGGCCTTCGGAATAGGTCTCCGAGCGCGACATCTCCGCGCCGCCGAGCCGGCCGCCGCAGGTGATCTTCACCCCCTGGGCGCCGGAGCGGATCGCGGACGCGAGAGAGCGCTTCATCGCGCGGCGGAAGCTGACGCGGTTCTCGAGCTGCTCCGCGATCGACTGCGCGACGAGCTTGGCGTCCAGCTCGGGTCGCTTGATCTCGTTGATGTTGATGTGGACGTTCTTGTGCGTCATCGCGTGCACCTCGCGGCGCAGCGCGTCGACCTCGGCTCCGGACTTCCCGATGACGATGCCGGGACGGGCCGTGAAGATGTCGATCGTGATCCGCTGCTTGTCCTTCTTGATGAGGATGTCGCCGAGCCCGGCATGGCCCAGCTTGCCGCGGATGTGGTCGCGGATCTTGACGTCCTCGATCAGGTACTGCGGGAACTCCTTCGAGCCCGTGTACCAGTTGGACTTCCACTCGTGGATGACGCCGACGCGTAGACCGCCGGGATGAACTTTCTGGCCCACTAGCTCTCGCTTTCCTCTGTCTTGGGTTTCCGGCTCGACGTCTTGGACGTCGAGCCGGAGGATTTCTCGGTCGCCCGCGCCTTCGGCTCATCGTCCGTCGACCTCGCTCGTGGCTTCCTCGCAGCCGCCTCGGTGGCCTCGGGCTTCTTGCGCGGAGCGCGCTTGGGCTTCTCCTCTGCGGTCTCAGCGGCCTCGGCCTTCTTGCGCGGAGCGCGCTTCGGCTTCGGCGTCTCCTCCTCCTCGACGACGGCCTCTGGCTCGGGCTCGGGGGCCGGAGCGGGCGCCGGCTTCGGCAGCGGCTCGGGGATGACCTGCTCCTCCGGGAGGCTGAGCGCGATCGTGATGTGGCAGGTGCGCTTCTTGATCCTGGCGACGCGGCCGCGGGCGCGGGCACGCCAGCGCTTCAGTGTCGGACCGGCGCCGACGGTCGCGACCGCGACGTAGAGCTCGTCGCCGTCGAGGCCGTGGTTGGCCTCCGCGTTGGCGACCGCGGACGAGAGCACCCTCTCCACGTCGCGCGCAGCGTCGCGCGTCATGAACGCGAGAATCGTGCGCGCCTCGGGCACGGGGCGACCGCGGATCTGCTCCGCGACGAGCTGCGCCTTGCGCGGGGCGGTGCGCACGTAGCGCGCCTCAGCACGGACGGATGTACGTTCTTCCACGGCAGCCATCAGGCGCGCTTGACCTCCGTCTTCCGGTCGCCGGAGTGGCCGCGGAAGATGCGCGTCGGGGCGAACTCGCCGAGCTTGTGCCCGACCATCGCCTCGGTGACGAACACCGGAACGTGCTTGCGCCCGTCGTGGACCGCGATCGTGTGCCCGACCATCTCGGGGAAGATCGTCGAGGTGCGCGACCACGTCCTGACGACGCGCTTGTCGCCGGACTCGTTCAGCTGCCGGACCCTTTCCAGGAGCCGCTCTTCGGCGAACGGCCCTTTCTTGCTCGATCTGCTCACTTAGCGCCTTTCCTTCCCGCGGCGGCGGCCGCGGACGATCAACTTGTCGGACTCCTTGTGCTTTCTGCGGGTGCGCTTCCCGAGGGTCGGGACGCCCCACGGGGTGACCGGGTGCCGGCCGCCCTTGGACTTGCCCTCGCCGCCGCCGTGCGGGTGGTCGACGGGGTTCATGGCCGAGCCGCGAACGGCCGGGCGCTTGCCGAGCCAGCGGCTGCGCCCCGCCTTGCCGCTCGAGATGTTCTCGTGGTCGACGTTGCCAACCTGGCCGACCGTGGCCCGGCAGGAGAGCGGCACGCGCCGCATCTCACCCGAGGGGAGCCGCAGGACCGCGATAGCCGTCGTCCTTGGCGACAAGCTGGATCCCGGAGCCCGCGCTCCGCGCCAACTGGCCGCCCTTGCCGGGCTTGAGCTCGACGTTGTGGACGACCGTGCCCGTCGGGATGCGCTCCAGCGGGAGCGCGTTGCCCGGGCGGATGTCGGCCTCGGGGCCGGACTCGATCGCCTGGCCCACCCGTACGCCCGCGGGCGCGAGGATGTAGGCCTTCGCGCCGTCTGCGTAGTGGAGGAGCGCGATGCGGGCGGAGCGGTTCGGGTCGTATTCGATCGCGGCCACCTTCGCCGGCACGCCGTCTTTCGTCCGCTTGAAGTCGATCTTGCGGTAGCGGCGCTTGTGGCCCCCGCCCTGGTGGCGCGTGGTGATGCGGCCCTGGTTGTTGCGGCCGCCCCTGCGCTTGGCGGGCTCGAGCAGGCTCTTCTCGGGGGTCGTCTTCGTGACCTCCTCGAAGGAGGACACCGAGCGGAAGCGGCGGCCCGGGCTCGTCGGCTTGTACTTGCGGAGTGCCATGGCTAGACCGCGGCCCCCTCGAAGATCTCGATCCTGTCGCCGGTGCGCAGCTGCACGATGGCCTTCTTCCAGCCGGGCTTCGTGCCCTTGTGGTAGCCGCGGCGCTTCGGCTTCGGCTGCACCTTGACGATGTTCACGCCCTCGACCTTGACGTCGAAGAGCTCCTCGACGGCCTGGCGGATCTGCGTCTTGTGCGCGCGGGCGTGCACGCGGAACGAGTACTTGTTGTCCTCGATCAGGCTGTAGCTCTTCTCGGAGACCACAGGGGCGATGAGGATCTCGCGCGGGTCGAGGCTCATGTGCGATCACCTTCCGAAAACGCTGACGCGTCCAGAGTGACGCGGGATTGGGCATCGGAGGGACCCAGGGAGCGGTGCATTCTGAACGCGAATGCGTGTACGGACGCGACCGAGGACGCGGCGAGGCGCGAACTCGCGGCGCTCCAGAAGCTCTGGACATTGAGGAAGGGGGTCGCGATCAAAGCGCGATTTCCTTCACACGCTCGAGCGCTGCCTCGGTGGCGAGCACCGAGTTGGCCCAGACGAGCGCCCCGACCTCGAGCTCGGACGGCTCGAGGACGAGGACCCGGTCGAGGTTGCGGAAGGACTTGACGACGGCCTCTTCCTCGGGCTGCGCGATGACAACGAGCGGAAGCTCCTTCCCCCACGAGCCGAGGAGGTCCGAGGCCGCGCGCGTCGAGGGCTCCCGGAACGCGGAGGCGTCCACGACGCCGAAGGCGGAGCGGCCGGCGTGGTGGCTGAGCGCTCCCCGGAGCGCGGACTTGCGCGCCTTGCGGTTGACCTTGAGCGAATAGCTCCTCGGCTGAGGCGCGAAGGCGACGCCGCCACCAGTCCATTGCGGCGCACGGGTCGTCCCGGCGCGGGCGCGCCCGGTGCCTTTCTGGCGCCACGGCTTCGCGCGGCCGCCGGAAACGAGCCCACGACTCTTCGCCGCCTGCGTGCCGGCCCGTGCGGCGGCGCCCTCGGCGCGGACCGCCTCGTGGATGAGGTGCGGCTTCACGTCGACGGCGAAGACCTCGGCCGTGAGCGTCACGTCCTTGGCCTTCTTGCCGGTGGCGTCGAGGAGCGGTGCCTTCGGAGCGGCCACGGCTACCTCACGTCCTCTCTCACCACGACGATCGCGTTCTTGTGGCCCGGCACCGCGCCCTTGACGAGGAGCAGGTTGAGCTCGGGGTCGCGGTCGACGACGGTCAGCCCTACCTGGGTGGCCGTCTTCGCCCCCATCTGGCCGGCCATCTTCTGGCCCTTGAAGACGCGCGACGGCGTGGCGGAGGCGCCGATCGAGCCCGGCTTGCGGATGTTGTGCGAGCCATGGCTGACCGGGCCGCGGTGGAAGCGGTGGCGCTTGATCGTCCCCTGGAAGCCCTTGCCGATCGAGATCCCGGAGACCTTGACCTTCTCCCCGGGCTCGAACGACTCGACGGTCACGGTCTCGCCGGGGGCGAGCTCGTGCGGGCCGCGGATCTCCACCAGCTTGCGGTGGGGACCGACGCCGTGCTTCTTCAGATGGCCGAGCTTCGGCTTCGAGATCTTGTCCTCGGGCACTTCGTCGAACGCGAGCTGGACCGCGTCGTAGCCGTCCGTGTCCGCGGTGCGCACGGCCACGACCGGACAGGGCCCGGCCTGGATGACCGTCACGGGCGTGAGCGAGCCGGTCTCCTCGTCGAAGACCTGCGTCATCCCCAACTTCCTGCCGACGATTCCCTTCACGCTAGCGAGCACCATCCGCGCAGATCACGTTCTCCGGCCGCGAAAAGCAAGCGTCGCCAGGACGCAGGGAGCCTTCGTCTCCGGAGACTACGGGCGCGACCGAGGACGCCGCGACGCGTTGCTTCGCAGCGAGCCGGAGGACATTAGATGTGAGGGTGGCGTGAGCCATCAATCAGAGCTTGATCTCGATGTCCACGCCCGCCGGAAGGTCGAGGCGCATCAGCTGGTCGACGGTCTTTGGGGTCGGCGAGTGGATGTCGATCAGGCGCTTGTGCGTGCGCACCTCGAAGTGCTCACGGGAGTCCTTGTCCTTGAAGGGACTGCGGAGCACCGTGTAGCGGTTGTTCTCGGTGGGCAGGGGCACCGGTCCGGTGACGGTTGCACCGGACCGCTGCGCCGTCTCGACGATCTGCGCCGCAGACCGGTCGAGCTGCTGGTGGTCGTACGCCTTCAGGCGGATGCGGATCTTGGCCTGTGCCATTTCAGCTACTTGATGACCTCGGTGACCACGCCCGCGCCGACGGTGCGGCCGCCCTCGCGGACGGCGAAGCGCAGGCCCTGGTCCATGGCGACCGGCTGGATCAGCTGGATCTCCATGTTCGTGTTGTCGCCCGGCATGACCATCTCCTGGCCCTCCGGGAGCTTGATCGACCCGGTCACGTCCGTCGTGCGGAAGTAGAACTGGGGCCGGTAGCCGTTGAAGAACGGCGTATGGCGCCCGCCCTCGTCCTTCGAGAGGACGTAGACCTCCGCCTTGAAGTGCGTGTGCGGCGTGATCGAGCCGGGCTTTGCGAGCACCTGGCCACGCTCGACCTCCTCGCGCTTGATGCCGCGGAGGAGAGCGCCGATGTTGTCGCCCGCCTGGCCCTGGTCGAGCAGCTTCTGGAACATCTCGACGCCGGTCACGACCGTGCTCTGCACCTCTTCCTTGATGCCGACGATCTCGACCGTCTCGTTGATCTTGACGATGCCCTGCTCGACGCGGCCCGTGACGACCGTGCCGCGACCCGTGATCGTGAAGACGTCCTCGATCGGCATGAGGAACGGCTTGTCGATGTCACGCTCGGGCTCGGGGATGTAGGAGTCCACGGCCTCCATGAGCTCGAGGATCTTCGGAGTCCACTCGGCGTCGCCCTCGAGCGCCTTGAGCGCCGAGACCGTGACGACGGGGATGTCGTCGCCGGGGAACTCGTACTTCGTGAGGAGCTCGCGCACCTCCATCTCGACGAGCTCGAGCAGTTCAGGGTCGTCGACCATGTCGGCCTTGTTCAGGGCGACCACGATGTACGGCACCTCGACCTGGCGGGCGAGGAGGATGTGCTCGCGCGTCTGCGGCATCGGGCCGTCCGCCGCCGAGACGACGAGAATCGCCCCGTCCATCTGGGCGGCGCCCGTGATCATGTTCTTGATGTAGTCGGCGTGACCCGGGCAGTCGACGTGCGCGTAGTGGCGGTTGGCCGTCTCGTACTCGACGTGCGACGTGTTGATGGTGATGCCGCGGGCCTTCTCCTCGGGGGCGTTGTCGATCGACGCGAAGTCGCGGACGGCCGTGTTCGTCCCCTGCTCGGAGAGCACCTTCGTGATCGCCGCGGTCAGCGTCGTCTTGCCGTGGTCGATGTGACCGATGGTGCCGACGTTGAGGTGCGGCTTCGTGCGCTCGAACTTCTGCTTTGCCATGTGTCCTCCGTCTTCTCCTTTGCTACGAGCCCTGCGCCGCGGAGACGATCTCGCCCGCGATCGACTGCGGCGCCTCCTCGTAGCGGTCGAACTGCATCGTGAATGTGGCGCGACCCTGGGTCGTCGACCGTAGGTCTGTCGCGTAGCCGAACATCGTGGCAAGCGGGACGCGGGCGCGAATCGCTTGCGCATTTCCCCGGGGCTCGAGCCCTTCGACCCGGCCGCGGCGAGAGTTGAGATCTCCCATGACGTCGCCGAGGTACTCCTCGGGCGTAACCACCTCGACGGCCATGATCGGCTCGAGGATCTTCGGCTTCGCCTTCTGCATCGCGTTCTTGAACGCCATCGAGCCGGCGATCTTGAAGGCCATCTCGCTCGAGTCGACGTCGTGGTAGGAGCCGTCGACGAGCTCGACGCGGACGTCGACGACGGGGAAACCCGCGAGCACTCCGGCCTCCATCGCCTCCTGGATGCCCAGGTCGACCGAGGGGATGTACTCGCGCGGGATCTTCCCGCCGACGATCTTGTCCATGAACTCGTAGCCATCACCCGGCTCAGCGGGCTCCATGTTGATGACGGCGTGGCCGTACTGGCCGCGGCCGCCGGTCTGGCGGACGAAGCGGCCCTCGACCTTCTCGACGGCCTTCCCGATGGTCTCGCGGTAGGCAACCTGGGGCCGGCCGACGTTCGCGTTCACGTTGAACTCGCGCATGAGTCGGTCGACGATGATTTCCAGGTGGAGCTCGCCCATCCCGGAGATGATGGTCTGGCCCGTCTCCTCGTCCGTGCGGACGCGGAAGGTCGGATCCTCCTCGGATAGCCGGCCGAGCGCCTGGGCCAGCTTGTCCTGGTCGGCCTTCGTCTTCGGCTCGATCGCGACCGCGATGACGGGGTCCGGGAAGGTCATGGACTCGAGCCGGATCGGTGCGGTCTCGGTCGAGAGCGTGTCGCCCGTGGTCGTGGCCTTGAGGCCGACGGCGGCGACGATCTCGCCGGCTCCGATCTCCTCCCGCTCCTCGCGATGGTTCGCGTGCATCTGCAGGAGGCGGCCGATGCGCTCGGTCTTCCCCGTCGTGACGTTGAGGACGCGGTCGCCGGCCTTGATCTTCCCCGAGTAGACGCGGAAGTAGGTGAGCTTTCCGACGTACGGGTCGCTCATGACCTTGAAGGCGAGCGCCGAAAAGGGCTCGTCCTCTGCCGGCCGGCGCGAGAGCTCGTGCTCGGTGCGCGGGTCGACGCCGTGGACGGGCGGGACGTCGAGCGGGCTCGGCAGGTATTCGACGACTCCGTCGAGGAGCGGCTGCACGCCCTTGTTCTTGAAGGCGGAGCCGCAGAGCACCGGCGTGACGGCGATCGACAGCGTCGCCTTGCGAAGCGCGCGGCGGATCATGTCGGGCGTGACCGAGGCCTCGTCGGTGAGGTAGGTCTCGAGCAGCTCCTCGTCGTGCTCGGCGACCGCGTCGATCAGCTGGTGGTGGTACTCCTCGGCCTGCTCGCGGAGCTCGTCGGGGATCTCGATCGTCTTCGGGTCCATGCCGAGCGCGTCGTCCCAGGCGACACCCTGCATCTCGATCACGTCGACGACGCCGCGGAAGTGCTCCTCCTGGCCGATCGGCAGGTGGATCGGCACCGGGTGGGCGCCGAGACGGTCGACCATGGACTGCACGGCAGCGAAGTAGTCCGCGCCGACGCGGTCCATCTTGTTGATGAACGCGATCCGGGGGACGCGGTAGCGGTCGGCCTGGCGCCAGACGGTTTCGGACTGCGGCTCGACGCCTGCGACGGAGTCGAAGACGGCGATCGCGCCGTCGAGGACGCGCAGGCTCCGCTCCACCTCGACGGTGAAGTCCACGTGCCCGGGCGTATCGATAATGTTGATACGAAAATCGCGCCAGAAGGCCGTTGTCGCAGCAGAAGTGATCGTGATCCCACGCTCCTGCTCCTGCGCCATCCAGTCCATGACTGCGGCGCCTTCGTGCACCTCGCCCATCTTGTGAGTGCGACCGGTGTAGTAGAGGATCCGCTCGGTCGTCGTCGTCTTGCCGGCGTCGATGTGCGCCATGATCCCGATGTTGCGGACGCGGTCGAGCACGATGTTTCTTGTCGTCGTCGTGGCCATCGCGGTTACCAGCGGTAGTGGGCGAAGGCCTTGTTGGCCTGCGCCATCCGGTAGAGGTCGTCCTTGCGCTTGAACGCGCCGCCCTGCTGGTTGAGTGCGTCGAGGATCTCGTTCGCGAGCTTCTCCTCCATGTGCTTCTCGCGCCGCTCGCGCGCGTAGGAGACGAGCCAGCGCACGGCGAGCGTGCGGGCACGCCGCTGCGGCACCTCGACGGGCACCTGGTAGTTCGCCCCGCCGACGCGGCGAGAGCGGACCTCCAGCACCGGCGTGACGGTCTTCACGGCCTGCTCGAGGACCTCGACCGGCGGCTTTCCGGTCTTCTCCCCGACCATGTCGAGCGCGCGGTAGACGATCTGCTCGGCGGTCGACTTCTTGCCGCGGTTCATCACCTTGTTGATCACCTGGGACACGAGCTTCGAGCTGTATACGGGGTCTGGATCGAGCTCGCGAACCTGAATCTCGGCACGACGAGGCATCAGCTGCCCCTCTTCGCGCCGTACTTGGAGCGTCCCTGCCTGCGCTCGGAAACGCCCGCGGCGTCGAGCGCGGCCCGGATGACCTTGTAGCGGATGCCCGGCATGTCCTTGACGCGGCCGCCGCGGATGAGGACGACCGAGTGCTCCTGGAGGTTATGGCCCTCGCCCGGAATGTAGGTCGTGACCTCCATCCCGTTGGTGAGGCGCACGCGCGCCACCTTGCGGAGAGCGGAGTTCGGCTTCTTCGGCGTCGCCGTGTACACGCGTGTGCAGACCCCCCGCTTCTGCGGGGCGCCGCGAAGGGCGGGAGTCTTGGTCTTCTGACCCGGGGCCCGCCGGCCCTTTCGCACAAGCTGATTCACGGTTGGCAAGGCGTATCTTCCTTCGCTCTCAAAGGGGTCATGACGCAACAAAAGGCCCGGCACGGCCGAGGCGGGTGCCAAACCAGCGGCCATGGTAGCAACAATCTCGTCCCTGGCGAGGCCGCCGTAGCCGAGCCACTGTTAGGGGATCATTGTCAGCGTGGCCGCGGCGACGCGGACTTCGATCGGGACGGGTATACGTGCTCCTCGGCAGCGACAGCGCAAGGTCGACGATCGACCTCGAGGCCGTCCTCATGCACACGCTCGAGGCGGCGGGGACGTTCACCGGCGTCGACGCCGGCCTCATCCGGCTAGCCGCGCTCGAGGGCAGGGGCTCCGAGCCGCTCATCGCGACGATCGGAATGTCAACGGAGGAGGCCATGCGCCAGCCGGTCGCCGGCCCGCCGCGCGGACACCCTGCCCGTCCGTCCGGATCGCGTACACCCACACGCATGAGGAGATCCAGGAGGACGGAGAGCGCATCCAGGGCGGGGTCTCGGTCCCCGTTCGCGACGCCGAGAGCGCGGGCATCGGCACGCTCGCCGTCTTCTGGCGCGGCGAGACGCACGACGCAACGGACGAGGAGCTGGCCGCCCTCGAGGAGCTCGCCACGCGGGCCGCGCCGGCGATCGAGAATGCGCGCCGCTTCCGCGAGGCCCGTCAGCTCGCCGACCTGGACGCGCTCACGACCTTCCACAACCGCCGCTACTTCCATGAGACGCTCGTCCGCGAGCGCGCGCGGGCTCACCGCTACGACCGCGAGCTCGCCCTAGTCGTCTTCGACATCGACGACTTCAAGGCGATCAACGACCGCATCGGCCACCTGGCCGGCGACTCCGTCCTCGCTGGGGTGGCCAAGCGCCTGCATTCTGTCGTCCGGAGCGCCGACATCGCGTGCCGCGTAGGCGGTGACGAGTTCGCGGTCATCCTCCCGAGTCGACGCTCGGCGACGCCGAGCAGCTCTACCGCCGCGTCCAGTTCGCGGTCGGCGCGCGCCCGATCGGGCCCTTCGAACGCCTCCACCTCTCGGCCGGGATCGCCCAGCTCCGCTCGGACGACAACGCGACCTCGTTCTTCGAGCGCGCCGACGAGGCGCTCTACCAGGCGAAGGAAGCTGGAACGGGCCAGTTCATCGCCGCAGACGGGCTCGGCTAGCCGAGAGCCCCTTTTGCTCGGCCTTGGCGGCGGGCGATGGACGCGCGGAGCTCTGCCAGGAAGCGCGCCGTGTCCGACTGCAGGTCCGAATTCAAAAAGTGACCGGGAGGAGGCGCAGTGGTCGCCGGATTTGCCGCATTTGCAGGAGTGTTTTGCTCTTTTGGACCAGCCATTTTCCTCCCCATCCACCTGTGGAACCTGTGGATAACTCGCTTTGTGCCAGTGCCGTCCGCTTGACCCGGAGGGGAGCGCGACGGCGAAGGCGCAAGTCTAGATCCCGCAACTTGCGAGGGAGTCACTCCTTTGGGGGAGGCGTGTTCAGGACTTGCGCAAAGAGCGGGAATTTTCCAACCGGAAATACGAAGGGCGCCCGCAGGCGCCCTTCGGCTTCAAGTCTCGATTCGGGCTCAGCTCTCCTCGTCGAGCGGTGAGTCGACCTCGGGAACCTCCTCGGCCTCGAGCGAGTCGCGCCCACGGCCGTTTCCGTCTCCCGCGTCCTCGCCGAAGTCGAGGCCGAGGATGCCGAGGTCGGCAGCCTCGCCGTCGGAGATCTCCTCCAGGGCGGCGAGGAGCTGCTCCTCGGTCGGCGGCCGCGTGTAAGCCTCGACGGGAACGTTCTCGCTCGGTGCGATCTCGACCCGCCGGTAGGTCTTGAGTCCGGTTGCGGCCGGGATCAGCTTGCCGATGATGACGTTCTCCTTCAGGCCGAGCAGCCGGTCGACCTTGCCCTCGATGGACGCGTCCGTCAGCACCTTCGTCGTCTCCTGGAAGGAGGCGGCCGAGAGGAACGACTCCGTCGCGAGGGAGGCCTTCGTGATGCCGAGGATCAGCGGCTCGAAAGTCGCCTGCTCCTTTTTCTCCTTCTTGATGCGAGCGTTCTCGCGCTCGAGCACGGACTTGTCCACCAGCTGCCCGGGCAGGAGGTCGGTGTCGCCCGCGTTGTCCACGCGCACCTTCTTCAGCATCTGCCGCACGATCAGCTCGATGTGCTTGTCGTGGATGTCGACGCCCTGCGACTTGTAGACGTTCTGCACCTCGCCGACGAGATAGAGCTCGGTCGGCGTCGAGCCCTTGCCGGCCTTGGAGTGCAGCCCGAGGAGCTCGGCCGGAGCGAGCGAGCCCTCGTGAAGGGCGTCGCCCGGATCGACCACCTGGCCGTTCGTGACCAGGAGCCGCGTGCGCCGCGGGAGCTGGTACTCCTTCGGGGCGAGCGGCTCTCCTTCCTCGTCCTTGCCGTCGGCGTGGATCGTGATCTTCGGGCCGCGGTCGGTCTCCTCGATCTCGACGCGACCCCCGACCTCCGCAAGGCGCGCGGCGCCCTTCGGGTTCCTGGCCTCGAAGATCTCCACGACGCGCGGGAGACCGTGCGTGATATCCGCTCCGGCCACGCCGCCCGTGTGGAAGGTCCGCATCGTCAGCTGGGTGCCTGGCTCGCCGATCGACTGCGCGGCGATGATCCCGACCGCGTCGCCGATCTCGCACATCTCGCCGGTGGCGAGGAAGGTGCCGTAGCACGCCTGGCACACGCCGAACTCGCTCCGGCACTTGAACACCGTCCGCACCGGGACCTCGAAGTCGTCCGCGGCTTCGCCGAGCTCGTCGTGGAGCTCGCGCAGTTGCGGGATGGTGATCTCGGCGCCCTTCTCGAGCAGCACGGTCTTCCCGGGCCTGCCCGAGGCGAGCGGCTTGTGGATGTCCACGGCGCAGACCCGCCCGGCGAGCGAGCGGTTCAGCCCATCGGGGACGACCAGCGGAAGCGCGATCCACTCGTCGGTCCCGCAGTCGGCCTCGCGGACGATGACGTCCTGGGAGACGTCGACGAGACGCCGCGTGAGGTAGCCCGAGTCGGCCGTACGAAGCGCCGTGTCGGCGAGACCCTTGCGGGCGCCGTGCGTCGAGATGAAGTACTCGAGCACCGACAGGCCCTCCATGAAGTTGGCCTTGATCGGGCGCTCGATGATGTCGCCCTTCGGATTCGCCATGAGGCCGCGCATGCCGGCGAGCTGGCGGATCTGCTTGAAGGATCCGCGCGCTCCCGAGTTGGCCATCATGTAGATCGGGTTCAGCTCGAAGAGCGTCTTCTCCATCGCGTCGGCGACGGTGTCGGTCGCCTCCGTCCAGACGTTGACGATCGACTCTTTGCGCTCGTCCTCCGTGATGAGGCCGCGCTGGTACTGGCCCTCGATCGTCTGGACCCGCTCCTCGTACTCGCCCAGGATCTGCTCCTTCGACTCGGGGATGACGATGTCGTTCTTCGAGATCGTGATCCCGGCCTGGGTCGCGTAGTGGAACCCGAGCTCCTTGATCTTGTCGAGGACGACCGAGATCGAGGAGACGCCGTAGACGTCGACGAGCGAGGAGACGACGTCGTTCATCTCCTTCTTGCCGAGCGTCCGGTTGATGAAGTCGGCCTTCCCCTCGAAGCGCTCGCCGAGGGCGTCCTGGAGAGCGCGCATGACCTCCTCGTTGAAGATCACACGGCCGGGAGTCGTGAGGATGACCTCGCCGTCCCGCCGGTACTCGATCGGGTCCTGCAGGCCGACCTGCTTCGACTCGAGCGCGAGGAAGATGTCGTCCTCGGCCGCGAACCGCTTCGGCCGCGGGTCGAGCTCCTCGGCCGTCGTCGCAGCGAGATCGGTCTGGCAGTACGTGAGGTAATAGCCCCCGAGCACCATGTCCTGCGACGGCGTCGCGAGCGGCTTGCCGTGGGCCGGCGAGAGGACGTTGTTCGAGGAGAGCATGAGGATCCGCGCCTCCGCCTGCGCCTCGGCGGAGAGCGGCAGGTGGACGGCCATCTGGTCGCCGTCGAAGTCCGCGTTGAACGCGTGACAGACGAGCGGGTGGATCTGGATCGCCTTGCCCTCGACGAGCACGGGCTCGAACGCCTGGATCCCGAGGCGGTGCAGCGTCGGCGCGCGGTTCAGGAGAACCGGGTGCTCGGCGATGACCTCCTCGAGGACGTCCCAGACCTCGGGCGCCATCGAGTCGACGTACTTCTTCGCCGCCTTGATGTTCTGGACTGACTTCCGCTCGACGAGCCGACTCATGATGAACGGCTTGAAGAGCTCGAGCGCCATCAGCTTCGGCAGGCCGCATTGGTGCAGCTTGAGCGTCGGGCCCGAGACGATCACGGATCGCCCCGAGTAGTCGACGCGCTTGCCGAGCAGGTTCTGGCGGAAGCGGCCCTGCTTGCCCTTGAGCATGTCGGAGAGCGACTTCAGCGCCCGGTTCCCCGGGCCCGTCACCGCGCGGCCGCGGCGCCCGTTGTCGAACAGGGCGTCGACGGCCTCCTGCAGCATCCGCTTCTCGTTGTTGACGATGATCTCGGGCGCGCCGAGGTCGAGCAGCCGCTTGAGGCGGTTGTTCCGGTTGATGACGCGCCGGTAGAGGTCGTTCAGGTCGCTCGTGGCGAAGCGGCCGCCGTCGAGCTGCACCATCGGGCGAAGCTCGGGCGGAATGACCGGGATCGCCTCGAGGATCATCCACTCGGGGCGGTTCTCCGAGGTGATGAACGCGTTGACGACCTTGAGGCGCTTGATCGCGCGGCTCTGCTTCTGACCCTTCGACGTGCGGATGGTCTCGCGGAGAGACTTCACCTCGGCGTCGAGGTCGAGGTCGCGCAGGAGCTCGCGGATCGCCTCCGCGCCCATGCCCCCCTTGAAGTAGACGCCGAACCCGTACGCGGAGCCGAAGCGGTCCTTCAGCTCGCGGAAGAGCATCTCGTCGTTGACGATCATCTTCGGCTCGAGGTCGCGGAAGAGCTGCCATGTCTGCTCGAGCCGGTTGACCGCGTCGACGGACGCCTCGCGGGCGTCCTCGCGGCGCGATTCGATGTCGAGGTACATCTCCCGGACCTTGAGCGACCACTGGACGATCGCGTCGAGGTCCTCCTTCTGCATGCGGCTCTCGGCCTTCAGGCAGAGATCGTTCGCCCGGTCGCGGATCTCCTCGAGGGACTCGCCTCCGGAGAGGGTCTCGAGCAGCTCCAGCAGGAGCCCATTGCCGAGCTCGCGCGCCTTGTCGAGGTTCTTCTGCTCGACGCCCTTGACCAGCTCGGCGTCTTCGCCCTCGAGCTCCTCGCCCGCGAGCAGCGCGTCGCGGATCTTCTTCATGTGCTTCGTGACCGCGCCCTTCTTCGAGCCG
This sequence comes from uncultured Actinomycetes bacterium, assembly GCA_963739525.1. Taxonomy (GTDB): domain Bacteria; phylum Actinomycetota; class Thermoleophilia; order Gaiellales; family Gaiellaceae; genus DATEOR01. The sequence goes on along the minus strand of CAVUAR010000002.1, from coordinate 723,724 downwards.
GTCGCCTTGTCCGCCTCCTTGTGGAGCGGGGCGAGCGCCTCGTTGATCTGCGCCGCCGCGTTCGCGACCTGGTCGAGCTCGCGCGTGGACAGCTGGCGGTCGTCGCGGATCGCCGAGTTGCGGACGAGCTCCCGAATCTTCTTCGAGTCCTCGGTGGTGATCCTCTGCGCCACGTCGGCGAGCATCCCGCCGACGAGCTTGCGCGCCTCGTCGAGCGGCGGGAGGCCCTGCTCTTCGGCCCAGGCCGAGAGGCCGCGGGCCCAGAACTCGTCGTCCTCGTCGAAGTTCCGCTCCTTGCCCTTCGTGAAATAGTCGCGCCGGCGCGACAGCCGGTCCTCGAGCGCGGCAAGCTGCTCGTCGCGGTCGACGAAGATGCGCTCGGACTCGCCCCGGACCTTGTCCTCCAGGTCGGCGAGGTCGGCCGCGCGCTTCTCGTTGTCGACCGAGGTGACGATCGAGGCCGCGAAGTAGAGCACCTTCTCGAGCTCCTTCGGAGCGATGTCGAGGAGGTAGCCGATGCGGCTCGGCACGCCCTTGAAGAACCAGATGTGCGAGACGGGCGCAGCCAGGTCGATGTGACCCATGCGCTCGCGCCGCACCTTCTGGCGCGTCACCTCGACGCCGCAGCGCTCGCAGATGATGCCCTTGTAGCGGACGCGCTTGTACTTGCCGCAGTAGCACTCCCAGTCCTTCGTCGGACCGAAGATGCGCTCGCAGAAGAGCCCGTCCTTCTCGGGCTTCAGCGTCCGGTAGTTGATCGTCTCCGGCTTCGTGATCTCGCCGGAGGACCAGTCTCGAATCTGCTTGCTCGACGCGAGACCGATGCGGATCGCGTCGAAGTTGTTGATGTCGATCAAGTGTCCCTCTATTCCTCTAGCTCGATGTCCGCCAAATTGGGTGCTTCCTCGAGTGGGCCGCTCTCGTCCTCTGCCTCCTCGGACTTGGACTCACCGGCGAGCACGGCTTCGGCCTCGTCGAGGTCGCCGAGCTGCTCATCGGCGGGAAGCACGAGCTCGCCGTCTTGGTCGATCCGCTCCTGCCCCTCCTCGGTCTCCTCGGCCGTCGGCTGCCTGGCCGCGGCCCGGAGCGATCCGGGCGAGAGATCGATCCCGAGCTCCTCCGCCGCGCGGAGCAGCTCGTCGTCCTCCTCGCGCACCTCGACCTCGCCGCCCTCCTCGGAGAGCACGTTGACGTCGAGGGCGAGCGACTGCATCTCCTTCAGGAGCACCTTGAAGGACTCGGGGATGGACGGCTCGGCGATGTTCTCGCCCTTCACGATCGCCTCGTACGCCTTCACGCGCCCGACGGTGTCGTCGGACTTGATCGTGAGCATCTCCTGGAGCGTGTACGCGGCGCCGTAGGCCTCGAGCGCCCACACCTCCATCTCGCCGAAGCGCTGGCCGCCGAACTGGGCCTTGCCGCCGAGCGGCTGCTGCGTCACGAGCGAGTACGGGCCGGTCGAGCGCGCGTGGATCTTGTCGTCGACCAAGTGCAGGAGCTTCAGGATGTACATGTAGCCGATGGTCACCTTCTGGTCGAAGGGCTCGCCGGTCCGCCCGCTGAAGAGGCGGAGCTTCCCGGAGCAGCGCCGGCCGGGCCGGCGGCTCTCGTCGACCTTGAACTTGATCGGCGAGTCCGGGTTCTGCTTCGTCCACTCGATGAGCGCCTGGTCGACCTCCTCCTCGGTCGCGCCGTCGAAGACGGGCGACGCGATCGGGGTCGCGCCGTCTTGCTCGCCGTCGTCGGCGAAGACACCGTGCGCGGCCGCCCAACCGAGGTGCGTCTCGAGCACCTGGCCGATATTCATGCGGCTCGGCACGCCGAGCGGGTTCAGAACGACGTCCACCGGAGTCCCGTCCTCGAGGAACGGCATGTCCTCCTCGGCGACGATGCGGGCGATGACGCCCTTGTTGCCGTGGCGGCCGGCGAGCTTGTCTCCCTCGGCGATCTTGCGCTTCTTCGCCACATAGACGCGAACGAGCTCGTTCACGCCCGGGGAGAGGTCGTCGCCGTTCTCCCGCGAGAACGTCTTCACGTCGATGACCTTGCCGCCCTCGCCGTGCGGGACCTTCAGGGAGGTATCACGCACCTCACGCGCCTTCTCCTTGAAGATCGCGCGGATGAGCTTCTCCTCGGCGGTCAGCTCGGTCTCGCCCTTCGGCGTGACCTTGCCGACGAGGAGGTCGCCGGAGCCGACCTCGGCGCCGATGCGGACGACGCCGCGGTCGTCGAGGTCCTTGAGGGACTCCTCGGAGCGGTTGGGGATATCGCGCGTGATCTCCTCGTCGCCCAGCTTCGTCGAGCGGGCGTCGATCTCGTACTCGTGGATGTGGATCGACGAGAGCACGTCGTCTTTCACGAGTCGCTCGGAGATGACGATGGCGTCCTCGAAGTTGTAGCCCTCGAACGGCATGAACGCGACGAGGAGGTTCTTGCCGAGCGCGAGCTCCCCCTCAGAGGTCGAGCTGCCGTCGGCGAGCACCTCGCCCGCCTTCACCTTGTCGCCGAGGCCGACGACCGGCTTCTGGTGGATGAGGGTGCCCTGGTTCGAGCGCATGAACTTCACGAGGTCGTGGGACTCGTTGCCCTCCTTCGTCTCCACCGTGATCTGGTCGGCGTCGAGGTCGACGACGGTGCCCGCGTTCTGCGCGAGGACGACGTCGCCGGTGTCCACGGCCGCGCGATACTCGAGCCCCGTTCCGATCAGCGGCGGCTCGGTGATCATGAGCGGCACTGCCTGCCGCTGCATGTTCGCGCCCATGAGCGCGCGGTTTGCGTCGTTGTGCTCGAGGAACGGGATGAGCGCGGTCGCCACGGAGACGATCTGCGCCGGGTTCACGTCCATGTAGGAGACCGACTTGGGATCGGCCTGCACGGGCTCGCCGCCCGGGCCACGGCAGAGCACCGTGGAGCTGACGAACTTGTCGGTCTTCTCGTCCACCGGCTCGTTCGCCTGGGCGATGATGAACTTCTCCTCCTCGCTCGCGTCGAGGTAGACGATCTTGTCGGTCACCTTGCCGCCCTCGACGACGCGGTACGGCGTCGTGACGAAGCCGAACTCGGACACCGTCGCCATGGACGAGAGCGAGCCGATGAGGCCGATGTTCGGCCCCTCCGGGGTTTCGATCGGGCACATGCGCCCGTAGTGGGTCGTGTGCACGTCGCGCACCTCGATCGGCGCGCGCTCGCGGGTGAGGCCGCCCGCGCCGAGAGCCGAGAGGCGCCGGCGATGGGTGAGGCCGGCCAGCGAGTTGGTCTGGTCCATGAACTGCGAGAGCTGCGAGGAGCCGAAGAACTCCTTCAGCGCGGCCACGACCGGCCGGATGTTGATGATCGTCTGCGGCGTGATCGTGTCGACGTCCTCCGTCGTCATCCGCTCGCGGACGACGCGCTCCATGCGGTAGAGGCCGACCCGGAACGCCTCTTGGATCAGCTCGCCCACCGTGCGGAGCCGACGGTTGCCGAAGTGCTCGTACTCGTCGAGCTCGCCACGAATCGGCTCGCGCGAGAGCGTGATCGCGTCGGCCGCGTAGTCCTTCGTCTCCGAGTCGACGCCGAGCTTCGTCGGCAGGTCGACGAGGCGCTTGACGAGCGAGACGATGTCCTGCGTCGTGAGGACGCGGACGTCGTCGGGCACGTCGACCTCGAGCCGCTGGTTCAGCTTGTAGCGGCCGACCTTCGTGAGGTCGTAACGCTTGGGGTCGAAGAAGAGGCCGCGCAGGAGGTTGCGCGCGTTCTCGAGGGTCGGGGGCTCGCCCGGCCGCTGCTTCTTGAACACCTCGACGACCGCCTCCTCCTCGCGGGTGGTCGTGTCCTTCTCGAGGGTGTTCGCGATGTAGATCGAGTTGTCGAAGAGCTCGAGGATCTTCTCGTTCGTCGACATGTCGAGCTTCGCGCCCGTGGAGGGATCCTCCGCGGGGAGCGCGCGAAGCAGGGTAGTGATCGGCAGCTTGCGCTTCCGGTCGATGCGGGCGTAGACGACGCCCTTCTTGTCGATCTCGAGCTCGAGCCAGGAGCCGCGGCTCGGCATGAGGTTGGCGATGAAGACCTGCTTCGTCGGGTCCTTCGGCTCCATGAGGTAGGCACCCGGCGAGCGGACCAGCTGCGTCACGATGACGCGCTCGGTCCCGTTGATGATGAAGGTTCCGTGCTCGGTCATCATCGGGAAATCCCCCATGAAGACCGTCTGCTCGCGAATCTCACCCGTCTCCGTGTTGACGAAGCGGATGCTCATCGAGAGCGGCGCCTGGTACGTCAGGTCCTTCTCGCGGCACTCCTTGATCGAGAACTGGGGCTCGCCGAACCAGTACTCACCGAACTCGACTGCGAGCGTTCCGGTGTAGTCCTCGATCGGAGAGATGTCGTCGATCGTCTCCTGGAGGCCCTCCTTCATGAACCAGTCGAAAGACGCCTTTTGAATGTCGATCAGGTTCGGAAGGTCGATGACGTGCTTGAGGCGGGAGAAGCTCTTGCGCGCGCGGCGCGCAGCGACCTTGTTGGTCAAGTGGTGAAACCTCCCTCTAGGCAGGGTCGAACGTCAAGATTGCAGGCAGAAACGGCAAACGGCGGCGCGACCCATCAGGATAGCAAGAAAAGCGGTTCCTCCGCAAGAAAAATCCTGCGGTGACCGCCTCGACGGTTCGTCACTATAGCGCGCCGGGCCCGAAATGGCGAGAGAGGCGCTCGAAGGCGCCTCTCTCGTTTCGACGAACGTTCGCTTTCGCGCTTAGAGCCTGAGGAAGCGAAGCGCGTCGCCGAGGCCGCTCGAGTCGCCCCCGTCTGACGCGTCGCCCTCGTCTTGACCCTGGTCGTCCTCACCCTGCTCGTCGTCGCCCTGTTCCTGCTCGTCGCCGGCGGGCCCGCTCGACGCGGAGTCGTCGTTTCCGCACGACCCCGAATCGGTGGCCCCGTCGCCCGAGCCCTCGTCCTGAGACGACTGGCCCGTCGACGTGCCCTCGTCGGTCGAGGTTCCGTCGCCGCCCGAGGCCGTCGTGTCGGTCCCGCCGTCCTCGACGCCCGTGGTGTCGGTGCCGTCGGTCGCGGGTGGCTCGGTCGTGTCGCAGGTTCCGTCCTGCTGGCCCTGCTGGTCTCCACCGGCGGCACCGGAGAGGTCCTCTCCCCGCGCGCGCCGGGAAACGCACTTGCCGAACGCGTTCGCGTGATTGGGGTTGGTCCCGAACATCGCCGCGAAGTCGCTCGCGAGCTGGTTCATCTCGTCCTGGATCGCACGGCAGTACTGGGCGGGGTTGAGCCCTTCGAGGTCGGAGCCCGAGGACTGCGTTCCGTCGCCCTCGGTGGTCCCTGCCTGCTGGTGGTGCTTGTCCTTCTTGGGCTTCCTCGCCTTCTCGGGGTGGGCCTTCTCGACGTGCCCTTGGCCCGCCCACGAGGGCTTGCCCTGGCCTGCCCATGCGGGCTTGCCTTGGCCTGCCCACGACGGTTTGCCGCCGACGTGACCGTTGCCGGCGAAGGCCGCCGGTACTGCCGCCATCGCCATGACGAGAGCGATGACGAGTGCTTTCAAACCGAGTTTCATCAGAGCCTTGCCTCCACAGGGTGAGTGGTTCGTCACACGGGTAGATGCCGGGCCTCCGTGAAACATGCGATTCCCTCCGAAAGATCCACCTGAAGGGTGACGGGCGCGTCCCCCTGGAGGGTGAAACAGGCCCGGAAACGAGGAAGGGCCGCGTTTCCACGGCCCTTCAGGCAAAGCGCCCTGTTGAGGCGAGCCTACTTGATCTCGACTGAGCCTCCGGCCTCTTCGAGCTGGGCCTTGATCGAGTCGGCCTCCTCACGAGTGACACCCTCCTTGACCGCGCTCGGCGCCCCGTCGACGAGATCCTTCGCCTCCTTGAGGCCGAGGTTCGTGATCGCGCGGACGACCTTGATCACCTGGATCTTCTTGTCGCCGACGCTCGCGAGGACGACGTCGAACTCGGACTGCTCCTCCCCGCCCGCGGCACCGTCGCCGCCGGCCGCCGGAGCAGCCCCGGGCGCGGCAACCGCGACCGGAGCCGCGGCCGTGATGCCCCACTCGTCCTCGATCTTCTTCTTCAGCTCGACGAGGTCCAGAACGCTCATCTTCCCGAGCTCGTCGAACACCTTGTCGACTCCTGTTGCTGCCATTACTCCTCCTTCTCCGAATCCGGCGCAGAGGCCTCCGCCTCCGCAGTTGTCGTGTCTTCTTGGCTCTCGGCCTCTGCGCCTGAGCTGTCTTCTTCAGTCGCTTCTGGTTCGGCCGCTGGCTCTGCCTCGGCCGCCGCCTCAGGCTCGACTTCGGCCCCACCGAGCTGCTCGATGCGGGCGTCGATGAGCCCGACGAGGTTCTGAAGCGGGGCATTGATCAAGGCGGCGATCGCGCTCAGCGGCGCGACGATCGCACCGAGGACCTGGCCTCGCAGCACCTCGGCGGACGGGAGCGAAGCGAGCTCGCGCACCTGCTCGGCGCTCATCGGCTTGCCCTGGAGGATCCCGCCGCGAACGCTCAAGATCCGGGTCTGCCGCGCGGTCTCGTTCAGCGCCTTCGCGACGCCCACCATGTCGCCGTCGCCGACGAAGGCGATGGCGGTCGGCCCGTCGAGCAGCTCGACGAGCTCGGGGACGCCCGCCTCCTCGGCGGCCCGCTTCGTCAGCGTGTTCTTCACGACGGTGAAGCGGGCGCCGTGCTTCAGGACCTCGGTCCGCACGCCGTCGATCTCCGGCATCGACAGACCGCGATAGTCGGCGACGAACAGCGTGTCGGACGCGCGCAGCCGCTCGACCAGGTCGGCGACCGCCCGTTCCTTCTCCTTTTTCAGCATCGAATCACCTCCTTCGAAACACATCGCGCCCGCCTTCCGGGCGGGCACGAGCGGAGGCGATCCTTCGATCGCTCCCTCGTCCGCCTCGGCAGGTCTTACGCCCTCTCGGGCCGCCGGCTGTCTCTGGCGACGGGCTGTCCTAGTGGCTACGCCGGGACGGCGGCCTCCTCCATCTCCTCGACGATGCCGCGGACCTTCTGCGGGTCGACATGAATACCAGGGCCCATCGAGCTCGTCAGCGTGATCGTGCGGATGTAGCGGCCCTTCGCCGCCGACGGCTTCGCGCGGACGATCTCCTCGACCACGGTGGCGTAGTTCTCGAGCAGCGCGCGCTCGTCGAAGCTCTTCTTGCCGATCGTGAGATGGACGTTCGCCCCGCGGTCGGTGCGGTACTCGAGCTTGCCGGCCTTCGAGTCGCGGACGGCCTTGCCGATGTCGAAGGTGACCGTGCCGGCCTTCGGGTTCGGCATCAGCCCCCGCGGGCCCAGGATGCGGCCGAGCTTGCCGACCGTGCCCATCATGTCGGGCGTTGCGATGGCGACGTCGAACTCGTCGAACCCGCCCTCGACCTTCGTCGCGAGATCGGCGGACCCGACGATGTCGGCACCGGCCTCCTCTGCCTCCTTCGCCTTCTCGCCTTCGGCGAACACCGCCACGCGGACGTCGCTCCCCGTTCCGTGCGGGAGCATGAGCGTGCCGCGGAGCTGCTGGTCGGCGTGGCGGACGTTGAGGCCGAGGTTGAAGTGCACCTCGACGGTCTCGTCGAACTTCGCGTCCGGGGCTCCCTTCAGGAGCCTGACGGCCTCGAACGGCGTGTAGGCGTGCTCACGGTCGATCGCGGACCGGGCCTCGCGGTAGCGCTTTCCGTGCTGGCTCACGCGGGCACCTCCACTCCCATGCTCCGAGCCGTGCCCTCGATGATCTTCATCGCCTGGTCGACGTCGCGCGCGTTCAGGTCCTCGAGCTTCGTCTCGGCGATCGAGCGGATCTGGTCGCGCGTCAGCCGGCCGACCTTCTCTCGGTTCGGCTCACCGGACCCCTTGGGGATGTTCAGTGCCTCCTTGATGAGGACGGCCGCGGGCGGCGTCTTCGTGATGAACGTGAACGAGCGGTCCTCGTAGACCGTGATCTCGACCGGCGTGATGCGCCCGCCCGCCTGGACGGTCTGCGCGTTGAACGCCTTGCAGAACTCCATGATGTTCACGCCGTGCTGCCCGAGCGCGGGGCCGACCGGCGGCGCCGGGTTGGCCTGCCCGCCGGGGATCTGCAGCTTGATGAGTGTCAGGACCTTCTTTGCCATCAGTCGAGCTTCTTCACCTGGTCGAAGGAGAGCTCCACGGGCACCTGGCGCTCGAAGATGTTCACGAGCACCTTGAGCTTCTGCTGGTCGGCGTTGACGTCGACGATCTCGCCGTCGAAGTCGGAGAGCGGGCCGGAGGTCACCTTGACGGACTCGCCGAGCTCGAAGTCGGCCAACGCGCGCGGGCGCTCGGCGCCGGCGGTCGCCGTGTGCAGGATGCGGTCGACCTCGGGCTGCGAAAGCGGCACGGGCTTCGTCCCCGACCCGACGAACCCGGTCACGCCGGGCGTGTTCTTGACGACCGTCCAGGCCTCGTCCGACATGTCCATGTTGACGAGCACGTAACCCGGGAGGACGCGCTTCTCGGTCTGCACCTTCTGTCCGTCCTTCGTCTCGACGACCTGCTCGGTCGGGACGATGACGCGGCGGAAGCGCGGTGTCTGGTTCATGGACACGATGCGGTGCTCGAGATTGGCCTTGACCTTGTTCTCGTGCCCGGAGTAGGTGTTGATGACGTACCAGCGGAACATGGGTGCGGTGCCTGCCTTAGAGGTTGAGAAGGACGTTCTTCACGAAGTGCGAGATCGCGAGGTCGGCGATCCAGAGGTAGGTGCCGACGACGGCAACGGCGATGATGACGACGACCGTCGCCGAGAACAGCTGTCGCTTCCCGGGCCACTCGACCTTCTTGAGCTCGCCGATGGACTCCGCGATGAAGCCGCGGAAGCCGCCGCGGCGCTCGCGGCGAGCGCCGGTCTGGCTCTTCGGCTGGCCGACGGGCTTGATCTCGCGGCGGCGCTGGCGGGCGCGCTCTGCGGGAGCCTGGTAACCGTCGCGCCGGCGGCGCGTGCGGGGCTGGCGGGCCATGAGCTCAGCGGGTCTCCCGGTGCAGCGTGTGCGAGCCGCACCAGCGGCAGTACTTCTTCGCCTCGAACCGATCGGGCGTGTTCCGCTTCGACTTCTGCGTCTGGTAGTTGCGCCGCTTGCACTCCGTGCACGCAAGCGTGATCGCTACTCGTACTCCTGTTGCCAATGTCGTTCCTTCGTCTCTTCGGGACCCCTGAAAGGTAGCGGCGGGAGGACTCGAACCTCCGACACGCGGATTATGATTCCGCTGCTCTAACCAACTGAGCTACGCCGCCCCGCGGTCAGGAGTGTAGCAGGGGCGCAGCGCCAGCCTACTTCCCCTCGACCAGCTCGATCCCTTCGTTTCGGAGGTCCTGGACGCCGCCGTCGGTGACGTGCTCGACGCTCTCGAGCCCGGCGCGTTTGAGCAGCGACGCCGCGATGGAGCTCCTGTTTCCGGCCGAGCACACGATCGCGATCGGCTTCCCGCCGTTCTCGAGCTCTGCGGGAACGCCGTCGCGAAGCTGATGGAACGGGATGTGGAGCGAGCCCGGAACATGGCTCTCCTCCCACTCGTCGTCGTCGCGCACGTCGAGGACGCGAACCTCGCCGCTTCGGATCTGGTCGGCGAGCCGGGGCACGTCGACCGAGACCGTCGCTCCGGTCTCGAAGCCGGCCTCGCGCCACGCCGCCGTCCCGCCCGCGAGATACCCGGCGATCTTCCGGAAGCCGACCGCCTCGAGCAGCCGCGCCATGCGGCGCGCCTCGTCCTCGCCGTCGGCGTTGAGGATCACCTCCGCCTCGGGATCGGCGATCCAGGCGGCGCGCGTGCCGACGGAGGACCGCGTCATCGTCACGTTCACCGACGCGGCGACGTGCTCGGCGTCGAAGTCGCGCGTCGGGCGTCCGTCTACGAGGAGGACTCCCGCGTCCGTCATCTCCTTCACGCGCGCGGGCGCAAGACGCTCGACCGGGGCCGCGTCGACGAGGAGCGGGCCCTTGTTGAGCTCGACGATGCGCTTGAAGTTCGGCGGCTGCGGCGCCAGATGGCCCGTCAGCTCGCGCACGAAGTCCTGCTCGTCGCCCAGGCCGAGCAGCCGGTTGAAGCGGCGCTCGAACCCGATGGTCGTTCCCGGCTTCTCGCTCATGCCCGCGCCGCCGCAGAGGGAGCCGCCGATGTGGCCGGGCCATGCCTCCGCGAAATCGTCGAGCTCGAGCAGCCGGTGGAGGGAGCCGAAGAGCTCGCGCGCGCCTTCGTCCGGCTCGACCGCGAGGTCCGGCCGCGCGACGTCGCCGACGAAGAGGGAGTCGCCCGTGACGACGAGCCACGGCTCGTCTCCTCTGGCCGCGTCCGAGACGACGTAGGCGGTGTGCTCCGGCCGGTGACCTGGCGTGGCGAGCGCGGTGATCCGCACGTCACCAACCGTCACTGAGTCGCCGTCCGCCATCGGCTCGTGCTCGAACGCCACGCCCGCAGCGGCGGGAACGTGGATCGTCGCTCCGGTCGCTTTCTGGAGGCGGCCTTTCCCGGAGACGTGGTCGGCGTGGTTGTGGGTCTCGAGGATGTGGCGGATCTCGAAGCCGTGCTCGTCGGCAAGCTCCAGGTACTCGTCGATGTCCCACTTGGGGTCGATGACGACAGCCTCTCGGCCGTCCGCGACGACATAGGAGGCGCAGCCGAGGTCCTCGTGGAGCACTTGCCGGAAGAACATTTCCAGCGGGGAATGATAGGTGGTAAGGTGCCTAGGTAATGCCTAGGCAAACTGTCTCCGCCTCCGAAGCCGCGAGGACTCTCGGGATCAGCCTCGACACCCTTCGTCGCTGGGACCGCCAGGGGCGGATCCGGACCGAGCGAGATGCGGCCAACCGGCGACGCGTGTCGAGCGCAGAGGTGGATCGTCTCCTCGGCCACGAGGAGCACCGCGAGCTCTCGGCACGCAACCGGTTCAGGGGCGTCGTACGCGAGGTGAAGATCGAGGGCCTCCTCGCGCAGGTCGAACTCGAGGCAACCGCACCCGCACGGGTCGTCGCGGTGATCACGCGCGAGGCCGCCGAACAGCTGGGACTTGCCCCGGGACAGGACGCAACCGCCGTCGTCAAGGCGACCTCGGTGCTCGTCGAGCGGTGAGGCGGGCCGCCCTCGCCCTCGCGCTTCTCGTCGCGCTTGCCGGCTGCGGCGGCGGTTCGAGCTCCTCGGGCGGCTCGAGCGCGAGCGAGAAGCCGACGGTCTTCGCCGCGTCGTCCCTCACCGAGGTCTTTCCGAAGATCGAGCCCGGCGCGACGTACAACTTCGCCGGGTCAGACGACCTGGCGACGCAGATCAAGGAGGGCGCTCCGGCCGACGTCTTCGCGGCCGCCAGCACCGAAGTACCCCGACGAGCTGTACGCGGCCGGGCTCGTCGACAAGCCGGAGGTCTTCGCGACGAACAAGCTCGTCCTCATCGTCCCCAAGAACAACCCGGCCGGGATCCAGTCGGTGGACGACCTGAGGAACAAGGACGTCAAACTCGTCATCGGCGCCGAAGGAGTGCCGATCGGCGACTACACGCGCACCGTGCTCGAGAACATGGGGGCGAGCGACGTCCTCAAGCAAGTCGTGAGCCAGGAGGACGACGTCAAGGGCGTCGTAGGCAAGGTGGCTCTCGGGGAAGCCGACGCCGGCTTCGTCTACGTGACGGACGTGAAGCCGGTCGCGGACAAGGTCACTGCCATCGGGCTGCCCGCTTCCGCACAGGCGAAGGTCTCCTACGAGATCGCCGTCGTGAAGGACGCGCCGCACCACGACGCGGCGCATGCGTTCGTCGAGCGGGTGCTGAGGGATGACGGCCGTGCTGCCTTGAACGCAGCCGGCTTCGGCCTGCCATGAGACGGCCGTTCGACGTCGTCCTGGCCCTTGCGGCCGGGCTCGTGCTGGCCTTCCTCTTGATCCCGCTCCTCGCGCTCTTCCTGCGCATCCCGCCGGGCGATTTGCTTCTCGCAGCTGACGAGCGAGGTCGCCGTCGATGCGCTCGTCGTCAGCCTGAAGACGAGCGTGATCGCGCACGTCCTCGTCCTCGTCCTCGGAACGCCGGCCGCCTACCTGATCGCGACGAAGCGGTTCCGCGGCAGGGCGCTCGCGCTCACGCTGATCGAGCTGCCGCTCGTGCTGCCGCCCGCGGTCGCGGGCATCGCGCTTCTCGCGGCGTTCGGGCGGGCCGGCCTCCTCGGCGGCGCGCTCGACGCCGCGGGGCTCTCCATCCCGTTCACGCAGACCGCAGTCGTCTTCGCGGTCATCTTCGTCTCGAGCCCGTTCTACGTGCGCCTCGGAGTGCGCGCATTCGAGGCGCTCGATCCCGACGCTGATCGAGGCCTCGCGCACGCTCGGGGCAGGCCCTCGGAGGACGTTCTTCCGCGTCGCGCTCCCGCTTGCGGGCGGCGGGCTCTCGGCGGCCTCGCGCCCTCGCGTTCGCGCGCGGCCTCGGCGAGTTCGGAGCGACGATCATGTTCGCCGGCAGCCTGCAGGGCGTCACCCAGACGCTGCCGCTCGCGATCTACGCGCAGCTCGACCTGGACTTCGACGTCGCGCTCGCGCATCGGCGCGTTCCTCGTCGTCGTCAGCGTCGCCGTGCTCCTCACTGTCAAGCTCATGCCCTCGTGGACGCGCTTCACGTCGATTTCGCTCGCGCCCTCCGCGCGTTTCGACTCGAGCTCGCGCTCGACGTCGACGGCGTCGTGGCCCTGGCCGGCCCTCCGGCGCCGGCAAGACGACCGTGCTGCGGACGATCGCCGGCCTCGTCCGCCCGGATTCCGGGCGCGTCGCGCTGGGAGAGACGACGTGGTTCGACGCGCGAGGCGCGCGTCGACTTGCCGCCAGAGAAGCGCTCGGTCGGGCTCGTGTTCCAGGACTACGCCCTCTTCCCCCACCTGACCGTGGCCGAGAACGTCGCGTTCGGAGGCGGGCGGAGGACGGCGGAGCTGCTCGAGCGGTTCGGCATCGAGTCGCTCGCGCGGCCTCAAGCCCGGGCGAGCTCTCGGGAGGCGAGCGGCAGCGCGTCGCGCTCGCCCGGGCGCTCGCGCGCGACCCGGGCGTCCTCCTCCTCGACGAGCCGCTGGCCGCCCTGGACTCTCATACGCGCGCGCGCGTACGCGCGGAGCTGCGCGGGCTCCTCGCCGGCCTCGACCTGCCGACCCTCGTCGTGACGCACAGCTTCGAGGACGCCGCGGCCCTCGCCGAGCGGATCGGCGTGCTCGTCGACGGGCAGCTCGTCCAGACCGGGATCGCCGCCGAGCTCGTCGCCGCGCCGACGACGCCCTTCGTCGCCGACTTCACCGGCGCGAACCTCCTTCCGGGCCGCGCGAGGGCGGGCGGCGACGGGCTCACGGAGGTCGTCCTCGCCGACGGCAGCCGGATCGTCTCCACCGACGAGCTGACGGCGAGGTCGGCGCGGTGATCCACCCGTGGGAGATCGGGATCGCGCGCGCGATGCCGCTCGACTCGATGCAGAACCACGTGCGCGGCGCGATCGAGAGCCTGGTCCCGGTCGCCAACCGCGTGCGGATCCGCGTCGGCCCGCTGACGGCGGAGATCACCGCCGAGTCGGCCGCCCGCCTCGGCCTCGCGCCCGGCGACGAGGTCGTCGCGAGCTTCAAGGCGAGCGGAACCCGGTAATTCCTTTGGCCTAGACGGTTGCGGTTTCGGTCTTCTCTTCTTTGAGGCGGCGGATGAGGTCGGCCACGTCGGCGACCTCCTGCTCGAGGTCCTCTCTGGTACTCCTCGAGCCGCTTCAGCCACTCCTCGCGGTTGGGGACGCGGCGCCCGAAGCCGGGCCCGCACTCCATGTGCCGGTGGTGACGGCGGTGCATGCGTTCACCTCCCCTCGCCCTGCTCGTAGCGTTCGATGAAGCCGGCGATCACGCCCTGCGCGCCGCGAAGCGACTCGACCCAGCGGTCGAGGAGGCGCTCGCCTGCCTCGGTGAGCTCGTAGGTGCGTTTGGCAGGCCCGGGGAGGTCCCGCGCTCCACTCCGAGGTCACGATCCCCTCCTCCTCGAGCGCGCGGAGGACGCGGTAGAGGTTCCCGACGTCCACGCGCGTCTCGTCGCCCGCGACTTCCGGTAGCCGCTCGATGAGCTCGTACCCGTGCATCGGGCGCTCGCGCAGGAGCAGGAGGAGCGCCGGCTCGATGAAGCGCTCGACGCGTGCCCGCACCGCCCAGTGCCCGGGCCGGACGAAGGCGCGCGAGCGCGGCCTACGCCCTCGGTGGCCTCGCACGACACCTAAAAGTCAAATACATATGTAAGAGACTAGCAGGCGGCTACACGCGCATGAAGACCACGAGTGTCCCGGCGAAGACGGCGACAAACGGGGCGACAGGCGAAAGGCCGATGCGCGAGCAACGCCGGGGCGCCTGCGACCGAGCCTCCTCGCGCCCGACCTCGGAGAGCTGCGCGATGCGCTCCTGAACCGGTGGGTGAGCCCGTACGCGGGGGTCGACGCCGACCGCGAGGAGCGCGTTCAGCGGCGCGACGCGCCGGAGGTCCTCCCGTGGGATGAGAGCCAACGCGCCGGCGAGCTTCTGCAACGCGCCCGCGAGCGTGACGACAATGACGGACCCGCGCGGCCGCACGCCGACGGTGAACGCCTCCGGAATCTTCTCCTCGGACACGGCGAGCCGCGGCTTTGGAGCCTCGGCGAGCGAGCAGAGCCTGTCGAGGGACCCGTGAAGCGCGGGCTCGTTCTCGGGCCCGACATATGACGCGCCGCTGAGCCGGAGCGCAGTCCGGTACGGGCTCAGCACGGCGAGCGCGAGGCCGACCGGATGAAGGCGGACAGCACAAGGGCGAGCGCTACGCCCGACCGCGCCCACGGGACGGCGAAGAGAGTGACGTACGCGAGCGCCCCGCCGTAGACGAGAGCGAGGGCGAGCATCGTCCACGCCATCCGGCGGGAGAGCCGGGCGTCGCGGCCGAGCGCATGTCTGTCCATGCGCCTCTTATCGGCCGGAACGGCCGATGGGGCTAGGTCTGCGACTTGTCGAAGAGGACGAGCACGGCGAGATGCTCGTAGGCGGAGAAGCGGTGCTCCGCACCCGCGCGCACGAACACGCCGCCGCCTTCCTGGACCTGGATCGACCTCCCCTCGACCTCGAGTACGCCGCTCCCCTCGATGACCACGTAGATCTCGTCCCACTCGTGCGGCTGCTGGCGGTCGGCCTCGGGCGCAACGAGGACGTAGACGCCGACCTCGACTCCCGGAGACTCGTGCACGATCTCGTAGCCGCCGTTCCCGGCCGCGAGCCGCTCGGCCACGTGCTTGACGTCGAAGGAGTGGGAGACCGGGCGCTCCATGAGCGCTACGCGGTCAGCTCGCGGTGGCCGCCCTGACTCGTGTCGGGCCGGAAGATCCGGTACACGACCATGTTGACGAGCCAGATGATGATCACGGCCCCGACGTAGGTCCAGAAGCCGCTGACCTCGAAGGGCGGGACGATCTTGTCCGTGATCCAGAGCATGAACGCGTTGATGAAGAGCAGGATGATCCCGAGGGTCACGGATCACCGCTGGGAGCGTGAGGATGATCACGATCGGCCTGATGATCGCGTTCACGACCGAGAGGACGAGCGCCGCGACGGCGAGGACCCAGACCTTGTCGTCGTAGGTGACGCCGCTGAAGATCAGCGACGCGACCCAGAGGGCGAGCAGGTTGCTCGCCCAGGTGAACGCGAGCCAGACCAGAGCACGCCGACAACCCTACTCGCTCGCCTGCCCGCGCTTCCAGGAGAATGCCGGGCGCGCGACGCGCGGCCGGCCGTCCAGGCATTCCGCCCACTCCTTGGCCGCGTGGCGATGACCGGGTCATCGGCCGAAGGTCGAGCGTCTCGCCGGCGTCCGCCCTTCCCTCGAAGACGAACACGACCTCCTTCGGCGGTCACGAAGACCTCGTGCGCCGTCGAACGCGAGTCCTCGAGCGCAAACGGCGGCCCCTCGTCGAGGAGCTCCTGCGCCCGCGGTCTTCTACAGCCGGGCTTGAGCGGCGCTACCAGGACGAGCGCGCTCATTCGGAGCAGCCCGCGCAGCGCGTAGGGGAGGACGCCGCCGTGACGGAGATAGTCGCGCTCGCGCGGCGTGTCGGCGCGCAGACGGGCGCATGAACTCCCTGCTCGTCGGCCCGACGGTGACCTCGTCGCGCCTCGCCGTTCTCCACCCCGTGACCGAGAACTCCTCGCGGCCGGTGAGGCCGAGCGACTCGCGCGTTCTCCCCCGGCGGTACTGGAGCGGGAGGATGCCCATGCCGACGAGGTTCGAGCGGTGGATGCGCTCGTAGCTCTCCGCGATCACCGCGCGGACGCCGAGGAGCTTCGGGCCCTTCGCCGCCCAGTCGCGCGACGAGCCCGAGCCGTACTCCTTGCCGGCGAGGACGACCAGCGGCACGCCCTCGCCGCGGTAGCGCTCGGCCGCCTCGAAGATCGTCGTCTCCTCGCCGTCGGGGAGGTGCACCGTCCACGTGCCCTCGCTGCCCGGGCACGAGCAGGTTGCGCAGGCGCACGTTCGCGAAGGTGCCGCGCACCATCACCTCGTGGTTCCCGCGGCGCGAGCCGTAGGAGTTGAAGTCCTTGCGCTCGACGCCGTGCTCGATGAGGTACTGCCCGGCCGGGCTGTCCGGCTTGATCGCGCCGGCAGGCGAGATGTGGTCGGTCGTGACGCTGTCGCCGAGCATGACGAGACAGCGCGCGCCCGAGAATGTCGTCCACGGTTCCCGGCTCCCTGGCGCATGCCCTCGAAGTAGGGCGGCAGGCGCACGTAGGTCGAGCCGGGATCCCAGGCGAAGAGCTCGCCCTCCGGGAGTGTCGAGCTCGCGCCAGCGCTCGTCGCCGGTGAAGACGTCCGCGTACGTGCGCGTGAACATCTCCTGCTGAAGCGCGGAGGCGATCGTCGCCTGCACGTCCTCAAGGCTCGGCCAGAGGTCGGTGAGGTAGACGTCGTTGCCGTCGCGGTCCTGCCCGAGCGGGTCGCTCGTCAGGTCGAGATCCATGCGACCAGCGAGCGCGTAGGCGACGACGAGCGGGGGCGAGGCCAGATAGTTCGCCTTCACCTCCGGATGGATGCGCGCCTCGAAGTTCCGGTTTCCGGAGAGGACGGAGCAGACGACGAGGCCGCCCTCCTCCACCGCGGCCGAGATCTCCGGCGGGAGCGGGCCCGAGTTTCCGATGCAGGTCGTGCAGCCGTAGCCGACGAGGTCGAAGCCGAGCTCGTCGAGGTACTGGGAGAGTCCCGCCCGCTCGTAGTACTCGGTGACGACCTTCGACCCCGGGCGCGAGGCTCGACTTCACCCACGGGCGGCGGTCGAGGCCGCGCTCGACGGCGTTCTTGGCGAGCAGCCCCGCGGCCACCATGACGGCGGGGTTGGAGGTGTTCGTGCAGCTCGTGATCGCGGCGATGACGACGCTTCCGTGCCTCAGCTCGAAGCTCTCGCCACCGAGCTGGACCTCCACCGAGGCCGGCGAGACCTCGGCGACGGCGACCGGAGCGCCCTCAGGCTCGGGGGCATGGGCGCCGTCTCCGCCCGGGACCTGCTCGGTCGTCGGGTCGCTTGCGGGGAAGGTCTCCGCGACCGCACTGTCGTGGTTTCCGTACTCGACGCCGAAGGTCGGCAGCGCGCCGAGGAAGGACTCGCGCGCGTCGCGAAGCGGCACGCGGTCCTGCGGTCGGCGGGGCCCGGCCAGGCTCGGCTCGACCGAGCGGAGGTCGAGGTCGACGACCTCGCTGTAGGAGGGCTCGGCGCTCTCGTCGTGGAAGAGGCGCTGGGCGCGGCAGTACGACTCGACGAGGGAGACGCGCTCCTCGGCCCGGCCCGTCATGCGCAGGTAGGCGAGCGTCTCCTCGTCCACCGGGAAGAACCCGCACGTGGCGCCGTACTCCGGCGACATGTTCGCGATCGTCGCACGGTCGGCGAGCGTCAGCCCCGCGAGGCCGGGACCGAAGAACTCGACGAACTTCCCGACGACGCCGAGCCCGCGGAGGATCTCGGTGACGGTGAGGACGAGGTCGGTCGCCGTCGATCCCTCCGGCAGCCCGCCCTGCAGCCGGAAGCCCACGACCTGGGGGACGAGCATCGAGAGCGCCTCGCCGAGCATGGCCGCCTCGGCCTCGATCCCGCCGACCCCCCAACCGAGGACGCCGAGGCCGTTGACCATCGTCGTGTGCGAGTCGGTGCCGACGAGCGTGTCCGGGAACGCCCAGCCGTCGCGCTCCTCGACCACGCGCGCGAGAAACTCGAGGTTGACCTGGTGGACGATGCCCGTGTTCGGCGGGACGACGCGCAGGTCGTCGAACGCCTCTTGGCCCCAGCGCAGGAACGCGTAGCGCTCGCGGTTGCGCTCGAACTCGAGCTCCGTGTTCTTGAAGATCGCGATCTTCGAGCCGAACACGTCCACCTGGACCGAGTGGTCGATGACGAGCTCCGAGGGGAGGAGCGGGTTGATGCGCTTCGGGTCGCCGCCGAGATCGCGCATCGCGTCGCGCATGGCGGCGAGGTCGACGATCGCCGGGACGCCCGTGAAGTCCTGCAGGAGCACGCGAGCGGGGCGGAACGAGATCTCGCGGTGCGGTTCCTCACCGGGCTCCCACTCGAGGAGCGCGCGAACCTCCTTCTCGTCGCCCGCGCCCGTCTTCGACGAGCGAAGGACGTTCTCGAGGAGGACGCGGAGAGCATACGGGAGGCGCTCGATCTCGTCCCGGGAGGCGACGTCGTCGAGGCGCGCGATCAGAGGCTCTGCCATCGCCTCCGATGCTATCGGCGCGCGCCCGCGAGCCGCTTGGCCTCGTCGACGGGCCCGCCGGAGAGGAGCAGGGAGCCGGTCCTCTCGGCCAGCTCGGCCGAGGCACCCGCCCCCGCGAGCGCGACGCGGTGTTCGTTCCCCAGGCGAGCGATGCCCTCCTCCGCGGCCTGGAACGGCTTCCGGCTCAGAGCAGCGAGGACGACGCAGTGCGCCCGCATGCGTGCGGCCGCATCGGCGAGGGTCTCCATCGGCGTGTCGGGCCCGAGGTAGGCGACGCGCCAGCCGCGGCCGCGCAGGACGACGCCGAGCGCGAGGAGGCCGAGGTCGTGCTCCTCCCCCGGCGGGCACGCGAGCACGGCGAGAGGCCCGCCCCCCGCTCCCCAGCCGCGCGCCAGCCCGAGCAGCCGCCCGCGGATGACGCTGCTCGCGAAGTGCTCCTGCGCGACCGAAGCCTCGCCGCGCTCCCAGCGCTCGCCGAGCTCCCGGAGATACGGCAGGAGCGCGTCGCGAAGAACGGTCTCGACGGTGAACGCCGCGAGCATCCGGTCGAGGACGGCCTGGGCCGCGGGCTCGTCGTAGGCGTCGAGCTCGGCGCGGAGCTCGTCGAGGAGCGAGGCGATGGACGCCGAGGCGGGCCGCGCCTCCTCGGACGCGAGCCGGGCCGCCTCGGCCGCGGAGAGCCCGTCGGCGAGATGAGAGCGCATGGCCTCCACGCGCACCACCGCCGCCTCCGGGTAGAGCCGGAAGCCGCCGCTCGTCCGCTCGGGCGCGAGCAGCCCATAGCGCCGTTCCCAGGCACGCAGGAGGTCGGGCTTGACGCCCGTTCGTCGGCTCAGCTCGCCGATGCGCAGAAGTCCTTCGCTGTCGGCCATGCCTCCATCGTACACAAGTTGGACAGTTTCTTGACAACCCTGGCCACTCTCTGTACAGTCTCTCTACGAATCCTAGACAAGGAGGAGAGGTAAGTGAAGAAACTCGACGTTCTGGCCGGCATCCTCGTGATCGTCGGCGCGCTCAACTGGGGCCTCGTGGCCATCGGCGAGTTCGACCTCGTCGCGACCGTCTTCGGCCTCGACTTCGGCGAGACGAACGCGATCACGCGGATCGTCTACGGGCTCGTCGGAGCGGCAGGTGTGTACGAGCTCGTCCAGTGGTCCGCGATGCGGCGCCGCTGGAGCCGGACCGCGGCCCACGCGGCCGCCTGAGGAGAGGAGAACGATGCGCAAGCGAATCGCAACGGCCGTCGCGGCCGCGCTGCTCGTCCTCCCCGCCGCCGCAGGCGCGGCGCCGGGTCAGGACATCAAGGCCGCGTGCGGAGCGAGCTTCGGCCAGCTGGTCTCGGCGGGCAAGTCGAGCGGCGCCGCAGCTCACGCCAACTACGCCGGGGGCGCGAACGCCTTCAGCGATCCGGCCATCCTCGCAGCCCACGGCTGCCTCGGATAGCCGCGAAAGCGGGAAACGACAGGGCCCGGTCTCTGGGGAGCCGGGCCCTTCCCGCTCGCAGGAGAACGCCCGCGGCAGGTTGCCGAACGGGCGTTCCACCCTTCCTCAGAATGGCCCGTGCGGCTCGTAGCTCCCACGGCGGACGCCGACGGCGATCATCGTCATCCCGTCCGGACCGGCGACCGGGCAGCGCGTCGTCTCCGGGTCGAAGCGCAGGAACGAGCCGGCTCGCACGGGGATCGTCTCGCCCTCGACCTCGTAGACGCCCGAGCCGGCGACGATGACGTTGACCTCCTCCTGGCCGGTGTCGACCTCGTCGTGCTCGCGCCCGCGGACGTTGGGGCCGAGCTCGAACCAGTTGATGCCGAAGGCCTGCACGCCGAGTTGCCGACGCACGAAGCGGACGGCGCCTCCCGGTCCGGCCTTCTCGATCTCGTCGACGCTCACGACGCTGTAGCCCACCTCGCTCCTTCCCCCTGGATCGACCCGTAGTTTCCCGAACGCGGCGCTAAGCGTATCTGCGGTTGGCGCGGCTTCGACCCACAGCAACGCTTTCGGCGTGAACCGGAAACACATCGTCATAATCGGAGGCGGCACGGGCGGGACCGCCGTCGCGAATCGGCTACGCCGCCGCCTGGCTCTCGACGAGGCGGAGATCCACGTCGTCGACCGCGACGACCTGCACGTCTACCAACCCGGCCTCCTCTTCGTCCCGTTCGGGCTCGCCGACCCCGAGGAGATCGTCCGCCCGCGCGCCCGCCAGCTCCACGGCGGAATCGACTTCCACCTGAGCCCCGTCGAGGCGGTCGTCCTCGCCGAGCAGGAGGTCGTGCTCGCCGACGGCACGCGCCTCCCGTACGACGTCCTCGTCGCCGCGACAGGTGCCGTGCTCCAGCCCGAGGAGACCCAAGGGCTGCTCGGCCCCGCGTGGATGGAGAGCGTCTTCACGTTCTACAGCGTCGACGGAGCCGCGGCGCTGCGCCCCGCACTCGAGCGCTTCGAGGCCGGCCGCGTGGTCGTGAACCTCGTGGACATGCCGATCAAGTGCCCGGTCGCGCCGCTCGAGTTCTCGTTCCTCGCCGACTCGTTCTTCCGCGAGCGAGGCGTGCGTGCCGACGTCTCGCTCACGTACGCGACGCCGCTCGATGCCGCCTTCACAAAGCCGGTCGCCTCGGACGCGCTGGCGGGGCTCCTCGCGGAGAAGGACATCGAGCTCGTCACCGAGTTCAACACCGGCGAGGTGGACGGAGACAGCGGACGCCTGATCTCGTACGACGGCAGGGAGCTCCCCTTCGACCTCCTGGTCACCGTCCCGCTCCACGGAGGCGCCCCCTATGTGCTGCGCTCTGAAGGGCTCGGAGACGCGCTCGGGTTCGTCCCCACCGACCGCAGGACCTTGCAGACGGCGGCCGCGCCGAACGTCTTCGCGCTCGGAGACGCAGCGGATATCCCGATCTCGAAGGCCGGCTCGGTCACGCACTTCGAAGCGGACGTGCTCGTCGAGAACGTCCTCCGCTTCCTCGACGGCAAGCCGCTCGACGAGGGGTACGACGGCCACGCCAACTGCTTCATCGAGACCGGTTTCGGCAAGGCCCTCCTGATCGACTTCAACTACGACACCGAGCCGCTGCCCGGTCGCTTCCCCACCGCGGCGGGCCCTCTCTCGCTGCTGCGCGAGTCGCGGCTCAACCATCTCGGAAAGCTGATGTTCCAGTGGCTCTACTGGCACGCGCTCCTGCCCGGCCACGACATCCCGGGCATCGGCCCGACCATGCCGACCGCGGGCAAGAAGCACGTGGCCAGCGTGAAGGAAGGAGACACACGATGACGACCATGGAGATCGCGAACACGGCGGTAGAGGTGGACGCCGAAGGCTTCCTCACCGACCCCGCTCAGTGGAACGAGCAGATCGCGGAGGAGATCGCCGCGCAGAACGGGATTCCCGAGCTGACCGACCGGCACTGGCTGGTCATCCGTTTCATGCGCGACCGCTATCTGTCCACGGGCACGGCGCCGTCCATCCGCTCGCTCGGCAAGGAGTCCGGAGTCCCGGTCAAGGAGCTCTACGAGCTCTTCCCCAAGGGGCCGGCCAAGCTCGCAGCCAAAATCGGCGGGATTCCCAAGCCCCGCGGCTGCATCTAGAAGGGAGCACGACATGACACAGGTACTCGCAGAGCCGCGGGAGGCGCCCGCCGAGCGCAAGCCGGTCGAGAAGGTCTCGATCGTGATCTCGAAGGGCTCCCTCGAGGGAATCTATCCCGGGCTGATCATGGCCAACGGCGCCCGCATGGAGGGCATCGAGGCCGACGTCTTCTTCACGTTCTTCGGACTCGACGCGATCCGCAAGGACAGGAGCGAGAAGATCAAGGTGGCGACCGTCGGGAACCCCGGCATGCACATGCCGACGCTTCTCGGCGCGCTGCCCGGCTTCTCCGCCCTCGCGACGCGGATGATGAAGCAGCAGATGGAGAAGCTCGACATCCCGCCGATCCCCGAGTTCGTGGAGCTGATCTCGGACTCCGGCGCGAACCTCTACGCCTGCCGCGCGACCGTGGATATGTTCGGCCTGACCATGGACGACTTCGTCCCTCAGGTGCGCGACATCATCTCCGTCGGGGAGTTCTACGAGCTCGCCGCCGGAAGTGAGATCATCTTCACCTGATTCGCCGCTCGCCGTTCGTCCGTCTGGGGTCAGTCCTCGTCGTCGCTGCCGTCGCCGGCTATCTCCTCGGCGGCTGCGGCGGCGGGAACGGTCTGCCCGCCTTCTCCGGCCAGGTGCCGAGCGGAGCACTCCCGCAGCCGACCATCACCCGGCCCGAGCTGACCGTGCCGACGGTGCCGACGGTTCCGGCGCTGCCCACGATCCCGACGCGCCCCGAGACGACCACCGGAGCCCCGCCGGAGACGAACGCGCAGGCCCCGACGACGACGCGGACCGAGACGACGACGACCGTCGAGACCGTGACGGTGACCTCTCCTCCGACCTCTCCCCAGACGACGAGGACGGAGACGAATGGAACCCAGACGGTGGCCGTCGAGCCGACCTCGACCGAGAGCGGCGGCACCCCGTGGGGCTGGATCGCGCTCGCGCTCGCTCTTCTCGGAGCAGCCGGGGCCGTCGCGATCATCGCACTGAGACGGCGGCGCAGACCGTGAAGGGCTCTGAGCCATGGTGACCATGGACGAGGTCACAACCTTCGCGGGCACACTGCCCCGCAGCTACGAGGCGATCGTGCGCGGGCGCGTGAAGTTCCGCGTCGGACGGATCGTCTGGCTCGCCTTTTCGAAGGACGGCTCGACGATGGGCTTCGCCTTCCCCAAGGAATGGCGAAACGCGCTCGTCGAGTCAGACCCGGAGAAGTTCTCGCTGCCGAGCGAGTCGGACATGCGCTACCACTGGGCCCACGTGCAGCTGGCCGCGCTCGACGAGCGAGGAGATGCGCGAGCTCGTCGAGGACGCCTGGTCGTTCTGCGTCCCGAAGAGCGTCGCCGAGGAGTATGCCGCCACGCGCGGCTATCGCTGAGGAACGTCGACGAATCGCGTTTCGTAGTTAACCGCGAGCGATCAGTCGAACTGCCGATTCCGCGGCAGGCGGCATGCGCCACGATGGAGACGTTCGACCGGCGTCGTGAGGAGGTGCTCCGATCGAGCGAGGTCTCGGCGCTCGATGTACGGACGGGGTCGCCCGGTGGGGCTGTCGCCGAAGCGCATGGTCGCGCTCGAGATGCCAGGGCGCCGCACCGGCCGGCTCCTTTCCCTGCCGGTCGTGGTCGCCGACTTCGAGGGCGAGCGCTATCTCGTCGCGATGCTCGGCGCGCAGGCGAACTGGGTCAAGAACGCCCGCGCCGCAGGCGGACGGGTCGTCTTGCGACATGGTGGCGCGAGCCGGTCCACCTCGAAGAAGTCGACCCGGGCGACCGAGCGCCGATCCTCAAGCGCTATCTCGAGCTCGCGCCCGGAGCCCGGGCGCACTTCCCGGTCGATCGAAGAGCTCCGCTCGCGGATTTCGAAGCGACCGCCGGGAGGTATCCGGTGTTCCGTGTTCGCCAGGAGCCGTGAGCTCCCGGCGAAGGTATCGTCAGCACGCCGCCCAGCTCAGGATGGCCGGGCGAGCTCGTGCGCCGCTGCCGCGTCGATCTCGATCCGGAGGACGTCCTCCTCTTCCTCCGCATTGGATTCGGCGAGCCCGAGCTCCGCGAGGAACGGACTGAGGTAGCGGCCCACGATCTTCCCTCTCGGGGACCAGAGTGGCCCCTCTGAGAAGGCAGACGTGTCGCCGTGCCCGCCCCCAAGCTCGACGCGCATGAACGCGGGTCGTTCGCCGCTGAGGAGAAGCGCCCGAAGGACAGGGCGGAATGCGTGAGGCTCGACGTCTGCACCCGCCTCGGCTGCGATCGACTCCGCGGCCGCATCCGCCTGTGCAGCGGCGATTCCTCCTTGCTTGATTGGAAACGTCGTCAGATCACCGGCCGCATAGACGCCGTCTGCACCGGGCACGCGACTGTACTCGTCCACCGGGACGAAACCGCTTCGCTCCAGAGGCAGACCGGCGATTGCCGGGCCTGCAAGCCGCGGACATGCGACGACGAAATCTGCCTCGAGCTCGTGGGCGGGCACGGAGAGGAGACGCCTGTCGGCGAACTCGGTCGGGTAGGTGCTGCAGTGAACGTCGATCGCGCGCTCTTCGAGCAGCGAGCGCACCGTCGCGCTCGCTCGCGTCCCGAAGAGAGCGAGAGGCGACGGCTCCGACGTGACGATGCTCACCTCCACATCGGGGGCCGTGCGCTCGAACTCGGCTGCGGTGAGAAGCGCGAGCTCGTAGATCGGGAGCGGCCAGACGGGCCCGGAGGGAACGGCGAAGACCAGACGTGCGGCGCCGCCTGCCTCCATCTCGTCCAAGAGGGCGCGGAAGCCCTGTACGTCGGCCGGTCCGCGAAACGTAAGGGCGCCGGCCACGGCCTCCTCGGGACGCGCTCCACATGCGAGAAGAATGGAGTCGTAGGGGCGCTCGGCTCCCGAGGCCAGGTGCGCCACCCTTCGCTCTACGTCGACAGCGGTAAGAGCCGCAGGGGAGAAGTCGGCTCCCGCCATGCGCGCGAGATCGTCCAGCTCCCAGCGGCGAACGGTGCCCAGTCCGAAGGGCTCTGCAACGGCAAGGGGACGGTAGAAGAAGTGAAGCTCGGTGCTCACGAGCTCGACGTCGACGAGCTCGGCGGCCAGAGCCCGCAGCGCGAGCATCCCTTCGAGTCCGGCGACGCCCCCGCCGGCGATCAGCACATCGAATCCGCGGCGTCTAGCTGATGTCGTCCGCGTCATCCAGTGACCCGGGTCGGGCTTCGTGCGCTGCCAGGCTCGCCGTCCCTTCGCCTCCGCTCACCGCCAGGCACACGGGAACGAGCAGCACGGGTCGCGACGAGCGCTCGAGCGTCTCGCGAACGACGGGCGCGCGGCCCGCCTCGAGCTCCTGTGACCAACCGAGGGCGATCAGGTCGCACCGGAGCTCCTCCGCCAGCTGAGGGATTACTTCGCCGCTCCTGCCAACCCTTGTCTCCAGCCGTACCTCGCCGATCCCCCACGGGCAGTAACGCTCGAGGAATTCTTCCTCCCAAGCCGGCTGCTCATGCTGGGGCTGGTCGGTGAACGATGGAAGCGAGCTTTGATCGTAGACATGGAGCGCAATTGCATCGATCTCGGCTCCCGCAGCGAGCTCGAAGATCGCGCGGGGCACGAGCGCGCTCGACGCCGTGCCTTCGATCGGCACGAGCACGCGCCGAAACACGGACTCCGGCTCTGCTCCAGGCGGCACGATCAGTACAGGCTTGGCGAGCGCGGTGGCGACCGCGGCCGCGGTGCTGCCGAGTGGGTGCCGGGCGGCCTCGGAGCTTCGGGCACCGAGTGCGAGCGCAACCACGTCGGCGGAATCCCCGGCCTCGATGAGACGGTCGATCACCGAACCCGTGGCTATGCGCAGAGGTAGCGCCGCCGCCTCTGCGGTCCTGCGCGCGGTTTGCCTGCCGTCGACGCGGACGTGCAGCGCCTCCACGTCGGCATCGAGCACGAGCGCGAGCGCACGCGCACTTGCGATCACGGCTCGACCGGCGAGGCTGTTGTCGAGTGCGACAAGGACTTTCTTCATTGCGGTCTCACCTCCCAATGGTCACCTGCCTCGGCCACCTCCCACCCCTCAGCGACAGCGGTGACTCCCTCGCGGTCGATACGGAGACGAAGCGGCCGGCCGTGCAGGCGCAGAGCCAGCTCGAGCGCACCCCACTCCGGCGGGAGGCGCGGGTCGAGCTCCAGACGATCATCCCGAGGGCGAATGCCGGCGAACCCGAAAGCGAGCGCCTGCCAGACACCGCCCATCGTGGCCAGATGCAGTCCACCGGCGCTGCTGCCGGTGAGGTCGTCGAGGTCGAGGCGGGCGGCGATCCGAAACGCCTCGAGCGCCGGACGATAGCGCCCCGCCCGTGCGAGCAGGCTCGCGTGGATCGCCGGTGACAGCGAGCTTCCGTGTGCGGTTCGCGGCTCGTAGAAATCGAGGTTGGGGATGAGCGAGCCGGGCGCGGCCTCGTCGGGGAGCAGGTGGTGGAGCATCAAGACGTCGGCTTGCTTCAGGACCTGGGCGCCTGCGGTCCGTTCCGGGCCGAGGAGCAGGTCGGCGGCAATGGGGCGCCGAGGCGCGACCTCTTCGATCACGAGCGGCTCGAGATCGTTGAAGCCGGCGAACTGCTCGTAGATGCCGCTCGAGCGGTCGTATCCGTCGACGAGTGCATCGGCGATCGCGACCCAGCTGGAGCGCTCGGCGGCACTGACACCCGGCAGCGAGGCGGCCCGGCGGAGGTTCCAGCGGGCGAGCACGTTCGTGAAGACGTTGTCGTCCACCGGCTGGTGGTACTCGTCCGGGCCGATGACCCCGTAGATATGCGCCCGTCCGTTGCTTCCGTGGCGGACACGTGAGGCCCAGTAGCGCGCCGTCTCGATGAACAGCTCGCGGCCCGGGCCCTCGGCGAACTCCTGGTCCCCCGTCCAGTCCAAGTAGCAAGCCGCAGCCCAGGCGACGTCGCCGACGATGTGTTCCTCGAGCTTGCCGGTGCGAATGCGGATGAGCTCGCCGTTGGGACCGCGAACGGATGCGGGCGTGACGTCGTGACCGTCGGCTGCCGACTCCCAAGCGAAGCGCGCTCCCTCGCGGCCCAGCGCGCGAGCCGCCTCTCGAGCCGCAGGCAAGCGGCGGACGCGGTACTCGAGCATTGCCCGCGCCGCCTGGGGATGGGTGGCGGCGAAGAAGGGAAGGACGAAGACGTCGGTGTCCCAAAAGACGTGTCCGCTGTACGCAGGCCCGGTAAGGCCACGTGCGCCGATGGCCGCCTCGCCGCGATCGGCGACCGACGCCATCAAGTGGAAGAGGGAGAAGCGGATCGCCTTCTGGAGGCCCGGATCGCCCTCGACCACGATGTCTGCCGCTTGCCAACGGCTCGCCCACGCCTCCCGTTGCTCTTTGAGCAACCGTTCGAATCCTGCCCGCTTCGCGTTTGCAAGCAGCGCGCTCGCGCTGCGCTCGTCGACGTCGTAGGCGGCGAGCCGCTCGAACGCTGCCCCTTCGCGTGCGTCGCCGAAGAGCGCGACCACCCCTTCGTCGGAGCGCCTGGGTCTTTGCCGCCTGACCCGGGCACCGTTGGGCTCGAGACGAAGCGCGACTGTCCCGGGCCGGGCGAGCGAGGAAAATCGGAGCGAGTCGTAGGTGCCGACCTCACGCAGCAACCCGCTGGCGAGGTCGAGCACACGAGTGATCGGCGAGCCCTGAGGTGAGACGGCGAGGAGCCGGGTCCACGAGGGAGCACGCGCAAGCCGCGTTTCGGGGCCCTCGCCCGTGTAGGCCCCGGAGAAGAGCACCGCCGGCGCGGCCGCCGGTTCGTCGAAGAGCGGCGTTCCTCGAGTTCCGAGCCGACCGTCGGCGAGCGTCAAGAGCGACTCGCGCACACGTTCGCGCGCCGGGTCGACGCCCTCGACGACGAGCACCCATTCGTCGTTCATGTCGAGCTCCGGGACGTCGCCGCGTCGGCGTCGCCCGAGCTGGTCTTCGAGGACGCTCAGGAAGACCGATGGCCCGCCGTGGAGCGCGAGGACATGGTTCGGCGCGCCACCGGGCTCCGCACCGACGGAGATCGCCGTGGCGCCGGCGCCCTCCGGGACGAGCAGGAACGAGTCGCTGCCGGGTAGGCCGCCCAACGAACCGAATTCGTCCCCCGCGATCAGCGTGAGGCCTGGACCGACCCCGCGGCGCGACAGCTCGGCGAATGCCCATCGCGCCGAATCGGCCTTGTCCGTAAGGCCGACCTCGACGTGCTTCGCATCGCTCGTGACGCGCGGATCGTCCAGGCCTGCGGCCTCTGCGGCACCGACGGTGACGTCGACGGCCGCGCTCAAGCCGCCGAGCCCGGCCGCGTGCAAGCGGTTCTGGACGGCTTCCAGGAGCTCGGCGATCCGCGCCTTGGGCGGGTCGGCCCACGCCGGGTCGGGAATGAGGTCGATCTTGCGGCGGTTCAAACGCTGGGAGACCACCGCTGCGGCGAGGCCATGCCGTCCCAGCTCCTCGACGGTCGCCGCCGCCGCCGCATCGAGTGCGGCCTCCTCCGCCGCCGTCGCCTCACGCCGATAGACGAGCTCGAGACCGTGTTCGCCGGCGGCGTAGACCTCGGAGCCGCGATTGACGCAGAGGTAGAGACGACCAGGCCCGGCGGGTCGCGCTCCAAGCTGCCCGTCGACGTTCCCGACGTGGGTACCGGTGACGACGACCAGGTCGAATCCCTCTTCGCATAGCTGCTCTACGAGGGCTCGCAGCTCGCCGGCGTCGGCGCTTCGGTCCGGAACGGCGGTGCCATCCCAGTCGAAGATCGCCGCTTCGAAGCGGCGGTCGAGCGGCGCGGGAAAGCCATTCGTTGCCTCTCTGGCTCCGCGGGCTCGCCGGATCGCCCTCATGTCCGAATCAGCCGACCTTGCCCTGCCGCTTCCACTCGTAATAGGGCCGTGCGATCCGTGGGTTTCCGTCCATGAGTGGGCGCCAATGCTCGAAGGCGGCGATCAGCGCAGGCTCGAAGGGGTTCTCCACCATCTCGTCGAGTACGACGTCGACTTCGGGGCCTTCGAACACGAACACCACTTCTCCCGCAGAGAGATACGCGGTATGGGATTCGAAGCCGCGCTCCTGGGGGTCGAACGGGGGCCCCTGGGCAAGGAGCTCGGCTGCCTGAGCCTCGAACCCGTCCCTCAAACGCCCGATGATCGCAACCTTGGGGATGACTGACTCCTCTGCTTCAGCCTACCCGCGAACGGGTACACGTGGGCGTTGCCACTCGCATAAGGTGGGTCCTCGACGGACGGGTGGAGGACCGACCGCACCAGGCAGACAGCGATGCAGATCACGAGGAACAGCAGCGAGACCCGTCCGGGGCCGAGCGAGTGGTTCACGGGCACGGTCTACCTCGACGCCGTCGCCGCACCCGCCGAGGGCTCGCGGCTGAGCGCGAGCAGCGTCCACTTCACGCCCGGCGCCCGAACGGCCTGGCACACGCACCCGAACGGCCAGACCATCTGGGTCATCGAAGGCGTCGGCCTCTGCCAGCGACGCGGCGGGCCGGTCGAGGTGATTCGCCCCGGCGACCGGGTCTTCTTCGAGCCGGGCGAGGACCACTGGCACGGTGCCACGGCGAACCGCTTCATGACCCACCTCGCCATGCTCGAGACGGACGAAGACGGCAACGCCGCAACATGGGGCGAGCACGTGACGGACGAGGAGTACGCGGCCGCGCAGGTATAACCGGAGCATGCGCGCGACCGTCATGTACGGCGCGGGCGATGTCCGCGTCGAGACCGTCCCCGACGCCGCGCTGGGCGAGCCGACCGACGCCCTCGTGGCCGTCACCCGCGCGGCCATCTGCGGCAGCGACCTGTGGCCGTACAACGAGATGGAGCCGGATCCTGCCGGCCGCCGCATGGGCCACGAGTTCATCGGCGTCGTCGAGACCGTCGGCGACGACGTCCGCACACTGAAGGCCGGCGACCTCGTCGTCGCTCCGTTCCTGTGGTCGGACGGCACGTGTGTCTTCTGCCGAGCCGGATTGCAACCTTCATGCCTCCATGGAGGCAGGTACGGCGCCGACGGCGTGGACGGCGGCCAGGGCGAAGCCGTGCGCGTCCCACAGGCGGACGGAACGCTCGTCGTGTTGCCGGTGGAGAGGGACGACGCCTTGATGCCGTCGCTGCTCACGCTCTCCGATGTGATGTCGACGGGCCACCACGCGGCCGTGTGCGCCGGAGTCGGCCCCGGCAAGATCGTCGCGGTCGTCGGCGACGGCGCCGTCGGCCTGTGCGGCGTGATCGCGGCACGGCGGCTCGGCGCCGAGCAGGTGATCACTCTCGGCCGGCACCCCGAGCGGACCGCGCTCGCGAGAGAGTTCGGCGCGACCGACATCGTGAGTAAGCGAGGCGAGGAGGCAGTCGAGCGGGTCCGCGAGCTCACCGAGGGCCTCGGCGCCCACTCCGTCCTCGAATGCGTCGGCTACGGGCAGTCGACGGTGACGGCTCTCCGCATCGTCCGTCCAGGGGGCGCCGTCGGCCGCGTCGGGCTTCCGCAGGACGAGTCGATCCCGGAGGGGCTGACGACGTTCTTCGAGAACGTCACCATCTCGGGCGGCCCGGCACCGGCCCGCGCCTACATCGAGGAGCTCATGCCCGACGTCCTCGAGGGCCGCATCGAGCCGGGCCGGGTGTTCGACCGCACCGGCGATCTCGACGACGTGCCCGACGGCTACCGCGCGATGAACGAGCGCGAGGCGATCAAGGTTCTGATCGAACTCTGAGCGGGCGAGCACCAGCTCGCGCGCGTCAAAGAGAATCATCGGGTGCGGCCTCTAGACGAGCGCCTTCAGCAGCACCTCGACGTCCTCCACGGCGAACGTCTCGGTCTTGATGACCTTCAGCTTGGTGATCTTCGCGAGCCCGCGAAACGCGGCCGGCGAGGAGGAACGCGGCCGCTTGTCCTAGAGTCCTTTCATGAGCTTGCGTGAGTGGGCGCGGAAGGCGGTCGCAAACGCCGCCGCCGTGGGCTCGCTGCCCTCGGACACCGCTGAAGGGCAGCTCCGCAAGTCGGCGCTCGTCCTTTCCTCGCTCCTCATCACGCTCCTTTCCTGCAACTGGGTCGCGACGTACGCCGGCAAGCGAGATGGGCGCGCGGTCGCTCCGGAGAGGAGCTACGAGCCGGCATCGTCATCAAGCTCCGACCCTGTTCCATCGGAGCCGGGGCTCGGCGGAAGATGACCCGAGCACCGCAAGCGCGAGAGCAAAGTGCACTCTCTTCCTGACCTCCGGCTAGCGGACG
Organism: uncultured Actinomycetes bacterium; assembly: GCA_963739525.1. GTDB lineage: Bacteria > Actinomycetota > Thermoleophilia > Gaiellales > Gaiellaceae > DATEOR01. Next base: position 692,204 of record CAVUAR010000002.1, on the reverse strand, counting down.
TGCAGGCCGAGTACGGGGCAGCCGACGGAGACATCTCTCAGCTCATCATGGGCGAGCAGGTCCATGTCGGCGGGCTGCACTCGACGCTGGCACTTGCCGAGCGGGCCGGAATCCGTGCCGGCATGGCTGGAATCGATCTCTGCTGCCACACCGGCGCGGGAATGCGTGCACTGGTACGCATCTGGGGAGTCAGAGAGATGGTCGGTGTCGACGCGACCGAGCAAGTCGTCGAGCGGGGACGAGAGATCGTTCGCGCCGAGGGACTCGACCAGCGCATCTCCTTCGTCCTCGGCGACGCCTGCGCGACCGGCCTTCCGACCGGGCAGGCCGATTTTGCCTGGGGCGAGGACGCCTGGTGCTACGTCGAAGACAAGCAGGCGCTGATCGTCGAAGCCGCACGCCTCCTGCGGCCGGGCGGCGCGGTCGCCTTCACCGACTGGGTGGATGGCCCGGCCCGTCTGAGGCCGTCCGAGGCGGAGCGGCTGCTCCGGTTCATGCGCTTCCCCAGCATCCTCGACATCGACGATTACCGGACTCTCCTCGCCGGCGCCGGTCTTCGCGTAGACGTCTCGGAAGACACCGGCCGGTTCGCTCCCTATGTCCAGCTCTACCGGGACATGATCACCATGCAACTCACCTACGACGCCCTCAAGGCGGCCGGCTTCGACAACGAGCGCATGAACGCTCTAGAAGCGGAGCGTGAGTTCATCCGCCAGCTCGCACGCGAAGGGAGGCTCATACAGGCCATGTTCGTCGCCCGCAAGGGGTAGCACGCATCGCGCAGAATGCGCGCTGGGGCCGGCCAGCCGCCGCCCGCCGCCCCGCCCGCTGTCGAGACGCAGGCCAGTTGGAACCGTCGACTTCGTATCCATGCGCCGTCGAAGTGTGCATGCTCGTTTACCTGGTACTCGGCTCCGCCACCAAAGATGGGACTTTCTTGTTTGGCTAGGCGCCGGCGGTTGGCGTCCGCTGCTGGGCCGGCTCGAGCCCTCTCACTCATGCTGGCCCCTGACCTGGCTTGAGCTAGCCGTGCGCTCGGCCAGCTCGGAACAGGCGCCATCCCGCCACGCCCGTGCCAACTGCAGCGGCGAAGAGGGCGACTCGTGCCCATCGCGGGGTGGGCGTCGTACGCAGGGCCAGCGGCGCGAGGAGCGGGCGCGCAAGCCTTCCGGCGCTCATGAGGAGCATCGCGCCCGGGAAGCCGAGCTCGAGATCGATGAGCGCCTGGCGACCACCCCGGAGGGCCGCATGGCCCAGGATGCGGAGAGCGCCCGAGGCCTGGGCGCTCTCCTGTCCTCAAGCTCCTCACCTAGCGGCGCGATCGTATCCGTTCCACTGCGCGGTCAATCTCCGTCTGCGTTGTCGGGCGGTCGAAGTAGACCTTGAGCGCGTCGAGCAGGACGAAGAAGCCCCACACGAGCGCGACGTAGAGAACCCACGGGTTCCAATCACCCGGATTGCCGTTGTCGCTCAATCGCTGCAGGGCGCCGTTGTCCTGCCACTCAACGACTGCCCAGATACCCGTCAGCGTCGCCATCGCGAGCAGGAAGATCGCGACGTCCCGCTTGAGCTTGTGCACGCGGTCGACGTGCTTGTGTGCCCACTCGCGGAGCTCGCTGTCCGGCTCAGGCGCGACGACTGTGGGCTGAGTGTCCGGAACCGCCTTTCGCTCGAGCATCTCAGTCGGCACGGTGATCACCTCCTTCCAGGCTGACTTTGAGGTGTCAGTGCACGGCGACCGGTCGAGCCGGCGTCGCCGCGTGTCGCAACGTCGTTCCTGCCCAGAGAACGATCAGGACGATCGTGAGCATGAGCAGCGCCCACTGCGCGGCGGTGACGATCGCGATGATCCCGAGCACGAGAGCGGTTATGCCGAGGATCGCGAGCACGATGATCGGTGTAGTCACGCCCTTCTCGATCTCATCGACTCTCGCCCCGAGCGGGCAACTGATCGCGCCGATCGCGAGCATCGTGACCGCGGCCCAGCGGTTGCTCCCCAGATACCACCATGCCTGGACATTCGCGACGTAGATGAGGACGACGAACACCGCCAAGACCGTCGCGCCGAAATCCTTGCGCGTCAATGTCATGGTGGCCTCCTTTCTTACACAGCATCCACCTCGGCTCGCCCCCAGGCATCGGTGCTTGCGCGGATTTCGGTCAGGGCCCACGCGTAGCCGGCGCCTCCTCTGCGGGCCACGCCTACGGCATCTAAGGAAAGGCGCCCCGGTTCACCGGGGCGCCTATGTCACCACTGCGCGAGATCGCTAGCTGCTGCGGAGGTGGAGGACGTCCCACTTTCGAGCTTGAGTCCCAAGTAGTTCCAACTTTCGTGCCGGAATCCCAACTTCGTTGACGCTCGGCGCCTACCTATTTGATCAGCGTGAGCAGCTTGAACATCGGCAGGTACATCGAGATGATGATCACGCCGACCATCATTCCGACGCCGATCATCATGAGCGGCTCGAGGATCGAGGTCAGCGTCGCGATCGAGCTGTCGACCTCGTCCTCGTAGAAGTCGGCGATCTTGCTCAGCATCTTCTCGAGCTCACCCGTCTCCTCGCCGACGCGCACCATCTGAGAGACCATCGGCGGGAAGATCTTTTCGCTCTCGAGCGGGACCGCGATGGGCACGCCCTGGTGCACGCGCTCGCGGACGATGTCGGTCGCGTCCTCGATCAGGCTGTTCCCGGAGGTCGTCCCGGTGATCTCGAGCGAGCGGATGATGTCCACGCCCGCGGCGACGAGCGTCGAGAGCGTGCGCGAGAAGCGCGCCATGCCGACCTTGAGGATGATCTGGCCGATCCCGAAGGGCATCTTCATGCGGAAGCGGTCCCACAGCCTCCGGCCCGACTCCGTCTTCTTGAAGCGGAAGAAGCCGAAGATGACGAGCCCCCAGAGGGGGAAGACGATGAACCAGTAGTCGCGCAGGATGTTCGACCCCTTCACGACGATCTGTGTGAGCATCGGCAGGTCGCCGCCCAGCTGGTCGAAGATCCCGACGAAGATCGGGACGAGGAACATCAGCATGCCGATGAGCACGAGCGTCGCGAAGCCCATGACCATCAACGGGTACATCATCGCGCCCTTCACGCGGCGCCGGATCTGAGTCTCCTTCTCGATCTGGAAGGCGACGCGGTCGAGCACGACGTCGAGGATTCCGGCGGCCTCGCCCGCTTCGACCATCGAGATGAAGAGCCGCGAGAAGATCCGCGGATGGCGTGCCATCGCCTCGGAGAGGAGAAGCCCGCCCTCGACATCCGCACGGAGCTCGCCGATGACGGCCGCGAGCTTCTTGTCCTCGGTCTGCTCCTCGAGGATCACGAGCGCGGTGACGACGTTCAGACCTGCCTCGATCATCGTCGCGAACTGCCGGGAGAAGACCTGCAGCGACTTCGGCTTGACCTTCTTCACGGCCATGACGAAGCCCTGCGAGCTCGACGCCCTCTCGTCGAGGGTCAGCGCGACGAGCCCGCGCACGCGCAGCGCCTCGCGGGCCGCGTTGGCGTCGGGAGCGTTGACCTCTCCGTCCAGCTCCATGCCGGCGGAGTTGATCGCCGTGTAAGCGTACGAAGCCATCCCAGGGCGAAAATCGGCATCACCCGGTCGCGCCTTGAGGGGAAACGGCGCTTTGCCGATGTTCAAGCCGGTGCTTTTCACGTGCCGACAGCTGCGGCGGCATGCCCGGGGCGAGGGCGGCTTCGGCATGATCGAGCTCCTCGCCGCGATGACCGTGATGCTGATCGGCATCTTCGCCGTCTTCGCGGTCTTCCAGGCCGGCATCGTGCAGATCCGCCGCGCGAGCACGATCACGACCGCGGCGGCGATCGCGGACTCCGAGATGGAGAAGTACCGCGCGATCAAGTACGACTCGATCGGCCTCGCGAACTCCGACGTCGACTCCGTCGTCGCCGGTTCGTACGGCTCGACCTACACGGGGCAGGTCTTCTACAAGACTGACACCGCCGCGTCGACCACGCTCTCGGGCGCGATGAGCTCGACGCAGACCACCGTGCCCGTGCAGGCGACCGTCACCGGATTCCCGTCCGCAGGCCCGTTCCTCGTCAAGATCGACAGCGAGTACATGCTGATCAACAACCGCTCGACATCGACGTGGACGCTCTACCAGAGCGCCGACCGCGGCCTCCTCGGCTCGACCGCCACAGCGCATTCGAGTGGCGCGACCGTCTACTGGATCCAGCGCGTGAACGTCACCGCCTGCGGCAGCTCGCCGTGCACCAACTCGGTCGCGACGAAGACCGTGACCGGGGCCGACGGGCGCGCCTACAAGGTGGACACCTACATCACGTGGCAGCAGGTCAGCTCCGCGGGCTCGACCGCGGGTCGCCTCGTCAAGCTCGTGAGCATCGTCGTCCGCTCGAGCAGCTCGCCTTACAAGGTCTGGGCGAAGCTGAGCGCCACGTTCGACGAGGGAACGGGTAGCTAGGACACCGCGGCCGCGCCGCGCGGCCGGCTAGCCGGAACCGACGCTCAGGAGCTTGACGCTGAAGCTCGAGCCGTCGTCGCCGTTGACGGTGAGCGTCTCCCCCACCTTTATCTCCTCGCCCGTGTCGCCGTTCGTGAACTTCGCGCCCGAGGCGAGCGAGATGAGGGCGGAGTTCGAGGTCAAGGAGACGAGCTTGAAGACGGGATCGCTCTTCGGGAAGCTGCCTCCGATCGACACGTCTTCCGTTCCGCCGTTGATCTCGATCTTCGCCGAGGTGGGAGTCGCGCCGGTCGACGTGCCCGTGCCGCCGGTTGAGGTGCCCCCGGAGGTCCCGCTCGAAGTCGGGCCACCGGAGAAGGGGTCCCTCCCCGGGAAGACGCTGAAGTTCGTGAGCTGGCCGGCGAGGGCCGACGGCGGCGAGTCCGTGTCCACGAGCTCGCTGGAGGCGGGCGCCCCAGCGCCGGGCGTCGAGGGAGCCGAGCCCGGCGTTGGCGCGCCCGTGGTCGTTGCGGGAGCAGCAGTGGCCGGCGTCGGAGGAGGAGTGTTCCCTCCCGTGACGGCCTTGAACGTCTTCGGGCCCTGCCACGCGATGAGCGCGAGGAGCACCGGCACGAGCACGAAGAGCACCTTCTTCTGCTTCGCCTCCTTCTGCTTGAGGAGAGCGGCTTCAGCCTTCTTGGACGCCATTACCCGAGACCTCCTGAGGACGCGGCGGCGGGCGGAGGGGGCGCCTCGGTCGTGCTCGTCGGCGGCGCAACTGTCGGTGCCGTCGCATCGGCGACGCCGTAGACGTAGGCCGAGACCGTCAGGCCCGCGCTGATTTCGGGGAATCCGTCCTTCCCCTCCTGCATGTTCAGCGTGTCGAGTGTGAAGAGCCTTCCCGACGAGGACAGCCGCCCGTCGCGCACCGTCACGAGGTTGCGGAGGCGGAAGAGGAAGTCCGTGAGGTCGAAGTAGTTGCCCTCGAAGGTGAGGGTGATCTCGATCGCGCTGTAGCCGCTCTTCGGTGTCGGCGAGCTCGGCTGGATGGAGACGAACTTGATCCCGGTCGCCTCGGCGACGGAGTTGAGGTCGAGGATGATCCCCGGCATGTCGTCGGTGTCGGGCATGGCCTTGCTCACCTCGAAGACATCGGCGACCTTGATGGCGGTGTCCGGCTTCGGACGGGACGCGAGCTTCGCGGCATTGACCTTCGCCTGCATCTCGGCGATCTGCTCGTCGAGGCGCCCGGCCTCGGCGCGCTTCGGCCTGATCACGACCATGTAGGCGACGCCGGCCATGAGCAGGATGGCGATTCCGATGACCGGCCAGATCGGAACTTGCTTCTTCATGCCGACGTCCCCTGCCGCACGACGGAGGTGATGGCGAAGTTGACGCCCGGGTTGCTCGGGTCGTCGGAGGCCGTCGCGAACTCGAGTGTGACGGAGCGAAGCTCGGGGATCACCTGGAGCCGCGAGAGAAGCCGCGCGACTCCCGTCTGGCTCTCCGACCTGCCCGTGATCCTGAAGGTGTTCGCCCCGCCGCTCGTCGCGACACCGGCCGACCCGGGCGAGGGGGCGGTGGCGCTCAGCGAGTCGAGCGTCACGTCGCTCGGCAGGACGAGCGCGAGCTCACGAAGGATCCGGTCCCAGGCAAGGCGGTCGGCCAGGGCCGCGGAGAGCGCAGCGGCGCGCGCGGACCGCTCGCTGCCGATGTCGACGCTGCTCGTCGCCTGCGGCTGCTTCTCGGGGACCTGCAGGCTTGCGAGGTCGCCGCGCAGGCCGTCCAGCTCTCCGGTCTTCTTCGTCACGCTCGCGCTCGAGGAGAGGTAGAACGCTGCGAGGGCGGCGAAGACGAGCACGCCGGCCAGGGCGACCAGCACGTGCGGGATCGCGCTCGGGCGCCCTTCTTTCTCCTGCCGGAGCTCCTCCTTCGGGAGGAGGTTGAAGGCGTGCATGAGCGGGATGTCCCGCACGGGAGCGGCACCCTTCGGGTCGAGCGCGACTGCCTTCTCCTTCGGCTCCTTGCTGCGGCCGAAGCGGCGCTGCTTGGGCTCCTTCTCGGGCTTCGGCTCCTTCGGCGGCTTCTCCGCCTTGGGCTCCTTCTCGCCGCGCTTGAAGAGATCCGAGACCTTGATCTCCTTCTTCATGTCGATGCCCATCGAGTCTCCTAGAGAGCCATTCCGAGACCGATGGGGACAGCGAGCGACGGATCGGGCACGCCGCCCTTGACCTTCTTGCCGACCGAGACGCCGACGAGCGGGTCGCCGACGCGGACGTTCACGCCGACGAGGCCGTTGAGCGTCTGCGCGAGGCCTCCGAGGCGCGCGGTGCCGCCGGCGAGGACGACCTCGCGGATGCCCAGAGAGTCGGGCTGGCTCTGGTAGAACTGGAGCGAGGAGACGAGCTCACGCGAGAAGCCCTGAAGGGCTGCGTTCAGTGCCTCGCGGGCGCGAGAAGCCTGCTCGGCCGAGAGACCTTCCGGAGTCTCGGAGCTGTCCAGCGAGATGTTCGGCTTCATGAGCTCCGCCGCCTCGACGTCGAGGTCGAGCGCACGCGAGAGCGCGATCGTGAGCGACATCCCGCCCCACTCGATGACGCGGGCGAACTCGCAGGAGTTCCCGTCCGAGACGCCCAGCGTGCTCCGCTCGGACCCGATCGAGACTGCGACGAAGGCGCTCCGCTCGCCGACCGGCGCCTCCGGAGGCATGAGCGCGCGAAGCAGCGCGAAAGCCTCGAGGTCGATCCCGGTGAGCCGAAGCCCGGCTGCGCGGCAGGCGAGCGAGTAGTTGTCGATGAGCTCCCGGTAGGCGACGACGAGCAGGACGCGCTTCTTCGACTGTCCGTCCTCCACGGTCTCCCCCAGGACCTGGAAGTCGAGGACAGCCTGGTCGACCGGAATCGGGAGGGCCTCCTGTGCGCGGAAGCGGACGGCGTTCGCGACCTGCTTGGCATCCTCGATCCCGGTCAGCTCGATGGTCCGGACACCGATGCGGTTGTTCGCGATACCGACCCGGACGCTTCGCTTCGAGAGCCCGTGCCGCTTGAAGAAGAACTTGAGCGCCTCGGCGAGCGCGGGGACGTCCTTCACCTCGCCGCCGGCCACGATCCCCCGCGGGATCGGCTCGCGGGCGACCTGGACGAGGCGCGCCGAGCCGTTCGTCTCGACGGCGGCCGCCGAAAGCGATGACGCGCCGATCTTGAGTCCAACGGTTTCCTTGCCCATCGCCTTCTCAGCTCCCTGCCACTCTCAGTCCTCCCACCGCAGCGTCGGGGACGGACAGGCCATTGCGCTGCATCAGGCCGACCAGCTGATCGGGCCGGCTCGAGCGCGAGAGTGCGACTTCGTGGGTGATGATCCCGCGGGAGACGAGATCGACGAGCGCCTGCTCGAGCGTCTGCATCCCGCGGCTCGTGTTCGTCTGCATGACCGAGTAGATCTGCTCGACCTTCGACTGGCGGATCAGGTTCCGCACCGCGTCGTCCGGAAGCAGGATCTCGAGCGCCGCGACCCGGCCCCTGCCGTCGATCGTCGGCACGAGCGTCTGCGTGACGACTCCCTGGATCGTCGCCGCGAGCTGGACGCGGATCTGCTCCTGCTGCGCTGCCGGGAAGACGTCGATCAGGCGGTCGATCGTGGAGGGTGCGTCCTGCGTGTGCAGGGTCGCGAAGACGAGGTGGCCGGTCTCGGCCGCGGTGATCGCGGTCGAGATCGTTTCGAGGTCCCGCATCTCGCCGAGGAGGATCACGTCGGGGTCCTGGCGGAGCGCGCCGCGCAACGCTTCGGCGAAGCTCGTCGCGTCGGGGCCGATCTCGCGCTGGTTGACGATGCAGCGCTTGTGCCGGTGGAGGAACTCGATCGGGTCCTCGATGGTCATGATGTGGTCGTCGCGCGTGCGGTTGATCTCGTCGACCACCGCTGCGAGCGTCGTCGACTTGCCCGAGCCGGTCGGTCCCGTGACGAGCACGAGCCCGCGCGGTTTCTTCGAGAGCTCGTGCAGCTGCGAGGGGAGGCCGAGGTCCTCGAGCGTCTTCAGCTCGGCGGGGATCATGCGGAAGGCACCGCCGAGGCTCTCGCGCTGGAAGTAGACGTTGACGCGGAAGCGGGCAAGGCCGGGGATCGAGTACGAGACGTCGATCTGACGGTTGATCTCGAGGTGCTTCTGCTGCTCGGTCGAGAGGATCCGATAGAGCAGCCGCTGGCTGTCGTCAGGGGTCAGCCGCGAGAACTGCTCCAGGCGCTCGAGCCGGCCGTTGACTCGGATCACCGGGTGCGACCCGACCGTCACGTGCAGGTCGGACGCGCCGAGCGCGACCATCGTCTCGAGCAGGTCGTCGATCGAGTATGTCTTGGCTTCTGTCTCGGTGCTGGGACCGTCCACGGGGGCTCCCTCCGCCCGGTGCTATCGGCAGCAAGAGCCCTCGCCTGAAGGGGCTAGGGAAAATCCCCCGATCGAGGGGATCGGGGTTCCCGAGCGCAAGGCCGATATCTCCCCCTGAGCCACCGCACGCCCATGCTCGACAAGGAGGAGTCACCAATGATTCAGAGGCTCAGCAAGAGGATCACGCAGAAGGAGAGCCAGGGGGGCTTCACCCTCATCGAGCTCCTCGTCGTGATCATCATCATCGGCATCCTGCTCGCAATCGCGATCCCGTCGTACCTCTCCTTCCGGAGCCGCGCTGAAGTGTCGGCTGCGAAGGCGAACGTGCGCGCGTCGATTCCGGGCGTCGAGGCGTTTTACGCCGACCACAACACGTACTCCGGCCTGCACCTCACAAGGCTGCAGCTGTCGTATGACGCGGGGATCAAGAACATCTCCGTCGTGCGCGCGACCGCAGCCTCGTACTGCGTCCAGAGCACGGTCGGCCAGGCCACCTACAAGAAGGGCGGCCCGTCTGCCGACATCGTGGTCACCGCCTGCTAGGCAGGAACCGATTCGATGTCTCGAGAGGGCGCCGAAAGGCGTCCTCTCTCCTTTAAGGGTTACGCGCGAAGTGCCGATAGAGAGCGCATGGCGTCACAGCTTCGCTTGCAGGTTCTCGCTCCGATTGCGGTCATCGCCGTCCTCGGGCTCGCGGTCAGCGCGTTCATCATGAGCCGGAACAAGCCCGGCGGCACGGATGCTGATGCCATCGCAGCCCGCATCGCCGCGAAGCAGCACACGCAGCCCACCACGCACCCGACAACGAAGCCGAAGCCCAAGCCGACGGCGACCACGTCCACGCCGCCGAAGCCCGCCCACCAGGCCTCTCCGCTCAAGGTTGCCCTGGCGCATCACTCCGTCGTCGTCGTCCTCTTCTACGAGCCCGGAGCGGACTACGACGCGATCCAAACCCGCGAGGCGCGCGCCGGCGCCCTGGCCGCCAACGCGGGCTTCGTGACCGTGAACGTCTCGAAGAACAAGCAGGTGGCGAAGCTGGCCTCCGAGTACGGCGTCCTCGAGTCGCCCACGGTTCTCGTCTTCAAGCGGGGCCCGAAGCTCTCCGCGAGGCTCGAGGGCTTCTACGACCGGACGACGATCGTCCAGGCCGTGAAGAACGCGTAGTGGCCGCGGATCCCGCCACCGACATCCTCGCGGGCGTTGAACTCGACCGCCGCTCCGCCCGCAAGGACGGCCGCGAGGTCGTCGCCCTCCGCTGCGTCGACACGGGCGCGAACGGGTTCGTCGTCGAGTGCGACGTCTATCCCGTCGACGCCGTGCGCGTCGAGCCGCTTCGCCCCGGGCCGTACACCTTCGCCACGCGGGCGCAGGCGGATGCCTTCATGAACGAGGCATCGAGGGCTCTCAAGTACCTGGGCTGCGAGCTGTAGAGCCACCCCGCGGGCGAAACGCCTCCATGCGAAGCCTGCTTCGCAGTGGAACTTCGTAACACAGTGTTACTTGGACTCTTCAGCCCGAGCCCAAGCGGGCTGCTAGACGAGGACGCGCGCGAGCTCGTCGAGAGAGGTCAGGCCGGACGTGACCTTGGCGAGGCCGTCGTCCCAGAGCGTCTTCATGCCCGTCTCCATGCCGGCCCGCTCGATCTCCTCACGGCTCGCGTGCTGCGCGGCCAGGCGCGAGAGGGTCTCGCTCATGATCATCAGCTGGTAGACGCCGACGCGGCCTTTGTAACCGGTCTGGTTGCAGCGAGGGCAGCCCTTCTTGCGGTAGAGGCTGGCGCCGTCCGCCGCGGCGGCCTGCTCGGGAGAGAAGCGGGCCTCAAGCATCTCCTCCTGCGTGGCCATGTACATCTCGCAGCAGTGCGTGCAGAGCTTGCGGACGAGCCGCTGAGCGAGCACAGCGGTGACGGCCGAGCCCGTGAGGAACGGCTCGACGCCCATCTCGTTGAGACGCGTGAGCGCGCTCGGGGCGTCGTTCGTGTGCAGCGTGGAGAGGACGAAGTGACCGGTCAGCGCGGCCTCGATCGAGATCTTCGCCGTCTCGGCGTCGCGGATCTCGCCGACCATCACCACGTCCGGGTCGGAACGCAGGATCGAGCGCAGCGCGGTGGCGAACGTGAGGCCGGCCTTCACGTTCACCTGTACCTGGTTGAGGCCGGCGAGGCGGTACTCGACCGGGTCCTCGACGGTGATGACGTTGATCTCGGGGCGGCTGATCTCAGCGAGCGAGGCGTAGAGCGTCGTCGACTTACCGGAGCCGGTAGGCCCGGTGACGAGCAGGGCGCCGGTCGGCTTCTCGATGATCTCTGCGAAATGGGCGCGCATCTCGTCGGAGAGGCCGAGCTCGGCGAGCGTCGGCGGGCGCTTCGACTTGTCGAGGAGGCGCATGACGACGCCCTCGCCCTCGACCGTCGGGAGGACGGCGACACGGATGTCGAGCATGCGGCCGGCGGCCTTCGCGTTCAGCGAGATGCGGCCGTCCTGCGGCTTGCGCCGCTCGGCGATGTCGAGCTTGGCGAGAACCTTGAGGCGCGTCGTCACGCCCGGTGCGAGGCGCTTCGGGATGCGCTGCACCTCGTGGAGGACGCCGTCGACGCGCAGACGCACGACGAGCGAATCGTCCTGGGGATCGAAGTGGAGGTCCGAGGCGCCGTCCTCCGCTGCCTGGAGGATGATCGAGTTGACGAGCCGGACGAGCGGCGCGTCGGAGACGCCGTCCTCCGCCTCGAGGTCGTCGTCCTCCCCGGACTCCTCCTCCACCATCTCGTCCTCGACGAGGGCCGCGCGCTCCCAGGCCTCGGTGGCGCGGACGATCCGCTTGAGCTCGACCTCGATGTCCTCCGCGGGAGCGACGCCGATCTCGAGCGTGTAGCGCGTGGCGATGCGCAGCTCGTCGATCGCCTGCACGTTCGTCGGGTCGGAGACCGCCACGTAGAGGCGGTCGTCCTCGAGCTTGTACGGGATGGCGACCGCGCGCTCAAGCACGTGAGTGGGGATCTGGCCGGCGGCGCTCTTGTCCACGCCCTCGGCGGCGAGGTCGACCTGCGGGAGGTGCGAGTGGTCGGTCGCGACCTGGCGGAGCCCGCGGGCGCCGATCGGCGAAGGCGGGGGGGTGTCGATGCCCGGTGCGGCGAGGCCTTCGTCCACGATCGCCTGCGAGATCGTGCTTCCGGTGGCCGCCGATCGGACGCCGGCCAGGCGGTCCGGCGGGATCAGCCCCGTCGTCTCGAGGAGGTCGGCGACGAGCTCGTTGACCGGGTTCGGCGCGATCCCGGCACCGGGCGGGTTCACCGGGTCGACGGACGAGCCTTCGTCACCGTGGACGCCCGGGCCATGCAGCGGCTGAAGATCGTCGAATTCCACCTAGTTCTCCTGCACGGAATATCGGCCTCGCGCCCCGAATCCCTGAGTAGGGGGATAGACGGACGGGTGACTAGAAGCGGCCGAGGTACGCGTCGAGCAGCGGCTGCCCGACGAAGAGCGCCACGATCGCGCCGAAGGCGAGGAACGGGCCGAAGGGGATGGCCATCTTCCGCGCGGCGAGGCCGTGCTGGACGAACAGGATCGTCGATGCGGCGAGCGCCCCGACCATCCCGATCATGAGCCCGACTCCGACGACCTTGCCGAGGCCGGCCCCGAGGAGCAGCGCGAGCTTCACGTCCCCCATGCCCATCCCACGCGGATAGGCCACGAGGGCGAGGAAGAGGAAGAGCGACGCGCCGAGCGCCGAGCCGAGGTATTCGGCCCACCGGTCCGGGTGCAGCGCGATGTTGGCGCCGAGAACGAGCACGAACGAGGGCAGGACGATGAGGTCGGGCAGGATGCGCCGCTCGACGTCGATCGCGGAGAGGACGACTAGCACGGCGCAGAAATACGCGGCGACGACGGCCTCGCCCGTCAGCCCGAAATGCCAGAAGCATGCGGCGACGAGCAGCGCCGTCGCGAGCTCGACCGCCGGGTAGCGAAGGCTGAACGACGCTCCGCAAGACCTGCAGCGGCCGCGCAGGACGAGGTAAGAGCCGAGCGGGACGTTGTCGTACCAGGCGATCTCCGCGCCGCAGGAGCCGCAGGCAGAGCGCGGGCGCACGAGGGAGCGGCCTTCCGGCAGGCGCGCAGCGACGACGTTCAGGAAGCTCCCGAGCGCGAGCGCGGGCGCGAAGACTACGAGGGCGAGGGCGGCGTCCATCGCTGCTTGTATCGGCATCTCAGAAGCCCCGCGTTAGCAGCTCAGGAGCCGGCTAGACGCTCTGGAGCGGGCCAGGGACCGGGCTTTGCCCGGCGGGAGCCGCCGCCGACCAGTCGGCTAGCTAGCCCGCGTAGAGCTGGGGGGGTTGAGGCTGCGCGTAGACCTCGGGGTTGCCGGGCATTCCGGCGGGAACGAAGCTGAGGCCCGGGAAGCTACGAGTTCGTGCTCTGGCCCGAGCATCACGCTCGCTCCGTCGAGTGGCCCGTCGAATTCGAGGTCGTGTCCCGAGCTCGATGGCGTTCGGTGGCGTACAGCGCGCCCTGCGCGTTGGCGCTCACGAGTTGGACGCTGTCGCCGCTCGCCACCTGGTTCTGCGGAGACGTGCTGCCGGAGCCGTTGCCGTTGGCGACGAAGACGAGCATCCGCTGGGACGGGTCCCAGCCGCTCGTCGGTGCAGGTTCCGCTGCGAGACCGCCTGGCACATGTTCGAGTTCTTGATCAGGAGCGTGCCCGGAGATGTAGATCGTGGCCGATCCCGTGTAGGTGTTCACGGCGCCGTTCTGGATCTGCGCGCTGCCGTCGATGAAGATCGTCCCGTTCGCGGTCAGGACCTTGCGTCGGACGCGTTCCACGACAGCTCGCCGTCCGATCCCTTGCACGTGTAGGACGTCGAGGGCGTCAGGTCCTGGACGGTCGGGAGGCTGTTGTTCCGCTGGCCGCGCTCGGCGACGTCGCCGAGCCCTGGTCGTTGTCGAACGTCGGCGGCGTGCCGCTCGTCGTCAAGACAGGGGTAGTAGGGGCCGGGGTTCGAGTTCAGGTACCAGGCGTCCCAGTCCACCGCCGGGGCCGGGTCGCAGGGCCGGGTTGTTCGCCGATCAGGGTCGCCCAGACGTTGTCGAAGCCGCTCGAGCCCGCGCCCTGCTGGCACGGGTTGTGGAGCGCGTTGTTCTTCCACTTGCACCCGTTCCGCACGTTGAGCTGGTTCAGGGGCGTGGACGACGTGCCGGCGAAGTTGGCGCTCTGGGACATCGTGAACGACCCCTGCACGACGAGCGGGCCGGCCGTGATCGAGGCCGTGTTCGTGAGGCACAGGTTTCCCGCCACGTACAGCGGCGACTGGACGACCACGCTCTGCTGGATCGTCATGTCGCACGTCTGACCCGTGCCGCGCGAGTAGATGAAGTTCCACGCCGGGTTGTTGAGCGGCTGCGTGTACGTGGGACGACGGGCACCTTCGCCGTGAGTGTCCGCGTCACGTCGCTCGCCGTTGTCGCCCGTCGGGTTCTTCACCTTCCCGATCGAAGTCAGGCTCCAGGTCGATGCGCCCGTGACGGACTGGCTCAGCGTCCCCCACCACTCGACGGTGCCACCGTCGTAGGTGTGGGTCGTGTGCGTGACCGAGCCGTTCGTCTGCTCGCCGAGCAGGTACTTGTTCAGCGCGTTGTTGTCGGGCTTCGAGAGGACGGCCATCATCTCGTTGATTCCGGACTCGGCCAGGTCGTAGGCGCTTCCGTTCGCGGCCGAGTACGACACGCTGCGCGCGTTCGTCGACGAGTAGTAGATGAGGGTCGTCCCTGAGATGGTCAGGACGCCGAGGATGCCGACGGCCATCACCAGGGTGATTCCGTCCTGTCTTCGGAGAAGTCGCCGCAAGAAGCTCATCTGAACCGTCCCGAGGGAAGGGTTTATTGGCGCAGGGTGTTCCTCAGGACGATGTCGTCAACGAGGCGCCAGGTCTTCCATCCCTCGTTCGGGTTGATGTTCACCGGGAAGTCCACGTGCAGGAGCGCGCGGCTCGATGCGCTCTGGGCCGTGTACGTGAACGGCGTCCCGCTCGTGATGTAGTCGGCGATCACCACCGTCGTGCCGTTCACGGTCCGGCGGAGCCTGTAGCGGCTCGTCGAGACCTGGCTCATGTCGTAGACGACGTTGATCGCGGCTCCTCCGCTCGACGGGCACTGGGAGGGCAGCGCCACCGTGACGGAAGCCACCGGCACCGGCGCTCGCCGTGATCCCGCTGGAGCAGTGGAGCTCGCGGCGCATCCGGTCGAGGGCGACACGGGCGTTTTGCTGCGCCTCGAAGCGGCGGTTCATGTCGAGCTCGGCCTTCGCGCCCGAGGTGAAGAGGGCGACGAGGGCGGTCACGATCGTCATGAAGATCGCGAGGACGACGACGAGCTCGATCAGCGTGTAGCCGCGCTCGGAGGCCGCGCGGAGAGAACGAAGGCGCCGAAGGATCACTTCGCCTGCGCCTCGACATAGGCGAGCGCGCGGCGTGCGACGACGGCGCTCTTCGCGCCGAATCCGAAGCGGCGCTCGAGGCTCTCGTCGACCTTGATGAGAATGTGGAGGGCCTCGGCGCCGTCGTGCCAGCCGAAGCGTGCGCCCGTGACGATCCACGAGTGCTGGTAGAGCCAGAAGTTGATGAGGCGCTGCGACGGCTTGCCGCTCCCGCTGAGGCGGTCGCGAAGCGCGCGGGCACGGGCCGGAAGGGTCATCTCGTCGGCCGGCTCGGCAGGCGCGCCGGGGACTTCGAAGTCGGGCTTGCGGGTCTTCTCGGGCTCCTGGGGCTCCGTCGTCGTCCCGGAAGGCTCGGTCGTCGTGGCGGCCGGCTCGGTGGTCGTCGTGGGTTCGGTCGTCGCCGTCGGCGCCGTCTCCGTCGTCGTCGTGGTGGTCGTGCTGCTCGTCGTCGTCGACTCCTGCTCGCTTTCCCACTGGCTCACGAGGACGACCGTCGTGCCCTTGTAGGGCGCGGTGTTCTCCGGCTGCCCGCTCTCGCCGTACGCGTTGTTCCTGGCGAGGCCGAGGACGACCACGGGGGCGCCGTTGTCGATCACCTTCGCCCCGGGGGCGGGGTTCTGGACGGTCACCGTGTTGGCCGCAAAACCCTTTACGCTGCCCTCGACTCGCCAAGCGAACCCGGCGTCCTGGAGGATGCCCTTGGCGAAGACGTAGGCCTTGCGGCGCACGTCCGGGACGACGAGCACATGGGGCTTCGAGACCGACGGGGCCGGGTCCGTCGCCGCGGGAGGGGCCACCGTGTCGGCGGCAAGGGTGTATGTCGCCGCACCGAGAAGCCAGATCACGGTGAGCGCCACGAGACGCGGCAGAAGTGCCGTCAGACGGGCCGCCATGGCCCCCCCATCGGCAGCCCATCGCGAAAAGTCAAGCCCCTATCGGGTAAAGCCCACGATGCGCGGCGCCGAGTGCGCCGGAGTGATCCCCACGACTGTGAAACGCGGCACTCTGTGGGTCGCCACGCGTTTCGGCGTCGGCCCGTCCTGCCAGCTGAACGCCACGCCTGCGAACGACTGGAACCACGGCTCCTCCTGCGGATATGCGACCGGCGGGGAGAGCTGAAGATGGAGGTGCGGCCCGGTGGCGTTACCCGTGGAACCGACGAGGCCGACAGGGGCTCCGGCGGCCAGCGCGGCACCTTCGACGACGGACGGCTCGAGGTAGCTGAGGTGGCAGTAGACGTAGACCGCGCCGTTCTCGAGCTGGATCTTGAAGCCGATGCCGCAGCGGCCGCTCCCCTCCGGATACGACGCGACGACGACGGAGTTGGCGAGCGCGTAGAGCGGCGATCCCTCCGGCGCCGCGATGTCGGCAGCCGGGTAGTCGTGATGCGTGTGCCCGACCGAGACGACGTCCGGGCCGCCGCCGACCGGGAAGACGTAGTCGCCGCTCGAGAGAGCGCCGCCGAACGACCCGGCGGCCGGCGCCGCGACTGACGCCGAAGCCACGTCGCTCCGCAGCGACTGGAGCCTCGCCACCCCCGCAGCCGCCTGGGCGCGGCGCTTCTCGAGAAGCCTGGCGCCGCGGTCCTGCTGGCGCTTCAGGAGCTCGATGCGGGCTTCCAGCTCGCGGAACTTGGCCGTCGAGATCTTCGGGTTTCCCGCCTTCAGCTCGAGGGCGAACTGCCGGCCCGAGAGCCGCGCGGCCAGCCGCTCGAGCGGCGGCATGGCGTCGCGCGCGCGGGCGATCGCACGGCGCGTGTCGGCGATCTGCCGCTGGAGCGCGTCGAGCTGGAAGACGGCCTGCGAGCTCGCGAAGTCGAAGCCCGAGCCGGAGCCGAAGTCGGCCGCGAGCGCGAGCACCTCGTCCACGTACCACTGCGCGTGGTTGTAGGCGAAGACTGCACGCGAGATGTCCGACCGGCCGCCGGCGGCCGCCAGGTAGCGGGCCGCTGCGAAGACCGCGTCGTCGGGGTTCCACGGGTCGGCGAGCCCGTCCCCGTTTGCATCCATCCCCCAGCGAAGCCAGGTGCCGGGCATGAACTGCATCCAGCCCACCGCACCGGCCGAGCTCGGGCCCATGTTGTGACCGAAGTCGGATTCCACCTTGTTGATCGCCGCGAGAACCTGCCACGGCACGCCGTAGGCGTCTCCCGCGCGGTGCCAGAGGGCGAGGAGCTCGTCGTAAGAGCGAACGGCCGGCTGGTGGGGCGAAACCGCGAGGGGGAAGGGAGCGTCGATCGAGCCGGGCGAGTTCGGCTTCTCCGCGCTCGGAAGGCCGCTCGGGGTCGACGGGACGATGGTGAAGCTCTCCGCGGACGCGCCGCCCGCGAATGCGAGCATGGCGAGGAGCGCCGCTGCCGCAACCGCCGCTCTCATTTCTCGCCCGAGGCGACCCTCAGGCCGGCGCCGTTGCCGCTGACGGGCTCGGGCTCCGGCGCTTCGACCGGCGCCTCCTCCGCCTGCTCGGCCTCGGCGGCCGCCTTTTCCTCGGCCTTCCTACGCTTGAGCGCCTGCTGCACCGCCATCTCGAAGTCGTGGCGGTTGGTCGCCGCGTTGGCCGCGACCTCTTCCTCCACGAGCCCGTCGAGGACGAGCTGCACGAGATGCTGAGAGAAGCTCTGCATCTTGTGGAACTCGCCGTCCTCGATCGCCTCGATGAGCTTGTCCGTCTCGCCGTCGCGAATGAGATCCGCGATGCGCGCCGTGTTGACCATGACCTCGACTGCGGCGACCCGGCCTCCGCTCTGCTTCGGCAGGAGGCGCTGGCTGATCACGCCGCGGAGGACACCCGCGAGGATCTGGCGCACCATCTGCTGCTTCGCGGGCGGGAAGAACTCGACGAGCCGGCTGATCGTCTCGGCCGCGTCGATCGTGTGCAGTGTGGAGAGGACGAAGTGGCCCGACTCGGCGGCCTGGAGAGCCGCCTTGGCCGATTCCTCGTCGCGCAGCTCGCCGATGAGGATGACGTCGGGGTCCTGGCGCAGCACCCGGCGGAGCGCCTCCAGGTACGACTCGGTGTCGAGCCCCACCTCGCGCTGGTTGACGATGCAACCCCAGTCGTCGTGCACGAACTCGATCGGGTCCTCGATCGTGACGATGTGCTGCTGCCGGCTGCGGTTGATCGAGTTGATCATCGCGGCGAGCGTCGTCGACTTTCCCGACCCGGTCGCGCCCGTGACGAGGACGAGGCCCCGGTGCGCCTCGGCGAGGAGGCCGACGCCTTCGGGGAGGCCGAGCTTCGCGTAGCTCGGGATCTCCTTCGGGATGAAGCGGAAGGCGAAAGAGATCGCGCCGCGCTGGCGGTACCCGTTGACCCGGAAGCGGCCCAGGCCCTCTGCCAGATAGGCCGTGTCGAGCTCGCCGGCGACGTAGAAGTGCTCGCGCTTGGCGGGCGTCCGCTCGGCGACGACAGTGAGGACCGTCTCGAGGTCGGGCTCCGTCAGGTAGCCGCTCCTCCATCGGAATGAGGACCCCGTCGACACGGGCCATCGCCGGCGAAGCGATCTTGAGGTGCATATCGCTGCCGCCGATCTCGATCAGGCGTGCCAGAAGGCCGTCCAAGTCCATGGTCGCCCTCGCCGTATCGGCTGGGCCGCGCGCGCTCTTTAGCCAGGAAGGGTGAGCCCGGAACCGGCATGACGCACTTGGGGCGACGCTCGCAAAAGAGGCAAGCGAGCAGGCCCGAGACAGTACAAGTGGTACGCCGAGGGACTGCGAGCGCAGCATCCCGCCGCGAGCGTCGTCAGGCGGGACGGAGCCGGGCTTCGCCCGGCGGAAGCCCCGCCGTCCAATCGTCATGGGGGAGAGAGGATTCGAACCTCTGAAGGCAGAGCCAACGGGTTTACAGCCCGTCCCCTTTGGCCACTCGGGAACTCCCCCGCAGCCGGGGAATTGTAGCCGCGGCGCGAAGAGCGCCCAACAATTCCTAGGGTTCGGTGTGCACGACGACGTCGGCGATCTCGGGGTGCTCGCGCCGGATCCGCTCTTCGACGTCGCTGGCCAGGGCGTGTGCCTCGGCGAGAGGCCGGTCGGCGTCCATCCCGAGCGTGAGGAACGCGACCAGGCCGACCTCGGTGTTGAGGAGACGGAAGTCCCGCGGCTCCGCCCCCGTCACCTCGCGGACGATCCGCAGGAGGTCGGCCTCGGCCTTCCGCTCGCCGGCGGGGACGGCCACGGCCTCGGCAGGCTCCGCCAGCGGCTCGAGGTGGGTCTGCACCGCGTCCACCTCGGGCAGCGCGTCGAGGATCTCGTGCTCGACGGATGACGCGACCTCGTGCGCGTCGGCGAGGGAATGGCCGCCCGGGAGCTTCAAGTGGAGGGAGACCTCGGTCCGCCCGTCCACGTCGAGGACGACGATGTTGTGCACCTCGCGGACCCGCGGCTCGCGGAGCGCCGCCGCGTAGGCGCGCTCGCGGATCGCCTCGGCCTCCTGCGGCTCGACATGGACGACGACATCTGCCCCCGGCACGGCGCGCTCGACCGCCCGCTCGACCGCGTCCGCCGCCGCGTGGCCCTGCTCGACGGCCGCTCCTTGCGGAACACCGATGACGACGTCGGCGAAGTGCCGTCCGGCGGCTCGCCGCATGCGCAGCCGGCGGAGCTGCACCACGGGCTCGAGCTCCTCGATCGCGGCCAGGGCGGCCTCGCGGGCCGACGAGGGCGAGCGGTCCATGAGCACGTCCACGTTCCCCTGAATCAGCCGCGCGGCGGCGGAGAGGACGAGGACGCTGACGAAGAGCGCGGCGATGGCGTCTCCCTCCGGATAGCCGTTGCGAGCGAGCAGGAGGCCGAAGAGGACTGCCAGCGAGCCGGCGAGATCGCTCCCGAAGTGGACGACGTTCATGGCGAAGGCGGGGCTCGCAAAGCGCCGCGCCGCCTGGAGCGAGACGAGCGCCCGGCTCGCGTCGACGACGATGACGACGAAGATGACCGTGAGGGCGAACCAGTCGACGTGCACGACGTGGCCGCCCTGGATCAGGCGGGCGACGGCGTTCGCCGCGATCACGAGCGCGCAGACCACGAGGATCGCCGCCTCGGCGAGGGCACCGAGGTTCTCCGCCTTCCCGTGGCCGTAGGGGTGCCCGGCGTCCGGCGGCCGCCCGGCGACGCCCACGGCGAAGAAGGTCAGGAGCGCGGCGACGAGGTCGGTGCCGGAGTGCGCGGCCTCCGAGAGGAGCCCGAGGCTTCCGGAGTGGATCCCGGCGGTGAGCTTGAGCCCGATGAGCACGAGCGCCGCGAACACCGAGACGAGCGCAGTACGGCGCTGCGGGGACATGAGCAAAGGCTAGACCTCCTCCTGGCTATCCTTGCCCCATGGAAGATGCCGTCCCCGAAGAGCGCACGTACGAGCTCGTCTGCCCGCACTGCAGAAAGTCCTTCGAGGCCGAGCTCCTCACGGGAGGATCCGACCGGCACACGGGCTTCAAGTGCCCGCACTGCCGGCTGTTCGTCGCCTTCGAGCGCGCGGGCGTCCGGAACGACGAGGCCGACCCCGGTTAGGTTCAAGCCGACGCCCGAATAACCCGATAGAGGGAGGGTGGCTGCGGAGGCTCGAACCGAACTCGCCCCTGCACGGACGCACGCCTTCGCCGCCCTCCGCGTAACGCCCGCCCAGGCGGTTGCCGTCGTCGTCGCGGCGAGCGCGATCGGACGCACCCTCGCGAGCTGGCTCCGCTCCACTCCGGTCTACTTCCCGGACGAGTACATCTATTCCGAGGTCAGCCGTTCGATCGCCGACCACGGCCGACCGCTCGTCCGCGGCGCCTCCGCGCACTTCCCCGCCCTGCTCCAGCCGATCCTGACCGCGCCCGCCTGGCTGACCAGCGACGTGGCCACGTCGTACCGGACGATCCAGCTGATCAACGCCGTCGTGATGTCGCTGAGCGCCGTCGCCGTCTACTGGCTCGCCAAGCGACTGGGCGTGACGCCATGGCTGTCGGTCGCAATGGCCGCCTCCGCCGTGGCGATCCCGGACATGTTCTATTCGGCATGGATCCTCGCCGACCCGTTCGCGTACCCGCTCGTCCTCGCAAGCGTGGCGGCCGCGACGGCGGCGCTCGACCGGCCGACCCGGCGCGCGCAGTTCGCGTTCGTGGCCTTCGCCGGACTCGCGATGTTCGCGCGCGTCCAGTTCGTCGTCCTGCCCGCCTGCTTCATCGCCGCGCTCGTGGTCGTCGGCCTGCGCGAGCGCCGCTTCAAGCAGGCGATCCGCGAGCAGAAGCTCGCGCTCGGCCTCCTCGCTCTCGGAGTCGTCCCGATCTTCATCGCGGGCCCGAAGAGCGTCCTCGGCTACTACGACAGCGTCGTCAGCCTCGACCTCTCGCCGCTCCCCATCCTCCGCTGGATGGGGGCGGACGGCATGCTGCTCCTCTACTCGTCCGGCTGGGTGCTCGTCCCGGGCGCGCTGATCGGCCTGGCGCTCGCCCTCTGGAAGCCGCGCACGCGCGCCGAGTTCGCGTTCGCGACCTTCGGCAGCCTCGTCGCCCTCGCGGTCATCTTCGAAGCCGCGCTCTACGCGGCGAACGGCGCCGACCGGATCCAGGAGCGTTACTTCTTCGCGGTGCTTCCGCTGCTCGCGCTGCTCTTCTCGCTCTACGCGACGCGCGGCTTTCCGCACGCGGTTCCGCACGCGCTCGTCGCCGGGGGCTGCCTCGCCGTCGCCGCGCGTGTCCCGCTGTCCGGCTTTTCCGCGGGCGACGGGAAGAGCAACTCGCCGATGCTCCTCGCGGTGGGGATCCTCGAGCAGAAGATCGGCGACGTCGGGCTCGCATCGCTGACCATCGCGCTCG
This sequence comes from uncultured Actinomycetes bacterium, assembly GCA_963739525.1. Taxonomy (GTDB): domain Bacteria; phylum Actinomycetota; class Thermoleophilia; order Gaiellales; family Gaiellaceae; genus DATEOR01. The sequence goes on along the minus strand of CAVUAR010000002.1, from coordinate 670,184 downwards.
TCGTGGCGGGGCTCTCGCTCGTCACAGCAGGGCTCGGCTTCTTCCCGCAATGGGGCGGAGGGGCGAGAATCGCCATCGCGATCGCCGGGAGCATCGTCGTCTCGATCGCCGCGGTCTCGTTCGGCCACCAGGCTGCCCGGAACGTCTACAGCACCACGCTCTGGCCCGATCCCTCCTACGTCGACCACGCGAAACTCGGGAAGGTGGCGCTCCTCGAGACGCCGTCGAACGACCGCGGCTTCGCGACCGAGCAGCTCTTCTGGAACCGCTCGATCGACCGGCTCCTGCTCCTCCCGGATTCAGCACCGCCGGACGCGTTCAAGGCCGAGCAGACGACGATCGGCGACGACGGCAGCATCCTCCTCGACGGGAAGCCGTTCACCGGCCCGATGCTCGTCGACGCCTACAGCGCCACGACCGAGTTCCGCGGCGCGCGGCAGGTGGATCGCACCCGCATCTACCGGCTGCTCAGGCCGACCGGCACGCCGCGGCTCTCGCTCTACGTCACCAACCGCTTCTACGACGGGTGGCTAGGGCTCACGGGCGGCATCCAGCTCTTCCCCGAGGAAGGAAAGACGCTCGCCGGGCGCATGACCGTCACGCTCAGCCTTCCGTCCGACGTGATCCAGACGCCGATGACGCTGAAATACCCCGGCGGGACGAAGAAGGTGGACGTGCAGCCCGGCGAGGCAGTCACCCTCAGCCTGCCCGTGTGCTCAGACCGCTCGTGGCTCGCGTCCTACGAAGGCCCGGTGAGCACGAACATGGGCGAGCGCCTCGTCACGGTGCGCTCCACCAAGCCGTACTACACGCCGGACCCGACCGCCTGCTGACTCGGGCTCCTGGGCGGCAGGCGCACGCGAAGCCGAGCTTAGCCCGGCGGGATCCGCGCCGCCCAGGGACGCAAGAGCTAGACGCAGTCCTTGAATCCCTGCGCTTCAGGCAGGGACTCGAGCTTCTTCAGCGTGTTGTTCTCGATCTGGCGGATGCGCTCACGCGTCACGCCGAAAGCGCGGCCGACCTCCTCGAGCGTCCGCGGGCTCTCGCCCTTGAGGCCGAAGCGGAGCTCGATCACCTTGCGCTCCCGCTCCGGAAGGGAGTCGAGCGCGCGGTCGATGTCCTCGCGACGGAGGTTCAGCGAGGCCGAGTCGAACGGGGACTCCGCCTGGTCGTCCTGGACGAAGTCGCCGAGCTCCGACTCCTCCTCCTCGCCGATCGGCTTCTCGAGGGAGACGGGGAGCTGCGACATGCGCAGGATCTCGCGCACCTCGGCTGTCGTCATCTCGAGCTCCGCGGCGATCTCGTCCGGGCGCGGCTCGCGGCCGAGCCGCTGGACGAGCTGGCGCTCGATGTGCACGACCTTGTTCAGCTTCTCGACCATGTGCACCGGGATGCGGATCGTGCGCGCCTTGTCGGCGATCGCGCGCGTCACCGCCTGGCGGATCCACCAGGTCGCATACGTCGAGAACTTGTAGCCCTTGCGGTAGTCGAACTTCTCCACCGCGCGGATGAGACCGAGCGATCCCTCCTGGATGAGGTCGAGAAAGGAGAGCCCTCGGCCGAGGTAGGCCTTGGCGATCGAGACGACGAGGCGGAGGTTCGCCTCGATCATCTGCGTCTTCGCGCTCATGTCGCCGCGCTCGATGCGCTTGGCGAGATAGACCTCCTGGTCGGCGGTCAGGAGCGGGACCTTGCCGATCTCGCGGAGGTAGAGGCGGAGGGAGTCGAGCGAGGGCTCGACGGTCAGGTCGAGCTTCGGGCCGGCCTTCTCCTCCTCGGCGAGCGCGGGCTGCTCGTGCGGCGGGCGCCTTGTGCTCGACGCCTTCGACGAGCTCGATGCCGTGGTCGATGAGGTACGTGTAGAAGTCCTCGACCTGCTCCTTCGTGAGGTCGACCTCCTCCAGCCCCGCGACGATCTCGTCGTAGGAGAGGAACCCCTTCTCCTGCCCTTCGGTGACGAGCTTGTGCAGCTCCTCGATGTCGGGCAAAGAGATGTCGACCGTGAGCATTGCCTCGCCTCTCTTCTCGCTACCTCTGCAACAAACGCCTTCGGAACGAAAAGAGCCGGCGAGATCTCCGCATCCCCCGGCTCACAGGCACATCCGGCCGGTGATTCTACAACGGTTTTCGAAAAGCGGAAGGGCGATTTCAGGATTCGGCGACTATCTCCCCGACCGCTTCCCCACGGCTGTTGCGAATCGTGCTCGACCCGGAGGTCGGCCAGTCCGAGAACGCGGACGCGGCGGGAAGCGCGGCGCGAGAGGCCCCGTCCTCGACCTTGAGCGCGAGCGCTGAGCCGTCCTGAGGCCGGCACAGACGACGCCCTCCGCCCCTCCCTTGGCCACCGCGCCGGGGACCGCATGCATCAGCTCAGTGCCCGAAAGCCCGGGCCCTCGACGAGCGTCGGGATGCGCGGTCATCGCCGCGATGATCCGCTCCGCAGCCTTCGAGCTCCCCGCGGACGAGCCGCCCGTAGGCGGCGGCCATCCGCTCCAGGGGGAGCCCGAAGGTGACGACGCCGCAGCCGTCGACGGCAGTTGGGATCTCTTACCGGCTCGAGCCCTGCCGCGTTCGCCGACCTCCGCCGCGATCTCCTGCTGGAGCGGGTGCTCAGGGAGGCGGTAGCTCTCGAATGGCCAGCCGCGGGCGGCGCAGACGCAGAGGAAGCCGGCGTGCTTGCCGGAGCAGTTGTGCTCGAGCCGGCTTCCGTTCACCGTGCCGCATTCGAGGTCGTCCTCCCTCGCGCCCGCGCGCGCGAGTAGCTCGCTTCACCGCGGCGACCTGCTCGGCCCGCCCGAGATGCGATGCGCACGCGATGGCGACGTCCTCGTCGGCGAGATCGTCGTACGCGCGCACGAGGAGGAGCGCCTGGATCGGCTTCGCGGCGGAGCGCATGAACGTGACGAGACCCGGGTCGCCGCGCGCCTCGACCACCGCCCCGGCCGCGTCCACCGGACAGCGTGGACCTGGTGGCGCGACTCGACCATGCCTCCCCGGACGACGGCTACTGTGAGCGGGTCCATGGCCGAGGAGCGTAAGAGAAACGAGCTCGAGGCTGCCGTCGAGCGCCTTCCGGGCGGCGAGCCGCGAGGAGCGCACGGCGATGAACGCCTCGCTGACGCGCAGCGGAGGCAGCATCCTCGACGGCATCGCCCAGGAGGCCGCCGAGGCCGCCGTCCGGGAGCAGGATCCCGAGCGCGTCCGCTTCGGCCTGGCCGCGCTCGCGCTCGAGGGTGGCTGGCCGGACTGGCGCGACACGACCGTCCTCCTCACCCTGCTGCACGTGAGCGCGCGCAAGCTCGGGCTCGACGCCGACCGGCTCTTCGAGGACGAGGCCGACGCGCTCGCCTACGTGCCCGTCAAGGAGCGCGACTACTTCTCCAACGCGGGCGCGCGCATCCTCCGCTCCTACGCGGGCCGCCCCGCGCGCCTGAAGGAGCTCGACGTCATGGCGTACGAGGAGTACGAGGGCCCGGAGGGGTTCGCCTACCGGGAGGTCGAGGGTGCCTGAGTTCCCGGAGATGGAGGCGCTGCGCCGCGCAGCTCGACGACCCCGTGCGCGCCCTCCCGGTCGCGAAGGCGGGCCCGGCGCACGTGGCCACGCTGAAGACCTACGACCCGCCGCTCTCCTCGCTCGAAGGCCGCCGCTTCGCCGGCGCGGAGCGGCGCGCGAAGAACCTCCTCTTTCCGACCGAGGACGGGGAGCTCGTCCTCCACGTCCACCTGATGAGCGCCGGCCGGCTCCGCTACCTCAGGCCCGGCGAGAAGCAGCCGAAGACGCCCGCCTTCCGGCTCACGTTCGAGGACGGCGGCACCCTCCTCCTCACGGAGGCAGGCGCGAAGAAGCGCGCCAAGGTCGGCCTCTACACCCCCGAAGGGATCGAGGACGAGCTCGCGCACCTCGGCCCGGAGGCCTACGAGCTCGGCCCCGAGCGGCTCGGCGAGATCCTCGGCTCGGACTCCCGCCGGCTGCACGCCTTCCTCCGCGACCAGCGGCTCATCGCCGGGATCGGGCGCGCGTGGGCGAACGAGATCCTCAACCACGCGCAGCTCTCTCCCTACGCGCTCACGACCGAGCTCTCCGAGGACGAGGTGCAGCGCCTGTCCGAGCGACCGACTCCGAGCTCGCCCGCGGCCTCGAACTCCGCGAGCGCGGCGCGTCCGACAAGAAGGCCTATCGCGTACACAACCGCCTCGGGGAGCCGTGCCCGCGCTGCGGCACGCCGATCGCGCGCGTCGACTTCGACGAGCACACGATCTACTACTGCCCGACCTGCCAGACCGAGGGGCGGATCCTCAAGGACCGCCGCCTCTCCCGGCCTCCTGCGTTAGGCGGGGAAGCGGATCAGCAGCCGCTCGCCGTCGGCCGCCACGGTTACCGCCGAGGCGCGCGTAGGTGCTCGACCGCCGCGACGGCGCCGAGCTCGCGGAGCTCCTCCCCGCGTCACCACCCCCGCGGCGTTGCGCTGGAGCGGGAGATCTCGAGCTCTGTGCCGCGGACAGCGAGCGCGACCGAGTCGATGCCGCCGTGCCGCGACGCGGCCTTGGCGAGCCGCGAGACGGCACGCGCCGTCGCCTCGGGGTCGACTCTCACGGTCGCCCCCTCGCCGGCGATCTCCACCCGCCCCGAGCGTCGGCGCACGCTTCCCGGGCAAGCTCGAGAGAGTCCACGTCCGCGAGCGCTTGGCTCGTAGCGCCCGAGCTCGATCAGGGCGACGAGGGAAAGCTCCTGCATGAGCTCGCGCAGCTGGGCCGACGGCCGCCTCGATCATCTCGACGTAGCGAGTGGCCGGCTCGTCGAGGTCGGACTTGGCGAGAGTCTTGGCGAAGCCGTACACCGTGGCGAGCGGCGTCTTCAGGTCGTGGGCGCCGATCGAGACGATCTGCGGCGAAGCGCTCGTCTTCGGCCATGTCCCCCCTTGGTACGGTTGGCGCGTGCAGCAGGAGAGACTAACCGGCGGGGCCGACCTCCAGGCTTCGGCGCCCGAGGTCCGCATCGGCCTCTCCCGCGCCGGCGTGACCGGCGTCCAGAAGGCCGTGCGGATGCAGCACGGCGGCCAGCGACGCGCTCGTCGTCGGCCGAGATCGACTGCTTCGTCGACCTCGACCCCGCCCAGAAGGGCGTGCACATGTCGCGCTTCCCCGAGGTCTTCGAGGAGGCGATCGACGAGGTCGTGATCGACGAGAAGCTCCTCGTCGAGAACCTCGCCGAGCACATCGCGCGCCACATCGTCGAGCGCCAGCAGGCGCTCCGCGCCGAGGTGAAGATCGCCGCGCGCTACCCGATCGAGCGGCTCACGCCGGTGACCGCGCTCCGCACGCAGGAGCTCGTGACGCTGATCGGGATCGCCGCCGCCTCGCGCAGCGGCGACGCGGCGCGTCGTCGGCGTCGAGGCCACGGGGATCAACGCGTGCCCCTGCGCGCAGGGGCTCGTCCGGGCGGAGGCGGCCGGGCGGCTTGCCGAGGCCGGCTTCGCAGGACGGCGACGTCGAGCGGATCCTCGAGCTCGTCCCGCTCGCGACACACAACCAGCGCGGCCGCGGCACGCTCTTCCTCGGAACGGCTGTAGCGCCTCGAACGCCGAGGACCTCGTCGAGATCGTCGAGCGCTCGATGAGCTCCCCGATCTACGAGCTCCTCAAGCGCCCGGACGAGCTCTTCGTCGTCGAGCACGCGCACCTTCACGCCGCGGTTCGTCGAGGACTCTGTGCGGCTCATGGTCCAGAGCGCGCTCGAGGGCTACGCCGACCTCGCGGACGACGACTTCGTCCTCGCCCGCCAGGTCAACTTCGAGACGATCCACAACCACGACGTCCTCGCCGAGCGCTTCGGCACCGTCGGGGAGCTGCGCGGCGAGCTTGCGAGCGGCGAGCACTCGCTCGCCGCACACCGAGCTCAGGGACTGGCTGCGCGCGGTGGCGCCTAGCCGGCCGCGCGAGGCCGCATCTTCGATTCCTGGCCGTGCGCAGAGCCGCGCGATGTTCGCCGCGGTGCAGGACGACGATCGCGAGCGCGCGCGCCGACGGTGAATGCGACGACAGGCCAGGAGCGTCGAAGAGGACCGCGAAGATCGGGAGCGTCGACGCCGCGACATCGACGCGAGCGAGGCGTAGCGGGTCACGAGGAAGACCGCGATCCAGACGCCGCCCGCCGGACAGCGTGGCGAGCGGCGCGACGGCGAGCGCCGACGCCGCCCGTCGTCGCCACGATCTTCCCGCCGCGCTGGAAGCGCAGGAAGAGCGGGCGCCAGTGGCCGAGCCATCGCCGCGCACGCCGGCCAGGACGCGCGACGAGGTCGTTCCCGAGCCAGCGCCCGAGCAGCGCGGCGGCCGCGCCCTTGGCGATGTCGAGCACCGCGACGGCGAGCCCGAGCTTGAACCCGAGCGTCCGCCAGACGTTCGTCGCGCCGGTGTTCCCGCTCCCGAGCGTCCGGATGTCCACGCCCGCGAAGAGCCGCGGCAGCCAGTAGCCGAACGGCATCGAGCCGGGGACGTACCCGACGGGACGATGAGAGATGTCGCTCAGGTCTGGATCTGGTACCTCGCCACCCAGCTCGTGACGACGTCCCAGTCGAGGTTCGCGAAGAACGCGTCGATGTAGGACGCGCGGTCGGTCTGGTAGTCGAGGAAGTAGGCGTGCTCGTAGACGTCGAGCGCGACGAGCGGCGTCGCGTTCCAGACCGGGAAGGTGTTCTGCGCGTCGCCGATGTAGTTGAAGAGGCGCTGCTCGTCCCAGTCGTAGGCCGTCCACGCCCAGCCGCGGCCGCCCATGCCGGTCGCCTTCAGGTCGGCGCGCCAGGCGTCGACTGAGCCGAAGTCGCGCTCGATCAGCGCCGCGACGGCGCCGGTCGGGTCGCCGCCGCCGCCCGCCGAGGTGCTCGAAGTAGATCTCGTGGTTCTTGACGCCGCCGATCGCGAAGGTGAGGTCGACCTTGAGCGCGCGCACGTCCGAGTAGACCTGGTTCGCGGTCGAGAGGTCGACCTCGGCCGAGCTTCGCCGAGGATCTCGTTCCGCTTCGCGACGTACCCCTGGTAGAGCTTGTAGTGCGCTTCGACGGACGCCCGGGAGATGCCGTCCATCTCGAGGAGCTCGGGCTTGAGCTCCCGGGCCGCGATCTCCTCGTGGTTCTGGACGCCAGTGTCGCCATGGCGTCTCCCTTCGCGTCTCCTTCGAGCGTGTCGAGCGAGAGCGTATCTTTCCCCAGGTGACGGAGATCGCGCGTGCGGCGCTCGTCACGGGTGGCACGGGCCGCGTGGGAGCGCGATCGCGGCGCGGCTCGAGGCGGAGGGCTTCGCCGTCCTCGCGGCCGGGACGCGCGCGACGGCGACCTGCGCGGCCCGACGAGGCGCGCGCGCTCGTCGAGCGCGGCGGCGACCGAGCTCGGCGGGCTCGACCTTCTCGTCAACGCCGCCGTCGAACGGCTTCGAGCCGCGGCCGGTCGAGGAGGTGACCGAGGCCGACTGGGACGCCGCGCTCGGCTCGACGGCGAAGGGCAGCTTCTTCGTCACGCAGGCCGCCGTCCCGCACCTCCGCGCGTCGAGCCTCGGCCTCGTCGTCATGATCGAGGACGTGGCCGCTTACCGGCCCTGGCCCTCGTTCGCGCCCCACTGCGCCGCGAAGGCGGCACAGGCGATGCTCACCCGCGTCTTCGCCCGCGCGCTCGCGCCGGAGATCCGGGTCTGCGGGATCGCGCCGGGCCCCGTCGCCGTCGAGCCGGAGCAGGAGGAGCGCCGCGCCGCCGAGACGCTCGCTCGGCCGCGTCGGCTCCCCGGAGGACGTCGCGGGCGCGGTTGTCTACCTCGTCGGCGCGGGCTTCGTCACCGGCTCGACGCTCTTCGTCGACGGCGGCCTCTGCGGCTGAACTCGGCCGTGGCTAGACCCGGGACCGGCCCCACCGCGGATCGACGACGGTGGAGGCTCGTATCCCGGCATGGGATCGTCGACGCGTTCCGCGCGCGCTCGCCAGCCGATGACGCGGTCACCACGCGCCCGACTGTCGATCCGAGCGACGCAGCCCTCATCCAGCGCGTCGCCCGCGGCGACCGCGACGCCTTCGAGCAGCTCTACAAGCGCTTGCGCGCGCCCGGTGCTCGCGCTGGCGCTGCGCCAGCTCGGCGACAACGGCCGCGCCGAGGACGCCGCGCAGGAGACCTTCGCCGCGGTCTGGCGCTCGGCGCAGAGCTACAAGGCCGAGCGCGGCACCGGCTCGGCCTGGCTCTACGCCGTCGCGCGCCACGCGATCATCGACCGCGCGCGGCAGAAGCGCGAAACGCCGTGGAGGCCCCGGACGAGGCCGACGACGAGCCGGCCCCGCCGAGCGCGCCGAGGAGTCCTGGCTCACGTGGCGCGTGCACCGCGCGCTCGAGCAGCTGCCGGAGCGCGAGCGCGTCGTGCTCGAGCTCGCCTACTGGAGCGGGCTCTCGCAGACGGAGATCGCCAGCTACCTCGACGTCCCGCTCGGAACGGTCAAGACGCGCACGCGCACCGGCGCTCGCCCGCCTGGCCGGCGCTGCTCGAGGAGGTAAGCGCTGTGAGCGACACGCCGGACTTCCGCGATCTCGTCGGCGACGACCTCACGCCTGAGGAGGAGCTCGAGCTCGCGCCGGGTGCGACGCGCTGCTCCGCGCGGTGCCGCGCGCCCGCGCCGAGGTGCCCGGCTCGCTCACGCAGCGCGGTCGAGCGCATCGGCACGGTCACGCCCGTCCGGACGCGCCGCCGGCGTCGCCGCTCGCGGTCGCGCTCGCCGCCGCCGCTCGCGGCCCTCGTTCTTCGGCGTCGGCCGCTGGGCCGAGCGCGAGGCTTCGACGCCCGCGCGACCGTGCAGATGGCGCCCAGCGCGGCCGCGCCGCGACGCCTCGGCGCAGATCGAGCTCGGCCCGCGAGACGAGCGCACGGGCAACTGGAAGATGCACCTCGTCGTCGACGGGCCTCCCGCACCTTGAGGGCAACGACTACTACGTCCTCTGGCTGGCGAAGGACGGCGAGTATGCCGGCGCCTGCGGACCTTCGACGTCAGCGGCCGCACGACCGTCGACATGACCGCGAGCTACGACCTGCCGAGTACGACGCGCTGGGTCATCATCCGCGGCGAAGCGCCGACGCGCCCTGGCTCTTGCTGGCGTCGCGAGTACCTTAGGGCGCGTCCGGCGCCGAGGCGACGAATGCCTCGTACGTGACGGGCATCTTCTCGGCGAAGAGCTGCTCGACCGCGTCGGCGTAGCGGCGGATCTCGCGCTGGGCCGTCTCGGCCGCCCGCAGCGAGACGAAGTTCATGAGCGCGCGGGCGTTGACCGTCCAGTAGAACTCGGTGTAGGCGCCGACCGGCATGCACCGCCCGCGCGAGCTCGCGCGCGACGCCCATCTCGACGAGCCGCTCGTACGCCGCGAACGCGGCCGCGTAGACGGCGGCGAGCTCGTCGCGCGTCGTCTGCGCGACCTCGTCGGATGACCGGCTCGAAGGAATACGCGCCCGGCTTCCCGACCTGGGAGCGCACGTCCTCGGCGCGCCGGGACGTAGAACTCGTCCGTCGCCTTCGCGTAGCGCATGCTGAACTCGTTGAAGGAGCCGATCCGGTGGCGGAACCACTCGCGCGCGACGAAGATCGGCGCGCGGATGTGGAAGCGGAACGCGTTGTGCTCGAACGGCGTCCCGTGCCGCTCGCGCATGAGGAAGCGGATCAGGCCCGCATCGGCCTCCTCCATCGTCGTCCTTGCGGCGCGCGAAGCTGACGCGCGCGGCGTTCGACCACCGAGAGGTCGCTCGCCATGGCCCGTCGAGGCGGACGAAGCCGTGATCGAGGACCTTGATCGTGCTCTTCGGCCACGCGTCTGCTCCACCGCGCTCACGTCGACCGAGTCTAACGAGGGCGCAGGAAGGCGCCGATGACTTCGCTAGGTAGAGTCTTCACCGGCCGCCGACGAGGGACTCGGCAGTCGCCACTGCAGATGCGCTCGCCAAGCTCGCACTCTCTCTCGCCCCCGCGCTCTGCGCGTGGGCTCTCGCTGCGCCCGCGGCTGCCGCTCCGCGGCGCGCTGCCGCCGCTGACCCCGGCCGAAGCACGACGCGCTCTACCGCGCCCTCGCTCAGGGACGGCTGACGCGAGGCGCAGTACGCGCTCGAGCGCGCCCGCTCGCCTCTTCGCTCGGCAGCGGTCCGGTCGCGAGTTCGGCGACGTCGCGCGCGCGAACCCGCGCGCCGCCACCTTCATCCTCCGCGACCTCGTCGTGCGCGACGCGGTTCCTCTCCGGCGCCGAGCGCGCCGAGGCGAAGGCGGATCCTGGCGCGCCCGGACGGCGCACCCACCTTCCTCGGCGAGCCGACGCTGGGACTTCGACGCGGTCCCCGCGCGCGGTGTGCGAGGGCGGGCGGCCGCTCTGCTTCCACTGGGACGACAACCCGACGAACCGCGACTCGCCGCCGCGCGACCGACACGCAACCCGGCGAACGGCGATCCCCGACCAGATCGACGACACCATCGCGGTGCTCGACAACGTCTGGGACACCGAGACGCGGGCCTCGGCTACCGCCAGCCGCTCGACGACAGCGTCGACGACGCTGAACGACGGCGGCGGGCCCGAGCTGGACATCTACTCGCCGACATCGGCCGCATACGGCGCTCTTCGGCTACTGCACGAGCGACGACCCGCACGCGCTACGAGTTCACCGCCCCTGGGCCGTCTCCGCCTACTGCGTCCTCGACGACGACTACGCGCCAGGCGCAGTTCGGGATCGGCCAGACGCCGCTCGAGTTCCTCCAGGTGACCGCGGCGCACGAGTTCTTCCACGCCGTGCAGTTCGCCTACGACTGGTTCGATGACCTACGCGCTCATGGAGGGCTCGGCGATGTGGATGGAGGGCGAGGTCTACCCGGACGTCATCGACCGGATCAACTACCTCGACCGCAGCGCGCTCGCACGCCCTGGCGTCCCGCTCGACACGGGCGGCGGAGGCTTCGAGTACGGCGCCATGGCTCTTCTGGCGCTTCCTGAGCCGAGAAGGTCTTCTCGAAGACCCGACGATCATCCGGGAGATCTGGGAGCGGGCCGACGGCGAGCCCTCACGCGGCCTTCGGCGACCAGTACTCCTTTCAGGCCGTGCGGCGCGCGCTCGCCGCCCACGGCTACTCCTTCCGCGACATCTTCGCCCGCTTCGGGTGGACGAACGACCTCCGCGACTACTCGGAGGCGAGCCTCGGCTATCCCGTCGTGCCGTTCGCGGGCAAGTTCCACCTCGGAAACAGTCATGCGTCGAGCGGCTGGCAGAAGCCGCGGATCCACCACCTCTCGACGCGCTTCTACCGCCTGCGCCCCGAGAAGGGCGTCGGCTCGCAGGCGAAGCTGCGCTTCAGTGTCGATCTGCCCTCGCCCTCCGTCGGCGCCGCCGCGACCGTCGTCGCCTACGCCAAGACCGGGCCGCGCGGCGATCGACCGCGATCCGGCTCGACTCGGCCGAGGCGACGGCCATCTCACCGTCCCGTTCGGGCGCTCGCAGGTCTGGAAGGTCGACCTCGTGCTCTCGAACGGGAGCCTGCGCTTCGACTGCCCGCCGAAGGACTTCCCGCAGTCCGTCTACTCCTGCGGCGGCTTCCCGCTGGACGACTTCCACGCCTACAACTTCCGCGCCCGCCTGTTCCCCCGAAGCAGCGGGTAAGAGGTCTGTACGCTCGAAGGGCGAATCAGGAACTCAGCGTCGCCCAACGACCGACGACCGATGGACACCAGCACGAAAAGGGAGCGACTCCCCGAGATTGCGCGCGCGGCGACCGAACCGAGCGCCCGCGGCGCCCAGCTTCGCCGCCGCATGGTCGCGGTCGGCGGCTTCTCGCTCCTCGTCATCGGGTTCCTCGTCGCCGTGGGGGCCGGCCGGCTGGTCGCGTTCCTTCTTCTGGTCGTCGCGGGCGGCTGCCTCGGCTACGCGCTCGTACGCCGCCTTCGCGGCGGCGCGAAGACGAATCTCCGGGTCCGCGAGCAACTCGGCGCCGTGACGCACCGGCCGCTCGAGGAACTCCGCCGCCGGCGGCAGGCAAACGGAGAGCGCGCCGAGGAGACGCGGCGGCGCGAACAGGTGAGCCGCCTCAACGCACAGGGAGTGGAGCTGCGCAGGGCGAACGAGCCAGACGCGGCAGCCGAGGCACACCGGGCCGCGCTCGACCTCGCGCGGAGCGTCGATGACCCGGCGACCGAGGCGCTGACCCTCAACAACCTTGCCCTGGCGCTCGGGCATTCAGGACAGGAGCACGAGGCCATCGAGCACTTCGACGAGGCGGCGGCGATCCTCCGCCGGATCGAGGACGAGCACCACGAGGGCCAGGTGCTCGCGAATCTCGGGCTGCTGCACGGCCGCAGCGGCAGGCGTGAGCAGGCCGTCTACTGCCTCGAGGCCGCGCTCGGCAAGCTCGACCGCCGCTCGTCCGCCTTCCGCCGGGTCGAAGAGCAGCTGCGCCGCGCGAGCTAGGGCGCACGCCGACCCGGATGGAGTCTGGGGCCGCTCGTCCATCGGGACGCTCCTCCTCGGGGTCCCCCTCCCCGTGATCGCCTGGACGCGGTACGGCGCGTTCTTCTCGCGTCGTCCCGAGACGGCCCCAGAAGGCATTCTCGAGACCGAGATCGAGCACGCCCCCGCGCACTTCTAGGGCGCCGAGCTACAGGTGCGGGGGGCCGGCGAGTGCGTCGCGCATCCTCGTGAGCGCGCCGACCTCGATCTGGCGGGCGCGCTCGGCAGTCAGTCCGAGGACGTCGCCGATCTTGCCCAACGTCTGCGCCGGCTGACCCAGCCCGTAGTGGGCTCGAATGACCGCTTGCTCACGCCCTGTGAGCCGGTCGGCAGCGCCGCGCACGTCATGGATCTCCATGTGATCGAGCACCTGCTCGAAAGCCTGCTCGGCAACTGGATCGGCGATCGTGTCGCCGACCGTCTCGCTCGCGTCGTCTTCACGCGCGAGCGGCTCTTCGAGGGCCCGCGGCATTCGCTCGGTCGCCAGCAGGCTCTCGACCTGCCAGAGCGTGAGGCCTGTCTCGCTGCTCAGTTCCGCGTTCGTGGGCTCGGTGCCGTGAGCCCTCAGCAACTCACCCCGAGCCTTCCTGATCTGCGCGAGGCTTCGCACGGCTCTGTCGGACAGAGCCACCGGCCGGGTCATCTCCGCGACGAGCTCCTGCATGGACTTGCGCACCCAGAAGGAGGCGTACGGCCAGAACGGCGTGTTCAGCTCGGGGTCGTATCGTCGCGCGGCGAACAGAAGCCCGACGACTCCCTGCTGGAGGAGCTCCTGGAGCCCGACGCCTGCACCGGTCGGGAACCCGAAGGCGAGCCCGGTGATCGCCGGCATGAAGGCCTCGACCAGCTCGCGTGACGCCTCCGCGTCGCCGTGCTCAGCCCCGACGACTAACCGGCGTTCGCGCCCGGGCGTGACCGGTTCGGCATGGGCCCGGACCGACTCGTGACCCCTTCGAACCTGAAGCTGTCGCGCCAACATCGCCCCCGACGGTCGTAAGGCACTCCGATTGTCGCAGCGATCCTCACCAAATGTGGTGAAAGTCTTGTGATCTTGCGCAGCCGGCTTATTGGGGTGAACGAGAGGCGCTCCCAACCCTTCGGAGGTTTAGATGAGCACCACCCAGTCACCTGCCGCCACCGCGGTCCGCCCGTTCCATGTCGACATCCCCAAGGACGAGCTCGCCGAACTGCGCCGCCGCATCGCCGCGACGCGCTCGCCCACCAAGGAGCTCGTCGAAGACCGGTCGCAGGGCGTCCAGCTCGCGACGATCGCAGGCCCTCGCCCGCTACTGGGCGACCGATTACGACTGGCGCAAGTGCGAGGCGAGACTGAACGCACTGCCTCAGTTCAAGACCGAGATCGACGGGGTGGACATCCACTTCATCCACGTGAAGTCGAAGCACGAGGGCGCGCTGCCGCTGATCATGACGCATGGCTGGCCCGGCTCGGTGATCGAGCTCCTCGAGACCATCGGCCCGCTGACGGACCCGACCGCGCACGGTGGGCAGGCCGAGGACGCGTTCCACCTCGTGCTGCCCTCCCTGCCCGGCTACGGCTTCTCGAGCGAGCCGGCCGAGCTCGGCTGGAACGTCGGCCGCGTCGCGCAGGCCTGGGCGAAGCTCATGCACCGCCTCGGCCACACCCGTTATGTCGCCCAGGGCGGCGACGTGGGCGCCGCCGTCACCGACGCGCTGGGACGGCAGGCACCCGAGGGGCTGCTCGGCATCCACATGAACTTGCTCGTGACGGTGCTGGGGGGCCCCCCGCCGGCGGAGTCCGAGCAGGAACGCGCGGCGTCGGCCCAGCTCGCCACATTCAGGGAGAGCGGCTTCGGCTACTTCCTGGAGATGGCCACGCGGCCGCAGACGATCGGCTACGCCCTGCTGGATTCACCCGTCGCCCTGGCCGCCTGGCTGCTCGACCACGACACGGACAGCTACTACAAGATCTCCCACGCCTTCGTCGACGGCGAGCCCGTGGGCAATCTCACCCGGGACAACATCCTCGACAACGTCACGCTGTACTGGCTGACGGGCACCGGCGCCTCGGCGGCCCGATCCTACTGGGAGGACGGACAAGCCCGGGCACAAGCACTCGCGTCCGGCCAGGCTCCTCCGGAGGTCTCGCTCCCGGTCGGCTTCACCACCTTCCCCGGCGAGATCTGGCGGACCCCGCGCAGCTGGGTCGAGAACTCCTACCCGAACGTCACCTACTTCAACGAGGTCGACAGGGGCGGCCACTTCGCCGCGTGGGAGGAGCCCGAGCTCTTCTCCGAGGAGGTGCGAGCCGCGTTCAAGTCGCTTCGCTAGGACACCATGATCTTCAGACTCGACACACCCACTACACGGCTGCCGGCGCTCGATGGAGCGACGGGATGGCTCAACTCGCCGCCCCTGACGGCGGAGAACCTTCGCGACCGCGTCGTCCTCGTCAACTTCTGCACGTTCACGTGCATCAACTGGATACGCCAGCTTCCGTACGTCCGCGCCTGGGCCGAGAAGTACAAGGACCACGGGTTGCTCGTCGTCGGCGCGCACACCCCGGAGTTCGCCGTCGAGCACGACACCGACCACATTCGCCGCGCGCTCGCCGCGATGCGGGTGGAGCACCCGATCGCGATCGACAACGACTACGCGGTCTGGGATGCGTTCGCGAACAACGCCTGGCCTGCCCTCTACCTCGCCGACACGGACGGAATGATCCGGTTTCGCCACTACGGCGAAGGGCGCTACGCCGAGTCGGAAGGGGCCATCCAGGAGCTCCTGGGCGTGGACGACGAGCTCGTTTCGGTCGAGGGAGAGGGCATCGAGGCTCCGGCCGATTGGGACGACCTCGAGAGTCCAGAGACCTACGCCGGCTATGGCCGGGGCGAGCGCTTCGCGTCGCCTGGCGGCGTCGCCACGGACGAGCGCAGGTCCTACGCAGCCCCCGAAACCTTGAGGTCGAACCAGTGGGCACTCGCGGGCGAGTGGACGATCGGGCGAGAAGCCGCAGTCCTGCACGAAGCAGGGGGCCGAATCGCCTATCGCTTCCACGCGCGCGATCTGCACCTCGTCATGGCGCCGGCTGAAGGCGGGGCACCCGTGCCGTTCCGCGTGCTCATCGACGACCGGGCCCCCGGAGCTTCGCACGGAGGCGACACCGACGCGCAGGGCAATGGTGTCCTCTCCGAGCCTCGGCTCCACCAACTGATTCGCCAGCCCGGCGACATCGAGGACCGGACATTCGAGATCGCGTTTCAGGAACCGGGCGCCCAGGTGCTTTGCTTCACGTTCGGCTAGCGGAGTGGCTCGGACCTTCGGCCGTCTCGAGCAGATCGACGCCGGCCTGCTCAAAGTGGGCTTCGTCGACGCGGGGCCTCCTTGACGGGGTCGGCCACGACGTCCCCCAAGAGGCTCCGGAGGCGTTCGCCCAGGACGGCTGAGGCCCGCGCCGACTAGCCGTGCGGGAAGAGCCGCGCCTCGGCGTCCCGGTAGGCGGCCGGATCGCGCACGACGCTCGCGCCGGTGTGCTGGGCCTCCAGGTCGAGGAGCTCCATCGAGTCTGCGTTGACCGGCAGCTCCTCGTAGATCGGGAATCGGAGCGTGACGCTGCCGCCATTCCCCATACTCGTCCACTCGATCGGTGCATAGGTCTCCGCGTCGACGAGGTAGACGTGCTTCCCGTCGGGAGACTCGATGCGGATCGCATCGCGCCCGTCGACCTCGACGTGTCCGGTCACCTCGGCGCGTCCGGAGTTCAGGAGCGCGAGGATCTCGGCGCGGAACGGCTCCTCGACCGCCCCGTCGGCGCCGCCTGAACTCTGTGCCCGGGCACGCTGCTCGCGGAAGCGCTTTGCGCCCTCCTTCGTGGCGATGACGGAGTAGGCGCCGCTCTTCGCGACCTTGAGCGCCGAGTCGACCCGGGAACTGTGCGTCAACTTGCGGAGCCGGGCGTCCGAAACGATCTGGATCTTCGGAAGTGGCGAAGCGGCAAGGAGCTCCTTCTGGGTCGCGATGTAGATCGTGTTCGTCTTTGCGTCGTAAAGCTCGTTCGTGTCGCCGCGGACGAGCGACTCTGCACGACCATCCGGCCCGATCTCGATCTGCCGCCGGATGAACGGGGCCTCGCCAAGCTGCCAGCTCTCCGACTGCCACGTAACCACGCTCCCGTCCGGGTTGTGCTGCTCGCCGCGCAGCTCCATGTGGAGGATCGTGTTGTCCGAGACCTCGAGCGCGGCCGCCGCGGGGCCGACCACCGACGACCCGCCGCCCGGCAGGACGGCGAGGATCCCGAGGGCGGTCGCCGCAACGGCGGCCGAAAGAGCGGTGGCGCGGAGCAGCCGCCGCCGGCGACGCCGCGCGCCCAGGTCACGGCGGATCGCGATTTCGAGTTCGGCGCCGAATCGGTCGAGGGCAGGGGGCAAGGCGGTCATGAGTCCTCCTTCAGAGCCAGGGAAGAAAGGCGCCGCAACGCGCGCGAGACGCGCAACCGTGCGGCCGCGGGACGAACGCCGAGCCGATCGGCGACCTGCTCGTACGGCAACTCCTCCACGACGCGCAGCTCGAGCGCTTCGCGCTCGTGCTCCGGCAGGGTCTCGAGGCCGCGGACGAGAGCCGCGCGGGGAGAGAGCCGCTCCTCGACCGCTGTGTAGCCGTCCTCGGAAGCCAGGTCGGTCGAAAGGCCGAGCCGGCGGCGCGCGCGCGTCTCGACGGCGTTCCGGCGCGCGGACTCGCGCGCGATGTTGCGGGCGATTCCGAAGAGCCACGGAAGCGCGGAGCCTTCGACCTCGTCCCGGAAGCTCCGGCGGGAGAGCCACGCCTGCGCGAACGTCTCGGCCGTCAGATCGTTTGCGGCCCACTCGAGGCGGCGGCGGAACCATGCATGCACCGTGGACACGTGCCGGCTGTAGAGCTCCGCGAACGCGCCCTCGTCGACCTCGGCGGCCTGCATGAGCTCAGCGTCGGTCCGGTGGCTCGAATGTCTCACACCGTTCAAATGGAGAAACCCCGGCGACTTGTATCTGCCACGCCTCGGGGACGTTCGCTTGCGCCACCGTAGCCGAGGTGGAAGGCTCCCACGTGACGTGCTGGTCGACGGACAGGCCCCGGGATCTTCACACGGCGAGGACATCGACGAGCACGGCAACGGCATGCTTTCCGAGCCGCGGCTCTACCAGCTCATCCGCCAGCCCGGCCAGATTACCGACCGGACCTTCGCGATCATCTTCGCCGGCACGGGCGCCCAGGTGTTTGCCTTCACGTTCGGCTGGGCAAGCGACGGAGAGCCGCGGTCACTCCACTGAACACGTCATGACGATCTCGCCGGTCAGGGTCGGGCCATGACGACGCGTTCCTGGCGGTGCGGAAGCGGGATCTCCGGATGGGGGGAGTCGATCTCACGTGCCAACCGATGCCCGTCGAAGATCGCGTCGGCGATCAGGCGCGGCGCGACGCAGTCCCCCGTCCGGTGGAGCGACTCGACATCGCCCAGGCTTCCCGCCGTGAGCTCGAGGTAGAGCCGGTCGTCGGAGACGCGTTGCGTGACGAGGACGGTCGCGTCAACCGCCAGTTCGAAAGCTCGGTCACTTGGGTCGAGACAGGAGAGGCCGTCGCGCGAGACGTCGACGACACGGGTCTCGGTATGCACAGTGACGCCGAGTGACGCCAGCTGGGCGCGGAGTAAAGGTCCCTCGAGTGTCATGTCGCACAGCGGCGCGACGACGGCGAGGGGCGTCACGAGCTCGACTCCGAAGCCTTCGGCCGCCAGGAGCTCGGCGATGCCCGCCCCGGTGAAGTAGCCCTCGCAGTCGTAGACCGCGACGGTTCCTCCGGTCGGCCGCTCACCGGCGAGCATCACCTGCTCGGGCGTGAGGACGTATGGGAGCGCGGCGTCCGCGCCCGGAAGCGGCTCGCGCGTGACCCAGCTCGTTCCGTCGCCGGCCCAGGCTGACCCCGACGCCAAGACGACGATCTCTGCACCGTACTCGAGGATGTCCGCGGCGCCGAGGCGTGCGCCGGTGATCACCTCGACGTTCCTGAGCTTCTCCAGTTGGATCGCGCGCCAGTTGAGGAGCCGTCCCCATTCGCCGAGGCCGGGAAGCTTGGGCACCCAGCGCAGGAGGCCTCCGATTTCGCGTTCCGCCTCGACGAGGTGCACCCGCTTCATCCCGCGTTTCCCGAGAACGATCGCGCATTCCATTCCAGCCGGGCCGGCCCCGACGACGAGCACGTCGCGATCGGCGTTCTCGGCGCGGTGGAACCGCTCCGGGTGCCATCCCCGGCGGTGCTCCTCGCCCGCCGTCGCGTTCTGTGTGCAACCGAGGTGATGCCACTCGTCTCCCTTGACGATGCAGATATTGCAGCCGATGCACTCGCGGATCTCGTCGTAGCGCCCCTCCTCGACCTTGGCGGGAAGAAACGGGTCGGCGATCGAGGGCCGGGCGCCGCCGATGAGGTCCCAGACTCCCGAGCGGACGATCTCGGCCATCCGATCCGGGTTCGTGAGCCGAGAGACTCCGACGATCGGTTTCGCCGTCGCCTCTCGGACGCGCCCGGTGATTTCGACCTGGTGCCCTTCCGGGAAGAAGCGTGACGGCCCCGAGTCGTGCGACCAGGTAGTGAGCGTCCCGATGTTCACGTCCCAGAGGTCTACGAGGTCATCCGCGAGCCGCACGAACTCGAGAACGTCGTCGAGTTCAAGGCCGGGCACGTGCGACATGCCGATTCTGACCGCGACTGCGGCGTGCCTCGTCGCACTCCCTCACGCACCCGTTCGATCGTCTCCAGCCAAAAGCGCGCCCTGTTGGCGAGGGAGCCGCCGTAGCGGTCGGTTCGCTTGTTGAACGCGGGGGAGAGGAACTGCGTGGGCAGATATCCGGTTCCTCCGTACGCGTAGACGATGTCGAAGCCGATCGCGACGGCTCGCTCCGCCCCTCGCCCAAAGTCGCCCTGTACGCGCCGGATGTCTGAGCCTCCATCGCCTTCGGCACCTGGAACGTGACGTAGTCGCTCGAGATCTGCGACGGCGCGACCGGTGTCCAGCGCGACCCCTGCGTGCTCGCCTGGCCGCCGCTGTGCGCGAGCTCGATTCCTGCGAGCGAACCGTGCGCGTGGATGCTCTCCACGACCACCGCGAGGCACGCCGCGTCGTCGTCATCGACGATCTGCGAGGGGACGTATGGAGCCTCGTCGGAGTCGAACGCAACCGGGGCGAACTCCGTACAGACGGCCGCCCAGCCCCCCTCCGCCTTCACTCCTCGGTGGCCTGCCTGCGAAAACGGCTTATGGACCCCGAAGCCGGTGCAGTGCGGCACCTGGTAGAAGCGGTTTCGAAGCGTCTTCGGGCCGATTCGGACAGGCTCGAAGAGAACATCGTGCCGCGGGTCGCGGCGTGTCCCGGGGCGAGATGCGGTGCTGCTCATCGTCGTGGGTCACCAGCAACGCCGAAGCTCGGGGCGGAGGCCGGGTCGAGTGCGCGGGCGACGTAGTCGTCCTGCTGGGGTTTCCAGATCCTCCACAGGGCGGCGAGGTCGCCGACCGGGTCGTCGGACCAGTCGACGCGGAGGTCGGCGATCGGCCACGGCACGCGATCCGCGACCAGCAGTCCGGCGGAACGCACGTCGCCTTCCTCGCCCCCCGCCTCGAGGCCGGCCGCGAGCGCGGCGACGAGCCTGTCGCCGAGCGCCTCGCCGTCGGCTCGCTCGAACGCCCCGACCATGGCGGCGACAACGCCCTCGTCGGCGAGCAGATTCCCGGCGGCGACGGCATCCCTGCCTTCGGCCGTTGCGTGCCGGCCGAGTGTCCGCTCGCCCGAGTACGCGGCCGTGCGGCCGTGCAGGTCAAGGACGGTGAGCTGCCGGTAGGCCGCGTTCGGAGTGTCTGCCGTCACGGAGTCGACAGCCTCGCTCGGCTTCCGACCTTCGGCGAGAAGGTCGAGGAGCCGGGGTCCCAGGCGAGGGTCAGTGATGTTCTGCGAACCAGCCGCGCCGACGCCGGCGCGCACATGGGCGCAGCGCGCCGCGACGGCCGGGCTCGACGACGATACGACACAGCCGACGGCGCCGGTCTCCCGGTCGAGACCGAGCAGCGAGAAGGTCACGACGCGGGGCTGCGGTCAGTCGGGATGACGGCAGTCGCCTCGATCTCGACGACCCATTCGGGACGCGCAAGCGCGTCGACCACGATTCCGGTCGAAACGGGGAAGACGCCCTTCAGCCACCGTCCGATCGTCCGATACACCGCCTCGCGGAAGCGGATGTCCGTCAGGTAAACCGTGATGCGGCAGATGTCTTCGAGCCGGGCGCCAGCTTCACCGAGCAGCAGTTCGATGTTCGCCATTGCCCTGTCGGCCTGCGCGGCCGGGTCGCCGACGGCGACCGACTCGGCAGTGTCGAGATCCTGGCCGACCTGGCCTCGGAGGAAGACCAGGTTCCCCGCCAGAACCGCCTGGCAGAGGTCGTTGTCGAGGTCCTGCTCCGGATAGGTGTCGCGCGTGTTGAAGGATCGGATCCGACGGTGGCTCACGAGGCGCTTCCGACGGAGGCAACCGTATCCTCGCGCATGCCGGCGCTGCGACGCAGGATGTCGAGCGGCCCCGAGAAGTCGTAGTTGTTGTACACGGCGAGCAAGTGTGCGAATGGAGGGGACTGCGCGAACAGCTGGAACGTCAGCCGGTGGCCCGCGTAGTCCGAGTTGAGGAGGTCGCGTGCGAAGGCGAGCAGCCTCCGGCGCTCCTCAGCGGTGACGTCCCCGATCCGGTAGTACTTCTGTAGCCACGGCCCCGTTTCCGCGCTGCGGAAGTCCGCCGCGGAAGGTGTCACGCATATCTGCCCCCCGCACAGATCGCGGGTGAGGTGGATCGCGGCCGGGAGACCTGTGCAGGCGAAGACGCGACCTGTGTAAAGGAGCGCCTGGTTCGGCATGAGCAGCCCGCCTGGGCTCTCCTCGGCGTTCTCGACGGCTGCCGTCAGATGGGCGTCGATCCCCTCGCGGTAACAGACGAGCTCGGCGATCCTCTCGCGCACGGACTGGTGCATCGTCACGCCCGTCTGGGTGACGCCCGCGTAGGCGACGCCGACTAGCAGATCGGCGAAGCGCAGATGCCGCTGGACGAACGCGAACTGGCTGTAACGATGCAGGGTTGCGCGGATGAACGACGCTGCGCTCGTGTGCCGGTAGAAGAAGACGTTCTCCCACGGGATCTCGACGTCGTCGAAGACGATAAGCGTGTCGATCTCGTCGAACCGGTTCATAAGCGGGTAGTCATCGACCGGCTTCTGCCGTGCGAATCCCGACCGGCAGATGTGCTTGACCCCGCGTGCCGCCATCTCGACGACGAAGCCGACCGCGTAGTCGGAAAGCTCCTCCTTGCCCCAGTCGCCGATCGTCGGCTTCACGAACGCTTGGTTCGCGTAGGCGGCTGCGGTCTCGAACTTCGCGCCGCGCACGACGATGCCGTTGTCCGTCTCGCCCACCACATGGAGGAGAACGTCCGGATCCTGATCCTGCGGGCGCTTCGAACGGTCGCCCTTCGGGTCGGTGTTCGCCGAGACGTGGAACGGGTCGAGCCTCGATGCGCGGTGGACGTGCGCGCGGATGTGCTCCGAGAAGCTCGGGTCGATCTCCGCGAGAACGTCCTGGCCGTCGTAGAGCGACCACATCTCGCCGACCGTCTCGTCGCCGACGCGGGTGACCACGCCTCCGACATCGTCGAGCACTGCGTCGACCGCACGCCGTTTCGCATGCCAGTCGGCCTTCGTAAGTGGAAGTTTGGGCCCGACGGCGAAGCGCTCACCCGTCGCCTCGTCCACGTACGACATGACGTCTCGCGTGCCGTCTTCGTGGGCCATGTCGTAGATCCGCGCGCGAACATCGACGATCGGCTTGAACGCGGGGTGGCTCGTCACGTCCGCCACCGCCTCGCCATCGATCCAGATGGACCTCCCGTCCCGGACTGACTCCCTGTACTCGTCGCCAGTGCGCATGACGGCCGTTCCTCCCTTCAGGCTAACTTGGTTCGCGCGATGTTCGCACGGATGGAGAGGTCTGCGCCGCCGTGAAGAGAACGGCGTACTGATCCAAGAAGCCGACGCCCGGACTCGAACCGGGGACCCCTTCATTACGAGTGATTGAGCGGTGACTTGGTGAGCCATGCTGTGACCGGCACAGCCGCCTTCCATGCTGATGTTGGCGACACGCCGAGTCGCGGAAGGTCACAGTTGTACAGCTTGGGGTTCGCACGGTGTTCGCACGGCTGTTGATGACCTCGTCCACTCGTCGCGCGCGCTTGGTGCCGCGCGTCCGTCAGAAGAGCCCGGTCGCGTACGTCGGACTTGATTCCAGGCCAGCACTGAGAAACAGCTGCGCTCCGATTCGGCCGGCCAGAAGAAGTGGCCCCGGCCCCGACCTCGGCGTAGTTCGTGAGATGAAGCCTCGCCCGCCGGTCCGTCAGCAGCTCGCCTGAGCGAAATACCCTTTACGGTCACTGAGCGTTCGGCGAGCGGTGCCGATGCTTGGAGCCATGGCCCGGGTCATGAGGTTCCTTGTGGTAGGCGCGATCGCTCTTCGTGAGCGCCCTCGCATTCCTGGGAGCGCCTGCGTCGGCCGCCTCACAAACGTGCTTCGGACACGAGGCGACGATCGTCGGCACAAAGGGAGGCGACCGCTTGGTCGGCACTGCAGCCCGGGACGTCATCGCCGCCCGGGGAGGGAACGATCGGGTTTACGGGCGTCAGGGCAACGACCTGGTGTGTGGCGGCCCAGGACGTGACGAGCTCTTCCTCGGGGACGGAGCGGACAGGGCGACCTCTGGCCGGGGAAATGACCACATCGAAGGCGGCAGCGGCGAAGACTCTCTCGACGGCGGGGAAGGGACCGACCTCCTCGACGGCGGCGATGGCACGGACACGTGCAGACTGGGAGAAGACGTCCTCAACTGCGAACCGGTTGCTTTCGACTGGGCCAGCGCCGAATGGGACGGCTCACACAAGGGCGAACCACTCGACCTCACGGGCTACACGAAGACGTTCGAGGACAATTTCGACTCGCTCTCCACCATCACGGACGGCGCCACCGGCTCGGGGCCGTGGTACGCGCCGGCGCGACCGGATACGTCCCTGGCGCACTTCCTCAGCCCGTCGCAGACCCCGGTGACGTTCTCGATCGACACGCCCGGCGTGCTCACGATCACGATGCAGAAGGTGGATACGTCCTGGTACTCCGGGCACATCCAGACGGTGAACAAGATCGGCGAGGGATTCGCACAGCGCTATGGGTACTTCGAGGCGAAGATGGCGTTCCAGAAGGCTGTCTCCTGGCCGGCGTTCTGGCTCTACACCCCCAAACCCGACGAGGGCCCGGGTCAGGCACGCGCTGAGATCGACGTCATCGAGGCCTACGGCGACGGCGACTACGACGGGTACCACATGACAGTTCATCGCCGCTCTCTCGAGTCGAACGTCTCCAAGGGGAATTACTCCGGCCTCTCTTCGACGCAGAACATGGGGATTTGGGGCTGGAACGACATGTTCGACGGTCAGTTCCACCGCTACGGGTGCATGGTCACGCCTCACTGGATCACGATCTACCTCGATGGCAAGGAGCTGTCCCGCTTCCCCACCTTCCCGGAAGCAAAGCTTCCGCTCTACATGCGCGTGACGCTCGCGATGCAGGACGAGTTCGTGGCCAGCGCGACCAGCCCGACGCGCCTGTGGATCGACTACGTCCGTGCCTATGCGCTGCCCTAGCTGACAGGCGCGGCGATAGTGCCGCGTTTGCTTTGAAGCCCTGCTGAGCGGCAAGCGCGCGCGTGGACGCGGCTGCCGGAGGAGATGCCTCCGGGAGTCTCGAAGACGGATTCGAGGCCGGTGGATCCATCCCTCGCATCGCTTGCTCGCTCCTCGGGGTTCAGATGAGCGTCTCGGTCGTCATCCCCTGCTACAACCAGGGTCGCTTCCTCGGCGAGGCGATCGCGAGCGCTGAGGCGCATCAGGGGACTCGTGTCGGAGATCGTCGTCGTCGACGACGGCTCCACCGACGAGACGCCGGCCGTCGCGACACGCGATGGGTCGGTCACGTACATCCGTCAGGAGCGGAGAGGGCTTTCGGAGGCGCGGAATTCGGGCTGGCGTGCCTCGTCCAGCGATTACGTCGTCTTCCTCGACGCCGACGACCGGCTGTTGCCCGGCGCAATCGAGGCAGGGCTCGAGGCGTTCCGCCGCTGGCCGCACGCCGCGTTCGTCTTCGGACATTACGAGCTCATCGACGAGCTCGGCGCCGTCCTGCCGACGTGGAGGGAGCTGCGGAGTCGGCGGACGACCGGACGTTCACGACCGGCGACTTCGAGCTCGTCCTCCCTGACGGCCGCCGCGCCGGGAGGTCGCCCCAGCCGCGTCGTGTGAGCGACCACTACACGGCGATGCTGCGACGGAACTACATCAGCATGCACGCGGCGGTCGTCTACCGCCGCGCGATCCTCGAGGAGACGGGCGGCTTCGATCCGCGCCTGAGCGCGCTCGAGGACTACGAGCTCTACCTGCGCGTGACGCGCACCCATCCGGTCGCATGCCACGACGAGGTCGTCGCGCAATACCGGCGGCATTCGGCGGCGATGTCACGCGACACGCTCAACATGCTGCGGATGGCCCTCTTCGTCCTGCGCGAGCAGCGTCCGTATCTCGCGGAGCACCCAGGCGCGACCGAGGCGTACGAGGCGGGGCTCACCTTCTGGAAGCGCCACTACGGCAAGCAGCTGATCCGAAGCGTGCCGAGCCATCTCGCCGCCGGGCGGCTCGATCCAGGCCGGCAGCGCCTGCCTCTGGCCACTCGCGCTCGCGGTCGGCGGCGAGCCGCGTGCTCCCCTGCGCCTCACGCGGAGCGGCGTGAGTGATCGGCTGGTGTGCCGCCCGCGAATCGAGCTGAGGCCGTTCGTGGTCGAAGCGCGGCGGCCCGGGATCCGTGGCAGCGCCGAGCGCCTGCGCGAAGTGGTCGACTCGCGCGAGCTGCTCGCATTCCTCGCCTGGCGGGATCTGACCGTCCGCTACAAGCAGAGCACGATCGGCGTGCTCTGGGCCGTCCTGCAGCCGCTGCTGCTGGCCGCCTTGTTCACGCTCTTCTTCGGGAAGCTGGGCGGGCTCGAGACCGAGGGCGTCTCGTACGCGCTCGCCACCTTCGTGGCACTGCTTCCATGGCAGCTCGTCTCGTCCGGTGTCTTCGCCGCGTCGGAGAGCGTCGTCGGGGTCAGGATCTCGTGAAGCAGGTCTACTTCCCGCGCATCCTGATCCCGCTCGCCCCGTTCGCGGTGGCACTCGTCGACTTCTGCGCAGCCTTCGCCGTCGCGCTCGTCTGGATCGTCGTCGCCTCGCCGCCACTCACGTTCGCGATCGCGTTGGTTCCGGCGTTCCTTCTTCTCGCGCTCGTGACAGCGGTCGGCGTCGGCTGCTGGCTCGCGGCGCTCAACGTCCGCTTCCGCGACGTGCAGGTGGCCGTGCCGCTGTTCGTCCAGCTCTGGTTCTTCTGCACGCCCATCGCCTACCCGTCGAGCATCGTCCCGGAGCAGCTGGAGGGTCGCCTTACGCGTTGAACCCGATGGTGACGGCAGTGGACGGCTTCCGTGCCGCCCTGCTCGGGAGCCCGCAGCTGGAGCTGCCCGCCGTTGCCGTCTCGGTCGCGGTCGCGGTCGCTGCTCGCGCTCACCGGCGTCGCGTTCTTCTGGCGGACGGAGGACACCATTGCCGACGTCGTCTGAGCTCGCCGTCGTCGCCACGAACCTCGGCAAGCGCTATCGGCTGGGTCAGTCGATCCGGCACGACGCGGCGCGCGACTGGCTGGCCGACAGCGCCGCGCCGGCTCTTGCGGCGGCGCAGGACTGCCTCCGCGCGCTCCTCGCCCTCGGAGCTGTGGGCGCTGCGGGGGGTCGAGTTCGAGATCGAGCGCGGCGACGTCGTCGGCGTAATCGGCCGCAACGGCGCCGGCAAGAGCACCCTGCTGAAGATCCTCACGGGCGTGACGAGGCCGACAACCGGCTCGCTGAGCGGCTGGGGGCGCGTCGGCAGCCTGCTCGAGCTCGGCACCGGCTTCCACCCGGAGCTGACCGGCCGGGAGAACATCTTCCTGAGCGGCGCGGTGCTCGGGATGCGTCGGGCCGAGATCGTGCGCAAGTTCGACCGGATCGTCGAATTCTCCGGCATCGAGCACATGCTCGACACGCCGGTCAAGCGCTACTCGAGCGGCATGTACGTGCGCCTCGGCTTCTCCGTCGCCGCGCACCTCGAGCCCGACATCCTCGTGCTCGACGAGGTGCTCGCAGTCGGGGACGCGCCTTTCCAGGCGAGGTGTCTCGAGCTCGTGCGCCGCCTTTCGCGGGAGGGAACGACGGTGCTGCTCGTCAGCCACAACCTCGGCACCGTGGCCTCTTTCTGCCGGAGCGGGCTCCTGCTCGAAGAGGGAAGGCTCGCTGCCCAGGGCCCCGTCGAGGACGTGGTGCGGACGTACGTGCGCTCGCTCGAGGCCGCCGCCGGGCCGACGCTCGGTGAGCGCCGCTGACCGCTCCGGCGAGGGCCGCGTCCGCGTGACCTCGGCGCGGGTCCACGGACGCCCGGGGTCCGGCTCGCCCCTCGCGACGGGGGAGCAGGCGAGGTTCAGCTTCGACGTGAGCGCGGTGCCGTCCCGGGCTTGCACTGCTCGTTCACCGTCTACGACGCGACGGGAGCACGCCGTCACGTACTTCGACTCCGCCGAGACGAGCCCGCTCGACGTTCCCTTCGAGCTCCGAGATGCACGTCGCGGCCGGGCGCCGTCAGCTGCGAGCTCGACGAGCTGCTGCTCCTGCCGGGGCGCTACCGCGTCAACGTCGCGCTCTACCTCGAGGGCGAGCTGCAGGATCACGTCGAAGCGGCGGCGTTCTTCTCGGTCGGGCCCGGAACGATTCGGCGAAGGCCGGTGCCGTCGCGGGCCGCGGGCCGGGCGGGATCCAGATCCCCCACCTCTGGAAGTTCGAGCAGCTGTCCGCCCGGCGGCGTGAGGCAGGTGTCCGGTGAAGATCCTCGTCGCCGGCTGGTTCAGCTTCGAGAACGGGCACGCGACCGCGGGCGATCGTCCTCGCACGGGAGGTCGTCACGCGCTGGCTCGACGTGCGGGGGTGGCGGTACGACGTCGCCGCGGCGGAGCCCTTCCGGGGCGACGTGCGCTGGGAGCTCGTCCGACGGGACGACTACGACGCCGTCCTGTTCGTCTGCGGCCCGTTTCAGCGTGGGGAACTCGAGGAGCGCCTTCCTCCACCACTTCGACGGCGCGCCGCTCTTCGGCCTCAACCTCTCGCTGACGGAGGAGCTGGGCAGCTGGAACCCGTTTTACCGGCTCTGGGAGCGCGACAGCTCCACGGACGGCGAGGCCCGACCTCGTCTTCCTGAGCGACACCGCCGCCCGTTCCCGTCGTCGGTGTCTGCAAGGTGGAGCCGTACCCCGGCGGATTGACCGACCTCACGGATCCGGCGATCGACTCACTCCTCGACGTCCGACACGCCGCGGTCGTCGCGATCGACACGCGACTCGACCTCAACGAGGTCGGCCTGCGCACGCCGGCCGAGGTCGAGAGCCTGGTCGCCCGGACGGATGCGCTCGTGACGACGCGTCTCCACGGCCTCGTCCTCGCGTTGAAGAATGGCGTCCCGGTCGTCGCGATCGACCCGGAGGCGGGCGGGGCGAAGCTCGCGCGGCAGGCGGAGACCGTCGGTTGGCCGATTTGCTTCACTGCCGACCGCCTCGATTCGAGTCGCCCTCGAGGACGCACTCGACTACTGCCTCACCGAGGACGCGCGGGCCCTGGCGCGCGAACTGCGCCGAGCGCGCACGGCGCTGCTCGCCGCTCTCGATGAAGACGTGCGCCGGGAGCTCGCCGCGGTCGGGTGAGAATGTTGGTCGCTCCTCGGAGCGCATCCCTCCGATCGCTGGCTCGAGTCGCTCGCCGGGCGGCGCCTGCGGGCCTCCTCTCGGCGGAGCCGCGTCGAGCTCGGCGACTTCGCCCGGCGCTCGCCTCCGCTGGACCAGCGACGAGGTCTCGGTTTACGACGCGCTCGTCCGCCGGTTCCTGCGCCCGCGGCTCGCCGCATTCGCCGGTTCGGGCCTGGTGCTCGGCGTCGACGCCGAGCCGGGATGGACGGACGTGCTGCCGGCCCGCGCGAACTTCGAAGTCGTCCGCGCGACCAGCCGTTCCGATTCGAGCTCGCGGCCGCTGAGAACGTGGACTGGGTCGTGCTCGACCGCTGCCTCCAGTTGCGCCCGGAGATGGCACTCGCGCTCGAGGACGTCGTCGCGCGATTGAGAGCCGGGGCCGCCCTCATCACGTTCTTCACCGGGATCGCACGTGCGGAGCCGGGCGAGCGCGCGCCGCTCTGGACGCGTGGCGCCCTACGCCGCGCGCCGGCTGCACGAAGAGCGCCGCGAGCTGGAGCGTGTCGAGGTCGAGCAGTACGGGAACGTGACGCTCGCGCTCGCGTGGCTCTACCGGCTGCCGGCGGACGATCTCACCGAGCGGGAGCTCGCCGCCGTCGACCCGGCATACCCCGTGCTGGTCGCCGTCACCGCCTCGAAGCGAGGACTGCGCCGATGAGCCCGCAGCAGGATGCCGCGGTCGCAGTCTCCGTGCTCGTCGTCACGTACAACCATGAGCAGTTCGTGCGGCAGGCGCTCGACAGCGCGCTCGCGCAGCAGCTACCACAGCCCTACGAGATCCTCGTCTCGGAAGACTGCTCGACCGACGCCACGCGCGAGATCGTGCAGGGGTACGCGGAACGCCACCCGCACGTCGTCCGTCTCCTCCTTTCCGAGCGGAACCTGCACTCCAACGAGGTCGTCGCACGCGGCTTCCGCGCCGCCCGCGGGCGATATGTCGCGTTGCTGGACGGCGACGACTACTGGACGAGCGACGACAAGCTGCGGGCGCAGATGGCGTTCCTCGACGCGCGGCCCGACCTCACGATCTGCTTCCACAACGTGCAGCTCGTGGACGAGCGCTCGCAGAGCACCGGCAGGCTTTGGAACGCGCCCGGCCAGCCGGAGGTATCGGGCCTGCACGAGCTCCTGCGCGGGAACTTCATCGCCACGAGCTCGGTCATGTACCGGCGGGCGGCAGTCGCCGAGATCCCCGCGTGGTACGACCGTTTCTTTCCGGTCACGGATTGGCCGCTGCACATCATCTATGCCCGCGAGGGGCGCATCGGCTATCTCGACCGAACGCTCGGCGCCTACCGCCTGCACGGCGGCGGGTTGTTCTCGACCCTCGGCGAGCGCGAGAAGCTCGAGGCGAACGCCGACTTCTATCGGCAGCTGCGGGCCTGCTCATCGGACGCGCTCGCGGCGGAGGTCGCCCGCGGCCAGCGCGACTACTTCCTCGGCTGGGCAGAGGAGTTCCGGAGGCGTGGCGACCGGCGCATGCAACTGCGCTGCCTCCGGTGGGCGTGGAGCGGCAGGCTCCGCGCCGTGCGAGCGGGCCGCGAGGTGCTTCCCCTGGCCGGCGGAGCGGCCCGATGAGCCGCTCGACGGTGGCTCCGACTGTCGGACGCCGCTCGCCCGCGCTGGTCGGTGATGATCCCGACGTACAACTGCGCCCGCTACCTCGAGGCGGCGCTGCGCTCCGTGCTCGCGCAGGACCCGGGACCGGAGGCGATGCAGATCGAGGTCGTCGACGACCATTCGACCGCCGACGATCCTGAGGAAATGGTCGCGCGGCTGGGCGGTGGACGCGTCGCCTTCCACCGCCAGCCCGAGAACGTCGGCGTCGTCGGGAACCTCAACACTTGTCTGCAACGGTCGCGCGGAGAGCTCGTCCACCTTCTGCACGGCGACGACTTCGTGCTCGACGGCTTCTACCGGCGCTCGACGAGCGCCTGCGGGAGCACCCGGATGCCGGCGCAGCGTACTGCCGGCACCTTTACGTCGACGAGCACGGGCGCCGGCTCGAGGTCGCGCCGCCCGAGCCCGCATCCTCCGGGATCCTCATGGAGGGGGCGCGCTTACTTGCGGCCGAGCAGCGGATCATGACCCCATGCATCGTCGTCCGTCGCTCGGTCTACGAGCGGCTCGGCGGCTTCGACGATCGACTGGCCTGCGCCGAGGACTGGGAGATGTGGGTCCGCGTGGCTGCCCACTTCCCCGTCTACTACGAGGAGCGCCCGCTTGCCTGCTATCGGCTGCACGGCAGCTCGAACACCGGAAGGAACCTGCGCGATGGGCGGAGCCTGGACCACACACGGCTGGCGATCGAGCTCTTCGCCGGCTACTTCGAGCCGGCCGAACGACGCGCCGTCAAACGAACCGCTTTCTCGCGCTATGCCACGTCGGGACTCGAGACGGCGCGAAGCCTGCAGTCGCAGGGGGACGCCGCCGCGGCGCGTGCACAACTGCGGGTCGTCTGGAGGCTCGAGAAGTCACCGCGGACCGCTGCAGGGATCGCCCGCGTCGTCGCCGGCTCGCTCGCACGCCGCGTAGGCAACGGATCGCAGGCGGTGCGATGAGGCCGGTCGACGCGCATGCGCCTTGGACGCCGCCCGTGAACGTCGTCCTCGTCGGGTGCGGCGCAGTTGCGCGCAGCTACTACGCTCCGGCGCTCACGCGCCTGCTCGCGGGAGGCTGGGTCGAGGCAGTGCGGCTCTTCGACCCGAGCTCGGCACGGGCGAGGGAGGTCGCCGGACTGTTGCCGGGGCGCGGTCGCACCGAGCTGGGAGGACGTGCTCGAACGGCCCTGAGGAGCTCGCGATCGTCGCCTCGCCGCCGGTCGCACACGCCGAGCAGGTGCAGGCGCTTCTCGAGCACGGAAAGCACGTCCTCTGTGAGAAGCCGTTCGTCCTCGACCGCGCCGCGGGCGAGAGCCTCGTCGACCTGGCCCGAGAGCGCGGCCTCCTCTGCGCGGCCGGCATGGTCCGACGCTTCTCGCGCTCGGCCTGCCTGCTCAGACAGCTCCTTTCGGAGGAACGTCCCACCCGGCTCGTCTGGCACGAGGGCAGCCCCTTCCGCTGGCCGGTCGACTCTCCCGCGTACTTCGCGCCCGAGGCGGGGAACCAGCTGCTCTGGGACATCGGCTCGCATGTGGTCGACCTCTTGATCTGGTGGCTCGGCGTCCCGGACGAGCTCGCGTGCCGCGACGACGCAATGGGCGGGACGGCGACGAACTGCTTGCTCGAGCTCGAGTGGCGGACGGCTGCAGCGCAGAGGTGCGGCTGAGCCGCGAGTACGACCTCCCGGGCGGGCTCGTCGTCGAGCGGCCCTCCGGCGTCCTCGCCTGTCGTGACGTTGCCGAGGCGGACGTGCTCGTGCGCTCCGACGAGGCCGCGGCACCGGACTTCGAGCAGGGATCCCGGGGTCGCTGCCCCCGCAGGACGGACGTTCGCCGACTGCTTCGAGCTCCAGCTCCAGAACGTGCTCGCCGCCGTCCGCGGCGTCGCGCCACTCTGGGTGCCGGCCGAGGACGTGGTCGAGTCGGTCGGAGCGCTCGCGACGGCAGAGGCGGGAAGCCAGCTGCTCGAGTCGCCGTGGCTGAGCCGTCGCGAGGTCGAAAGAGCGCGGGCGCTCCGCGCCGGCGCATTGGAGGTTGCGTCGTGCTGAAGGTCGCTGTCATCGGCGCAAACGGCTTCGTCGGCAGCCGGCTCGTCGAGCAGTGGCATCTCGAGGAGCGGGCCGATGTCGTCCCGGTCGTCCGCCGTCCCGAGGCCGCTGCAGGCGTGCTGCGATTCGGGCTCGACTGTCGCGTCGCCGATGCGCTCGACGAGCGCGAGCTCACGCGTGCCTTCGCCGGTTGCGACGCCGTCGTGCACGCGGGCGCGGGCCACGACCGTTTGTCACCCAGAGCCCGGCGTGTGTGGTACGGGCGGCGGCTCTTGCGGGCGCCGGCAACGTGATCTACCTGAGCTCGATGGCAGTTCACGGCTGGAACCCCCGGCCGGGGACGGACGAGGCGACTCCTTTGCCGCGCCGCCAACCAGTCCCATACAACCGCTGGAAGGCATATGGCGAGCGGGCGTTCCGAAGCGCCTGCCGAGAGACCGGGACGCGCTTCGTGATTCTCCGGCCCGGGATCGTCTACGGGCCGCGCTCTCAGTGGATTGCTGGATTCGCGCGCTCCGTCTTCGAGGGGAGCGCATCTGTCGTCGCCGGCGGCCGCGGCGTCTGTAACGCGATCTACGTCGACAACCTCGTTCACGCGGTCGATCTCGCGCTCCAGCGAGAGGAGGCCGCGGGCGAGACATTCCTCGTCGCCGACGACGACGCGGTCACCTGGCGCATGCTCTACGAGCCGGTCTGCCGGGCGCTTGGAAGTCCTGGGACGCGGTCGCCGACCTCGCACCCCGCTCGTCGCGACGCACGCCTGGCGAGCGCCTGCTCCGCTCAAGGAGGATCCGGCCGCACGAGTCGTCCTCGACCGCGTTCCGTGGGCGGTGCGCACCCCGATCCGACGCCTGGCCGTCCGCCCGCTCGCAGAGGCGCCTTCACGGGATGCGGCGAAGGCCGGCGCTCGAGACCTCGATCCTGCAGACATGCGGCTACCGGTTCCCGACGACCAAGGCGCGCCGCCTGCTCGGCTTCGAGCCGCCGATCGCGTTCGACGAAGCCTCCGACGAACCGTCGCCTGGCTCGGGTTCGCGGGCTATTCGGTCGCCGCAGCGGCCCGGGAGGCGGTCCTGAGGCGGAGCCCCTCGTCTCGGCCATGACGATCGTCCGCGACGGCGAGCGGTTCCTGGCAGAGGCGCTCGACAGCGTCCTCGGCCAGACCTACAGCAGCCTCGAGCTCGTCATCGTCGACGACGGTTCCACCGACCGCAGCGCCGAGATTGCGGAGCGCTTCGTGCGCGCCGCGCCCGACCGCGTCCGGCTCGTCAGGCACGCGGACGGCGGTAGCCGTGGCATGAGCGCGGCGCGGGCTCTCGGCGTGCGAACCGCCCAGGGGGGCCTGATCGCCTTCCTCGACGCCGACGACGTGTGGCTCCCCGAGAAGATCGCCGAGCAGGTCGCTGTCCTCGACGCACATCCGGCCGCGGGGATGGTCTACGGCCGGACGCAGATGTGGCACAGCTGGGACTCGAACGCGGCGCGGAGCGATTACTTCTACGACCTCGGCGTCGAGCCCGATGGGCTCTACCCGCCCCTCCGGCTCCTGCCGCAGCTGCTCGAGAACCGCGCCCAGTCGCCGACGACGTGCAACGCCCTGATCCGCCGCGACGCTACGAGGAGGCCGACGGCTTCGAGGAGACATTCCCCGGCCTCTACGAGGACCAGATCTTCTTCGCGAAGCTGTACCTGAGCTCGACGACCTACGTCTCGAGCCGGTACTGGGCGCGCTACCGACGCCACGAGACGAACGAGCCGCAGCGGCGCTTCTCCTACGCCCGCTACTACCGCGAGCGGCGTGCGTTCCTCGATTGGCTGGCGGAGTATCTCGGCGATGCGCCGGTCAACGGCGAGGTTGACGCGATGCTCGCGTCGGAGCTCTCGCGTGCGCGGCACCCGTATCGCGCCGCCCTGGCGGCGCGACTGCGGCCGGCCGCGCCCCGTCAGCCGAGCCCTCCTGCTTCGACTGCAACCGTGTCGGTGATCGTGTGCTTCCGCGACGCCGAGGCGCATCTCGAGCAGGCGATCGCGAGCGTTGAGGACCAGGAGCACGAGCGTTTCGAGCTGATCCTCGTCGACGACGGGTCGACGGACTCGAGCACGCGATCGCCCGGGCAGCCGCCGCTCGCGACCCTGAACGGATCCGCTACCTGGACCATCCGGGCCACGCGAACCTCGGGAAGAGCAGCTCACGGAATGCCGGCCTGCGCGCCGCGCGCGGCGATCACGTCGTGTTCCTCGACGCGGACGACCTTCTCCTGCCGGGAAAGCTTTCGCACCAGGCCGCGTTCCTCGACTCCGAACGCGGGGTCGACGCCGTCTACGGACGGACGTGGTACTGGGACGAGCCAGGGCGAGAGAAGCCACGCGCGCGAGCGCTTGAGCCGCCTCGGCGTGCGCTGGGGCGAGACGCAAGAGCCGCCGGACCTGCTCGTCCGCTTCCTCGAGCAGCCAGGCAGCGTTCCGTGTCTGTGCTCGTTCATGGCGCGCCGCGAGGCCCTCCTGCGGCTCGGCGGCTTCGACGAATCGCTGCAGGATTTGTACGAGGACCAGACGCTGATCGCGAAACTCGCGCTGCACTGCCGCATCCGGGTCGACGCCCTCCCCGGCGAGCGGTACCGCCAGCACGAAGATTCCTCGACGCGCCGCGCGATCCGCGAGGGCACGTACCACCCGTGGCGTCCGAACGCCGCCCGACGCAGGTACCTCGACTGGCTCGAGCGCTACAGCGCTCAACTCGAGACGCCTCCGTCCCGCCCGCTCGCCGCACGCGCTCGCCCGCGCCGCACGTCCGTACCGCCACCCGCGTGCCTATCGCGTGCTCGCACCCGCCGCGCACAGCTGGCGAGTTCATGAGCGACCGCCTCGCCGTCCTCATGCGGCCGGAGCCCCGTGCCTGAGGCGGTGGGGATGAACGCGCCCGACACGAAGCGGTGGGACTGGGGCGACTTGCGCCGGCTTCAGCCCGTCAGCCACGAGTTCGGATACGACCGCGGCCTGCCGGTCGACCGTTACTACATCGAGCGCTTCCTCGAGATGCACCGGCGAGACGTCACCGGCCGGACGCTCGAGATCGGAGACGACGAGTACACGCGCCGCTTCGGCGGCGATCGTACGACGCGGCGGGACGTGCTCCACGTCCACGGCCGCAATCCGGCGGCCACGATCGTCGGCGACCTCGCCGACGCTCCGCAGATCGCCGACGGAACCTTCGACTGCATCGTCGTGACGCAGACGCTGCACCTGATCTACGACGTCGACCGCGCCGTCTCCACGCTCCACCGGATCCTCCGCCCCGGCGGCGTCGTCCTCGCGACGTTCCCCGGCATCAGCCAGCTGTCCGGGGACGAATGGAGTCACACGTGGTCCTGGGGGTTCGACTCTCGCCTGGCGCGACGGCTCTTCGCCTCCCCCTTCGGCGGGCAGCAACGTCACCGTCGAGGCTCACGGCAACTCGCTGCCGGCTGCCGCATTCCTGCAAGGGCTTGCGACGGCCGACCTCACCCCTGCGCAGCTCGACGCCGATGAGGAGGGCTGCGAGCTGCTCCTGACCGTCCGGGCGGTCAAGTGAAGGCTGTCGAACGGGTAGCCGCCGTGGCGCAGCGGCTGCCGGGGCGGCGGCCGCGGGCTGTCGTTCTCGTCTACCACCGCGTCGGCGAACCGGGCCTCGACCCGTGGCGCTTGACGGTCGAACCCGAGATCTTCGCCGGGCAGATGGAGGCGCTCGCCCGCGACTGGTCTCCGCTCTCGCTCGCAGAGCTCGTCGAGGGTCTCGACGAGGCGGCGCTTGCCCGAACGCGCGGTTGCCGTCACCTTCGACGACGGCTACGCCGACAACCTCGAGGTCGCCTCGCCGATCCTCGTCGAGCATAGAATCCCGGCGACGCTGTTCGTCGCAACCGGCCTCGTCGAGGCGGGCGGCCCTCCTTGGTGGGACGAGCTCGCGTCGCTCCTGCTCGAGCCCGAGCGGCTGCCGGCGACGCTGACGCTCTCGAGCGGCAATGGCAATCGGTGGTCGATCCCACCGGTTGGCGCCGATGAGCCGAGGCGCCGCCGTAAGCGCTCAGCCCTGGGAGGCGAGACCCGGGACACGTTTGCGCGCCTTCTACGACGTCTGGCTGGCTCTGCGCGCGCTCGACGCGCCGATGAAAGAGGCGGCGCTCGAGGAGATCGCCGAGTGGGCGGATGCGCCCCGCTCCTCCGGGCGTGTTCTCTGACGTGGGAGCAGCTCCGGGAGTTCGCCGCAATCCCCGGCTTCGGGCTCGGCGCGCACACGCTCACCCATCCCGCCTTGCCGAGCTGCTCTTCCGAGCACGCCCACGCCGAGATCGCCGGCGGCGCCGACCGGCTCCGCGAGCGAGTCGGCGTCGACGTGGAGCAGTTCGCCTACCCGTTTGGCGCCTGGAACCGAAGCGTCGCCCGGCTAGTCGCCGACCTCGGCTTCCGCGCCGCCTACACGACCGACGGGAGCGGGATCTCGTGGAGATCATCTCCGCATGCGCTCCCACGGGTACCGGCCGAGGGGCACGCTCCTGGTGAGTTTGCAAGGCTGCTAGTCGACGTCGCGTGCCGCTGAGCCGAACGGCAGAGCACGCTCGTCCGATGCGCCCGGCCCCGCTGTCAATAATGACGTCATCACCAGCCTCGTGATCTCCACAGGGTCGAGTGGGTCGTGTCGAAAATGGGACACCTCGGATCTTGCTAGGCAGTAGCAACGGAATGTGGCACACGATCCGCATTCACAGGTGCGCCGTTGCCACTGTGCCAACGGGTCGTCTCAAGGGCCCACACTGAGTCGGTTCGCGAAAGCGATGCTCCGGGTTAGGCGGCGGCGCCCCGAGGAGGTCGGACCAGCTTCATGGTCATCGCCTTGCCGTCGGACAAAGTGGTCTACCACGCGATTCCCAAAGTTGCCTGCTCGAGCGTCATGTCAGCTTGCGTTGACGCCCTCGAGATCGACTTTCCGCCTGGCGAATGGAAGCCGGAAGTCTTTCAAAGTCGCAAATGGGATCATTTGTTTGATCGGCGATCGATCGTCGTGGAGGGCCGGCTGCCCTCTCGCCGCTTCGACAAGTACTGGAGCTTCGCCTTCGTTCGCAATCCCTGGGATCGACTTGTTTCGTGTTACTCGAGAAGATCAGACCTGACGGTGATCCCGAAAACTTCATTAATGGCGTGAGCCGCGTCCTGACTCCGTTCGGAGTGTTCGAAGCGGGAATGTCCTTTGAGCGCTTTGCACGTGAGGTCGCTCAGATTCCCGATGAAGAAGCTGAGCCGCATTTCCTGTCTCAGCATAAGTTCATCGTCAACCGCGAAGGAACTCTGATCGTTGATTTCCTCGGCAGCTTCGAGACGCTAGACAAGGATTTCGACGTAGTACGACAGAGGATTCGCGCGCCAGTCGAACTTCCTCACCTGCTCAGAAGCCAGCGGGGACACTATCGTGACTATTACAGTCCTGATCTTGCTGACATCATCGGCGACCGCTACAGCGAGGACATCGCTCGCTTCCGGTACACGTTCTGAGCGGCCGTCCTGTTTGAGGAACAGGGTCCCCTGCGATCTTCTCGCTCTACCCCCGACCGCAGGGCGACGGCGTCAGGCCAATTCGGTAGAGCTGCCAGCGGCTGTATAACCGAGCCGCGCGGCGGTGGTGCCCGTGAGACTCCCATATGGCTCGCCGTTGGGTTCAGACAGCCGCTCCGTCTCCCCGCGTAGAACCGACGCGTCGATTTGCTCAGGAGACATCCTCTGCGCCGATACGGATGAACTCCTTGTCCTCGACGCCTACGTCGGCCATGCGATCGGTGCCATACGGCTTGACCTTGAATTCGAACTTGCCGTCTTCGGACCATCGCACGCCGAGGGATCGATAGAGCCGTCGCAGGTCTCGATCGGCCGGGTGACGACGTCCTCGAAGCGCACGGTGATGCTCCCGACTCGGTCTGCTGCGCCATCATGTGCGCAACATCGTCATACCACCGACAAGCCTCCTCGAGGCTGAAGGCCGCTTCGCATCAGACTCTCGCACTGGCCATATGGGTGTCGCATGAGGTTGATGAACGTCGCTCGCTCAAAGATGCGCCGATCATCTGAGCGAACACGATGTGATAATCCATCAGCTTGACGACGAGACTCCGTGCATCGGTTTTTGTGGTCACGTCATTCGGTCGCTGCATTTCGAGCGTCTTCCTGAGCGCATAGCGCCGGAACGGCTCAAACGATCTGATGCCCGCCGACCGAAATGCCAGAGGCAGTGCCTGCGCAACGCCTTTCTGCGCCGAAAACGCCGACGTGCCATTCCTTGCTGGTCATGATCACGTCCGGCGAAGAGCCGATCATGCGCCAGACGATCCCGATCCGCCTCGGCCGAAGCAGTTGAGGACGATGACGCGGTCAGTGGGCGCCGCGCCGCGTCAGGACTCGAGCGCTCGCTTCGTCCGAGCCACGGCGGAGATCGTCGGCACGATCAGGCCGATGCCGTCCGAGTCGGTACCAGTCGAAGACGAGCGACCACCGACGAGCCCCTGATCCGCCCTAGCGATACTCGCCATGGAAAACACACGAGCGCGGCCAGGTACCAGAGGCGCCACCGCCAGTCCCGCGAGCGGTGGAATCGCGCATGCATGTAGCACCTTGCGCCGGCGTAGCATCTCTTCTCCTTGAGGTAGTCCGGTGCTTCTCGACGAGTAGGAGGCGATACCGAAGTTCGGCGTTGCCTGCCTTATCCGGGGTGGGCGTGAGGTGCTGAGTCACGAGCGGCGCATCGACGCTGATGAAATGCGCACCCGTCAGCGCTGCGCGAATGGCAAGGTCCCGCTCGGCGCAGCGGCGGAACCGGGCATCGAAGCCGCCCAGACCACGAAGCGCCTCCGTCCGCGCCATGAGCGTGCCGCTTCCCAACATGCCCCACGAATGCCGGCCGTCGTCCTTGAAGAGGCCCAACACGTAGTCGGCGACTATCGGTCCCGATGGCGCAGGGGGTAGTCGGCCGATGCCGAGAGGCTCGACGTCGGACGCCGTTCGCCCGCCCGGACGACGACTCGATTCGAGTAGCAGAGGACTGTCGCCCCGGGGTGCGCCGACTCGTAATCCGAGAGTCGTCGGTACTGCTGTTCCAGCCGATCAGGCACGCTCTCGTCGTCGTCGTCGAAGAACGCGACGAACGCTCCACCCGCGTGCGCCGAGCAACGTGTTTCGCGCCTCGGCGACCCCGCGGTTTGCCCGTGGCGGATGACGCGAATCTCTTCATGCCTCCGCTCGAGCTCCTCTAGGAGTCGTGGCTGAGCCGATCCGTCGAGCCGTCGTCGACGATGACGATCTCTCGGGGTCTCCAAGTCTGTGCCAGAGCGCTATCGACGGCACCGCTGGATCGTGCCTCAGCGTTGTAGCAAGTGATCGCCGATGGTGAAGAAGCGGGCGGTCGGCGTCTTTTCCGTCATGACCGGCCATTAGCTGTGTCCCCGCTGTATGCGCCTCATCCACCGTCGAAGCGCATGCTTCGCTCCGACGTCCTTAAGGACGTCGAGCAGCGACGCCCCCGCTCGGAACGTTCCTCCGAAGAAAGCCCGCGGATCTGAGGATGTGAACGCTCGAGCCGAAACGCGAGGCGCCCGTTGATGCGATCGTAGTGCAACTCGATCTCCTGCCTCCGCTCCTGGTCGAGGCCGGGATAAGGACTCCAGCTCGCCTTCGCGCTCTCCAGATCGAAGGGCGGGAAGCGCGGTACTTTGTACGTCCCGTAATGCTTCCATCTCTGGCTGCACAAGTTCCAGGAGTTCAGCACGTTGATCCGGCGACAGGAAATCTTGATAGTAGTCGGGTTCGGTCTTCCGCAATTCCATCTTCTCGTCGACAAGGCGTAGGATCGTACGTTCGATGTCCCTTTCGTTGGCCTTTGCAGTATTATTTCTTAGCCTCTTGAACTCGAGCAGCATCACGACTCACCCGTTCGTTGCCTTGGTTATGAGTCCCGGCGAATTGGACGATATCGTCGATGCCCATGATATCGCGGACGAAGTCACTGACTATGTCGGCTCTAACCGATTCATACAGCCTTACGGTGCAGTTGCTCTCTTCCAAACGCGTCAGACCACGCTCTGATGTGCTTGTCGTACAAGAGCGCAGGTCTTATGATCGGTAGAAACTCCTCGAAGGTACCATCGAAGATGATGCCTCTCTTGACGTGTTGGCTATAGAGAGATTCCGCATACCGATCTGGGCGACGGAAGTAGCAGACAATCTCGGATACATCTATGCCTTCCGGCATTAGAGATTGCAGCGTCTCAATCAGAGCGTGATCACGCTCGATCGCGTTAGCCACACCTCCCGCCGCTGCATCGATTCGAGAACACTCATGGCATAGAAATTCTCGCGCCGAGGCAAGATTTGTGTGCGCGCCACTCCGGGTGGCGCACTCCACGTGCTTCGTGAGGAACTCATGCACAACGCTGCCTCTTGCCGACTTTCAGCGCATTGGCGATGAGATTGGCTTCCTGTACATGCGGTGGTGTCGCATAGTGAAACCCGTGCCCAACTAAGGGCTCCCGATTCGCATATAGGAACTGCTGCAGCGCAGTCGTCCCCGTCTTATGGGTACCTATGTGGAGAATGAGTTTCATCGCCCCTCCAATATGGGGTCTGTGGAACGCAGGAACCCTGTTGGAGCCGAGGACGCGCTCCTGGTGGAAGAAGACGAAGGGAAGAGATGAGGATAGGAGCAAGCGAGCGCGATGACGAGCAGCGCCGGGCCCGGCAACTCGGGCAAGAGTGCCCTCACCGCCAGACAGAGGCCGCTCGCGCCGCCGTGACCACGAGGGGATGGAAGTGCGCCGCCACGCGTCGGAGGGGGAGGTCGATCGCGTGCTTGACGATGATGAGCATGATCGCAAGCATGAGGGCCATACGACCACGACCGCTGCCGAAGACCGCCGTAAGCCCATGGGGCTGCTGCCAGCCAGATGCCGAGAATGAGTGCCCCGGCTCGACAAATGAGGACGGCAGTTACCCAGTTGGGATGTCCGAGCGCCTGAAAACGCGGCACAACTGCGCCAGGCGAGGGGCAAATACAACGCTCCCGACAAGATCGCGAATGGCACGACGGCCGTGTGCCATTTGGGCCCGAGCAGGAGATCGACGATCTCCTTGGCGAAGATCACGCAAAAGGCTGACAGGTAGCGTCAGCAGCGCGATACGGAGAAGGACTTAAGAGCGCGCTCCGAAGCCTCTCCTTGTCGTCC
Source organism: uncultured Actinomycetes bacterium (assembly GCA_963739525.1). Taxonomy (GTDB): domain Bacteria; phylum Actinomycetota; class Thermoleophilia; order Gaiellales; family Gaiellaceae; genus DATEOR01. The sequence goes on along the minus strand of CAVUAR010000002.1, from coordinate 628,874 downwards.
TGCACCCGGGCCATCGCGGGGAAGACGGAAAGGCGGGCGATATTTGCGAAGAGAGTCGTCGCCGTAGTCGTGACGAGACGACGCCCGGGTGTAGATGCCGAGCGAGGCCGCGCCGAGGAAGCGGCCGATCATGAACCCTGTCGGCGTTCTGCGCGATATAGGCGAAAGGCTGATTGATCGTGAAGCCGACGCTCAGCCGCCAGAGCTCGCTGAAGGCACGGCGCGAGAAGCCCGGGCGGACGAGGAGCTTCCGGGCCGCGAAGCCCAGGGCCAGCATGCTTACGACGATGTCGGCCGCATCCATGGCGACGAGCGACCAGTAGCCGAACCCGTACCACGCCATCGGGATCGCAACGAGGAAGGTCGCGATCGTGAAGCTGACGAGGGGGCGCAGCGCCACGCTCTTGACCTGCATGCGGCGGGCAAGCAGCGCCTCGCAGAGAATGGTGAACGCCCCCAACGGCGTCAGCCAGGCGAGGACCTTCAGGATCTGCGTGAGTTCCGGGATCTGCATCGCTCCGCGATCAGGGGCGCGGCGAACCACATTCCCACGGCGGCGAGCACCGCCATGACGAGAGCGGAGGAAAAGGCGGTCGCCACGTGGTCGGGTCGCACGTCCTTGCGCTGGATCAGCGTCGGCGCAAGCCCCATGCCGTAGACCATCTCCGCGAAGTCCATCGCGATCAGAGCGCCCGCGACGACGCCGTACTCGCTGCGGCGTCAGCAGCCGGCCGAGAATGGCGACCGAGACGACGCGCAAGCCGAGCCCCGCGATAGAAGCCCCGCCGATCCAGGCCGCGCCCTTCAGCGTCCGCGCCGGTCAGGTTCTCGCTCATGCCCGCGACTCGATCAGTTCGTCGATACAGCGAGAGGTGAAGCTCGGCGACTCATCGAGCGAGAAGCGACGCTACCGCCGCCCGCGCCGCCTCACCCGTGGCGCGACGGCGCTCCCTGGTCATCGCCAGCGACTCCTCGAGCCGCCCCCGAGCGCCGCCTCGTCCCCCGGCGGGAACAAGAGGCCGGTCACGCCTTCCTCCACCACATCGCCGACGCCGCTCACGCGCGAGACGACCGGCATCACCGCATGGCTCATCGCCTCCAGGAGCGCGTTGGACATGCCCTCCGACAGCGAGGTTGACAAGTAGACGTCCGCCTCTCGCAGGTACGGCGTCACGTCGGCGACCGCACCCGTGAAGACGATGCGCTCCTCCTGCCCGAGGCGGCCGGCTCAGCGCCTCCAGCTCCTCGCCGGCAGGGTCCGTCGCCGAGGATCGTCAGGCGAGCGGGCGCATCGGTCGACAGCGCCGCGAATGCGCGGATCGTCTGGTCGACGGCCTTATCGGCGTCCAGCCGGCCCATGGAAAGGAAATGGACGACGCCGTTTCTCGTCTGCCGCCGTCCATCCTCCGGAATGTCGATGCCGTTGGGAATGGCATGGACGCGCTCTCGTGGTATGCCCCACCGAGAGATCCGCCGCGATTGCATGGCTGTTGGCGACCCAGGCAGTCGTATTGCGCGCGATGGCGCGGGCGAAGAGCGGGCCGAGCAGCCGCTTGCGCTGAACGACCGAGAGGTCGAAGTGCGTTTCGCCGCCCCGCCCCGGCTTGACGACGACCGGCTTGCCGAGCCACTTTCCTGCGACCACCGCCGGGAACGCGTGCAGGCGGCCATGAACGACGTAAATCACGTCGTAGCTACGTCTGTTTCGCCACAGCCAGGAGGAGATGCAGCCGCACCACGCACAGGAAGGCGTCGAAGTGCCGTCCGCCCAGATTCGGGGCCGCGCGAAGCCGGAAGCGCCGTACGACAACAGGCCCCTCCTTCTCCCGCGCCGGGGTTCTGCGCTCGAGGCGTGGCGCAAGCAGCGTCACGCGCGGCGCCGCGGCGGGCCAGCGCGCTGCGCCAATCGCCGGGTCTGCTGCTCGGCGCCACCGAAGGTCTCCGGGAGATAAGCCGGCAAGACCATGACGACGCGCGGAGCCGCCGGCCTGGTGTCGGGACGAACGTTCGCCGTCATGGCGAAGAAAGCGCCTCCGCCACCTGCTGTCGGCATGCGACGGCGCCGTACCCCTGGAGCATGTCCGCCCGCGCCCGGCGCCCGAGGCGCTCGCGCAAAGAAGGATCGTCCATCAGGCGGAGGATCGCGGCGCGAGCGCCCTGGGCATCCGGCGCGGGAAGCTTCACCATGTTCTCGCCGTCGCGGCCGTAGTCGCGGATGCCGCCGACATCGACGGCGATCACCGGCAAACCGGCGGCATCGCCTCGGCCACGACGATGCAGAAGCCTTCCGCCTCGGAGAGATTGAGGAAGATGTCCGCGCTCCGTCGCCTGCGCACCCAGTCGGCGCGGTAGCCGTGCAGAGTCACGTGATCCTGGAGGCCGCGCTCCTCGATCACCGTCTCGATCGCCTGCCTCTCGGGGCCGTCGCCGTAGACGTCGAGCGTCACGTCCACGTTCTCCGCGCGCAGCTGCTCACCGCCTCGACCACCAGCGCCATGTTCTTGCCCGCCACGAGCCTTCCGGCGGCGGCAAGACGGACGCCGGACCTCAATCCATACTCGGTCTTCGAAGGGGCCGTGCCCCGCCGCGACGAAGAGGGGGATCACGTGCCCTTCGCGACGACGAGGAAGGAAGTAGCCGGCGCGTCGCCTCGAGCGTCTCCGCGCAATCGGCCCACACCTCGTCGACGCGGCCGGACAGCAGGCGCAGGAGCGGTGCGTACAGCCCCTGGAACCGCCGGGCGCGGTATTCCGCTGATGTGCTCGAAGGCCACGCACGTGAGACGCGGCATCAGCATTGCGGCGAGGCGACCCACGACGTTCGCCTGCTTCAGCGACAGCACCATCGTCTGCGGCCGGAAGGAGAACCAGGTGCGCAGGACGCTGACGAACCCGGCTGCGCACGCCCAGAGCGTCAACGTGTCGCCGTTCGTGACGAATCGAACCCGCGTCCCGAGCCTGCGCGGCGATCGTGGTCTGCGAGATCGCCCCGGCCACGGCAGAAGGCGAGCACCCTCAGGTCGTGGCCCTCGAACGCCCCGTTCTCGACGAGCGTCAGGAGCCCGTGCTCGGCGCCCCCATGATCGAACCCGTTCACCACGTAGAGGATGCGCATGCGGATGCCTCTCAGGCGGAGAGCCACGACTGCCGCAGGGCGTGCCATGGCCTCTTGAGCCCCTCGTAGACGGGCCGCACGACCGAGACTGGCGCGAGCAGCAGAGCCAGGTTGGCCCAGCCGCGCCAGTAGAGCGGCGCGAGACGAATGGCCGTGACGGTCGTGGCGCAGCGGCTCTTGCGCCGTTCGCCCTTCATCGCACAGTCGATGCTTACCTTCGCGTGAACCCGCGCCATCCGGCGGCCGGCGAGGGACCTGAGCTCGGGATGACGTGAGACAAACTGCTGCGTCACGCGGCAGCGTTGGGCAGATAAGTCGTCGAGCCTCGCAGACAGCTGGCCGGCATGCCGACGCTTGAAGGTGAAGGCGCCCGGACGTGGCAAAACCGCCACTTCTCGGCGACCCGCAGACAGAATTCGGTGTCCTCGCCGATGCGGAGGGACTCGTCGAAGAGGCCGACATCGTCGAGAACGGAGCGGCGAATGACGAGCGTGGACGGCATGATCGGCCCGTCATGGACGAAGTAGTCGCGTAAGCTGGTGTGGGCTTGTCGGGATCGAAGCGGCGCACGGTGATGACGCGGCCGTCCGCTCGCGTCATCACGGCAGAAATCGACGAAATCGCCGTAAACGAGGCCGATCCGTTCCGCTGCGTCGCGAACGCGGGGAGCTGGCGCTCCAGCTTCTCCGGAGTCCAGAAGTCGTCGCCGTCCAGGAAGGCGATGAACTCGCCTCTCGCCTCGCGCACCGCCGCGATTGCGTGCGGCGGACGGCCCGAGCCCCGGCGTCTCGATGATCCTGAGCTTCGTCGATTTCGCCGGCCAGCCGCCCCAGCGCGACCTCCGACCCATCCTCGCGAGCCGTCGTTGACGACGATGATCTCGACGACACGGTCGAAGGCCGTCTGCGCTTCCACGCTGCGCACCGCCTGCTCGATCGTGCGCTCCTCGTCGTGGCAGGTGATCACGACGGACACGTTCATGACGCTCCCCCCGCGAGAGGAAGTGCCGGCAGACGCTGATGCGCGACAGGCCGGATCGGAGAAGCACAGGCCGCGGGACGGCCCGCGCGAGCGCGCCGGCGACGAGTTCCGGCAGGAGCGAGATGACGATCACGCCGATGAACGCACGTGAGCCCGAGGCCTCCGTGCCGACGAAGAGCGCGATGGGGATGAAGAGGAGAAGCGGCAGCACTCGTCACCTGTGTGCCGGTGAGCAGGCCGCGAGCGGCGGCATCGCGCAGAACGCCCGAGAGCCGCACCCACGCGGCAACCCAGATCAGCATGTAGAGCGAAAAGCCGAAGAGCCCGTTCTCGGTCAGGATGCGCTGGAACTCGCCGTGGATCTCAAGACGCAGGTCACTCGGCACGTTGGGATACGTCTGGTCGACGATCTCTAGGTACTGGTTCGTGCCGACGCCGAAGAACGGATGCGCGGCGAACATCTGCTCCGAGACGTGCAGCGCGAAGGCGCGCTGCACGTCGCTCGGCGTGTCGCCCGGCAGATACTGGCCGGTGGCGATCACGTACTCGTAGTTACCGGTACCGCCGGGCTCGACGAGCGTTTGGATCTGCCTCTGCAGGTACGGGTTCTCGACGACCGTCGAGAGCAGGAGCAATCCGACGAACGCCGTCGCGACGGCCGGCACGATCAGCGCAACCCGGCCCCGCGCGAAGAGCAGTGCGGTCAGGATCAGGTAGATGATGAGCGCCTTGCGCTCTCCGGACATCACGAGCAGCGGGAACATCCCGGCCCAGACGAGGTGAAGCATGCGCCGCTTTCCCGCGTCGGCGAACAGGATCAACCCGGCGACCACCTGCGGCAGGAAGACGAATGCGAGGCACCGGGTCTGGGAGCTGCTTCCAGCCCACCCAGTAGCCGTGGGCGATGTGCCACACGATGGTTCCGGCTGCGATCGCCGCAATGCCGAGGAGCAAGCCGCCGCGTGAGGCGTTTCGCGTCGAGGCGCGGCGCCTCCTGCGCAAGGAGAAAGGCGAACGTCAACACCACGAGCACCTGGAGGCCTTCCCGTGCGGTGTTCCGCGACCCGCCGACCGTCGCCGACGCGACGTGCCACAGGAAGTACGGGAGCAGGAGGAGCAGCCCGACCGGAACGCGGACGCCACGCCGCGCCGCGATGAGCGGCCACCCGAGCATTCCCAGCGCGATCAGGAACTCGAAGGGGCGCACCAATACGAGTCCCGTCTCCACCCGGAGCGGCAGCATCAGGCTCATGACGGCGATCGCGAGCAGCGCGTTCACGACGTCACCGCTCACCCCCGGCCGCGGCACGGGTCGTCGCGCTCGTTCGCGGATCACCTCGGCGTAGATGGCCTCCAGGCGCTCGCCCATGCGGGACATGTCCCACTCCGAGAGCTCCGTCGCCGCCGCGCCGCGGGCAAGCCGGGCGCGCCGCGCGGGGTCGTCCAGGAGCGCGACGACGGCATCCGCCAGACCGTCGAGATCGTCGGAGCCGACGACGAGCCCGTTGACGTCGTGGCGCAGGACGTCGTCGATGCACGGAAGATCGGTCGCGACCACCGGCGTGCCGCCGGCGAGGTACTGCATCAGGACGCGCGGCAACCCCTCCCGCACCGAGGCGATCAGGCAGATGTCCGCGAGCGCGATCAGCTGCTCGGGATGCGGTGGAAGCCCGTGAGAACGACGTTGCGCTCGATCCCGAGCGTCCTGATGCGGGCTTCCATCGCGTCCCTGAGCGGCCCGTCCCCTGCGAAGACGAATCGCACCCGGGGAGAGCGCGCCACGACTCTCGGGATCCGCTCCAGGAACTCCGTGTGCCGCTTGCGCGCCTCGAACACGGCGAGCATCACGACGACCGGCGGGGGTGGGTCATCAGGCTCGATCCGGAGAAGATCGCGCCAGTCCGCGGGCGGACTCGCGGCCCGAAAACGAGACAGCTCGAAGCCCGACTCGACCACGTGGTGCCGGTCGGCTGCGCCCACCCCAGCCTTGACACACAGATCGCGGACACCGGCGCTCACGTCGATGAAGGCGTCCGTCATCCCCTGGACTGCCCGCTCCGCCCGCAGGTACGCGAATGCCTCGAGCCGGCCGACGTTGACGAACGGCACGATGTGCACGCCGTGAACGACGACGGGCACGCTCGCCGCCCGCGCCGCCACGCGTCCGAGGATGCCGGCCTTGCTGGTGTGGGTGTGAACGACATCGGGCCTGAGCCGGCGGAAGGTTCGCACCAGGCCGCAGAGGGCCCTCACGTCGGCCAGCGGGGCGATCGGACGCACCAGGCTGGGCAGCTCGACGGTCTTCACCGGCTCGTCCACCGCTGGTGAGGATCTCCGGCCGCGTCTGCGCGCCGTGGATGAGGGTGACGTGATGCCCGGAGCGCACCGCTTGGTTGCACGAGATGACCGTGTTCTCGTCGGCGCCGCCATTGATGAGACGCGTGATGACGTGCGCGATCCGCAGCGGCCGCGGCGGTGCGAGGACGTTCAGACGGCTCGTATCTTCCCCGGCGAAATCCAACGTAGCTCCTCCTCTCAGTGGGCCGTGGAACGACGGAAGAGCGCCGGGATCGTCAGCGCCATCAGCCTCAGATCACCCATCAGCGACCAGCGGGTGACGTAGAGGTAGTCGAGACGGACCATCTCGGCGAACGGGATCTCGCTCCGGCCGAGCACCTGCCAGAGACCGGTCATGCCGGGCTTGAGATTCAGCCGCTGACGCGCCCATCGTTCGACGTGCTGGTCCTCGTCGAGGATGAGCGGACGCGGGCCGACGAGGCTCATCTGTCCCGACGAGGACGTTCAGGAGCTGCGGCAGCTCGTCCAGCGAGAAGCGCCGCAGGCGCCTGCCGACGCGCGTCACGCGCGGATCGCCGACGATCTTGAACATCCGCGGATCGCCGCCTGGAGCAAGGTGCCGGTTGAGGTGCGCGACCTCGTGCTTGCGCTCCTCGGCGTCCGCGTACATCGAACGGAACTTGAAGATCCGAAACGTGCGGCCGGCGGCGCCCATCCGCACCTGCCGAAAGAAGACGGGGCCGGGCGAGTCGAGCTTGATCAGCAGCGCGAGCAATGCGAAGACCGGCGCGAGAACGACGAGCGCAGGCAGCGTGAGGGCGAGATCAGTTGTCCGCTTCAGCAGGCGCGACGACCGCGAGAGCCGCAGGGGCGGCAGCCCGATGAGCGGCAGGCCCTCGACCGTATGGATCTCGACCCCGGGCCCGACGAACTCGAAGAGCCGCGGCACGATGTCGATCTGGACATCGAGATCCTTCGAGCGACGCGAAGGAGCTCGAGCGTCTCCTCGTGCGAGTCGTTCGAGAAGGCGACGATCACCCGCTCGACGTCGAGGTAGCGCACGATCGCGGCGAGTCGTCCTGTGTCGCCGAGCAGCGCCACGTTCTCCAGGTCCTTCGGGCGCTCCTTCGGCTTGGCGTCGACGAAGCCGACGAGGTTGATCCCGTATTCCGGGTGGTTGCAGGAACTTCTTCGCGACCAGCTGGCCGACGTCGCCCGCACCGACGATGACGGTGTTCTGGATATAGGCCGCGCTCCGCCGCGCCAGCGTCCTCGCCGCGGCTCGGGCGACGCAGACGAACACGATGGCGGCAGCCCAGAAGACGGCGAGCTTCGACGCGGACGGATGCGCGATGCCGGTCGCGTACGTGACCACGGTAACGAGCCACGTGCAGACCGTGACCATGTGGAAGACGGCCGCCGAACTCGTCGGCCGTCGAGTGATTGGCGCGCTCGTCGTCGCGGTCGTAGAGGCCGTAGAGCTTCGTGATGACGACCCACGCCGGGATCGTGGCGAGGAAGGCGAGAACTTCCAGCTGCGGTGAGTAGGCGTCGACGCTGTCCCTCGCCGGCGCCAGCAATTCGGCCAGCAGGAGCGCGCTCAACGAGGCCGACCACATCGGCGGCGAGCAGCATCCGCCGCACGAGCCAGCCGCGCCGCTTGACGACCGCAGTGCGTTGCCGGCGGTCGAGGATCTGCAGCGTGCGTCGTCCGACGTCGTCTGGAGCTCCTCGCGGAGCCGCAGGCTCTCCAGCAGCGGACTGTGATCCGTCACGTTCATCGGCCGCGCGACCTACGGAGGCGCACGCACAGGGCGTTCACGCCGACTGCGCTCCGCTGGATGCCGCCACTGACTCGAACGTGCCCAGCGGTAGCGGTCGGACGGCGAAGCCGGCGGCGGCGTAACTCTCGCCCTCGCCCTCGCCGGTGACGATCGACGCCCAGTACACGCGACCTCGCCGGCGCGAGCACCCGGTTGAGCTCGGCGAGCGTCTGCCGGCGCAAGGCCTTCGAACGGGCGACCACGACGATCCCGTCCACGCGCGAGCTCAGCGTGATCACGTCGCCGATGTGGAGCGCCCGCGGGGCGTCGATGAGGACGACGTCGGCGCGCCCGCGCAGGGCGCCGCAGGATCTTTCCGAGGGCCGGCGAAGAAACGAACTCGCCTGGGTCGGGCGGGATCGGGCCCGACGGCAGCACCTCGAGCTGACCCAACGACTCGCGCATCACCGCGCCGTTCCGGTCGCCACCGCGACGCCGGGCGAAACGGCGCCCACGTGCGGGCGGGTCGGTGAGCACGATCGGCGTCAACGCCTCCTCGAGCGGGGACCAAACCGAGCGCAACCTGGGTCAGCCCCGGCCCATTCACGCCGAAGACGCGCCCGAGCACCGGGCGGCGCAGATCCAGGTCGACGAGCACGACACGCTTGCCGGCACGCGCTAACGCGATCGCGACGTTCGCGATAGTCGTCGACTTGCCCTCCTGCTGGAGCGCGCTCGTGACCATGATCGTGCGGACATCCCGGTCGAGCGTCACGAAGTCGAGGTTCGCGCGCACGATCCGGAACGCTTCGGCCCGGGGCTCGCCGGCTCCTCGATCATTACGAGCCTGCCGGCCCGTCGAAGGCGCTTCGGCGGGCTGGGCACGCGGCCGAGGAGTGGCAGGCCACCCAGGCGGGCGGAGATCTCCTCGGCCGTGCGGACGCGCGTCTCGAGCGCTTCGCGCAGGAACACAACCGCGAGGCCGAGCACGAGCCCGACGACGACGGCGAGCGCCACGTTCCGGAGCGTCTTCGGCTGGGTCAGGACCGCCCCGTCAGCTTGCCTCAGAACCGATGCGGCGGAGGGCTGAAGCGCCTGCATGGACTCGAGCGTCTGCTGGCGGTCGATGAGGCTCGTATAGAGCGACCCGTACCTGTTGAGCGCGCCGATCGCGGAGCCCGTGCGCTGGAGCGTCGCCCCCGAGCGGTCGAGCCGCCGGAGCCGCTGATGGACATCCGCGAGCGCGCGCTCGATCGAGGCCGTGTAGAGCTGCTGGCGGTGACCGCTGTACGCCCGCGCATAGGCGTTCGCGAGCTCCTTTGCGAGCGCCGGGTCGGGGCTTGTGACCGCGAACGTGAGGATGTCCGAGGTCGGCGAGCTCGAGACGCTCGAGTTGGCGAGGAACTCGCCGACGGTCAGGTGCGCGTCCGCTCACCGCACGGAGCGCGTCCCGGACAACCTCAGGCCCGCGCGCGACCTCGCGCCTGCGTCTGGGTGATCCGCACGGGATCCTCCGAGAGCCCGCTCTAGGGATGGCCGGACACGGTCGTCGCAGAGGGTCTCGGAGTTCAGAAGCACGTCCGCCGAGGCTTCGTACCGCTTCTGCTGGTGCAGCGAGAAGGCGACGGCGAGCGAGCGGCAGGAGCAGCGCGCCTGCAGACCACCCACTTCCGGCGCCGAACGACCCGTAGGTAGTCGTGCAGTGTCAGGCGTCTGTCTCGGTCATCGCGGTCGTCAGCGCGGTGAGTTCAGGCATTACGGAAGCGGGATGGATGGCTGCGAGATCGCAGCGGCCCTGACCCCTTACCCGTCTCCCCTTCGTTCCGGGTTCGGATAGTCCTTGTGGCCGCGCCCACGATGTGCGAGCTCCTCACCGAAGCCTCGCCCGCTGACAGAAATGCTTGCACCGCGGCGACTCGGCGCCGACGCGCCTCAGGCATCGAGCACCGCCGGAACCGGCGTTACCCTGAGGTAATGCCCGAGACGACGGGCGAGCGGATCATCTTTGTGATCGGCGCCTTGGCGATCGCCGCGCTCGTCGCGCTGATCGTCCTCGAGACCGCGACCGACCGCTTCGACACGCGAGACGCGTCGGCCGCGGCCGGGGAAACGACGACTGGCGCGGCGACCACGGAGGCGGCCGCTCGGCGGCGCTGACCGCGCCCGAGACCACGACCCGCCCGAGGCGTCGACGGGCCGACGACGGCGGCGCCCGAACCGACGGGGATCGCAACCGGCGTCAGGCTGACACTGAGCGCGATCGCCGACACATGGGTCGAGATTCGGTCTGGCTCGGCCGGCGGGGACGTGCTCTACTCCGGGATCCTCCCGCAGGGAACGCGAAGCGCTTCCGCAGCACGCACTTGTGGGCGTCATTCGGTGCCGCCGCGAACCTCACGGCTCGCTTGAACGGGAAGCCGCTGGACCTCCCGCCTGGCACCTACAGCGCCCTCGTCGGCGCGCGTGGCCTGAAGCCACTCGTCGGCTAGGCCAGGTTCACGCGCTTTCCCCCCGAGGAGCGGCGACCCATCGTGCCTTCCAGCAAACTCTGATCTGACCTCGGCGCTGCTCTTTGACGTGGAGCGGCTGGTTAGGAGCGCTTCGACTCGACGAGCGCGGCGATCCGGCCGATCGACACGAAATTGCTGGGCACGACGTCGCGGTCGTCGATCTCCACGTCGAACTCGTCCTCGAGCAGGGAGATCAGCCTGATCATGTCCAGGGAGTCGACGACCTGCTTCTCGAGCAGCGGGTAGTCCACGTCGACCTCCGCCCAGGAGCCGCTCCAGTGCAGGTTGCTTGCCATCAGATCCTTGATCTGCTCTTCGGTCGACACCGATCGCCTCTCGATCTCGTTGTGTGGTCGGGTTGGTCGTTCGCGGTCAGCCGTCGGAATCCGCTGCGGCGGCCGTCGTCTGGGTTCCCGCCGCGAGCGCGCGCCGGTCGATCTTGCCCGTCGACGACCGAGGCAACTCGTCGAGGAACTCGTAGAACTCCGGTGTCATGTAGCGCGGGAGCCGTCCCCCGCAGAAGCGGGACAACTCCGCATCCTCGACGCTTTCGCTCGCAACGACGAAGGCCTTGATGCGATTCGTGACGATCTCGTCCGGAACCGCCACGACCGCGCACTCCAGCACGGCGGGTGCTGGCTCAGGGCGGCTCTCGATGTCGCCCAGCTCGATCCGGTAGCCGCGGCTCTTGATCTGGGAGTCGCGGCGGCCGAGGAAAATCCAGTCACCGTTGTCGTCGAGGTAAGCGAGGTCACCGGTGCGGTAGACGGGGAAGCCGCCGCTCTCGCCCTGCCAGTCGCGGAGCAGCGCTGCCTGCGTCCGCTCCTCATCGCCCCAGTAGCCCTGCATGACCGTCGGCCCGCGAACGTACAGCTCGCCGACCTCTCCCTGCGGCAGGACGGAGCCGTCCTCCCCCACCGCGAACGTCTCGACTCCGGTCGATCGCTCTCCCGATCGGGATCGAGTCTGTCGGCTCGCCGGCCCACCGAGGCACCTCGTACCAGGTGCACACGTTCGTCTCGGTCGGCCCGAAGAGATTCGCGAACCGTGCACGAGGGAGAAGCTGCATCAGCTGGTGCAGGTACTTCGTCGGGAACACCTCGCCGGCGAAGAGGACCGTGCGGAGGTGCGGGCAGCTCTGCCTCGTGCAGGCGGCCGCGCAGCACGAGCATGCGTGAGGATCGACGGCACCGAGTACCAGATCGTGATCCCTGTGTCGCGAATGAACGTGGCGAGCTCGACCGGGAAGAGCGCCAGCTGCTGCGGGACGAGCACGACCGCCGCGCCGGCCTTCGCGGCGGCGAACAGGTCGAAGACCGAGAGATCGAAGTGAAGAGGCGCGTGGCTCGAGAGGCGGTCCTCGGCTCCGTGACGCCGAACTCCTCGGTCGCCCAGTCCACGAAGGCCATCGCGTTCAGATGGGAGAGCATGACGCCCTTCGGGACGCCGGTGGACCCCGACGTGTAGAGGATGTATGCGAGGTCCGAGTTCGACGCGCGGCACGTCAGGCGGGCCGTCGAGGGGTGCTGCTCGAGTGCCGTCGCCGTGACGACATCGACCCCGTCGGGAGGCGTGACCTCTCCGGCGTCGGCGTCGAGGACGACCAGGGTCTCGATCGGAGCGCCTTCGGCGATCGAGCGACGCCCACAGGCCCGCCTTCGCCTTGCTCGTGACCAGGCAGCGCAGATGCCGGCGTCCCTCGCGATCGTAGCCGAGGCGAGGCGGCGGCGCTCCGGGTCGAGCGGGACGTAGGTCGCGCCCGCCTTCAGGATCCCGTAGATCCCGACCAGCGCCTCGAGCGACTTGTCGAGGTAGAGGCCGACCCGGTCGCCCGTGCCGGACGCCGTGCCGCGAGCAGGTGTGCGAGGCGGTTCGCGGTCGCGTCGAGCTCCGCGTATGTCACCGATCGCTCGCCGTCGACGACCGCCGTCCGCGACGGGAAGCGCTCCGCGGAGGCGCGGAGCAGGTCGTGAACCAGCGGATCGTGCTCACAGCCCGAGGCTCCGCGCAGCGATGTTCCGTACTGGATCTCCGACGTACCCGAGTAGAGGCGGCTGCCGATCGCGTCGCGGACCTCGCGCTCGAGCTCGTACTCGGTCATGTAGCCGTAGCCTCCGTGCACCTGCAGTGCGTCGAGGCTCGACCGCAGGTAGCTCTCGCTCAGGTAGAGCTTCACGAGCGCCGAGTCGAGCGTCGCGGGCCGGCCCGAGTCGAGCAGCCAGGCGAGCCGGTAGAGCAGGAGCCGGGCCGTCTCGAGCCGGATCTTCATGTCCACGAGCCGGATTGGCCACCGCCTGGAAGCTTCCCGATCGACTTGCCGAACTGCTTCCGCTCCTGGCGTACTCGATCGACCGCTCGAGCTGCCGCTCCATGGCGCCCACCGCGCTCGCCAGGATGCAGCTCCGCTCCCAGACCATCGACGAGTTGAAGACGGCCATGCCGCCGCCCGGGCTCGCCGAGGACGGCGTCCTCCGCCGACCTCGCAGCCCTCGAGAATCGACCTCGCTCATCGGCGACGTTCGCAGCCCCATCTTCGAGAGCGGCTGCCCGACCGTGAGGCCCCGAGTCCCCGTCTCGACCAGGAAGCCGATGATGCCGGCGAAGCCGAGCGAGCGATCGATCGTCGCGAACACGACGTAGAGGTCGGCCTCGGGGGCATTCGTGACGAACGTCTTCGTGCCGTTGAGGACGTAGCTCTCCGTCGCGCCGCTCGGCGATCGGTCGAGAGCGCCGAACGCGTCGGAGCCCGAGCCCGGCTCGCTCATGCCGTGGGCCGCGAGGAGCGACCGTCGCTCAAGCCCGGCAGATACCGCTGCTTCTGCTCCTCCGTCCCGAAGTGGATGATCGGCGTCTCGCAGGCCCACATCTGCGCGTTCAGCGAGAAGACGAGGCCGTTGTCGCGTGCACCCGTAGCCGAGCGCCTCGAGCGCGATCGACCGTCGTCAGGACGTCCGCGCCCGACCCCTCCGTACTCCTTCGGGACCGGGAGCCCGAGCAGGCCGAGATCGGCGCACTTCTCCCAGGCCTCGCGTGAGAAGGCCGCCGTCTTGTCTCGCTGCACGACGTCCTCGTTGAGCTCGCGCCGCGCGAACTCGACGATCGACTGCCGCAGCGACCGCTGTTCCTCGCTGAGCTCGAAATCCATCGTGAGATTGAGTGCGAGCGATCCCCGGCCGCCGCCCACCTTCGTCGCTTGACGTCCTCGCCGTGCTTTATAGCTTCGGGTGGAGTGGAAGATAATACCGAGCGCTCCTCTTACGTCGGTCCGTACTCGCGAGGGGTCGGCTAGGGCCAGCACGCGAGGAGACGATGCCGATCGACCTCGAGCGCTTGCGACGACAGCGCCGCTACGAGGACCCCGTCGCCGGGATCTCCGAGGAGTTCCTCGAGCACCGGCTGGGGCCCGGCGGCGCTCTTGCGCTGCTCTCCGCGCCGCTTGCCGACGCCGTGCCCCTCGGGTGGGTGATCTCGCCCGGCCCGGACCACGGCAACCTCCGCGGCTCGAGACGCTGCTCGCCGGGCAGCTTGCCGCGTCAGGATTCCCGACCCTCCGCATTCGCCCCGATCTCCACCCGGTGAACGGGCCCATCTGCGAGATCGATCTCTCGACCCGGCTCGTGGAAGCCGAGGAAGCCGTGTCGGCGCTCAAAGAGGCGAGCGGCGTGCGCTCCGTCGGACTGGTCGGGGCGCTTTCCGGCGGGATGGTTGCCGCGATGGTTGCCGATCGGCTCGGATCGTCGGAGCTTGCTCTCATCGAGCCGGTGAGCCTTGGCAAGCGATACATCCGCGAGACGATCCGACGACAGGCGATCGCAGAGCTGATCGCGTCGAGCGGACGGCCCCGTGAACGGCAACGCCGCGCGAGTCGGAGGCACCCGAGTCGGGCCAGCGCCCGCTCGAGGAGCTCGCCGCCGCCGGAGAAACCTGGGTCCGGGGCCTTCGGCTCACGTCGACCGAGTACGACCGGATCGCCGCCGTCGATCTTGCTCGAGACATGCGCGCGTTTAGCGGCCGATCGCTGGTCATCGGGATCTCGCCCTCTGGCTCCGTGCCGACCGGGCTCGACAAGCTGCGCGCCCACCTCGAAGCACTCGGCGGAGACGTCACTTTCGAGATGCTGGAAGACCCCCTGCCGGCCCCGTTCGGCGAGTACCCCTTCCGCAACGCCGGGCCCATGCGGATCGACACGCGGCTCGAGCTCGACCAGCGGCTCGCTCGAGTGACGACCGACTGGGCAGGCAGATCGCTCGAGGCCGAGTCGACCGAGGATGCAGCGTGAAGCAGTTTCCCACTCTTTGTCGAAGCCGGCGACGATCACGTCGCGGCGGTCTTGTCCGTCCCCGAGGGCAATCCTCGCGGAGTCGTGATCTCGCTCTCCGGCACGGGACGCCACAACCTGATCGGCTCGACGATGTGCGCCCATCTGTCCCAGCGTCTCGTCGAGGGCGGGCTTGCGCACGTCCGGCTCGACTACGCCGGCGTGGGCGACAGTCCCGGGCTCGTTCCGAACTGGGTCCTGTCCGACGTCGGCGCTGCGTCGCAGCAGGCCCGCGCCGTGCTCGGCGCAGTGACGGAGGCGCTCGGTGTCCGCCGCTTCGTCGCGGTTGGCACGTGCTACGGCAGCCGGGTCGCCCTGAGCCTCGTCTCGGATCCGGACTGCTGCGGCGCAGTGTGCCTCGCCCCGCCCGTTCTCGACGACGGCGGCTTCGCCCGGGTCAGCCGGAGCGTCGGCGAGCGCACGGTGTTCTCCTATGTGCGCTCCCACGCGGCCCTACGACGGCTCGCCGACCCGCTGCGGCGCACCCTGCGGGCGAGGAAGCCCGCCGCAGGTGTCGTCGGCGCCTTTGATCATCTGGACCGCGCCGCCATTCACCTTCCTGTACGGGAGAGTCCCGCAGGAAGACCACTACAGCCGAACGGGCCCGCGAGGTGCTCGACGAGGCTCTCGCGCCAGCTCCCACCCGAACGGCGGGAGCGCTTCGAGCTGAGGATGCTCCAGTGGGGGCCGTTGTCGAGGTTCGACATCCTTCCCCCCGAAGACAAGGAGGAGGTCCTGAACGTCGTCCTTCCCCTGGTCGACGAGGCGTTCGAGGATGTCGGCAGTGGGTCCGCGCCTGGCCGGCTGGCCGCCTCGACACCCTCCTCAGGAGTGTCCAAACTGAGGGCCGCTCCGAACGCGGCTAGAAGGGCCTAGTCGAAAGTCCAGGGGCCGGCCGGGAAACGCATGACACAACCGTCTTCCGCAACGTGATCCCGAACAGCGATGCCGCATGGAACGCTCGAAGCCGACGCCCGGACTCGAACCGGGGACCCCTTCATTACGAGTGAAGTGCTCTACCAGCTGAGCTACGTCGGCGGGGCGCCCCCGTGGGGGCGCCCCTAGTGTAGCGGCGGCTTCCGGCTAGGAAGGACGCGTTCCGAGCGTCAGGGAGACGGTGTGCTCGGAGCCGCCGCGGGTGTAGGTGATCGTGACCGTGTCGCCGGGCTTCTTGGCGCCGATCACGCTCTGGAGCTCCTCGGAGGAGGAGATCTTCTGGCCGTCGACGGCGGTGATGACGTCGCCGCCGACCGGCACCTGCTGGCCGTCCACGATCTTGGCCGAGGTGGCTGCCTGGAGGCCCGCGTCGGCGGCGGGGGTGCCGCTCTGGACCTGCGTGACCTCCACGCCGGCGGGAAGGCCGAGCTGGGAGGCAGTGGAGTCGTCGATCGTGGCGACCGCGACCCCGAGGTAGGCATGCTCGACCTTCCCCGTGGCGATGAGCTGGGAGGCAACCGACTTGACGGTGTTCGAGGGGACGGCGAAGCCGATGCCGTCGTTCCCGCCGGAGTCGCTGTCGATCTGCGAGTTGATGCCGATGACCTGGCCCGAGGAGTTCAGGAGCGGGCCGCCCGAGTTGCCGTGATTGATGGCGGCATCCGTCTGGATGGCGTCGTTGATGGCGAAGTTGTTCGGCGAGGTGATCGTGCGGTGGAGGGCGCTCACGATGCCGCTCGTGACGGTCTCGTCGAGCCCGAGCGGGCTCCCGATCGCAACGACGCCGTCACCGACCTGAACCGCGCTCGAATCGCCGAGCTGAAGCGGCGTCAGCTCCGAGCTGGGCGCGTCGACCTTGACGACCGCGACGTCCGTGGACGGATCGGCGCCGACGAGTTGCGCGTTGTACGTCGCACCGTCTGCAAACTCGACGGAGATCGATGTCGCGTCCGCGACGACATGGTCGTTCGTGACGATATGGCCGGCGCTGTCGATCACGAAGCCCGAACCCAGAGCCTGCCCTTGCGGCGTGTCCACCTTGATCGTGACCACGCCCTGGTGGACGCGGTCATAGATGGCGCTGACGCTGAGTGCGGAGTCGTTTGCGGCGGGTTGCGAGTCTGTGACCGTTACCTGGCGGACGACGGTCTTCGTGCCGGATCCACCGGCGACCGAGTAGGCAGCCACGCCGCCGCCGGCCCCGAGCAGCACTGCTGCAAGGAAGGCCCCGGCGATCTTGAGGCTGCGGGAAGAGAGACGCTTCATCTGAGTCCTTTCGGTATTCGTCTACCTGCATGCGATCAACCGTCCCTAAGACCAACCTGAGACGGACCTAAGAACTCGCTAAGAGTTGGCCTTCTTAGCCTTCGTTCAGACTCGAAGCGCACAATGGAGCCGTGAAGATCCTGGTCGTAGACGACGAGAGGGCCGTGCGCGAGTCCCTGCGGCGCGCACTCGAGCTCGAGGGCTACGAGATCGAGCTCGCCGTGGACGGGAACGAGGCGCTCGCCGCGCTCGAGGGCGGGGACGATCCCGACGCGATGATCCTCGACGTCCTCATGCCCGGGATCGACGGCCTCGAGGTGTGCCGGCGGCTGCGGAATTCCGGGAGCCACCTGCCGGTGCTCATGCTCACCGCGCGCGTCGAGGTCGAGAACCGGGTCGCTGGCCTCGACGCAGGCGCGGACGACTACGTGACGAAGCCCTTCGCGCTCGAGGAGCTGCTCGCGCGTGTGCGCGCGCTCCTGCGGCGGGCGCACGAAGACGGGTCCGAAAAGCTCGTCTTCGCCGACCTCGAGCTGGACCCGGGAACGCGCGAGGTGCGCCGCGGCGGCGAGTTCATCGATCTGACGAGGACGGAGTTCTCCCTCCTCGAGCTCTTCATGCGCAATCCGCGCCAGGTGCTGACGCGGTCGGTGATCTTCGAGCGCGTTTGGGGATACGACTTCGGCTTCGGGTCGAACTCGCTCGACGTCTACATCGGGTACCTGCGTCGCAAGACGGAGGCGGGCGGCAGGCCGCGGCTCATCCAGACGGTTCGCGGCGTCGGTTACGCCCTGCGAGAGCAGTGAGCTTCCGGGCCCGGCTCGCGATTGCCGCGGCGACGGCCGTCGCGCTGGCGGTTCTCCTCGCCTCGGCGACGGTCTACCTCGTCGTCCGAAACCAGCTCCGCGGGACCGTCGACAACGCCCTCCGCGAGCGCGCGGCCGAGGTGCAGCACGCGCCGATCCGCGCCTTCGCGGCCGGTGACCGCGCCTACCTCGAGCCGGGCCCCGAGCTCGGCGGCGCCCCCGGCTACTTCCAGGTCGTGAGCTCGGACGGGAGGACGATCCGCCCGCCGAACGAGAGCGTCGAGCTCCCCGTCACCGGCTCGGTCCTCGGTGTCGCCAGCGGCCAGCGCG
This sequence comes from uncultured Actinomycetes bacterium, assembly GCA_963739525.1. GTDB lineage: Bacteria > Actinomycetota > Thermoleophilia > Gaiellales > Gaiellaceae > DATEOR01. Next base: position 610,552 of record CAVUAR010000002.1, on the reverse strand, counting down.
GGGGCTTTCTCTCCGACAGCCGTGTCTCCGGGATCCACGTGCGCGTGATCACCGAGCCGTACGCGCAGGGCTACGCGATCCAGATCGCACGGCCGCTGACCGAGGTCGACCACTCCCTCGGCCGGATCCGCACCTACCTCTTCATCATCGCAGCGACGGGGATCGCGCTCGCCGCCGCCCTCGGGCTCGCCGTCGCGCGCACCGCCCTCAGGCCGGTGCGGCGCCTCACCCGGGCAACGGAGAACGTGAGGAAGACCGGCGACCTCTCCGAGCGCATCGAAGCGAGCGGCACCGACGAGCTCAGCCGCCTCGCCGCGAGCTTCAACACGATGCTCGCAGCGCTCGAGGAGTCCACCCGTGCGCAGCAGCAGCTCGTCGGCGACGCCTCGCACGAGCTCCGCACCCCGCTGACGAGCCTGCGCACCAACGTCGAGGTCCTCGCCGGCGGGCGCGAGCTGCCGCCCGACGAGCGCGAGCGGCTGCTCAAGGACGTCGTCGAGCAGCTCGACGAGATGACCACGCTCGTCGGTGAGCTCTCGAGCTGGCCCGCGGCGAGCTCGAGCCCGGGCAGGCCGAGGATGTCCGGCTCGACCTCCTCGCCGCAGATGCGATCGAGCGCACGCGGCGCAACCGCCCAGGCGTCGTCTACAACGCCGACCTCGAGGAGACACTCGTCCACGGCGTTCCGGCGAGCATCGAGCGGGCGATCGGAAACCTCCTCGACAACGCCGCCAAGTGGAGCCCCGCCGACGGCGAGGTCGAGATCACGGTCAAAGACGGGGAGGTCGTGGTCCGCGACCACGGCCCCGGGATCGACGAGGCCGACCTCCCGTACGTCTTCGACCGCTTCTACCGCGCCGAGCTCGGCGCGCGGGCTGCCGGGCTCCGGGCTCGGCCTCGCCATCGTCCGACAGGTGGCGGAGTCGCACGGCGGCCAGGTCGTCGCAGAGGCGGCCGAGGGCGGGGGAACCCGCATCAGCCTTCGTCTCGACGGCCACAATCTTTCTTAGACACTTCTTAGAGGTCTCTTAGAGCGCTTTCACCCCTCGCTGCTTCGATCGGTACGCACGGTTGGCGATCGAAGGAGCAGCCGGATGGAGAAGAACGTGAAGCGCAAGATGGCAGCCGGAGCCGTGGCTCTTCTCGCAGTTGCAGGCGGGGGCGCCGCGATCGCCGCGACGCAGCTCACGCCGAAGCAGGAAAGCCAGGCCGTCCTGAACGACGCGGCCAACCAGCTCGGCGTCACGCCCAGCGAGCTCTCGGCCGCGCTCAAGAGCGCACTGGAGAAGCGGATCGACGCAGCCGTCGCCGCGGGCCGGATCACGAAGGCCCAGGGCGACGAGATGAAGCAGCGCATCGAGTCGGGAGACTTCCCGCTCTTCGGCATGGGCCCCGGCCCGGGGATGCTCGAGCACCACGAGATGCTCGGCGGCCTCGACGCCGCCGCGAGCTACCTCGGGCTCAGCGAGGACGAGCTGCACACACAGCTCGAGAGCGGAAAGTCCCTCGCAGATGTCGCCAAGGCCCAGGGCAAGTCCGTGGACGGGCTCGTACAGGCGCTCGTCGCCGACGTGAAGACGCACCTCGACGACGAGGTCTCGGAGGGCCACATCACCAAAGCACAGGAGACCGAGATGCTCTCCCGCCTCGAGCAGGGGATCCGCGCGATGGTCAACGGCACGCCCCCTATCGGAAATTTGAGGCCGGCTCCCGGGTTCGGCTTCCGCCACAGCTTCGACGGCCGGCCCTCCTTCGACGGTCGGCCCTCCTTCGGCGGGCAGCCGCCCTTTGACGGAGCCGCAGCCTGATGGCGAGCGCAAGCCCACGCATCGCAGAGGCCCGGAGCCGCGCGGCGACCGTGAAGCGGGCGACCGCCGTCATCGCGGTCGGGGGGTTCCTCACCGTCTTCGTCCTCGCGCGCGCGAGCCATCCGGGCAACACCACGGCCGCACCACAGCCCGCAAAGACCGTGCTCGTCCCCGCCACCGGGGAGAGCGACGACGGATCGAACTTCGGCTTCGGCTTCGGGTCGGGCTCGATCGCCCCGTCGCAGACGCAGAACGCAGCGCCCAGTGTCACGACCCACACTTCATAGCCCCACCGCCACCCGGACCTTCCGCGCCATGGGCATGGACGTGGTGATCGCCGGCGCCGACGGCGAGTCCTTCGCCGCGATCGCCTCGCACTTCGCCCACCGGGACTCCGTCTTCAGCCGCTTCCGGCCCGGAAGCGAGCTGACTGCCGTCAACTCGGCCGAGTCGTGGCTCGTCCCTGTCTCGCCGCTCTTCTCCCAGGCCCTGGAGACAGCGCTCGCCGCCGCCTCGGCGACCGACGGGCTCGTGGACCCCACCCTCGGCGGAGCAATCGAGGCGGCCGGCTACGACCGCGACTTTGCCCTCCTCGACGCCGACGAGGGCCCTCCCGGGCCCGCCGAGCCCGGCTCCTGGCGAACCGTGCGCGTCGCCGGCCGCCTCGTCTTCCGCCCTCCCGGCACGAAGCTCGACCTGAACGGCGTCGTCAAGTCGCTGGCGGTCGACGAGGCCCTCGCTCTCCTTCCTGGCGAGGGCTTCGTCGCCGCAGGCGGGGACATCGCCACGCGTGGCCCGGCCGCCGTCGGCCTCCCCGACGGCGACAGCCTCGAGCTCCTGGCCGGCGGCCTTGCAACCAGTGGACGCACGTCGCGCCGCTGGATGCGAGGCGGCCGGCCGCAGCATCACCTCATCGATCCGCGCAGCGGCCGGCCGTCCACCTCCCGCTGGCTCGAGGTCAGCGTGGCGGCGGGCTCGTGCGTCGCCGCGGACGTTGCGGCGAAAGCCGCATTCCTCCACTCCTCCGACGGCCCTGACTGGCTCGACGAACGCGACCTGCCCGGCCGCTTCGTCGGGCCGGACAGGACCGTCACGAACGACACCTGGCGGAGCGCGCTCGCTTGACCGGGGTCGCGTGGTACGCGGACCGGGCCGCCGGAATGACGGCGCTCGTCCTCCTCACGCTCTCGGTCTGCCTGGGGATCGCCCTCGCCGGACGCGCGCGCTCCCAGCGTTGGCCCGCGTTCGCCGTCGAGGAGGTGCACCGCTACCTCGGGCTCCTCACCGGCACGTTCATCGGGATCCACGCCCTCGCCATCCTCCTGGACTCGTACGTCCCGTACTCCCTCACGCAGCTGCTCGTGCCCGGAACCGCGCCGAGCCGGACGACGGCGGTCGCCGCGGGCGTCGTCTCGGCGGAGCTCCTGGCTGCCCTCGCCGTGACGAACCGCTTCCGCAAGCGCCTGTCGTTCAGGTTCTGGCGCCGCGCGCACTACTTCAACTTCGCCGTCTGGATCCTGGCGCTCGGGCACGGCATCGCGGCCGGAACGGACAGCGACCAGCCCTGGGCCGTCTACCTCTACGCGGCCTGCGGTGCCGCGGTCGCCGGACTCCTCGCCTGGAGGCTCCTGGCCAAGCGCGCCGTCGCGGCGTGGGAGCTCACCGCGTGGCCCGCCTTCGCGGCGATCGCGACCGGAGAACTCGTCGTCGCGCTCACATTCGGCCCGCTCGGCCACCATCCGTGACCGCCGCGGGCGCGGGCGGACTGTAAGACTTGCGGCACCCAGACCAGGAGGCACCCATGCCCTTCGAGCTGCCCGACCTTCCTTACGCCTACGACGCCCTCGAGGCGGCGATCGACGCGCAGACGATGGAGATCCACCACACGAAGCACCACGCGACCTACGTGAACAACCTGAACGCGGCGCTCGAAGGGACCGAGTGGGAGAACCGCTCCCTGGAGGACATCTTCGCCGAGCTCGACCTCATCCCCGAGGAGAAGCGCGCCACTGTCCGCAACAACGGCGGTGGGCACGCGAACCACTCCATGTTCTGGGAGATCATGTCTCCGGACGGAGGCGGCGAGCCAAGCGGCGCCCTCGCCGAGGCGATCGCGGACACCTTCGGCTCCACGGACGAGCTGAAGAAGGCCGTCAACGACGCGGGCGTGAAGCGCTTCGGGTCGGGTTGGACGTGGCTCATCCACGACGGCACCGGCCTCGCGGTCGTCTCGACCCCGAACCAGGACAACCCGCTCATGACGAGCGACACGCCGATCCTCGGCATCGACGTCTGGGAGCACGCGTACTACCTGCGCTACCAGAACCGGCGGCCCGACTACCTCGAGGCCTGGTGGAACGTCGTCAACTGGGGCGCCGTCGCCGAGCGCTACGAGGCGGTTCGCTAAGCGCTAGTAACACAGTGTTACTAGCTGCTAGACGACCCCGCAAAGCGCGCCAGTTGGCCTCGAGGACTTCATCCCGAACCGCCATCGCTCTCGCCCTTCAAGAGCCAAGTAACACTGTGTTACTTGGTCGCTTTCTATTTTGAAGTGGAGAAATTAGAGGAAGTAAAGCGATGAGTCCAGGCTAGGCGGCCTTCTTGCCGCCCTTGCCGTAGCCGTGGCCCTGGCCGTTGCCGCCGCCGTTCGGCTGCGGGGATCCCTGTGCCTGCGGCGGGGCCGACGGGTGCCCCCGCCTGGCGTTGTCGGCGCCCTTCCCCTTCTCCTTGCCTTTGCCGACGGCGCGCAGGTGCGTGCCCGCCCAGCCCTTGGGGTCGGCCTTCGGAGCGGGCCCCGTAGCCGAGAGCCCCACGACCGGCGCACCCGAGCGATCGGAGAGGGCGATGCGCGGAGACGGCCTCTTCTGCACGGCCGTCTTGGCGACGGGCGGAGCGTGCGTGGGGAAGTCGAGCGCCCGCGTCGCCGGCGACGCGGCGAGAGTCGTCACGGAGGCGGCGACCGCCACCGCGGTCGTCACGCTCGCGGCCATGTTTCCCGCGATGGTGGCCTTGAGGGAGGCGGCGAGCGCGCTCACGTCGAAGCCGTGGACGACGCGCCGCCGGCGCTTGACCGGCTGCTCGAGCGCGGTCGCAAGCGAGCGGCGGGCGCGGAAGATAAGCGTTTCGACCGCGGCCTGGGTCAGCCCCAGCTTTGCGGCCACCTCCCGGTAGGAGAGTCCCTGCCACTCGCGCAGGAGGATGGCCCGTCGCTGCTGGTCCGGGAGCCCGGCGAGGGCCTCTTCCAGGCCGAAGAGCTCGTCCGCGGGCGGCTCGGGAGCCGCGAGGAAGTCCTGCATCTCCTGGAGGTCCTGCGGACGCTCGAGCCGGGCGCGCCGCCAGGTCGAGCGCTGCCTGGTGAGACAGACGTTCTGGGCGACCTTGAAGAGCCAGGCCTGCGCGACATCCGGCTCGAACCCCGCCATGAGGCTGCGGCAGGCGTTCAGATACGTCGCCTGGACGGCGTCCTCGGCCTCCTCGGGGGAGCCGAGCTGGCGAAGGCAGTAGGAGTACAGCCGGCGGTAGTGCTCGTTGAAAAGATCCTCGGCAAGCTGAGGCGCGGCGCCCACCTTCCAAGTCTGGAAGACGGCCCAGGGCGGGTCGTCCCCCGGAAGGGTCAGAGGCCGAAATGGCGCAAGACCTGAGCCGCAGGAGCACAACCTGCGCCGTGAGGCCGCGTCCTCGGTCGCACACGTATCTACTCGATACGCATGCTCCCTGCGTCCTCGCCTCGCATCCACACGGCGCACCCCGCGACGAGGCCCCGCCCCATCTCGACCTCAGGCCACTTCCCTGCAGTCGTCGATCGAGACGTCGAAGCTCTCGCCGTCCTCGACCTCGACGGTGCAGGTGTCTTCGAGTACGTGGTAGGCGGTCACGACGCCGCCTCCCCGCGGGGTGGCGACGGGCCGGCCCATCCTGGGCGCGCGATCGCGGAAGCTCTTGTACATCGGGTGCTCGAAGGCGAGGCAACAGCGAAGCCGCCCGCAGAGCCCCGTGATCCGGCCGGAGCTCATGGGCAGCTCCTGGTCCTTCGCCATCCGCAGCGTGATCGGCTGCTCGTGGGACGGGAACCTGCGACAACAGTGCTGGTCTCCGCAGAGCCCGTGGTCGCCGCAGAGGCGGGCGCACTCCCGCGGACCGACCGACCGCAGCTCGACGCGCCGCTCGAGGCGGCTGCGCAAGGCGTCCTGGAGCTCTCCGAGGTCGAGCCGCGCCTCAGACTGGTACGAAAAGACGACGCGCGAGCCGTCGAAGACGAGCTCGGCCGACACCGGCTTCAGGTCGAGCTCGCGGGAGCGGAGAAGCTCCCGCAGCACCTTCATCGCGCGGCGCGCTTCGACCCTGTTCTCGGCGGCGACCTCTTCGTCCGCGCTCGTCGCGCGACGAACGACGCGCTTCAGGGGCGGCGCGGGCTCCGCCTCGAGCTCGTGATTCGGCTTGACGACGCGCCCGAGCTCCTGTCCCCGCGACGTGTGGCAGATGACCTTCGAGTTCCACGCGAGCTCGAGGCCCGCCGGGTCGAAGGAGTAGACCTTGCCGCCGGGGGAGAAGACGACGCCGACTGCCGTTGCCATGCAGGAAACGCTAGCGCGTCGAGACGCCCGGCGAGGACAGCTCGCGCCGGAGCGTGACGAAGAGGCCCTCGAGCGCGAGGCCGGGCTGCACCTGGAACTCGAAGGAGCGCCACGTCTCGCGGACCGCCTCCGCAGCGCGCTCGGCGGCGAGGGAGCGCTCGGAGACGCCGTCCTCGGCCAGCTCCGCCAGCCGATCCGAGTTGACGAGCGCGTCCTCCGCCCCCGCAGCGGCGACGACGAGATCCCGGTACCAGCTGGAGAGGGTGTCCAGCGCGTCGAGGATCTCCTCGCGCTCGGCGCCCCGCCCGGCCCGGCGTACGCGCTGCTCCAGCTCGCGGGCGGATTCCTCCCCCGTCGCGGCCGCCTCCGCCTCGGCACGCGCCTCGGCGGCGCGCGCCTGCGCGAGCTCGCCGACTTTGCCGGAGGCCGCCGCCGGATCGAACGCGGGGTCGCGGTAGACGGAGCGGGCGAGGGCGATCAGCGCGGCGCGCCGCTCCCCGGCCTCCTCGTTGAGGAGTCGGTCCGCTCGGTCGAGCCTTCCGCCCGCGAGGCGCGCAAGCGCGTCGAGCTTCTCGCCGGTCACCCCGCGCGAGGAGAGGTACGCCTTTACCGCCCGTTGCGATAGCCGCCTGAACGGGACGTGCTGGCAGCGGGAGCGAATCGTCGGCGCGAGCGGCCCGAGGTCGTCGGCGACGAGGACGATCACCGCGTAGTCGGGCGGCTCTTCAAGGTCCTTGAGGAGCGCGTCGGCCGCGTCCTCGTTCATGACGTCCGCGCCGAAGACGAGGTAGACGCGCCTGGCCGCCTCGAACGGGCGCATGTGCAGATCGCGGCGGAGGTCGCGCACCGGGTCGATCCGGATTTGGTCGCCGAGCGGCTCGAGGATGTAGAGATCCGGGTGCGCGCGTCGGGCCACGCGGTCGGGTTCGCCGAGAAGCGCACCTGCAAAGGCCAGCGCGGCGCGGCGCTTCCCGACTCCGCGTGGCCCATGGAAGAGATAGGCGTGGGCCGGGCCCTCGGCGAGCGCGGCCCTCAGGAGGCTCTTCGCCTCGTCCTGCTCAGGGAAGGTCTCGAACGCGTCCATGGATCTCCTCGGCGATCTTTTCAGGCGGCTCGGTCCCGTCCAGCACGACTACTCGCTTCGGGAAGAGCTCCGCGATCTCGCGGTACGCGCGGTCGACCTCGGCGGCGAACGCATCGCCCTCGCTCTCGATGCGGTCCGGTGAGCGGCTGCGCCGCCGGGCGGCGACGTCCGCGGGGACGAGCAGCAGGAACGTGCGGTCGGGGAGCAAGCTTCCCGTGACAGTGATGTTGACGTCCAGCACGCGCTCGACGCCCAGCCCGCGGGCGAGCCCCTGGTAGGCCAGCGAGGAATCGAGGTAACGGTCGCAGACGACGTCGGCTCCCCGGGCGAGCGCGGGCCGGATCACCTCGTCTACGAGCTGCGCGCGGGCGGCGCTGAAGAGGGTCGCCTCTGCCCACGGCGCGACGCGCTCGCTGTGCAGGAGCAGCTCGCGGATCCGCTCGCCGATCTCCGTTCCACCCGGCTCCCGCGTGTCCACGACCTCGCGCCCCTCGGCGCGAAGGCGGTCGGCAAGGAGCCGGGCCTGCGTGCTCTTGCCCGAGCCATCGACCCCTTCGAACGTGACGAACATGGAAGCGCGAAGTGCCCCTTCAAGTGATCGGGCCCCGCGTCTGGCGCGCGAAAGGCCCTCCGGACGAGGACGCAGGGAGCCGGCGTACTGGTGGTACGCCGGCGACCGAGGACGAAGTCCGGGGAGGCTTTGCAGCCGCCGGAGGCGTGGCTTTGATTGCTTCGAGGGGCGCTAGGATAGTGCTCGGTGCGGGCACTCGTAACAGGCGGAGCGGGCTTTATCGGCTCGCATGTGGCCGACGCGCTCGTGGAGCGGGGCGACGACGTTGTCGTCCTCGACAACCTTTCGAGCGGCCGCAGGCAGAACGTGAACGAGAGCGCTCGGCTCGTCGAGGCCGACCTGCGCGACGCTGGAGCCGTCGAGGCCGCCTTCGGAGACGCGAAGCCGGAGAGCTGCTTCCACCTCGCGGCGCAGGCCGACGTCCGGGTCTCGATCAGCCGGCCGGCGTTCGACGCCGAGGTGAACCTCATCGGGACGATCAACGTCCTCGAGGCCGCGCGCGCGGCCGGCGCCCAGGTCGTCTTCTCGTCGACCGGCGGCGCCATCTACGGCGAGTGCGACGGGCCGGCCGACGAGGACTCGCCCCGGCTCCCGCTCGCTCCCTACGGCGCCTCCAAGCTCGCCGGCGAGGAGTACCTGGCGACGTGGAGCCGGCTGTACGGGGAAGGGCACGTGGCGCTTCGCTTCGGCAACGTCTACGGGCCGCGCCAGGATCCCCACGGCGAGGCCGGCGTCGTGGCGATCTTCTTCGGACGCATCGCCAACGGCCAGGAGCTGCACATCTTCGGCGACGGACGGCAGACCCGGGACTACGTCTACGTCGGGGACGTCGTCGCAGCCACCCTCGCGGCAGCGCCGGCGCCGGCCGGCGTCTACAACATCGGCACAGGGGTCGAGACCTCCGTCCTCGATCTCGCTGAAGCCTGCAAGCGGGCCAGCGGGGTCGACGCCGAGGTCGTCTTCGACCCGCCGAGACTCGGCGAGCTTTCGCGGAGCGTCCTCGACCCGAGCGCGCGCCGAGCAGGCGCTCGGCTTCACGCCTTCGACCTCTCTCGACGACGGGTTCGAGAGCGACCTGGGATTTCGTCCGGGTGGCGGAAGGAGAGGACGGCGCGGGGGCGAACTAGTCCGCCCCATGGACCATCCGGCCGAGTACGCGCCCGTCCAGCCCTGGCGCACCGCCGCGATGATCGCGACCGCAGTTGCCGCCATCGAGCTCTTCATTCTCCTCCTGATCGGCTTCTCATCGGCGCGAAGGCGTTCTCGAGCCATACCGAGACCGCCACGAACGCGGCGATCAACCGCGCGGTCCCGAGCGCGGCTCCCTCCAGCGACAAGGCGAAGAGCCACGAGTCCGGCAAGCCGGCGAAGGCCGAGCCGCCGGGTCCTCTCCCCGCGGCCGCACCTCGGTGGTCGATCCTGAACGGCAACGGCATCGCCGGGGCGGCCGCGGTCACGGCCGACCGGCGCACTCGCTCCACTACGTCATCACGGCCACCGGCAACGCGCCGAGCACCGACTTCCAGCGCACGGTCGTGATGTACCGGCCGGGATTCAAGCCCGCGGCGCAGTACGGCTCGCGAAGGACATGGAGCGTCAAGCGCGTGACGCCGCTCGACGGGGTCACCAAGAGCGACCTCCAGGGCGCGCAGATCGCGCTGATCATCGGCGGGTAGCCAGGCCCGCGGCGGCTAGGCTAAGGGTGTGGCCGAGCCGCTCCTGACACGCGCCTGCCGGCGCGAGGCTGTCGAACGGACTCCCGTCTGGTTCATGCGCCAGGCGGGCCGCTCGCTGCCCGAGTACCGGGAGCTGCGCAAGCACCACGACCTGTTTTCGGTCTGCCGCCAGCCGGAGCTCTGCGCGGAGGTGACGCTGCAGCCCGTTCGTACCCACAGCGTCGACGCGGCGGTGATGTTCGCCGACATCATGCTCCCGGTCATCGGCATGGGCGTCGACGTGGAGCTCGTCGAGAACGTCGGGCCCGTGATCGCAGACCCGGTGCGGACGAGCGACGACGTCGAGCGACTCGTCGTCCCCGACCCCCAGGAGGCGGTCCCGTTCATCCTCGAGGCGGTCCGGTTCGTGCGCGCCGAGCTCCCGCCGGAGAAGGGGCTCGTCGGATTCGCTGGCGGCCCGTTCACCGTCGCCGGCTACCTCATCGAAGGCAAGCCCACGCGCGAGTTCTCAGCAGACGAAGGCGTGCATGTACCGGCAGCCGGAGGTCTGGCACGCGCTCATGGACAAGCTCGCGGACACGTTCTCGGCCTATTTGCAGGCGAAGGTCGAGGCCGGCGCCGACGTCATCCAGGTCTTCGACTCGTGGGTCGGCACGCTCTCGGCCGAGGACTACGAGGAGTTCGTCGCGCCGTACTCCGCCCGCGTGCTCGCGGCGGTCGACGTGCCGACGATCCATTTCGGGACGGGCACGATGCACCTGCTCCCGGCGATGACGGCGGCGGGCGGCGATGTCATCGGCCTGGACTGGCGGATCGCGATCGACCGCGGCTGGGAGATCGTCGGACACGACCACGGCGTGCAGGGGAACCTCGACCCCGCGCTGCTCCTGGGCCCGTTCGAGCGCGTCGAGGCGGCGGCGAACGCGATTCTCGACGCCGTCGGCGGCCGACACGGCCACATCTTCAACCTCGGCCACGGGGTCCTTCCGGACACCGATCCGGCCGATCTCGCACGCCTCGTCGAGGTCGTGCACGCGCGCACCTCGGTCGAGATGTGGGCATGAGGCTTCCGTCCCGCGGGGCCACCCCGCGCCACCACCCGCTTTCGAGCGTATCGCCGCAAATCGCAACCGTGGCTCGCGAATGGAGCCGAAAGTGAAGACGGCCGTCCTGCTCATGGCCTACGGCAGCCCGACGCGGCCCGAGGACATCCCGGCCTACTTCGAGGACATCCGCGGCGGGCGGCCCGTGCGGCCCGAGGCGGTCGCCGAGCTCGTCGAGCGCTATCGCCGCATCGGCGGCTCCTCTCCGCTGAACGAGATCACCGAGCGCCAGCGCGCGGCCCTCGAGCGCGACCTCGGCGCACCGGTCTACGTCGGCATGAAGCACTGGACACCGTGGATCGCCGAGGCAGTCGAGCAGACACTTGCCGACGGCGCCGAGCGCATCGTCGGCCTCGTCCTCGCGCCGCACTATTCCGGCATCTCCATCGGCGGCTACCGCGAGCGGCTCGAGAGCGCGCTCGCCGGCCGGGCCGAGCTCGTCATGATCGAGAGCTGGCACGACCACGCGCCGTTCATCGAGCTCGTGGCCGCCCGCGTCCGCGGAACGGACGCCCACGTCGTCTTCACGGCGCACAGCCTGCCTGAGCGCATCCTCGGCGAGGGTGATCCCTACAAGGATCAGCTACTCGAGACCTCACGTCTCGTCGCCGAGCGCGCAGGTGTCGAGAGCTGGTCGTTCGCCTTCCAGAGCGCGAGCCCGACCGGCGAGCCCTGGCTGGGCCCCGACATCCTCGAGGAGCTCGACCGTCTATACGCGGAGGGCGTGCGCAAGGTCCTCGTCGCCCCGGTCGGCTTCGTTTCCGACCACCTGGAGATCCTCTGGGACATCGACGTGGAAGCGAGAGAGAAAGCCGCCGAGCTCGGCCTCGAGCTCGACCGGATCGAGTCCCTGAACGACTCCCCGGAGTTCGCGCGCGCACTCGCGGTGCTCGTCGAGCAGGTCTTGGACGAGTCGACCCGAATCGAAGTGCCGTGAGCACGCGCACCTGCCCGGACTGGCCGACTGTGCTCGAGATCGCGCCCGACCTCCATTTCAAGCACTACACGATCGCGGAGGCGCGCCTCCCCGGCGAGATCCTGGTCAACCTTCCCGATGTCCCGCGCGAGGCGGTCGCGCTCTGCGCCGACCTGGAGCACAACGTCTACAACGGCGCGCACACGGATCCGCGAGTGGCCGCGGCTCTCGTCGACACGTACTGGTATGAGCTCGGCGAGTGGGCACGCTCGGGCCCGCGGACGTAGCATCGGAACATGGGCAAGGGCTACGCCGAGGGGCCGGCCGCCGAGGAGCGCTACGAGGCGCTCGAGCGCGGCGAGCCGACCGGGCTCGAGCCGGAGGAAGTCGACCGCTCTGCAGTCTTCGGCTCGACGCCGGACAACGAGGAGAAGCACTTCATCGGCTGGCTCGACGACGTGGACCCGGACGCGCTCTTCGCGAAGGGCGAGGCCTGGGGACTAACCGTCGTCCGCCGCCGAACGACCTAGACCTCGCCGCCCTGGCCGGCGGGGCTCCGGCCGGGCGAAGCCCGGCTTTGCCCCCGCCCGACGACGCTCCAGAACGGCTAGACCCGCTCGCACCAGTAGACGCCGGTGCGATAGGGCAGCTCGAACGTCGTGCGCCCCTTCGTCTCCGGATGGGTCGCGAGGAGCGTCCTTACGCGGTCGACGACCCGCTCGAACTCTGCGGGAGGGAGCGACGCGATGAAGCTCACCGACGTCACGCGCGCGACGACGGCGGCGAAGCCCGCCTTGTGGACGAAGGAGAAGCGTGCGCGCTCGAGCGGTGTGAAGAGCGTCGTCCGCTCGAAGGCCTCCTTCCACGCTCCGCTCGCGACTCGCGGAGCATCGCCGCGGTGGGACTCCATGATCCCCCCGAGCTTCTCGATCCAGTCGACGGATTCGTCCTTCACGTTCCAGATCAGGCCGAGCCGGCCGCCGGGGCGCAGCACGCGGTGAATCTCGGCGAGCGCCGCGTCACCGTCGAACCAGTGGAACGCCTGGCCGACCGTCACGGCGTCAACTCGAGCCGTCCGGCAGCGGAATCGCCTCCGCCGTCCCGGCCAGTGCGTCGACCCCCGGGAGCGAGGCGGTGAGAACCGCGCGCATCGCGTCGACTGGCTCGACCGCGACAACCTCCGCGCCGGTCGGGACGAGCACGCGCGTCAGCTTGCCCGTCCCCGCCGCGACGTCGAGGACGCGCGTTCCCGGCCGGATGCCGAGCTCGGAGACCAGCCGCTCGATCGCCTCCGCGGGGTAGGGAGCCCGTCCGATCTCGTACGGCTTCGGCGCGAGCTCGAAGCCGCGCGCCGCCTGGTGGATGGTGCCCGCCCGGCCGCTCACTCGGAGGACAGGCTAGCGGCCCGTCGGGCCAGCGCGAGGCCCGTCAGGATCTCGCGCACGATCCGGTCGGCGGCGAGGGCGGTGATGTCGGCGGAAGCGACCGCGGTCGGGATCACCTCCACGACGTCCGCGCCCACGAGCTCGACGCGCGAGGCGATCTCGCGGCACGCCCAGAGGAGATCGGTCGTGGTCATCCCGCCCGGCTCGGGCGTTCCCGTCCCGGGCGCGAAGGCGGGATCGAGCACGTCGATGTCGACGGTGAGGAAGACCGGGCCTGCCCCGAGCCCGCCGAGCGCCTCCTCCACCACCGCCTTGATCCCGCGGTCGCGGACCTCGTGCATGAAGAAGCTCCTGATCCCGCGCTCGCGCTGCCAGGAGAACTCCTTCTCGCCGGGCCAGTACCCGCGCAGGCCGATCTGCACGTAGCGCGCCGGATCGACGACGCCCTGCTCGACGAGCTTCCACATCATCGTCCCGTGCGAGAGCTCGACGCCGAAGACCTCCGTGCCCGTGTCCGTGTGGGTGTCGAAGTGGACGAGGCCGATGGGGCCGCGGCCCGCCGCGCACGCACGCACGTTCGGCTCGGAGATCGAGTGGTCGCCGCCGAGGATCACCGGGAGGGCGCCGGCCGCGACGACGGCGCCCACGGTCTCCTCGATCGCCTTGTGCGAGGCGACGGCGTCCGCCGGCATGACCGGCGCGTCGCCGAAGTCGACGACGCGCAGTTCCTCCAGCGCGTCCACGCCGGCCTCCAGGTGCGAGCCGGCCGGACAGCTCGCGGCCCGGATCGCCCGGGGGCCGTAGCGCGTCCCCGGCCGGTCGGAGACGAGGTCGTCCGTCGGCGCGCCCACGATCGCGACGTCGGCGCCCGCGAGCTCGGCGGGGTCCTCCGTGTAGGGCTGCCCGCCGTAGGTCACCAGGCCGGCGAAGTCGGGCTTTTCGCCGAAGCGGCGCCAGCGCTCGAGAGGGTCGATCACCGAGCGATTGTCCCAGACGGGGATCGGCTAGTGGGCGGGTAGATCGGCCCCGCGGCGCGGACCGGGTCCGAAGCGGCTCTTCGCGAAGGCGCTGCAGCGGTACTTCACGCCGGGGACGAGTCCTGTGACCTTGAGCGGCGAGGCGTCCGACTTTCCCGTCGCGACGAGCCCCGACTCAGACCTGCAAGTTGCCCCGTAGCCGCGCACCTTCGAGCCGTGCGCCTTTGCCGGGTCGAACTTGAGCTTCCCGACAGTGCCGCGGACCCTGATCGCCTCGAGGTTTCGCACCCCGCCGGGCCGCATGTCCCCGACGATCTTCAGCCGGTGCTTGGAGAAGGTCATGCCGGAGATGTCCACGTGCACGACGTGACCGGCCGAGTCGACGCTCACCGTCGTCGAAGCCGCAGAGCCGGCGCCGGTCACGATGAACGCGCTCGGAGTCAGCGTGGCGGGGTCATCGACCTCGTAGAGCCGGCTCAGCATGGCGAAGGGGAACCGGAACTCGGCCGAGCCCACGAACGGCGTCGTCCCGTCGGCGAGGAAGTGCGCGTTGCCGATGTCGAGGACGAACGTGTGCGTGTCGTAGTTGAGCGCGGGCGGCGATGACGACCAGTCGGCGTTCGTCGCGAAGTCGTAGCCACGCATGGACGCACGGTCGAGCGGGTCGTCGATGTATGCGAGGTCGTCGATCCAGCCATCCGCATAGCCGTTCAGCGTCCGGCCCGCGGTCGTCCCGCACACACCCATCGAGTTGCAGGCTTCGTCGGCGACGAGCACCGGGTCTTGGGTGAACGTCACCAGCTGGTTGTCCGGATCGGAGAGATCCCGCGTGATCGTCACGTCGTGGCCGCGCTCGAAGGTCTCGCCGGGGTCCGCGGTTCCGAGGTCAAGCGTGAGCGCGTAGGTGTCCGACGTGTTCAGCGTCCAGCTTCCGTCGGGCGCCTGGATGTTGAAGTTGAAGCGCTGCGTCGCATCGCCGCTGATGTGGTACTTGATGGCCGAGATCACGTCTTGACCGATGCCCGTCGTCTGGTTGTACGGAATCGGGACGCTGTTCCGCGTCACCGAGACCACACAGGGCGGCGGGGACGGGGTGCTGCAAAGGACGAGCGGCGTCGTCGTGTCCGCCGCTGCCGGCGCGGCGAAGACGACCGCCGCCAGGCCAAGCGCAAACGTAATGAGCCAGCCCCGCACGCGCGCACTATCGCGACCGCGGCGGACGGCGTAGTTCTCCGCAGCCTGGGCCAGCAAAGTCCCGGATGGCACCGGGGCGCGCGCCCGGAAGGCTTTGGGCGAAAGGAGGGAACATGAAGCTCGAGCGATTCAATCCGTACCTCCGCCCCGTCCTCGTGGCCGCGTCGTTCGCCCTCATTGTCGACCTCTTCCTCGACTGGCGCTCGGTCTCGGTGATGGTGCCGTTCATGTCCGTGCACGCCGGCAGCTCCGGCTGGGACAGCAACTGGGGCGTCGCGGCCGGAATGGTTGCGCTCGGCCTGCTCATCTCCGAGCTGCCGCAGCTCGCGAAGGGCGTGGTCGGCGCGAGCACCGCGCGCGCCACCGTCGTTGCCGTCCTCGGCGTCCTGACCCTGGGGTTCACAATCGGAGCGTTCACCGCCACCGACGCGGACTTCAACGGCCCAATGGCCGCCGTCCAGGTCAACGGACACCTCTGGCCCGCGTACCTGGCGCTCGGCCTCGCGGTTGCCATCGCCACGCTCTCGTTCCTCCAGCTGATCACGACCGAGGAGCGGGCGCCCGAGCAAACGGGCACGCCACATCACGGAGTCGCCTAGTGACCGGGCCCCGGCGCCGGGTCAGTGACTGGCACCTCCACTGGGGCGCGACCGCCGACGAGGCGGCGCGCCGCCTGCCCGGTGACGAACTGATGGAGGAGCCCGACGTCGTCTCGACGCGGGTCGTCCAGGTGGACGCCCCGCCTTCGGCGATCTGGCCCTGGCTCGTGCAGATGGGGCCCGGCCGGGGCGGTGCCTACACCTACGACTGGATCGAGAACCTCCTCGGCCTCGGGATGCGAAGCGCCGACCGGATCCATCCGGAGTGGCAGCACCTCGAGGTCGGAGACACGCCGTCGGTCAAGCCGGCGAAGGAGCCTGGGCCCGGCGCGATGCGCGTCCGCATCCTCGAGCCCGAAAGGGCCCTCGTCAGCGCCTCCGGCGACGGGCGTTGGGTGTGGGCGTTCGTGCTCGTCCCGAACGGAGGCGGCACGCGGCTCATCAGCCGGAACCGGATCCGTGCGGGCACCTCGCTCGGCGCGCGCATCGGCCTCGCGATCATGACGCCCGGCTCCTGGGTGATGGAGCGCAAGATGCTCACGGGCATCAAGGAGCGAGCGGAACGGCTCGAACGGGAGCCACAGACGGCTCGCGCGGCGTAAGCTCCCGCTCCCATGAGGATCGGAACGCCGCTCATCCCGGCCGAGGCAGTCGAACCGGTCTGGTTCGGCCTCGTCGACCACGTCGAGGATCTCGCCTTCGAGGAGGACGGCACGGTCTGGTGCGGCGGGGAAGACGGGCAGATCTACCGCGGCCGCCTCGAGGGAGAGCCCGAGGTCGTCGCGCGCACTCCCGGGCGCACGTACGGCTTCGCGCTCGGCCCGGACGGAAGGTGTTGGTGCGCGGACGTGACCGAGCCCGGGGTCTACCGGATCGACCGCGACGGCAAAGTCGAGCGCGTCTCGGCGGGAACCGACGACCGCCCGGCCGTGCTCCCGAACGACCTCGCCTTCCTCCCGGACGGGGTGCTCCTCTTCTCCGACTCTGGCGATTGGGGCGCAGACAACGGCTGCATCTATGCCCTCGCGCCCGACGGGACTACCCGCGTTGCGGACACGAGCTGCGCCGCCTACCCGAACGGCCTCGCGGTCTCCCCGGACGGGACCGAGCTCGCCGTCGTCGAGTCGACGCTCCCCGGCGTGAGCGTCCTCTCCCTGGACCCGGACGGGGCCCTGTCCGGCCGGCGCGTCCTCGTGGAGATGCCCGGCACCGTCCCGGACGGGCTTCTCTACGACAACCAGGCGCGGCTGCTCATCTCCTGCTGGGCGCCGGATGCCGTGTTCAGGCTCGAGTCCGGCGGCGAGCTCAGCGCCGTCGTCCACGATCCGCTCCGCGTCGTCCTCAACCAGCCGACCAACATCGCCTTCGTCCCGGGAACGAGCCGCCTCGTCGCCGCGAATATCGGCGACCGCTACCTGTCTGTCGTCGAATACGCCTAAGACACGCCAAGTAACACTGTGTTACTAAGTGCGCTGCTCGAAGGCGATGATGTTGCCGTCCGGGTCGCGCGCCCAGGCGGCGCGCAGGTCGCCGATCGACGCGATCCCGTTCTCCGTCTTCAGGTCCGGCATGTCGTAGTCTTCGAACGCGACCCCGCGCTCGCGCAGCCCGGCGACCACGGAGTCGATGTCCTCGACGCGGAAGCCGGCGACTGTCGCGCGGCTCTGACCCGCACCGACGCTCTCGTAGACGACGAGGGTGCCGCCCCCCGCTCGGAACTCGGCCTCGCGGTTCTCCGGCAGGTCGTCGCGGCGGACCTGGACCTCCAGGCCAAGCGCGCCGCCGTAGAACTCGACGGCCTTGTCCACGTTGGACACCGGCACGATCGCAGCGATCTCAGCATCACGCAGCATGTGAGCCTCCTTCGTTCGCCAAGTAACACTGTGTTACTTGCGGATTGACGCGCGCCACACGCACTCGCCCTCGAATTCTTCCTCCGTTTGCCTCAGCCCGGCGCGCGTGGCGACGACCTCTGACGCCCGGTGCTCGGGATGGATGTTGGCGCCGATGTCGTCCGCGCCCTGCCTTCGCACCCACTTCACGAGCTCGATGGCCGCCTCGGAGGCGAAGCCCTGGTTCTGCCACTCGACGCCGATCATCCAGCCGAGGCGCGCGACCTGCCGCCCGTCGACGGTCCTGATCGTCGCCTGCACCGTCCCGACAGCCTGGGAGTCCATGCGCCGGCGCACGACCCAGTTCAGCCACGACTCGCCGACGCGCGGCGAGCCGGCCGCGAGGAGGACGAAGCGGTCGTGAAGCTCGAGGCGCGACGCAGGGCGGCCGCCGATGAACTCGTGCAGGCGCTCGTCGTCGAGGACGTCGCAGAGCTCGTCCGCGTCCTCGGCGGTGAGGGGGACGAGCGCGAGGCGCTCAGTCGTGATGATCGCCGGCTCTATAGCGTCGCCAGGTCCGCGTCGAAGATCTCGCGGTCCTCGGGATCCGCGATCGCCTCGCCAGCCTCCGCGGCGAGAGCCTTGAACCGCTCCGCCTCGGCGTCGTCGCCGGCCACCCGGTGCGCGCGGGAGAGCGCCTCGAAGGCGAAGGCGAGATCCCAGTCACCGATCCCGTTCGCCTGGCAGATCTCGAGGCAGCGCGTCGCATGGTGTAGGGCAGGCTCGGCGCGGCCGAGGACGGTGTAAACGCGCGAGCATTGCCACTCGCCGCGTGCCGCGTGCTCCGGCCCGCCTACTCGGCTCCAGTGGTAGCGCGAGGCGTGGGCGGTGTAGACGAGCTCGTCCTGCTCCTCTGGGGTCCGCGCCTCGAGCTCCATCAGCGTCCACGTATGGTTGAAGAGCTCCTTGCCGAGCTCGACGTGCTCGTCCGGGGTCAACGCAGAGCCCACGCGCCGGCGCGCAGGCCCGACTCGATCGCGCCGTCCATGAACCCGGCCCACCCATTCGCGAAGTCGCTTCCCGCGAGGAGAACTGAGCCCTCAGGCCGCTGCATCTCCGCGTGGTAGTCCGTGTACCAGCCCGGCCGGTGGATCGCCCACGTGCCGCGCGAAAACTCGTCGGCCAGCCAGTCGTGTGCGGTCGCGGCGATCGCCTCGTAGCCCGGGATGATGTCGTCGAGCTGGCGCTGGACGGCCGCGAGGTCGGTCGCGTCGCAGATCTCCGCGTCGTAGCCGAAGCCGATCATGAGCTGGGTGTCGTCGGAGTAGATGATCTCCGTGTCCAGGTAGCCGAAGGGGTGCTCCGGCTTGATCCCGTTCGTGAATACGGCCTCCCCGCGCGCGTGGATGAAGATCTTCACGCCGCGCGATGCCTGGCCGAGGTCGATCGCCGCGCGCTTCGTCTCGGAGAGCGGCGGGTCGAACTCGATCCCGCGGAGGGCGTTCAGTGGAACGGCGACGACGACGCGGCGGGCCTCGATCGTCTCGCCCGCGCGCGTGTGCACCTCCACCCGCCCGTCCGCCTGCGCAACCGCGGCAACGGGAGTCTGCAGCCGGATCTCGTAGGGAACCTTCGTCGCAATCGCCTGGACGAGGCTCTGCGTCCCGTTCAGGAAGGTGACCCGCCCGCCTGTCTGCTGCGTGAGCGCGAGGCTTCCGCCCGAGAGCGCATGCCAGCGGAGGACGGCGACAGCGCCCGCGTCGTCGAGGTGCCCGTGGGCGAGCGACTCGAGCTCGGCGCGTAGAACGTCGCGCTCCTCCTCGTCGAGGTCGAGCTCGGCGAGGCGCTCGGCGATCGTCTGCCGGTCGAAGCGCTCGAGCTTCTCGCGCGCCTGCAGTGGGTCGTGCGGGAGCGGCAGCGCCTCCTCCACGCCGTCCACGAACTGGTCCCAGCCGCGCTCGGCGATCGAGTCGCGCTCGGTGATCGGGCCGGTGCGCCGCTCGTCGCCCGCGAACCAGCTCGAGATCTGCGCGTCCTCGCCGATCTCGACGCCGAGGCCGGCCCGCGTGATCTCCGACCACACGTGCGGCTGGTGCCAGTGCACCCACCCACCGCCAAGCTCGATGTCGGTGTCGTTCCAGCGGTGCGTCCACGTGCGCCCGCCCAGCCGGTCGCGCGCCTCGAGGAGGAGCGTGTCGCGTCCGGCGAGCATCGTCTCACGCGCGGTCGTGACGCCTGCGAACCCGCCGCCGATGACGATGACGTCGTACATGCGGAAACGAATCTAACCGGGAATCAGGCTCGAGCCTGAAACAGCTCAAAGCGTGCAGCCAAGCGGTCTCGATCCGGATGCCAACTCTTTCGCTTCGGGAGCTCAATCGCCGCACCCTCGAATCCCTTGAGTAGATCGAGCATCGGCCCGTCCTCATCGTCCAGGAGACGAGGCGAAACACGAACCTGGTAGTCCGGCGTAATTCCGACAAGATTCTCGTCGTACGCGCGATGGTGGATGCTGCAAAGACTGAGGCCGTTCGGGATCTCGGCGGATCCTTCGGGGTGAGTGTCGCGAACGATGTGCGCTGCGTCGAGCAGCCGAACCTCCCGCAAACGACAGATCGTGCAACGCTCGCCGTAAGCGGGAACCACCTGCGCGCGGAAACGAGCCTGATGCAAGCGAACGCGAGTCTCGCGCACTGCGTAGCGACGTTCGACCTGGGTCCTCGACTACGACCGGCTCGGGTTCGTCGAGCGGACCCGCCATACGTCCGCTCGAAATGAGGACTCGCCGCTCGTCGGGTCGATCTTCCATCACGTAGCAAGGGTACTCAGCGTGGTAGAGGCCCGGCCGCAGGCCGACGAAATACACCAGAGGCACGCGCAAGACGGCAGCGGCGCGAAGCGCTCGGTTGTCGGGCTGATCGATCGAACCGGCCCGGTAGTCATAGAGGAAGCCCAGGCCCGTCACCTCGTCTTCATAGGGGGACTTGGCCGACGTCTGGATCGATAGTGCGGCTGGCCCTCTCTGGACAGCCGCTCGATAGATGCCCTTCTGGCGGTTGAGGAAGGGCACCCGGCTGCCACGAAAGTTGAAGCCAGGGGAAAGAACCGCGTCGTATGGGAGATCATCCCCGACCTGAGCCCGCAGAACGTCCAGAGCGAGGAAGCACGCCATGCGGACGCCCTCGTCCCGTTCCACGCTGCGATTCTGATCGAGATGGCGCGGTCGCGCCACATCTCCGGCTTGCGCGGCCTAATTGGCTGAACTTTGCGTGAAGCTTGAAGAGGAGTACGTTTCAGCCGTGGCGGCCGGGAGTAATCACCTAGCGCGCGGCACCTGGATGCCGCCCACCTTGCTGCTCGCGGCCGCCCAACCTTTCTAGATGGATTCCCGCGCCGCCGCCGAGCGCTGGCGCCGGACCTGGGCGCGCGGCTGGCACGCGCACGACGCCGAGGCGATCCTCGACCTCTACGCCGACGGCGCGCACTTCCAGTCGCATCCGTTTCGAGACCCGCAGGCGCCGCGTGACTACGTCGAGCCGACCCTCGGCGCCGAGGCCTGGACGGACTGCGAGTTCCGGGAGCCGGTCGTGGACGGTGACCGCGCAGCGGTCGAATGGCATGCCGAGGTGAAGCTGAAGGACGGCGGCCTCGAGAAGCTCGCGGGCGTCTCACTCCTCCGCTTCGACGCGGACGGGCTCGTCGTCGAGCAGCGCGACTTCTGGGCGCGCGCGTGAAGGTCGGCATCGTCGGCGCCGGCGGGGTGGGCGGCTACTACGGCGGACGGCTGGCGCAAGCGGGCAGCGAGGTCGGGCTCGTCGCGCGCGGCGAGCATCTCGCGGCGATCCGGGAGCGCGGACTCCGTGTTCGCAGCCCGGAGGAGGACTTCGTCGTCGGCGCCACGGCGAGCGACGACCCGGCCGAGATCGGCTCGTGCGACGCCGTCCTCTTCTGCGTGAAGTCCTACGACACCGAGTCGGCGGCGGCGCTGCTCGGGCCCCTGCTGAGGCCCGGCACCGCGGTCGTCTCGCTCCAGAACGGCGTCGACAACGAGGAGAAGATCGCCGCCAGGATCGGCGCCGAGCATGTCCTCGGCGGCGCGTCGTTCATCCTCGCGAGCATCGTGGAGCCCGGAACCGTCGAGAAGGCGGGAACCCTCGCGCGCGTCGTTTTCGGCGAGCTCGACGGGTCGCGCAGCGAGCGGGCCGAGCGGCTCCTGGCCGAGTTCCGCGCGGCCGGGATCGACGCCGACCTGACGGGCGACATCCGGCGCGTCTTGTGGGACAAGTACGCGTTTCTTTGCCCGCTGGCCGGGCTGACAGCTGTGACGCGCCTTCCGATCGACGAGCTCCTGCGGGTGCCGGAGACCCGCGAGCTCTTCCGGCAGATGGTGCGCGAGGTCGCGCTCGTCGCCCGCGCGGAGGGCGTCGACCTAGGCAACGACATCGCCGACCGGAAGACCGCGTTCGCCGAGACCCTGGAGCCCGGCGGATTCTCCTCTCTCCACCACGACCTCGTCACCGGCCGGCGACTGGAGCTCGACGCGCTGCACGGCGAGCTCGTGCGGCGCGCCTCCCTCCACAGCATCAGCGTGCCGGTGACGGCGATCGTCTACGCCCTGCTCAGGCCCTGGCAGCTCGCGCGTCAGGGCTAGTGTAACGGCTGCTACACTCGCCTCCGTAACTTGAAACGAAGCACGGAGGTCGAACCAATCAATGGAATCAGTCAGCCTCACGCTCGCCGATCGCATGCGGGCCGCCGCAGCCGCCCGGGGAGAGGAGTTCCTCGCCGAGGTACCTACGGCCGTTCGCCGCCTCGGAATGCTGTTCGCGGCGCTCGCGATCAGCGTGCCGCTCTTCCTCGCCGGGTGCCTGGCGGTGCTCGCCTGGTATCTGCTCACCTAGGCCTGGTGCACCGCGCCATAGACCAGATCGGCGAACGCCTCCAGTCTTTCCGTGCACTCCTTCAGACGACGGTCGGCCTCACCCGCCGATGGCGCGCCGAAGACGTCTCGAAGCTTCAGTTCGCGGTACCACCGGCGGAGCCGCTCGAGGCTCTGCTCCTCCTCGTCGAGCTCGGCCAGAGTGAACTTGCGTGTCGCAACCTCGTTGTCGAGCTCTGACTCGTACTTGCCACAGTCCTCCAGGAACTCCGCCCACTCGGCCTCGCGTGCCGCATTGAACTGCGCCTCGAGGAGCGCCGCGTGGGCGTCGTCGCGACCCGCCGCGTCGAGAAGGATGGCCTCGCCCTTGCCGCGCTCGACGAGGTTCACGGCCCGCTCGACAGCCTCCGCGAAGGCAGGGGTCGCGGGCAACGCCCACACACCCTGTCCGAGGGAGAGCGCGCCGGCCCGCCGTAGCTCCCGCCAGACGGCGACCCTGTGCCGGGTCGGCTCGACGGGCAAGCGCACAAGCAGAATCATCCACGGTTTCGACGCCACGCCGAGCACCGTAGCACCCGTTACATGAGCAACGTGCTTCTCTTCCTGGGCGCGTTCTGCGCGAGCGCAGTCGAGATGGTGGAGGCGCTGACGATCGTGCTCGCGGTGGGCGTCACCCGCGGCTGGCGCTCGTCGCTCATCGGCGTCTGCGCCGCGGCCC
Organism: uncultured Actinomycetes bacterium; assembly: GCA_963739525.1. Taxonomy (GTDB): domain Bacteria; phylum Actinomycetota; class Thermoleophilia; order Gaiellales; family Gaiellaceae; genus DATEOR01. The sequence continues at coordinate 587,236 of CAVUAR010000002.1, read as the reverse complement.
TCGCGCTGAGCGCGATCGTCGCAGCGCTCGGCCCAGCCTTGCAACTTCTTCCGATCGACGTCCTGAGGCTGGTCGTCGGCGCGCTCCTCCTCTGTCTCGGCTTGCAGTGGCTGCGCAAGGCGATCCTCAGGGCGAGCGGATACAAGTCGTTGCACGACGAGGAGGAGGCATTCCGCTCGGGCCGCCGGGAGGCCGCGGCAGCGCCGAGGGACGACCGCGCCGGGCTCGACTGGTACGGGTTCACGATCGCATTCAAGGGCGTACTGCTCGAGGGCCTCGAGGTGGCGTTCATCGTGATCACCTTCGGGAGCACGCAAGGACAGCTCGGCCTCGCAGCGGTGGCTGCCGGTGCCGCCCTCGTCCTCGTCGCAGCCGCCGGTGCGCTCGTCCACGCCCCTCTTGCCCGGGTGCCCGAGAACACGATCAAGTTCGCGGTGGGGCTGCTCCTCACGACCTTCGGCACGTTCTGGGCAGCCGAAGGGGCGGGGGTCATCTGGCCGGGCGACGAGCTCGCATTGATCGGCCTGCTCGCCTTCCTCACGGCGTTCGCCTTCTTCCTGGTGCGCCTTCTGCGCCGCGAGCGACTCGCACTCGAGCCCCAAGGAGCCCGCCCGTGAAGTACTTGCGGCAGTTCGCAGCCTTCTGGTGGGACTTCGTGGTCGGAGACGACTGGCGGGTTGCTACCGGGATCGCAATCGCGCTCGGCCTCACCGCGGCGCTTACCGACTACGGCTGGAGCGCCTGGTGGCTGCTCCCTGTCGCGGTCGCCCTCCTGCTCGGCCGCTCGTTGCAACGAGCCACGCGCACAAAATGAGGGGCCGCGTAGGCGGCCCCTCATCCCTCCGCTGGAGAGGACGGACGACGTCGACTAGGACGCTGGGTCACCGGCCGAGAGCGCCGGACGGAAGAAGACAACCCCGAGCCCGGCCAGCACCAGGATGATCCCCCCGCAACGCCGCCGGCGGTGAAGCGCAGTCCAACCCGCCCGACACAGAGGCGGTCGTCCGGCTCACCGCCATCGCGTCGTTGAGCGCCTCGCCGCGCTTTGCGCCCCAGGCTCTTCGAGCACTGATAGAACCCGCCGGTCGGCGACCCGCATGACCGCGTCGCTGGTGGCGACGAGAGCGGCGTCACTTGCCGGCGACGAGGTGGGGATAGCGGCCGGCGTCGAACTCGCGGACGAAGTCGCCGAGCCCGTGGTCGAACGAGAAGCCGCGGCCGTGCGCCTGCCGATAGTCGACCACGAGCACACCGAGATCCTCGAAAGCGCGCTCGAGCACGCAGCCGCCGCCGTCCCAGGCGGTGCAGGCCGAGGGGAGGGAGTAAAGGGGATCGACGCCGAGCGCGGTTCGGATCCCGTTCACACGGCGGAGCACGTCGTCGAGCGGGCTCGACGGCGGGACAGTGATCTCAGGCGTGTCCCGAACCGGTGCCACCACGAATCCGAGTCTATCCGTGGACCCGGGCCAAGCAGCTTCGCCGAACGCGCGTCAGCCGGCCCGGGTCGCCGGCAACTACCGTAGGCGGTGATGGGCGGGCTCATGCTCGACCCCGCAGCGTGGGCATGGACGAAGGAGGATGCAGTGCCGGAACACAAGACAGGGACGCAAGAGGAGTGGCTCAAGGCCCGGCTCGAGCTCCTCGAGGCCGAGAAGGAGCTGACACGCCGAAGCGACGAGGTGGCCCACCAACGCCAGGAGCTCCCGTGGGTTCCGATCGAGAAGGAGTACCGCTTCGAGACCGATGAGGGAGGCGCCTCGCTCGCCGGCCTCTTCGGCGGGCGCTCACAGCTCCTCATGTACCACTTCATGTTCGGGCCGGAGTACACCCTCGGCTGCCCGGCCTGCTCGGCGATCGCCGATGGCTTCAACGGCTTCGTCACCCACCTTGAGAACCACGACGTGGCCATGTGGGCGGTCTCCCTCGCGCCGCTCGAGAAGCTGCAGGCGTACAGGAAGCGCATGGGCTGGAGCTTCCCGTGGGCCTCGTCACAAGGCAGCGACTTCAACTTCGACTTCAACGTCTCGGTGACGGAGGAACAGCAGCGCGAGAGCGACGTCGAATACAACTACAGCCCCGTCAACACGAAGCCGATCCTCGAATCCCCAAGCGAGGGGCTCGTCTCCTTCGCCGCCATGACTGGAACGGATCCCGCGACCTACACGCGCCAGTCTCCGGGGATGAGCGCCTTCGCGCTCGAGGACGGCGTCGTCTACCACACGTACTCGGCGTTCGCCCGCGGCGTCGACGGGCTGTGGGGCATGTACCAGTGGCTCGACCGCGCGCCCAAGGGGCGGAACGAGACGAGCCTCTGGTTCCGGCGGAGGGACGAGTACGGGAGCTAGCGGCCGACCGAGATGACCTTCGCGCGCCACTCACCCTGTGGCGCCGCGACGACGACCTCGTCGCCGACCTTCGCGCCGAGGAGCGCCTTGCCGAGCGGTGAGTCGGGAGAGACGCCGTCGACGCTCGAGATCTCGACGTCCATCCGCTCGCCGTCGTCGTGCTCGATGGAGACGCGAGAGCCGACGGCGACTTCGGCGCTCGCGGCAGCCGCCTCCTCGTCGACGAGGACGGCTCGCTGCAGCCGGTCCCGGAGGATCGTGATCCGGCGTTCGAGGAGGCCCTGCTCGTTCTTGGCGGCGTGGTACTCGAAGTTCTCCGAGAGGTCACCGAAGCTCCTGGCCGTCTTGATCGCCTCGACGACCTCGGCGCGCTTGGGGCCCTCGAGCTCGGCCAGCTCGGCCTCCAGGGCCGCCTTCTGCTCGCGAGTCAGGTGTTCGGCTCGATCCGTCACGGCGACGACAAGCTACCGCGCCTGCAGAGTCCGAGGCGCTCCCGCCTTTCTCGCCGAGGTCCGTGCATACGCCATGCCATGCTCTGGGTGGAGTCGCCGTCGGTGCCTGACTACACCGGCTCCTAGCCCTAAAGCGACCGTCGAGCGACACTCAAAACGACATCGCGACTGGGAAGAGCTCAGTGTCGCCCGCAGGCCTGCCTGATTCAGCGTGCGGCGAAGGAAGTGTTCGGCCGAGCCTTCCGCGTGGCGAGAGGCGAGCAGCCGCAACTCCTTAAGCAGGCAGGGGGTGCGGTTTCCTAGCGTGATGATCGTGTGTCACAAGGCGCGGCGCGGGCTTCCACGATTCGCCGGGTGGAAGCATGCCCAGTGGCACGAGACCGCTGACGAGATGGTCGCCCGCCGACATTCCCCGCTCTGCGGGGCCATCTGTACTCCGTCCATACTCTCACGGTCTCAGCAGCCGACCTCGATCGCGATGGGCCCGCTCGTGTCTCGAGGTACCCCCAGGGGTACTTCAATGCGCGGCACCCCGAGGGGTCCCGGCAGAGCCACGGCCATCTCTGCGACGGCTCTTTGGACAGCGCAGCCGAACTAGCCGGCGTAAGCCGGTATGTCGGACGCAGTTTGATACCGGGACGAGAGGATCGGCGACGGTCTGAACCCTTTGAAGGTGAGCCAGAGGCCGAGCCCCAGCTCCCAGAAGAACTCGGGGATGGTCGCGATGCCATGCGCCGTACCGCCCTGGTCGATGACGCCAAACATGACGGCGACTCCTGAAATCACGATCAGAGGACCTCCGATGAGCCCGAGCACGGCCAGGCGTCGTGGCACCAGGCCGGACCGATACATGAGGTAGCCAAGAATCAAGCCATTCCCCCAACCGACGACGAAGCCGGGCCCGAGGATGAACGTCCAGTCCTTGAGAGCAGCGAGGGCGTATGCGATTCCGCCGGCATCCGTTCTCTCCTGCCCCAGCGTCACGACCGTTAGAACGGCGAGGATGCCGACGGCGATGAAGACGCATTCCATGATGCGGGCCGTGACATAGCCGAGGGCGAGAATCTCGTTCTGCCGCTTCAGTACGGGAAACAGAACAACGGCAGTGCCGATGTTCGCGATGATGAGGAGCAGCTCCAGGAACGCTCCGAAGAAGATGCGGTCGTCGGAGCCGCCACCGGTGACATAGCCGACGGGGTCGTCCAGAACAGGTTGGAAGAGGGCGAGCGCTGCGATCGAGGTGACGAAGGTGGCGAGGAAAAGCACCCCAGCAGCCAGCGAAATTCTTCGATTCGAGTCCAACCGTCGAGCTCCTTACCAGAAGACGTTCTGAACATGCCCGGCGCCGGTTGGCGCAAACGTCCAGCTATGGCCGGAGAAAGCTAGCACGGCCAGCACCCGGCGATGATCGTCCACATCCGGTCCAAGGCTGAGCTTCTCGAAGATGCTCGTGATGTGCTTCTTGACTGCCCGGTTGATGATGCCTAAGCGCTCTGCGATGCCTGATTCGAGCGGCCCTCCGCCATCAGCCCTAGCACATCGCGCTCGCGCGGAGTCAGCGCGTCAAGGGGGTCGTCACCCTGACGGCGGGCGATCAGCGCAGCTCTGAGCGTCGACTTCCTCCGATCCGGCTCGTCGAGGTCCTAGCGGCGCCTTGGGTCAATCGGCCGGAGAGCCGCCCACTGTGATCAGCGCGTGTGGCGAAATACGATGTCTCTGGTCACGGCGTACTGGACGGACATCTTCACCCTCGAGACCCCAACCGCCGTTTCCAATGACCCCGAGGTGTCGCTTTACACCTAGCTACACCCGGTGTTATGGCCGCAGTCGCGGCAGGTGTAGCAGCTGCCCGTCCGCACCATGCGACCGCCGCACTTGGCACACTCGACTGCGTCCTCCCAGGCGTTGAAAAGGGCCGTCTGGCCTGGCGGTGAAGCGGGCGCGTCCTCGGCCTCGCCCGTCGCCTCGCCGTTGTCCAGGATCGAGTTCGCCTGCGCGAGGCGCGCCTTGACCTCGGGACTCATGATCCCGAGCTCCTGCTGCTTGTCGGTGTCGAGGAAGCGCTTCCCCATCCAGCGGAAGACGTAGTCGACGATCGACTTCGCGACGCGGATGTCGGGGTCGTTCGTCATGCCCGACGGCTCGAAGCGCATGTGTGCGAACTTGGAGACGTAGACCTCGAGCGGCACGCCGTACTGGAGCCCGAGCGAGACCGAGATCATGAACGAGTTCATGAGGCCGGCGAGGGTCGTGCCCTCCTTGGCGATGTCGACGAAGATGTCGCCGGGCGTCCCGTCGTCGTAGAGGCCGACGTGGATGTAGCCCTCGTAGTCGCCGACCTTGAACTTGCGGCCGATCTCCGTGCGGTCGTCGGGCAGACGCCGGCGCTCCTCCTTGGGAGCGGGCGAAGGCGCCGCGGCCGCCGAGTCGGACTTCTTCGAGAGCGGCTGGGCGACCTTGCAGTTGTCGCGGTAGATGGCAATCGCCTTGACGCCGAGCTTCCACGAGTCGAGGAAGAGGTCGGAGACCTCCTCGACGGTGACCGTCTCGGGCAGGTTGACCGTCTTCGAGATCGCGCCCGAGATGAAGGGCTGGACGGCGCCCATCATCTTCACGTGACCCATGTAGTGGATCGCGCGGTCGCCGATCGCGCAGTCGAAGACCGGATAGTGCTCGGCCTTCATGAACGGCGCGCCGACGACGGTGTTGCGCTCGTCGATGAAGGCGACCATCTGGTCGATCTCCTCCGGCGCGTAGCCGAGCTTGTCGAGCGCCATCGGGACGGTCTTGTTCACGATCGTGATCTCGCCGCCGCCGACGAGCTTCTTCGACTTGACCAAGGAGAAGTCGGGCTCGACTCCCGTCGTGTCGCAATCCATCATGAAGCTGATCGTCCCGGTGGGCGCGAGCACGGTCGCCTGCGCGTTGCGGTAGCCCGCGACCTCGCCGAGATTGAGCGCGTCGTCCCAGGACTGGCGCGCCGTCGTGAGCAGGTCGTTCGGGACCGACGAGGCGTGCTCGATGTTGCCGACCGCCGCGCGATGCTTGGCGATGACGCCGATCATCGCGCCCGCGTTCGGCTGGTAGCCGGCGAACGGGCCCATGCGCGCGGCTATCTCGGCCGACTTCCTGTACGCACGGCCCGTCATGAGCGCGGTCACCGCGGCCGCATAGGCGCGGCCCTCGTCAGAGTTGTACGGGAGCCCGCGCGCCATGAGGAGCGCGCCGAGGTTCGCGTAGCCGAGGCCGAGCTGTCGGTAGGCCTTCGCGTTGCGCTCGATCTCAGGCGTCGGGTAGCTCGAGTAGCCGACGAGGATTTCCTGCGCGAGGAAGACGACGTCGACGGCGTGCTCGAAGGCCTCGACGTCGAGCTCGCCGTCCTCGCGGCGGAACTTCATCAGGTTGAGCGAGGCGAGGTTGCACGCCGAGTCGTCCAGGTGCATGTACTCCGAGCACGGGTTGGACGCGTTGATGCGGCCCGAGTTCGGGCATGTGTGCCACGCGTTGATCGTCGTGTCGTACTGGACGCCCGGGTCGGCGCAGCGCCACGCCGCCTCCGCGGCCTGCTTGAGGAACTCGCGCGCGGGAACCGTCTTGACGACGGTGCCGTCGGTGCGCGCGGTCAGGCTCCACTCCTCGCCCTTCTCGACGGCCTCCATGAAGGCGTCGGTGACGCGGATCGAGTTGTTCGCGTTCTGGTACTGAATCGACGCCCAGTCGGGCGAGTTCAGCGACATGTCGTAGCCGGCGGCCTCGAGGACGCGCACCTTCTCCTCCTCGTGGGCCTTGCACCAGATGAACTCCTCGACGTCCGGGTGGTCGATGTCGAGGATGACCATCTTGGCCGCGCGCCGCGTCTTGCCGCCCGACTTGATCGTGCCGGCGGAGGCGTCGGCCCCGCGCATGAAGCTCACCGGGCCGGACGCGTGGCCGCCCTTGGAGAGCTGCTCCTCGGAGGAGCGCAGCTTCGAGAGGTTGATACCCGAGCCCGAGCCGCCGCGGAAGATGATGCCCTCGCGTCGGATCCAGTCGAGGATCGAGTCCATCGAGTCCTCGATCGAGAGGATGAAGCACGCCGAGCACTGCGGCTTCTCCTCGAAGCCGACGTTGAACCAGACCGGCGAGTTGAAGGCTGCGAGCTGGTTGACAAGGATCGCCTTGAGCTCGGCCTCGAAGGTGTCGGACTCCTCTTCGTCGGCGAAGTAGCCGCCGTCTCGCCCCCACTTGACGACCGTGTCGACGACTCGGCCGATCATCTCGCGCACGCTCGTCTCCCGCTCGGGCGAGGACATGCGGCCGCGGAAATACTTCTGCGCGACGATGTTCGTCGCCGTCTGGCTCCAGAACTTCGGGAACTCGACGCCCTTCTGCTCGAAGACGGGCTTGTCCTTGCCGGGGATGAAGGCGTCGCGGATCTCCCACTCGATCTCGTCGAAGGGGTCGCGCCCCGGAATCGTGAAGTAGCGGCGGACGCCGAGCTGCCGATCTGGCGCGGAAACGGTGTTCACGAGCGCCTCGTCGGCGATGACAGGAGCGTTGTCGGTGCGTGCAGCGGACGCCATCTCTTCCCTCCATCGTATCTGTTGCCCAGCCCTCGAAAGACGCGGGGTCCGTCAGGGTAGAGCGGTCCTCGGACGGTGCCGATTTGCAGGGATTTTGACTCTCCGCCACAGCGTGCGACCCGACGGACGCCACCACCGCTCGTAACGCCTCGCACACCTGCCGCGATCTTTCATTTTGGGGGGCCCAACTGCGCCGAGTCCGAGAGAACCTGACTCGGTCGCCCCTGCGGCCGGGGGATCGGGCCCCCCTCTCCACGGTAGCTCCGGAGAGGACTCCTCCGGCTGACGAACGGAGGGCCGTGGGCGCACCGCAGAACGCCGGACGGCCCTCCGTACCTCAGCCGATCCGGGTGGCGCTCGCCCCTCGGTGGATATCGATCGTCATCGCCGCAAACGGGTGCCCGGAGTAGCCGCAACGGGCGCCTTCTCTCACTGTGGTCAGAAATGCGGCCGGGTCAATGCCGGCTGCTTAAAGACGAAAGAGGCGGTTGCGGCCTCCGCCTCTTTCGTGGGATCGACGCGAAGGTAGTGCGCTGCGGCCACACACGCCCTTCGCTCGTCGTCTCAGCCTAGTTTCTGGATTCTCGCCCGCATCCCTCTTCCGAGGGGTGTGAGTTACGCCCTCGATCGGTTCGGTGCCAACCGGCTTCGGAGCCGTTCCCGGAGGCTGGTCTCGATCACCTCGGGCTGGTCGTCCTCCACCTCGACTGTGTCGAGAGCGGCTGTGTCGACGGAGACCGCCTCGGCTGCCGAGAGCTCACGCTCGAGCCGATCGACCTCGCCGCAGAGGAGGCGGATCGCCTCGCCGGCGGCGCGCATCTCCTCCCGTTCGTCGCGTCGGAGCGCCTCGCCCCAGCGTCGGACTTCCTCGAACTCGCGCCTGTCCATGGCGCCATCATCTCATCATGCGCCCGTTTTCGTCTCGTGATCGCCTAGAACGGCGTCTCGAACGGGGTCGCGCCCGGCACGTGGGGCTGCCCGTGCACCAGCATGAGCGCGACGAACAAGCCCGCCATGAAGAGCGCGAGACTGAGGAGGATGGTTTGGTACGGGTGAAGCCTCATACCTCCTTGACGAGGCGGCTCTCGGCCTCCTTCCACGCTCGAAGGCGCCGAAGTGGCGACGGCGTATCGCCGGGGCGCCCGCATACCGGCCGTGACCACGATGACCGGTGCCACGCGCCCGGAGCTCGACAGCGCTCCTCTGTCGGCTCTGGGCGCGTTCGGTAGACGCTTTGGGATGGAAGCCACTGTGCGGGCCAACCTCGCAGGACTCGTCTGTCTTCTGACGTCAGTCGGCATCGAACTATTTCGCCGAGTTTGGTTCGCCGGAGGCGAGGCGGAGCCGAAGAATTGCGGAAGGGAGGCGGGAGGTAGCCGCGTAGCGGAGCCGGAAACGCCTGCGAGGCGGCGGCGGGCCACGGTGAGAAGGTAAGCCTCGGGCTGACGTTGGCCGTCATCGGACCGGCGATCGGTTTCGGCGGACTGGCCTACGCTGCCTACTGGGTTCGGACGCCCCCGGCGCTTAGGCGGCTGCTTTGGGCGACGTCGGCGCGACGATGTTCAGGGTGAAGTCCGGGTAAGGCTGTGGCGATGGCCGAAGCACAGATAGCCACAGTCGTTCGCCCGGTGGGTTGCCTGCACAGACGGAAACCGGCACCCCCGGGGGTGGTACCCCCCTAATTCGCTGGAGTGCGTGGGACTCCACGCGTCCGCCTGGGACCCCAGACCACCTCCGATCACGGAGTCACCACCCACAATTCGGGCCCATGGATCCCATCGTTCGCCGAGAAGTAGAGCCTCCCTTTGACGTTCGTGAGTCGTCGGGGGGATGCAGAGCCGGGGCCGATGTCGATCCGCAACGTTCCCGGAGCGGTTCCATCGGAGATCCAAAGCTCGTTTCCGTGGCTACCGTCGTTTGCAGCAAACGCGACCTTCCGGCCCACGTTCGTGATGAGCGCCGGAGCAGAGCCCTCCTCACCCGGCCGGACGTTTCGCACGAGAACCGTTCTGGCCGCTTTGCCGTTGCTCTTCCAGAGTTCCCGGCCATGTTGGCCGTCGCTGGCGGCGAAGAACAGCGTTCCCTTCGATGCTTCAAGCTGAGACGGCGCTGAGCCGAGGGGGCCAGGCTCAACATCCGTGACCAGAACGGTTCCCGCCCGCGTTCCATCGGTCTTCCAAAGCTCCCGGCCATGGATTCCGTCGTTCGCGCTGAAGTAAAGGTCGCCGCCCATGACTGTGAGCCCCTCGGGTTTCGAGCTCGCGCGGCCTGGCCTAATGTCTTTCACCATCAGCGTTCCCGCGTTCGTCCCGTCGCTCTTCCAAAGCTCAATTCCCCGCTCGTTGTCTGCAATAACGGTGATGAAGAGATGCCGGTGATAACTCGCGAACTGAGAGAGAATGGTGGAGCCGCACCGGTAAGTCTGGCCATCTCCTAACACGCGTCGTGCCGGCGGTCGTGCCGTCGCTCTTCCAGAGCGGGTTCTGCTCCATGCTCGGAACTACGGAGCGCCGGCATTGCAGGCAAGGCTTTCACGAGCTCCCAGACTTGCCGACTAGCGCGATCGCGACCCCCCAGGGAGGGTACCCCCTGATTCGTGCGCGAGCGATGGGACTCCCTGACGCGGCGGCTTAGGCGAAGGTGGGCCCTTGCCGCGGTCCAAGACGGCGCTTGTCAAGCCTTGAGTGGCTCGAGGAAACAGGTGCGTATCTCGTCAAGGCTCTGCTGCGAATGGCGCGCGGATAAACCTGGAGACAGCAACGGCGCGCGCTTTCGCGTTCCCGCCCGTGTCCCCCGTGGACACTGGACCCTGCAAGACTGAAACGCGATGAAGCTCGCCGCTGAGATAGTTGCTGTGGTCATCCTCGTCGTCCCGCTCGCCGTCGTCGGCTACCTCTTCGTCTGGGCAGCGCGCAAAGATGGCGAAGAGGATCAAGCGCTCCAACGTCGGCTCGGCATCCGCCGCAAGACTCGGCTTGGGCGATGAAAGAGCTCGACCGCGAGCGGTACGAGCGCTTCGAAGAGTACGCGCGCGCCGCGCTCGAGTCGCTACCGCCCGACTTGCGACAGTGGTTGTCGAACGTCGAGATCGTCATCGAGGAGGAGCCACCGCCGGGCCAGCGGCTTCTTGGGCTCTACCAGGGCGTCCCGCTCACGAGGCGGGGGAGCTTCTACACAAGCGTGCTCCCGGACAAGATCACGCTCTTCCGTGGTCCGCTTGAGCGCCGCTACGGACGCGATGAGTCGCTGCTCCGCGCGCAGGTACGGCGCGTTGTCCTCCATGAGATCGCGCACCACTTTGGGATCAGCGACGAGCGGCTAGTGGAGCTCGGTAGCTACTGACTGAGGCGACAGAGTCAGTGACGCGTAGTGCCTTAGCGGTAGCGCTCAGCGAACTCGCGCAGCGAGGTCTCGTCGGGAATGTCGACGACGGCGCCCTCGGCGCCCGCCTCGAGGAAAGCTTCGACTTGGTCCGCTGTTGTTCGCGGGACGATGCGTAGCTGCGGGTACCGCTCCTTGAGCCGTCGCACCGCGTCCGGCCCGACGCTTCGGGTCGGGTGCCAGACGTCCCCGAGCTCGCGTGCCCGGCGGATTGCCCGCTCGGAGCCGCCGCCGACCCAGAGCTCGGGCTGCGGCTCGGGCAGCGGCGCGAAGGTTGCATCTTCGAAAGACCACTGCTCACCGCGAAACGTGCGCTCGCCGCCCCAGAGGGCGCGCATCAGCCGCAGGGCCTCGTCGGCGCGACGGCCGCGACCGGCGAACTCGTACCCCATGAAGCGGAACTCGTCGTCGTGCCAGCCCACGCCGACGCCGAGCCGCACCCGTCCGCCGGAGAGCTCCTGCAACGTCGCGACCTCCTTTGCGAGCCGGATCGGGTGGTGGAGCGGCACGAGCACGATCGAGGTCCCGAGTCCGATCCGTTGCGTGAAACCCGCGACCCAGGAGAGCACCACTAGCGGGTCGTAGACTCGGCCGTACGGGTTGACGGCCTCGGGCCCGACGATGATGTGCTCGGTCGCCCAGACCGAGTCGAAGCCGAGCTCTTCCGCCGCCTCGGCCATGCGGCGGATCCCCTTGGGCGTGGAGCCCTCGCCGAAGTTCGGCAGGATGAGGCCGAGATGCACGACCCGATCGTACTGAGGCGACGCATCGCAGAGTCGCGGGTCGCCCGGCTCGCCACCCTCGACGCGGACGGCCGGCCGCACCTTGTTCCAATCGTCTTCGCGCTGGCCGGCGACACGCTCTATTCGGCCGTCGACGCAAAGCCGAAGAGGTCGCGGACGCTGCGACGGATTGAGAATGCGCGGCTAAGGCCGGGCGTGACGGTCCTCATCGACCACTACGACGACGACTGGACTCGGCTCTGGTGGGTGCGCCTTCGTGGCGAGGCACGCGTGCTCGACGCCGGCGAAGAGGCGGCTCACGCGCTCGCGCTCCTCGCGGCAAAATACGAGCAGTACCGCAAGGCGGCTCCCGGACTACCCGTACTCGCAATCGATATCATCGAATGGCGCGCATGGAGAGCTGACAAGTAGGCATCCTTGTCCGTCCGTCCGCCGTCGGATCGCGGCGCCTGATAGGAGTCGAGCGCCGGATAGACGCGCGCCGACGAGCCTTCGCGGGGGTTGAGGCCACGGCGTGCGTGGTCTAGGATCTCCCTCGCGCGATCACGAATCAGGGGGTAACCCACCCCCGCCAGGGGTGTGCATATAGGAGGATCGCGCGCGTGGGCGTGGGCGTCCCAGGCGGGATTCCGGGCCACCGGTGGCCGGCGAAGGGCAGCTCACTACCAAGTGGGCGACAAATGGGGGCCATGCAGGCCGACTACGTCGACGCGGGCGGGACGCGCGTGTTCGTACGCAGCTGGGGCGATGATAGGTACCCGGTCGTCTTCTACTGGCACGGCGGCGGAGGCGGGAGCAACGAGTGGCCGCACTTCGCGCCCGCGCTTGAGGCGGCTGGGTATGCGGTGTACGCGCCCGACGCACCGGGGTACGGCGAATCGCAGCCCGTCGAGCTCAGGGGCCGAAAGTGGCGGGCGAACACCGGCCCCTCACCGGGCGTCGCGCCGGCGATGCGCCGAACTTCGTCTGGCGGATAGACCCGGCGACGGGAGCGACCGCCGCGAAGGTCGCGGTCGGGTACTTCCCTACGCGGTGGCCGCCGGCCACGACTTCGTCTGGGTCCGGGCACGGGGCGACCACACCCTCACGAAGATCGACCCAGCGACGAACATGTCTCTCACGCGCAGCTCGACCTGGGGCGCAACATCGGAGGGGCTCTGCTCGCCGATGGAGCCGTCTGGGTGACGGCCCAGTAGGGGTCTAGGCGAGCCCTTTCGATCGCAGCTCGGTCAACGCCTTGTCCGTCTTCTCGAGGCCGTCGAGCCCCATCCCGCGCAGGACGTTCTCGGCCTTGGTGAACTGGATCTCGCGGTAGTCGACGACCTGCAGGTGGTTGCCCCACGGGTCGCGGAAGTCGACCGGGCCGCTGGGCTGCACGGCCACCCCGGCTTCTTGCAGGGCGCGCCGCGCGGCCTCCTTGTCGTCGACGACCAGCCCGATGTGGCGGTGCGCGTCGGGCGGCTGCGTCCTCCCCTCTCCCAGCGCGATGAACTGGTCGCCCATGTCGACGAACGCCATGCGCCCGCCGCGGCCGCGCAGCGTGAACTCGAAGATCCGCCCGTAGAACTCGAGCGCCTCCTCGACGTCGTCCACCTCAAGGGCGACATGGTTGACGCCGACGAGGCGCGGTTTGCTCACATCCGGAGGCTAGCTGGCCGCCCGATTGGGAGACGCTGATCACCATCGCGACCCGCGTGCCGGGTGGAACGAGTAATGCCCTGGCTCCGCCGGTATCCCACTGTGGCCGAGGAAGTCGGGATCGTCGGTCACCGTCCCCGGCAAGCGGCCTAGGCACTGCGCCACGTTGTGGTCCACGTAGAACGTCTGGCCACCGGGGAAGTTCGGGTCGTCGGGAGTCGCGGGACCGAGGTGGGCTGCGGTGATGTCGAGGCGAATGTGCCCGGCTCCGGCCCCGGGCCGCCGCCGCCGACGCTGTGGCCGCAGCCGGTCAGCTCCGCGTCACCGGTGATGGAGCCGTCCGACCAGCGGTCGAACTCGACCCACCCCCCAGAAGCCGCCGGCAAGCGGGTACCCGACGCCGTTGCGGCTAGGCGCGCCTGAGCAGCCGGCCGGCGAAGGACGCGACCCAGATGCCGGCCGCGGCCACGGCCGCGAGCGCGTTCGTCTGGACGCAGGTCCTGCACGCGTTGCAGCACGTCGCCGCCATCGGCGCATGCTCGGCGTACCGGTTGGCCAGCGGGAGCGTCTTGACGGTCACGCGCTCGAGCATGGACGAAGCGTACGCGCTAGACGGAGACGCTGCCCGGAGTCGAGCCTGGGACCATCGAGGCGAGCAGCCGCCTGAGCCCCTCCTCGAGCTCGACCTCGGGCTGCCAGCCGAGCACCTGGCGGGCGCGGGTGATGTCGGGCTGGCGCACCTGCGGGTCGTCGACGGGCAGGGCCTCGAAGACGATCTCCGACTTCGAGCCGGTGACGCGCACGACCGCCTCGGCCAGCTCGAGCAGGGTCATCTCGTGCGGGTTGCCGATGTTGACGGGCAGGTGCTCGCCGCTCGTGGCGAGCAGATAGAGGCCGCGGATCTGGTCCGTCGACGTAGCAGAAGGAGCGCGTCTGGGAGCCGTCCCCGAAGACGGTGAGCGGCTTGTTCTCGAGCGCCTGGCGCACGAAGGTGGGGATCGCGCGCCCGTCGTGGGGGCGCATGCGCGGGCCGTAGGTGTTGAAGATGCGCGCGATCGCCGTGTCGACGCCCTGCTGGCGGTGGTAGGCCATCGTGAGCGCCTCGGCGTAGCGCTTGGCCTCGTCGTAGACCCCGCGCGGGCCGATCGGGTTCACGTGCCCCCAGTAGGTCTCCGGCTGGGGGTGGATCTGCGGGTCGCCGTACACCTCGCTCGTCGAGGTGAGCAGGAAGCGGGCGCGCTTGAACTTCGCCAGGCCGAGCATGTTGTGCGTCCCGTAGGAGCCGACCTTGAGCGTGTGCAGGGGCAGGCGCGCGTAGTCGATCGGGCTCGCCGGGCTCGCGAGGTGGAAGACGTAGTCGATCCGCTCGGCGATCGTAGAGCGGCTCGGTCACGTCGTGGTTCAAAAAGAGGAAGTCCTCCCCCTGCTTCAGATGCTCGATGTTTTGCAGCGAGCCCGTGTCGAGGTTGTCGATGCAGATGACGCGGTGGCCCTTCTCGAGCAGGAAGTCGCACAGGTGCGACCCGAGAAAGCCGGCCCCGCCGGAGACGACCGCAGCGCTCACCATCGTCATGTTAGCTCGGCGCTTTCCCGCTTCTCCTTGACAACGTTGTAAGTGAGCAGTAACTTACCCGCCATGGCAACCGAGACCCGCACCCGGAAGAGCGCGGATGTCCGCCGCGAGGAGATCCTCGACGCAGCCCGCGCCGAGTTCGCCGTCGGCGGCCTGCACGGCACGTCCACAGAGGACATCGCCCGCAGCGCCGGCGTCTCGCAGCCCTACGTCTTCCGGCTCTTCGGAACGAAGAAGGAGCTCTTCCTGGAAACCGTTCGCCGCGGCTTCCGCCACGTGCTCGAGGTCTTCCAGGAGGCCGCCGCCGCAAACCGTGAGGGCGACGTCTTTCTCTCCATGGGCCACGCCTACGGCGACGTGCGGCGGGACCGCTCCTCGCTCATTTTCCAGATGCAGGCCTACGCGGCCTGCGAGGACCCCGAGGTGCGCAAGGTCGTCCGCGAGGAGTTCTCGGCGATCTACAAGTTCGTCGAGAGCGTCTCGGGCGGGGACGAGGAGAGGGTGCATGAGTTCTTCCGCATCGGGATGCTCATCAACGTCGCCGCGGCGATGGACCTGGGCGCCCTCGACTCGCCGTGGGCGCACGACCTCCTCTCGGGCTGCCTGCAGAAGTAGCAATCCGGTGTGTTTTTTTCGACGAAGAGTGAGTGACTACTTACTAAGTGCAAGGAGGTAGGTGAGGAATGAGTGCAAGGACAAAGACCATTTGGACGTTCGTGATCACCTCGGTCGCGTTGTTCATGGTCACGCTCGACAACCTCGTCGTGACGATGGCGCTGCCGAGCATTCGCATCGACCTCGGAGCGTCCATCGAAGACCTCGAGTGGACCGTCAACGCCTACACGCTGACGTTCGCCGTGCTGCTCCTCACCGGGGCCGCGCTCGGCGATCGCTTCGGCCGCCGGCGGCTGTTCGCGATCGGGCTCGGCATCTTCACCGTCGCGTCCGCCGCCGCCGCGCTCGCGCCCAACGTCGAGACCCTGATAGCCGCCCGCGCGGTGCAGGGCATCGGCGGGGCGATCGTGACGCCGTTGACGCTGACGATCCTCTCGGCGGCCGTGCCGCCCGAGAAGCGCGGCCTTGCGCTCGGTGCGTGGGGCGGCGTCGGCGGACTCGGCGTCGCGCTCGGCCCGGTGATCGGCGGCGCGGTCGTCGAGGGCCTCTCGTGGCAGTGGATCTTCTGGCTCAACGTTCCCGATCGGGCTCGTGCTCGTGCCGCTCGCCTGGAACCGGCTGCAGGAGACCTTCGGCCCCGACTCGCGGCTCGACCTCCCCGGCCTCGGGCTCGCCAGCATCGGCCTCTTCGGAATCGTGCTCGGGCTCGTCCGCGGGAACTCGGTCGGCTGGGGCAGCTTCGAGATCCTCGGTTCGATCGCCCTCGGACTCGCGTTCGTCGCGGCGTTCGTCCTCTGGGAGCTCCGCACGGAGGCCCCGATGCTGCCGATGCGGTTCTTCAGGAACCGGACCTTCGCGGCGACCAACGTCGCGTCCCTGTTCATGTTTTTCGGGATGTTCGGCTCGATCTTCCTGCTCGCGCAGTTCCTGCAGACCGTGCAGGGGTACTCGCCCCTCTCCGCCGGGATCAGGACGCTGCCGTGGACGGCGATGCCGATCTTCATCGCTCCGCTCGCGGGCGCTCTGTCCGACCGGATCGGCGGGCGGCCGCTCATGGCCCTCGGGCTCGGGATGCAGTCGGTCGGTCTCGCCTGGCTCGCGGCGATCACGACTCCCACGGTGGCGTACGCCGACCTCGTGCCCGCGTTCGTGATCTCGGGGATCGGGATGGCGCTCTTCTTCGCCCCGGTGGCGAACGTCGTCCTCTCCAGCGTCCGCCGCTCGGAGGAAGGAAAGGCGTCGGGTGCGAACAACGCGATCCGCGAGCTGGGCGGCGTCTTCGGAGTCGCCGTCCTCGCCTCGATCTTCTCGCACTTCGGCGGCTACGAGTCGCCGGCGGCCTACGTGGACGGGCTCACGCCCGCGATCTGGGTCGGCGCGGGGGTCGTCGGCGCCGGAGCGGTCGCGGCCCTCTTCGTCCCCGGCAGGAAGCCGCGGGTGGACGAGGTTCCGGCCGACGCCGAGCTCGCGTTCGAGCAGGCGGCCTAGGACAACAACCAGCGGCGGCGCCCGGATGGCGGGCGCCGCCGCTAACGGGTCAGCTTGCGTTCGGCGAGCGCCTGGTAGGCGGCCTCGACCTGGTCGGTCGCCTCCTGCGTCTCGAGCCAGGCGAGGAGGTCGCGCATGCCGTCCTCGAACGCGATCTCGGCGCGGAACCCGAGGAGCTCTTCGGCGCGGCGGGTGTCCGCGTAGCAGTGGCGGATGTCGCCCGCACGGAACTCCCCGAGGATGCGCGGCTCGATCTCGACGCCGAGCCCTTTGGCGAGCGCGGCGGCGACATCCAGGACCGAGCCCGGCTTCCCCGTCCCCACGTTGAGCGCGCGTCCGTCCGCCCCGTCGCTCTCGAGCGCGAGTGCGCACGCGCGGGTGATGTCGCGCACGTCGATGAAGTCGCGGGTCTGTTTACCGTCCTCGAAGACGAGCGGCTCCGCGCCGCTCATGAGGCGCGAGGCGAAGATCGCCGCCACGCCCGTGTACGGGTTGGAGAGCGCCTGGCGCGCGCCCGTAGACGTTGAAGAAGCGAAGCGCGACGGCCGGGATCCCATAGGCCGCGCCGACCGCGAGCGTGAGCTCCTCGTGGTCGCGTTTCCCGACCGCGTAGACGGAGGTCGGCCGCAGAGGCTTGTCCTCGGAGGTCGGCTCCGGGACGAGCGGCGTCCCGTCGTCGGCGAGGACGTCCCACTCGCGGCGCGCGAGCTGCGCCTCCGGGCGCAGGCCCGGAGCAAGGCCGTGCTCCCCGGTCTTCGGGTTCCCGTGCTGGCCCTCGCCGTAGATGGACATGGACGAGGCGACGAGCAGCTTGCGGATGCGGTCGCGGCGGGCGACGACCTCCTCGAGGAGGACGGCGCAGCCGAGCGAGTTGATCGCCGTGTAGCGCTCGATCTCGTACATGGACTGGCCGACCCCGACCGCGGCCGCGAAGTGGACGACGGCGTCGACGTCGTCCATCGCCTTTCCGAGCGCCTCGCGGTCGCGGACGTCGGCGACGGCGAGCTCGACCGCGGGGTCGAGATAGTCGGGGCGCCGGCCGCTCTTGTGCACCTGCGGGTCGAGGTCGTCGAGTGCGCGAACCTCGTGCCCCTCGGCGAGGAGCCGGTCGGCGAGGTGGGAGCCGATGAAGCCGGCACCGCCGGTGATGAGCACGCGCATCCCGCGAAACGCTATCGGCGCTTTCGGACTCCGGCCTGAAGCCGTTCGTGCAGCGGCTCGACGACGGCCGCCGGCGCAAAGGCCTCCACGGCGCGGCGATATGCGGCCTGGCGCAGCGCCCAGACGCGCCCGCGGTCGGCGACGAGCCAGCGGAGCGCATCGGCGAGTGCTCGCGGATCGCCCGGCTCGATGAAGCGCGCCGCCTCGCCGAGCGCCTCCTGCTGCGAGCGCGAGTCGGACGTGACGATCGCGCAACCGGCCGCGGCGCCCTGGAAGACCTTGTTCGGGATCACGCGCATCCCCTTCACGCCCGCGCTGAAGATCCCGAGGCAGACGTCGTGCTCGAAGACGAGCGCGGGGAGCTCGTCCCGCTCGATCCAGTCGATCCACTCGACGGCCGGCGAGTCCCCGGCGAGGAGACGCGTCTCCTCGAGGTCCTGGCCCTGCCCGGCCATCGTGAAGCGCACCTCGGCCGGGTCGGGATCGAGAAGGCGGATCGCCTCGCCGATCACGGGCGCGCCCTGGAGAGGCGTGTAGATCCCGAAGAAGATCACGCGAAGAGGGCCCTCCGCGCGCGGCGCAGGCTCGCGGAACCATTCCTTCGGCGTGCCGATGTAGACGACGAAGGCTTCCGAGCGCTCGGGTTCGGGCAGGAGCTCGCGGTGGCCCTCCGAGTCGACGAAGACGAGGTCGGCGGCGCGCACGGCCCACTTGTCGATGCGGTCGAGGACGGCCAGCTCGGCCTTCGAGGTCGCGCCGCGGTCGACCGCCGTGTCGCGGAAGAAGAGGTAGTGGTCGAGCACGATCGGCTTCTTCCTGAAGCGCCGCCGGGCGAGGTGGACGTCGAAGTGGCCCATGTAGGGGACGAGGACGACGTCGGGGTCGGGCGCATCCTTCGCCTTCCTCCAGAGCTGGCGCCAGGCGTCCCCGACCTGCACGCCCACGAGCGGCGCGCGCAGCGGCCGGCGCGCGGCCTTCACCCGGGCGGCCGTGTCGACGGCGAGCGGCACGTTGCACTCCACGAGCTCGTGCCCGTGTTCGCGGAGGCCCTCGAAGAGCACCTGCACCCTCGGCTGCTCCCAGAGGCGGTAGGTGCCGAAGGCGAGAATCCGCACGGCCGCGATTCTAGGATCTCGCCGTGGACGCCCTTCCCCCGTTCACCCTCAACGCCTGGCTCCGCTACGACCTGATCGAGCGGACGCTCGACGAGCTCGACGGCGTCGAGTCGATCCTGGAGATCGGTGCGGGACGCGGCGCGCTCGCCGCGCGGCTCGCGACTCGCTACCGCTATGTGGGCGTCGAGCCCGACGCCGCGTCCTGCGAGGCCGCGAAGGAGGCACTGGGCCGGCTCGGCTCAGGGGAGATGGTCTGCGGCGACGTGAGCGCGCTTCCGGACGGCGACGCCTTCGACGCCGTGTGCGCCTTCGAGGTGCTCGAGCACATCGAGGACGACGTGGCCGCGCTGCGCGAGTGGCGTGGGCGCCTGTGGCCGGGAGGATGGCTCCTCGTGAGCGTGCCGCTCTACCAGCGCCGCTACGCGGCGGCCGACCGCTTCGTCGGGCATTTTCGCCGCTACGACCCGGAGCCGCTCGGGGAGCTCCTGCGCGAGGCGGGCTTCACGGAGGTGAGGCTGCAGACCTTCGGCTTCCCGCTCGGCCACGTGCTCGAGCGCTCCCGCAACCTGCTCGCGCGCGTGGCCAGGCCGGACGAGAGCCGGGAGGAGCGGACGGGCGCGAGCGGGCGGCGCTTCCAGCCCTCAGGACGGACGGGCCTGGCGACGCAGGCGGTCTCGGCGCCGTTCAGGATCCTGCAGCGGCCGTTCTACGACACCCGCCTCGGCGCGGGCCTCTTCGCCGTCGCGCGCCGCGAGGGCTAGCAGGGGATCACGCCGCCGCAGCCGAACGGGTTGACGAACCGGTCCTTCGGCCGGACGAGCGAGAAGGGCATCGAGTTCTCACCGCCGAAGTGCGCGCGAAGCTTGCCCTTCCTCACCGAGGAGTTGAAGCTCCTTCGGAAGATGCCGGACGAGGCCGCCGTCGCCCCCTTC
Organism: uncultured Actinomycetes bacterium; assembly: GCA_963739525.1. Classification (GTDB taxonomy): domain Bacteria; phylum Actinomycetota; class Thermoleophilia; order Gaiellales; family Gaiellaceae; genus DATEOR01. The sequence continues at coordinate 567,231 of CAVUAR010000002.1, read as the reverse complement.
ATGGCAACCCACTTGCCGTCCTTCAGCCTCTGAATCTTCACCGACCCGCCGGCGGAGGTCGGCGTGCGGCCCCAGATCTTGATGCGGCCGTGGCCCGCGTAGGCGACGAAGGGGAAGCGGAACGCCCTGAGCGAGGGCTTCGCCGTCGAGCTCGACGGGTTCTGGTACGAGGGGCACGAATCCTTGAGCGTCGGAGTCGAGTCGCAGTAGAAGAGACCCGACTGGTACTGCCCGAAGAAATTGTCCGTGCTGATCTCGTAGTCGCGGAGCTGGCCCCAGAGGAGGGTCTCGATCCCGAGCGACCAGGCCCGGTAGAGAGCCTCGGCCGTCCAGCGGGCGTGGAGCTTGCTGGGGACCGCCTTCGGATCCGGCGGCTTCGTGTCCCAGCTGAACTCCGTGATCCAGAAGCGGACACCGTGTCCCCCGGTCCGGGTCGTTATGTGCCTCGCCTTCGCGGCGCTCCGGACGAGCTTCTCCCACGCGGGCAGGTCGCCGAAGGAGACGTCGTTCGCGTTGAAGGCATGGTGCCAGGGGTTTCCGGAGGTATACGGGTGCGTCGCCCAGATGTCGGCGTGCACGTTGGTCTTGCACGTCGGCTTGCCCGAGTCCCCGACGCAGAGCAGCCTGCGGAGGAAGAGAAGCGGGCCCGGGGCCGTCGGCTTCCCCTTCGAGTTCCAGTGCGAGAACGGGGCCGTCTCGCCCGCGACGACCTGCTTCCCGGCCGCATGGACGGCCGAGGCGGCGGCGTTCAGCAGGTTGCGGTACATCCCCGGGGAGACGAGCTTGCCGTTCTTGTACTGAGGGCTGAGGAAGGTCTTGTAATTGGGCTCGTTCCAGATGCCCCAGTACTTGACCTGCGGGAACTGGGCGACGGCGGCCTTCGTGAACGCCTTCAGCTTCTTGGGATCGGGGTTGTGCGTCCCGCGCGAATCGTGACCTCCGCGCTGCGCCCAGTTCGGAGCCGACCGGATGGTCAGCATGACCTGGAGGTTGTCGGCGAGAGCTTCGTCGACGTTGTCCTGGAGGTGGTTCTTGTTCCAGTTGTACGCCGGGTCGTTCGGATCGGAAGGAGTGGTCGGGGTCGACGTGGCGATCGAGCGCCAGTAGACGTAGAAGCGCACCACCGTCCCGCCCGCGTCCTCGACTGCGGGCAGCGAGACCGACGGAAGCATCTCGAAACTACCGCCCCGAGAGGCCGCGCTCGGGTCGAGGAAGCCGGTGTTCAACGCTCCGGCGGACGCCGTCGACGCGCCCAGGGCGAGCGCCAGCGTCCCTGCAGCGAGGGCGAAGCGCGCGATCCTCGTCAGCGTTCCGCAGTGCACAGTTTCTCCTCTCGGGCCCCCGTCCCTGAGGAGCCTTCCCCTGTCTCCTCACACGATAGTGGGCGCAGCGCGAACCCACAATCCATGCGGGATTAAGAAACGGTAAGGCCCCGGGCTAGCGGCAGCGGATGGTGCCGCCGCAGCCCCACGTGTTGGGGAGCGAGATGCTCCGCGGCTTGCGCAGCGAGAAGCCGAGCGAACGGGCGCTCTGGCCCGAGATCGCCGCCCGGTAGACGTGGCTCGTGTCGGACGAGCGCCAACGGAGCTGGAAGATGCCGTACCGGTCCGCAGCGACCTTCTTCACGGCGCGCCAGCCACTCGTCGTCTTGCGCTGGATCACGACCGTGTGGGACGCGCTGTCCGGCGTGCGGCCCCAGACCTTGAGGTAGCCGTTCTTCGGATAGGCGACGAAGGGGAACTTGAAGCTGAGGAGCGACGAGGCCTTCGCCTCGTCGTTGGCGTAGAAGCCGCTCTGCGCGCAGCGGCTGTTGACGTCGTCGCTCGTCGACGCGCTCCCGCAGAAGTAGAGCCCGGACTGATACTGGGTGGACGGGAACGGGCGGTCTCGAAGCTGGTGCCACACGAAGAGGCTCACCCCCGAGCGCCAGGCCTGGTAGAGCGCCTCCGAGATCCAACGGGCGTGGATCTTCATCGGGACTGCGTCGGGATCGGGCCCGTCGGTGTCCCAGCTGAACTCCGAGATCCAGAACGGGATCGTCGACTTCTTCGGGAGGGCATTCCCAGACGCCGCCGCCGCGCTCAACGCCTTCCGCATGCGCGGGAGGTCACCCATGGAGACGCCGTCCGGATCGCCTTGCTTCGTGAAGGGCCCGCCGTTCGTGTACGGATGGTGCGACCACGCGTCGAGGTGCACGGGGCACGACTTCACAGGCTTCAGCTTGCTCGACAGGCAGAACATCTGCCGCAGGAACGAGAGCGGAGCGATCTTGTAGCGGCGGGCGAGCCCGCCTGACGACACGACCGCGTTCGAATCGACCGAATGGACGCCCTGCCAGAACTCGTTGATGAGGTCGCGGTAGAGCTTGGGCGAGTAGGGCTTGCCGCCGACGACCTGCGGGCTCAGGAAGTGGTCCAGGTTCGGCTCGTTCCAGGCTTCCCAGTGGTGCACCTGTGGGAAATGCTGCGCGATCGCGCGCCCGAAGTTGCCGAAGGCAACCGGATCCGGGTTGACCGTCCCGGCCTCGCCGTTGAAGGGCGCAGATCCGCGCCGCTCGGCCCAGGCAGGTGCCCGCCACACCGTGACGAACGGGACGAGGCCGGCGCCGAGGGCGTTGCTCACCTGCTTGTCGGCCTCGGTCCAGTCGAACGACGTGCGGGTGGGCTGGGCGATGTCCCAGTAGATGACGATGCGAACGTACTTGGCGCCCGCGGCCTTGATCCGCGGGTATGCATCTCGCAGATCGGTCAGCGAGGCATCGGGCTGCTCGACGGCGGTGGCGAGGGGGTGTGACGCGGAGGACGCCGCGCTGGGCGCGAGGAGAGCGATAAGCACGCAGCAGCAGGCGGCGAGATATCGCGATTGTTTACAAATCAACAATATTTTCCGGAGAAGGGCTGGGGCTGGCTGGCGGTGTCCCGAATGTGCTGCTTACTCCGGCAAGATCGGCAGCTTAGAGGACTTTCTTAGTTCGCTACCAAGAGACCAGCGAAACCAAACGAGACGTTTACATGCGCTCCGGACGACACTTCGCCCCCTACATCTGGCCCCCTGTGGTCGCCGCAGCGGTCTTCTGGATCGCCTACGACAACGGCAGCTACAGCCTCACGAGCCGGAACTCGATCGCCGTCATCGTCCTCTGGGGGCTCGTTCTGGCCTGGGGAGTCGGCTTCTGGCCGGCGGCCAGGATCCCGCGCGCGGCCATCGTCTCGGGCTCGCTTCTCGCGGCCTTCGCGGCCTGGACGGGGCTTTCCGCGCTCTGGGCGGCGAGCTCGGAGAAGGCCTTCGCCGAGTTCGACCGCGTGCTCCTCTTCCTCGCCGTCTTCGCCCTCGCGGTCGTGGTCGCCCCGCGGGCGAGCGCGCGGCGCTGGATCGCGGGCCTCGCGCTCGGGCTCACCGCGGTCGGCGTCATCGCGCTGGTCAGCCGGCTCTACCCTCACCTCTTCAGCGGCACGACCCAGCTCGCAGAGGTCTTCCCGACGGCGAGCAAGCGGCTGAGCTTTCCTGTGGACTACTGGAACGGGCTCGCCACGCTCGTCGCCTTCGCGTTCCCGCTGCTCCTCTACTTCGCGGTCGACGCACGCGCGGTCGTGCGCGGGCTCGCGGTCGCGCCGTTTCCCGCCCTCACCGCGACGCTCTACCTCACGTCGTCGCGTGGAGGCTGGATTGCGACGGCGATCGCCATCGTCGCCTTCATCGCGCTGGCCTCGAGGCGCTGGGCCGCCGCGGGCGCGGTCCTCGTGGGAGGAGCCGCTTCCGCGGGCGCCGTGGCGCTCCTCCTCTCCCGGGACCAGCTCGTCGACGCGCCGCTCGCTTCGGCGGCCGCCGAGAGCCAGGGGCGAAGCGCGGCGCTCCTCATCGCGCTCCTCTGCATCGCGGCGGGGCTCGTCTACGGACTCCTCGCGGCCGTCATTCCGGCGCCCCCGCGCGCGAGCAGGGCGGCCGCGACGGCCTTCGCGGTCGCACTGGTCGTCCTCGCGATCGCAGCCGTCGCCGCGGCCCGGCCCGCGGAGCGGTTCGACAACTTCAAGGAGATCCCGCCCGGGCTCACCGGCGCCTCCGTACAGGAGCATCTCTTCTCGACGAGCGGAAACGGCCGCTGGCAATGGTGGACGTCGGCCGCAGACCAGTTCCAGAGCCGGCCCGTCGTCGGACGCGGCGCCGGCTCGTTCGAGGCGTGGTGGGCCCAGCACGAGTCCATCCCGGCCTTCGTCCGCGATGCCCACTCGCTCTACCTCGAGACCCTCGGCGAGCTCGGCCTGATCGGCTTCGGGCTCCTGATCGCCTTCCTCGTCTTCTGCGTGGTCGCCGCTGCTCAGCGCCTCCGCGGGCGCACCGAGAGGGAGCGGGCCGAGGTCGCGGCGCTCCTCGCGCTGGCCGGCGCGTTCCTCTTCGAGGCGGGCATCGACTGGATGTGGGAGCTGACGGCCGTCTCGGCGGTCGCCGTCTTCGCCCTCGGACTCCTGACGGGCCCGGCCACCGAGCCAGAGCTCAAAGGCCTGCGCACCGTTCCCGCCTCGCGGCGCGGACTGCCGCTCCTCCGTGTCGCTGCCGTCGCGGTCGCCTTCGGGCTCATCCTCGCGGAGGCGATTCCGCTCCTCGCGACCATGGAGATCCGCAGGAGCCAGGACGCGGTCACGGCCGGCAACGTCGTCGAGGCTCTCGACCGGGCGGAGTCGGCCCGGAGCATCCAGCCGTGGGCGGCCTCGCCCTACCTCCAGGTCGCGCTCGTCCAGGAGCTGGGCGGACGGATCCCCGAGGCCCGCGAGGCGATCGAGACAGCCATCTCCCACGACGAGGACGACTGGCGTCTCTGGCTCGTCGCGGCGCGGATCCAGACCAAGGCGGGCGCGATCGCCGAGGCCCGGCAAAGCCTGGCGAGAGCGCGGGAGCTGAACCCGAGATCCCAGCTCTTCTCAGGCTAAAGCGGAAAGGTCTCCAGTCCGATGCAACCGGGGACCCCCATCAAATCTTCAAGATTCCAAAACCTCCCCTCCCCATTCGGCTGGCACACTGCCCCTCGACCTCGTGAGCCGGAGCCCCCGCATCCGAGGCCGCATCGGCAGACATGCGCTCGCCCTCTTCGCCCTGGTGGCAGCGTGCTGTGCCGTTTCCGCGCGTCCAGCCTCAGCCCAGGTTCTCAAGCGGCTCGACTTCGAGACCGGCTCTCTCAAGCAGTGGACGAGCGTGCAGGCGCTCCCGGGCCGGATCGACGTCGTCCCGAGCCCCGTCCGCCAGGGCCAGTTCGCCTCGCGCTTCACCGTCAAGCCCGGAGACCACCCTGTCCCGGGCGGCGAGCGCGCCGAGGTCGTGTACTGGAGCGGCGAGCGGGCCGGCAAGACCTCGTGGTGGCGCTGGTCGACGTACTTCCCGAAGGCGTTCCACCCGAACTCGGGCGCCTGGAACATCTTCACGCAGTGGCACCGAGACCGGCGACCAGTGCCCGCCGCCCGTGCGCTTCCTCGTCGACAGGTACGTCAATCCGCCGAAGCTGCGCCTCGACATCTGGAGCGGGCGGCTGAACACGAGCGGCTGCAGGCCCCAGTACGAGCACAGCTGGTATCTCGGCAAGCTGCGCCGGAACCAGTGGGTACAACTTCGTCGTCAAGTTCAAGTGGTCCGCCCGGCGCTCGCACGGCTATGTGCGGGTCACCGTGAACGGCAAGACGCGCGTCAACCGGCACATCGCCACCCTCTACCGCGGCATGGGCGTCTACCTCAAGCAGGGCTTCTACCGCGGCGATTCGTCGAAGACGACGACGATCGTCCACGACGGCATGCAGCGCTTCAAGCCCTGATCCGGCCGTAACGGACGTCGCCGCGTCCCTCGAAGTGGCGATATAGGCGCAGAAGCGCTCCATAACAAGTTCGAGGGATTAGGAGGCCTCCGGGGCAGGACGATGATTGGTCGCGCGGGTTTTCGACCCCCGCCGCTACCAACCCGGAGGTTCCCTTGCCGGCCGCTCGTTGTCGACCGCGCTCCTCGGAGCGCTGGCCACCGCATGCCTTCTCGCCTCCCCCGCGCTTGCGGACAGTTGCGGGAACCCCGGCTACTCGTATGCGGGAATGGTCACGTCGAAGCGCATGAAGGGCGTGCGCGCGATGATCACGGCTCCGGTCGCCCCACAGGTCGAGAGCGGAGACGTGAGCGGCTGGATCGGCGTCGGACGCGTGACCGGCCCCGGCAAGCGCGGCGTCTCAGGGTGGGTCTGCTCGCGCGGGCGGAGCAACACGATGCAGCTCTACTACGAGGTTCGGCGGCCCGGCGGCTGGACGCGGCACCTCGGCCCGACCGTCCTTCCCGGCCAGCGCCACTTCGTCAAGGTGGTGCGCTCATATCGAAACGCGAAGCGCTGGCGCGTGGTCATCGATGGCAAGCAGGTCGGCCCGGCCCTCGGGCTGGGTCACGGCTGGAAGTGGCTCCGCGCCGCCGCGACAGCCGAGTCCTGGGACGGCGGAGCGCCGTCCTGCAACCGCTTCCAGTACGTCTTCGGCAAGGTGAAGGTCAAGAACGGCCGCGGATGGAAGCGCGTCCACGGGCGCAAGGTCATCCAGGCCCCCGGCTACAAGGTTCTGCCGCAGCACCGGTCGCGCTTCCTCGCCACCAACCTTCCGACCGCCTCTGCCTCGGACGCTCGGGTCTTCGCCGGCGACTGGGAGACCGGGGACGCGAGCCAGTGGAGCGGGAACCACTGGAACCGGAGGGTCCCGCTGAGCGAGCAGTTCGAGATCGTCACCGATCCGGTGCGCCAGGGCAGCTTCGCGGCCAAGTTCACGGTCCGCCCGGGAGACAAGTTCGGCACCACCTCGGGCGAGCGCTCCGAGGTCTTCTTCACGGGGGCGGACGAGCGCAAGGGAGACGACGTCTGGTACGCGTGGTCGACCCTCTTCCCGGCCGACTGGTCGACACCGACCGGCTGGTCGATCTTTACGCAGTGGCACTCGTACTACCCGGTCTCGCCCCCCATCTCGTTCAACATGAAGGGCGAGCGGATCCAGGTGAACCTGAACACGGGCTCGGTCGACAGCGGCAGCGCGAGCTTCAAGCCGGTCTATCCGATCACGGACGCGCTCCGGCGGGGCGTCTGGAACGACTTCGTCGCCCACATCGTCTGGTCGGGGACGAACGGCGCCCTGACCGTCTGGCACAGGACCGGGAACGATCCGTTCGAGAAGAAGGTCGACGTCTCCGGCATCCCCACGATGCAGGTGCTCGGCGGCGTCCCTTCCAACAACTACCTCAAGCTCGGCTTCTACCGGAACGACGACTCGACGCGGACGAACGTCCTCTACCAGGACGGGTTCAGCCGGGCGACGAACCCTGCCGACCTCGCGGCCGCCTTCGGCGACGACGCCGGCTTCCAGGCGCTGCTCGACAAGATTGCGCCGCCGGGCGCCTGAGGCCCTAGGCCCGGAGAACCACTACGCACTCGCCGCAGTAGCGGCGCAGGCCGGGCGCGAGCCATAGCAGCTCCTCGTCCAGGGCATTGAGCGCGGCCAGCAGCCGGTAGCGGCGCGGCAGGATGCGCTTGGCCATGAGGAGCAGCGAGCAGGGATCGATCTCGACCTGCGGGAACTCCGCTGCCCACCGCCGGATCGAAGTCTCCGTGAGGATGACGTCGCCGGCGCCCGCGAGCGAGCGCATGCTCAGGCGCCGCCCCGCCTCGATGAGCAGGTTGTGACCGAGGTTCTCGGTGAAGACGGCGAGCCCGCCCGGCCGCAGCACGCGCCTGAGCTCGGACGATGTGCCCGGGTACTTGATCACGTGATGGAGCGCCGCGATACCGACGACGACGTCGAAGACGTCGTCGTCGTATGGAAGGCGCGCCGCGTTGACGGCCTCGAACGCGATCTCCAGCCCGTTCCGCGCCGCACGGGCCCTCGCCTGCTCGATCGCCACCTCGGAGAGGTCGAAGCCCGAGACCCTCCCTCCGAGCTGCGCGAGGTGGACGCTCCATTTCCCCAGCCCGCAGGCGTAGTCCAGCACGCGCTTGCCTTCGATCCCCTCCTGAAGGAGCAGCTCATAGGCGCGCAGCTGGGGGAGGCCGCGTGGCGATCCGCCCGGGAGGAAGGGCGGGGTGATCGAGTCCCGGAAGCTCTCACGCGTGTCCGTCCGCGGGGGCTTCGGACGTCCGTACCGCTGGTCGTGGAAGGCGCGCTCCTCGCGAAGCGCGCGCTCGATCGGCGTCTCAGCCATCTGCAGCCGCCGTCAGAAACTCGGAGAGCGCGAGCAGCATGTGCCCGTCGCTCCAGCGGGCGTACGGGACGGACGCGCGGACGAGACGCCCCTGCTGGAAGGCGAAGCGTCCGTCCTCCCGCCGCAGGTGACCGAGCGTCCAGCCGAGGATCCGCGCCGCGGTGTCGGCCGCGCGCGCGTCGTCCCCGGGGAGAGCCGACAGGGCCCAGACCGACGAGGCACAGGAGTGGACGTCCACCGGGAAACGGGACTCGGGCGAGGCGCGGACGGCTCCGTCCGGGTCGACCAGGCGGCCGAGGAAGAAGTCGAGGCCGCTGGTGAGCGCGTCCTCGAGACCCTCGGCCCCCACCGCCGCAGCCTCCCGCAGGCTCCAGAGGACGAATGCGGTGTGGTGCCCGTCCACCCAGCTGAGCTGTGCCTCGTCGCCGTAGGGCCAGGATCCGTCCGCACGCTGCCTGGCGAGGGAGTAGCGGAGCGCCGGAAGCGCCTCTCCGGGCCGCCCGCGGCGCGCGAAGAGGCTCGCGACGAGCAGGCTCGCGTTGTGGATCGGGACGGTCGACCCTTCGTAGTAGGCGTAGAAGGATTCCCCGCCCTGCTCGACCGCGAGCCGGGAGCCTGCGAAGTCGAGGGCGGCGTCGATCGCGCTCGAGAACCTCCCGGGCGGAGCCAGCTCCTCGGCGTCCATGAGCGCGTGCGCCGCGAACGACGTGACGATGGCGTTCGGCTGGGTGCGCCTGTAGTAGCCCCAACGGGTCTGCACGTCGAACGGGTAGCTCCAGCCCGCGCCGCTCCCGGCGGGAATCGAGCGCCTCTTGAGACGGTCCGCCAGCGCAAGCGCGAGGCCGGCGTAGCGCGCGTGGGGCTCGAGGCGTGCGAGCCGCACGTACGCGGAGACGAAGAGGGCGAGAGCCTTCGCGTTCTCCGTCCGCGGCACCCCGAGGACCGGCCGCAGGTTGAACGGAGCGGCCTTCAGCCCCTGGATCGCCACCTGCCGCAGGATCGGCGTCCGCGCAAGCGCGCGCACGGGCGAGGAGGCCAGCGCGTCGTAGGGATCCCAGCCGACGAAGTCGCTACGCTCGAGCGCCGCCGAGAGGGAGTCTGCCGCGGCCCAGGCTTCGGCCGCGTCAACCATCCTTCTGCAGGCGCTCTGCTGCAAGCTCGTAGACGGCGACTGTTTGGCGGGTCATGGCCTCGATCGTGTAGTTCTCGAGGATCCGTTCGCGTGCAGCTTCACCCATCCTGCGCCGGAGCGCCTCGTCCGCCAGCAAGGAATCGATCGCGCTCGCCCAGGCACCGACCGCCGTGGGAGCCACGAGGAGGCCGCTTTTTCCCGGCTCGATCAGCTCCGCCCCGCCGCCGACGGTAGAGGCGACGACGGGGAGCGAGGCGGCCATCGCCTCGAGCGGGACGAGCGGAGCGGCTTCGTCTCGCTCGGTGGGGAAGAGAAAGACATCGGCGGCGGCCAGGTAATCGGCGACCTCGGCCCGGGGCTTCGCCCCGAGGAAGTCCACCCGATCGGAGACGCCCACCTTCCACGCGCTCTGCTCGAGGAGCGGTAGCTCCGGCCCGCTCCCCAGGATGACGAGGCGGGCATCGGCATCGGCGGCGTGGCCGAGCGCCCCGATCGCGGTGGCGAAGCCCTTGTCGCGCGCGAGCCGCCCGACGCAAAGGAGGATCGGCTCCGCTCCGAGACCCAGCCGCTTGCGAGCCTCGTCGCGGGGGCCCGGCTTGAACTCCTCGGTGGCGATCCCGTTCGGGACGACGTGCACGCGCGAGCGTTCGAGGAGGTAGGAGCGAACGGTCCGGTCGACCTGCTGGCGCGAAGGGACCATCGCCTCACAGGCGCGAAAGCGAACCACGTCGGGCGGGACGACGTGCCCCACCGTGAGCCAGACGAGGTGCTTCGCCTCGCGAACTCGCGGCGTGAGGCCCGAGTCCCGCAGCCCGCGCCGGATCGTGGCCGAAGCGAGGCCAAGGTAGTTCCCGTGGAACTTCGCGGCGACCGGGACGCGCCGGTGGACGCCCCTGCGCAGAAGGCCGAGGGCGCTCGTCGACTCGCTGTGCACGACGTCGAAGGGCCGCGCCGCATGGAGCTCGTCGAACGCGTCGGCGGACACCCTCAGCCACTCGCGGTTCCGGAAGGGGCGTCCAGGCTTCCGCGAGGTGACGTCATAGAAGTGCCACCTTCCCCCGAGATGCTCGGTCTCGGCGAGCCCGTCGGGGTGCCGTGGCGCGACGACCTCGACCTCGTGGCCGGCCGCGGCCAGCCCCCGGCAGAGATCCGCGGAGTGCGCCTGCATGCCTCCGATCCCATGGGCATAGCTCGCAACGGTGACGATGCAGATCCGCACGCTTGGGACGACGGGTCTAGTCGGACCGCTCTTTCCGGGCCCGGTGCACCAGGGCCGGCAAGAGCAGGGCGGCCCAGAGGCTGAGGACGATCTTCGGCCTGGGCAGGAACGGGGCCATGGCGCAGTTGACCGCGACGATGAACCAGGCCGAGAGTGCCCAGACGAGGAGACCCCGGTCGGTGCCGAACGATCGCCGCAGGCGCCTGAACGCGTCGCGCACGAAGCTGCCGAAGAGGAGCAGGAACCCGCCGAGGGCGAGGATGCCGCCGCCGGCGAGGAGGAAGACGTAGCTGTTGTCCGGGTCGCCCTTGGCGCTGTAGTAGGTTCCCTGCCAGACGTACTGCGTCTCACGTCCGAAGCCCAGCCCGAGAATCGGCTCGTCGATCTGGTAGGAGGCGGTCGGCTGGTTCATGGTGAAGAGCGAAACCGGTGTCGGAGGATGCCGGCGAAGGGCTGCGCCGTCCACGAGCACGCTGAGCCGCTGCGGCTCCAGTCGCGTCCGAACGACGGCCCGCGCGTACCGGGCCCCTGGCGGCACGACCCCGGTGACGACGTACTCACCCGGCCGGTCGCTCAGGTTGACGGAGAGGTTCAGGTTGGCGACCGGGGTCTCGAGCACCTCTCTCTTGTACAGCCAGAGCCCGACGAGCACCTTCTCGCCGCCTTGGCCCTGGAGCCAGGCCGAGAAGCTCAACGTCTGCCCGGGCCGCACCCGCACTGCATCGGAGTAGTACCCCTCGTCGCTCGTCTTGCCCTCCGTCACGAGGAGCGCGCTGCGCTTCCCGAGGGAGCGGCTGAAGCCCTCGATCTGCGAGAGCGTCCCGCCCTGAACTCCGCCCAGGTCGGTCGCGTCCTCGAAGCTCCCGTTCGGGAGGAGATTCGGCCCGCCGACGGCGTAGTTGGCCTGGTTGTCTCCGTACAGCGGGGCGCCGCCGGCGCTCAGGGTGGGCGAGAGGATCGCGCCGTCCGAGTTGTACGTCGTGATGTCGTGTGTCGCGGCGGCGGACGGCGCCGTGACGAGCCGAAGGGTCGCGAGATCCCCGAAGAGCGTTGCCTTCTCCGCCGTGCTCGTTCGCACGAGCACCCGAATGTGCGTCACCTGCGGATCGGTAATCGTCGTCTTCACCGCGTACTGCTGCGGCTCGGGGGCCAGGACGACCGGGAGCTCGGCGCGATGAATGGCCTCCTCGCGGTCGTTGTACTCCCAGATCGAGACGTTCACCTGCTCGCCCCCCACCTGCCCTTCCAGCCAGACCGTGTAGAGCCAGGTCTGGCCCGCCTTCGCGACGACCGGGCTCGAATACCAGCCCTCGTCGGCACCGAGTCCCAACGTGCGGAGCGTCAACGACCGCTTGCCGAACCCCTGGACATCGGTCGGCACGGTGTAGATCCCGCCGCCCTGGACATCCCAACCGTACGTGCCGAACTCCCAGCTCCCGTTGACCAGGTGGTTGCCGGTGGCGTCCGCGGTCAGCAGGCCACTGCGGGTATCCCACTGGCCGTCGCGCATGCCCGCGAGGACGGCGTGGATCCCGGCGAGCCGCCAGCGAACGCTCTGGTCGGTGAGCGGGTTCGCCTTGACCCGGTCGACGACCTGCGTCGCCGTCTGCGGCGCGATGACCGCCACGGCCGCGACGGCGACGACCAGCGCGGGCACCCACCAGCGCCAGGCGCGAATCGCGGTCCGGCGCAAGTCCGGGAGCGCCCATGCCAGGAAGACGAGCACGACGGCGAGCGCGAGGAAGGTCGTCCGCCCGAACGCCAGCACGATCCCGATGGCCGCGATCGCGCCGAAGAGGGCGTGTACGAGCCGCCGGCGCGGCCTCGTCTCGAGGTCGATGTTGACGATGGCCATGACCAGCGTCGTCCCGAGGAACATCCCCGTCGTCAGCGAGAGGACACGCGTCCCGCCCGTCGAGAGGACGTCGATCTGCGTCTGCGATGTTCCCGTGGCGATGTAGTACACGGCCAGGATCGCCTGCCAGACAGCGCCGGCGTACAGCCCGATGGTGATCCAGCGGAAGGCCTGCCGCACGGTGATCTCGGTCATCGCGGCGGCGATGCCGGCATAGAAGACGAGCCGCACCGGCTGCGAGACCAGGCTTTCGCCGTAGCGCTCGTGTCCCCGAAGGATGCCGGGGACGAGGAAGAGAGCGAAGACGAGCAACGGCCAGCCGAGGACGGGCGTGCTGAGCATGCGGGGACGGTCCCGCTCCGACGACAGGAGCCGGAGCGCGATCGCGGAGGCCAGGGCCGCGAGCACGATCAGGTCGGAGGGGAAGACGGCGAGGCTTCCCACCTCCGTCGGCTGGTCGAGCTGCCCCGCGCCCGTGAGCGGCAGCAACAGGGCGGCGAGGAAGAGGGCGGCCTGCGCCTTGACCACGAGCCCGCGCAGCCCGAGCTTCGACGTCGTCATCCGCCGGCCGATTGCGACGAGGCTCGTCATCGGGCCGCGTCAACTCCTCTGAGCCCGACCCACATGGGCATGACAATGCTGCGGGCGAAGGCCAGGGTCGCGGCCACGTAGACGACCGTTCCGGCGGCGACGAGGACGACGAGGCGGTACGCAGGCGAGAGCTGGTCCGTCGCAGGCATGAGCAGGAGGAGCGCCGCACAGAGGACGGCCGAGCAGAGGATCGACGGGGCGAGTGCGCGGCCGAGCTCCATGACGCGGCCCTCGAGGAGCCTGAGCGCGAGCCAGAGCTTGACCAGGCCGCAGACCGTCACGGCGAGGAGCATCGCGAGCGCGGCGCCGTCGATCCCGTGCGTGCGGACGAGGACGATGAGCGCCGGGACGACGAGCGCGATCTGGAGCACGCCCACGGCGAGGCCGAGCTCGGGTCTGCCGGCTCCCTTGAAGACCTCTCCGCCCGGCGAGGTGAACGACTTGACGAGCCCGTACGCCGCGAGGATCCGGAGAGGCCCGACGGCCTCCTCCCACTTCTGCCCGAAGAGCCCGAGAACGATCGGCTCGGCGCAGACGAGGATCGTGACGCTGACCGGAAGCGCGAGCACCGCGATCCGCTGCAGGTTCTGGATGAACGCGCGCCGGAACCTCGTGAGCTCGCTCTGGAGCAGCGAGTAGACCGGGAACATGACGCGGCCGACGATGTGCGCGATGACGCTGTTGGGGAAGTCGGCAAGGCGGAAGGCGACCGCGTAGAAGCCGAGCGCCGTCGCTCCGAGGACGCGGCCGATGACGACATTGTCGGCGGTGTTGTTGCGCAAGGTTCAGGACGTTGGTCGCGCTCACGTACCGGCCGTACCGAATCAGCTCGCGGATCACGGGCCAGCTCGCCTTGCGCGGGTCGGGATGGATCGGAGCGACGGCCCAGGCAAGTGCGGACTGGAGCGAGGACCCGGCGATCTGCCCGAAGACGATGCTCCACACGCCGAATCCCGAGAAGGCGAGCGCCAGCGAGACCGCGGCCTGGCCCAGCGCGCCGGTGAGCTCGCAGACCGACCGCGAGCGGAAGTCGATGTTCCGCTCGAGAAGCGCGAGCGGAATCGTCCCGACCGACCGCGTGACGAGCAGGAACGCCATCGCCCTGAGCACTTTCGTGAGCTCGGGAGTGTGGAAGAGGTCGGCGACGAGGGGCGAGATGAGCTGCGCGATCCCGAAGAGGACGATGCTCGAGCACAGGACGAACATGAACGCGGATCCCGCCGCGCGCTCGACGTCGCGCCGCAGGTAGACAAGGGCCGCCGCGGCACCCGCGTTCTGCACCTGGTCGGTGATGACGAGCACCGTCCAGGCGAGCGCCACGAGCCCGAAGGCCTCCGGGGTGAGGAGCCGGACGAGCGCCAGCGTCGTCAGGAGCGAGACGAGGTTCCGGCCGCCGTAGCTCACCGCTACCCACGCGGATCCGCGCATGATGCGGCTGTCGAGCCTCGCGTCGTCCTGGGCGACGACCTCCGCCAGGTCCTGGGCCTGTCGCGGACGCCGAATCACGAGCGCGTCCCCAGTCTCGTGCGCAGCACCTCGCGGCCGACGAGGACGACGAAGCGACTGTTCCCGACAACGTAGCGCCCGGCCAGGCGCCGCGGCTCCTGGGCGAGCCGGAAGGCCCACTCGAGGCCGCTCCGTTGCGCCCAGCCCGGCGCCCGCTTCTTCTCGCCCGCGAGCACCTCGAACGAGCCGCCGACGCCCATCACGAACGGGACGCCGAGCTCGTCCCGGTGGCGCGCCTGGAAGACCTCCTTCTGCGGAGTCCCGAGCGCGATGAAGAGGATGTCCGGGCGCGCGGCCGCGATCCGCTGCACGACCGCGGGCTCCTCGGCTGGCGAGAAGAACCCGTGCTGGGTGCCGGCGATCCTGATCGCCGGATGACGGCGCTCGATCTCCGCGCGGGCGCGGGAGAGGACGCCGGCCTCGCTCCCGAGCAGGTAGACGGAATAGCCGCGCTCGGCGGCGTGGGCGAAGAGAAGCTCCATGAGGTCTGTGCCGTTCACTCGCCCTGGCACGTCGTGGCCGAGCGCCCGGGCCGCCCAGACCACCGGCACGCCGTCCGCCGTGACGAGGTCGCAGAGCTCGACGGACTCGCGAAGCTCGCCGTCGGTCTGCATGCGGACGAGCTTGGCCGCGTTCAGGGAGGCGTTCAGCGTCGGCCGCCGCGTCGAGATCGCCTCGTCGACGCGCTCGACCGCGCCCTCGAGGGTCAGCGGGTCGAGCGGCGCCCCGAGAAAGTGGATGCGGGCGCTAGCCATTCGCCGATGCGGTCCCTTCGAGCTCGAAGATCTCCTCCGCGAGGACCGCCGCGATGCGCTCGCCGGCGCGCCCGTCCCAGAGGTCCGGGATCTGGCCCGGGCGGCGCTCGCCGGTCAGCGCGGCCGACGCCGCAGCGAGGACGTCTTCCCGCTTCGTGCCGACGACGACGTTCGTGCCCGCCTCGACGGTGATCGGCCGCTCCGTCGACTCGCGCAGCGTCACGCAGGGGATGCCGAGCACCGTCGCCTCTTCCTGCACGCCGCCGGAGTCGGTGAGCACGACCTTCGCGTCGGCGAGCAGGCCGAGGAAGTCGAGGTAGCCGAGCGAGGGCTGCACGTGGATCCCCGGTGCTTCGAGGAACCGTCCGAGCCCGAAGCGCTCGATGCGCTCCGCGGTGCGGGGATGGAGCGGGAAGACGAGCGGGAGCGCGGCTGAGATCTCCTCCACAGCCTCGAGGAGCCCGGTGAGGATCCGCTCGTGGTCGACGTTCTCGGGCCGGTGAAGGGTCAGGATGGCGTAGGGCGAGGCGACGCCGAGGCGCTCGGCGGCACCGCGCGCGCGGGCCGCCTCGGCCGAGCGGAGCAGGGTGTCGATCATGGTGTTGCCGACGAATTCGATGCGCTCGTCCGGAATTCCCTCCCGCACGAGGTTGTCGCGTGCGTCGCGGCTCGTCGTGAAGAGGAAGGCCGAGAGGTGGTCGCACAGCCGGCGGTTGATCTCCTCCGCCATGAAGAAGTCGTGGCAGCGCAGGCCAGCCTCCACGTGCGCGATCGGGTAGTGCTCCTTCGCGGCGACGATGGAGCATGCGAGCGTCGAGTTGACGTCTCCGACGACGACCACGACGGCCGGGTCGAAGCGGCGGAGCTCCGGCTCGAAGGCGGTCATGATCCGCGCTGTCTGCTCCGCGTGCGTCCCGGATCCAACCCCGAGATGGGCGTCCGGCTCGGGCAGGCCGAGCTCGGCGAAGAAGACGTCCGAGAGCTCGGCGTCGTAGTGCTGGCCAGTGTGCACGAGGGCGGGCGAGAGGCCCGCGCGCACGGCGCCCTCGACCACCGAGGCGACCTTCATGAAGTTCGGGCGCGCGCCCCCGACGACGAGGAGGTCGGTCACCGCCGAGCCTCCTCCAGGGCTTCCTCCCACGCGGCGATCGCGGTGCCGAGCCCGAACCGCTCCTCGGCGTAGGCACGGCAGCGCGTGCCGAACTCGGCGCTCGTGGCGAAGTCGAGCGCGCCTGAGACCGTCGCCGCCAGCGCCTCCCGCTCGGCGGAGGGAGCGACGAGGCGCGGGTCGAGCGGCGCGAGGAGCTCCGGCGTCGCGCCGATCTCGGTTCCCACGGCCGGAGTGCCACTCGCAAGCGCCTCCACGGTGGCCATGCCGAAGCCCTCGTAGGCGATCGTCGGGAGAACGAAGAGGTCGGCCGCGCGGTACCAGTCGGCGAGACGGTCGTCCTCGGCGACGCGGCCGACGAAGAGAACGCGCTCGGCGACGCCGAGCTCCGCGGCGAGCCTGGGCAGCTCCCCGGTGAGCGAGCCGGAGCCCGCAACGACGAGCGTGACGTCGTCGCGCCCGAGGAGCGGAAGGGCCTGGAGCAGGCGGTCGATGCCCATGCGCGGCTCGAGCCGGCGGACGGTGAGGAGCAGCGGGCCGTCGACCTCGATGCCGAGCCGGCGGCGAGCGGCCTCCTGCCCGTCTCCTGGCGAGAACCGCTCCGTGTCGACGAGCCCGGGCACCGTCCGGATCCGGCCGTCGTCGAGCTCGTGGTCGGCTCGAAGGAGGGAGCGGCTGAAGTCGCTGAGCACGAGAATCCGGTCGGCAGCGCCGACGGCGCGGCGCTCGAGCAGCCCGAGCGAGGGCGCGAGCGCGTAGGTCGAGAGCTTCCTGAGCCCACGCGGAAGGCGCCTGCGCAGGAAGCGCTGCTCGCGCGCGGCGGAGGCATGGAACATGAGGACGAGCGGCGTGCGCTTCGCGCGCCCGCGGAGGCCAACCGCCGTCGTGGACTCGTGCGCGAGCAGGACGTCGAAGCCGTCCTCGGGAAGGTCTCGCGCGTGCCGCCAGGTCTCGACCGGGTCGGTGAGCGTCCGCGGAAGCGCGTTTCGGGCCAGGACCCTGCGAACGGTCACGCCCGCCTCCCGGCTCTCGCCGGAAGAGCCGTTGCGGGGGGCGAGCACGGTGACCTCGTGCCCGCGCGCGGCGAGCGCGGCAGAGACGGACGCCCCCAGACGGGCCGAGCCGGCCTGCATGTCGGGGAACCACTGGTCGATGGCGACGAGGATCCGCACGGCTAGCCGGCGAGCCTCCCCCCGACGAGGTCGAGCAGCCGCTCCGTGCGCGCATCCCACGTGTTCTCCTCCGCCAGCGCGCGCCGACGGGCGACTGCCTCCCGGCCGTCGTCGGCCAGCGCCCGCTCGATAGCGGCGACAAACTCGTCCGCACCCTCCGCGAGGCTGACGTCCGGGCCCATTTCGGCGAGCTCCGGGACGCCGCTCGCAACCACGGGCTTTCCCGCCGCGAGGTACTCGAAGACCTTGAGGGGCGAGCAGTTCCGCGTGTACGCGCTCGCCCGGTAGGGGATCAGGCCCGCCGAGAAGCCGCCGACGTACGCGGGAAGCTTGTGGTAGGGCCTGAAGCCGAGGACGTGCACGTTGGCGAGCTCCGCGAGCCGCCCGATCCTGGCCCGGGCGTCCTCGGCCGCCGGGCCGACGAGGACGAGGGTCCAGGCCGGCCGCGCACGGGCGACGGCCTCGAGGAGGTCGAAGTCGACCTTCTCCGAGGTGAGGTTGCCCGCGAAGCCGATCACAGGCCCCGAGAGAGAGCGCAGCTCGGATGCCGTCCCGTTGGCACGCGAGAAATGGGCGTAGTCTGCCCCGTTCCTCACGAGGTGCGTCTCGGGATTCCGCGCTGACTGGCGTTCGAAAAGACCCTGAGTCGTCGCGAAGACGACCTGCGAGCGCGAGGCCGCCTCCTCGTCCGCCTCGGCGACGAACCGGCGGCGGCGCTCGTCCGGGCCGACCTGCTCGGCGTAGTCGTCGACGCAGTCGTAGACGGTCAGCTCCTCACCCGCCCGGCCGACGAGCTCGAACGCGGTCGGGTCGTAGAGCCAGAGGATCCGCGGGCGCTCGAGCCCGCGCGCCGCCCGGCGGACGCGAAGGCCGGTCAGCCGCGAGTTGATCCGGTTGGCGAGCTCGAACTTCTGACCCCAGGGGGCGAGCGTGACCGCCTTCTCCACGGTGATGCCGTCGGCGGCCTGCTCGCCTCCGAACAGACGCCGCGCGAGCGACCCGCGACCGGGCCCGGTCGCGAGCCGCCAGAGGTGCCGGCCCAGATGGCCGCCGCTCTCGACGAAGAGGACCCTGTGGCCGCGCTCGGCTGCGCGACGCATGATCTGTTGGCGGTTCGTCGGCAGGCCGGTGTTCCAGTCCTGCCGCGACACGCAGACGATCGAGAAGCCGGTGTCCATCAGGCGCGCCTCTCCGCGAGGACACGCTCGTAGATGCTGAGGGTGGAGTCCACGATCGAGGAGACGTCGAAGCGAACGGCCTCCGCCTTGCCGCGCCTCCCCATCTCGATGCGCCGGCCCGGGTCGGCGAGCAGCTCGCGGATCGCCTGGGCGAGCCGCGCGGGAGACCGGGAGGGAACGACGATCGCCGCACCGGCACCAACCGCAATCGCGGCCGAGCCGGCGGCGTCCGTGGTCACGACCGGGACGCCGGCGGCCATGGCCTCGATCACCGGGATGCCCCAGGGATCGCTCCGCGTGGGCAGGACGAGCAGGTCGGCGCCCGCGTAGTACTCCTCCGGCCTCTCCACCGTGCCGACGAAGTGGACCCGTGCGCCGACTCCGAGCTCGTCCGCCTTACGACGGTACGGCGCCGGATCCCCGCCGCCGACGACCACCAGGTGCGCGGTGGGGCGAGCTTCCCCGAGCGCGGCGACCGCGTCCGCGAGACCCTTGCGCTCGAACGCGTGGCCGACGAACAGGAGCACCTCGCTATCGGGGTCGATCCTGAGCGCGCGGCGGAGGCGCCCGTCGGTCGCGCCCGCGAACCGCTGCACCTCGACCGCGGGCGGCAGGATGTCGATCCGCTCGGGTGGAACGCCGTGGACCTGGACGAGGTCGTCGCGAACCTGCTTCGTCACCGCCGTGACGCGGAGGTAGCGGCCAGGCCGAAACTGCAGGCGCTCGATCGCCCGCACAGCGGCGACCTCCGGACGGAGGACCGGCGCGAGCGCCGCCCGCGCGCGGGCGGCCCGGTATCCATGGCCGGCGCGCCCGGGCCAGCGGCGCTGCTCCGCCGCCATCACGGCGGGCACGTGGACGACGTCGTGCTCCCAGGCGGAGACGCCGAGCACATGGACGATGTCGAAGCGGTCGCGGTCCGCCCGCACCGTCTTCGTCGCCCTCGACGCGAAGCTCCAGCGAAGCAGCGGAAAGCCAAGGCGAGACCGCGAGCGCGTCAGCGGAACGACGTCGTGGCGGACGACCCCGTCGACGTCGACGCTCGTCCCCGGATCGCAGTAGCAGTGCAGCTCAACGCCCCGGCTGGTGAGCCCTTCGAGGAGGAAGAGGCTGTCACGCTCGAGGCTTCCCGAGCGGTTGAGGTTTCGGTAGACGAACGCGACGCGCACGGGCTACCCGGCTCCAAGCTCGGAGTAGAGATCGTGCCAGCGGCGCGCGATCGTGTCCCCGCTCGCCTCCGCGTCGATGCGGCGGCGGCCGGATTCGCCCAGCCGGGCGCGAAGCGCGGGATCGGCGGCCAGCGTCCGGATCGAGTCGGCCAGCGCGTCGACGTCGCCCGGCTGGACGAGCAGGCCGTTGTCCTCGTGACTGACGTAGTCGGCGATCCCGCCAACCGGCGTCGCGATCACGGGCAGCCCGAACGACATCGCCTCGAGCAGCACCAGCGGCACGCCCTCCCGTCTCGACGGAAGGCAGAGAACCTGCGCCTTCGCATAGCACTCGGCCAGCTCGTGACCGTCCTTCAGGCCGGCGAACTCGACCTCGCCGTGCAGCTCGTGTGCGTCCACGTCGCGACGGAGGACGAGCTCTTCGCCGTCGTACTCCTCTCGCCCGACGAAGCGGAGCGTCGCATCGGTGCCGGCGAGCCGCGCCTTGGCGAGGGCGGCGATGAGCTCGGAGCATCCCTTGCGCCGGCCGTAGCGGCCCACGAAGAGAAGGCGCAGCGGGCCGTCGGAGGGCCCCGGCTGATGACCGTTCGGCACGATCCTGATGGGGTTCGGCACCCAGTTCGCGTCGATTCCCAGCCGCGCGAGCGCCTCGGCCGACGAGGGCGCGAGGGTGACCCAGCAGTCGACGAAACGGTCGAGTGAGCGCAGCGCCCGAGCGCGGCGCGGCGAGCCTTCCGGGACGACGTGGAGGTGCCCGAGGACCCGCCGTCCGCTCCCGTGGAGCGCCGAGACGAAGAGCAGGTCGCGCGCGAGCCCCGTGCCGGTGTGGGAAACCGAGTAATGGACGACCCTCGGCGCGGTGCGGAGCCAGCGGAAGAAGCGCGGCAGAAGCCGGGCCTGGATCCCGACCGCGCGCAGCGACAGCCGGCCGCCCACCTCTCCGCCGGCAGGGCGCCAGAGATCGAAGGCGTCGAAGCGATACCCGATCCCCTCCTCGTGGCCCAGGAGCCACTCCGCAAACCCCGCGACGCCGCCCACCTGGGGCGGAAGCGGCGCGACGAGCCCGACCTTCTTCTCGGACACGGCCGTCCTAGTAGGCCTGCCGCCCCCTGAACACGGCAGGGATCGTGCGGGCGATGAGTCTCAGGTCGCCCCAGAGAGACCAGCCGCTGACGTAGACGTAGTCGAGATTGAGCATCTCGCCGAAGGGGATGCTGCTCCGGCCCGAGACCTGCCAGAGCCCCGTGATCCCGGGCTTCAACGTGAGGCGGTGCCTGCCCCAGTCCTCGACGAGCTCGTCTTCGTCGAGCGGCAGCGGGCGCGGGCCGACGAGGCTCATGTCCCCGATGAGGACGTTGATCAGCTGCGGCAGCTCGTCGATCGAATAGCGGCGCAGCGTCCTTCCAAAGGTCGTGATGCGCGGATCGTCCAGCACCTTGAGCATCCGAGCATCGCCGTTGGACACGTGCATGTTGAGGTGGGCGACTTCCTCACGGCGCGAGTCCGCGTTGACGACCATCGTCCGGAACTTGAACATCCGGAACGGCGTGTTCCCGTAGCCCATCCGAAGCTGGCGGAAGAACACGGGTCCCGGAGAGTCGAGCTTGATCTTCAGCGCTACCAGACCGAAGAGCGGTGCGAGGAGGACGAGTGCAACTCCTGAGAGCACCAGGTCGAGCGTCCGCTTCAAGAGGCGTGACGAGTGCGAGAGCTTCACCTGCGGCAGCCCGACGAGCGGGAGCCCCTCGACTGTATGGATCTCGACCCCGGGCCCGACGATCTCGAAGAGCCGCGGCACGATGTCGATCTGCACAGAGAGTCCCTTGAGGGAGCGGATGAGGTGCAGGAGCTCCTCGTGGGACTCGTTCGAGAACGCGATCACCACGCGCTCGACGTCGTGCGAGCGCACGAGCTCGGGCAAGTCCTCGGGCGGGCCGAGAAGCGTGAGGTGCTCGAGATCCTGGCGCGGCTGCTTCGGCGCCGCGTCGACGAAGCCGACCAGGTTGATGCCGTACTCGGGGTGCTTGAGCAGCTTGCGGGCGACGAGCTGGCCAACGTCCCCGGCGCCGACGATGACCGTGTTCTGCATGTACGGGACCGTCTGGCGGCAGACCGCGCGGGCGCTCGCGCGACCGGCGGACACGAGGCCGATGCCCAAGCCCCAGAAAAAGACGAGCTCGGCAAACTGCGGGGACCAAAGGCCACTCAGCCACGCGCCGGCGTAGAGGATCCAGGCGCCGATCGTGACCAAGTGGAAGACCCCGACGAACTCGTCCGCGGTCGAGTGGTCCGTCCGCTCCTCGTTGTCGTAGAGCCCGTAGAGCTTCGCCACGACGACCCAGCCCGGGAGGGTCGCCGCGAAGAGGAGGATATGCCCGGCGGTGACGCCACCGCCGATCAACGCCTCGGCAACCACGAAGGCAAGCGTCAGGCCGGCGATGTCCGCCGCCGCGAGCGCCCGCCGGATGACCCATCCACGCCGCCTTGCCCCGGTCGGGGCGCGTCCCTCGAGGAGCTCGGAGACCTTGAGCGCCTCGCCCTCGTCGAGGCCAAGCGGTGCCGCAATGGCGGATCTGTCAGCGTTCACGTACGTACCCCCCTAAGGTAGATCCCGGCTGCAACTGCACTGCGGATCCGCTCCGGCGACGCCGAGCCGTCCGACAGGTTTTGCCAGCGGCCGGCGTGGAGCAAACGAAGCCGATCCTCGCGTAGAGACACATGGACGAGCGTGGCGAGCGACTCGCGCGCGAACTCGGCGGCCGCCTCCGCCTCCTCCGGGCTGTCGACGACGACCGCGGCGGGCTGCAGGAGCCGCAGGAAGTCCGCGGTGTCGCCCTGGCCGGCCGGGAACGCGCGCACCTCGGCGATTCCCTCGAGCGCCCCCTCGACCGCCTCGGCGAGCAACGGATAGCTGGAGACGACCGCAACGAGCGGGAAGCCCGGCTCGACCGCCGTCCGCACTTCGGCGTTCACGCAGTCTTCTCCATCTCGAGCATCCCTGCCGACTCGAAGGCCGAGCGGTAGAAGAGCCCGGCCGCCCTGCGGGAGGGGAGGTCGAGCTTGTGGAGGATGTTCTGCATGTGTCGCTTGACCGTGAACTCCGAGATCGAGAGCTCTTGCGCGATCTGACGGTTGCGCGCGCCGCAGGCGACCAGCTCGAGCACCTCGCGCTCGCGGGCGGAAAGGACGACGGCCCGCTCGCGCACGCGGTCGCGCTCCTCCAGCCCCTGGACCGCGTCGATCAACAGCGTCGCGAGGCTGCGCGACAGCGGCGCTTCCCCACGGACGACCCCGCGCAGCGAGCGGATCAGCCCGGCCGGCGAGATCTGCTTCGGAAGGAATCCCTTCGCGCCGGCCGTGACCGCGGCGAGGACGACGCCACTCGGCGCCTCGAAGCCCCAGAGGATCATCCGTGCCTCGTGCCGCGGCGCAAGCTGCGCGACAGCCTCGACGCCGCCCGTGGGCGGAAGCTCGAGGTCCACGAGCGCGATGTCGGGCGCGCGCTGCTCCAGGGTCTGGGCGAGCTCGGCGAGCGTCGAGGCCTCGAAGACCTCGAAGTCGCTCTCGCGTCCGAGCAAGTGCTTGACGCCAGCCCGGAAGATGGGCCCAGCATCGGCAACGACGATGCTCGTTCGCCTCATCGAGTCGGCCGCTCTGCTCCGGCCGAGCCCGCGCCGCAGACATCCTTCATGCCGCTCCTCTCCCTACCCTTCCTGACGCCAGTCCCGAGCCGCTTCCGGAGAAAAGAACCATCGCTGGGTCTCCCAACCCAGCCTCTCGATGGTCATTTCCGTCCGGAGGATGACTGTAGACCAATCTTCGCCAGGATTCAACCCTACTTCGAACCAGCTGAGATGGTGCTTTTTGAGCGGTGGCTCCCGTGGCGGAACCGCGCTATCATTTTCGGCTCGTGGTTCGGGGACGACGTCTGCGGCGAATTCTGGGGGGAGCGGGGCTCTTGAGCTGCGTCTGCGTGCTCTGGCTCGCGCCCACTGCGGGCGCGGCAGGCTCCGCGCAGCAGAGCGGCGTCTACGACCAGTACACGGAGCAGATCCCGACCGCCGGCGGGCCGAAGGGCACCGGCTCGGGCGGCACGGGTTCGGGTACGGGCTCGAGCGGCGCCATCGTCCTCCCCGCCAACCTGAAGACGGACGGCGGCAACGACGCGAAGAAGCTCCGCGAGGTCGCCACCTCGGCGCGCTACGGCGCCCCGAGCGCGACCGTTCCGCTGCCGCAGAGCTCGGGCAGCTCGCCGGCCGCGCTCTCCTCAGCTGTGAACGCGATCACGGACGGAAGCGACGGACAAATGGTCGGTCTCTTCGTCGCGCTCCTTGCCGTCACCGCGGTCTCGCTCGGCGTCGCGGCCGCGCGTCGACGCGGCGCTTAGCACGGATCGCTAGGCGCTCTGGAGCGACGCTCGCAAAGGAGGCAAGCGAGCCGACGCCCCGCCGTCCAGACGCCTAGCGAAGGTCTTTGTTCGACTCCATGTCGAACCACATGGCGAAGAGCAGGAGCTGCAGCCCCGAGATGACGAGGAGCGCCACGAGGACGATCGAGGCGCTCGTGATCGCGTTCCCCGCGATGCGCAGGCCCACTTCGAGCCAGCCGAGGATAAACCCCGCGGTGAAGAGGACGATTCCCAAGGTGTAGAAGAGGATGAGCGGGTGGAAGTCGCGGATGATGTACTTCTCCTTCATCCGCCAGAAGAAGCCCTTCGTCAGGAGCCAGGAGATCTTCGGGACGACATTGCGCAGGCGGATGCCGCTCCGTTCGCCGACGCCGTAGATCGGCCGTGAGGGTAGTCGCGCACCCGGCGGTTCCAGACGTTCAGGTGGACGAGCATGTCGTTGGGGAAGCCGTAGCGGCGGTAGATCCGGTCGAGGTCGAGGAGCTTGAGCGTCTCCAGGTTCACGGCCGTGTAGCCGGACTGGGAGTCGGCCACGTGCCAGTAGCCGGAGGCGATCTTCGTCAGGAAGGAGAGGACGGCGTTGCCGAGATACCGGGTGCGCGGGATGAGCTCCCACGCCTGGCCCGTGAAAAGCCTGTTCGCCTTGGCGTAGTCGACCCCGTCGGCAGCGATCGCCCTCCACCAGCGCCTCGAGGTCGTCGGGGTCCATCTGGCCGTCGGCGGCCATGACGCAGGTGATGTCGGTCTCCTCGGCGATCGCGCGCTTGTAGCCGGTCACGATCGCCGCGCCCACGCCCTGGTTCTGCTCGTGCACGATCAGGTCGACCCGCGGATCGGCACCCCTCGCCCGCTCGACGGTCGCGTCCTTCGACGCGTCGTCCACGACGATGATCCGATCGACGAAGTTCGGGACAGTCGACACGGTGGAGGCGATGAGCGCCTCCTCGTTGTACGCAGGCACGACAACGGCGACGCTCTTCCCGTCGTACATCGCGCCGACTCTAGCTCTCGGGTCGGCCGGTCAGGGCTTCACGTCGTAGAGCGCGAAGCGGGAGTCCTCGTAGACCAGCGGGAGGCGCCGCAAGAACGACTGCGGGTAGCTTCGCTCCTTGTTCACGAGCACCCAGTCGGCCCCCCAGCGGCGAAGGATTGCCTCGCGCTCCGCGTCGGGGAGGCTCTCGTCCCAGAAAAATCTGCCCGCGTCGCGCGACCGGGCGAAGACGTGGTTGGCGGGTACGAGGGCGACGTGCCCGGGTGCGGACGCGTTGACGTAGACGGGCGCGTAGGCGGCGATCCGGTAGTCGGTGAGCCGGTCGGAGAAGACGACGTCGCCTGCGGAGGCGTCGGCCCGGACTGCCCGGACGATCCCGGGAGTCAGGTACGTGTCCGCTCGAGCCTTCTCGACGCGGGAGAGGCCCGCGACCGCGACCGGCAGGACGAAGACGAGTGCGGCAGCGAGCGCCCAGCGGCCCGGCTCGGGCCCGCTCCGCGGGCGCCACACCCCGTACAGGAGAGCGGCCGCGCCGCCGGCGCAGGCGAGCCAGACCGCCCAGCTCGGCCCGCCGGGCCCGTAGAACCACGTGAACTCGCCGGGGTAGAGGACGACGAGGAGGGCGCTGGCCGCGCCCGCGATCGCAAGCCCCCACGCTCGCAGACGCGAGAGCGCGATGCAGCCTCCTACGACCGCGAAGGAGACCGGAAGGAACTCCGGCACGCGCCTGGCCTGGGAGAGCGAGAGGCCATCCGCGAGGACGGTGAAGAAGGGCGGCACGAGCACGGCGACGAGAAGGACGAGCGAGCCGCCGAGGACGAGAGCTCCCCAGAGCCTTCGCGTCGCGAGGGCGGCGAGCGGGATCGCCAGGAGCCCAGCGACCACGACCGGCCCCGAGCGGGCGACGGCTTCCGGGGACATCCCGAGCCACGGCCCGAGCTTCGTCACCAGGTTGCCGTAGCCGGCGAGCTCGTGATCTCGGAGCGAAACCGAAGGCGTGACCGAGCTCGAGCTTTTGATCACCGGATAGAGGATGGCGAGGAAGAGCACGAGCGGGGCCGTCATCGCGCCTAGGGCGATCGACAACCGGATGAGCAGAGGCTCCCGTGCCCGCACGAGCACGAGCCGGGCGAGCAGGAAGCCGAGCAGGAGCATGAGGACGAACGGCATGTACGACGCATGCACGGCCGTGAGGGCGAGGCTCGCCGCACCGAGGCAGAGGAGCACGATGCCTCCTCCCTCGACGGCGAACGTGAACGCGAGCGCGAGCGCCGCGCTCGCCAAGAGGAGGTGGCTCGCTGCCTGTGGCTGCGACAGCGTCTCGAAGAAGCCGGTGCCGGCGAGATTCTCCTCCTGCCGCGCCAGGCCGAGATTCGCGAGCTGCACCGCGGCCAGGGCGACTCCGCCGAACGGCGAGCGGAAGACCGCGGCGCCCGCCGCGTAGGCCAGGAGCAGGGCGAGTGGCACGAGCACGGCCGGCAGGTAAAGGACGACCTGGGTGACGTCGACTCCTGCGAGCCGGGCGACGAGGGCGTCGACCGCGTGCCAGAGCGGGAAGGCGTAGCCCGGGTGCAGGCCGCCGTTCTTGAACTCCCCGACGCTGGTGAGCCCGTTCAGCGTGTCGAGCTCGGCCAGTTTGCGTGCCCGGGCGAGATGGAAGAAGCCGTCCCCGTTCACCGGCCCCGCCGCCCACCAGACGACCGCGCCGAAGAGGATCCCCGAGCCGAGCACGCCGACGAGCGCGCGCCGCTCCTGGGCCGCGATCGGCTGGACGCCGTTGCGCAGGGCGGCCGGCACCGCGGCGACGACGCTCACCGCGCCGACGACGATCGCGGTGAGGAGGATCGAGCCGCCGACCGCGAAGGCGAGCGCGAGTCCGGCTGCGACGACCGCGAGGCTGAGCGCGAGGGAGCCCGCGAGCGCGACACTGGGCGAGGACGGCCAGCCGATCGCGCGCAGGAGGAGCGCTCCCGGGACGAGCAGGACGCACGCCGCGGCGGCGGTGAGGCGGAGCGCCAGCCCGAATCCCGACGCGGGCAGGAGGTGGGCGACGAGAAGAAGCGCGGGGGCGAGCGCGACAAGGCCGACGAAACGGCCCCTCGCCCGCAGCGCGAGGGGAGCCGGATGCGACGCCGGGGACCCGCTCTTTCCCTCCACCCGCGGGGATTCTAGGTCTTCGAGCCCTCCTGCTCCGCGGCACGCACGCCCTGCGGCCGCATGCTCTCCCGGATCATGATCGCGCCGCCGGGAATCGAGCTCGCGACCGTCACGGCGTAGAAGAGGAACCCCGTGGCGAACGCGGCGTCGGCGTCGACCCCGAAGCGCCCGAGGAAGGCGATGAAGAACGCCTCCCGGACGCCGAGCCCGTTGATGGTGAAGGGGACGAGCATGACGAGGAAGAGCAGCGGCCCCATGACGACGTAGACGAGGGGCGAGACGTCGAGGCCGACCGCCTCCCCGCACAGCCAAATGGAGATGATGCGGATGAACTGGAGGACGACGGTCGCCGCGAGCACTACGAAGAGCGCGCGCGGCTGCGAGCGGTAGCCGTGAAGTGCGTCCCAGAGCGCCCGAAACCCACGAGCCAGCCGCTTCGTCCCCCCGCGCTCCTGCAACCACGCGTTCGTCCGCCGCGAGAACATGAGCGCGAGCGCGACTGCGAGCGCGGCCGAGAGCGCGATCTCGAGGATGACGATCTCGCCGATGTTGTTGTAGCGGCCGATGGCGACCACGAGTCCCAGCGCCACGAGCACGAGCGTGCCCGCCGACCCCATCACGCGCTCCATGAGGACGGCGCCGGCGACCTCGCCCTTCGCGTCGGGCCGCCTACGCGCGTGCGCCGCGATCCTGACGGTGTCGCCGCCGATCGCCGTGGGCAGCACCTGTCCTGCTGCGTAGCCCACGAAGTAGATCTTCGTCAACCAGGAGAGCGGCTCGTGGATCCCCTTCGAGACGAGGAGCACCTGCCAGCGCCAGGCCAGCCCGACCGTCGTGGCGAGGAAGATGACGTAGGCGGCGAGGAGATACCAGCCATTGCTCGAGGCGATCAGGTCGATCGTTTTGCGCAGGTCGATCTGCCAGATGAGGTAGGCGAGAACGGCACCGCTGACGAGCACCTGCAGGGTGATGCGGGCCGGGCGGCTGAGCTTCATCAGGAGGTGAAGCGGGCGTGCACGCGGCGGAGGGCATCGACGGCGTCGGCGATGTCCTCGTCCGAATGGGCCGGCGAGAGCGGCAGCGAGAGGACCTCGCCGCCTGCGCGCTCGGCCACCGGCAGCGGCGCCTGCTCCGGATAGCGCTCCCGGTAGTACGTGAGCGTGTGCACCGGGAGGAAGTGGATGCTCGTGCCGATGTTCTCCTCCGCGAGCGCCTGCTGGTAGGCATCGCGGTCGGCGCCCGCTGCCTCGGCGTCGATGCGGACGATGTAGAGGTGGAGCGAGTGGCGGTCGCGCGGGTCGCGCTGGAGCGGCGTGACCCCGGCCAGGTCGGCGACCGCGGCGTCGTAGGCCTCGACGTGGCGCCGGCGGATCTCCGCATGAGTCTCGATCTTGTCCAGCTGGCAGAGGGCGATGGCGGCGAGCACGTCCGAGAGGTTGGCCTTGAACCCGGCCGTGCGGATGTCGTAGAGGGAGCCGTGGCTGCGGCGCATGAGCCGGAGCTCGCGCACCTCCTCGGCGAGATCGTCGTCGTCGGTCGTGATCGCGCCGCCCTCGCCCGCGGCCACGTTCTTCGTGGCGTAGAGCGAGAAGCAGGTCGCCGACGCGATCGAGCCGATGCGCCGGCCGCGGTACCGCGCCTCGATCGCGTGCGCCGCGTCCTCGACGACCGGCACCCCGAGTGCGAGGAGCGGGTCGAGGTCGGCGGGCTGCCCGGCGAGGTCCACGGGAAGGATCGCCTTCGTCCGCTCGGTCACCGCCGCGGCGGCGAGCTCCGGATCGATGTTCAGATCGCCGTCGCGGACGTCGACGAAGACCGGCTTGGCCCCGGTGTGGACGACGACGTTGGCCGTGGCCGGCCACGTGATCGGGCTCGTGATGACCTCGTCGCCGGGACCGATGCCGAGGCCGGCGAGGGAGAGATGCATAGCGGCCGTACCCGAGGCGACCGCAAGGGCGTGCCTGGCCCCGGTCAGCCCGGCGATCCGGCGCTCGAGCTCCTCCGCCCGCGGGGCCGCTCGTCAGCCAGCCGCTCGCGAGCGTCTCCGTGACCGCGGTTATCTCCTCGGGCCCGATCGCGGGAGGCTGAAACGAGAGAAAGGTCTTACGTTTGCTGGAGGACAGCTGCATCTTCGGTCTCGAAGCGTATTAACTCGGCCGCTCGGCCCGCGTTCGCGAGCGCCTCTTCGCGGGAGCCCCCGGTTGCGAGGACGAAGCCGGCCCGGTCGGATCCGCGCAGGAAGGGCCCGAAGACCCAGCCCGGGCGGCGGTAGACACGCGCGTCTACGACGCCTTCGGAGGCGCGGGCCTCCTCGATCCCGGCGAAGCCGGTCAGCTCCCCCTCGGGCGGAACGAGGAAGCGGACGCAGGCACCGCCGATCGGGGCGGGTTCGGGCACGCTCACCGGCTCGCCCAGGGCGGCGTGGAGCGCCAGCTCGTTCGGGTCGATGCCGAGCGCTTCGCGGCAAACCTCCGCGTCGTGGCCCCCGCCGAGCCGTGCGGCCAGCTCCATGACCATGGGCCCGCGACGGCGAGCCTGACCTGCGTGTAGGTCGGCCCGTTCTCGATCCCGAGCGCCTCCGCGGCGGCGCGCGCCGCGTCCACCGCGCCGGACACGTCGTGCTCGCTCGGCCAGGCGTGCGCGAGCGCGACCCCGAAAGCGGGCGGCTCGGCGGTGAGCCGGTCGGTGACGGTGAGCGGATGGAAGGCGCCGTCTGCGGAGAAGGCGTTCACGGTCACCTCGGGCCCCTCGACGAGCTCCTCGACGAGCGCGCAGCCCGCCCGCGACTCGGCGATCGCGAGCTCCACGGCCGCCTCGAGCTCGGAGTGGTCGCGGACGAGCGTGAGCCCTTTCTGCCCCTGGCGGTCGGGCGGCTTGACGACGCAGGGCGCAGTGAGGCCGTCCGCCTCGGTCATGATCGCCCAGTCCGGCTGGGGGACTCCGGCGTCGCGCAGACGCTCCCGCTGGCGCTGCTTGGAGACGGCGAGGGCCGCGGTCTCCGGCGAGAGCGGGTGCGGGAGGCCGAAGCGCGCCGCCACGCGGGCCGCGATCGCGACCGGCCAGTCGATTCCCGGCGCGATGACCCCATCGACGGCCTCCGCCTCGGCGAGCTTGCCGACGGCGGGCTCGTCCTCGGCCGAGAGGATCGCGCGCCTGTCCGCGTACTCGAACCCTGGGGCCTGGGCGTCGCGGTCGCAGGCGACCACGAAGAGGCCGCGGCCACGTGCCGCGCGCAAAAGCCCGAGCTGTGCGGGGCCTGCCCCTAGGACGAGTAGACGGCGCTGTCCGTGCGTTCCGGAGATTCCCACCAGGCCCGATTCTCGTCATACCACCCGATGGTGCGCTCCAGGCCCTCCTGGAAGGAGGTGCGCGCGCGCCAGCCGAGCAGTTCCGCCGCCTTCTCCGTCGAGCCGATGTGACGGTCCACCTGACCCGGGCGCTCGGGCGTGTGCACCTTCAGGGAGGTCGGCTTGCCGAGCCGCTCGAGGACGAGGTCGGCGATCTCCTCGACCGGGATGTCGTGGCCCGTCGCGATGTTGATCACCTCGCCCGCGATTGCGTCGACGTCGGCGGCGATGACCGCGTCGATCGCCTCGGCCACGTCCTCCACGAAGACCCAGTCTCGGCTCGCATGCCCGTCCCCGTGCACGGTGAGCGGCTCGTCCAGGAGCGCCTGGGTGATGAAGCGCGGAACGACCTTTTCGGGATGCTGGCGCGGCCCGTAGGTGTTGAACGGGCGCACGATCGTGATCGGCAGGCCATAGGTGACGAAGTACGAGTACGCGAGACGGTCCGCGCCCGCCTTCGTCGCGGCGTAGGGGCTGCGCGGGTTGAGCGGGTGCTCCTCGTGCATGGGCGCGGCCTCGGCGGTGCCGTAGACCTCGCTCGAGGAGAACAGGATGAACCGCTCGACGGGCGTGCGCCTGATCGCGTCGAGGAGGATCTGCGTGCCCTCGACGTTCGTGGTCACGAACTCGGAGGCCCCCTCCTCGATCGACTTCTCGACGTGCGACTCGGCCGCGGCGTTCACGATCACGTCGACGCCGGCGACGATCTCTCCGACGAGCACCGGGTCGCGGATGTCGCCGTGCACGAAGGAGAGGCGCTCGTGGCCGATCACGTCGGCGAGGTTGTCCATGTTGCCGGCGTAGGTGAGCGCGTCGAGAGAGAGGACGTCGTGCGACGTCGACTCGAGGAGATGGCGCACGAGGTTCGAGGAGATGAACCCGGCACCGCCGGTGACGAGGACCCGCTTGCTCAAACCAGTTCCCTCTCGATCGTGTAGAGCGGGCGCCCTTCGACGTCCCGCTGGATGCGCCCGAGATACTCCCCGACGAGGGCGAGAATGAATCCCTGCACCGCGAGGACGCCGAGGACCAGCCCGCCGAGGTAGAGCTGCCCGGGGAAGTTGCCCTTCAGGATCCAGACGACGGTCGCCCAGATGCCGACGACGGCCGCGAACGTCCCGCAGACGACGCCGAGGAGGACGCCCGCCCACTGGATCGGCTGCGGCCAGAAGCCGGCGAGCACGTGGAGCGCGAGCCGGGTGAGCCGGAGCGGCGAGTAGCGGGAGTTGTCCTCGCGGGCTCGGTGGTCGAGGTCGACCTCGACGGCCTGCGCGCCCGCGGCGAGCACCAGCGCCTTCGTGAACTTCTGCTTGCCGATCACGCCGAGGACGGGCTCGAGCGCATCGCGCGAGTAGGCGTTGTACGCGCAGCCGAAGTCGGAGATGTCCGCGCGGGTGAAGCGGCGGAGCATCCCGTTGATGAGCTTGGACGGGATCGTGCGGCCCCACGAGTCCTCGCGCCCGCGCCTGCGGCCCGAGGCGACGTCGGCTCCCGCTGCGACCGCGGCGATCAGCTTCGGCAGGTCGGAGGGCTGGTTCTGCAGGTCTCCGTCCATCGTGACGACGATGTCGCCGCGCGCGCGGACGAGCCCCGCGTGCATGGCCGGATGCTGGCCGAAATTGCGCTTGAAACGGACGGCCTTCACGCGCGAGTCACCGGCGTGCAGGCGCTCGATCATGGCCCAGGTGCCGTCCCGCGAGCCGTCGTCGACGACGATCACCTCGAAGGTGCGATCGTCGGTCTCGAGGACCTCCACGGCCTGCCGGACGACCCGTTCGATGGTTCGTTCCTCGTTGAAAACGGGCACGACGAGGGAGACGTCGGGACGATCGTCCTCCGCGAGATCGGGCAGGGGTCGCGGAAACAGCTCTGTCTCTGCCATCGCGCAGCAGGCTACCATCAGCACGATCTCGCACAACCCGAAGGGGGCTCATGGATCCCAGGCTGGCAGAACGGGTGGAATTGATCGAACGGGACGACCGCCACGGTGCGAGCTGGCTCGCCCGGGAAGCGGTCGAGGCCATCTGCGAGGCAGTCGAGCTCGGGGAGGATCCCGTCTCGCTTGGGCAGCAAATCGTTGCCTCGCGGCCCGCGATGGGCGCGATCGCGGGAGCGCTCGGCCGGGTGCTCGCATCCGGGCGCAGCAACGAGCAGATCCTCGAGGAGGCGCATGCCTTGCTCGAGGCACGCGAGCGCGCCGGGAAGGCGATCGCCGTCCTCCTCTCACCGCACCTGCAGGGAGTCGTGCTGACGCACTCGAACTCCGCGACGGTGCGCGAGGCGATCGAGCACACGCCCCCCGAACGGGTCGTCTGCACCGTCTCGGCGCCGGGGGAGGAAGGCCGCGAGCTGGCCGAGAGCCTGCGAGGCTCCGAGCTCGCCGTCGACGTGGTCGACGATCCGGACGCCGAGCACGCGGTCGGGACGGTAGACCTCCTCTTGGTCGGGGCGGACACGGTCTTCCGGGACGGCTCCCTGGTGAACAAGGTGGGCACCGCCGGGCTGGCGAAGGCGGCGAAGAAGGCCGGCGTGCCCGTGATCGTGGCCTGCGAGGTGATCAAGCTCGCGCCCGAGGACCCGCGCGACCCGGGCGAGAAGCGCTTCGACCTGACCCCGCCCGAGCACATCGACCTCTTCGTCACCGAAGAGGGAGAGTTCCCGCCGGAGGACATCGCGGCGCTGATCGACCGCACGCCATTCCTCCACGACGGCTACGCCCTGCTGCTCGCCGCCCGCTAGCTAGGCGCTAGCGCGGCGACGCCGAGACCGCGGTCGCGGCCTCGAAGACCGAGCCTTCCATCTCGGGCGGGACCGGCTCGCCGAGAAGACGGAGCAGCGTCGGGGCGACGTCCTGGATGTCCTGCTGCGGGCCCGAGCCCGGACGGAATCCCGTCGCCGGCGAGCACGTAGAGCCCCTCGTGGGCGTGGTTGGCGTCGTCGGAGCCCGTGTCGTTCTCGAACACGTGCACCGCGCCGCCGCCGACGAGCCCGATGCTCCGCCACGAGAGGTCGCCGAAGTAGACGAGCAGATCAGGAACGACGCCGTTGCGCTCCGCGTAGAGATCCTCGGGCCGGTGTGCGACAGTGCCGATGGGGTTGCCGTCGGGATCGCCGAGCGCCTCGAGCTTCTGCTTCAGCTCGGAGCGCATGCGTTCGTAGTCCTCCGCCGACACGAGCCCCTGGGGCTCGCGGCCCGCCACGTTGAGGAAGAGCCGGCAGTAGTAGCCGCCCTCCCCCCAAGCGGTCGTCCGCTCCCAGTCGATCATCTCGGGCTTCAACGGGCCAGGCTCGGCGGGCTCCTCCTTGAGGACCAGGTAGCCCTCGCGCCTGAGCCACTCGTTGACGCAGATGCCGCCGTCCATCTTCTTCGCGCCGTGGTCCGAGACGACGAGGACGGCAGTGTCTTCGTCGGCGAAGCGGAGGAGCCGGCCCATCTTCTCGTCGAGCGCCTTGTAGTAGTCGAGCACGGCCTGCTCATAGGGGTTACCGGGCTCGTAGAGCCGGTGCTCGTGGTCGAAGAAGCGCCAGAACGCGTGGTGGATGCGGTCGGTGCCCATCTCGACCATGAAGAAGAGATCCCACGGCCTGGTCTCGAGCAGGTGCTCGGCGACGCGGAAGCGCCTCGCGGTCATCTCCTCAATCTGCTCGAGAAGGCGCCCCTTCTCCTCGGTGCGGAAGTTGTCCACGTCGACCATGTAGCGGCCGACGATGCCTTCGATCTCGCCCTTGAGCTCCGGCGGGTACGTGTACTGGCTGTCCTCGGTGTCGGGAGTGAGGAAGCAGGAGACCATGACTCCGTTCACGCTGCTGACCGGGTAGGTCTGCGGAACGCCGAGCACGAGGACGGGCCGGCCGGCGCGCGAGAGGTGGTCCCAGACGCGGGGCACGCGCACGGCCCGCGAGTCCGCGAATGCCATCGCCTCGTAGGAATGGTCGCGCCGGTTCCGGAACCCGTAGAAGCCGAGCGAGCCGGGCGTCCGTGAGGACGTCATGACCGACCAGGCGGGCACCGTGATCGGCGGCTCGCAGCTCCTGAGGATCCCGAAGCTGCCGCGCTCCGTCAGCGAGCGGATCGTGGGCAACTCGTCCAGCCAGCGGTCGAAGACCCACTGCGGGGCAGCACAGTCCAGCCCGATGACGAGCGCCTTGGAGGCCATGGCCTCGATCCTAGCCGCCCCTGGGCACGAGCCCGTACAGCTTCTTGTAGCCCGCGAGGTAGACATGCTGCTCGTCCGCGACGACCGGGCTGTACTTGCCGTCGTCGAACTCCCAGACCTTCTTGCCCGTCCGCGCGTCGAGCCCGAATGTCTTCTGCCCGAGGGTCGAGAAGTAGACGACTCCGTCGAGGACGGTCGGTGCGCCGGAGATCGGCGCGCCCGCGTCGAACGACCAGCGCACGTCGCCGGAGCCCGCGTCGAGGGCGTAGAAGCGCTTGCTGTAGGAGCCGACGTACACCGTCTTCTGCCAGACCGCGGCCGAGGAGTAGACGTATCCGCCCGTCGCCTTCGCCCAGAGGAGGTGGCCGCTCTGCTCTCCGAAGGCGTATACGCGGCCGTCCGTGTTCCCGATGAAGACGCGCCCGTAGGCGAGCGTCGGCGTCGCGTAGAAGTTCGCCGTCCCGTTCGCCGACCAGCGCAGCTTCCCGGTGCGGGCATCCACCGCGTAGACCTTGTTGTCGTACGACGCGAAGTAGAGGGTGCCGTGGGCGTAGGCGGGGCCGGCCTTCACGGCGTCACCGGTCGAGAAGGTCCACACGGCCCTGTGGGTCTTGACGTCGACCGCGTACATCTTCTTGTCCCAGGAGCCGAAGTAGAGGAGCCTGCCGACTAGAAGCGGCGACGTCTCGACCACGCCCGCCTGGAAGCGCCAGAGCTCCTGCCCCGTGCCGGCATCGAGAGCCACGACGTAGCCGGACGCGTTCTGCTTGTGCTGCGCGCAGGGATACGCATCCATGAGCGGCTGGTAGACGACGCCGCGGCCCGCGGTTGGCGACGCGGCGGTACACCGGCCGAACTCCTTCTTCCAGACCAGACGGCCCGTGGCCGCGTCGAGGGCGAAGAAGCGGCCGTCGTTCGCGCCCACGTAGAGCCGCCCGTACGCCACGACCGGCGGGAACTCGAGCAGGCTGCCGGTGCCGCGCTGCCAGACTGTGTCGAAGGGCGGACGGAGGTCGAATTCCGGCGCGAACCGGCTGCGCTGCTCGTCGTAGCCATAGGTGGGCCACGGAA
Source organism: uncultured Actinomycetes bacterium (assembly GCA_963739525.1). Taxonomy (GTDB): domain Bacteria; phylum Actinomycetota; class Thermoleophilia; order Gaiellales; family Gaiellaceae; genus DATEOR01. The sequence continues at coordinate 531,218 of CAVUAR010000002.1, read as the reverse complement.
CCTTGCGAACCTGCTTCTCCGGCCTGGTCACGATGCCCGGCTCCTCGGTCGCCACGAACTCCGTCGAGCTCGAGCCGCGGATCGTTCCCGGATGACGCTTCTGCCAGACGACGTAGCCGGCCGCAGCCACGCCCGCGACGAGCAGCAGCACGAGGCCGACGAGCGCGAGGATCCAGCGCTTCCTCATCGCTGCCGCTTCCTCGCCTCGACGGCGTAGAGCTCGCTCGACCCATGGAGCAGGAGCCGCTGTCCACTCCCCGACACGGGGACGTACTTGCCGTGCGGGAAGGTCCAGACGGTATTGCCGTTCCGCCAGCTCCACGCAGAGGTGCGGCCCTCGAGGCTCGCCGCGTAGACGAGCCCGTCCACGACCTGCACCGCTCCGGAGACCCGGCCACCGGCCGGACGCGTCCAGAGGACTCGGCCCGAGGATGCGGAGGCGGCGTACACGAGGCCGTTGTAGGCGCCGAAGTACACGCGGCCCTTGTACGCGGCGGGCGAGGAGTAGAGATAGGAGCCGACCGGCACGCGCCAGAGGAGCCGCCCGCTCCGCGCCGAGAGCGCGGAGAGCCCGCTGAAGACCGACGGGGCGAATACCCGGCCGCCGGCCACGGCGACGGTGCCGTACACGCGGCTGCCCGCGGTTCCCCGCCAGACGACGCGCCCGTTGCGAGCGTCGAGCGCGAACACGCGTCCCGCGTAGTCGCCGAAGTAGAGCCTGTGGCCGACGAGCGCCGGGCTCGACGTGATCTTCACGCCGCCGTGGAAGACCCAGCGCGGCTCGCGCCGGTCGAGGTCGAGAGCGTAGACGTTCCCGTTCGTCGCGCCGAAATATGCGACGCCGTTTCGGATCACGGGCGAGGGCTCGGTCAGCCCCGTGTAGTAACGCCAGAGGATCCGGCCCGTGCCGAGCGAGCGGACGGTCACGTAGCCCGGTTGCATCGACGTGGAGACGAGCACCTTGCGCTCGGGGTCGATCGCGGGCGAGGACGCCATGAGCGAGCCCGCGTCCCGCTTCCAGAGGACGCGACCCGTCCTCATGGAGATCGCGCGGAGCGCGCCGCCCATCGTATGCACGTAGGCCACTCCCTCCCAGGTCGTCGCGGGGAACTCCATCAGCCCGTGAACGTTCCGCCTCCACACGATCCGAAACGGAGGACGCACCTTGATCCCCGACTGCACCTGGGTGCGTGACGCGTTCGCGCCGTAGAGCGGCCACTGGAGCGACGGGCGCCAAAGCGTGACGCGGTGTGCCGACCGGTCGCGGAAGTCCACGTGCAGCTTGCGCGCCGCATAGCCGGGCGCCGAGACGCGGAGCGAGACGCGACGGCGGGGAACGCCGACCTCGGCGACCCCGGCGCTCGTGGCCGTCACGCTGCCTCCGCCTGCGGAGACGCGCGCCGAGCGCACCGGCTTCCCGGTGTCTCCGTCCACCACGCGGACGGTTGTCGCGGGCGGCGGATCGGGCGTCCGCGAGGCGTTCGCGGTGGTTGCGAAGCGGGCCGTGTCGGCGGCGCTCGGCTCATCCCCGCCCGCGCAAGCTGAGACGCCGAGCACGAGCGCGGCCAGCGTCACGGACGCCGCAGCGAGTCGAAAGCGAGAGAGATGGGACATCCGGACCCGAGGGAGAAGCGTACCCGCGGGACCCGAGGGCCTATCCCGCTAACTGCGTGAACGTGCCGTCCGGGCCGCGAACGAGGCAGACCTCGGAGAAGAAGCGGGTCATGAAGACGCCCTCCCGGAACGAGCCCACGCGCGGCTCCGGCCGCTCGTCGCGGGCCAGGGCGAGGGCGAGGGCCGGGTAGTCGCTCCCGGCCGCGAGCGGAAGCGGAAAGGCGCCGCCGAAGCGGAGGTTGACGTCGGTGACCCTGCAGTCCCGCGGCGCGGCGCGGAAGCACTGGATCGTCGCGGGCCCCACCACCTCGATCGCCTCGCTGACGTCGCGCCCGAGCCCGATCAGCTCCTCGTCCGCGATCGTCATGCCCTTGATGGACTCGCCACCCTTCGACTCGATCATCGTCCTCGGGATCGAGTTGAGGCAGCGACCCTCGACGTCGCAGAAGACGTCGACGGAGAACTCCTCTCCGGCGCACATCTCCTGGACGAAGGAGTCGACGGGGGTACGGGCGAGGTGGAAGTCGAGCTCGTCCCGGTCGCCGGCGCGGAAGATGTTGCGTGAGCCGAAGCCGCGCCGTGCCTTCACCAGCACCGGGTACGGAAGCTCGGCGGGAAGCTCCCCGGGCAGCCAGGCGGCCGGCGAGCCGATCCCGCGCTCCTCCAGGAAGAGATGCGTCAGGTACTTGTCGTTCGTCCGCTCGGAGACCTCGGCGTCGGGCAGCAGGAGAAGCGCGCCGAGCTCGCCGCGGCGCTCGGAGAGCAGCGCCATGTCGAGGTCCGTGAGCGGGACGACGAGCTCGACGTGGTGCTCCGCCACCGCGGCCGCGAGCGCGGGAACGTAGCCGGGATCCTCGATGCGCGGCGCGAGGAAGAAGCGATCGGCGGAGTAGAGGGCGGGCGCGAGGGGGTTCGCGTCGGTGGCGATCGTCTCCGCGCCGGCGCGCGAGAAGGCGCTGACGATGTCCACCCGCTGGCCCGCGCAGGTGAAGAGGACGGCAGTCAACCGTGGGCCCGCCAGCCGCCCGTGTCGCCCCGATAGGTGCCGCTGAAGAGGACGCGGGGAGTGCGCGCGATGATCTTCAGGTCGAGCCAGGCCGAGCGGTTGTCCACGTACCACAGGTCGAGCTCGATCCGGTCGGTCCAGAGAAGCTTCGCGCGGCCGTTGACCTGGGCCCAGCCGGTGAGGCCCGGCCTCACGTCGAGCCGCTGCCGCTGCCGCGGCGTGTACTGCTCGACCTGATAGCCGAGCGTCGGGCGCGGGCCGACGAGGCTCATCTCGCCGTGCAGGACGTTCCAGAGCTGGGGCAGCTCGTCGACGGAGAGTCGCCGCAGGACCCGGCCGACACGGGTGATGCGCGGGTCGGCGTAGTCCACCGCCCAGCCCGCCCCCTGCGCCTCCGCGCCCGGGACCATCGTGCGCAGCTTGACGAGGTCGAACTCCTCGCCGGCCAGGCCGATCCGGTGCTGCCGGTAGAAGACGGGGCCGCCGTCGTCCAGCTTGATCGCGAGCGCCGCGAGCCCGATGAGCGGGCCGGCCAGGACGAGCCCGAGGCCCGCCCCCAGCGTGTCGACCACGCGGTTCAGCGCGTGCCCTCGACCTTCTCCCAGACGGGCGGCACGCCGAAGCGCGCGTAGCGGAAGAGCGCCGCGACCGTGGCCCATGTGACGAGCACGTAGTAGTAGGCGACCGCGGCGGTGGGAATCGGGACCCTGAGACGCCCCGCGAGCGCGAGGACGAGGAGCGCGATCTGCGCGGCGAGCACGAGCTCGTAGACGAGCCCGTCGCCGACGAGGGCGACGCTCGTCCCCAGGAGGACGAGGTGGATGAGCCCGCTCGCGTAGCGGAGGACGCGGTGCGCGAAGAGCTCGAAGAGGTAGAGCGGGCCCACGCCGCGGAGCATGCGGCCCTTGAGGAGGATGAGCCAGCAGTGCTCGAACATGCGCACCTTGCGCCCGTACTCGTCCTCGAGATCGCGCGCGGGTCGGTCCCACGCCCGCGCGTCGGGGTCGTACACGGCGCGCCTGACGCGCTGCACCATCACGTAGGGGAAGGTCAGGTCGTGCCCGAAGCGCGGGTCGACGTCCACGTAGTCCTCGCGCCGCACGGCGTAGATCGCGCCGTTCCCGCCCGTGATCGACCCCATGGCCGACTCCCGGCCGCGGAGCCAGAGCTCGTAGCGCCAGTAGAGCCCTTCACGGTTGGTGCCGCCGGGCTCGCCGAACACGACGCGCCCCGCGACGTAGCCGACTTCCGGATCGGCGAGGCTCCGGACGAGCTTGCGCAGCGCATCCGGCTGCCAGACCGCGCCCGCGTCGGCGAAGGCGACGACCTCCGACTCGACCGTGGCGACGGCCAGGTTCTGCGCCGCGACCTTGCCGCCGCGCGGGGCGCGGACGAGCCGGACGCGGGCATCCCGCGCCGCGAGCTCCTCGACGAGCGCATCCGTCCCGTCGGTCGAACCGTCCGAGGCGACCACGACCTCGAACAGGTCGGACGGGTAGTCCTGGGCCAGCAGGCTCTCGATGAGGCGTCCGATGACGGCCTCCTCGTTGTGCGCCGCGACCACGACCGTGGCGCTCGGCGTGATGTCGTCCATCGCCACCTTCCGCCGTCTCACGGAGGCGATGGCGGCGGCGGCGAGGGGATAGCCCACGTGCGCCCAGAGGATGGCGCCGAGGGAGCTCCAGAAGAGGATCTCGAGGATCACGCGAGCGATCCTAGTTGGGCTGCTGACGCCGCAGATGCGCGACGCGGTCCACGCGCTCGACCTCGACCCAGCCCTCGGCGGCAAGCTCCTCGACGAGCTGCTGGGGCCCCAGGCGCGGGTCGTCGGTGTCGTCGAGCACGAGGTCGCAGCCGGGCAGGAGGTGCGGCGCCCAGGCGTCGAAGTCCCGCCGGACGCCCTCGTAGGAGTGGTCGCCGTCGAGCCATAGGAGCGCCACGGGCTCGGTCCAGCCGGGAGCGACGATCTCGCTGCTCGTGTTCAGGAGGCGCACGGTCCGGTAGGCGCCCGTGCGGACCATGTTGCGGAAGAAGGCCGCCCGGTCCTCCGGGCCGAACTCTCCGCCGCGCGGCCCGACGAACGGCTCGTGCGGCTCGACGGCGTAGACGCGCGCTCCGTGCCCGTGCTCGGAGCCGCGCGCGAGGACCACGGTCGACCGTCCACGGAAGCTCCCCACCTCGACGATGCAGCCCTCCGCCACCTGTGAGGCCAGCCGGTAGAGGAGCAGTGCGGCATCCAGCGAGAGCCACCCACGGATCGAGGGGACGTCGCGGAGCTCACTCGGCCACTCGGCGTGCTTCGGCATCTAGACGGCGCTCCCGTCTCTCTCGCGCGCCGGGTCGATCAGGCCACGACCGCGCGCCTGCTCCCAGGCCCCGACGGTCAGCCCGGTGAGATAGCCGCGGTCGCGCGTTTGCACCGCCTTGCCCGCGTTGAGGACGAACATTCCGACGAGAGCCCACCAGAGCGCGGCCCGGTTCTTCAAGGTCTGAGGCATGTTCTTCCGGTGCAGATAGAACTGGTTCGCGAGGTTCATGCGCTGGTGGTCGAACGGCGTGAAGCGCTCGACGTCGCTCTTGCGGTGGTCGATGCGCGCGAGCGGCGTCTGGACGAGGACGTACCCGAGCTTCACGACGCGGTACGAGAAGTCGATGTCCTCCTTCCACGCGTAGCCGGAGAGGTTCTCGTCGAAGCGCACCTTCGAGAAGACCTCACGAGGGTAGGACATGAACCAGCCGTTGAAGTACTCGAGCGTGCGCACGCCCGCCGAGGCCGAGACGCCCTCGACGAAGAAGCCGCCCCGCATGCGTCCGCTCGCCTCGGGCCACCAGCCGCCCATGCCGAAGAGCTTTCGCCAGAGGATCGTCGTCTTCGCAGGCATCGGCGGGTGAATGGGCGCACCGCGGACACCTCCCAGCTCGGGCCCCCAGCGTGCGTACTCGGCGAGGATCTGCTCGTGGACGTCCGGGGCCAGCAGCACGTCGTCGTCGATCAGGAAGACGGGGTCGCCGCTCGTCCGGTCGATCCCGAGGTTGCGCTGAACGGTGAGCCCTCGAGGGGCGGGATGGACATAGTCGAGGGCGAGCTCGACGGAAGCGCAGAGCTCCTCGATCTCCGCGCGTGCCGGGATCTCGTCGCTCGAGTCGACGATGCAAAGCTCGGCCGGGAGCACCGTCTGCTCGACGAGGGTCCGGACCGCGTCCAGCAGGAGGTCCGGCCGGTTGCGTGTGGCGATGACGAAGGACGACCCCGCCCGCTCTCTCTCGGTCTTCGCTTCGCTCATCGGGAGAGGCGCCATGATAGAACCGTCGTCCCATGAGCCCGCACGAGAGCAGCCCTTGAAGGCCGTCGTGCTCGCGGCGGGCCCGGGCCGGCGGCTCGGGCCGCTCACCCGCGAGCTCCCGAAGACGCTCCTTCCGCTCGGCGACGGCGGCACGATCCTCGACCTCGTGCTCGCCAATCTCGCCTCCGTCGGGATCGAGGACGTCGTCATCGTGACCGGGTTCGCGGCCGGGCGGGTCGACGAGGCCCTCCCGAAGCTCCAGGAGCGGCACGGCGTCCGGATCGAGCCGCTCGTGAACGACCGCGCCGAGGAGTGGAACAACGCCCACTCGCTCTGGCTCGCCCGCGACGCCTTCGCGGACGGCGCGCTGCTCGTCAACGGCGACACCGTGCATCCGCCGAGCGTCGAGGAGACGCTCCTCGCCGCGCGCGGCGACGGCGTCCTCCTCGCTGTCGACCGGGAACAGGCTCCGGGCGACGAGGCGATGAAAGTCGTCCTCGACGGCGGCCGGCTCACGCGCATCGGCAAGGGGCTCGACGGCGCCGACGGCGAGTACATCGGCGTCGCCTTCCTCGGGCCGGCCGCGGCGGAGCCGCTCACGGACGCCCTCGAGGCGACGTGGCGGAGCGACCCTTCCCTCTACTACGAGGACGGCTTCCAGGAGCTTGTCGACCGCGGCGAGGAGGTTCGCGCAGCCGCGATCGGCAGCGTGGCCTGGGTCGAGGTGGACGACGACGCCGACCTGGCGCGGGCGCAGGAGATCGCATGGCGCTTCTAGCGCGGATGGTCGCCTGCCCACTCGCGATCGAGATCCGGAGCGGGGCGATCGCCGCCCTGCCCGGCCTCCTGAGCGACGGTCGCATCTCGGCCGGCGGCCACGTGGCCGTGGTCGTCGGGCCGGGGCAGGGCGAGGAGGTCGCCGCCGAGGTGCGGCCCCGGCTCGCGAACGCGGAGATCCGTTCCGTCAGCGGCGGCACCGTCGCGGCGGCCCTCGAGCTGGTGGACGCGCTCCGCGAGGGCTCCTACGACGCTGTCGTCGGGATCGGCGGCGGGCGCACCCTCGACGTCGCCAAGTACGCCGCCAGCTTCGCGGGGCTGCCCATGGTCTCCGTGGCGACGAATCTCGCGCACGACGGCATCGGCTCGCCGGTCGCCTCGCTCGAGGACGACGGCCGCAAGGGCTCCTACGGCGTGCACATCCCGATCGCGGTCGTGGTCGACCTCGACTACGTGCGCCGCGCGCCGCGCGACCAGCTCCGCTCAGGCGTCGGCGACGCCCTCTCCAACCTGAGCGCGCTCGCCGACTGGGAGCTCGCGGCCGAGGACCGCGGCGAGCCTGTCGACGGCCTCGCAGCGACCTTCGCCCGCACGGGAGCGGAGGCGCTCCTCACGACGACGGACGACCTCGGGTCGGACGGCTTCCATCGCACGCTGGCCGAGGCACTCGTCCTCAGCGGGCTGGCGATGGCGGTCGCCGGCTCGAGCCGCCCCTGCAGCGGCGCCTGCCACGAGATCTCGCACGCGATCGACGCCCTCTATCCGGGCCAGGCCAACCACGGCGAGCAGGTCGCGGTCGGTGCTCTCTTCGCCTCCTTCCTCCGCGAGGACGGGCTCTTCGCGCCGCTGAACGCGGCGCTCGCCCGTCACGGCGTCCCGCGGGCGCCGGGCGACCTCGGGCTCACAGAGGAGCAGTTCGCCGTCGCCGTGGCGCACGCGCCGTCGACCCGACCAGACCGGTACACGATCCTCGAGCGCCTCCACCTCGGCGAGGACGATATCCGCGAGCGCGTGAGGAGCTTCGGCGATGCCGTCGATCGCTGAGCTCCGCGCGGAGACGCAGCCCGACTGGCTGCTCGCGCGCCCTGGGGCCGAGCACTGGGCCGGGCGCCTCTACATGCGCCGCGCGTCGCCGTATCTGACGCGGCTCCTGCTCCGGACGCCCCTTTCGGCGAACGCCGTCACCGCGCTCATGATCCCGGCCGGCCTTCTCGCCGCGTTCTGCCTCACCCTCGCGGGCGTGTGGACCGCGGTCGCGACGGTCCTCCTCGTCCAGCTCCAGCTCCTCCTCGACTGCGCCGACGGAGAGGTCGCCCGCTGGCGGAAGACCTATTCGCCCGTCGGCGTGTACCTCGACCAGCTCGCCCACTACTCGACCGAGGCGGCTCTCCCCGCGGCCCTCGGCGTCCGCGCGGACGGCGGCTGGGGCTCGATCGGCGGCTGGACGGCCCTCGGGCTGCTGACCTCCGTCCTCATCCTCTTCCTCAAGTCGGAGACGCACCTCGTGCAGTTCGCGCTCACCCGCTCGGCCCGCCCGGCCCTCGCCCCGGCCGCCGAGGACGGAGGCGGCGAGCGCACGCCGCGCCTCCTTCCCGCGTTCAGGCCGTTCCAGGCAGTCGAGGCCTCGCTCCTCGCGCTCGCCGCGGCCGTCGTCGACGCCGCGACGGACGGGCTCGACGGAAGCCGCTTCCTCGTCGTGGCGCTCGCGGCCGCAGCCGGATTCGCCGTCGTCGGGCACCTCGGCGCGATCCTCGCGTCGAGCCGGCTCAAGTGACGAGGCGGGCCTGCCGAGCGACTAATCTGGACGCGATGGAATCCCAGGAGACGGGGGCACTTTGAGCGCGATCGCAGAACCACGCCGCTCGGAGGACGAGTTCAGCGGCGAGTGGCACGTCTACGAGCCCTACAAGGCCGGGCTGCCGCCGCTCGTTCCCTACTTCCGCGCCCTCTGGAAGCGCAGGGAGTTCCTCTACGAGCTGGCGCGGACGAACCTGCGCGCGCAGCACTTCAACACGACCCTCGGGCAGCTGTGGCTGATTCTCAACCCGGTCATGCTCGGGATCGTCTACTTCACGCTCGTCTACATCATCCGAAACGGCGGGCGCGGGCCCGAGTTCCTCGCCCACCTGATGATGAGCCTCTTCGCCTTTCGCCTCGTCTCGACGTCGATCAGCTCGGGCGCGCGCTCGGTCGTCGGGGGAGGGCGGCTCCTCCTGAACACCGCCTTTCCGCGCCTCATCCTCCCGCTCGAGTCGGTGCTCGAGTCCTTCATGCGCTTCCTGCCGACGGTGGTCGTCTTCGCGGTGGTGGACGCGATCGTCGGCCTGCCCGTCGGGCCGCAGCTCCTCTGGGTGGTCCCGCTCATCGCGCTCTTCGTCGTCTTCGCCGCCGGCGCTTCGATGTTCGCGGCGACCGCGCAGGTCTACTTCCGCGACCTGGCCAACTTCCTCCCCTACTTCACGCGCATCTGGCTCTACACGTCGCCGATCCTCTTCTACGCCGAGGACGTGCCGCAGCGCCTCAAGCCGATCCTGATCGCCAACCCGATGTACCCGATGCTCGGCGCCCTGAACGAGGTCGTCATCGAGGGGAAGTACCCCTCGCTCGGGCTCGTGGCTCTCAGCTTCTCGTGGGCGTTCGCGGCCATCGTGGCCGGGACCCTCTTCTTCGTCTCCAGGGAGAGAGAGTTTGCGGTCCGTATCTGAGCAGCCCGCGGCCCCGGCGAACGGCGCGCCGCCCGCCTACGCGCTGGACTGGGCGGTAAAGGTGGAGAACCTCTCGGTCACGTACCGCACGGCGATCGAGAAGAAGCCGACCTTGAAGCAGACGCTCGTCCGGCTCGGCCGAAGGCAGCGCACCATCCGCGAGATCAGAGCGGTTCGGGACGTCTCCTTCGAGGTGCCGCACGGGACCGTGCTCGGCGTCGTCGGCGTGAACGGCGCCGGGAAGTCGACCCTCCTGCGCGCGATGGCGGGGATCCTCCCGCCGACGCAAGGACGAGTGGAGGTCTTCGGCCGCGTGAGCACGCTGCTCGCGCTCGGCGTCGGCTTCAAGAACGACCTCACCGGACGCGAGAACGTCGTCCTCGGCGGCCTCGCGGCCGGCCTCACGCGCGAGCAGGTGGCGGCGAAGTACGACGACATCACCGAGTTCGCCGAGCTCGAGGACTTCATGGACATGCCCATGCGCACCTACTCGTCCGGCATGTACGGGAGGCTCGCCTTCTCCGTCGCGGTCAACATGGAGCCCGACATCCTCCTCATCGACGAGGCGCTCTCGACTGGAGACGCTCGCTTCAAGGAGAAGTCGTTCGAGAAGATGCGGGAGCTCTGCTCCGAGGCCCGCACGCTCGTCCTCGTCAGCCACGGCCTGCGCAGCGTCCGCGAGCTCTGCGACGAGGCGATCTGGATGCACGAGGGTCGGATCGCCATGCGCGACGACGCCGACACGGTCATCGAGGCCTACAAGGACTTCCTCCACGTGGGCGAGAGCGAGGTCACGAACGAGGACGTCTGAGGCGGAACGGCCGGGACTATGATCCCGCGGATGGTTCCGCTCCCCTCGCCCGTCAGGAGCGCGCTGAAACCGGTTCGGCGCCGCTTTCAGTACGCGACGCGCACGCGCCGTATCCTTCCCTCGTTCCTCATCATCGGGGCGCAGCGGGCGGGGACGACCTCGCTCTTCAACTACCTCCTCCGCCACCCGGACACGGCCGGCCCGCGGGGCGGCGACTCGGCCGTATGGTGGACGAAGGAGACCCACTTCTTCGACGAGAAGTTCTCGAAGGGGGTCGACTGGTACCGCGCCTTCTTCCCGCTCGAGTCGACCAGGGCGCGCCATCGCAGGCACGGAAACGACCTGAGGGCCGGCGAGGCGACGCCGTACTACATGTTCCACCCGGCCGTCCCGGCGCGGGTCGCAGCGACGCTGCCCGATGTCCGCCTGATCGCGCTGCTGCGCGATCCCGTGGAGCGGGCGTACTCCCACTACCAGATGATGGCGCGAACGGGCCGCGAGCCGCTCGGCTTCGAGGAAGCGCTCGCCGCCGAGCCCGAGCGCCTCGAGGGCGTCGAGAAGTTCCTTGTGGACGAATCGGAGCTCCTCCGTGCGAGCGGCCACCGCGAGCACCACCACCACCGCCACCGCGCGTACTTCGCGCGCGGCCTCTACGCCGAGCAGCTCGAGCGCTGGCTCGAGCACTTCGACCGCGAGCAGCTGCTCGTCGTCAGCACCGAGGATCTCCTCGCCCGCCCGGCCGAGACGTACTCCGAGGTGCTCACCTTCCTGGAGCTCCGCGACTGGCAGCTCGACGACTTCCCGGAGCACAACAAGAAGCCGTATGCGGCGATCGACCCTGCGGTGCGCGCCCGCCTCGAGGAGCGCTACGCGGAGCCGAACGCGCGCCTCGTGGAGCTCCTCGGCTGGGAGCCGGCGTGGGGAACGCCGGCCGCTCGCCGAGAGCTAGATCTGGACGGAGCGGAGGCGCTTGCGGAGAATCGCGCGTTCCTCCGCGGGCAGGACGACCGGTAGCAGCGCAAGGTAGGCGACGAGCCCGGCAAGCGCCGTCGCCCCGAGGGCGAGCCACCACGACCGATCCGCCAGCGCGGCGTGCATCGCGAACGCGGCCAGCAGAGAGGCTCCGCCCGGGAGCGCAAGCCCGAGGTAGGAGCGCTCGTACGGCTGGATGCCAATTCTGCGCCGCACCTGAAAAAGCCGCACGACGTTCAGGCCGGCGATGCTCACCGCCGCGGCGGTTGCCGTCCCCTCGATCCCGAACGCAGCGGTCAACCCGGCGGCGAGGGCGACGAGCAGCGCCACGCCGACCGCGTTGTCGACGAGGTCGACTCCCGTGAAGCCGGTCATGATCAGGATGAAGCCCACGCTCCCCGTCGCGACGTTCAGCGCCTGGCCGACGAGGAGGATCCTGAGCGCCTCCTCACCCACCTCGAAGCGGGGGGAGAAGGCGCGCAGCACGTCGCCGGCAGCCACGAAGAGGACGATCAGGAGCGGGAGCGTCGCCGCGAGCGCCCACCGCGTGCTGCGCTTGAAGAGCTCGTCGAGACGCTGCCGCTCTCCTCTCGCGTGGAGATCCGCTGCAAAAGGCGAGAAGACGAGGCTCACGGAGGTGAGGAAGAGGAGCAGCACCTGCGAGATGCGGGCCGCGGCCGAATACGCGTCGAGCTGCGTTCCGCTCTCGAAGGCCGCGAGCACCCACAGATCGGCCCAGAACATCGCCTGGGCCAGGAACGCCGCCGGCGCGCGCGGGAGCCCGTACCGGAGCGCAGCCCGTACCTCCTCGCGGCTCGCCGGCCGCTCCGCGTACCCGGAGGCCTCGCGCCTCCAGAGCGCGCGGGCGGCGATCGCGGCCGCGAGCCACGAGGCGTCCCAGGCGCCCACGGCGGAGTCGGTCGCGCCGCCGGCGGCGATCGCCGCAGCGGTGACGCCGATCCAGACGAGAGGCTGACCGATCCAGAAGACGTAGAGCGTCTGGCTCATCTGCCCGAGGCCGCGGGTCGCGCCGAGGTAGACGTTCGTGACCGCGATGAGCGGGACGCTCAGCGCGGCGAGCGCGATCACGCGGGAGTAGTCCCCGTAGAGAGGAGCCGTCGCGGCGAGGGCCATGGCCAGGAGGACGCTCGCGGCGAGCGCGATCGCGGCGCAGCGCTCGACGAGGCTGCGGAGGCTGCCGACGTCTCCGGCTCCGCGGCCGATGGCGACCAGCCGAACCGCCGCCATGTCCATCCCGAAGCGGCTGCCGGCGGACGCGACGAACGCGACCTGCACCGCGACCGTGACGAGGCCGAACCCTCCGGGCGGCAGCGCATGGCCGAGGAGGATCTGGACGCCGAGAGCCGCGAAGATGCCGGCGACGAGGCCGACGACGTTGACGGCCGTTCCTGCGAGGAGCGTCCGCTCTTCGCTTACGCCCCGGCCCGGTTCACGGGTCGAGCGGTTACTCGAGATACCCAAGGCCGCGCAGGCGCTCTTCCACCTGGCGCTCCTGCTCCGGGCTGTAGACGCCGACTGACTCGGCGGCGGGCGCGCGGCTCCACTCCTCGTCCGGCTCGAGGCCGACGGCGCGCGCGATCTGCTCGGCGAAGCCGGTGAGGGAGATCTCGGGGCCTACCTCGGCCGGGATCCCCTGTCCTGCGAAGACGTAGATGCCCTCGGGCCGATGGTCACCCGAGAGCCAGTCCGCGGGGGCGACCATGTGCCGCGCGCGGGCGAGGCTGTAGAGGGGGGCCGGCTGGAGAAGAAGGTCGGGCGCACGGTCGAGGTACGGTCCCGACAGCACCTCTTCCTTGCGCGCCACCTGGCCGATCGGGCGCGTGCCGGTGTCCGGGTCCTCGAACTCGAGCAGGGCGTTCGCCAGCTCGTCGCGCACCCGCTCGTAGTCGCCGCGCGCGACCGTCCCGTTCGGCTCGCGGCCGACGAGGTTGACGGAGACGCCCTCCCCGGTGGAGACGACGCTCGTGTACGCCCTCGTCTTCTGCCAGTCGAGCGGCGGCGTCGGGACGGGCACCCGCCCGTGCAGGCCGAGCTTGTCGTACAGGACGCGGGCGACGGCGCGGACGCGCCCCCACGACAGCAGGTTCACGATCTTCGAGCCGGCACCGAAGCGGAGGAAGCCCTCGTGCTCCAGGATCTTGTTCATCGACAGCGACCGGGTGACGGGCTGGTGCCCGTGGTCAGACATGAGGATGACGAGATCGTCGTCGTCCACCCGCTCGAGGAGCGACGCGAGCTCGCGGTCGAGGAGCCGGTAGAGATCGCGCACGCGCTCAGCGGCGGGGGTCGTGGACGCCTCGGGGTACCAGGGATGCCCGGGGTGGACGTACTCGAGCAAGCAGTGCTGCGCGCGGTCGGGCGAGACGAAGACGAGGCAGGCCGCGTCCCACGGCTGCTCGTCCAGAAGCGTGCGCATGGCGGCTCCCCGCCGGCGCGTCAGGTCTTCGAGGTCCTCCACGAGCTCGACGGGCTTGTTGCGGAACGTCGTCCAGGAGCCGCCGTTGATCGGCCAGCCGAGGCGCGGGCCCGCGTCTTGCGGATGGCTGTACGTCGTTCCCGGCGGAATCGGGCCTCCGGCGATGACGACACCACGGATCTCGGGCGCGGGGAAGGTCAGCGGGACGTTGACGACGATCGACGTCTTCCCGGCTTCCGAGAAGCGCTCGGGCCAGGTCGGGGCGAGGATCGAGCGCGACGAGACCGGGAGCCTGCGGGACGCGCCCGGCCTGTACTCGAGGATGTCGAAGACGCCGTGACCGCCAGGGTCGCGCCCGGTGAGGAAGGTCGGCCAAGCGGCCCAGGAGTGGGAGGGCATGCAGGAGCGGGACACCCCGCGGCGCCCGCGCTCGACGAGCGCCTCCAACGCCGGAAGCTCGCCGGCGGCGAGCAACGGGTCGAGGATGTCCCAGTCCGCGCCGTCCCACCCGATTACAAGTGCCCTCTTCGCCATGCGGCCGGAAGGATACCGAGGCGTCCTCGAAGCTCTCCGGTTCTCCCTACCCGACGGTGGACGGTGGCTGCTCGCGCTCGGCGAACCACGCGACGGTCCTCCGCAGCCCCTCGGCGAGCGTGTGGGACGGCGCGAAGCCGAGGAGCTCGGCGGCTCTATCGGGCCTGGCGAAGGTCTTCTCCACCTCGCCGCGCCTGCGTTCCTCATAGTGGATCGGGACGTCCGCTCCGTCGGTCAGCTCGAGGATCAGGCGTGCGAGGTCACCGATCGTGGTCTCCTCTCCCGAGGCGAGATGGACGACCTCGTCCGAGAGCGGAGCGTCGACGGCCGCGCAGATCCCGTCGCAGAGATCCTCGACGTAGAGGAAGTCGCGGCTCGCGGAGCCGTCGCCGTAGACGACGAGCGGCTCGCGCCGCAGCGCGAGGCGGATGAAGTTCGTGATGACGCCCTTCTTGTGGGCCGAGATGGGCCCGTAGACGTTGGCGAAGCGGAGGGCGACGACCGGGAGGTCGAAGGAGCCGGCGAAGGCGTGGCAGTAGGCCTCCCCGCAGAGCTTGCTCGCCCCGTAGGGCGAGATCGGCCAGGGAAGCGTGCCCTCGTCCACGGGCGGCTGGGCATTGCCCATGATCGCCCCGCCCGTCGACGCAAACACGAGCTTCCCGACCCCGGCCGCGGCCGCAGCGCGGAGGACGACGAGCGTCCCCCGCACGTTGACGTCGAAGTTGGGGACGGGATCCTGGACGGACTCGACGACCGAGCCGAAGGCGGCGAGGTGGACGACCGTGTCCACGCCCTCGACGGCGCGCGCCATGGCGCCCTCGTCGCGGATGTCGGCCTCGAGGATCTCGACGTCGACGCCCTCGAGGTAGGAGCGGCTACCGCGCGAGAAGTCGTCGAGCGCGCGAACCTCGACACCGCGGGCGCGCAGCTTCGGGACGAGGTTCGCCCCGATGAAGCCGCATGCGCCGGTGACGAGAGCTCGAGCCGGAATCTCTACGAGGAAACCCGGTCAACGGCGACCAGAGGCTCACGCGCCGCCTCCTGCGCCCGCTCGCGGAGGTCGTTGCGCCAGTACGAGCGGCACGGGATCTTCTCCGGGTCGCAGCGGTGAGCGTACTTCTCCGCGATCTCGGTCACCTCGCTCATGAGCCCCGCCTCGAGCGTGATCGGCACGAGCCCCAGGTCGAGGAGCTGCCTGTTCTCGACGTAGAGGTCGTTCTCGGCCGCCTCGTTGCGCGGGTTGTCGACGAGGTCGATCTCCGCGCCGGTGAGCCGCGAGACGAGCTCGGCGAGGTCGATCAGGCGATGGGTCTCCGTCATCTGGTTGAAGATGCGCACCCGCTCGCCCTTCGCGGGCGGGTTCTCGACGGCCAGCTGGATGCAGCGCACGCTGTCCTGGATGTGGATGAAGGCGCGCGTCTGGCGGCCCGTTCCATGGACGGTCAGCGGATAGCCGATCGCAGCCTGCATGAGGAAGCGGTTCAAGACGGTGCCGTAGTCGCCGTCGTAGTCGAAGCGGTTGATGAGCCGCTCGTCCTGCCGGGTGTCCTCGGTCTGCGTCCCCCAGACGATTCCCTGGTGGAGGTCGGTGACCGACACGTCGTCGTTCTTGTTGTAGTAGGCGAAGAGAAGCTGGTCCAGCGTCTTCGTCATGTGGTAGACGCTGCCCGGGTTGGCCGGGAAGAGGATCTCCTGCTCGATGTCCTCCCCGTCCTCGCCCTCGATCTTCACGCCGAGGTACCCCTCGGGGATCTTCAGGCCGGGCGCCGGGCCGTAGCCGTAGACGCCCATCGTCCCGAGGTGCACGACGTGGCTTTCACGCCCCGCCTCGACGATCGCGGCGAGGAGGTTGTGCGTCGCGTTGACGTTGTTGTCGACGGTGTAGCGCTTGTGCCACGAGCTCTTCATGGAGTACGGCGCCGCGCGCTGCTCCGCGAAGTGGACGACGGCGTCGGGGCGCCAGTCTCCGATCAGGTTCAGGAGCTGGTGGTAGTCCCGGGCGACGTCCAAGCGCTCGAAGCCGATCTCGCGGCCGGTCAGCCCGCGCCAGGCGTTCAGCCGGACCCCGAGCGGGGCGATCGGCGTGAGCGACGACGCCTCGAGCTCCGTGTCGGCGTTGCGCCGCGCGAAGTTGTCGACGATCAGGACCTCGTGGCCCCGTTGCGACAAATGCAGCGACGTCGGCCACCCGCAGAAGCCGTCTCCACCCAGGATCAGGACACGCACACGTACCTCTCTTTTCCGGTCACAAAGGAGAAATGCGCGTTAGCGCACAGCGGCCGATAGTACCAAAGCGGGGGCTAGGCGCCCGCAGGCACACGCTGCGCGCACACCTCGCCGCCCGCCTTGAAGGCCTCCTTGAACGGCCCGAGGCGCTCCACGGCCGGGATGAACTGGCGCCGGCCCGCTGCCACGCAGACGAGACCGACGTCGAGGTTGGCGAGGGCCCGGCGCACGGCCTCCGTCGGATGCGGCTCGGGCTGCGAGATGAACTCCGTCAACGCGATCCGATCGGCCATCTGCTGGGGCGAGAGGCGCGTGTTCTCGAGGTAGTGCGTCCGCGCGTTCACGGCCTTGGGTTCGGCCGTGACGATCGAGAGCGCGAGCATGATCGTCTTCTCCGCGAGGATCGGTCCGCTCCCGTCGTAGTGGGCCAGGATCGCGCGCGCCGTGCTCGCATTGACGACATGCCACCTCGGCGGGTAGTGCCAGGTCGGGTTTCCCACCAGGTTGAGCCAGAGCGGGGTGCCGAACACGATGAAGAGGGCCGAGACAGCCACCGCCGCGCCGACCGGAAGATATCTCTCGACGCGCTTTGCCACGGGCATCGCGACGAGCAGGCCGACGAGTGCGGGGAACGGGACGATCCAGAGAATGCGGCGGAGCGTGCTGGTCAGCCCTGAGGCGTCGCTCAGGAGCTCGAGCACCCCAGGCGCGACCAGCACGGCGGAGACGGCGACGAGACCCGTCGCGACCCGCTGCGGCGGGCCAGCCCTCGCAATCCAGGGCGAGGCCCAAAGACCCAGAGCGGCCACGGTCCCGATGAAGCCGCTGCCGACGACCTGGTGGTAGAACCACGCTTGGGAAAAAAGCGGCCCCTGGCCGATCGACGACGAGAGCGGGTACTTCAGGAGCAGGAACATCCCGATCCCGAAGGGGATCGCGGCCGTCGCCAGGGGGACGGGCAGTTTCGGCCACTCCAGGCGCCCGACGAGCGGTATCACCGCCGCAAAGACGACAAGGGGAGCCACGAACGTGGCCGAGCCCGTCAACCCGATGCTGCAGAGGCCGGCGGCGAGCAGGAGGACGGCCGTGAGTGCGTCGCGCTTCCCGACCCACCTGGTCAGATAGACGTAGAGGGTCGGCACGAGCCACGCGACCAGAGCCACCTTCCCCTGCCAGATGCGGGAGAGGAAATAGCTTCCCGAGGTCAGGGGGTACTGCGAGCTCCAGATCCAGAAGACACTCGCGAACGCGAGGCAGAGCCAGGCGCGGCGGGGCGCCCACGACCGGATGAGCCGCCAGATTGCCCACGTGGCCAGGAACGTGAAGACGGGCGGGAAGAGGAAGTACGAAACCGACGGCGCCTGCGCGCCGACGAGGCGCGCAACGGCACCCTGGAGCGCCGAGTAGCTGTCGTTCGGAAGCCCGGCGCCGCCCGCACGCGCCACCTGCTCGTGCGTGAAGATGACGTCGAGAACCGGGATGTGGTCGAGTTGGCGCACGGCGGTCGCCCTGTTCACGTAGAAGGCGTCGTCCGCGTTCCCGCGGGCCACGAGAAGCGCCATGCCGGCGAAGACCAATCCGATGCCGGCGGCGAAGAGATGAGCGGGCCAGCCGGTGGCATCCGCGACGGCCGCGGGCCCTTTCGACCGGAGCTTGCCCGCGACGAGCGCGGCGCCCGCCGCGATGGCCGCGGGAATCCAGATGACCGCCCACGGAAGGTTCCCGGGGCGGGCGGCGAGGGCCCCGGCGATCAGGCCCGCGACGAGCGCGACGACGAAGAGCGTGCGCTGGCTCCCGTCCTCCTCCGGCGGCCGAGGCTCCGCGGCCTCGGACAGTTCTTGGCTCTCCGGCGCCGAGGAGCGGCGGCGGAGGAAGACGAGGCCCGCCGCGAGGAAGGGGGTCGTGATGAGCCAGAGTGGCATCAGCAGGCTGACCCTGGCGCCCGTGATCATCCCCACGTAGGCGAACAGGGTCCACGAGGCGAAGCAGAGGATCGCCAGGTCGCTGACGAAGTCGAGCGCGATCCCTATCCGGTCGGCAAAGCCCCGCACTAGAGCACTGATGCGCTTGTCCTCGGGCGCATGGTCACCGACACGGCTGCGCAGACTACCTGCGGGGAATCGGCACGAGACTTCTGAACGTGCGGGGGCCGGAGCCTAGGATGCTGCGCCGGAGCGGGCCCGGGCGCGAGGCGATCCGATCCCGAACGACCGGCGCGTCCGTGACCGCGCCGCGACCTGCGCCGGCTCCTCGACGCGTCGCCGCATCGCGACCAGGTGCGTGACGGCGATCGCGGCCGCGATCGGGAGGGTGCAGTAGAGCACCGCCGTGTAGCGATAGTTGAAGTTGGCGGTCGCGATCGCCGAGATCATCAGGGCGAGCCCGACCGCGGCGAAGAGGGCGGCGTCGAGCCGCAGCCGCCAGCCGCCGGCACTCGGTCGCCAGACGAGCGCGAAGAGGGTGAGAAGCGCGCACGCAAGGAACAGCGGCCCGATCGGATAGTCGAGGCGCGCATAGCCGTTCAGCCCGCGCGCGAGCGAGGTGTTCACCGTGACCGGATGGGTGCTCCAGCCGTTGGCGCCCACGCCGTTGGCGCGGCATGCGATCGGGCTCGACACCGGAAAGCCCCAGTTGGCGACGCACGGCTCCCGCTTCCGCTGGCGCTGACCCGGGTAGAAGGCGTGGGCCGTTCCGCCCGCGACCGCATTCGCGTAGTCGAACGGCTGGTGCGCGATGACCTTCTGGGCGAAGCCGAGCAGCACCGAGTCAGGCAGCGTCCGCACCGGCGCGTCGCGGTTGCCCCACAGGTACCACTCCGGGCCAGGCCGCTCGTCGAGCGGCCGGTTGTCGCAGAGCAGGCGCTGCTGCGCGGTCAGCTCCCCGAGGCGCTGGCACTGCGCGAAGGGGGCGACCCGAGCGTAGAGGTGCTTCCCCCGCCACGTCGTGAACGCGTAGACCCCATGCGCCTGGTTCATCCACGCGAGGTAGCCCCCGAGCGGGATCACGAACGCGACGAGGAGCGCGCCCAGGCGCAGGAAGCCGGCCCGGCGGCAGACGAGGTAGACGACCATGGGCACGATCATCACGAGACCGAAGAGCTGCATGAAGCCGGCCATGGCAGCGAGCAGGCCGGCGGCAGCGCAGGTGCCGACGGCCGGGAGAGCCCGCGGCCACACGAGCACGAGCAGCGCCGCGGCGACGAACACGACGAAGACGGGCTCGGGCAGAAGGTGGTGCTCGACGTTCACGAGCAGGGGCGAGAGGCTCAGCGGGACGATCGCGAGCGCGGCGAGCCACCTGGCGACGCCGCGGTGCACGAGGAAGGCGTAGAGGACCCCGGCGAGCACGAGCACGAGCGCGTGCTGGATCGCCACGATCTCGCGTTGGCCGAGCCCGTGTCCGGTCAGCCACAAGAAGCCCGAGTATCCCCACGGGTGCGCCTCGCCTGGACGCACGGACTCGGCGGCGGCGAGGTAGCCGGCCGAGGTCGGCACCCAGAAGAAGGGCTGATAGGCGAAGAGGACGACCCCGCGCAGCGCCGCGCCCGCGGCAAGCACGGCGGCCGCCGTCCAGTTCTGCGCGACGCCGTGTGCGAGGCGGGCCGGAATGCCTTCGGGAGGGCCTGGTTCCGCCGGGGCCGGGGCGACCTCCTCGACCCCGCGGTCGCGCCACCAGGTCCCGGACGAGCGCACGGCCGTAGCGCAGGCCATAGAGGAAGTTGTGCCCCTTCTTGCTCTCGCCGGCCGTCCGCTTGTGCATGACGACGGGGCGCTCCGCAACGCGGTAGCCGCTGCAGATCGCTCCGACCAGGAGCTCGGAGGCCTGGTACTGCGGTTCCTCCTGCCTCACCCTCTCCGTGACCTCGGCGCGGAACACGCGAACGCCGCTCGACGTGTCCGTGACGCGCACGCCAGTCAGGAGCCGAACGAGGAACGCGAACACGCGCACACCGGCTTGCCGGAAGGAGTCGTCGTTCTCCGTGCGCCCGAGCACCCTCGACCCGAGGACGAAGTCGGCTTCGTCGGCGAGGATCGGCTCGAGCAGTCGGGCGACGTCGGACGGGTCCCACTGGCCGTCGGCGTCGAGGGTGACGATGTACTCGGCGCCGTGCTCGCGCGCGATCCTGTATCCGAGCCGAAGCGCCGTTCCCTGCCCGGAGTTCCGATCGAGCGTCGCGACGTAGACGTCATGGTCGCGCGCGACCTGCGCGGTCTCGTCGGCGCTTCCGTCGTCGACGACGAGCGTGTCGACGGCAAGTCCGCTGGCCTCCCGCGGCATTGCGTCGAGGACTGCGCCGATCGCCTCCTCCTCGTTGAACGCCGGGATGACGACGACGACGGGAGCGAACCGCAGCCCGTCGTGACTCTCGGCGAACGCGCGGGCCGCACGGTCGGACGGAGTCGCCGGCGCGGCTTCCGAGTCGAACGTCATGTCTCGCGGGATCGTCACGTCCTCGTCATCCCCGATGCTCGTACCTTCCCTAACACCTCTTCCTGGCCCGTCTGCGCCATCCTCTCATACGGCGCCGCGGCCCCGGTTCACGGACGGTTCTTGCCGGCGCTTCGCCGCGTGGCCCGGTAGGCGGCCATGCGCCAGCGGAGCGGCAGCTTGTCGCGGAATCCCCTCGGGACCCTCCTCGCAACCCTGAGGGCCGTCCCACCGCCGCCGCGACCGTTGGAGCGCGGGGCGGCTGCGATCGAGGACTGCGCGATCGCCTCGGCGTCCTCGTACAGCGCGATGTAGTCGGCGCGCGCTGCGTCGAGCTGCTCGAAGGCGGCCGGCTCGTCCGGCTTGCCCTCGGCGAGGTGCGACAGGAGCTCCCAGGTGTGGTCCACCTGCTCGCGCAGGGCGGCCGGGATGTCGAAGTCGTCCCAGGTGGCGCGCGAGCGGGCAAGGCCGCGATCGACGAAGTCGTGGACGCGGACGACGGCAGCGGCAGGCGCATCCTGGATCACCCGCAGCTCGAGGAGGTCGCCGACGCGGGAGACCGAGGCCGTCCAGTCTTCCAGCAGGTCCTCGTAGCGCACGAAGGCGCGCGGGGCTTCCCGCGTGGCGCGCTCCGTGAAAAGGGTCTGGTTGAGCCAGCCCGCCGTGCGGCTGATGTCGTTCTGCCAGCGCCCGTACGAGCGCTGCTTGCTGTCGATGACGGCAGCCGGATGGCGAAGGACGGTCGCGAAGCTCGGCGAGACGCCGAGGTCTTCCGCGCACCGACGCCAGAGGGGCAGGAACCACGACAGCCGCGGGTCCTTGACGATCAGGTCGTCGGCTTCCTTGAATTGCGACCGAAGCCACTTGCGCAGCTCGCTCGCGGCTCCGTCGTCGAGAGACAGATCGGCCACGTAGGACCAGGCCGCCGGGCGGGCATCCGAGACCTGGACCCCGGCCTTCCTGAGCAGCTTGGTGTGGAAGTCGACCACCCACTGCGACTCGGCGAACCCGCGCGGGTTCGTGTCGTCCGCCGGGACCTCCGGCTTCGGGACGTAGAAGCCGAGGCGCTGCAGGATTCCGGTGAACAGGCTCGTGCCGCTTCGACCCGACCCGGCGACGAGGACGAGCGAGCGCTTCGCCCCGCCTTTCGGGCTCACGTCGGCCGGCGCGGCCACGTCGTCTGCTTGCACGGAGGAGCTGGTCGCCATTGCGTTCGGGAGAGCCGCACCTCGAGCGTTCCAGGACCCTTCGGGTGCGTAGCTCGGCCGATACTCTAGCCGGAGCCCGAAAGGGCGCGACGCCGAGTACGAAGCCCGGCATGGAGCCTGAAGCCGTCGCGTACACTGGACGCCCGAGAGAGCGCGGAAATGACCGAACGTCTCGAGCTTTCAGAGCCCTCGGCGCCCGTCGCCGAGCCCGAGCCCCCTGCCGAGCCCGACGAGGGCTCCGGCGTCGCGTTCGCGCGGCATGTCGAGCTCCGGACGGTCGTACTGCAGGAGCTCAAGATCCTCTTCCTCCCGATTCCGAAGGGCGGTTGCACGTCCACGCTCTGGCTCCTGTCCGAGCTGGCTGGGATTCCCGCGGAGACGTTCGTCCACTCGACGCTCCCCGAGGTATCGCCCGCGCTCACGGTCCACGACATGAGCCTCTGGGGCGAAGGCCGCCGCCTCGCCGACTACGAGGACGACGAGCGCAAGCGCGTTCTCGAGGAGGAGGGCTGGTTCCGCTTCGCGATCGTCCGCCATCCTGGAAGACGGCTCTGGTCGGCGTGGCAGTCCAAGATCCTGCTGCGGGAGCCGCGCTTCGTCGCGCTCTTCGGAGAGGAGCCGTGGTTTCCACGTCTGCCCGAAGGCCCGCTGGAGGTGGTGGAGGACTTTCGCCGCTTCGTCGCGGCCCTTCCGAGCGGCGACGTCGAGGACGTCCATTGGGCCGTCCAGCGAGGCCTCGCGAAGCAGCTCCCACTGAACCACGTCGGCCGGGTCGAGCAGCTCGACGAGACGCTCGCGCTTCTCTCGGAGCACCTGGGCCACGAGGTCGGGCCGGCCGCGCGGCGCGAGAACCGCATGGCACTGCCGATCCCGCCCTTCGCCTACGACGAGGCGGCCCGCGAGGTGCTGATCACCCGCTACACAGAGGATTTCGAGCACTACGGCTACGAAGCCGACGCGTTCTCGGCCGACGCGAAGGCCGAGAAGGAATGGAGCGACCGGGTCGCCCCGCTTCTCCCCGTCCTCCAGGACGCCATCGACAAGCACGCGCGCATCGGGCAGCTCCACCGGGTCGCGAGCCGCGTCCAGAACCTCGAGCGGCAGCTCGAGCGGGTGTCGTCCAGGCAGCACGGGCACACGAGTTCGTCCGTGCTCACGAACCTCGAGAACCACACGGACTTCAACGTCGTCTGGGGTTGGTCGCAGGGAAAGACATCGCCCGGGTTCACCGCGGTCGTGCGGGCGAAGAACGAGGCGGACGCGCTCCCCTGGGTCTTGCCGCCGCTCCTCCGCGCAGTCGATCGGGTCGTCCTCGTCGACAACGGCTCGATGGACGGGACCCAGGAGGTCGCCCGCCGCGTCGCAGACGAAAGCGGAGCCGCCGACCGGCTCGACGTGCACTCCTATCCGTTCTCCGTCGCCCGCTGTGGCGAGGAGCACCTCGGGACGCCGGCCGAGTCGGTGCACAGCCTCGTCTACTTCTACAACTGGTCGTTCTCACACGTCCGCACGGGCTACGCGCTCAAGTGGGACGCGGACATGGTGCTGACCGACGCGGCCGGCCAGATCCTCCGCGATCTCGCCTGGCAGCTGGAAGCCGACCAGGTGGTCTTGAAGATCCCGCGCTACCCGCTCTACGTCGTCGACGACCGGCGCGCGTTCCTCGACGCCGGCATGTCGAACTGCGAGCCGTGGGCGTGGCCGAACCGGCCCGGCTACAGCTTCGTGAAGGCAATGGAGTGGGAACAGCCGCACTGGCCCACGAGCCTCACGACGCTCGTCCTCCCCGACTGGTCCTGCATCGAGCTGAAGTGGCTCGACGCGGACGAGTTCGACCATTGGTCGGACACCGACTTCGGGGCGAGCGCCCGCACGCGCCGGAAGCGGCGCGAGTGGGAGGTCTTCAACTCCCTCGCGCACGGCGGCGAGGCGCCACAGGAGGTGATCTCGGTCGAGGCACCCGAGGGCGTCCACGTGATCGAGCACGTCCGCTCGACCCTTCTTCCCGAGTTGGCGAGCAAGGGCGGCGACTTCGGCGAGCGGCTCATCCGCCAGCTGGCCGGCTAGGCCGTGAAGCACGAGGCCCTGGCAGACGCCGCAGCGGTGGTCGGGGCCCTCGGCGTCTGCGGCCTGCTCGTCGCGCGGAACCGCGCGCTCTTCCTCGCGGGCTTCGGCGCACTCATTGTCGCGGAGCTCGGCCTGGCCTACGCGCTCGTCCCGGATGCACCGCGCCTCCTCGCCGAGTCGGTCCCCCGCATGCGGCGCGCTCGGAGTCGCCACGATCGCAGGGATCGCGGTCGCGGCAGTCTTCGTCCGCGTCCCCGCGGCCGCGCCGGTCGCGCTCCTCGTCGTCGCGCCGTTCCGGATCTCGGTCGGACTGGGCAGCCAGGAGGCCTTCCTCCTCCTCCCCTTCTATGCGGTCCTCGTCGCGACGGCCGGGGCGCTCGGCTGGCGGGCGCTTCAGGGACCGGCGTTGCCTTCCATCCCGGAGCTCGTCGCTCTCCCGGCTGCGGCGCTCGTCGCCCTTTCGGGCATGTCGCTCCTGTGGGCGCACGACCCGCGGGAGGGGACGATCGAGCTCGTGTTCTTCTACTTCCCCTTCGCCCTCCTGCTCACGATCGTCGCCCGCACGCCGCTACGCGACTGGAGCTGGCGCGCGCTCGCGACTGCGCTCGTCTCGGTGACGTCGCTTTTCGCCGCGATCGGCGTCTACCAGGCCTGGTCCCACACGGAGATCCTCGCGAAGCAGGACGTGCAGCTCGCGAACGCATACGAGTCGTTCTTCCGCGTGACCTCGGTGTTCCAGGACCCGAGCGTCTACGGCCGCCACCTCGTGCTCGGGATCGTCGTCCTCTTCTCCGCCCTCTGGCTCGCCCTCGTGCGGCCGGCCGTCGGCCTCCCCGTGCTCGGCCTCCTCGCCGTCGGCCTCTACTTCTCCTACTCGCAGACGAGCTTCGTCGCGCTCTTCGCAGCCGTGCTCGTCGTCACCCTTATCGCCGGCGACAGGCTCACACGCCGCGTCATCGTCGGCGTCTCGGGCGCGCTCGCGGTCGGCGCGGCCGTCGGCGTCCTCGCAGTTGGCGGCGGGGACTCGTCGCGGCAGGTGACGAGTGACCGGCTCCCGCTCGCCCGGGTGACGTGGCCCGTCTATCGGCAGCACCCGGTCGTGGGAGTGGGAGTCGGATCGCAGCCGCTCATGAGCCGGCGCGTGGAGGACGCGCGCAAGCAGAAGAGCAAGAACGTCTCGCACACCACTCCTCTGACCGTCGCGGCCGAGCTCGGCACGATCGGCCTGCTCGCCTACCTCGCCTTCCTCGCAGCGCTCGGGCGCGCGATCCTGCTCACGTGGCGTCGCAACCGCGGAGTCGGCCTCGCGCTGGCCGGCTCGCTGACCGCGCTCGTCGTCCAGTCCCTCTTCTACGGCGGCTTCTTCGAGGATCCATTCGTGTGGGGGATCGCGGCGCTCGCCGCGGCGGCGCTCGCGTTCCTGCCGGAGCTCGCGGCCCAGCCTGCGCACGCGGAGCCCGGGCCGGCTGTGGCGCCGGCGACCCCGCTCCCGGCTCGCCAACCCGATACGCCGGCTAGCTAGAGGCGACGGAGACCGGCTGGGTCGGTTCGGAGCGGTTCCCGGCCTGGTCGACGAGGACGACCGTGACCTCGTGGCTTCCCGACGGAAGCGGGCCGTCCCACTCGAGCCGCGCCTTCCCCGGGCGGCGCTTCGCGCCCCGGAGCACCACCTTGCCGTCCAGGAGGAGGAGCGCCCGCGCGGTCTCGCTCGACGTGTAGCGCACGTCGAGGCCCGGGCCGCTCTGGACACTCAGCACTCGCGCCCTCGGCGAGGTGGTGTCCACGTGAATCGTGCTCGGGATGAGGATCGTGCGCCGGTCGTGCTCGAGGCGCACCTTGAGCCGGTAGACGCCGTCCGGCACGGCGTGCCCGTCCTCGCCGCGGCCGTCCCAGTCGAACCCGACCCGACCCGCAGGCGCGTCTTGCCCCTGGGCCAGGGTGACGACGTGGCCGCCGTCGGCATTCACGACGGACACGTCGATCCGCTCCCCGTGGCGGAGCAGGAAGGAGAGGTGCGACGTCGCATGGCGGCAGTTGCAGCCCGGCGAGAAGTGCCGGTCGAATTCCGGCTTGACGACCGGCGCAGGCGCGAGCTTGAGCTTCTCGGTCCTGGTGAACGCCGCGACGCTGCCGACGAGCAGCGCCAGGGCCAGCACCATCAGGCCGATGCGTCCCAAGTCGGGACGATGCTAGCTAGCCGATCTGGGCAGCGCCGCTGAGCCGCGCAAGCCCGGCTCTTGCGCCTGACGACGCTCCAGAGCGCCTAGCTCTCCCTGTAGGCCTCGATGAGCACCTCGGCGACCTCGGGCCGCGAGAACTCGGCCGGCGGCAGCTCGCCCCGCGACAGGAGCTCGCGCACCCTCGTCCCCGAGAGGAAGACGTGGTCGTCGCCCGAGTGCGGGCACGTCTTCGGCGTCGCCATCTGGCCGCAGACCTTGCACCAGAAGGAGTGCTCGAAGAACATCGGCTCGATGTCGAGCTCGTGCGGCTCGAACTCGTCGAAGATGAGCTGCGCATCGTAGGTGCCGTAGTAATCCCCGACACCGGCGTGGTCGCGGCCGACGATGAAGTGCGAGCAGCCGTAGTTCTTGCGGCAGATCGCATGCCAGATCGCCTCCCGCGGGCCGGCGTAGCGCATCGCCGCCGGAAAGGCGGAGACGACCACGCGGTGGCGCGGGTAGTAGCCGTCGATCAGGACTTCGTAGGCCTTCACGCGCGTCACGGCCGGCACGTCGTCCGATTTCGTCTCGCCGACCAGCGGATGGATGAGAAGGCCGTCCACGGTCTCGAGCGCGCACTTCGTCAGGTACTCGTGCGCCCGATGGATCGGGTTGCGGGTCTGGAACCCGACGACCCGCTTCCATCCGCGCTCGGCGAAGAGAGCCCGTGTGTCGCGCGGGATCCTTGTGCAGCTCGGGGAAGGAGGGCTCCGAGCGCTCGAAGACCATCACGGGCCCGGCGACGTAGTGATCGGGCTGGCCGTAGAGGCGCGCGACGCCGGGATGAGCGTCGTCCGTCGTCCGGAAGCACTTCTCCGCCTCGCGCTCCTTGTCGTAGCCGTAGACCTCCTCGACGTCGAGGACGGCCAGCGGCCGGCCGCTCTCGTCGGCGAGCGCGATGCGGTCGCCGCTCGGCTCCTTCTCGACGGCCAGGCAGACGGGCAGCGCCCACGGAAGGCCCTTGGCGAGGCGCATGTCCTCGACGACGGGCTCGTAGTCGGCCGAGCCCATGAAGCCGGCGAGCGGCGAGAGCGCACCCGAGGCGAGCATGTCCAGGTCGGCCAGCTCGCGCGGCGAAAGCGTGACGGTCTCGAGCGACTCGACGTCGTCGGGGCGCTCGCCCGTGCGCTCGACGAGCTCGCCGCCGTGCGGCTTGATGAGGTGCTCCGCGGTCACGGTGCTCACGCGCTTACCCCGGCAGGGACGAGGCCGAGCTCCTCGAGCTTGGCGATGACGAGCCTGGCGCTCTCCTCCGGAGAGTGCTCCTCGGTGTCGAGGACGAGCTCCGGCGCCGCGGGCTCCTCGTACGGGTCGTCGACGCCGGTGAAGCCCTTGATCTCGCCGGCGAACGCCTTCTCGTAGAGTCCCTTCACGTCGCGCCGCGCGCACTCGTCGACGGAGGCGCGAACGAAGACCTCGACGAACGGGCCCTGCTCCTCGACCGTCTCGCGCGCCTTTCGCCTCGTCTCCTCGTACGGGGAGATGGCGGCGCAGATGACGACGGCGCCGTGGCGGACGAGCCGCGACGCGACCCACCCGATGCGCTCGATGTTCGTGTCCCGGTCCTCCTTCGAGAAGCCGAGCCCCTTGGAGAGGTGCGTGCGCACCGTGTCGCCGTCGAGGTACTCGACGATCGCGCCGCGGGCGTCGAGCTCCGGGCCGACGAGATGGGCGATCGTCGTTTTGCCCGAGCCCGAAAGCCCCGTGAACCAGAGGCAGAACCCGCCTCCGCGGCTCTCACCCGACTCCGGGTGCTCGTGGCCGTAGATGTGTTCCGTCATGCCTTCCTTTCTTTCCGAGGTGAGGATGCCACACTCCAGCTTGTCCGACCCCGCCCAGCGGCCCGCCCGCTCCTCCTCGTCGGGCGTGGTGGGCCGCGTGCAAGGGATGCACCCGATCGAGCGGTAGCCCACGCCGTGCAGGGGGTTGTAGGGGATGTCGTTCGCCATGATGTATGTCCAGACGCGTTCCTCGCTCCAGTCGGCCAACGGCTGGATCTTCCAGACGCCGTACCGCTCGGAGCGCTCGACCTTCCGCGCGCGCGCCCGCGAGGGCGACTGGTCGCGGCGGATGCCGGAGACCCATGCATCGTACGGGCGCAGCGCCTCGATGAGCGGCTCGACCTTCCGGATGTGGCAGCAGCGGTCCGGGTTGGACTCCCAGAGGTTGGCGCCTTCGCGCTTGTGCTGCTCGGCGATCGTGATCACGTCCGGCCGGACGAGAGACAGGCCGTAGCGCTCAACGAGCCGCTCGCGGGTCTCGTACGTCTCCTTGAAGAAGAGGTGGGTGTCGAGTTCGACCACGTCGACTTCGAGGCCGAGATCCGAGACCATGTGCACGAGCACCGACGACTGCTTCTGCCAGGAGCAGCTGAGGCAGAGGCGCTCGCCGAACTCCTCGTAGGCCCAGAGGAGGATGTCCTCCGCCGGGAGCGCTTCGATCTCGGTCTCAGTCCGTGACAGCTGCGTGCTCACCGAGCAGGACCTCCTTCAAGGTGTCCGAGCGCAGGCCGACCCGAAGCGTCTCCAGCGGGATGACCTCCTCGGGCGGGATGTTCCCGAGGTTGACGTCTGGGCCGTACTTCTGGACGAACCACGCCTGCGACGGCGTCGTCGGAGCCTCGAAGACGATCTCGGAGAGGTCGAGCTCGTGGACGATCTCGTCGATGAGCCCGGTGCGCATGTCGCCCGACGAGCGGAAGATCCCGGCGGTGCCGCCCTCGCGGCCCTCGGTGATCACCTTCCAGGCCCCGGCCTCGAGGTCCTCCTTCAGCCACTGCACCCACTGGTAGGGGGCGAAGACGACGTTCGAGTCCTTGGAGCCGACCTCGGACATGACGACGAAATCCTGCGAGAGCTCGGCGATGAGCTCGAGCTTGCGATCGCGCGGCAGGTCGATCGTGCCGTCGGAAACCTCCACGTGGGCGAGCCGGTTGTCTACGAGCCACCGCCTGTACTCGTCGAGCCTGCCACGGGCGACCGCGGCCTCGAACAGGGTTCCCCCGCAGACAACCGGCGTCTCGAAGGAGCGGTAGAGCGCGATCTTCTTCTCGAGGTTGCGCGTCACGTAGGACGTGCCCCACCCGAGCTTGACGATGTCGACGTAGTCGCCGGCCGTGTCGAAGAGGCCTTCGATGTCGCGCAGGTTGAGGCCCTTGTCGATCACGTGCGTGAGGCCGTTCGTTCGCGGCTTCGGAGTGCGAGCCGACAGGTCCAGAAAGCCGTCAAAGCCGGGCATACAAGTCCTCCAATCGCTTTTTCGCCGCCTCCTGGACGTCGTGGAATAGCGACGTCCCGTGAGCGTCGATGCCCACGGTGAGGGGGCCGAAATCCTTGACGCGGAACTTCCAGAGACACTCGGGCATGAGGTCCTCCCAGGCGACCTCCTCGATCTCTTCGATCTGCGTCGTCTCGAGCGCCGCGGCGCCTCCGACGATCGCGAAGTAGACCATCCCGTGCTTCCGCATCGGCTCGATCGCCTCGTCGGGCAGGCCGCCCTTCCCGCAGATCGCCCGCACGTCGTAGTCGCGCCCGAGCGGCTCCGTGAACCTGACCATCCGCGCGCTCGTCGTCGTGCCGATCGAGACGGGCTCGTAGCGGCCAGGGCCGACCTTGCGGACTCCCGGCGCGGTGTGCAGGAGCAACGCGCCGCGGAGGTCCATCGGCGGGTCGATCCCCTGGTCGAAGATGCGAATCTGCGTGCGGTCGCGGATGCCGATGATGTGGCCGTCCACGAGCACGGAGTCGCCCGCGCGAAGCGAGCGGATCGTCTCCTCGTCGGTAGGGAAGGTGAGGCGGTGCTCGGCCATCAGGCCTCCCGGTCGTAGTCGACGGTTCCGTCCGCGGCGACGTGCGCGGTGGCGCGGCGCGCGGCCCAGCACTGGTAGTTCACGGCGACCGGGTTCAGGGTCATGTGGGTGTCCGCGTGCTCGACGTGGCACTGGAGGACGGTGACGTCCCCGCCCAGGCCCATCGGGCCGATGCCCGTCTCGTTGAGGAGCTCGAAGAGCTCCTCCTCGAGCTTCGCGACCTCGGGATCGGGATTACGGGTGCCGACCGGGCGCGCGATCGCCTCCTTGGCGAGGTGCATCGCGTAGTCAGCCGAGCCGCCGACGCCGACGCCGACGATCCCGGGCGGGCACGGCTTGCCGCCGGCGCCGACGATGGAGTCGAGGACGAAGCGCTTGATGCCTGCGACGCCGTCGGCCGGCACGCACATCTTCAGGAAGCTCATGTTCTCGGAGCCCGAGCCCTTAGGCACGCACTTGATGTCGAGCCCGTCCCACCCGAGGACAAAGTCCCAGTGCACGATCGGGACGCGGTGGCCGACGTTCTGGCCCGTGTTCTCGCGCGTGAGCGTGTGCACCGTGTTCGAGCGCAGCGGGTGTTCGACCGTCGCGCGCTCGGTGCCGTCGCGGAGCGCCTCGTAGATCCGGGCGGGGTGGAGCGGGAAGTGCTCGCCGACGCGGCAGTAGTAGACGGCGATCCCCGTGTCCTGGCAGACCAGCGTGTGCTGGTCGTCGGCGATCGAGACGTTGCGGATGATCGTGTCGAGGACCCGCTGGCCGGGGATGGAGGTCTCGCGCCTCCGGGCGTCGCGGATCGCGTCGCGAAGGTCCTGCGGGATGTCCTTGAGCGCCCAGACGTAGAGGTATGCGGCTGCGTCCTCCACTGCCTTCTGGACATCGGTCGAGACGGCGCTCACGCGGCCGCCTTCTCGGCGGCGGCGCGGCCGGCCCGGCGCCCGAAGACGCAGCACTCGAGGAGCGAGTTGCCCATCATCCGGTTGCGCCCGTGGGTTCCGCCTGCGATCTCGCCGCAGGCGAAGAGGCCCTCGACAGTCGTCTCCGCGCGCTCGTCGATCACGAGCCCGCCGTTCTGGTAGTGGAGGACTGGATACGTGAGGATCGGCTCCGCGAGCGGGTCGATCCCGCCCGAGCGGTAGCGGCGCAGCATGTACGGAAGAGACACCTCGGCGTCCGCCTTCGCGATCCGGGTCGTGTCGAGCCAGACGGCCGGCCTGCCGTCCGGGGTCTCGACGCCCTTCCCCTTCCCGACCTCCTCGACGATCGCCTGCGAGACCTCGTCGCGCGGCCCGAGCGAGTCCGTGAACTCCTCGCGGTCGGCGTTCAGGAGCACGGCGCCGTAGGCACGCGTCGTCTCCGGGATGGAGTAGCCCTGCATGTTCTCCGGCCAGGCGCCGCCGTTCGGGTGGTACTGGAGCGCGTCGAGGTCGCGGGATTCGGCTCCGAACTCGAGCGCCATACGCGTCACCTCGCCGGTCGCCCCCGGATGGTTCGTGGAGAGCTCGCCGCGCTCCTCTGCCTCGCGGTAACAGCGGCCGCCCGCGGCGAGGACCACGGCGCCCGCCTCGATGACGTGCTCGCCGCAGCGAGCCCGCCAGCCCGATGCGATGGCGTCGAGCTCGACGAGCGGAGAGTGCGGGAAGGTCTTCACGGTGGAGGCCTCGATCTTCTGCCGCAAGGCTTTCGTGATCACGTGTCCGGTGCGGTCGCCGACCTGGAGCAGCCGCTTGCGGCTCGCGCCGCCGCAACGGGCGATCCGGTAGCCGCCGTTCTCGCGCGTGAACTCGACGCCAACCTCCTCCAGCCAGTGAATCGTCCCCGGCGCCTCCGAGGTGAGGATCTCGACGAGTCGCAAGTCGGCGGTCTCGTGGGAGCTGCGCCAGACGTCCTCGGCATGCGTCTCCGGCGAGTCGTCGTCGCCGACGGCCGCCTGGATCCCGCCCTGCGCCTTGGCCGAGTTACAGGACTGGAGCGCGCCCTTCGTCGCGAGAGCGACCCGGGCGCCGGTTCGTTCCGCGGCCACGGCAGAGGCGAGCCCGGAGGCCCCGCTTCCGATCACGAGCACATCGAACTGGAGTGCGTCCGGCACGGCCGGACTATACCATCGTAATTCGCTAATAGAACGCATTTGGAGTCCTTATTCAACCTGGCCATTCTGGACGCCGATAAAGGCTCAATGGCACGCGTCTTCGGCTATGTCTTCATGCTCGCCGTGCTGGCGGTCGGCGGCTACCTGGCGCTGAAGGCTGCGCAGGACACTGGCCCGACCTCCCCGCAGGCGCAGCAGGCCCAGGACGCCGCCAACCAGGTCAGTGCCTCGATCAACCTCCAGCAAGCCACGCCTGTGATGGAGGCATGGTTCAACGAGACGGGCACCTACGTCGGCGCCCAGTCGCAGCTCCCGCCGACCTTCGGCGTCACGCTCGTCCGGGCGGACAAGTTCTCGTACTGCCTGCAGGCCGGGAGCGGCGCGAACGTCCAGCACATGAACGGCCCGAACGAGAACGCCCCGATCGCAGGCCCCTGCTAGGTCGCGTCCTCCGCCAGCACGCTGAGGCGATCCGCGCGCTCGGTGTCCCGTATCCCCGGGATGAAGAGGCACGCGAGCGTCGCGACCGCCGCGATCACGCCGGCGCCGGCGAGCGTCGCCTGGGCCCCGACGGCGGCGGCCACCGGTCCCGTGAGCGCGAAGGAGATCGGGACGAGCGAGGTCGACACGAGCCAGTCGAGGCTCGTGACGCGGCCGAGCAGCCTGCCCGGGACGAGCGTCTGGATGAGCGTCCCCCACACGATCAGGCCTGACGCGAAGAGCGCCTGCTGGATGAAGGACGAGGCCATCGCCTGCCAAAGCACGGTGGCGAACGCGAGCCCTGCGATGCCGAGGCAGCCGATCGCCCACATGACGTACATGAACGTCATGTGCTTGCGAGGCAACCCGAGTTGGGCCATGACGACCGCGGCGAGGATCGCGCCGATGCCCCCGGCCGCGAGCACGAGTCCGAAATCGTCCGCGCCACCGCCGAGATCGTTCTTGATCCGGAACGGGACGAGCACCTCGACCGGGCCCCAGAAGGCCAGGAGCGAGATGGCCGCGCCGAGCAGCGTGCCCCAGAGCCAGGCGTGCGCGCGGACGAAGCGCAGACCCTCGCGCAGGTCGGCGAGCGGCGACGTCGGCTCCTCCTCCGTGCGGTCGACGCGGAGCCTCGACGACATCAGCGAGATGGCAAGCGCGGAGAGGAAGAACGAGCCCGCGTCGAGCGCGAACGCGGCGCCGACGCCGAACGCGGCGACGGCCAAGCCTCCGATCGCAGGGCCGGCCAGGGCCATCATGAAGGGCCTGACGAACTGGTCGAGCGAGTTGGCCTCCACGAGCATCCGCTGCGGCACGATCTGCGGGACGGTCGCGTTGAACGCGGGGCCGAAGAAGGCATCCCCGGTCCCGAAGACGCTCGCGAGCAGGAAGAGATGCCAGAGCTGGATCGACCCGGTGAGCGAGAGCGCGGCGATGGCGGAGACCGCGACCGCGCGCAGGAGGTCGGTGGCGATCATGATGCGCCGGCGGTCGAAGCGGTCGCTGACGACGCCGCCGACGAGCAGGAACGCGGCCATGGGTAGCGTCCACGCGACGCCGACGAGCGAGAGCGCGGTCGGCCTGTCCGAGAGCTCGTACACCTGCCACGCGATGGCGACGATGTAGACGCCGTCGCCGAGGAGCGACACGGCCGCACCGGTCCAGAGCAGGGCAAAGTCCCTGATGGCCAGGGGGCGCAGGATCTTCAAGTGGCGCAGGCCTGTTGTCGTTGCAGGGTTCACGGTCTCTCATTCCTCGGGAAAGGCACGAAGCCGGCGGCGATGCCGGCCCGGAGAGACGCGCGAAGAGGTGCGGAGCTAGCCGGGCAGGCGAAGGCCGCCGGAAGTTGGGTGCGGTTCCATTTCCACGGTGCGGCCTCCGATCAGGTCATAGCTCGACCTGACCATCCTACCGCCGCGACCCGCGGGTGTCAGCCCCCGAGGCCGCCGAAGAGCGTGAACGGGTTCCTGGGAGCGACCTCCCAGACCATCCCGCCACCCGGCTCGACCGCGACCATCGCGCCTGCTGGCGCCTCGGAGCGAAGCCGCTCCGCAAGCGCGTTCGCGTCGTCCTCGTTCGCCGCCCCCGCGAGGAGAAACGTGTGCCGGCGGACGACCGGAATGCCCTCGGACTCGAGCCGCTCGGCGAACGCCTCGGTGTCCTCGTGGCTCTGGAGCTCGACGCGAACCTCCCATTGCGCCGCTCCGGTTCCCTCGGACTCCGCCGTCTCGCGCTCCTGCAGCCGCTCGTGCTCCTCGGCGAGCTCTGCCTCGGTCGTGGGAAGGGGCACCGAGGCGCCCTCCCACTCCTGCTCGACGGGATGCCAGCGCTCGAGCGCAGTTCGTGCCGCGAGGTGCTCGTGCTCGATCCGCTCCGTCACGGTGCGCAGCGCCTCGCGTGCGGGCCCCTCCGAGTCGGCGTAGAGATAGACGCGCGGGCCGTCGCGGCTCACGATCACTCGGTCGCCGAGCGAGGCCCGCTGCTCGCCCTCGAGATCGACGGCGGCCAGCCACTCCGCGAGCTGCGTTCCGTCGCCCTCGTCGTCGAAGTCGACCGTGATTCTCCAGTCGTCGGCCATGTGGTCGAAAGCCTACTCACCATCACTAAGCTCTCGCGAAGATGCGCTGGCTCGCCAAGGCTCTCGCGCAGAAAGGCCTCAGCGCGCTGCCACGGCCCGAGCGCGCCAACTACGTCTTCCAGCGCCACGTCACGCGCTCCCTCCCCGTCTCGGCGGAGGGATTCGCGCGCCGGTTCGACCGCGCCGACCAGCACCTGCGCGCGTACGAGGAGCACGGGCCCGGGCACGCGCCCTCCGAGGCGGTGTTCTACGAGTTCGGGGCGGGCTGGGACCTCGCCGTACCGCTCTCCTTCTGGTCGCTCGGCGTCGAGCGCCAGATCCTGGTCGACCTGCGCGCCAACGTCCGCTTCGAGCTCGTGGACGCCACCCTCGATCGGCTCCGAGGGCTCGCCGCCGGGCGTCCGCTTCGGGATCCCGGCCGCGCGCCGGTCCGGTCGGTCGCGGAGCTCGAGCGGAGGTTCGGCATCCGCTACCTCGCGCCATGCGACGCGCGCGCCACGGGCCTCCCGCCGGGGTCGGTCGACTTCGTCTCGAGCACGAGCACGCTCGAGCATGTCCCCGCCGAAGAGCTCGTCCCGCTCCTCGCCGAGTGCCGGCGGCTCCTTCGTCCAGACGGAGTCATGAGCTCGCGGATCGACCTGAGCGACCACTACTCGCACTTCGACCGCTCGCTCTCGCCGTACAACTTCCTCCGCTACTCGGAGCGGGCATGGCGGCTGGCGAACTCATCGCTCCTCTACCAGAACCGGCTGCGCCGCCCCGACTACGTGAGGGCGTTCGAGGAAGCCGGTTTCGTCCTCGTCGCCGAGAAGGCCTGGCGGCCGAAGCGCGGGCCCAACGGCCCTGCGCGGCTCGACCTCGCCGAGCGCTTCAGGGCCCACGACCTCGAAGACCTTGCCGTCCTGGGGCTGAGGCTCGTGGCCCGCCCGTCATCACCAGACGCTCTCGTAGAGCGCGAGCACGTCGGCGGCTGAGGCAGGACGGGGGTTCGCCTTCGCGCCTCCCCGCTCGGCGGCCGCTTCGGCGAGCGCGGGCAGGTCGTCCTTCGGCACGCCCACGTGGCGAAGGAGCGTGAAGCCCGAAAGCGCCGCCAGCTCCTCGACCCGGGCGATTGGGTCGTCGCGCCCCAGCGCCTCGCCCAAGCGCGCGATCTCCCCGGCCGCGACTTCCGAGTTGAAGCGCAGCGCGGGCGGAAGGCAGATCGCGTTCGCGGCGCCGTGGGCGACGCCGTAGCGCCCGCCAACGGCCTGCGCCATGGCGTGCCCGAGCCCCAGGCCTGCTCCGGCGAGCGCGGCGCCGGCGTGCATGGCGCCCTCGAGGAGCGTGCGGCGCCCTTCCGGATAGCGGCCGTCCGCGAGCACGAGCGGGAGGGAGTTCGAGATGAGCGGAGCTCCCGCGAGGGCCTCGGCGTCCGCTGCCACGTTCCGCCCCCTGACGTAGAGCGCCTCGGCGCAGTGGGCGAGCGCGTTCAGCGAGGTCCCGCCGGTCTCCCCCGGCGGCAGGTCGTAGGTGAGCTCCGGCTCGTAGACGATGCCCTCGACGCGCGCCCCTCCTCCGCCCGTCTTCACTCGCCGCTCCTCGTCGAGGACGCCGTAGCCGCTCGTCCACTCGGCGCCGGAGTACGTCGTCGGGACGGAGACGACCGGGAGGCCGGTCGCCGCGGAGACCGCCTTCGCCGTGTCGATCGCACTGCCGCCGCCGACCGCGAGGAGGCCGTCCGTGTGCTCGGCCGCCTCCGTCGCCTCGGCCACCGACTCGGCCGGGACATGCGCGCGCACGCCGTAGTAAGCGTCGGCGGCGGGCAGGTCGAGCTCTCGCCAGCGCTCGGTCGTGACGAGGAGCGGCCGGTCCGTGCCGACCTCCGCGAGCACGGCGGGGAGCGAGCCCAGCCCCCAGCGCACGATCACGACGCCTTCTCGCGGGCGAACTCGAGAAACGCGGCGGCCGCCCGGGTCGCCGGGCGCCCCTTCGCGCGAACGACGTAGATCTGGCGGGCCGGCTCGATGCCCTCGACGCGGGCGACGGCCAGCGTGCCGGCTGCGAGCTCGCCCTCGATGGCCGTGCGGGAGATGAAGGTGACGCCGAAGCCGGCGGCGACCGCGCTCTTCACGGATTCCTGCAGCCCGAGCTCGAGCTTCGGCTCGAGGTCCCGGACGCGAAGGCCCGCGCGGCGCAGCTCCTCGTCCACGACCTGTCTCACGCCGGCGCCTTCCTGCATCGCGACGATGGTCTCCCGACGGAGGTCTTCGAGCGAGACGGTCTTGCCGGCGGCCGGGTGGCCGGGCGGGACGGCGAGCACGATCTCGTCCCGGACGAGCGGCTCGAACTCGAGCGACCGGTTCCTCCGCAGCGCACCGACGACGCCGAGCTCGAGCTCGCGCAGGGCCACCTTGTCGCTGACGGTCTGCGTGTCCCAGATGGAGAGAGCCACGTGCAGGTCGGGGTGGTCGCGCTGGAATTCGCAGAGGAGGAGCGGGACGAGATGCGCCCCGGGGCCGGTGGAGGCGCCGATCTCGAGCGTCCCCTGGAGATCGTCGCCGTCGGAGGCCACCTCCTCGTAGAGCTGCTCCTCGAGCGCGAGCATGCGCTGTGCGCTGCGGTAGAGGCGCATACCCGCCTCGGTGGGCTCGACGCGGCGCCCGGAACGGTCGAGGAGGGTCTGGCCGAGGCGGTCCTCGAGCGCGCGCACCTGGAGGCTGACCGCGGGCTGCGTGACCCCGAGCTTCTCGGCCGCCTGTGAGAAGCTGCGCTTCTCGACCACCGCGCAAAACGCGGCGAGCTGACGGGTATCCATAAGAAATTATTATGCGTGGAGCGTTCCGGATCGTGTCGAGTCGTCACGGAAACCGTCGTGTTGCAGGCATTTCCGCATCTCCGCGTATTGCGTTCGCGAGGTCGTGACGGTTCCGGGGCTCGTTTCGTGATCCTTCGCTGGCCGCCCGACCAGCCGAGTGGCTTTCTCACAGAAGCGACGGCTGCGTTTACCGCGTCTTACATCCGGTGGGGGTGCAGACGATGCGTTCCGGCGGGTCTTCGCCTCGCTTGACCACCGCCTCTACCGGGCTTCGCCCCTGCGTTCTCAGGGCCAGCCGTGTGTCATCGGTGACCCGACCATCTTCGAGCCGGTTCATCGCCTCCCGCGAGACGTCAACACGTGTCCGCACCTCTCGCCCGTCAGCGGCCGTCGACCTGACTGACCACGAAGCCCAAACGCTCCGTTTCTCGGGTGTGAGCCTCGTCGATTCTCTGACCCTCCATTCCCCGGCCACACTCTCACCCTAGACCGGCCCGCCCTTCCGACGTGCTTCTAGCTGTCGCTCAGGCGCGAGGGAGGACGAAGAAAGCGATCGCCGCGAGCTGGCACCCGGCAGCGGCGAGCGTGAGGACGTGGAAGAGCTCGTGATAGCCAAAGACCGTCGGCACGGGGTCTGGACGGCGGCGGGCGTAGACGATCGCCCCGGCCGAATAGAACAGTCCGCCGGCGACCACGAGCACGATGCCGACTGGCTCGACCTTGAGGAGCTGCGAGATTGCGACGACGCCGACCCATCCGAGTGCCAGACCGATAGCGGCCGAGAGCCACTTGGGAGCGCGCACCCAAACGAGTTTGAGCATGATCGCCAGGAACGCGCCGCTCCAGACGACCGACAGCACCGGCACCGCCCATGCCTCCGACATCACGAGCAGGCCGAAGGGCGTGTACGTGCCGGCGATGAGCAGATAGACACCGGCGTGATCGAGCCGCGCCAGCCAGGATCGGACTCGAGGAGTCCACATGGGCCGGTGGTAGAGGGCGCTGGCTCCAAAGCAGCCGACGAGAGAGCCTGCGAAGACGAGCGCGGCAACCCGTGCTCTGCCCTGTTCGGCTGTCAAGACGAGCGGCAACCCAAGGCCAATGGCCGCGTAGAAGCCGATCTCGTGGAACACCCCTCGCAACTTCGGCTTCGTGCGCGGTAGAGGAGTATCCATGAGAGCACTCTACGCGGCCGCGCTCCGGCGGTGTGTGCGTGCTCCGCGCAACGCTTACAATGATCTCAGCGTCGCGGTAGTTCTTCTTTCGCGCCCACCTTTTCGAACGCCTGAGATCGGCGAGTTCGAGGGAGGCGCTCCCCCGACGAACTCCAAAGGGGGCCCCATGAGCATGAAGGAGCGGCAAGTGGCGTTGAATCATCGACTGAAGGCTGTTCGCAACGACGAAGCGGGTGAGGGATCAAGCTTTGGCTGCGAGTGCGCTGACCTTCGGTGCAACGCGAGGCTCGAGCTTACCGAGGGGGAGCGGAGTCGCAGCCGATCGAGCCGCAGCCGGTTCTGGGTGAAGCCGGGGCACGAGCTTGAGAACGAACGGGTAGTCGAAACGGACGCTCGATATTCCGTCGTGCAGCTCGAGGCGATGCCGTTCTTCGTCGTCTCGACAGGGTCGTAGAAGCGGATGCAGACACCTGACGCTCGGTGATCGTACCGAGCGAGATCGACGGCGCCCGCCCGGTACATGTAGAGTCGCTATGCAAACCAAGGGCGAGTACCGGAGGCCACGACCTTCCTACCCGTTCGTCAGTACTTGGGTAAGGAGGTGTTTTTCATGGCAACCGGAACCGTCAAGTGGTTCAACGACTCGAAGGGCTACGGCTTCATCAGCCCGGACGAGGGCGACAAGGATCTCTTCGTCCACCACTCGAACATCGCCGGCGAGGGCTTCAAGTCGCTCACCGAAGGCGCCAAGGTCGAGTACGAGGCCCGCGAGGGTCAAAAGGGGCCGGAGGCGACGAACGTCGTCCCCGTCCAGTAAACGCGGGAGCGCGTCATCGCCACGAAGGAAGAGAAGATCGAGATGGAAGGCGAGGTTATCGAGGCGCTGCGAAACCGCATGTTTCGCATCGCGCTCGACAACGGCCACGAGACGCTCGGCTATACGTCGGGCAAGATGCGCCGCTATCGCATCCGCATCTTCCTCGGCGACCGCGTCAAGGTGGAGCTTTCGCCTTACGACCTCGACCGCGGACGAATCGTCTACCGCTACTCCTAGCGTGCGACAACGCGAGAACGCCTGGCGCCCGTTTGACGGGCGTCAGATGTTCGACGCGCCGCCTGCCTTCGACCGCACCGCGGCCGCACTCCGTCGTGCGACTTCGGCTTTGGGTCGCAGGTCAGCCGCACGCTTCGGCATTCCGGCATGGCCACTGAGCGCGGCGAGCTTTTCGGACTATGTCGCAGCCCGCTCATGCATCTTTGCGGCTCCGAGGTGAGCGCGCAATGAGCTCAACTCGGTCGCTCATCTAGCGACAGTACGGTTTAGAAGCGAGGGCGAAGCGGCCACGGGCCGGGGCAGGCCCCAGACACGGGAGCTCGTTTCGTGGAAGCGAGAGGCAGGACTCAACCAAGCGGGCGAGTTCCTTCGGCGTCCGCGCCCGTTACATTCACGCGAGCCCACCGAGGGCGTGTGCGTCCACGTCGTAGCCGCCGGCTGGGCGACGATCCGAATACGCTGCTCAGCACCCGTGCGCACCTGCTCCCGCAGAGCGACGAGGCGGCGGCGGCGTAGGTCGCATCCCTTGCTCGCCCGTTGGCATCTCGCGAGCAACTGCCGCGCAAACCTGCATGGCTGCACGAGAAACGCACAAGGAATCATTATGCAACGACTAAGCACGTGATGGCCTCGCCGGAACCCGAGTCCCTCGCCGAGCGATACGCCAGGCTGTCGCGGGAGGGCTCGGAGCGACGCGGGGTCGACGCCGCGCTCCGCGCGCTCGACATCCTCATCGCCGCGTTCGTCCTCGTCGTGGCGCTCCCCCTCCTCGTCCTCGTGACGGTCGTCTTCCTGCTCACCTCCGGCACGCCGCTCTTCTACCGCGGCCCGCGGGTCGGCCGGTACGGGCGGGTCTTCACGATGTTCAAGTTCAGGACGCTCCGCCGCGACGCCGAGTCGCGGCTCGGCCCCTACTACGGCCACGAGCTCTCCGTGCGCACGGCTGCCGAGGTGACGCGGCTCGGGCGCTGGCTCCGGGCCTCGCAGCTCGACGAGATGCCGCAGCTCTGGAACGTCCTCCGTGGCGACATGTCCATCGTCGGGCCGCGCCCGATTCGGCCGGCGTTCTTCGAGGAGCTCGCCCGCGAGATCCCGCAATACTGGCAGCGGCTCGTCGTCAGGCCCGGGCTCACCGGCCTGGCCCAGACCCGCATGGGCCGCGAGGAGGCCTGGGCCGAGAAGCTCGCGCACGACCTCGAGTACATCGCCGACCGCTCGGTCGGGCTCTACCTCCGGGTCGTCGTTGCGACCACCTGGCGCGTCGTCAAGCAGTCGGCGGCCGCGGTGTGGGGCCTCGTGCGCGGAGCCCGCAACTAGACTCCGGCTCCATGTGCGGGATCTGCGGACTCGTCTCGCTCGACGGGAGCCCGGTTGACGCCGGGCCGCTCGAGGCGATGAACGAGACGCTCCTGCACCGCGGCCCCGACAGCGCGGGCACGCTGGTGGACGGGCCGGTCGCCCTCGGCTCGCGCCGGCTCTCCATCATCGACATCCTTGGCGGAGACCAGCCGATCGGCAACGAGGACGGCTCGGTGCAGGTCGTCCAGAACGGCGAGATCTACAACCATCTCGAGCTCCGCGCCGAGCTCGAGCGCTTGGGGCACGTCTTCCACACGGCCTCGGACACCGAGGCGCTCGTCCACCTGTACGAGGAGTGCGGGCCGCAGTTCGTCCGCCAGCTCCGCGGGATGTTTGCGATCGCCTTGTGGGACGCGAAGAGGCGGCGGCTCGTGCTCGCGCGCGACCCGTTCGGGATCAAGCCGCTCTACTACTCGGCCGCGGGCGAAATGCTCGCTTTCGCCTCGGAGTTGAAGGCACTGCCGCGCGGAGAGGTCGACCTCGACGCGCTCGAGGCGTTCCTCACGTTCAACTCGATCCCGGCGCCGCTCTCGATCTGGAAGGGGACGTACAAGCTCCCCGCCGGCCACACGCTCGTCTGGAACGGCGAGGGCCAGCCGGAGCTCGAGCGCTTCGCGCGGCCGGCTCCCGCGCCTGCCGACGAGGTCAGGACCGAGGACGAGAACGAGCTGGCCGAGGAGCTGCGGGCGCGCTTGCGCGACTCGGTGCGCGCGCACCTGATCGCGGACGTGCCGGTCGGCATCCTCCTCTCGGGCGGCGTCGACTCGGGCGCGCTCGCGGCGCTCGCGGCGCTCGAGAGCGGCGAGCGCGTGCAGACGTTCTCGATCGGCTTCGACGAAGGCTCCTTTGACGAGCTCGCCGACGCGCGCAAGGTGGCCGAACGCTACGACACCGACCATCACGAGCTCGTCGTCAGGCCCGACGCCGCCGAGCTCCTCCCGAAGCTCGCCACCGCCTTCGACGAGCCATTTGCCGACTCGTCCGCGTTGCCGACCTACCTCGTCTCCGAGCTCGCCGCGCGGGACGTCAAGGTGGCGCTCTCCGGCGAGGGCGGGGACGAGCTCTTCGGCGGCTACCACACCTACGTCGCCGAC
The DNA here is from genome assembly GCA_963739525.1 of uncultured Actinomycetes bacterium. Taxonomy (GTDB): domain Bacteria; phylum Actinomycetota; class Thermoleophilia; order Gaiellales; family Gaiellaceae; genus DATEOR01. Next base: position 489,000 of record CAVUAR010000002.1, on the reverse strand, counting down.
CTGCTCGCCCCGAAGATCGGGCCGCTGGCCCGCGCCGCCCGGCCGCTCGTCGAGCGGCTGCCCAGCTCGTCCGCGAGGACGAGCCTCGACTACCGGGCGAAGCGCTTCGTCCGGGCGGCGCACCTTCCCCCGCTCGAGCGTCACCACGCATGGAAGGAGATCTTCTCCGCCGACGCGCGCGGGGCTCTCCTCGGCCCGAAGAGGCGCGGAAGCATGGATCCGCTGGCCGTCTACCGCGAGCGCTACGCGGAGACGGACGGCGCCGAGGAGCTGGCCCGGCTCCAGGACGTCGACCTCGGCATCTACCTCGTCGACGACCTGCTCGTGAAGACCGACCGCGCGAGCATGGCCCACTCGCTGGAAGCGCGCGTGCCGTTTCTCGACCCCGTCGTCGCCACTCTCGCGCTCGCACTCCCAACCCGCATGAAGGTGCGCGGCTTCTCCAAGAAGCGGCTCCTGCGAAAGGCGGTCGCGCCGCTCCTCCCGCGCTCGGTGGTCTACGGACGGAAGCGCGGCTTCTCGATCCCCGCTGCCGCCTGGCTCCGTGGGCCGCTCGTCCCCTTCGCGCGCGAGGTTCTCTCGGCGGACACCCTGCGGCGGCAGGGCTTCTTCCGTCCGGAAGCCGTCGCGCACCTCGTCGACGACCACGTGGCGGGGAAGGAAGACCTCTCGCGCCAGCTGTGGGGGCTGCTCACGTTCACGCTCTGGCACGAGCAGGTCGCGGCTCGTCCCACCGCAGTCGCCGCGTGAAAGTCTGGGTCGACATCACGGCGCCGGCCCACGTGCTGGTGTTCCGGCCGCTGATCGCGCTTTTGCGCCAGCGCGGCGACGAGGTCGAGGTGACGGCCCGCGACTACGCGCAGACCGTCCAGCTCCTCGAGCAGCACGGGATCGAGGCGGAGCTCGTCGGCCGGCACGGAGGGCGCTCGCGGCTCGGGAAGCTCGGGACGATGGTCACGCGCCTCTCCGCGCTGCGCGGCTGGGCGCGCGGGCGCAACTTCGACGCCGCCCTGGCCCACGGCTCCCACCACCTGACGCTGACCGCGCGGGCGCTCGGCATCCCGAGCTCGACGACCTTCGACTACGAGTTCGCGACGGTGCAGCACCAGCTCGGCTGCCGCGCGGCGACCTTCGTCGTCGTGCCCGACGCCATCCCCCCCGAGCGGCTCGAGCGCTACGGCGTCCGCCCCCCGAAGCTCCGCCAGTACCCCGGCCTGAAGGAGGAGTACTACCTCTCCGACTTCGAGCCGCAGGAGTCGGTCCTCGGCGCGCTCGGCATCGAGCGCGAGCGGATCCTCGTTGTCGTCAGGACACCGCCCGATGTCTCGCTCTACCACCGCAAGTCGAACCCGCTCTTCCCGCAGGTCCTGTCCTTCCTCGGCCGCGAGGAGAGCGTGCAGGCGGTCGTCCTTCCCCGCACCGGGGAGCAGCGCGACTACGTGCGGAGCCTCGGGCTTCCCTCCGTGATCGTCCCCGAGGACGCCGTGGACGCCCAGAGCCTCATCGCGTTCTCCGACCTCGTCGTGTCGGCGGGCGGGACGATGAACCGGGAGGCGGCGGCGCTCGGAATCCCGGTGTACACGACCTACGGAGGGCGGCTCGGCGGCGTCGACGAGGCGCTCATCCGCGAGGGCCGCCTCCGCCCGCTCACCGACCCACGCGCCCTCGAGCTCGCGAAGCGAAGCGGCGAGGGCGACCGCGTGCGCCGCGACCCGGCCGAGATGCTCGGTCTGCTCATGCCCGTCTAGACTGCCGCGCGGGGATTTCGACAACTGGGGAGGTAGGCATGAGAGGAGCCTTGCTCGCAGCCGCTGCCGTCGTCGTCGTGCTCATGGCATCGGCGACAGCGGTGGCGGATCCGCCGGGACCGATCGGGAGCGGAGATCCGGTCATCAACCTGGCCGGAGGCTTCACGTACACGGTCATCTCCACGTCCTGCACGGACTCCGTCACCTCGACCGAGAGCGGTGCGACGTTCCAGATGCCGGAGGACTTCGACGCCAACATCGTCTTCAGCGCAGGAGACGAGACCTGGCTCATATCGAACCACGAGCTCACGCAGCCGCGGCCCGGCGACTTCCAGGGCGACGCGGGCAAGTGCGCCGTGCCCGAGCAGACCACGGGCGACGGAGACTCGGACGGGAGCGGCTCGGTCTCGCGGATCGTCCTCGCGAAGGACGGGGTCACGGTTCTCCGCCGTGAGCTCATCACGACTGGCCTCCACGACAACTGCGCGGCCGCGCTGACGCCGTGGAAGACCTACCTGACGAACGAGGAGTTCCCGTTCATCAACGACCCGGACAAGCTCTCCGGCTGGGTCTGGGAGATCGACCCGGCCACGGGCGCCGAGACGCGGCTCACGGGCATGGGTCGCTTCAGCCACGAGCAGGAGGCGCGTGTCGGCAAGAACTGGTACCTGACCGACGATCGCGGGAACTGGCAGTACCTGTACAAGTTCGTGCCCGACCGAGCCACTGACCTGACGACGGGGAGCCTGTACGGCCTGGTCTTCGACCGAGCGACGAACAGCGGCCGCTGGGTCGGCCCGCTCGACCCGATCAACCCCGAGGCAGACATGGTGGCACGCGTCGGGCCGCCAACCTCGGCCAACTCGTTCGAGAAGGCCGAGGGCATGATCACCGCGCCGGCCGGCGATGCGGTCGTCCTCACCGAGTCGGGCGCTCTGCCCAATCCGGGCAACGTATGGAAGCTCACCGACCTCGACCAGGAGACGGTGCATGGACAGATCATCGTCGCAGGGGACTTCGCCCGCATGGCGCGTCCCGACAACATCCGCTTCACGGATGCCGGCGATCTGTTCATCATGGAGGACCATGGCTCGGCCGACTTCGCGCAGCCGGGCACGGGAGGCATGAACCAGATCTGGCTGCTTCCCCGCGGAGAGGCCGGAGCGGACAGCCTTCGCCTCATTGCGACGCTCCCGAACAGGTTCGAGCCCACGGGACCGTGGTTCTCGAACGACAACCGGATCCTCTACCTCTCGATCCAGGCGGATCCGCCGTTCCAGAGCCGAGTCATCGCCATCCAGCGGACCGGCGGCAACTTCAACCAGCCCTACGACCGCTAGGAGACGGGCAGTCGAAGCGGCGCGAGGGCCGGCAACCGCCGGCCCTCGCGACGTGTCTAGGCGGGCTCGGGGGTCGCTGCTTCGGCCTCGACGCGACGCGGGGCGCGCACCATCATCCCCAGGCGGTTCACGACCTCGAGCGTCTCACCCGCGTCGACGAGCCGCTCGAGGTCGGCGAGCTCGTCCTCGAGCCACGAGGGATCGACCGGCCGGGTCGCGCAGCGCAGGATCTTCGGATGCGTCGTCGGCAGCGCGTCCTCCTCGCGCGCCCACAGCTCCTCGTGGAGCTTCTCCCCCGGGCGAACGCCGATGAACTCCACCTGGATGTCGACGTCGGGCTCCTTGCCCGAGAGCCGGATCATGTTGTGCGCGAGGTCGATGATCTTCACGGGCTCGCCCATGTCCAGCACGTAGATCTCGCCGCTCTCGCCGATCGCGCCGGCCTGGATGATGAGCTGAACGGCCTCGGGGATCGTCATGAAGTAGCGGGTCATCTCCGGGTTCGTGACCGTCACCGGGCCCGCCGCGCGCGATCTGCCGGCGGAAGAGCGGGATGACGCTCCCCGACGAGCCGAGCACGTTCCCGAAGCGCACCGAGATGAACTGCGTGCCGTTGTGCTCGCGGGCGGCGGCGGCCTCGGCGATCCACTCGCAGACCGCCTTCGTCTGCCCGAGCACGTTCTTCGGGTTGACGGCTTTGTCCGTGGAGACGAGGACGAATCGCTTGCAGCCGAACTCGGATGCGACGTCGGCGACGACACCCATGCCGAAGATGTTGTTGCGGACCGACTCGACCGGGTTGGCCTCCATGAGCGGCACGTGCTTGTAGGCGGCCGCGTGGAAGACGACGGTCGGGCGGAAGCGCTCGAACGTCTTTCGCATCTTCGCGCGGTTCTTCACGTCTGCGAGGACCGGGATCGTGGCGTTGAAGCGCCGCTCGTAGGCGAGCTCGCGCTCGATGTCCACAAGGGCGTTCTCGGTGTGGTCGACGAGGACGATGCGCTCGGCGCCGAGCGCGGCGATCTGGCGGCAGAGCTCCGAGCCGATCGAGCCGCCGGCGCCCGTGACGAGGACGGTCTCCCCTGTGACGTACGAGGCGATCGAGGCGAGGTCGAGCTCGACGGCCTCGCGCCCGAGCACGTCCTCCACCTGCACCTCGCGCAGCTGGCGGGCGAGGTTGAGATCCCCCGAGATGAGCTCGTGCACCGCGGGCAGCGTTTTCACGGGGACGCCCACGTCGCGGCAGACGTTGACGATCCGCTGCCGCGTCTCGCCGGCCGCGGAAGGAATCGCGATGATGACCTCGTCGGGCCTGTTGTCGCGGAGCAGGTGACCGAGGTCGTTGGTCGTGCCGAGCACGCGGACGCCGTGGAGGCGCAGGTTCTTCTTGCGCGGGTCGTCGTCGACGAGGCCGAGCGGCGTATAGCCGAGGTTCGGGTTCCTCAGCATCTCACGCAGGATGAGCTGGCCCGCGTCCCCCGCACCGACGACGAGCACGTCACGGCCGCGAGTGACGAGCCGGCGCCTGCCCGGACGCTCGAAGATCGTGCGGGCGGCGAGCCGCGTCCCGGCGACGAGGCCGATGAGGATGAGCCAGTCGATGATGATGATTCCGCGCGGGAGCCGGAACCCGGGCACCGGGTTCCAGAAGTAGATCGCCACGACGGCGAGGACCGAGGCGACCGTGACCGCGAGGAGCGAGCGCCAGATGTCGCGGATCGAGACGTAGCGCCACCAGTGGTCGTAGAGGCCGAAGACGATGAACGTGAGGATCTTCACGCCGACCACGACGAGGATCACGTCCATCGAGAGGAAGTGCTCGTAGCGCGGCGGGACGCCGTAGTCGAATCGAATGTTGAACGCGAGCACCCAGGCGATGGCGATCAGGCCGGAGTCGACGACCGCCTGCCACAACCGGTGCCGGTTCAGGGTTCTCATCAGGCGGCCCTCACCGTCGACGCGGCGCGGAGGCAGTCGACCACGCGCTCCTGCTGCGCGCTCGTGATCGCCGGCCAGATGGGCAGCGCGAGCGTCTCGCGCGAGGCGCGCTCAGTCTCCGGAAGACTCCCCTCGGAGTAGCCGAGCCCGGCGAAGACGGGTTGCAGGTGGAGAGGCGTCGTGTAGTGGGTCGCCCAACCGATCTCCGCCTGGTCGAGGGCGGCGATCAGCCGCTCGCGCTCGGGCGTGCGCACGACGTACAGGTGGTACACGTGCCCCGGCTCGTCGCCGCGGCAGCTCGCAGACCTCGCCGAGGCCGAGCTCGTCGTAGCGAGCCGCCGCAGCACGGCGGCTCGCATTCCAGTCGTCGACGTGGCGGAGGAAGATGCGGAGCGCGGCAGCCTGTAGCTCGTCGAGCCGCGAGTTGTAGCCGACCGCCTCGAAGGTCTCCTTGTCGCGGGAGCCGTGGAAGCGGAGCAGGCGCACGCGCGTCGGCAAGGTCGGGATCGCTCGTTGTCACGAGGCCGCCGTCCCCGAGGCCGAAGAGGTTCTTCGTCGGATAGAAGCTGAACGTCCCGGCCGCACCCGCCGAGCCGACCGGAGCCCGGCCGTGGGCCGCCCCGAAGGCCTGGGCTGCGTCCTCGACGACCGGGATCGAATCGGGCAGCGCGGAGACGTCCAGCGGCCGGCCGAAGAGGTGGACGGCGAGACCGCCTTCGTCCGCTCGGTGACCTTGGCCGCGACGTCGGCCGGGTCGAGGTTCAGCGTGAACGGGTCGATGTCCGCGAAGACCGGGGTGGCGCCACGGCGGGCGATCGACTCGGCGGTCGCGTAGAACGTGAAGGAGGGGCAGATGACTTCGTCGCCGGGCCCGACGCCGAGCGCGTCGAGGACGAGCACGAGCGCATCCGTCCCGTTCGCGACGCCGATCGCGTCTCCTCACTCCGAGATAGCGGGCGGCCTCCTCCTGGAAGGCCTCGACCTTCGGCCCGAGGATGAAGCGGCCCGAGTCGAGAACCCCGGCGATCCTGTCCTTCAGCTCGTCGAGGAGCGGCGCATACTGCGCCCTGACGTCCGTCAGTGGGATCGCCACGCGCGCAACTCTACCCTTCGGTCGGCGTTTCCATGGCTCGGCGGCGCGCTCTCCGGCGCACGAACCGCACCACGACGTAGAGGACGACCGCGCCGACGACGAGCGCGACGATGTAGTCCGCGTAGCGGCAGCTGCTCGTGGAAATGCTCCCAGCTCGTCCCGACGGCCAGCCCGGCGCCCGCCAGTGCGAAGCACCAGATCGCCGAGCCGATCGCGGTGAGGACCGTGTAGCGCCCGAGCGGCATCTCGAGCACGCCGGCAGGGATGGAGATGAACGAGCGCACGACGGGCACGACCCGCCCGAACAACACCGCCCAGTCTCCGTAACGGGCGAACCACGCCTCGGCGCGGTCGAGGTTCTCCGGCGTCGACGTGCACCCAGCGCCCGTCGGCGCTCGAGGAAGGGCCGCCCGCCGTAGAGGCCGATGCGCCCAGCCGATCACCGAACCGAGCGAGTAGCCGAGCGTCCCCGCCAGCGCCATCGCCATGTAGCGCCCAGAACGTCGAGTCGATGTGCGCGCCGAAGAGCACGACGTCGTGACCCGCGAACGCCCCGGCGGCGACCGCGCCCGCGTAGACCATGACCAGCTCGCTCGCCGCCGGAAGGATCGCGTCCACGAGCATGAGGAGGAAGACGGCGTAGAGGCCGTGGTCGCCGATCGCTCGAGGTGACCGCATGCGTCGATCGCGGCGAGTCTAGTTACGCGGCATAGACGCCCGGGTCAGAAGCGGCGCTGCACGCTGACGGGCTTCTCCAGCGCGACCGGTCCGATCGCGTTGGTCGCGCGAACGCGAACGACGTAGCGCCCGTCGCCGACGATGCGCCGCCGCTGCGTTCCGCACGTTCCAGCGGAACGCCGTGGCGGCCGGCGCTCCATGTGCTCCGGAGACGAGGCGGCGGACGACCGCCCCGGACGGCGTTCGCACGGTCGCGTTGACGTCGGCCGGACGGGAGAGACGGAACGCGATGCCGAGGCGGCCGCCCTTGCGCGTCGGCCGAAGCACCGAGCTCGAGAGCGTCAGCCAGCCGAGCGTCGAGTTGGTCGTGAACGCGCGGCTCGTCTCGCTGGAGCGGCCCTTGCCGTCGACCGCCGAGACGATCCCAGCGCCACTTTCCGTCGGCAAGCTCGTCGGTCACGTTCTTGACGACCGTGCCCGCCGGCCTCGATGCGGGTCGACTCCGACGCGACGTGCCCGTCGGAGACGCGGACGAGCCGAAGCGTCACGTCGGAGCGCCGTACGAACTTCGCATAGCGACGTCTGGCGTCCGCGACGCCGTCGCCGTTCGGGGAGACAGGGAGAGCCGCGGCGGCCGGGCGTAGATCCCGTAGTAGAAGACCATGAGAGCGTCCGCGACCGGGCGCTCGGCCCCGTCGGACGGGTGGTTGAGAACGGTCCCGTCGAAGGCCATCGTCGTAGAGCCGCCGGCGTCGAGCGCCATCGCCGTCACGGCGCCGAGCTTCACCATCAGGCGTGCCAGCTGGCTGTTCGTCACGCCCGCGCTCCAGGACACGCGGCCGTCGACGGCCACGAGGACGACGCGCCCGTCCGCGCGCTGGCCCACGGCGGTGCGCGGATGCCGTGGGAGGAGCTGGGAGGAGAGGAACTGCTCGCCCGCCTGGAAGACCGGAACGCCGCCCGTCACGAGCCGCGGGCCGCCGCCGATCGCGTCCTTAACGACCGGGCCACCACGGCGTGAGGCCCACGTGGAGCTGCACCGCACTGCCCGAGCTCGGCCTCGCGGAGGAGGACGGGGCGCCGGTCGCCCACTGCCTGCAGAACGGCGCCGCCGTCGGGGATGCGGTTGCCGCCGTCCCGCTCGGCCGCGCCACGACCTTCCCGGCGAGATCCTCGTTCGGCCCGACCGGCGCAACCTTCGCGAGGACGACCTCGACGGGCGTGCCGGTCGATGCGGCGTCGTCGTGCCCCAAGTGGGCGAGAAGAGAGCGACGCCGTTCGTCCGCTCGAGCGGCTGGTTGAACTCCCGCAGCAGCCGCAGCCGATTGGAGCCGAACTGCCACGTGCCCTGGTAGCGGACGAAGTCGGTGCGCAGGAGGCCGTCGAGGCCGATGCCGAGGCTGGAGCGAGCGGCTCGGCGCGGGTTGAGAGGATCCCGCCGCGCAGGAAGATGCCACTCGGACGGCCGCTCGACCAGTTGAACATGTCGCCGTTGATGCCCGCGAGCGTCGCCGTGTGCGACAGCCGGCCCTGCATCGAGCTCACCGTCTCGCGGCCGGTGACGCGTTCCGTTCGAGAGCACGGGCTTGAGCGCGTAGAGCCGCCCGGCCTGGGCGCCTCGAGGACGTGGACGACCACGTGCTCTCCGCCTATCGTCCGGACCTCGCGCTTGTAGACGATCCCCGGCACGAGCTCGACTGCCGAGGCCGCACGCGGGCAACGCAGCCGCGGCCACGGCCGCGAGGAAAGCGACTTTCCTCAACACCCCATCGTGAGGCAAACAGAGTCCGCCCCCGATTACAAGAGGTGCTTACCTCGCCTTAACCGAGGAAGCTAGTTCCAGACGCGCACGTCGCGATAGAGCGTGTCGCGCTGCACCGCGTCTTCCCGAGTGCCTTGATCGCGCGGACGAAATCGTCGGCCGTCGCGCGGTGGGTCGTCCCCGCGGCCGAGACGACGTTCTCCTCGATCATCACCGAGCCCATGTCGTCGGCGCCGAAGCCGAGCGCGACCTGGCCGATCTTCATCCCCTGCGTCACCCAGCTCGACTGGATGTGGTCGACGTTGTCCAGGTAGATGCGGCTGACCGCTTGCGTCAGCAGGTAGTCGAACGACGTCGGGCACGTCTCGTCCGTGACCTGCGCCGCCGAGGCGATTTCCGTCACGCTGGAACGTCCAGGAGATGAACGCGCGAAACCCGTCGCGTCTCGTCCTGGAGCTCGCGAATGCGGCGCATGTGCTCGACGCGCTCGCCGAGCGTCTCCACGTGGCCGTACATCATCGTCGCGGTCGACGAGATCCCGAGCCTGTGCGCGTCGCGCATGACGCCCGAGCCACTCGGCCGACGTTCGTCTTCTTCGGGGAGATGATGTCGCGCACGCGGTCGACGAGGATCTCCGCGCCGCCGCCCGGGAGCGAGTCGAGGCCGGCGTCCCGGAGCCGCGTCAGCGTCTGCGGGATCGTGAGCTTCGAACGGCGGGCGATGTGCTGCACCTCGGGCGGCGAGAGCGCGTGCAGGTGGATCGTGTAGCGCGCCTTGATCGAGGTGAAGAGATCCTCGTAGTAGTCGATCGCCGAGGTCCGGGATGATGGCCGCCCTGCATCAGGAGGGCGGTGCCGCCGAGCGCCAGCGTCTCCTCGATCTTCTTGAAGATGACCGCCTTGGGCAGCAGGTATCCCTCGGAGCGGTCGCCCGGCCGGCGGTAGAACGCGCAGAAGTCGCAGTCCGTGTGAGCAGATGTTCGTGTAGTTGACGTTGCGGTCGATGATGAACGTGACGCGGCCGCGGTCGACCTTGCGGTTGCGGAGCTCGTCCGCAGCCCGGCCGACCGAGACGAGGTCGCGGCTGCGAAGGAGGACGAGCGCATCCTCGTCGGTGAGACGCTCGCCGGACAGCGCCCTTTCGATGACTGTCGCGACGCCGTTTCCGCTCGCGGTTCCGTTCCGGCTCATGCCTCGACCTTCTCCGAGATGAGGAAGCGAAGCTCGGGGACGCGCTCGAGCTCGCCCACCTCGGCCGCGAGCTCGAAGAAGGTCAGGAGGCCGGCCCGCTCGCGCGGCCCGAAGCGGTAGCGGAGCTTCTCGAAGTAGCGTGCCAGGAAGCCAGGCGGGTAGCCGTAGCGCTCGCTCGCCTCGCGCGCGAGGCGCTCGGGCTCCGCACGGGCACGCTGTGCGCGTCGAGCAGCGCCTCCTCGAGGCTCGACGACTCCTTCGGCGGGCGGGTCGGCGCACGCGAAGACCGCGTAGACCATCGGCAGACCGGTCCGCTCGAGCCAGAGGCGCCCGAGATCGTGGTGGGGCGTCGGGTCCTCGAACACGCTCTTGAGCGCCGCGTCGCCGATCAGGAGCTTGGCGTCGGCGTCGTGGGCCTCCCCGAGCGGCACCTGCTCGGCGTCCGGGAAGAGGACTCGGACGAGCACCGCCGAGGTCGCGCTCTCGGGGGTGACGGCGACGAGTCGATGCGGTCGATCGGCGCGCGCGAGACGAGCTGGATGGAGTCGACGGCGCCTTCGGAGGAGACGCAGAGGCGCGGGAGGATGCGAAGCCGGCCGGCGTGTCGTCCGTAGGCGATCGAGGAGATCGGCGCGAGGTCGATCTCGCCGGCGACGAGCTGCTCGTTCAGCTCCGTCGGAACGCCGCTGACCTCCTCGACGTCGGCGTCGAGCTCGAAGAAGACGGGCGCCATGTTCACGTAGGAGATGCGGCCGAGGCGGATCACGCGTCCCACCGCCGCACCTCGTTGTAGAGCGTGTCTCGCTGGACGGGAACCCGGCCGGCCGCGCGCACGACGCGAACGAGCTCGTCGATCTTCTGCTCGGTCTCCGTGACGGCCCCAGCCGCGTGGAAGATCTGCTCGCGGACGACCGTGCCCTGCACGTCGTTCGCGCCGAAGTGGAGCGCGACCTGGGCGAGCGGCAGGCCCATCATGATCCAGTAGGCCTTCATGTTCGGAACGTTGTCGAGCAGGAGCCGCGACACGGCGATCATCTTCAGGTCGTCGGACCCGGGCGTGAATGTCCACCCGCGCCGCTCGAAGACGGTGTTCTCGGGATGGAACGCGAGCGGGATGAAGGCCAGAAAGCCTCCGGTCTCGTCCTGCTGCTCGCGAAGGCGCAACAGGTGGTCGACCCGTTCCTCGTAGGTCTCGACGTGCCCGTAGAGCATCGTGCAGTGCGTCGGGATGCCGAGCCCGTGCGCGGTGCGGTGCGTGTGGAACCAGAAGTCCGGGTGCTCCTTGCCGGGAGCGACCAGGCGCCGGACGCGGTCGGCGAACACCTCGGCGCCGCCGCCCGGAAGCGAGCCCAAGCCCTGCGTCCTTCAGCTGGACGAGCACCTCCTCGTGCGAGAGGCCCGAGAGCTTCGTCATGTGGTGGATCTCGCTCGCCGTGAAGCACTTCAGATGAACGTCCGGCATCGCCTCGTGCAAGCGGCGGATGATGTCGACGTAGTAGTCGAAGTCGACGTGCGGGTTCTCGCCACCGACCATGTGGATCTCGGTGAAGCGCGAGAGCTCGCGCTGCCGGAGCGCATCCTCGACCATCTCGCCGGGCGTGTACGTGTAGGCGTCGGCCTGCTTCTGCGTGACCGCGAACGCGCAGAACTTGCACTTCACGCGGCAGACGTTCGTCTGGTTCAGATAGAGGTTCTGGACGAAGTAGACGTCGTCCGTGCCGCCGCGCCGCCGCCGCGCCGCGTCCGCGAGCTCGCCGAGCTGGAGGAGATCGTCCGACTCCATGAGGACGAGCCCGTCCTCGAAGTCGAGGCGCTCGTCGTCCTCGACCTTCTCCCAGATCGCGTCGAGCGCGCGCTGTCCGGTGGCGACGGCCATGGTCATCCCTCCCGGTCCACAACGATATGCGTCAACGACTCGAGCGAGGCGCGGTCCGGCCTCCCGTCGAGGGCGGCGCGCGCCTCGGCCGCGTAGCGAAGTGCATACTCACGCGCCTCGCCGAGGGCGCCTGTGGCCGCCACGCGCTCGAGCGCGTCGGGCACGTCCTCGCCGGCGAGCGCCCGCGCGATGCTCTCGTCGCGCCGCGCCGCGAGGATGAGCGGGAGCGTCGGCGTCCCGTCGCGGAGGTCGACTCCCTGGACCTTCCCCGTCGTGTCGAAGTCGCCGCAGCAGTCCAGGATGTCGTCGGCGATCTGAAAGGCGATGCCGAGGGCGAGGCCGAAGCCGCCTAGGCTCGACCCGTTGCTCCCGCCGGCGAGGAGGCACGCGGCTTCGAAGAGCTTCCCGGTCTTCAGAGAGCAGCGCGCGAGGTAGTCCTCCACGGTCGTCTCCGGGCGGAAGGCCTGCCGCCGCTGCAGCGCCTCGCCGCGCGCGAGCGCGAGCGTCGCATCGGAGAGGATCACGACCGCCTCCGCGGTCGCCGGTGGCGGCGAGCTGCGCGAACGCGCGCGCGAAGAGGTAGTCGCCGGCCGCCCGCGCGATCTCCTCGCCGTGCTCCGACCACACGGTCGGCCGGCCGCGCCGGAGGTCGGCACCGTCCAACAGGTCGTCGTGGACGAGGGTCGCCATGTGGACGAGCTCGACAGCCGTTCCGCCCGCGACCGCGCGCTCCCCTTCCCGGTCGGCGGGCGGGGTGGAGAGGAACACGAGCAACGGGCGCAGCCGCTTGCCGCCCGCGGCGAGCGTGTCGGCCCCCACGTCTCCGAGCACTCCGGGATAGGCGACGACGACGTCCTGCGAGCCGCTGCTCGAGCAGGTCGAGGTAACGGTCGAGGCCGGGAGCCTGCCTGATGGTCGCCAGCGCGTTCAGCGTTTCGTCCCCACGTGCAGGGCGACGATACCGCCCCCGATGAGCTTCCAGCCGACGCCGTCGAAACCGGCGCCCTCCAGCGCACCCGCCAGATCGGGCGGGCCGGGAACCGCCGCACGCTGGCAGGCAGGTAGGTGTACGCGCGCACCGCCCGGGAGAACCTTGCCCGCGAGGGGCACCAGGCCGTCGAACCAGAGCCGGAAGAACGGGCGCAGGAGCCCGCTCGGCCGGGTGATCTCGAGGCACGCGATCCGTCCGCCCGGGACGAGGACACGGGCGAGCTCGGCGAGCCCGGCCTCGAGGTCGGGGACGTTGCGGATCCCGAACCCGACCGTGACCGCGTCGAAGCTCCCGTCCGGGAAGGGGAGCGCCATGACGTCGGCGAGCACCCAGTCGACCGTCTGCGACTTCTCCCGCGCTCGCTCGAGCATGCGCTCCGAGAAGTCGGCGCCCGTCACCTTGCCGCCGACCCGCTCGGCCGCGAGGGCGAGGTCGCCCGTCCCGCAGCACGCGTCGAGGACCTCGGCGCCCGGCCGCACGACCGCCTCGGCGGCGAGCCTCCGCCAGCGGCGGTCGAGTCCGACGGTCATGGCGCGGTTCATGGCGTCGTAGACCGGGGAGATGCGGTCGAACATCGCGCGCACGTCCGACGGGGCGAGGACGCCGGACGTCACTCCTGTCCCCATCGTCTCGTCAGCGTGTTGTCGATTCCCAGCTGGTCGAGGCATCTGCCCACGACGAATTCGATCAGATCGTCGACGCTTCGGGGCGCGTTGTAGAAGCCGGGCGCCGCCATGAGCACCACGGCGCCCGCGCGGCGCAGGCGGAGCATGTTCTCCAGGTGGATGTCCGAGAGCGGCGTCTCGCGCGGGACGAGCACGAGCTTGCGTCCCTCCTTGAGCGCGACCGAGGCCGCCCGGTGGATGAGGTTCGACATCGTCCCCGAGGCGATCGTGCCGGCGGTCCCCATCGAGCAGGGACAGATGACGTAGCCGTCCACCTTGGCCGACCCGCTCGCGTACGGCGCGCGCCAGTCCTGCTCGGAATGGACGGCGACGCCGTCCATTCCGTCGAGAAACCGCTCCAGGATCTGCTCGTCGGAGAGCGAAACGTCCTGGTACAGCTCCGTCGCGAGAATCTCGTAGCCGGCCCGGGAGATGCAGAGCCCGACCCGAACGTCGGCGGCGACGAGGGACTCGAGAAGGCGTGCCGCATACGGAGCGCCGGAGGCGCCCGTGATGCCGAGGAAGACGTTCATCGCCGTTCGGCGGCCCGTCAGCCGCCGCTCGGTCCCTTCGACTCCTCCAGGAACGTGGCGAGCTGGTTGTACTGCTCGGGCGTGAAGCTCGTGAAAGGCGGCATCGGAGAGCCCGGGTTGACGCAGCTCGGGCACTTCAGGTGCGCGATCTGGAACTCCTTGCCGCGGCCCTTCGAGCCCTCCGCGGAGAGGTCGGGCGCGCCGAGGTTGGGCGTGCCCGCGCCGAGGTAGGTGTGACAGCTCATGCAACCCACCACGGCGAAGATCTTGGCGCCTTCGATGCCGTCCGCCGAGAGGTTCTGCTCCTTGGCCCACTCCGGGACGAGCCCGATGTTCTCGCTACCGAGGGACTCCTTCGCCGTCGCGCCCTTGTACGTGAGGATCCCCATCGAGGCGATGACGAGGCAGGCCGCGACGACGGCCACCGGGCGGCGCGCGATGCGCCGCTCGCGCCGGCGGTCGTAGAACGGCACCAGGATCAGGAGGACGAGGAGAAGGGTCGGGATGCCGACGGTGGCGAGGATGACCGACTCCGGCCACTTGAAGATCCTGAGGAGGTAGAAGAGGAAGTAGAAGTACCAGTCCGGCCGCGGGATGAATTGCGTCGTCCCCGGGTCGGCCTGCGCCGCGTAGCGCGGCCCGAGGACGCCCGAGTCGCCGGGCTCGGGGCCCGAGGTGAAGTACCAGAGCGCGGCCAGGCCGATGATCACCGCCACGACCACGAAGCTCATGACCGTGTCGTGGTACATGGCGAACGGGAAGAAGGGCTTCCCGCGGCGCTCGACGTCCTCCTTGTAGAGCTTGAACTGGGTGCGGTTGTCGTCCTTCGGCGCCATGGGTCAGGCCTCCGGCCTTCGCGGCGCGATGGCGCCGTTGCCCCGCGGCCGCGGCTCGACGAGCCCCTGTCGGACCGGCCGGCCATTCTCGGTGGCCTCGTAGCCGCCGGCCACCTTCGTCCACGGCGGCGGGGTGATCCCGAGGCGCACGACGAGGTAGAGGTGCAGCCCGATGAGCGCGAATAACCCTCCCGGTATGACGAGCATGTGCAACGAGTAGAAGCGGGCTAAGGTGTCATTCCCGATCTCGGCGCCGCCCCGCAGGAATTCGCCCAGGAACGGGCCGACGATCGGCGCGTTCGCGTTGATGTTGATCGCGACGACGGTGGCCCAGTACGCGGTCTGGTCCCACGGGAGCAGATAGCCGGTCAGGCCCTCTCCCAGGGCCATAGTCAGGATGATCACGCCGATGAGCCAGTTCAGCTCGCGGGGGTACTTGTAGGCGCCGAAGAGGAACACGCGCCCCATGTGCAGGAAGAGCAGGATGATGAAGACGCTCGCGCCCCAGCGGTGCATCCCGCGCACGAGCCAGCCGAGGGTCAGGTCGTTCGTGATCGTCTGGATCGACTTGTAGGCCTCCGCCGGCGCCGGCTTGTAGTACATGGCGAGGATCACGCCGGTGACCGTCTGCACGAGGAAGGCGGTCAGGGTCGCCGAGCCGAGCGTGTGGAACCAGTTCGACTCGGCGGGGACCTTGCGGAAGAGGAAGTACTTGATCCCGCCGACGAGCCCCGAGCGCTCCTCGACCCAGTCGACCGGGATGAGGACGGTCTGCTCGAGCTGCTGCTGGCGCTTCGACTTCGTCCTGGCCATCAGGCGCCTCCGCTCTCGTACGGCGGCAGCGGCCAGAAGATCTGCTCGGGGCCGTCCACGTGCTGGCCCGGGTCGAAGCGCTTGTAGGCGTAGATCGTCGCGTGGGCGCCCTCGCCGGTCACCTTGCCGACGCTGAAGCGCGAGGCGAGCACGAGGTGCCCGTCCTTGATCAGGAACTGGTAGCGGTCGAGTGCGCGGACCGGGGGGCCCGCGACGCGGTTGCCCTCGGCGTCGTACGCGCCGCCGTGGCAGGGGCACTGGAAGCCGGAGACGCTCGCGACGGGCGTGATCGTCACGGGCCCGCTTTCCGCACTGATCTCCTTGGCCTTCCCGGGAAGTCCCTGGGGCTGGGTCGGGCAGCCGACGTGGGCACAGCGGTTGGAGATGATCGTGAAGCTCGGCACGCCGTTCAGCAGGCCGTTGTTGCGGATGAACGCCGCGCGCCTCCCCACATCCGGCGGCTCGCCCTTCTTCGAGTTGAACTGCGCGATGACGTACTGCTGTTCCGGGAAGTTGGCGAGCGGGCCGAGGTCGACCTCCTCGTCCCCCTGGTCGACGAACGCCGGGGCGATCATGAAGCCGAGCGCGGGGATCGTGACGAGCGCGCCAATCGCGGCGCCGAGGCCGAGCGTCGAGAGCTCGAGGAAGGCCGAGCGCGGATAGCGCTCCGGCTCCTCGGGGCCTCCTTCCTCTTCGGCGAGCTCCGAGACCTCCGGCGCGGGAGCCGGCTCGGGCTCCGGAGCCGCGCGCACCTCCTTCGTCGTCTCCCGGATCCAGGCGAAGCCGAAGAGGAGCGCGAGCACGCCGCCGGCGACCGCGAGCCACCAGCTGATGATGAGGCCGAGCAGGATCAGCGCGACCCCGCCCGCGAATGCGAACGGGAGGATCGTCGGGGTCGGGAGGTGCGACTCGGCTTCGTGCTGCTCGGGCTCTTCGCCCGGCCGCTCTAGCTCGTCGGCCAACCGGCTCCCTTCGTCATCGGATCCTTGTCACAAGCCCCGGCATTCTTCCCGGCCTCGCGCGTACGTGTCAACGACGTACCGTTTGCCGCAAGACCCTGGAAATTCCGCCGTTCTGAGCCTCCGGCGCCGCGAGCCCGTACTCGGCCCAGCGGCTGTCGACGAGGTCACGAACCTCAGCCGTCATCTCGATCCGCTCCGGCCATTCGCGCGCGCCCTCGGTCGTCCACTTGTGGGTGGCGTCGATCCCGAGCTTCCCGCCGTAGCAGTACATCGCGGCGGCGTGGTCGAGCTGGTCGGTCGGACCCTCGGAGATGACCACGTCGCGCCCCGGGTCGACGTTGGCGCACGCGTGGAAGAAGACCTGCTCGTAGTCGTGCACGTCCACGAACTCGTCCACGACGACGACCGACTTCGAGAGCGAGAGCATCCCCAGTCCCCATATCGCGTGCATGACCTTCTTCGCATGGCCGGGGAAAGCCTTGCGGATGGACACGATGACGCAGTTGTGGAACGCGCCGGCGACGGGCAGGTCGTAGTCCACGATCTCAGGCACGGTCATGCGGATCGCCGGGAGGAAGATGCGCTCGGTCGCCTTGCCGAGCCAGGCGTCCTCCGCGGGCGGGACGCCGACGACGATCGACGGGTAGATCGCGTCGCGCCGCATCGTCATGCACGTGAGGTGGAAAACCGGGAAGGGCTCGGGCGGCGAGTAGTAGCCGGTGTGGTCGCCGAACGGCCCCTCGGTGGCGAGCTCGCCCTTCTCGATGTAGCCCTCGAGGACGATCTCCGCGTTCGCCGGCACCTCAAGGTCGACGGTCTTCCCGGGGACGAGCTCGACGGCCTCCCCCCGCAGAAAGCCGGCGAGCATGAACTCGTCGATGTGCTTCGGAAGCGGGGCGCTCGCCGAATACGTCGTGACCGGGTCACAGCCGAGGGCGACCGCGACGTCGAGCCGGTCGCCCATGCCGCGCCAGTCGGCCGCGCCGTCCTTGTGGATCTGCCAGTGCATGAAGGTCGTCGTCGCGTCGATCTTCTGCATGCGGTACATGCCGACGTTGCGGGTCCCGGTGCGCGGATCCTTGGTGATCACCGCCGGGAGCGTGATGAACGGCGCCGGGTCTCCGGGCCAGCAGTGCTGGATTGGGAGCAGGTCGAGGTTCGGCTCCGAGCACGACCTCCTGCGAAGCCCCGCTCCGCACCGACTTCGGCATCGAGTCGGCGAGGCGCTTCAGCTTCCCCAGGCCCTTGACCTTCTCGAAGAGGCCCTGGGGCGGCTGCATCTCGATGACGTCCTCGAGCTTCCTCGCGACGTCGTCGAGGAGGGCTCGCCGAAGGCCATCGCCATGCGCCTCTCCGTGCCGAACTGGTTGATGAGGAGGGGATGCTCCGAGCCCTTCGGGTTCTTGAAGAGGAGCGCCGGGCCGCCGGACTTGACCGCCCGGTCGACGATCTCCGTCACCTCCAGGTAGGGGTCGACCTCGGCCTCGATCTCGGCCAGCTCGCCCGGCACGGCGGAGCTCGTCGATCCAGGAGCGCAGGTCGGCAGCCGGCATCGGTGCTGAGTCTATGCGGCTGGCGTCGGCTAGTACGCCCGGCGGGCGGCGCGGCGCTCCTTGCGCTTGTGCCCGAGATGACGCAGGAGTTGCCCGACGAGGATCACGCCGAGGAAGGTAAGGCCGACGACCAGCATGACGAGCACAACGTCCCGGCCCTCCTGCGCGGGGCTCTTCTCTGCGCCGAGGAGGATTGTGGTGGCGAGCAGCGCTCATGCCGGCGGGATCCTACTCGACTCGTTCGGTATGCAGTGCAAGCGCCAGGCTGCGGGTTGCCTCGTCTTCGGCAACCTCGCCGTCCAGCGAGGAGACGGTCGCCGCCCAAGCCTCGCCGTCCCCGGGGAGGCGCTCGGCCCGCAGGTGCGCGCAGAGCGACAGGAGCTCCGCGAGAGCGCCGACGGCGACGACGTCCCCGAGCGCGGCGATCCGGACGAGCCCGTGCGCATAGAGATAGTCGCCGAGGAGGATGCGCGTGTCTCGGTCGCCGGCCTGGAAGAGGCGCGGCCTGCCGTAGTGGAGCAGGTAGCCCTCGTAGATCGTCTCGAGGCCGACGGCGAAGCGCTCCTCGGCGAGCGGGGAGAAGACGGCCTGCTCCTCGCGCTCCGACTCGGGCCGCAGCGCGGCGGCCCAGAGCTGGCTCTCCCGTCCCGCCTCGACAGCGATGGTCTCCCAGACGGATGCCGTGCTAGCTCCCAAGGAGCTCCCTCGCGGCCTCGACGGTCCGCTCGACCTCCTCGGGACCATGTGCGGTCGAGACGAACCACGCCTCGAACTGCGACGGAGCGACGTAGACGCCGCGCTCGAGCAGGTGGCGGAAGAGCTCGCCGTAGCGCTCCGAGTCAGCCTCCTTCGCCTCGACGAAGTTGCGCACGGGCCCGTCGTGGAGGAACGGCGTCAGCATCGCGCCGACGCGCTGGACGGTCACGCCCTGGAGCGTGAGCCCGGCCTCGATCGCGGCCGCGGTCTCCTCGAGGCGGCGATACACCTCGGGATCGCGGAGGCGGCGGAGGGCGACGAGCGCTGCTGCGGTCGCGAGCGGGTTCCCGGAGAGCGTGCCGGCCTGGTACACGGGCCCCGAGGGCGCGAGTTCGTCCATCACGTCGGCGCGGCCTCCGAAGGCGGCGAGCGGAAGTCCCCCGCCGGCGATCTTGCCGAGGATGGTCAGGTCGGGCCGGATGCCGTAGAGCTCCTGCGCTCCGCCGCGAGCGACCCGGAAGCCGGTTATGACCTCGTCGAAGACGAGCAGCGCGCCCGAGGCGTCGCAGAGCGCGCGCAGCGCCTCGAGGAACCCCGGCGCGGGCGGGATGACGCCCATGTTCCCAGCGACGGGCTCGACGATGACGGCCGCGATGCCCTCGCCGTAGCGCTCGACGGCCGCGGCGGCCGCATCGACGTCGTTGTAGGCGGTGACGATCGTGTCCCGCGCGGCGCCGCGCGGGACCCCCGGGCTTCCGGGGAGGCCTGAGCGTCGCGAGCCCCGAGCCCGCCTCGGCGAGAAGCGCGTCTGCGTGGCCGTGGTAGCAGCCCGCGAACTTGAGGATGCGGTCGCGGTGAGTCGCGCCGCGGGCGAGGCGGATCGCGCTCATCGCCGCCTCGGTGCCGGAGGAGACGAGTCGCACCTTCTCGACGGACGGGACGGCGTCGGCGATCTCCTCCGCGAGCTCGACCTCGCGCTCGGTCGGCGCGCCGAAGGTCGTCCCCTCGGCGGCGGCCTCCTGGACGGCCTCGACGATCTCGGGGTCGGCGTGACCGAAGACGAGCGGGCCCCACGACATCACCCAGTCCACGTAGCGCCGGCCCTCGGTGTCCTCGACGTAGGCGCCGTCGCCCCGGCGTGCGAAGAACGGCTCGCCCGCGCCGACGGCCTTCCAGGCGCGCACCGGCGAGTTGACGCCCCCGGGGACGAGCGCCCGGGCGCGCCGCCAAAGAGTCGTCGTGTTCAGAACCTCGCTCAAAGCGAAGCCTGAGCCGCTGGAGCACTCTGTCGAGGCGCGATCCGGCGTCCTCGGTCGCACGCGTGTCTCAATTCGATACGCGCGCTCCCTACGTCCTTGCCTCGCGCCGACCAGCGCCCTCCAGCGACGAGGCCCCGCTTCAAACGACGTTCTACAGCCAGCCCGCCAGCTCCTTCGCCCAGTAGGAGACGATCACGTCCGCGCCCGCCCGCTTGATCGCCGTCAGGCTCTCGAGCGCGGCTGTTTGCTCGTCCAGCCACCCGCGCGCCGCGGCCGCCTTCACCATCGCGTACTCGCCGCTCACGTTGTAGGCGAAGATCGGGACGTCGAAGCGGGCGCGCGCGGCGGCGATGACGTCGAGCGACGGAAGGGCGGGCTTGATCAAGAGCGCGTCCGCGCCCTCGCCGAGGTCGAGCTCGCACTCGCGAAGCGCCTCGCGCCGGTTGGCGGGATCCATCTGGTAGCTCCGTCGGTCGCCGAACGCGGGCGCCGACTCGGCCGCCTCACGGAAGGGCCCGTAGAAAGCCGACGCCGCCTTCGCCGCGTAGGACACGATGGGCACCTGCTCGAAGCCCTCGGCGTCGAGCGCGCCCCGGATCGCCCCGACGCGACCGTCCATCATGTCGCTCGGGCAGACGGCGTGCGCACCGGCCTCGGCGTGACTGAGGGCTGCCTTGGCGAGCAGCTCCAGAGACAGGTCGTTGACGATCTCGTCGCCGTCGACGACCCCGCAGTGTCCGTGCGACGCGTACTCGCAGAGGCAGACGTCGGTGAGGAGGACGAGGTCGGGCGCGGATTCCGCGAGCCGGCGCAGCGCTTGCTGGACGATGCCGTCGTCGTCGTAGGCGCCCGAGGCGGCGTCGTCCTTCTCCTCGGGAATCCCGAAGAGGAGCACGGCGCCGATGCCGAGCCCCAACAGCTCGTCGGCCTCGGCAGCGAGCCGGTCGACGGAGCGCTGTGCGATCCCGGGCAGCCCCTCGAGCGGCTTCTCGACTCCGGCGCCGGGGCAGACGAAGAGCGGCGCGACGAAGTCGCGCAGGTCGAGGCGCGTCTCGCGCACGAGCTCCCTGAGCGCGCCGGTGCGGCGAAAGCGCCGAAGCCTCGTCGTCGGGAAGGCGCTGCTCATGAGAGCAATCTTCGCATGCCCAGGCGCGCAGCCGCCCCGAAGGCCGCGGCGAGCCCGACGAGCCACGCGGTCTCGCGCGCAAGGGTTCCCCACGGGTCGTTGTCGTAGAGGGCCGACTGGAAGAAGTCGACCGCGTGCGAGAACGGGAAGATCTTCGAGATCCAGTGCGCCGCCTCGACCGTCCCGGTGGGCAAGAGCCCGAGAAGGACGAGCGGCAGGGCGACGAGGAACGCCACGAGCACCGCCGTCCTCGCCTCGCGTGCGACCACGCCGACGAGGACTCCGAAGGCCCCGAAGGCGGCGCCGGCGACGACAAGCCCGAGCGCGAGCAGCGGCAGGCGCGGCCACGGTTCTCCACCGGTCACGTCGAATGTCGAGGCGAGGATGCCGAAGACGAGCGCGATCACGAGACCGAGTACGACGGCGACGAGCGTGGCGAGCACGACCTTCACCACGACGAGGCCGGTCAAGCCGACGAGTCCGCGGGCGAGCCGGCCGATGACGTTCTCGTCCCTCTCCGACGCGATCGCGGCCGCCGCGAGCAGAACGCAGATGAACGCGAGCGTGAGCGCCAGCGCATAGGCCTGGAGCTGCGCGGAGAGAAGCCAGGAGCGGCCGGCCTTGGAGTCGATGTGGAGCTCGATCGGGTTCGCCGTCGCCCGCAGCGACTCGCCCGAGGCGCCGAGCGCGAGCTGGGCCTGGCGGACGAAGGTGGAGAGCTCCTGCGCCCGCGCGGCGACGGCGGGATCCTTCGTCGCCCTCTCGATCTCGTCGAGCATCGCGGCGGCTCGCTTCAGGCCGACGACGTCGAACTCGTTCCCGAGGAAGCTGCCTTTGCCGCCGTTGACGATCAGGTTCACGTACTGGAGGTTCGCCTCGATGTAGGCGTCCTGGAGCCGTTGGTTGAGCTGGTAGACGAGCGCCTGGGTCTGCTGTTCCACCCGGGTCGAGATGCCGCCGCGCGCGGTCCTCAGCTCGAGCTGCGGGCTCTGGACCATCCCGCGCAGGCGTGACGCGAACCCGCGCGGGACGACGATCTCGGCGTCGACCTGGCCGTTCGCAAGCTTGCGGTCGGCCTCTGCCTGGCTCATGGGGACGAGCTCGGCCGACTTGTTCACCTGGTCGAGCACTGCCGGCACGTCGAACTTCTGCCCGCCGACCGTCAGCGTGTGGGGAAGGTGGTCGAGGTCGACGAACGCGATCGTCGGCCTGTCGCTCGCATAGCGGACGACGGCGCCGACGAGCGCGGCGAACACGAGCGGGTAGACGACGAGCGCGGCGACGAGCACCGGCGAGCGCCGCAGCACGCGCAGGTCCTTGCCGATGAGGAGCCGGATCTTCGTCACGCAAAGACGTCCGCTTCGGGTGAGGCGCGGAACTGCTCGAGCGTGCCGTCGAAGACGAGCGCGCCGTCGACCAGGACGGCGACGCGGGTGGCGAAGCGCTCGAGCTCCTCGAGGTTCTGCGTCGCGAAGACGACGGCTCCGTCGCGCTCGCGTACCTGCGCCGCGACCTCCCACAGGAGCCGCCGCTGTCTCGGGTCGAGCGAGGCCGTGGGCTCGTCGAGCAGGAGTACGTCCGGCCGGGCGAGCAGCGCCACTGCGACGTTGAGCCGCTGCTGGTTCCCCGCCGAGAGTTCCGAGGTCAGGCGCCCGTCGTCCGGAATGTCCAGCAGCCCGAGGTAGCGTGCCGCGACCTCGTCCGCGCCGGGAACCGCCTCGAGGCGCGCGAAGAGCTCGAGGTTCTCCCGCGGGGAGAGCCGCTGGTAGTGCGCGGGACGCTGGGGAACCCAGCCAATCTTCGGACCTCCGTCGTTCGCGCCCGACCCCACCGAGCCGTCGCTCGGGTCGAGCGCCCCGGCGAGGATGGAGAGCAGGGTCGACTTGCCCGCGCCGTTCGGCCCGATGAGCGCGAGCGCGTCACCGGAGTGGACCTCGAGGCTCGTCGGTGCGAGCGCGACGATGCGCCCATACCTCCGACTGACGGCGTGTGCGCTGAGCAGCGGGGTCAGCGTCCGGCGCTCCTGGCAAGGTGAGAGCGAAGGACGGCCCACACGCCGCAAGGCTAGCACCGTGCCCAAAGCGCCCCGTCCCTATGATCAGACCCAAGAAAGCCCTGCAAAGCCCGGGAATGTCGTAGGGCTTCGTCCTCCACTCTGGGAGTGGTCGTTCGAGACCGACGGCGCGCTCGCGCTCGCCCCCCGGCCGGAAGAGCGTGGGGGTAGCCGTTTGAAAGAGATGGACGCCTCCGCTAGCGTGCCGCGGATGGCCCAGCCCCAGGCTCCCGGGCTTGCCTACCGCGCCGCCGAAAGACAGGCGATGCGCGCGAAGGTTCGCAGAGCGCGACGCACGGCCGCACTGGCGGTCGTGGCATGCGTGTGCCTCGTCGTGCTCCTGCTCACGGCGTTCGGGTCCGGGAAGCCCGCGACGGCCACGAACACCGGCCCCGCGCCGGCAGGGCGGCTCCTTCCGGCCGGCCCGCCGAGCGCGCAGATCATCGCGCTCCAGGACACGCTGCGAATCCAGATGCCGGTGAACCAGAACCGGGTGACCGCGATCGGCTACCACGCCTCGGGCTCGAGCGCCCTTCCGCTCGACCCGCTCGGGACACAGGCGAACGCCGGTCTCGTGCAGCGGATCGTCCACCGCTTCTTCGGGGACTCGAGCTCGGGCATCCGCTACTTCCAGATCGAGGGCGGTGTCGGCCCCGAGACCGGGGGCCTCGACGTCGGCGCGCCGACGGGCACCGACGTCTACGCTCCCGTCGACGGGAGCGTGATGGCCGTCTCGGACCAGATCGTGAACGGGAAGCCGTACGGCGTCCGCATCGACATCCAGCCGACCGGCAACCCGGGCGTCGTGGTGACGCTTACCAACCTGCGCGCCGATCCCGCGCTGACGGTCGGGTCGACGGTCTCCGCGGGCCGGACGAAGGTCGGGCGCATCGTGGACATGTCCTCCGTCGAGCAGGCCGCCCTCGCGCGCTACACGCAGGACCACGGCCAGCACGTTCACATCGAAGTACATCCGGCGGGCTCGCTGTCGGTGCCCTAGAACGGCCCCGCACTGGTCATCGTCTTCATCGCAGACGTCGTCGGCGCCCCGGGCCGTCGCGCGCTGGAATCGCGTCTCCACGGCCTGCGTGAGGAGCTCGGCGCGTCCTTCTGCATCGTCAACGGCGAGAACGCCGCCGACGGCCTCGGGCTGACCGCGAAGCTCGCGGACAAGATCCTCGCGGCCGGCGCCGACGTGATCACGCTCGGAAACCATGTGTGGCGACACCGCGACCTCATCCCGACTCTCCGGAGCAACCCGCGCGTGATCAGGCCGGAGAACCTCGGGGGCCCGGGCCGAGGGCTGACCGTCCAGCCGGCCAGCGACGGGGCGCCCGTCGCCGTCATCAACCTCGAGGGCTCGCTCTTCCTCTCGCCGCCGACGAGCCCCTTTCTCCTCGTCGACGAGCTCGTCGAGGAGGCGCGGAAGCAGGCGAAGGTGATCTTCGTCGACTTCCACGCCGAGGCGACGAGCGAGAAGGTCGCGCTCTCGCGGATGCTCGACGGCCGCGTGACCGCGGTGATCGGGACCCACACCCACGTGCAGACCAACGACGCCCGCGTCCAGCCGGGAGGCACCGCAGCGCTCACGGACGCCGGCATGACCGGCCCGCACGACTCCGTCATCGGCGTCAAGGCCGAGCTCGCGATCGAGCGCATGAGGACCTCGATGCCGGTTCGCTTCCACACCGCGGAGGGCGACGTGCGCATCGAGGGCGCCGTCGTCGAGTGCGACGCCGACGGCCGGGCTACACGCTGCGAAACCCTGCGCGTCCTCGTCGGCTGAGCGCGACCAGCAGGATCGCATAGAGTCCGACGAGGAGGGCGTTCCGCACGAAGACGAGCCAGCCCACCGGCTCGAACGCGACGACGTGCCAGTAGCGGAACGGGAACCAAAGCTGCGTCGTCACGAGCGCGACGGCGAGTACACCCGTCGCCGCCAGCCCGGTCCCGCCCGCAACCGCCGGGACGAGCGGGAGAAGCCAGATGAGGAACTGCGGCGAGAGCACCTTGCCGAACGCGACGAACGCGGTCACGGTTCCGGCAAAGGCGACGATGACCCCCTCCCGTCCCCGGTCCCTCGCCGCGAAGACCGCCCACACGACGCCAATGGCCACCAACTGGAAGGCGGTCTGGATCGAAGCAAGCGCGTCCGGGAGCGAGCCCGCGAGGTTCTGCGAGCCATGCGAGCTCTCGACGGTCGCGTCGTAGAGACCGAGCTGCTGGGCGGCGAGGAGGAGCGAGGCGCCGAGGCTCTCGATCTGGAGCGGGCGGCCGAGCTGTGTTCCGATCGCGTGGGCGACGCCGCCCGGGGAGAGGACGAGGAAGGGGAGAAAGCAGGCTGCAACGACCGCGGCGAAGACGCCAAGCCCGACCCAGAGCTCCCGCGTCCCGCGCCGCCGGGCCGTCCAGACGAGCGCGACGGGGAGCAGGACGAGCGGGTAGATCTTCGCGGCCGCCGCGAGCCCGAGGACGCCGAGGCCCACCCGCTCCCGCCCACCGAGGAGCGCGGCGAGCGCGGCGATCGTGAGCGCTGCCGGCCAGAGGTCGAAGCGTGAGAGGATCACCGACCCGAGGGCGAGCGGCGCGAGCCCCAAGAAGACGATCGCCCCGTAGAGGCGAGTCGGGCCTGCGTCCACGAAGGCCAGCGCAAGGCCAAGCGAGATCACCGCGGCGACGCCGCACGCCCACATGAGGAGCTCGAAGGCCGCGCGGTAGTCGTCCGCACGGGTGAGCGCCGGGAGCACGAAGACCGGGAGCGCGGCGGGCGGGTACTCCAGGTCGAAGTCGCGGTAGGGCACCTGCCCGTCGGCCATCCTCTCGCCGTAGCTCTGGTAGACGGGCGTGTCCACGATCTGGTGGCGGTGCCAGAAGCCGGCGTGGAGGAGCCCCCACGAGACCGTGAAGAGCACCACCCCGATCGCGACCGCCTGCGCGACCTGGCTCGGCTCAGCCCGCGGAAACGAGTGCTCTCGGCTCGTGCTCAAGCTCTGGGGGCTCGGAGGCCGGCTCGCGCGCGGCGGCGGTGATGAGCGCCGGCGCGAGCAGCGCGAACGCCACGAAGGGGAAGAACCACGGAATGTAGAGGTAGAACCAGTGGGTGAGGACGGCTTCGAAGCCGATGAGGAGCGCGGCCGTGAGGGCGGCGAGCTGGAGCTCGTTCTTCACACGGGGGACGAAGAAGAGCACGAGCGCGACCACGATCAGGATCATCTTCAGCGCGGTCTGGTAGGTGTGCAGATCCGGAAAGCCCGGGTACTGCGTCCAGTCCCAGATCGAGAACGGCGACGAGCGTGAGAGCTGCCAGCCGAAGGTCCGGTCCCAGAAGACGCGGGCGGCGTGGATCGGGTCGGGCTCGAGGAAAAGGATCCAGAAGCCGAGCGCGGTTCCGACGACGAAGCCCACGGCGTAGAGGGCCTTGTCGCGGGCGCCACGGCGCCAGTCGGGGTAGGACGCCCAGAGTGGCACGAGCAGGAGCGCGGCGAACTTCGTCCAGGCGCCGAGCGCGACGAAGACGCCGCGCGCCGGAGGCGAGGTGAGGAAGACGAGGCCCCAGATGAGGAGCGCGGGCATGATCGCGTCGTTCGAGTTCGAGTTGGAGACGTACTGCGTGAAGGGGTACGCCGCCCAGGCGAACGCGAGCGTCGCGCCGAGCAGACGCCCGCCGAAACGGAGGCCGAGGACGCCCATCCCCACGAGCGCGACGAGGTCCCAGACGATCGCCGTCAGGTGCGCGGCAGGTAGTCCTTTCCACCCGGTCGAGCCGCCGTTCCATTTCCCGTCGAATCCGACGACGAGATAGGCGGGCACGTAGGCGAGGTAGCTGACGGGCCCGTACGTGTCGCCGCGCTCGTTCGAGGACTCGCAGCGCCCGTTCGTCTGGATGTGCTCGCGGATGTAGCCGTCGGCGTCGGCCGGGCCGCAAGCCTTCCCGGCGTCCGTCGGCATGTGGCCGTACGGCATCTCGCCCTGGACGATGCGCTGGCCGCCATCGATTCCGGCGAGGCCGACGTCGATCACGTTCGAGTCCTGGACGTTGAGGCCAACCCGGAAGCCGACGAGGAAGACGGTCGCCGCGAGCAGCACCCAGGCCGGCCAGATCGGCTTCGACAACGGACTCGCCCGCCCTTTCCAGCCGACCCAGGCCATGCGGCCGAGGAGGTAGGCGATCGGCGGGTAGACGAGCGGCATCGCCGTGAAGACGTGGCCGATGTTGAAGTAGTAGAGGGAGATCGAGAACGAGAGCAGGACGAGCAGGTCGAGGTTCCGGATCGAGAGGATCCGGCGGAAGTCCGCCAGGCCGACGAAGAAGACGACGCAGAAGGTCAGCCAGACCCAGGGGTCGTTGATCCCGCGGCCGAAAGCGCCCTTGTACCCGCGCGCCATCTTCCACGCGACCTGCGGCCCGGTCCAGGCCTCCGTCACGGCACCGGTCGCGTCGTCGACCTTCGCGTCGACGATCTGGCCCGCGTCGGGAAGGTCGGACCAGACCTTCACCGACCACTGTCCCGCCTTCCGGTCGAGGGTCGCCTGCTTCGTCAGGCCCTTCGGCGGATAGCGGGCGACCCAGTCGGCCACCTTCTCGTCGTTCATGACGGCGGCGATCGCCTGCTGCTCGGTCAGCTCGGCCTGGGCTGGCTTGTCCTGGGGAACGAACGGTGTTTCGACGAGGTCGCCGTGGGAGTTGTAGACCGGCGCGTTCTGGTCCGCCGCGGCGGCTCCCGGCGCGACGAGGATGGCGACGGCCAGGAGGAGAGCTAGACGGACGGCCGCCGTCGGAAGCTCCAGAGCTTGTTCGCGACGAAGTTCCAGGGCGTGACGAGCGCGATCGCCACGGCCTGCGCCGGAATCTTGGGAACTCCGAAGGCGACGAGGATCGCGAGGAAGGCGAGGTTCGCCGCGAGGGCGATCGCGGAGACGACGAGGAAGCGCAGCCCCTGGTATGCGAAATGGCCGCGCTGGTGGCGGAACGTCCAGAGGCGGTTCCACGTGTAGTTGTTCGTCACCGCGACGAGGAACGAGCAGACGGCGGCCGCGATGTAGTGCATGCCGGCGCCGTGGAGGAGCGCGGCGAAGACGGCGAGGTTGACGACGTAGCCCGTCGCGCCGACGACGCAGAACTTCGCGAGCTGCCACCAGTTGGCCGGGCGGCGCAGCGCGTCGCCGGCGGCATCCGAGAAGGCGCTTGCCCGTCCCGTCACAGTGTCGGACCGTATGGCCACGTGGAGAGAAAGGTTAGACGGCGGGCCGCAGGGCATCCGGGCCAACGACGAGCTCGGCAGCCGGCCGGACGGCGATGCGCTCTCCGTGGGACTCGACGACGAGCCCGGCGACCTCCCCACGGGGCGTGAAGAGGAGATCCACGAGGGTGCCGAGCTCGCGGGCACCGCGGCGGCTGGGGAACCCGCGCAGCGCGCTCAGAACCCGTCCGCGCTCGCGGTAGTAGTCGAGCTCCTCCCTCATGAGGACGAGCGCGGACGGAATCGAGAGCGCCGTCTCGCGGATCTCGCACGCGAGGAGCGGCAGATAGCGGTGGACGCGGTCGCCGCAGAGGACGTCGAAGCCGAGCACGCGTCCGAGCGAGTCGTCGAGGAAGAGGTCGGAGACGACGCCGAGCTGGATATCGGCAAAGCAGACCGGCCGGCGCTCGACGGCGCTCGCGAGTAGACCCCCTCCATCGTGGGGAAGATTCCCGCCCACGGGGCGTCGAAACTAGAAGCCCTCCACCCCGACGAGCGGGACGAAGCGGCACGGCACCGAGCGCGACACGGCCGGCCCCTCGGAGGTCCGGATGACGACCTCGAGGCGCTGCCCTGCCGGCCCGCCCACCGGGACGACGAGGCGCCCGCCCACGCGGAGCTGCTCGTACAGCGACTCCGGCATCGCCGGCGCGGCCGCGGCGACGACGATCGCGTCGTAGGGACGATGCTCCGGCAGCCCGAGCGAACCGTCCCCGACGGTCACCTCGACACGTTCGTACCCCGCTGCTTCGAGCCTGGCGCGGGCGCGCTCGGCAAGCTCGGGGATGCGCTCGATCGTGTAGACGGTCGCCCCCATCTCCGCGAGCACGGCCGCCTGGTACCCGGAGCCGGTGCCGATGTCGAGGACGCGGTCGCCCTCCCTCACCTCGGCCGCCTGGCAGATGACGGCGACCATATAGGGCTGCGAGATCGTCTGGCCGAAGCCGATTCGAAGCGGCATGTCGCGGTAGGCGCGCCACCGGTCCCGCTCGAAGACGAACGCCTCGCGCGGCACGCGGCCGATCGCCTCGAGCACCCGCTCGTCGACGATTCCGCGCCCGGCGAGCTGCTCGGCGACCATCGCCCGACGCTCGCCCTCGAAGTCAGACACCCGTTGAGGCGCGCACGCGCATGGACGGCGGCGGTTGCACGCCGAAGTGCGCGAGGCGCGAGCGGAGCGAGGTCGGTGACGCTCGCGTCCGGCGGGAACGGATTCTCGTGGAACCCGGCCGCGAGCATCGGCACGGTCGAGTCGCCCGCGAGCAGCGAGCCGTGGCTTCCGCCGCCGACGTGGTGCCGGCCTCCGAGGTCTTCGAACTCCCAGCCCGGAGCGGCCGAGACGATCACCTCGCCCGCGTTCGGGCAGCGGAGCGCGCACCAGACGCGCTCGAAGGCGTTCGGGTACTCGTCGGGAGCGAGCAGCCCCTCGTCACCGAAGACGCGCCAGCCGCCATCCCCGGGCGCGAAGCGAACCTCCACGCCGGCCTTCCTCGCGACGGCCTCGCCATGCTCGAGGAAGAGCGCGAGGTCGACACCATCGGCGCCGTCGAGCCGCTCGGCGAGCTCTCGGGGCGGGCGCGCGTCGAGCGCGTAGACCATCCCAGAGCGGTTGGAGCCGGTGACGACGGCCTCGCAGCCGTCGGGACTCGTGCCCCGGCGGCCCGTGAAGACGTCCAGGTCGGCGAACGAGTCCTGGAGCCGGGCGATGCGCTCGACACGCGTCTGCCCATGGTCGGAGCAGACGACGATCGCGTAGCGCTCGAGGAACGCCTCGTGCCCCCCGGCCGCCGCCATCAGCTCGCCGACCGCCGCGTCCGCACGCTCCAGGGCCGAGAGGGCCGAATCGGGGCCCGACGACGTGCGAGGCGTAGTCGTAGTCGGGGAGGTAGAAGACGAGGAAGTCGAAACCGTCCCGCGTGACGAGCCAGCGGCCGATCGTCGCCGCGTAGGCGTCCACGGATCCTTCCGGCCGCGAGCGGATCGCGAGCGGCGCGCCGGTCACGTCCGACTCGAAGAGGTTGAAGAAGAAGAACCGCCGCGGCCCGTACACGGCCTCGTACCAGCGGTTGCGCCCTGCCCGAAGCGGAAGCTTCAGTCTGTGCCGCGTGCGGCCTCGGTAGCACGTGAAGTTGATCGCGGCCGGGTCGAGGCCCTCGTCCTCGAGCGCCTCGAAGACCGTCGTGGCCCGTGGCGAGACGTGCTCGTGGCTCATGGCGAAGACCGCGTCGCGTATCGAGCGGCGCGCCCCGGCGGCGCGGACGGCCGAGAACGACGACCCGTACTCCACCACCCGGCGCTCCTGCCGGTGGTACCAGACGAGGTGAGGGATGCCGTGCACGTCGGGGTGCGTGCCCGTGGCGATCGAAGTCAGGCACACGGGCGTGACCGACGGGAACGTCGTCGTCCCGCGCGTGTAGGTGCCCGCTTCGCGCAGGAACGAGAGGGCGGGCAGGCGTCCTTCGGCGAGGGCGCGCTCCAGCATTGCGGGCGTGAGCCCGTCGATGACGGCCAGGACGAGCTTCTTGCCCAACTAGTCCTTTGCGAGGACGCGGAGACCGGCGTACTTCGTGTTGGCCCGACGCCGCAGCCGCCTGCCGACGATCGGCGCGGCCACGGTTTCGACGTACCCGAGGAACGGCACGAACGCCAGCACGACAGCGGCGAGGAACGCGGCGGGGAAGGCGGCGGCGCCGAGCCGCCGCAGCGCGAGCCACGCGACCGTCGCGGCCCCGGCCCAGACCGCAGGTCCCCAGGCGGCCACGAAGAACGCGACGAAGATCCCGGCCAGGGCGGCGAGGGCGAATGCGAGCGCGAGCAGCACGCGCAGGCCCACTGCCTGGATCCAGCCCGCAGCCGTTCCCGCCGCAACGCCGAGCCCGGCGCCCACGCCGAGCCAGTACCAGTCGAAGAGACCCATCGAGCCCAGTGTAGTCCTCCGTCCGCCGGCCACCTCCCTGGCTATCCTCGCCTCGTGAGCCTGGGCAGCATCGTCGCGCTTCTTTTCCTCCTCCTCCTTGTCGTCCCGGTCTTCTCGCGCCGCCTTCTCGACACGCGTCGGTCGCGGGCGCTGAGCGCGCTTCAGCGGAAACGGGGAGCGCGGGTGATCGCGATGATCCACCGGCAGGAGACGGTCGGCGTCCTCGGGGTGCCGCTCTACCGGTTCATCGACATCGAGGATTCCGAGGACGTCCTCCGGGCGATCCGCCTGACCGACGACTCGACCCCGATCGACCTCCTCCTGCACACTCCCGGCGGGCTCGTGCTGGCGGCCGAGCAGATCGCCTACGCGCTCCGCCGCCATCCTGCGAAGGTGACCGTGCTCGTCCCGCATTACGCGATGTCGGGCGGGACGCTCCTCGCGCTCGCGGCGGACGAGATCCTCATGGACCCGGACGCAGTGCTCGGTCCGGTCGACCCGCAGCTCGGGGACATGCCGGCCGCCTCCCTCGTCCGCGTCGTCGAGCAGAAGCCGCTCGAGCGCGTCGACGACCGCACCCTCGTGATGGCAGACGTGGCCGAGAAGGCCGTCCGGCACATGAAGCAGGTCGTCCGCGATCTCGTCTTCGAGCGCGTGGGGCAGGAGAAGACCGACACGCTCGTTGAGGAGCTCGCCGGCGGGCACTACACGCACGACGACCCGATCACCGTGGACGAAGCGCGGGCTCTCGGTCTTCCCGTCGAGACGGGACTCCCGGAGGAGGCATACCAGCTGATGGCGCTCTTCCCCCAGGCCGGGCGGAGACGGCCGAGCGTGCAGTACGTCCCGCTGCCGCAACCGCCGAGTCAGGCACCGTCGCGGCCCTCGCCGCCGGCCTGAGATTCCAAGTGTTTCCTCCCCACGTAGCGGGGGGAAGTCTCTTCCAGCGCTCCAGATCGGAGGACCATGCCCCACCAAAGCACGCCCACGCTCCTCTTCTTCACCCAGGAGACATCGGGTCCCGCACGCCGAATGGAGAGCCTGCTCGCTCACCTGGCCCACAAGGAGCGCGGACGCCTACGGATCTCCAGGATCGACGTCACCGCAGCACCTGAGTGGGTCGACCGCCTCCGCGTGACGCAGGTCCCGACGCTCATCCTCCTGAGCGACCGCCGGCCCGTTGAGCGCCTCGAAGGACGCGCGAGCGCGCCCCGGATCGAGCGCATGCTGGAGCCGCATCTCGCAGCGCTTGAGGCTGAGCCCGCAGTCGCGTAGCGGAATCTCGGGCGGCGGGTCACACCCCTCTCAGCCCGCCGCCCATCGGCCCCTCTCCCGAGCCCGGAGCGCGTTTCTAGCCAGTACTACGCGACTCGGACTCGCTCGGTTTTCGGTCAGGCCGACTGCAGCTGCTCGATGACGCCGAGCAGGAACTCGCTCGCTCGCGCGCCGTCGACGACCCGGTGGTCGAACGTGCAGGAGAGCCAGCCGATCTGTCTGGCCACGACCTCGCCGCCCACGACCATCGGCCTCGGCCCGATGCGATGCAAGCCGAGGATCCCGACCTCGGGGTGGTTGACGAGCGGGGTCGCGAAGAGCCCGCCGAGCCGCCCGGCGCTCGTGACCGTGAACGTCGAGCCGCGGAGCTCCTCGACGGCGAGCGTCCCGGCGCGCGCGCATTCTGCCAGTCGCGCCGCCTCGGCGGAGAGCTCGTCGAGGGATTTCTCGTCGGCGCCGCAGAGAACCGGGACGACGAGGCCCTCGTCGGTCTGCACCGCGAGCCCGATGTCGTAGCGCTCCCAGTAGACGATCTCGTTCTCCGCGAGGGTCGCGTTCAGCTCTGGGTAGGCCTTGAGCCCGGCTACGACGGCCTGGAGGACGTAAGGGAGATAGGAGCGCTCGCCACGGGACTTCGAGAGCGCGGTGAAGTCGCACTCCTCGACGACGGTGACCGCTGGGACTTCCCTGTGAGAGCGCGCGAGGTGCTCGGCGATCTGCCGGCGCACGCCGCGCAGCGGTTCCCGCCGCTCGCCCTCCAGCGGCCCCGACGCCGCGCGCACGTCGTCCTCGGTGATGCGCCCGCCGGGCCCGCTGCCTCTCACCTTCGAGAGATCGACGCCCAGCTCGTCGGCAATACGGCGCACGAGCGGCGTCGCCCGAGCCTTCCCGCGCACGGGCGCCGCGGCTTCCGCATCGGCGCCGATGAGGACGAGTGGGGTGCCAACCGGGACGAGCTCGCCCTCGCCGACGAGGATGCGGGCGACCTTTCCCGCGGCCGGCGAGGGAATTTCCACCGTCGTCTTGTCGGTCTGCACCTCGACGAGCGGATCGTCCTCGGCGATCTCCTGCCCGACCTCGACGAGCCAGCGGGCGATCTCGCCCTCGCGGACGCCCTCGCCCAGGTCGGGGAGCTTGAATTCGTAGGCCATCAGAACGAGATGACCTCTTTGATCGCCTCGGCGACGCGGGCGGGCGACGGGATGTGCTCGTCCTCGAGCGACCAGAACGGGAAGGGGACGTCGTAGCCGGTCACGCGCAGGACGGGCCCGCGCAAGTCGAGGATCGCCTTCTCCGCGAGGAGCGCGGCCATCTCGGCGCCGAAGCCGGCGATCCGCGGTGCCTCATGGACGATCACCGCCCGCCCGGTCTTCGCCACGGAGCCGAGCAGCGTCTCCTCGTCGAGCGGCTTCAGAGTCCGGACGTCCACGATCTCGACGCTCGCCTCGACCTCCTCCGCGGCCTGCTCGGCGACTGCGACCATCGCGCCGTAGGCGAGGAGCGTCACGTCGTTTCCCTCGCGGACGACGCGCGCCTTGCCGAGCGGGACGACGTGCTCGCCGTCGGGCACATCCCCGCGCGGGCTGCGATAGAGCACCTTCGGCTCCATGAGGACGACCGGATCCGGGGAGCGGATGGCGGCGGCGAGGAGTCCCTTCGCGTCCGCGGGCGTCGACGGGATCGCCACCTTGATCCCGGGCGTGTGCGCGTAGTAGGCCTCCGGCGAGTCCTCGTGGAGCTCGGGCGCCTTCACGCCGCCGCCGGTCGGCATCCGCACGGTGATCGGAAACTCCATCGCCCCGTTCGTGCGCCAGTGGTAACGGCCCACGTGACAGATGAGCTGGTCGAGACAGGGGTAGCTGAATGACTCGTACTGCATCTCGCAGACGGGCCGCCAGCCGGCCATGGCAAGCCCGACGGCCGTGCCGAGGATCCCGGCCTCGGCGAGGGGAGTGTCGACGCAGCGGTCCGGACCGAAGCGGTCGAGGAGGCCGGCCGTCGCACGGAAGACGCCCCCGGCTCTGCCCACGTCCTCGCCCATCACCATGACGCTCTCGTCGCGCTCCATCTCCATGTGGAGCGCGTCGTTCACGGCCTCGACCAGTGTCCTATTCGACATAGGCGTTCTTCGTGACGAGGTCCGGGTCGGGCGGAGCAAGAGCTTCGGCGGCGGCCATCCCGGCCCGAATCGCCTCGTCTGCCTCGGCGCCGATGGACTTGACGCGGCCGTCGTCCAAGAGGCCGAGGCGGCGGAGGTACCGCTCGAAGCGGCCAAGGCACTCGTTCCGCCGCTCCGCCTCGACCCGCTCGGGGTCGATGTAGGCGCTGGGATCGTCCGCCGTCGCGTGCGGCGCACAGCGGTACGTGACCGCCTCGATGAACGTGGGGCCATCGCCGCTCCGGGCGCGCGCCGCCGCCTCCCGCGTCGCCTCGTAGACGGCGAGGACGTCGCCTCCGTCCACCCGCACCGCGGGCATCCCGTAGCCGAGCGCCTTGTCGGCGAGGGTGGAAGCACGGGTCTGCGCGGCGACGGGCGTCGAGATCGCCCAGCCGTTGTTGTTGCAGAAGAGGATCACGGGCGCGCGCATGACCGCGGCGAAGTTCGCTCCTTCGTGGAAGGCGCCCTCGGAGGTGGCGCCGTCGCCGAAGTACGCGATCGCGCACGCCGACTCGCCGCGCAGCTTCATGCCCCAGGCATAGCCGACGGCGTGTGGCACGTGGGTCGCGATCGGCACGGTGATCGAAGCGACGCCGTAGTCGCGGGGATCCCACCAGCCGGCGGGATGGCCCCGCCACCAGGAGAGAACGGTCTCGGGCGGCATACCGCGCAGGAGTCCGATAGCGGACTCCCGGTAGGAGGGGAAGATCCAGTCTCCGCGCTCGAGCGCGTGGAAGGAGCCGGCCTGCATGGCCTCGTGGCCCCAGAAGATCGCGTAGGTCCCGATCCGGCCCTGCCGGTGGTAAACGACCGAGCGGTCGTCATAGGTCCGCAGGAGGACCATCGCGCGGTAGAGCTCCAGCAGGTCCTGCTCGTCGAGGCCTTCGACCTCTCGGTCCGGCTGATCCTCCCCGTCCCCGATCACCCTGCGCATGTCCCCTTCGGCGGGAACCACGGCCATGCCGGAGATTATTCCGGGACGAGCACCCGGAGCGCCGAGCGTTCTGCTTCGAAGCGGGCTTCCTCGACGTCGCCGAGGTCCTCGCCGTCGACCTGCAGCGGCACCGGCACGTCGGCCTTGACGGTGAGCTCGTCGGCGTCGTGGACGTAGAGGACGTGGGGCGAGCGCTCCTGTCCCTTGCCGGCCAACAACCACCGAGCCACCTCCGGAAGACGGCGCGCCGTCAGCTCGCGCGGCGCGACCAGGTCGAGGCCGAGTTCGAACTGCGCCCTCGGGGCGATGTGCAATGGGATCCGGCCCGCGTAGCTGTACGGGTCGCAGTTGGCAACGAGTGCGAACGCGACGCGCCCGAGGCCCTCGACCTCCATGGCCGGATCGAAGCGCGCCCGCCGCTCGGCGAGCATCCCGGCGAGCGCGCGCGCGAAGGCGATGTCTCCCGCGCGCCTCCCGGACGTTCGGCCGAGCGCGTCGACGCGGCGAACCGCCTCGGCGTCCAGGCCGAGGCCTGCGTTGAAGGTGAATCTGCGCCCGTTCACCCGACCGAGCGAGATCGTCCGCTCGGTATGCGAGCGCCCGAGCGCATGGGCGGCAGCGACGGGGTCGCGAGGCACACCGAGCGCACGCGGAAGGACGCTCGTCCCGCCGCCGGGTATGAACCCGAGCGGGATGTCGCCATCGAGCCCGTTCACCACCTCGTTGAACCCCCCGTCACCGGAGAAGACGTAGACGCGCTCGACACCGGGACCGGCCGACTCGACGAGCTCGGCCGCGTGCATCGGCCCCTCGGTGAGGAAGGTCTCGAGCGGGCCCGCGCCGCGGAGCTCGGCCTCGACCGCGAGCGTTAGGTCCGGCGTCACCCGGGAGGCATTCGGATTGACGATGAGCACGGCTCCCGGCACAGCCGCACTCTAGAACCACGTGCACCGGCCCGAAGGCCAGGCCCACTTGTGCATCAGACCCCCTTCGGAGTTGGCATGAAGGCCAGAGGATTCCCGCCGGCGCCACGGGCTAACGCCGCGCGGCTGAGCTTCAGGAATCTCTTTAGTTCGGCGTCGAGTAGCCGCGAACGCCGTCGAGGAAGAGTGCGTAGAAGCGGTCTGCGAGCGCGTCGGTTTCTGCCTCCGGAGCGAGCCACGTGTAGGCCCAGTTGGCGGCCGAGAGGAAGAGGAGCGCGGCGGCGTTGACGTCGAGGTCGGCGCGTAGCTCACCCAGGTCGCGTCCTTCTCGGAAGAGGTCGCGGATGCGCTCCTCGTAGCGCCGCCGCTCGGCCACCACCTCGGCGAGGCGCTCGCCTTCGAGGTAGCGCCACTCCTGCACGAACACCGTGGCGACGTCGAGCTGCTCGGAGACGACGCGCAGGTGCGCACGCAGAGCGAGGCGGATCTTCTCCGCCGGCGGCGCGTCGTCCGGCACGGAGTCGAGCGCGCCGTGGAAGGCGGCCGCCCCGTCGCGCATCGTCTCGTAGAGGAGATCCTCCTTCCCCTCGATGTGTGCATAGAGCGAACCCTTCTGCACGCCCATCGAGTCGGCCAGGTCGCCGATCGACGTCCCGTGGTATCCCTTGGCGGCGAAGAGACGCGCCGCCTGGCGAGAGAGCTCCTCTTTCCTGCTCATCGTGTACCGTTACCCTAACGATCGTTTGGGTATGAGCGAAGCCGAATTCGAAGCGTACGTGCAGGGCGGGCGCCAGGTCGAGGCCGGCGACCCGATGCCGGACGACTACCGCAACGCGCTGGTCAAGTTCATCGAGATGCACGGGAACTCGGAGCTCATGGGCGTTCTGCCCGAACGCGAGTGGATCCTGCGCGCGCCCACGCTCCAGCGCAAGCTCGCCCTCACCTCGAAGGTGCAGGACGAGGTGGGGCACGCCCAGCTCATCTACCGCGTGGTCGAGGACCTCGGCAAGCCGCGCGAGACCTGCCTCGACGACCTCATCGCGGGCAAGACGAAGTTCCACAACGTCTTCCATTACCCGACGAAGACCTGGGGCGACGTCGGTGTGATCGCCTGGCTCGTCGACGCGGCCGCGATCATCTCCCAGAAGGCGCTCCTCAAGTGCTCCTACGCCCCGTATGCGCGAATCATGAAGAAGATCTGCTGGGAGGAGTCGTTCCACATCCTCCACGGCCGCGACGTGATCCTCACGATGATGAACGGGACCGAGGAGCAGCGCGAGCTCGTGCAGGAGGCGCTGAATCGCTGGTGGGGCCCGCTCATGCAGTTCCACGGGAACCCGATCCCGGCCGAAGACGACCCGATGTACCGCTGGCGGATCAAGAGCCAGGCGAACGAGGAGGCGCGCCAGCAGTTCCTCGACGGGTACGCGCCTCAGATCTGGGAGCTCGGCCTCACCGTCCCCGACCCGAAGCTCCGCAAGGGACAGGACGGCGTCTGGGAGTACACGGATCCCGACTGGGACGAGCTCAAGTGGGTCGTAACGGGCCACGGGCCCGAGACCGAGCGGCGGCTCGGATTCCGCCGAGCCTCGCGCGAGGAGACCGCGTGGGTGCGGCGGGCCGTGCTCGCGGACGCAGCGTGACCGCTCGCCATCCTGGAGTGCCTCTGGCAAAGGAGCCAAGCGCGCGGCGCCGAGACAGTACGCGTGGTACGGCGAGGCGCCGCGGGGCGCCAGGCGGGGGCGAAGCCAGGCTTCGCCCGGCGTCAGCCCCGCCCTCCAGGGGGCGAGCGGCGTGATCTGGGAGGTGTTCAGGCAGGAACGTGAAGGGCAGCCGTTCCAGCACGGCGGCTCCCTGGAGGCGCCGAATCTCGCCTTCGCCGAGGCCTACGCGCGGGAGTTCTACGGACGCCGCGGCGAGTCGTTCGCGCTCTGGATCGTCCCGCGCGACGCGGTGCACGAGGTGCGCGAGCCGTACGTCGCCGACGTCTTCGACCGTGACTACCGGCGCGTGGACGGCTACTCGCTCAAGGTCAAGCTGAAGGAGGCGCGTGAACTAGCGGCGAAAAATGCAGTTCGCTGACGCGCTGCATTTTTCGCGCGGATCCCTATGAACCCCGGCGCCGACCTACTCCTCGAGCTTGCCGACGACGAGCTCGTCCTCGGCTGGCGCGACTCCGAGTGGACGGGGATCGCGCCCTTCCTCGAGGAGGACGTTGCCTTCTCGTCCATCGCGCAGACCGAGATCGGCCACGCGCGTGCCTGGTACGAGCTCGCGGCGCGCCTAACTGACCGCGAAGGCGTGGACGCCGACGCACTCGCCTTCGACCGCGAGCCCGAGGAGTACCGCTGCGCGCCGTTCGCCGAGCTTGCCCTCGCGCATGACTGGGCTGGGACGATCGCCCGTCACTGGCTCTACGAAACCGCCGACGCGATCCGCATCGCTGTGCTCAAGGAGGCGGACGATCCCGCCATCGCCGATCTCGCGGAGAAGATCGAGCGCGAGGAGATCTACCATCGCATGCACGCGGGCATGTGGGAGGAGCGCCTGCGCGACGAGCCCGTGTTCCAGGAAGCCGTCGACGAGCTCTGGCCGTACGCCGCCGCGCTCCTTCCAGCCGGCCAGCGTTCGGCTCTTGCCACGATCGTAGGCAAAGAAGTTCCAAGTAACACTGTGTTACTTGAATACGAACGGGGTCGGCACAGTGACGATTTGCGCCCCATCTGGGAGGAGATGACGATGGTGCGCCGCTCGGTGCCGGGGGCGACATGGTGACCGCCGAAACTGTGTGGGAGGCGCTCGCGGAGATCGCGGATCCCGAGATCCCGACGGTCTCGCTCGTCGACCTGGGCGTCGTCCGCGACGTCGAGGTGGAGGGAGAGCGAGTGCATGTCGACTTCACCCCGACCTTCCTCGGCTGCCCGGCTGTCGAGGTCATGCGCAATCTCATGGCCGAGCGGATCCGCGCCCTGGGCGCCGAGCCCGAGATCGAGATCGCGAGCGAAGGCTGGACGAGCGACCAGATCACCCAGGAAGGCCATCGCAAGCTCCGCGACTCGGGCTTCGCGCCTCCGTCGGGCCGAGCGCCGGCGACGCTGCTCCAG
The DNA here is from genome assembly GCA_963739525.1 of uncultured Actinomycetes bacterium. GTDB lineage: Bacteria > Actinomycetota > Thermoleophilia > Gaiellales > Gaiellaceae > DATEOR01. Next base: position 449,337 of record CAVUAR010000002.1, on the reverse strand, counting down.
ATCCAGACCGGCCCGCATCCCTGTCCCTACTGCGGCTCGACCGACACACGGCTCGACAATCTCTTCGGCCCCACCCCGTGCCGTTCGATCCGCTATTGCAACGCCTGCCGCCAGCCTTTCGAGCAGTTCAAGACAATCTGAGCCGCGGCCACGCGAGCCTGCGCAGAGCGAGACCGAGCCCCAGCGAGGGGATCCAGAGAAACGGGGCCTGGAAGAGCAGCTGGGTCGTGACCGGGATGTCGTAGCCCTCGGCTCCGAGCGAGAGAAGGGCCCAAGCAAGCGGAAGGGCGAGCGCCCACCAGCGGCCGATCGCGGCGCCAACGGCGATGTGGAAGAGCACGAGCGCGAGCAGCGTCCACCACGCGAACGGCCGCGGGTCGACCCCTTCCCACGGCCCCCAGACGAGATAGCTCATCGCCGCCCCGACGCCGAGATAACAGGTGACTGCCGCCGCCTTCAACGCAGCGCGCTCAGCTTTCGCACCGCGACACCCGTCGCGATCAGCACGGCGCCGACGGGCACTCCGACCAGGAGCATCGTGAACCACATCGGGAAGGCTCGCACGTGTCTTCTGCCAGCGGTACCGGAATCGCGAGGATCGGGAGGCAAACGACGAGACCGATCGCCGCGCCCGCGACAACCAGCACGTGGATCGCTATGCTGACGGCATATCGCACTATTGCTATATATAGCACCTTTGAGATATGAGTCAGCCCATCAAGAGAATCCGCGCCCGGCTCGCCGGGGCTGAGGAGGGCTGGCTGTTCGCGCAGATCGCCGGGCAGGTCGCCGACCGCCGCCGTAAACGGGGGCTCTCGCAAGCCGACCTGGGCGCGCTCGTCGGCACGACGCAGTCCGCGATCGCACGCCTGGAAAGCGGTGGAAGACCGCCGAGGATCGACACGCTTCTCCGGATCGCCAACGCCCTCGACGCCGACCTCTCGGTCGAGCTCCACGACCGGGCCCACAGCTAGACTCGCGCGCGATGCGGGGAGCGGTGGCAGCACTGGTGGGGATTCTCGTCCTGCTCGCAACCGGCTGCGGCGGTGGCGGCGCGCGCCTATCCAAAGAGGACTTTCAAAGCCAGGCGAACGCGATCTGCGCCAAGTACCAGAAGCAGCTCGACGCCCTGCCGACTCCGACGAGCCTCGACGAGATCCCCGACCTCGTCGACCAGGCGCTCGGGATCCTGAACAAGGAGATCGACGAGATCGCCGCGCTCAACCCCCCCGAGGAGTTTCAGGACCAGTTCGACGCGATGCTCGCGGAATCGGACAAGACGAAACAGGCGGCCGACGACCTCTCGGCGGCCGCGAAGTCAGGCGACCAGGGCGCCGTGCAGAAGGCGCTCGACGCCGGCAACGCGGCGAGCAACAAGGCAGACCAGATCGCGACCGATCTTGGCCTCGATTCTTGTAAGGGTTAGCGCCCCGTGAAGCGGGGCTCGCGCTTCTCGAGAAACGCGGCGACGCCCTCCGCGAAGTCCTCGCTCTCGGCGGCGGCCGCCTGCAGCTGAGCCTCGAGCTCGAGCTGCTCCTCGAGCGTCGACGTCGCTGCGCGGTCGAGGAGGCGTTTCGTCATCCCGATCGCACGGGTGGGAAGCGCGGCGAGCTCGGCTGCGATCGCGTCGGCTCGCTCCATGAGCTTCCCCGCTTCGACCACCTCGAGGACGAAGCCCCAGGCGTGCGCGTCCGCCGCGGTCAGCCGCTTGCCCGAGCAGAGCCATTCGAAGGCGCGCCCGTAGCCGAGCAGGCGCGCGAGGAAGAAGGTCGCGCCGGTGTCCGGGACGAGGCCGATGGTGATGAAGGCGGGCACCAAGGTCGCCGAGTCGGCGGCGATGCGAATGTCACACGCCGCAGCGAGAGCGAGGCCCGCACCGGCCGCGGGACCGTTCACTGCCGCGATGACCGGCTTCTCCAGCGAGCGAAGAGCGAGAACGTTCCGGTTGTAGGTCGTCCGAAGGCGCTCGGCCAGGTCGCCGGCGCCCTCCCGGAACTCCTTGAGATCCTGGCCGACGCAGAAGCCGCGACCGGCCCCGGTGAGGACAACCGCGCGCACTTCGGGATCGCGAGCCTCCTTGAGGGCGGCGCGGAAGCCGTCCTGCATCGCCCTGTCGAACGCGTTCAGAACGTCCGGACGGTTGAGCGTGATCGTCATCACGCCCCCGTCGCGCTGCGTCTCCACCTCGGCCACTCGGTAGACCTCCCCGCCGCTGCTAGCTTGGAACGATGGATCTTACGTTCATCTCTTCGACGGGAGCCCACGAGGAAGAGGACGTCCTCGACGCGTATTCCCAGGCCGTCACCGCGGTCGCGGAGCGCCTCTCGCCGTCGGTCGCCAACCTGCGCGTGTCGCGCCGCGTGCGCGGCGGCCGCAGGCTCGACGGCGGCGGAAGCAGCGTCGTCGTCACCCCGGACGGTTTCATGCTCACCTCGGCCCACGTCGTGGCGGCCGCGGACGGAGGCGCCCGCGCGTCCTTCGTGGACGGGAGCGAGGTCGGAGTCGAGGTCGTCGGAACCGACCCGCTCTCGGACCTCGCCGTCCTGCGGGCGGAGGCGAGCGACTTCATTCCTGCCGTGCTCGGCGACGCGGAAACGCCTCCGCGTCGGCCAGCTCGTCGTCGCGATCGGGAACCCGCACGGCTTCGCGGGCTCGGTCACCGCCGGCGTCGTCTCGGCGCTCGGCCGCTCGCTCCCCGTGCGCTCGCGCGCCGCCGGCCGGATCGTCGAGAACGTCATCCAGACGGACGCCGCCCTGAACCCGGGCAACTCGGGCGGAGCGCTCGCGGACGGCCATGGCCACGTCGTCGGAATCAACACCGCCGTCGCCGGAGTCGGGCTCGGCCTCGCCGTCCCGATCAACGAGACGACGCGCAGGATCATCGGCGCGCTCATGAGCGAGGGCCGCTTCCGCCGGGCCTATCTCGGCATCGCCGGCGGGCCGCGCCCCCTGCCGCCGCGTCTCGCGCGCGAGCTCGGCGTGACACGGGCGTCGAGATCGTCGAGGTCGTCGAAGGCAGCCCGGCCGCGAAGGCCGGCCTCCGCGCCGAGGATCTCATCGTCGAGCTGAACGGCGTCGCGGTCGAGGGCGTGCGACGACCTGCAGCGGCTCATGGCCGGCGAGCTGATCGGCAACTCGGTGACGCTCGAGACCGTGCGCGAAGGGAAGCGCGCGACGATCGAGCTCGTGCCCGTCGAGCTCGACGTCTAGCTATTTCCCCTTGAACTCCGGCGGGCGCTTCTCGAGGAACGCCTTCAGGCCCTCCTGCGCGTCCTCGGAGGAGAGCGCGAGGTGGAACGCCTTGCGCTCCACGTCGAGCCCCGCGGCGAGCGTCGTCTCGTAGGCCTGGTTCACCGCCTCCTTTGCGAGGCTGCACGCCGACCGGGCTCTTCGCCGCGATCTCGTGCGCGGCCCGCTTCGCCTCCTTGAGCCACGCCTCGGCCGCGACGACCCGCGCCACGAGCCCTGCCGCCTCGGCCTCGCGCGCCGAGAGGAAGCGCCCGGTGAGGATGACGTCCATCGCCTTCGCCTTCCCGATCGCACGCGTGAGCCGCTGCGTTCCGCCCGCACCCGGGAGGACGCCGAGATTCGTCTCCGGCTGGCCGAACTGCGCCGTCTCCGAGGCGACGATGAGGTCGCACGCCATGGCGAGCTCGCAGCCGCCGCCGAGGCAGTAGCCGGAGACCGCCGCGACGATCGGCGTCCGCACCGAGCGGATCGCGTCCCACCTGTCGATGCGCCCCCCGAAGTAGAGGTCGAGGTGCGTGGAGCTCGAGAGCTCGCCGATGTCCGCCCCCGAGCCGAAGGCCCTCTCGTCTCCGGCGAGGACGATGCAGCGGACGGCCTCGTCGTCGTCGAGGTTCTCGAGCGCGCCGACGAGCTCGGACATGAGCTGGTTCGATAGCGCGTTCAAGGCCTCCGGCCGGTTGAGCCGAACGACCGCGATCGGCTCTTCCCGCTCGAGCAGAACGGTCACGGGCTCACGACCGCATAGAGGTTCCAGGTGCCCGGCACGCCGCGAAGCTCGGCTGCACCGCGCTCCTCGAACCCGAGCCCCGAGCCGACCACGAGATCCTTCACGGTGCTCGACGCTAGCACCTCTCCCGGCCCGGCCAGGGCGGCGATACGCGCTCCGATGTGGGCTGCGATTCCGGCGACCCCGTTGCGTGTGAGCTCGATCTCGCCCGTGTGGACGCCTGCGCGCACCTCGAGACCGGCGCCCCGCGCCGACTCGACGACCCCAAGGGCGGCCCGCACTGCCCGCGCCGGCCCGTCGAACCGGGCCAGCGTCCCGTCTCCCGCAGTGTCCACCTCCACTCCTGCGAATCGGGTGAGCTCGTCGCGAACGAGCGCGTAGTAGCGATCGAGAAGCTGCCGCCAGCGCCGGTCGCCGAGCTCGGAGGCGCGGCCGGTCGAGTCGACGACGTCCGTGAAAAGCAGGGTCGCGAGGACGCGATCCGGCGCCCGCGCGCCGCGCACTCCCGTGAGGAACTCTTCGATCTCGTCGACGATCTGGTCGGGTTCGATCCAGGGAACGTGGTCGGAGCCCTCCAGCTCGACGTACCAGGCGCCCTCGATCCGGTCCGCCATATAGCGGCTTTCCTCCGGACGAGAGTCGAGGTCACCGCGACGGTGGAGAAGAAGCGTCGGCACCCGCACCGCGGCTAGCACGCCACGCACGTCGATCTCGCTGTTCATGAGGATGAGGTCACGCGCCGCGCCGGGGCTCGCGGAAGCCCGTGCCCGGGCCGACCACCACCGGCGAAGAGCCTGATCGGCATTCGGAGCCATCGTCCCGAGGTCTGCCTCGGTCCCCCACATGCTCTCGACTTCGTCGGCGTAGGCCAGGCGCTCGGCGCGGGTCGGAGCCCACGAGTAGTCGTCGTCGGGGTCGACCCGCTTCGCGTAGGAGCCGTACAGGACGAGTGCCCTCGTCCGCTTCGGGTAGGTAGCGGCGAAGAGCACCGACATCGGCCCGCCCTCGGAGTAGCCGAAGAGTGCGGCGCGCTCGCTGCCCGCCGCGTCCATCACCGCGCGGACGTCGTCCATCCTCGTCTCGAGGTCGGGCAAGCCGCCCGGCCGGTCGGAGAGACCCGTACCCCGCTTGTCGAAGCGGATCAGCCGCGAGAACGAGCCGAGCCGCTCGAGAAAGTGCGCCGACCGCGGCTCCTCCCAGTCGTTCTCGAGATGGGAGACGAAGCCGGGCACGAGCACGAGATCGAGCGAGCCCCCTCCGGTGACCTGGTAGGCGATGTTGACGTCGCCGCTCTTGGCATAGCGAGTCTCCGCCTGCACGAGCCTTTCCGTCACTTCTTGCTCCGCAGGAACTTCTCGACGGCCTCGCGGGGCTCGTCGGTGGCCATGGAGAGCGCGAGCCAGTCGCGCGCATGGTTGACGGTCTCGTGCCAGGAGAGGTCGCGCCAGAAGTTGAGCTGCTGCTTCGTGTAGCGGACGGTCTGCGGGAGCTTGGCCGCGAGGCTCTCGACGACGCGCTCGACCTCGGCGTCGAGCTCCTCGCGCGGGACGGCGAAGTTGACGAGGCCCCACTCGGCGGCCTTCGTGGCGGGGATCTCCTCGCACATCAGGAGGATCTCCCTGGCGCGGCGGTCGCCGACTATCACGGGAAGCCACTGCGTCGCGCCGCCGGCCGGGACGGAACCGTGTTCCGGGCCGACGTGGCGGATGAAGGCGTCGTCGGCCATGACGGCGAGGTCGCAGGCCATCTGCAGCTCGTTGCCGCCGCCGACGGCGATCCCGTTGATGCGCGCGACGGTCGGCTTGCCGATCTCCCGCAGGCGGTCGTGCATGTCCTTGAAGGCGCCGAACCACTTCCAGTACTCGCCCGGCTTGCCGAGGTAGTCCTCGCTCCACGACTTGAGGTCGGCGCCGACGCAAAAGGCGCGGCCCGCCCCGGTGACCACGACCACTCGGATCTCGTCGTCCCAGGAGGCGTCCTCGCACGCGCGCGCGATCTCCCGCAGCATCCGGAAGTCGAACGCGTTCAGGACGTCCGGACGGTTGAGCGTGATCGTTGCCCGCGGCGGGGCCTTCTCGTAGACGATCGCCTCGAAGCCGAGCTCGGCCGGATCGACGGGCGTGGGCCGGTCCGGCTCGCTCATGCGATCTCGGCGAAGTGAACCTGGAAGGGGATCTCCATGTTCATGGCGTCCCGCCCGGAGGCGGCGAACTCCTCGGAGCGCGACGCCTCTCTGAACGCGTCCATGTCCTCGAACTCGTACTCGGCGTAGTAGGCGAAGGACGGATCGGCAAACGGGTTGCCGAAGACCTTGCCGTGACGGAAGGCCGCGCGTGGCACCTTGCTCGCGTAGTCGGCGACGTGCCGCGCATAGCGCTCCGCGTCGGGCTCGCGCTCGTACGTGATCAACACCCTGACCATGGTCCTCCTTCGTGGCTATTCGCGGCGAAGGATTCCCGATTCGCGCGAAAGTCGCTGCGCGAAATAGACCGGGATCACCGTGAGCGCGATGATGACCGCGACCACGACGTTCACCTGCGGCAGCTGGTGGCCGAGGCGGATCTTCCCGAAGATCCAGAGCGGGAGCGTGTTCTGGGCCCAGCCGTGAACGTCGTCACGATCACCTCGTCGAAGGAGACTCGAGGCGGACGTCGGCCGGGCCGGAGGACGACTCCTCGCCCGCCTCGCTAGGTCGCTCGCGTGCCTGCGTCGACAAGAGCTGCCTCCAAGAGCTCGAGACCTCGGTCGAGATCCTCGTCGGATACGACGAGCGGGACGAGAATTCGGATGACGTTGCCGTAGAGGCCGCACGAGAGCAGGATCAGCCCGCGCTCGCGGGCGGCCACGGTCGTCGCGCTCGCCAGCTCGGCGGCGGGTGCCTTCGTCTCCTTGTCCTCTACGAGCTCGAGTGCCAGCATGGGCCCCAGTCCCCGCACTTCCCCCACGGACGAGACGCGCCCGGCGATCGCCTCGAGGCCGGCCCTGATGCGCTCACCGAGCTCCCTCGCGCGGCGCTTGAAGCCCTCGCTCGAGACCTCGTCGAGGACGGCGAGCGCGGCCGCGCAGGAGAGCGGGTTCCCGCCGAAGGTGCCGCCGAGACCGCCGGCGGGGACGGCGTCCACGATCTCGCTCGGGCCGGTGACGCCGGCGAGCGGCAGCCCGCCTCCGAGGGACTTGCCCGAGACGAGGAGGTCCGGCTCGACGTCGTAGTGCTCGATCGCCCACACGGGACCGGTGCGGCCGACTCCGGCCTGCACCTCGTCGTCCACGTAGAGGATCCCGTGCTTCGCGCAGAGCTCCTTGAGGCGCGGCGGGAAGTCGAGCGGCATCGGGATGAACCCGCCCTCGCCCTGCACCGGCTCGAGCACGACGCACGCCACGGACTCCGGGTCGACGTCGGCCTTGAACAGGCTCTCGAGCTCGTGGATCGCGTCGTCCGAGGAGACGCCGCGGTACGGATACGGCGCGGGCGCCCGGTAGACCTCGGGCGCGAACGGGCCGAAGCCCCGCTTGTACGGGACGACCTTGCTCGTCATCGTCATCGTCAGGAGCGTGCGCCCGTGGAAGGCGCGGTCGAAGACGACGACTGCGGGCCGCCCGGTGGCGGCGCGCGCGATCTTGACGGCGTTCTCGACGGCCTCCGCGCCGGAGTTGACGAGCAGGCTCTTCTGCGCGTCGCCGCGGCACGGCGAGAGCTCGGCGAGCCGGCGGCAGACCTCGACGTACGGCTCGTACATCCCGACCATGAAGCACTGGTGCAGGTAGCGGTCGGCCTGCTCGTGGATCGCGGCGACCGCCGTCGGCAGGCCGTGCCCCGTGTTCTGGCAGCCGAGCCCGCCGGCGAAGTCGATGTAGGTGTTGCCGTCGACGTCCTCGACGCGGGCGCCCTCCGCCCGCGCGACGACGAGCGGCGGCGTCGACGACGCCCGCGGCGACGTACCGCTCCCGCGCGTCCAAGACCTTTGCCGTTGCGCTCCGCTCTCGAAGCGACATTCGCGGAGTCTACAACTGCTGGAAACTCCGTTCCTCGGCCTTCGCGGCCCATTTGCGCGCCGTTATGCTCGCCGCCGTGTCCGCCAGTGGCGTCGCCATCTTCCTCTCGCTGGTGGCCGGAGTGGCCGGATCGGTGCAGGTCGCGGTCAGCGGCGCCTTCGGAAAGCGCATCGGCGTGCTCGAGGCGACGGCCTTCGGCGCGATCGGCGCCGCGCTCATCGTCTGCGCAATCGTCCTCGTCGCACGGCAGAGATTCGGCGGAGTGGCGGCCGGCTTCCGGGAGCCGCCCTGGCTCTGGCTGAACGGCGTCATGGGGGCGATCGTCGTCCTCACGATCACGTTCACCGCCCCGCGCATCGGCACGTTCGCGACCATCGGCCTCCTCATCGCGGGCCAGCTGGCGATGGGCGTCCTCATCGACTACTTCGGGCTCTTCGGCCTCGACCGCATCCCGCTCTCGGCCGAGCGCATCGCCGGTCTCGTCCTTCTCGGCCTCGGCGCGCTGCTCGTCCTCAGGCGCTAGCGAGATCTCGAGGACGGGCGCGAGCGCGTCCCAGCGGGCGATCTCGCAGCCGCCCGAGCGGTTGAACGTCGCATGCAGGCCGTCGCCCTCGATCAGCGCGACCTGGTCGCCGCCGTAGATCTGCGTGCAGGCCATGTCCATCGGCACGGGGTGGAGCGCCTCCTCGTGCGCGAGGAGCGCAGCGCACGCCTTGGCCGCGTCGGGATGCGTGCCGCCGTTCGGATCGCAAGTGAGCGTGGCGGTCGAGCTCGGGCCGTCCTTGCCCTCGGGCCAGTAGGTGATCGTGAGGTCGTAGCGGGCCTGAGCGGGCACTGTGTCGACGATGGCCCTGCCGCTCGCAGCCGGCCGCCGACGAGCACCCCGAGCAAGAGTGCAATGCCCGGGCTAGAGGCCCCACGGGTTCACCGGCTTGGCCCCGATCCACGTGAGGACGCTCTTCGTCTCCAGGTACATCTCCAGGGTCTCGAGCGCGTTCTCGCGTCCGAAGCCCGACTGCTTGTACCCGCCGAACGGGAGTCCCGGGAAGGCGGTGTTCGGGCAGTTGATCCCGATCGTCCCCGCCTTGATCTGGCGCGCGAGGCGATGGCCGCGGGCGGGATCTCGCGTCCAGACCGTGGCGACGAGCCCGTACTGGACGTCGTTCGCGAGCTTCACGGCATCGGCCTCGTTCTCGAACGGGATGACCGACACGACAGGCCCGAAGATCTCCTCCTGCGCGACGGTCATCGTGTTCGAGACCCCGGCGAGGACGGTCGCGGGATAGAACGCGCCGTCGCCGTCGAGCGGGTGCCCGCCGGTCACGACCTCGGCGCCCTCGTCGCGGCCGGCCTCGACGAAGCCGTGCACCTTGTCGCGGTGGGCCTGCGAGATGAGCGAGCCCATCTGCGTCTCCTCGTCGAGCGGGTCGCCGGTCCTCATCCGCCCGGCGGTCTCCGTGAAGCGGCTGACGACCTCGTCGTAGAGCGGCTTCTCCACGAAGACGCGCGAGCGCGCGTCGCAGCTCTGGCCCGCGGCGTAGTAGATGGCGTAGACGGAGCTCGGGATCGCAGCGTCGAGGTCCGCGTCCGCGAAGAAGATGTTCGGGCTCTTGCCGCCGAGCTCGAGGGAGACGCGCTTCACGGGCTCTGCGCAGAGCCGCATGATCTCCGAGCCCGTCCTCGTCGAGCCGGTGAATGCGACCTTGTCCACTCCCGGATGCGTGACGAGGTGCGAGCCCGTGGTCGGCCCGTCGCCCGGGACGATGTTGACCACCCCGGCCGGGATGCCGACCTCGGCCGCGAGCTCCGCGAGGCGGAGAGCGCTGAGCGGCGTTGCGGGGTCCGGCTTGAGGACGACCGTGCAGCCCGCGGCCAGCGCCGGCGCGAGCTTCCACGAGGTCATCATGAACGGGTAGTTCCAGGGGACGATCTGGGCGACCACGCCGACCGGCTCCTTCAGCGTGTAGGAGAGGACGGAGCCGCCCATCGGCACCGCGCGCCCGGCGATCGTCGCGATCCCCGAGGCGTACCAGCGGAAGTACTCGGCCGAGACGGCGACCTCGCCCTTCACGGACGTGACGGCCTTGCCGACGTTGCGGGTCTCGAGCTCGGTCAGCTCCTTGCGGTTGGCGACGATCGCGTCGGCGAGCGCGTGGATGAGGCGGGAGCGCTCGTTGGGCGGCGTCTTCGCCCACGGACCGTCGAAGGCGGCGCGCGCGGCCTCGACCGCGCGGTCGACGTCGGCCGCACCGGCCATCGCGGCGCGCGCGAGCGCGGCGCCCGTCGCGGGCTCGGCGATGTCGCGGATCTCCTCCCCCTCCACGGTCTCCCCGCCGATGAAGAGGCCGTACTCCTTCGTCGCGATCGCCATCACTGCCCTCCGTCTCGTTCGAAGATGGCCGCCTGCCCCTGGCCGACACCGACGCAGAGCGTAGCCAGCCCGTAGCGCCCGCGACGGCGGCGAAGCTCGTGCAGGAGGCTGACGATCAGCCGGGCGCCGCTCATCCCTAGCGGATGCCCGAGCGCGATCGCCCCGCCGTTCACGTTCACGCGCTCGGAGTCGAGCCCGAGCTCGCGGATCACCTCGAGGCTCTGCGAGGCGAAGGCCTCGTTCAGCTCGACGAGGTCGAGGTCGGAGACCTCGAGGCCCGCGCGCTCGAGCACCTTCCGCACGGCCGGGATGGGGCCGATGCCCATGACGCGGGGATCGACGCCGGCGACCGCGCTCGCGACGAAGCGGCCGAGCGGCTCGACGCCGAGCTCGCCCGCCCTGTCCTCGCTCGCGATGACGAGGGCGGCGGCGCCGTCGTTGATCCCGCTCGCGTTGCCCGCGGTGATCGTCCCGCCCTCCCGGAAAGCGGGCTTGAGGGCCGCGAGCTTCTCCAGGCTCGTGTCGGGCCTTGGGTGCTCGTCGCGCTCGACTTGCCCGACGGCGACGACCTCGTCGGCGAAGCGGCCGGCCTCCTGCGCAGCCGCCCAGCGCCGATGGCTCTGAAGAGCGAACGCGTCCTGGTCCTCACGCGTGATCCCGTAGCGCTCGGCGACGTTCTCGCCGGTCTCGCCCATCGACTCGAGCGGAAACATCTCTTCCATGCGCGGGTTGGGGAAGCGCCAGCCGAGCGTCGTGTCCCAGCTCGATGCCGTCGCCGTAGTCCGGCTTGGCCCTGACGATCGGCGCGCGCGACATGGACTCGACGCCGCCTGCGACGAAAAGGTCGCCGTCCCCGGAACGAATCGCGTGCGCGGCGCCGACCACCGCCGAGAGCCCTGACGCGCACAGGCGGTTGACCGTGACCCCGGCGACGCTCTGCGGCAGACCGGCGAGGAGCGCGCCCATGCGCGCGACGTTGCGGTTGTCCTCCCCCGCCTGGTTGGCGGCGCCGAAGTAGACGTCCTCGATCTCCTCCGGCGAGACGCCCGCGCGCTCGACCGCCTCGCGGATGACGAGGGCGGCGAGATCGTCGGGCCGGACGCCCGAGAGCGCGCCCCCGTAGCGCCCGATCGGCGTTCGGACCGCAGAGAGGATGATCGCCTCCGTCACGGAGCCAGTGTAATCCGAGCTCCTAGCCGCTCTGGCTAGCTCACGAAGTCGACGCGGACGGGCTGTTCGAAGGCGCCGATCTGCTCGCCACGGCGGAGCAGCTCGGCGACTGCCTCCCGCCCCTCGTCGCCGTAGTCCTCGGTCAGCTCGTTCACGTACATCCCGACGAAGCGGTCGGCCAGGCGCCGGTCGAGGCCGCGGCCGTACTGGAGCGCATAGGAGAGGGCCTCCTCGCGGGACTCGAGCCCGGCGGCGATCGACGCCCTGAGGACCTCCGAGAGGTCGTGGAGCATGTCGTCCCCGAGATCGCGCCGCGCGACGTTGATCCCGAGCGGGAGCGGAAGCCCGGTCTCGAGCAGCCACCACTCACCGAGGTCGACGACGTTGTGGAGCCCGTGCGTCTGGTAGGTCAGCTGCCCCTCGTGGATGAGGAGGCCGGCCTGTGCGCGCCCCGACTTCACCTCGTCGATGATCTGGTCGAACGGAACCTCGCGGAAGCGGTAGTCGCCGCCCAGGAAGAGGCGGAGGACGAGGAACGCGGTGGTCATCCGGCCGGGCACCGCGATCTCGACGTCCTTCAGGTCGGCGTGGGAGAGCGGCTCGGAGGAGACCACGATCGGCCCGTAGCCGGAGCCCATGCTCGCGCCGTGGGGGAGGATCGCGTAGCGATCCTGCACGAACGGGTACGCGTGCAGCGAGATCGCCGTCACCTCGAGGCGCCCCTCGAGCGCCCACTCGTTGAGCGTCTGGATGTCTTCGAGTACGTGCTCGAACGAGAAGTCGCCGGTGTCGACGACTCCCGCGCTGAGCCCCCAGAACATGAACGCGTCGTCTGGATCAGGACTATGCCCGAGTCGGATGAGCAAGTCGCCGAGGGTAACAACGTCGTGGCACGCGTGTGCCGGTTGCCGCGAGGCTAAAATTTGAGACGTGCCTAAACCTCAGCTCTCGGTCGCGATCCAGGACTACCTGAAGGAGATCTACAAGCTCCAGGCGTCCGGGCAGCGCGCGACCACGACGGCGATCGCAAAGGAGATGGGCGTCGCCCCCTCCTCGGCCACGTCCATGGTCAAGAAGCTCGCCGCGCTCGGTCTCGCGAACCACGCGCCGTACCGCGGCGTCGAGCTCTCGGACCCGGGCACGAAGATCGCCCTCGAGGTCATCCGGCATCACCGCCTGCTCGAGCAGTACCTCGCCGAGACGCTCGGCGTCCCCATCGACGCCGTCCACGACGAGGCCGACCGGCTCGAGCACGTGATCTCGGAGGAGCTCGAGGCGCGCATCGACGAGCAGCTCGGGTATCCCACGCACGACCCGCACGGAGACCCGATCCCCGACGCACGCCTGAACGTCGCCCTGCAGGAGTTGCGCTCGCTCGACGTCCTCGAGCCCGGCGAGGAGGCGACCGTGAGGCGCATCCCCGACGGCGACGCCGACCTGCTCCGCTACCTCGCCGGCCTGACCCTCGTGCCGGGCCAACGCGTGACGATGCGCCGCTCGGAACCCTTCGGCGGGCCGCTCACCGTGGACGTCGAGGGAAGCGAGCACGCGATCTCACGCGAGCTCGCCGAGCGCATCGGCGTCTCCTAGAGCGGGGGCAGCGCGTCTCCGGCCACGGGAGTGGCTTAGGCCGAGTGGCCGAAGAACCAGCGCTCCAACGGTTTCAGCAGCTCCTCCTCGTTGAAGCGCTTCACGCGCTCCTGCACGCCGTCCTCGGCCGAGACGTCGAGGTCGTCCGACAGCGCGTTGTTCGCCGCCTCGAGTGCGTCGCCGAGCTCGTAGCCCTCGAAGATGTAGTCGTCGGGCTTCGCGACGGGAACTGCGCGGTTCTTCGGATCGATCGCGCGCCCGACCGCCCAGAGCGCGCCCTGCCTGCGCTCGATCCAGATGACGATCTCCTCGCGGGCGCCGTCCTCGCCCACTCCGTGGAGGACCCGTTCGGCGAAGCGTGTGCCCGCTGGCTCGGACGGCACAGATCCCAGGATACAATCGCCCCGTGTCCGAGACCGGCGACCAGGCGCCGAAGAAGGGACTCTTCTCGCGGTTGTTCGGAAGAGGCAGCTCCTCGGGTGGGAACGTGCCGATGTCCAAGGAGGACTCGCTGGCGGCCTACGTCATCCGCGAGCACCGCAGCGGCCGGCCGCTCGACGAGATCCTCGACGACCCCTACCTGAAGAACCGCGCGACGCGACGAGCAGCGCGTCCGCCTGCTCGAGCGCCCCGATGTCATTCACGCGGTCGGCGAGGATCTCGCGGCAATGGCCGCCGAGCACGTCAAGACCAGCTAGAGATCGACGCCCACGCCACGCTCGCGGGCCAGCTTCAGGACGAGCGCCCCGACGGCGAGGTCTTCCGCGGCGATGCCGAGGCTCTTGAAGAGGACGACGTCGTCGTCCATCGCGCGGCCCTGCACCTCGCCTCCGACCACCTCCGAGAGCTCGTGTACCTCGAGCCAGTCCAGCACCCCGCGCTCCACCGGTTCGACGAGATCGCCGGCCTCGATCTTCGCCTGCTCCCTCGAGTCGCAACAGACGAACGCGGCCCTCTCGATGACGGCGTTGTCGAGCTCACGGGACTGGATGCGGTTCGCGCCTGCGGCGCAGACGAGCGCGCCCGACTTCAGCCATTCGCCGCGCAGCACGGGATCCTTGGAGCTCGTGATCGTGACCACGACGTCCGTCTCGGCGGCGTCCCGGTTGTACTCTCCGGCCTCGGCGCCGAAGCGCTCGCAGAAGCGGGCGAGCCGCTCCTCGTTTCGCGAGTAGGCGACGACCCGCTCGAGGCCGGGAAGCGCGGCGCGCATGCAGAGGAGCTGGCTCTCGGCCTGCCAGCCGGTGCCGATGAGGCCGAGGGTGGTCGCGCCCTCGCGCGCGAGGTAGCGGGCGGCGACCGCGCTCGCCGCCCCTGTACGGAGCTGCCCGAGCCGGTCGGCCTCGATCACGACGAGCGTTTCCGAGCGCTGCGTCGAGAAGAGGACGACTACGAAGCGCGCGCCGCCTTCCGAGACGGCGTAGGTCTTCAGCCCGGCGACCCCGAGCTCGAGGTCGGACGCGGCCATGACGTTCAAGGAGCCCGGGTCGAGGCCGAGCCGGAAGCGCGGCCGGTTCTCCACCCGCCCGGCTGCCATGCGCCGGAAGCAGCCATCGACCGCCTCCACCGCGTCCTCCGGTGTGAGCAACTCTTGAACGTCGGATTCGCTGAGATAGAGCGGCAACGGGGCGCAGTAGTCTAGGCCGCGTGAAGCCGGTCCGGATCCCGCTTGCGAGTCTCGATTCCGACGGCCGCACGCTGGTCGAGGTCGGCGGCACGGAGATCGTCGTCTTCCTCGTCGACGGCGAGGCGCGCGCCTTCGAGAACGCCTGCCCGCACGAGGGCAACCCGCTCTGCGAGGGCGAGATCCGCGGCGACACGCTGACGTGCGCCTTCCACGGCTGGAAGTTCGACCTCGCGACCGGCGCATGCATCGTCGGCGGCGAGCCCGCGCGCACCTTTTCCGCCGAGGTTCAAGGCGGGGAGATCGTCGTCACAGCCTGACGCGGGACCACGGGATCCCAGGGTCCGAGTACGCGTCCGGATGGAGGAGGTAGGCGAGTAGCTCCACGCCCTCGACGAGCCGCGGGCCTGGGCGCGAGAAGTAACCGTTCGCGTCCACGGCGAAAACCCGGCTCTCCTGCCTCGCGCTCGTGCCCAGGAGGTGGGCGCTCAGCTCGAGGGTCACGACCTCGGAGAGCGTCCTGTCCAGATCGAAGCCGCACGGCGCGAGAACGACGGTGTCCGGCTCGAGGCCGGCGACGTCGCTCCAGCGCATGCGAAACGACGGCTCCCCACCGATCCCGGCGATCTCCATGCCGCCCGCGGCCGAGACCATGTCGGGGACCCAGTGGCCCGCGGCGTATGGGGGCTCAAGCCACTCCGAGACGAACACGCGCGGATACGTCTCGACCTCCCCGAGCGCCGCGCGCACGCGCTCGAGCCGGCTCCGCATGCCGCTCGTGACCTCGTCGGCCGCGGCCTCCTCTCCGAGCCGGAACCCGAGCGCCGTGATGTATCCGAGCACGCCGTCCAGATTCGTCGGCGAGTAGTCGACCACCTCGACGTCCAGCTTCCGCACCTCGCCGGCCGAGACCGCGCAGACGTCGCAGACCTCCTGCGCGACGACGAGGTCGGGCCGAATCTCCTCCCAGACCTCCTCGTCGACGGCATAGAGCGCCTTCCCCTCGCGGGCGGCCTCCGCGACCGCGCTGTCGATCTCGGCGCTCGAGAGATCGCCGCTCTGGAGGAGCGAGGCCGTCACGCGCGGGCGCGTCGCGGCTTCGGGAGGCCAGTCGCACTCATGGGTGACGCCGACGACGCTCTCTCCGAGCCCGAGGGCGAAGAGCACCTCGGTGGCGCCGGGGACGAGGGAGCAGATGCGCACCAAGCCACACTACCCCCCGGCGGTTTCCCGCACTGCAAGACGCAGGGTGGCTCGATCGTCTGGAAAGGCGAAAGCCGCGACATTGAGCGACGTCAAGCACGCCACGAACGAACGAAGGAGGAAGACGATGATCCGCAGTGGAGAGACAATCGAGAACCCCGTCACCGGCGAGCGCATCAAGTTCCTGAAGACCTCGCGCGACACCGGCGGCGAGTACGTGCTCGTCGAGGCAACGGTCGCCCCGGGCGGCGGCGTCGCCTCCCACGTGCACCCGTACCAGACCGAGGAGTTCGAGATCGTCTCAGGCTCGGTCGAGTTCAAGAAGAACGGCAAGAAGGTCGTCGCGCACGAGGGCGACTCGGTGACCGTCGAGCCGCGCGACATCCATCGCTTCAAGAACGTCGGCGACCACGACGCCCGCTTCGTCGCCAAGGTCACCCCGGCGCTCGAGTTCGAGTCTTTCCTCGAGACGATGTTCGGCCTCGCCGCCGACGGCAAGACGAACAAGAAGGGCATGCCGAACCCTGTGCGGATGGCCGTCATCGCCAACGCCTACTTCGACGACGTCCGCGTCCCGCACGTCCCCGGCCCGCTCCAGAAGGCCGCACTCGCCGCCGGCGCCGCCGTCGGCCGCCTCGTCGGCTACGAGCCGCAGTACGTGCCGGCTCCCGCCGCTCCGCAGACCGCAACCGTCTCCGCCTGATGCGGCAGACTGCGCATTCGACGCGGGCGGCTCGCCCAGCGGGCCGCCCGTAGGTCGATCCGAGTGCGCGACGACTCCTTCACCACCTCGTGGCTCGCCGCCCGCCTCGGCGTCGACCCCGCCCAGATCGATGCCCGCCGCCGCGCCGGCGAGCTTCTCTCCGTTCCAGTGGAGGGCGGCCTCGAACACCTCTATCCCGCCTGGCAGTTCGACGCCGTGGGCAAGCGGCTCCCAGCCGTCTCGCGGATGCTCGCGGCGGCGAAGGATGCCGGCCTCGGCCCCGCGGAGCTCGACGCGTTCCTGAACCGCCGCGCCGGAGTCGGCGGGCCGAGGATGTGGGAGCTCGTCCGCGACGGCCGCGAGGACTTCGTGGTCTCCTCACTCCGCTCGGCCGCCTGAAGATCAGGTTTGGAAGACCGACTTGCGACTTTTCGAGAGAGGGATCCTCCACGCAAGACCGAGCTAAGGGTCCGATTTTGCGCGGGGAAGGTGCGCCCGACAGGATTCGAACCTGTGGCCTCAGCCTCCGCAGGGCTGCGCTCTATCCCCTGAGCTACGGGCGCGTCGCGGAGTTCAGTCTAGCCGGGCCTCGGCACCGCCGATGAGAACGACCCCGTCGTCCGGCACCTCGGTGCGCACGTAGCCGAGGGCACGGCCCGGCCCGGCGCTCGTCACGCGGCCGACGACCTTGTCGTTCCAGACGATCTCGTCTCCGGGCTTGGCCGCGGCGACCTGGAGCCGACGGAGCCGCCGGTTGGCGTGGCCACGGTGGCGGAGCCGCGCAATCGGCTCCTGGCCCGGAAAGCATCCCTTCGTGAACGAGATGTGCGTCTCGTCGAGCCCCGCCTCCGCAGGAAGAATCGAGTCGTCGAGCTCCTTCCCCCACGCGGGTGTGCCGGCTTCGATCCGCAGCTCTTCGAGCGCGGCCGCCTCCGCAGCTTCACCCAAGGTGCCCTGCTCTCGCCAGGCCTCCCAGCCACCGGTGCCGAAGTCGGCAGTCCGAAACGCGGGGGCCTCCGGCGCAGTCCCGAATTGAACGAACCCCTCCCAAGGCCGCGTCTGGATCTCGCATCTGGAAGCGAAGCGGGCAGCGCGGAGCGTCGACGCGACCGGCCCGGCGAGCTCCGAAGCGTCGGTGACGAGCACGAAGGCATCTTGTCCCGTTCGCACGACCCTGAGCGGGGAGATGATCTTCCCCTTCGGGGTGAGGAGCAGAGCGGAGTGCACGTCTCCGAGCTCGAGCGAGGTGACCTCGTTGGACAGCATCCGCTCGAGGAAGTCCGGTGCATCTGGCCCGGACACCTCGACGTAGCCGCGGTCGAGACGCGCGACAGTCGGTGTGGCAATCGCCATGGTCTCAGTGTACGGAGAAGACAAGGGGCGCCTCGCGGCGCCCCTTGTCGTGTCCCTTCGGACGATCGTCGGTCAGCGACGCGCGAACATCGCATCCTGTGCGTAGCCGTCGTGCGGCCCGCCCGTGTAGCGGTCGAGCTGCGGCGACGTGGCGAGCCGGTTGAGGCCGGTCCACGTCACGTTGATCGAGCCGTCGGATCCAACCGCGAGGCCGGTGTAGTCGCCGTCGAAGATGTTGCAGTCCTTCCCTTCGGCGTTCGTCACCGGCGGGTCTGTGTACCCGGCGGGGCCGCAGACCCGCGGCCAGAGAGCCTCCGGCACGTACTGACCGGCCCAGTGGGTCACCGAGATGTCGGGATTCTCGGTCGCGGTGCGTCCCTCGGAGGTGTTGGGCGAGAGCACATGTGGCGCAGCGCCTCCGACCTTCAACACGTGGTTGAAGGTGTCCGCGGGAGCGGCTCCGTTGTCCTGGTCCCAGGCGACGACGAGCGTGCCGTTTGGCTTGTGGTCCGCCCACGGATACCACCCGTTGCCGACGGTCCCATCGAGCAGTTGCCGACCCGTCCATGTCACGCCGCCGTCGGTCGAGCGCGAGTAGTAGATGTTCAGGTCGGAGCCCGGGCCCGCGTCGCACGGGTCGTAGTTCGGCGCATCGCCGGGGGCGTTGTCGACGCATCCTTCGGTCGCGTTGGGATTCGGAGTCCCGCGGTCGCTCCAGACGACCGTGACGTCCATGGGATTCTGCGGATTGACCGAGATGTTCCCGGCCGATGCCCAGCGCATCTGGTGGCCGAAGACCGTCTGGTCCCCCACGGCGGAGTACGGCGTGTCGCTGAAGCCGTCCTCGAGCTGCGCCGCGGCGACGGGATCAGTGAACGTCTCGCCGCCGTCCGTCGACTTGACGACCATGATCTGCTCGTCGAAATCGTTGGAGACTTCCCATGCGGCGTCGTTCTGCGAGTTCACGAAGTGGACGTAGAGGGTGCCGTCCGAAGCGACCTCGGGATACGAGAACTGATCCTCGTCGCACACGCCTGACGGTCCCCCGTCCGACTGGAAGGTGCAATCCGGGTTCGAGCCGGAGATCACCTGGGCAGACGACCACGTTGCCCCACCGTCGTCGGAGTGGCTGATCACGATCGGAGAGCGGAAGTACGCTCCGTGCGGGCCGTTCACGAACATGCTCGACGTGACGTAGATCCGGCCGTAGAAGGGTGAGTCCGGATAGTTGTCGGCCGTGACCCACTCCTTGTCGAAGAAGACGGCCTGGTTCGCCGGCCCGATGCCGGTGCCATGACCCTTGAAGACGAGCACGGGGCGCTGCCAGTGCACGCCTCCGTCGGCAGACCGGCTCACGGTCACGTTGCCCTGGGCGACGCAGCAGCCCGTGTTCGGGCCCACGTTCTCGAGTTGCGCCATGAGCGCGAAGGGCTGGTTGACCGACCGTGAGCGCGGGTCGGCGACGAAGGCCGGCGAGGGGTCGCCCGCTCCGTTCCCGGAGCTGAAGGGGATGTTGCCGTCGAGCCACGTCGCCCCTCCGTCGAACGACGTGAAGAAGCCGGTCGGGACGATCACGTGCCGCGTCCCGGTCGAGTTGTTGAAGCGGTAGTAGTAGTCGTTCGACCCCGACAGCAGATGGTCCGGATCCTGCGGGTCGACGGCGACGGGAATCTCGTTGTCCGGATTCCAGTCCTGACCGTACGGATTCGGGTCGTTGCAGCTCATGTCCACCGAGATCGCAGGATTTCCAGCGCTGTTACAGCGATACGCGGTGATCTGGACCTTCGAGTAAGGCCCCGACTTCGTCAGCCCGCTCGAGATCCCGGAGTCGCTTGCGATGATGCTGGGCCCGAGCTTCTTCAAGGCGTTCATTTCGCTGCCGTCCTTCTCGTTGACGGCACCGGCCGCACCTGCCATCGCGATTACGAGCGCCACGGCCGCAGCGCCCAACAGGCCAAGTCTTCTCATCGATTCCCCTTTCCCGGCTTGACGACGTTGAGAGTACGCCTCGCATCCGGAAAAAGGGTGTAAGGATTCCGTGAACGAGAAAGGGGCGCCCCTAGGCGCCCCTTTCTCGTACTGCCCGAAGCCTCTCGGCTTCCTACATCATCCCGCCCATGTCGGGCATGCCCGCGCCGGCGCCGGCGGGCGCCTTCTCGGGCACCTCGGCCACGACGGCCTCGGTCATGAGGATGTTCTTCGCGATTGACGCAGCGTTCTGGAGCGCCGAGCGCGTGACCATCGTCGGGTCGATGATCCCCGCCTTGACGAGGTCCTCGTACTCGCCGGTGTCGACATTCAGTCCGTGGCCCTTGGTGCCCTTGCGGATCTGATTGACGACGACCGAGCCTTCGAGGCCTGCGTTGTCGGCGAGCTGCCGAATCGGCTCCTCGAGCGCGCGGGCGATGATAGTCGCCCCTGTCCGCTCGTCGCCCTCGAGCGCATCCAGCTTGATCGCCTTGACGGCGTTCAGGAGAGCGACGCCGCCGCCCGGGACGATGCCCTCCTCGAGTGCGGCCCGCGTGGCCTGGAGCGCGTCCTCGACGCGGTGCTTCTTCTCCTTCATCTCCGTCTCCGTGGCAGCGCCGACCTTCACGACGGCGACGCCCCCGGAGAGCTTCGCCAGGCGCTCCTGCAGCTTCTCGCGGTCGAAGTCGGAGTCGGTCGTCTCGATCTCCGCCTTCAGCTGCTTGATCCGCGCCTTGATGGCATCCGTCTCGCCGGCACCGTCGATGATCGTGGTCGAGTCCTTGTCGATCACGATGCGCCGGGCACGGCCCAGCTGCGAGAGCTTCGTGTTCTCGAGCTTGAGGCCCATCTCCTCGGTGATGACCTCGCCGCCGGCGAGGATCGCGATGTCCTCGAGCATCCGCTTACGGCGGTCGCCGAAGCCCGGCGCCTTGACGGCGACGGCGGTGAACGTCCCGCGGAGCTTGTTGACGACAACGGTCGCGAGGGACTCGCCCTCGACGTCCTCGGCCACGATCAGGAGCGGACGGCCGGCCTGGATGACCTGCTCGAGCACGGGCAGGAGATCCTTCACGGCACCGATCTTCTGGTTGGCGATGAGGACGTACGGCTCGTCGAGCACGGCTTCCATGCGCTCGGCGTCCGTGATCATGTAGGGCGACAGATAGCCCTTGTCGAACTGCATGCCCTCCGTGAACTCGAGCTCGAGGCCGAACGTCTGCCCCTCCTCGACGTTCACGACGCCGTCCTTGCCGACCTTCTCGATTGCGTCGGCGATGACGTCGCCGATCTCGCGCTCGCGCGCGGAGATGGTGGCGACCCGGGCGATCTCCTCCTTGCCGGAGATTTCCTTGGACTGCGACTTGAGGTTCTCGACGACGGAGTCGACCGCCGTCTCGATGCCTCGCTTGAGACCCATCGGGTTGGCGCCCGCGGCGACGTTCTTCAGGCCCTCGCGGACGATGGCCTGGGCGAGGACAGTGGCGGTCGTCGTGCCGTCGCCGGCGACGTCGTTCGTCGCCGTGGCGACCTCGCGCACGAGCTGAGCGCCCTGGTTCTCGAAGACGTCCTCGACCTCGATCTCGCGTGCGATCGTGACGCCGTCGTTCGTGATCGTCGGCGCGCCGAACTTCTTGTCGAGAACGACGTACCGACCTTTGGGGCCAAGGGTGACCTTGACCGCGTCAGCGAGGACGTTCACGCCGCGCTCGAGCGCGCGCCGGGCGTCCTCGTTGAACAGGAGTTCCTTGTGTGCCATTTACTCTTCTCTCCTTGGTGGTCTAGGCGGATGTGCCCGCCAGCTCCTTCTTCTTCGAGCTCTTCTTGCCGCTCGTGACGACCTTGGCGAGGACATCCGACTCCCGCAGGATCAGGTAGTCGTCCGCGCCGAGCCGGATCTCGGTGCCGCCGTACTTCGAAAAGATGATCTCGTCGCCCTCGGCGAGGTCGAGCGCGATGTAGTTGCCGCTCTCGTCGCGCGAGCCCGGGCCGACTGCGAGGACGCGGCCGCGCTGCGGCTTCTCCTTCGCGGTGTCCGGCAGGACGATGCCGCTCGAGGTGGTCTCTTCCTCCTCGAGGGCCTCGACGATCAGCCGATCACCCAGTGGCTGCAGGTCCATTCAGCGTTCCTCCTTGCGTTGCAGCGTGTGATGTGCAGGACTTGGCACTCACCGGTCGGGAGTGCCAAGGGCATGCTAGCGCATTCGTGCGGGCCGGATCAAGGGCTTTCTGGCACTCGGATGCGCCGAGTGCCAGCGATTCCCAGGCTCGCCAGGGTCATGACGCAGAAGACGGCGAGCACGAGGAAGGGAAGTGCGTCCCCGGCCGCGTCCGCGAGCGCGCCGCCGAGCGCCGGGCCGAGCGCGTTGCCCGCTCCCCAGGCGAAGTTCATCAGCCCGAAGGCAAGGCCCTGTGCGAGACCGATGCGGTCGGCGGCATCGGAGAGGAGCGCCATGGCCGGAGCCCAGAAGCCGCCGAAGGTGATCCCCGAGACGATGAGGATCGGCACGACCACCGCCGGCCGGTTGGCGAACGCAAAGCCGACGAGCACGACGATCGCGCCCATGAGCGCGACGCGAAGCGGCAGCAGGCGGCCGCGGCGGTCGGAGACACGACCGATGAGCGGCGCGAGCACCATCTCGATGGCTGCCGAGGCGATCCAGGCGACGGCGATCGCCGTCGCGCTCCAGCCGGCCTGGTCGAGCTTGAGTGGAACGAGCACGCCGACGACTCCGAAGACGAGCGCGGGAACCGACATGAGCCAGAGGGCCTGCCGGATCTCCGGCTTGCGTAGCGCCCGGCCGAAGGCGCCCGGGAGGGGTCGCTCGGCTGCCGCACCGGGGGTCCGTAGTGTCCAGACACCGAGCACGACCGTCAGCCCGGCGAGACCGACGAAGACCTCGCGCGGACCGACGTGGTGGGCAAGCGCGCCGATCGCAGGCCCGAGGAGGGCTCCGAAGATCGCCGAGCCGATCGCCGTGCCGAGCATCTCGCCGCGCCGGGTGACGGGCGAAGCGGCGATCAGCCACGTCAACGCGCCGGCCCAGGCCAGCGAGCCGCCGACTCCCTGGGTGAAGCGCGCGATCCCGAGCGTCCACACGTCTCCCGCAAACCCGAACGCGAGACTGGCGAGGCCCATGAGCGTGATGCCGATCAGGAGCGCCCGCCGCGGCCCGTAGCGCGCCGCGGCGATCCCGCCCGGAATCGAGGCGACGAGCGCGCCGGCCGCGTACGTACCGACGAGCAGCCCAGCCGCCGACTTCGAGAGCCCGAACTCGTGCCTGTAGTGGGGCAGGAGCGGGACGAGCGCCGAGTAGAGCATCGTCTCGACGAAGATCGCGACGCAGACGAGGAGCAACAGGCGGCGCACGATCTCGATGCTAGCTTCCGGCTATGCGGCGAGAGTTCTCGGCCGGAGGCGTTGTCGTCCGCCGCGTTCCGCGGCGAGTGGCGGCTCGCCGCGATCCGCCCAGGCGGGAAGACGAAGGTCTGGGCGCTCCCGAAGGGGAACTCTCGGGCCCGACGAGACCCCGGCGGAGACCGCGCTCAGCGAGGTGGCCGAGGAGACCGGCGTCCAGGGCCGGCTCGTCGGGAAGCTCGGCGACGTGCGCTACGTCTACACGTGGGACGGCGAACGCGTCTTCAAGATCGTCAGCTTCTACCTTGTCCGCTACTCCGCGGACGGCTCGGCGACGTCCCGGACGAGTTTCGCCACGAGGTCGCGGAGACGCGCTGGCTACCGCTCGAGGACGCTTCGCGTCTTCTCACATACAGAGGCGAGCGCAAGATGGCGGCGAGAGCTCTTCAACTGATCGCCGAGCGGGCCTTATGATGCGGCGGCCCTCGTGCCGATCGACCCCAGCGCCATGTACGCCCTCAACTTCTACTCGCCCATCGTCGCCGACCAGCTTCGCAGCCGGCGCAAGACCGCGACCATCCGGCTCGGCGACAAGTCCGGCAAGTACAAGAAGGGCATGGTCGTCCAGGTGCTCGTCGGGCCAGCGCTACGGGCCGCGCGAGAAGATCTTCGACGCCGTCATCGACAAGGTCGAGGTCAAGCGGCTGATGGAGCTCTCCCCGCGCGAGATCGAGCACGACAACCCGGAGATCCGCCGGCCGGAGGACATCGCGAGCTTCCTCGGCCACCTCTACAACCGAGACGTGACGGAAGAGGACATCGTCACGCTCATCCGCTTCTCGGAGATCGTCGGTACGTAAGGCGCGCAAGATCGTCTCCAAAGACGCCAAGTAACACCTCGTGTTACTAGCGGCCGGGGTTTCGGATCGGGCTCGCCGAACGCCTCGGCGGGACGGAGGGCGGAGCCACACGCCTCGCACTCCACCGCGAAGACGGACGAGAAGCGCGCGCCGCATTCCGGACAGAGCGAGCGCATCTCGCCCCCGCAGGCGGGGCACGCGGCGGGAGCTCCGCCTCCCAGTTCCTCGAAGTAGCGCTGCGCGTGTCCGCAGGCGAGGCAGAAGGCGACCCAGTCGCCGAGGGTCTTGCGCCGCTCCTCGCGGAGCCAGTCGGAGGCCTTGCCCATGCTTTCGAACCCTAGTAGAACGGCTACAGTTCGATCCGGCATGGCCGTTGCCAGGGAAGCAGAGCCAGTCGGCTCTCTCACGGAGATCAAGGAGGCGGGCCTCGACCGCGAGGACCTGCTCGGCATCTACCGCAACATGTTCCTCACCCGCGGGATCGAGGAGCGCGGCCACATCCTCTACAAGCAGGGGAAGATCCCCGGAAGCTTCTATACCGGGCGCGGAAACGAAGCCGCCTCAGTGGGCGTGGGCACAGCGATGGGACCGGACGACGTCGGCACGCCGCTCCACCGCGACATGGGCGTTCACATCGTCCGCGGAGTCGAGCCTTGGCGCATCTTCGCCCAGTTCATGGGCCGCACAGACGGGCCGACGAGGGGCAAGGACGGAAACGTCCACATGGCGGACGACCGGCTCGGGCTCATCGCCATGGTCAGCCACCTGCCGGCGATGCTCCCGGTCGCGGTCGGCTGCGCGCTCGCCTTCCGCATCCGCGAGGAGAAGCGCGTCGCCCTCACATGGTTCGGGGAGGGTGCGTCCGCGCGCGGCGACACGCACGAAGGGATGAACTTCGCCGGAGTCCGCCGCCTGCCCGTGGTATTCATCTGCGACAACAACCAGTGGGCCTACTCCACTCCGACACATCTCGAGTACGCCTGTGAGCACCTCGCCGACCGCGCGAAGGCGTACGGATTCGACGGCGTCGTCGTCGACGGCACCGATGTCCTCGCCGTCTACCGCGAAGCGAAGGCGGCGATCGAGAAGGCGCGCGAGGGTGACGGCCCGACGCTGATCGAGTGCCTCACGCTCCGGATGGAGGGCCACGCAGTCCACGACGACGCGTCCTATGTCCCCAAGGAGCTGTTCGAGGAGTGGGCCAAGCGCGACCCGCTCGAGCGCTATCGCACCTGGCTGCGCCAGAACGCCGAGTTCACGAACGAGGAGGAGGAAGAGATCCGCAGCCACGTGAAGAAGCTCCTGGGCGAGGCCGTGCAGCGCGCGGAGGACAGCCCGCAGCCGGACCCGGACACGGTCCGCGAAGGCGTCTACGCCACGCAAGAAGACCTCGACACGCCACACCACAAGTAGTCACGCCATGGCAGTGATGACCTACCTCCACGCGATCTCGGATGCGCTCCGCACCGAGATGCACCGCGACAAGCGCGTCTTCGTCATCGGCGAGGACGTCGGCGTCTACGGCGGCGCCTTCAAGGTTACGCAGGGGTTCCAGGAAGAGTTCGGGCCCTGGCGCGTGATCGACGCGCCGCTCTCCGAGACGGCGATCGTCGGCGGCTGCACCGGCGCGGCGATGATGGGCATGCGCCCCGTCGCGGAGATGCAGTTCGCCGACTTCATCTCGTGCGCGTGGGACCACCTCGTCACCGTCGCCTCCAAGCAGTTCTACCGCGCGGGCACACCGGTGCCGATCACCGTTCGCCTCCCGTCCGGCGGCGGCTTCTCGGGTGGCCCATTCCACTCGCAGAACCCGGAGTCGAGCTTCGCGCACATCGCCGGGCTGAAGGTCGTCTGCCCCGCGACCCCGGCCGACGCGAAAGGGCTTCTCATCGAGGCCATCCAGGATCCCAACCCCGTCCTCTACTTCGAGCACAAGCACCTCTACCGCCGCATCAAGGACGAGGTGCCGGAAGAGCGCTACACGATCCCCTTCGGCGAGGCCCGCGTCCACCGCGAGGGGGACGACATCTCTCTGATCACGTGGGGTGCGATGGTCTACACCGCCGGCGAGGCGGCCGAGAAGCTCGAAGGCGAGGGCCTCTCCGTCGAGATCGTCGACCTGCGAACGCTCTCGCCGTGGGACAAGGAGGCCGTGCTGCGCTCGGTCGAGAAGACCTCGAAGGCGCTCGTCCTCCACGAGGACACGCATACGGGCGGCTTCGGCGCCGAGATCGCCGCGACGATCGCCGAGGAAGGGTTCGAGAGCCTCGACGCGCCCGTGAGCCGCATCGCCGCGCCGGACACGCCGGTTCCGTTCGCGCCCCCGCTCGAGAAGGCTTTCATCCCGCAGGTCGAAGACGTCCTCGCAGGCCTGAGGGAGCTGGCGGAGTACTAGGGAGCCGATGGCAACCGGAATCGCAATCGACGTCGTGATGCCGCAGATGGGCGTCTCCGTGTCGGAGGGGACGATCACGAAGTGGCTCAAGTCCGAGGGCGACCCGATCTCCGCGGACGAGTCGCTCGTGGAGATCTCCACGGACAAGGTCGACACCGAGGTTCCGAGCCCCGCGAGCGGCGTCCTCCAGCAGATCCTCGTCCAGGAGGGCGAGACCGTCGCCGTGGGGACGAAGATCGCGCTGATCGCGCCGGAAGGCGCCCCGGTCGAGCGCGAGGAGCCGCCCGGAGCCTGCGGCGGACGAGGCACCGCATCTGGCGCCCGAGCCAACCGCCGCGCCCGAGCCGGCACCTGCGCCCGCGCCTACTCCGGCGGCGGCCGCCGAGGAGGGCAACGGACGGCGGGAGGGCAGGTTCGTCTCTCCCGTGGTGGCCCGGATCGCGGCCGAGCACAACGTGGACGTCTCGAGCGTCGAAGGCACCGGCCGCGGGGGCCGCGTGACGAAGAAGGACATCCTCGGGTACATCGAGTCCGGCCAGGCGGCTCAGGCGCCGGCCCGGACGGCACCACCCGAGGCGCCGCCCGCCGCTCCGCAGCCGCAGGCCGAGGCACCCGCTCCAGCCCCGCTCAGCTCCACAGGCTCCCACCGCGCCGGCTGAGGCCGCGGAGGGCGAGACACTCGAGCCGATGAGCGCCATGCGCAAGGGCATCGCCGAGCACATGCGCCGCTCGCTCGACACCGCGGCGCACGTGACGAGCGCGATCGAGGTCGACATGACCCGGATCGCCGCCCTCCGGCAGAAGCTCAAGAAGGAGTGGGCCGCCTCCTACGGCGTCAATCCGACCTATCTCGCCTTCATCGCGCGCGCGGTCGTCGACAACCTCAAGGACTATCCCTGGGTCAACGGCGAGATCCGCAGCGACTCCATCGTCACGCGGAACTACGTCAACCTCGGCTTCGCCGTCGAGCTCGCGGACGGCAAGGGCCTAATCGTCCCCGTCGTCAAGCACGCGGAGACGCTGAACATCCTCGGGATGGCGAAGGCGATCGCGGACATCGCCGAGCGCGCGCGGTCGAAGCAGCTCCTCCCGGACGACGTCCAGGGCGGCACGTTCACGATCACGAACCCCGGCGGCTACGGCACCTTCCACGGCACGCCCGTGATCAGCCAGCCGCAGGCCGCGATCCTCGGCACCTACGCCGTCGTCAAGCGGCCGTGGGTCGTCGAGGACGAGGACGGCCAGGACGCGATCGCGATCCGCTCGATGATGAACCTCACGCTCACGTACGACCACCGGCTCGTGGACGGCGCCCTCGCGGGCCGCTTCCTCCGCGACCTGCGCGAGCGTCTGCAGTCCTGGGACGAGTCCGGCGAGTAGCTTGCCCCAGCCGGGCTACCTCCTGAACCTCGGCCTCACGCCGTACCTGGAGGCGTGGGATCTCCAGAGCTCACTCGCCGCGCGCCGTCTCGCAGGGCGCGATCCCCGACACCGTCGATCATGCTCGAGCACCCGCCCGTCGTCACGCTCGGCCGGCGCACGGAAGAGGAGGAGCTGCATGTGCCCGAGCACGCCGACGCTCGAGGTCGTGGAGACCGATCGGGGCGGCAAGTCCACCTTTCACGCGCCCGGCCAGCTCGTCTGTTACCCGATCCTCGACCTCAACCGGCACGGCCGGGACGTGAAGCGCTACTGCCGCGACCTGGAGGAGGCCGTCATCAGAACGGCAGCTGCCTTCGGCGTCGAGGCGACGAGGATCGAGGGGCTGACCGGCGTCTGGCTCGAGCGCCCGCCGCGGAAGCTCTGCTCCATCGGCGTACACATCTCCCGCTGGGTGACGACGCACGGCTACGCCCTGAACGTCGACCTCGACCCCGCTCCGTTCACCGACTGGATCACGGCCTGCGGCCTCGAGGATGCCGCGTTCACGACCCTTGCGCGCGAGCTCGGCCGGCAGGTCAGCGTTGACGAGGTGCGACCCGCGAGCAGCCGAAGCGCTCGAGGAGGTCTTCGGGCTCGAGCTCTCGGAGTTACCCGCCGAAGACGGCGCCGGCCTCTGGGCCCAGCCCGTTCACACCAGCTCTCAAGCACCTCGTAACACAGTGTTACAAGCTTTCTCGGCCCCGTCTCAAGGAGGTGGCGGGAGCGTGTCGGTGAGGTGGTCGAGTAGCGCGGTCGGGGGTCTCGAACGGAATGCGATCTCGAGCAGAACCTCGGCGGTCGTTGCTTGCCGGCCTCGGCGCCGAGAAGCCGTAACGATCCTGCGAACCCCTTCGTAGCTGGGTCGAACGAGTCCGAGCTCGGCCGCCACGAGACCGAGCCGGCGGTTCGTTTCCGCGATTGGCGTGCTGGGATTGTCGAGGCGCTCGGCTGCAGCAACGAGCCGAATGTCGACCCGCGGCGCGAACTCCAGCATCCTCCCAAGGTGCCCGCCCGGGTGTCAGAGAGGAATGACGGGATGCAACCAGAGAGAACCAAGTAACACTGTGTTACTTGGCTTAGAGGTCCGGCAGCCAGCCGTCCTGGTAGGCGACATCGCGGACTTCCATGCCGGCGTAGGCCTCCTTGGGCTCGGTGGTCTCCTTCTCGACCCCGGCGCCGTACGCTGCGCGAGCTCGGACTCCGGATAGACGACGTCGCGGCTCGCGCGCGAGCCCGACGGCGATCGCCACGCAGGGCCCTCGCCGGTCGCGACGAAGACGTGGTCGGTGTCCGCCGGGCAGTGGAAGAAGTCCCACGTTTTGAGCTGCCGCTCCTGACCCCCGACGAGGAGCACGCACTCGCCGGAGACGATGAGGAAGTCCTCCTGGTTCGGCTCACGGTGGTACATGCACGCGGGCTGGCCCGGCCAGAGGACGCCGATGTTGAAGCCCAGCTGGGAGAAACGCGACGCCTCTCCTTCGCCGAGCCTCGTGAAGACGCCCATCGTCGTCGGACTCGCCCCAGACTGCGTCGCGAGCGTTCAGTACGATACCATCCGGACGCCGTCCGCGACTGCCGCCGTGCTCGCTGCGGCGAAGGGCGCCTCGCCGACCCCGCTCACGGCAGCCAGCCTTCCTCGATATCGAATCCGCCGGGCCTCCGGGAAGCGGGCATACGCCTCCTGCGGGTCCGTCGTCTCGCGCTCGGCACTCGCGTCGTGACGGACGGCTGCTTCATGGAGGGGTAGCCGCCCCAGTTCTCCTCCGCGTGGACCTCGAGCGCGCGCCGACCGCCACGATGACCGATTTCCCCTTGCCCGCCCCGACGATGATGTGGTCGACCCGGGCGGGAGTGTGCACGAAGTCCCACGCCGGAGCGGGCGCTCCTCGCCCTCCACGATCAGGAGCGCCTCGCCCGAGAGGACGAGGAAGTCCTCCTGGTCGGCTTCCCAGTGGTACATGGACATCGGCTCGCCCGGGCCGAGCACGAAGATGTGGATGCCAAGTTGCTCGAACTGGAGATCCCCGGCGCCCTCGAACCTGCAGACGTGCCCGCGCGGGCCGCGATCGCACCACTGCGCCTCCCGGGCGTTGACGACGAACCAGCCCTCCCCGGTGGGCGCGAACCCGCCGCCGGTGTCCTCGAGCGGGGCTTCGGGCACCATCGTCCATAGACTTACAGAGATGGAGCCGTCCTTGCCCGTCGCAGAGCGGCCGCGCCGCCCCCAGTGGATGAAGGTACGCGCGCCGAGCGCAGACTCGCGCTACTTCGAGGTGCGGAACCTCATCCACGGGCAGAGCCTGCACACGATCTGCGAGGAGGCGCGCTGCCCCAACATCGCCGAGTGCTGGGGCCGCGGAACGGCGACGTTCCAGATCCTCGGCGACACGTGCACCCGCGCCTGCCGTTACTGCTACGTGCACTCCGGGAAGCCCGAGCATCCGCCGGACCCGCTCGAGCCTCTCCGCCTCGCGCAGACCGCGGCACAGATGGGGCTCAAGCACGTCGTCGTGACCTCCGTCGACCGTGACGACGTCCCCGACCGCGGCGCCGGCCACTACGCGGCGACGATCCGCGCCCTAAAGAAGAAGCTGCCCGAAGCATCGGTCGAAGTGCTCACGCCCGACTTCCTCGGCGTCGAGGAGAAGGCGCTTCGCACCGTTCTCGCCGCCCGGCCCGAGGTCTTCAACCACAACATCGAGACCGTCCGCCGGCTCCACCGGCGCATGCGCGGAGCGAAGGCCTCCTACGAGAAAGCGCTCTGGCTCCTCGCCCGCGCGAAGGAGCTTGCCGACTATCCCGTGCTCACGAAGTCCGGAATCATCGTCGGCCTGGGCGAGACGAACGGCGAGGTCGTCGACACCCTGCGCGACCTCCGCGAGCACGGTGTCGACGTGGTCACGATCGGACAGTACCTGCAACCGTCCTCTCGTCACGCGAAGATCGACCGCTGGGTGCATCCGGACGAGTTCCGCTGGTTCCGCGAGCAGGGCGAGGCGCTCGGCTTCGGCTCCGTCTTCGCCGGCCCGCTCGTCCGCTCGTCGTATCGCGCGGACGAGCAGCGTCACGCGGCCGAGACCGGCCGCGGCGCCGTCAGCTACTGAGCGCCGAGCGGTCGAAGCGCGTCTTCGTCGAGAAGCGACCGTTCTCGAAGCAGATCTGGAAGGCGCCGCGGGCGCCTGCGATGCCGTAGTACCAGCACTCGAGGTCGACGCCCTCCACGGAGGCTTTCGTCTCGCTCGCGGGGTCGCCCGCGAACGAGCGCAGGCGCGTGGGCGTGAAGCCGGTGCCGACGGCGTCGAACTCCTCCGGCGAGAGCTGCGACGCGCTTTCGGTGGACGAGGAGCGCGCGCCGAGAGTATGGATCGACGGGAGCCGGTCCCGCGCGGCCGGATAGAGGACGATGAACGCCGCGAGGGCGGCCGCGGCCAGCAGGAGAGGCTTCGTGAGCGTCGCCACGTACGCAAGGTTCCGTAGCCCCGCCGAGTCTCCTGCACGGGGAAGGCCGCCCGGAGGCGGCCTTCCCGCGTTGAGGCTGTCTCTGCCCTTAGTTGCGGTGGATCGTGATCCGGACGCTGAGCGCCGAGGGCGCTGTCGTCGGGCCGAGCAGCAACTCACCGAAGTAGTCCTGACCCGACGTCATCGCCTTCGAGTAGTCGACGTGGATCGTGACTGGCGTCCCGGCGGGGACGGCTCCGGAAGGCACGCCGCTCACCGTCAAGTCGTTGCCCTGCAGGGCGTCGAACGTGAGCGGGAACGCCGGCGCGCCGGTCACGCTGAAGCCGTGCACCCATACCTCGTAGGTGCCGTCCGGCGGACGGATGAGCGTCACCGTCTCGTGACCGCTCGCGCGTCGTCGATGAGCCGACGAGCTGGCCGTTTCTGAGCACGTACAGGTCGATGTCGTTGCCCGGCAGATTCACGTCGAACGTCGCCCGCGAGGCGTGCGAGACGACGAACGACTTCTTCACGCTGGCCGTCGCCGGGTTGTTCGGGTCGTCCTGGTGCGCCGTCTCGGACGAGACGACGGGCTGGCTGAGCCCGAAGCCCTCGGCCCTGAGCCCGGTGAGATCCACGGTCGAGGAGAACGTGACGTCGAAGCTCCCTGAGTCGGACGAGGTCGCCTGCGTGACGCTCGCAGGATCGACCTTCGCCGAGCCCAGGTTCGTATCGAACGGCACGTCGAACTTGTCGCCCTGGAAGTTACACCTGGTGCTGGACGACGGCGTGCAGGCCCTTCTGTGCCGGAGCCGGCGACGACCTCTTCGTTTCCTCCGGTCGCCGTGTTGAACGTCCAGATCCCGGCGCCGATGTTCGCGTTCTGGCTCTTGCCGACGGTGTCCAGGATGTACGGACCGCCGATCGGCTCCGAGCCGCCGAAGAGCTGGTAGGTGTTCGCTGACGGGCCGAAGATCGAGCGTGTCCAGGTCGGTATACGGAGCCGCGTCGTCCCAGGTCGTGTCGGCGAGGAAGAGAGTCCCCGCTGGCGGGGCACTCGGCACGTCGAAGTAGAAGAACCGCCAGTCACCGGACTCGGCACGCCACGTCCAGTCGGTCGCGCCGAACACCGAGCCGTTGTCGTAGAGCGAGTTGGACTGGGCCGCTGCCGACATCCGCGCCGCCGAACTCGAGGCCGCCCGTGATGTTGCCGCTCCCGTCCTGGGCGATCGTCGGCGCGACGGTGACGGAAACCGGCACGATTGAGTCGTGCCCGTCCTTCGAGACGACGATGGCGCCGCCGTACATTCCGGCGGGGTGCCGGCGGGGACGTTCACCGAGGCGCTGAAGCTGCCCGACGCGCTCGCCGGCGCCGAGACCCACGGCCAGTCGACGTTCTCGTAGAAGTCGATCTGGATCTTGAAGCTCGTGGTCGGGATCGCCGATGAGTGCACGGCGTGCTGGAGGCCGAGGAAGAGGCCGTCGGCCATCCGGCCGGCCGGGTCGCGAACCCAGGACTGCAGAGTCGGTCGAGCCGGGACGGTGGTACATGAAGCGGATGTACTCGCCCTTCTCCATCTCGGAGGCGGCGAAGTTCAGGTCCTTGTTGTCGTCGACGTTCGAGACGTGCGCGGTGTCGACGTGGTCGACCGCACCGTCGCGCGTCATAGTCCTTCCAGAGCTTCCCGTCTCCGTTGACAGTCGGTCCAGTTGTAGGTGAGAAGACGCCACGCCTGGTCTTCGGAATAGTCTCCGTTGCGGTCGAACTGGCTGTACGGGAAGTTCGCCCGGACGACCATGACGTCCGCGTTCGGGTGCGCGCGCACCAGATTGGAGACGTCGATCAGGTAGTCAGGGGCGTTGAAATTGAAGACGCTTTCCTTGTTCACGCGCGAGCTCGTGAAGTTGAGCGTCGCGGTGTCCGTCTTCTGCAGGTAGCGGTCGGAGACCGAGTACGTCCCGCCGCCGTTGATCGTGAACGTCTGCGAGTCGCTACCGCCCGGGGCGATGATGTTCGGTGAACGACCGGGTACTCGTTTCCTTGGTAGTCGCCGACCCGCCACTCGTCGGGCGAGACGGAGCTCGCCGGACGCGGCCTCTGCACCGCGCGGCCGGCGTCGACGGAGCCGGAGCCCTGCTCCCACGGCTCGTAGCCGAGGTCCTGGGCGGACGACTTGAGGATCTCCTTCGCCTTGAACTCGAAGCCCGCCGGCACGCTGCCGCCGTGGGCCTGCTTGTAGGCGTCGTAGACGAGCAGCGCCGCCGCGCCTGCGACGGGCGCCGAGCGGCTTGTCCCGCCCCACGTCTCCCACGCGTTGCGGCCGTTGAGGCTCGAGTTCAACGTCAGGTCGCCGGCCGAGAACGCGCCGTCGGCGACGACGTCTACGCCCGTCGATCCGGTCGCGCCCGGCCCGCGGTTCGACCAGACCATCACGTCGTTGTCCGTGATCTGGCTGGCACGGGCGATCGAGTCCCAGCCGGTGCCGCCGAACTGCGTCGACGCGCCGACCTTCATGCCGGTGAACGGCGACGGAGGCGTGACCGTGCCGAAGCCCGGAGCCCCGTTGCCCGTAGAGTAGACCGCGGTCGTCCTCCCACCGAAGATCGTGTGGATGATCGACGCCTCCTCGCTGGCCGCGTCGTAGCCGTCGTTGTCGGCGGCCGAGTTGCCGTAGGAGTTCGTCGTCACGTTGATCCCGGCCTGGTTCGTGAGGTAGTAGGCGAACTGGGTCGAGAAGTCGAAGGAGAAGTAGATGTCGCCCATCGGAGCGAGCTTTGCGCCGGGCGCGCCGCCGATAACGGCGCCGGGATATTTCGCCCCCCGGCACGTCCGAGAACGTCGGCGCGTTGCCGTTGATGACCCCCTGACCGACGACGTTCGAGGCCGTGAGCGTGCCGTGGCCTTCGATCGCCGGGTCGTAGTCGCCCGTCCAGGCGAGCATCGCGCCCGGCGCGGGCCTGATGACGAGCCCGAACGCGGTGAGGCCGCCCGGGATCGGCGTCGTGCCGTCGGAGATGTAGTAGAGGAGACCGCCCGAGATGTCGGTGTAGCCGTCCCCGTTCATGTCGCGGTACGACGACCGGCGAGTCCCGCGTCACCGGCTTCTCGTCGGCGAACTGGTAGTCGTCGTCGAGATCGACGTAGACGGTGTCGTAGACGCCGGCCGTGTGCGGGTCGGTGACGATGAACGCCGGCCGCTCCGTGAAGAGCTGGAGCAGGTGGTCGTCAGGATGGCTGCCCATCATGACCGTTCCCGACTTCGTCCAGGACTTCGGGAAGGTGTAGGAGTGGGTGCGGAACCCGTCGGGCGCGTTGAAGTTGCGTGACGGGCCGATCCGCGTGGCGAAGCTCACGCGGTAGAGGCCGTTCTTCGCGTCCTGGGCGTTCTGCGTGAACGTCGACTCGGGCGTCGTCGGCGTGTACCACGTGAGGCCCTGGTCGACGAGGTCGGGAGCCGCGAGCCAGGCCAGCGTGCCGAACGGGTCGAAGGCGCGCGGCCAGCCGTTGGCCCCGACCGCCCAGGTCCCGATCAGGTCGGGATGGCCCCAGTCGGTTCCGCCGTCGAGGAC
Organism: uncultured Actinomycetes bacterium; assembly: GCA_963739525.1. GTDB lineage: Bacteria > Actinomycetota > Thermoleophilia > Gaiellales > Gaiellaceae > DATEOR01. The sequence goes on along the minus strand of CAVUAR010000002.1, from coordinate 414,343 downwards.
GGAGCCGACCTCGCCCTGGCCGGTGTAGCCGGCCTGCCACGCCTGGGCGAACTTGTGGGTCTTGGCATCGAGGAGGTTGAGGTTTTTGAGCGCCTCGAAGTTCGATCCCTTGAGGGGCGGCGCCTTGTCGAAGGGGACCTCCTGAAGCCGCAGGTTGTTCAGGAGCGACTGCAGCGAGGAGTTCGAGGGAGTCTTGTTCAGGCCCGGATCCGGGATTCCGGGCGGGCTCGCAGTCTGCTTGAGCTGCACGAGCCGAACCGAGACCACCCGCTGCGAGCCGGCGAGCTTCGTCAGCTGCTGGACACGCGTCGAGCCGACGACGAGAGCACCGCGGTTGCCGGGGAGACGGGCCGCATGCGCCTGGTCGAGCTGCGCGAGCACGGCGTCGGGGTTCCCCTTCACCGTGGCGAAAACGAAGACGCGCTTGTTCGAGCGCGTCGAGACGAGCCGCCGCAGGTGCTTGTCGAGCTTCGCCCTCGCGGCGTCGGACTTGGTTGGACGGCCTGCGGGCGCGCGGCGCGCTGCGAGTTCGGCGCCGCGCCGGGAGTGCCTGCCGCGACGAGAAGAATTGCTGCCAAGAAGACGACCGCGAGCGATGCGCGGCCAACGTTACGCCTGCGGAGCATGTGAGCCCTCCCCTTTCCCGTTCCCGGAGTCCGGTCGGAAACTGCGGTTTCCGGCTCGGCATGAAGTCACGCCCCGAGCCTCCTGTCAAGGCCTCCGGCCAGCAACGCAAACCACGTGGGGTTTCCACCGATACGCATCGCTCACGAGTGACACTCGCAATTCACCAAGTAACACAGTGTTACTTGCGGGTCCCGGCCGTTCTGAGCCGCGCGGCCCGCCGGGAGACGGAGTCAGGAGTGCCGTGTGGCTTCGCCATGGCGCGGTAGTCGAGCGCCTTGTCCAATACGTCCTCGGCGACGCCCGCGTCCCTCGCCACGTCGCGCAGCGAGCGGCCCGAGGCTGCCGCCTCCTTGACGATCTCGCTCGCCTTGTCGTAGCCGATGTACGGATTGAGGGCGGTCGCGGCCGAGAGGGTGAGCTCCGCGTAGCGCTCGCACGTCTCCCTGTTCGCCACGATTCCGTCCACGCACTTCTCGGCGAAGAGCCGCGAGGCGCTCGCAAGGAGGTTGATCGACTGGAGCAGGTTCCGGGCCAGGAGCGGGACGAAGACGTTCAGCTCGAAGTGACCCTGCATGCCGCCGACCGTGATCGCGGCGTCGTTCCCGATCACCTGGGCGGAAACCTGCGTCACGACCTCCGGGATGACCGGGTTGACCTTGCCGGGCATAATCGAGCTCCCTTTCTGCAGCTCCGGCAGCGCGATCTCCGCGAGGCCGGCGCGCGGGCCCGAGCCCATCAGGCGAATGTCGTTCGCGATCTTCGTCAACGAGACGGCGACCGTCTTCAGGGCGCCGGAGACCTCGACCAGCGCATCGCGTGCCGCCTGCGACTCGAACGGATCGGCAGGGGCAGAGATGGCGAGACCGGTCAGCTCGCCGAGGAGGTCGCGCACACGGGCTGCGAACTCGGGATGGGTGTTCAGACCCGTCCCCGTCGCCGTCCCGCCGAGGGGAATCTGCCCGAGACGGTCGAGGGTGGCCTCGATCCGCGCGCGCCCCTGGCGCACCTGCGCGGCGTAGCCGCCGAACTCCTGGCCGAGCGTGACCGGCACCGCGTCCATGAGATGCGTGCGGCCGGACTTCACGACGTCGTCCAACTCGCGCGCCTTCATCTCGAGCGAGTCGGACAGGCGCTCGAGCGCGGGCAGGAGCGTATGGGCGATGTCGTCGAGGGCCGCCAGGTGCACCGCAGAGGGGAAGACGTCGTTTGAGGACTGGCCCATGTTCACGTCGTCGTTCGCGTGGACGTCGTCGCCCGCGAGAGCCGCGATCACCTCGTTCGCGTTCATGTTCGAAGACGTTCCGGAGCCCGTCTGGAAGACGTCGATCGGGAACTGGTCGTCGAACTCGCCCGCGGCGACGCGGTCGGCCGCCTTCGCGATTCGCTCCGCCTTGTCGGCGTCGAGGAGGCCGAGGTCGGCGTTCACCCGGGCGGCCGCAGCCTTGATCCGCCCGAGCCAGCGCGCGACGGAGACCGGAATCGGCTCACCCGAAACGGGGAAGTTCTCGACGGCCTTGCGGGTCTCCGTGCCCCAGAGCTCCTTCGGCGTGGTGGCCACGCCTGGAGTCTAGACGGCGCGGAGCCGCCGGAACCGCAGCTCGGGCGGGCGCTCGCGAAGGGTCTTGCGAACGGGCTCCGAGAGGTCGGCGACGAGCGCCCAGCCGAGGTAGCCGCACTTCGCGCACTCGCCGGGGTCGAGGCCCTGCGTGCGCTCGCGCTCGATAGTCCTGAACGTGCCGCACCGGAGGCACTCGACTGCGTGCTTCTCGCTCATACGGCTTTCTTCGGAAGCCGCGTGACCTCCGATCTCCCCCGAACGGGGAGTCCGTCTCCTCGGTTCGCCGCGGCGGCACTGGGAAAGGAGCCAAGCGAGCGGGCTCGAGACAGTACGCCGAGGGACGGCGAGGGGCCGCGAGCGCCGGATCCTGCGGCCAGCCGTCAGCCTCGCCCGAGGCCGGCTTTGCCGGGCTCGCGAGGCGCCGAGCGAAGCGAGGCTAGTCGGTGCTGTACTTCGGCTGGACCTTCTCGCCGCGGATGCGGGCGATGGCGTTGTTCGCCGCGATCGCGGCCTCGCCGAACCCGATGCTTATGAGTGTGATCTTGCCCTCGTAGCCGGCGACGTCGCCCGCAGCGTAGACACCCGGGATCGAGGTGTCCATCGTCATCGGATCGACGAGGATCTGGCGCTTGCCGTGGAGCTCGAGGCCCCACTCGGCGATCGAGCCGAGGTGGGAGTGAAAGCCGAGCAGGAGGATGAGCGCGTCGCAGTCGAGCTCGAAGGTCTCGCCGCTCGCAGTGTCCTCGACGGTCACGGCCTGGATCGAGCCGTCGCCGCGGATCCGGCGCAGCTCGGCCGGCGCGCAGATGCGGACACCGCCTTCGCCCTCGAGCCGGCGCGCCTCGTTGACGGAGGTCTCGAGCGCACGGAAGCGGTCGCGGCGATGGATAAGCGTGATCGGGAGATCGGCGGTGTCCTGGAGCCCGAGCGTCCAGTCGAGCGCGGAGTCGCCGCCACCGACGATGACGCAGCTCTTGCCCTTGAAGACGTCCTTGCGGTTCACGAAGTAATGGAGGCCGCGGCCCTCCCAGTCGTCGAGGCCCTCGAGCTCGAGCTTGCGCGGCTCGAAGGCGCCGTGGCCGGCGGTCACGATGAGCGCACGGGAGAGGAACTGCGCGCCTGACTTCGTCGTCAGCGCGAACACCTCTTCGCCGTTCTCGGACACGCGCGTAAGGTCTGCGACCTCCTCGTCGAGATGGACGTCGGCGCCGAACTGAAGCCCCTGCTCGACGCAGAGGTCGACGAGCGCCTGGCCCTGGATCTTCGGGTGCCCGGCGACGTCGTAGACGTGCTTCTCGGGATAGACAGCAGCGACTTGACCACCGATCTGGCCGAGGCTCTCGACGATGCGCACGCTCGCATCGCGGTGCCCGGCGTAGTACGCGGCAGCGAGGCCGACCGGGCCCGCGCCGATGATGGTGATGTCGCAGACGCCTTCGCTCACGCGCGCCTCGATGCTACCCGCCTCAGGTGGTCGCTAGTGCGAGCAGCCTGATCCGCAACCGCCGCCGGCATGCGTGGAGGCAGGCTCGCCCTCGGCCACGCCCTCCTTCGCCTGGAAGGAGGAGCCGCACCCGCACGCAGCCTGCACGTTCGGGTTGTTGATGGCGAACCCGGCGCCCATGAGCGCGTCGACGTAGTCGATCTCCGCGCCGGCGAGATACGGAGCGCTGAACGGGTCGATGACGACGCGGACTCCGTTCATCTCGATCTCGTTGTCCCCGTCCTGCGGCCCGCGGTCGAAGCCGAGCGCGTACTGGAAGCCCGAGCAGCCGCCCCCCTGGATCGCGATCCTGAGGACGGACACCTCCCCCTCGGACTCCTCGGCCATGAGGGCGCGGATCTTCGACGCTGCGGACTCCGTGACGGTGACCATCGAATCTCAGTGTACCAACGGGTTCCACGGTCATCGAGGCCCCCGACCTTGTGACACGGAACCTGCTGAAAAAGCACGAAAGCAAGCGTGGTTCGTGACAAGGTCTTGACCCGGCGAAGGCGGTTAGTATGCGGGCGTGCCGCTGGCCGCCCTGGACGACTGGTTTCCCTTCCTCGTCTACGGCTTCTTCGCCTTGGCGATCCCGACGTCGCTGATCGTGTTCTCGTTCCTGCTCGCCACCCGTCCGAGAGGGCCGCGCGCCCGCGCACTCGTCATCCCCTTCGAGTCGGGAGTCTCGACCGGGCCGCCGAAGCAGCAGCGCTTCACGATCAGCTTCTACCTCACGGCGATGCTCTTCATCGTCTTCGACATCGAGATCGTCTTTCTCTATCCGGTCGCCCTCTGGCTGAACGCCCTGGGCGCGTTCGCGCTCGCGGAGTTCGGCTTCTTCATCGCGATCCTCGCGATCGCATACGTCTACGTCTGGAAGAAGGGAGCGCTCGAATGGCGGACGTAGAACGCAAGAAGCGCCTCGCCGACTACGGGCTCCACACGGAGCGCACGCTCATGCGGCGCAAGGGCCCTGGCGTCTTCGAGCAGGAGCTCGGCGATCTCGAGAGCAAGCTCGGGCTCACCACCGTCGGGAAGGCCGTCGCGTGGGCGCAGGGGCATTCCATCTGGCCGGACACCTTCGGGCTCGCATGTTGCGCCATGGAGATGATCGCGATCGTCGGCTCGCGCTACGACGTCGCGCGCTTCGGCGCCGAGGTGTTCCGCTCGTCGCCCCGCCAGGCAGACCTCATGATCGTCTCCGGCCGCGTCTCCCACAAGATGGCCGCGCCGCTGCGCCAGATCTACGACCAGATGCTCGAGCCAAAGTGGGTGATCGCCATGGGCGCCTGCGCGAGCTCGGGCGGCATGTTCGCCAACTACGCCGTGCTGCAGGGGGTGGACAAGGTCGTCCCCGTCGACGTGCATGTGCCCGGTTGCCCGCCCCGCCCCGAGGCGCTCCTCGAGGGCATCGTCAGGCTGCAGGAGAACATTTTCGCCGGGGTTCCGCCCGCGTACGAGATCCGCGGAGTCGCCTCTTGACGTACTCGGACGTTCCGGGGTTCGCGTCCGTGAGCGAGAACCGGGGGGAGACGACGGTCGTCGTCGAGACCGCCCGGCTGCTCGACGCCGCGCGCTACCTGCGCGACGAGCGCGGCTTCAACTTCCTCTCCGACATCGCGGCAGCCGACTACCTCGGCTGGAACGAGCGCACCGTGGCCGGCTACTGGGGTCACTCGGACGGCCGCGACATCAACCTTCCCGGCTCCTGGGGCCTCGCCAGGAAGCCTGAGCCGAAGGCGAAGCGCTTCTCCGTCTCCTACCAGCTCCTCGCCGTGGTTTCCCGCGCGCGCGAGGCGCCGCGGGTCCGCCTGCAGATCTGGTGCGACGACGGCGAGCCGGTGCCGAGCGTCGTCTCCGTCTGGCCGACCGCGGACTGGCACGAGCGCGAGGCCTACGACCTCATGGGCATCGCCTTCGAGGGCCACCCGAACCTGAAGCGGATCCTCATGGACGAGGATTGGCAAGGGCACCCCCTGCGCAAGGACTACCCGATCGGCGGCGAGCCGGTGCGGTTCTCGGGAGCCGAGTAAGTGCCCCACCCAGCAATACGCGCCCAGCATCACTGGAAGGGGCACTGATGGCAATCGCGGAGCGCAGGCGGGCGCCGATCTACTCGGGCACACGGATCCCGAGCCCGATCCCGTCCGTTCTCAAGGTCGACCCGGCCCTTCGTGAGGAGGGCGACATCCTCGAGGTCAACTTCGGGCCGAACCACCCGTCCACGCACGGCGTCCTCCGGCTCATCGTCGAGCTGAGCGGCGAGCGTGTCGAGGGCGTCGAGGCCGTGATCGGCTATCTCCACACCGGCTTCGAGAAGAACATGGAGCAGAAGACGTGGTGGAAGGCGATCACCTACCCGGAGCGGATCGACTACCTCTCCTTCCAGATCAACGAGCTCGTCTTCGTCCTCGCCATCGAGAAGCTGCTCGACGTCGAGCCGCCGCCGAAGGCGACCTGGATGCGAACGCTCCTCTGCGAGCTCTCGCGCATCCATTCCCATCTCATCTGGCTCGGCACGGGCGCTCTCGAGCTCGGCGCGATCTCGCTCCTCTGGTACTGCTTCCGCGAGCGCGACGCCGTCCTCGACCTCTTCGAGTTGGTCACCGGCGTGCGCATGCACACGCGCTACTTCCAGGCCGGCGGGCTCGCGGAGGACATCCCGCCCGGCTTCTTCACCGAGTGCCGCAAGTTCGCCGACATGTTCCCGGGTCGGGTCGACGAGTACGAGGCGCTCCTTGACCGGCAGGCGATCTGGCTCGAGCGGACGAAGGGCATCGGCCTCCTCTCCGCCGAGGACGCGATCGCGCTCGGGCAGTCGGGCCCGGTGCTCCGTGCCTCGGGAGTCGACTGGGACCTGCGTAAGACACAGCCTTACCTCGCCTACGACCAGGTGGACTTCGACGTCCCCGTCTACACGGGCGGCGACGTCTACGACCGCTACAAGGTGCGCATGGACGAGATGCGCCAATCGACGCGCATCGTCCAGCAGTGTCTCGACGGCATGCCCGAGGGGCCGTGGATCGTGGACGACCGCAAGATCGTCCTGCCGCCGCGCCACGAGCTGCACACCTCGATGGAGAGCCTGATCCACCACTTCAAGCTCGTGACCGAGGGCTACCGCGTCCCGGCGGGAGAGGTGTATGTGGCCGTCGAGTCGGCGCGCGGCGAGCTTGGCTGTTACGTGGTCTCCGACGGAGGCTCGAAGCCGTGGCGCGTGAAGTTTCGCGCCCCCTCGTTCGTGGCCCTCGAGGCAACCGCGACCACCGTCGCCGGCTCACTCGTCGCAGACCTGATCGCGATCCTCGGCTCGCTCGACACGGTCATGGGGGACTGCGACCGCTGATGTCGACCGCCCTCTACGACGAGATCCAGGCGATCGCGGCGCAGTACCCGCAGCGGCGCTCGGCCGTTATGCCCGCGCTTCGGCTCGCGCAGGAACGCTACGGCTGGCTCCCCCCGGACGCCTTCCGCGAGGTCGCCGACGCGCTCGACCTCACGCCCGCGTACTGCAAGGCGGTCGCGAGCTTCTACGACATGTTCCACCTCGAGCCCGTAGGTCGGCACATGATCGAGGTCTGCACCAACATCTCGTGCGCACTCGTCGGGGCCCAGCAGGTGCTCGAGGCTTTCGAGAGCGAGCTCGGCGTCCACGCCGGTGAGACGAGCGAGGACGGCGAGTTCACGCTGCGCACGATCGAGTGCGCAGGAGGCTGCGGCTGGGGCACCGTCGTCGCCGTCGACCACCGCTACCGCGAGCCCGTGCGTCCCGAGGACGTCCCGGCGATCATCGAGGAGCTCCGCAATGGCGCTCAAGTAAGAAGGCGAAGACGAAGCTCCTCTTTGCCGACACGGAGGGACGGGACCTGACGCGGCTCGCCGAGTACGAGAAGGTCGGCGGCTACAAGTCGCTCAAGAAGGTCGCTGAAGATGGAGCCATCGGCCGTCCTCGACGAGCTGCTCGCCGCGGACGTGCGCGGCCGTGGCGGCGCTGGCTTCCCTATGGGGCGCAAGGCGAGCTTCCTCCCGAAGCCGAGCGAGAGCTCGAGACCGATCTACCTCGTCTCCAACGCCGACGAGTCGGAGCCGGGCACGTTCAAGGACCGCGAGATCATCGCGCGGCTCCCGCATATGTTCATCGAGGGAGTCGTCATCGCCTCGCGCGTCGATCGGTGCGAACACGGCCTTCATCTACATCCGGGGCGAGTACCTGACCGAGTTCGAGATCCTGCGCGACGCGCTCGAGGAGGCCCGCCGTGCCGGGCTCGTCGGCCCCAACGTGCTGGGATCGGGCTGGGACCTCACCGTGATCGTCCATCGCGGCGCCGGCGCATACATCTGCGGGGAGGAAACGGGCCTGCTCGAGTCCCTCGAGGGCAAGCGTGGTCAGCCTCGCTCGAAGCCTCCCGTTCCCGGCCATCTCGGGCGTCTATGCGTCGCCGACGCTCATCAACAATGTCGAGACGCTCGCGACGGTGCCGAAGATCCTCGAGATCGGCGGCAAGCAGTACGCGAAGCTCGGCGTCGAGCACTCGCGGGGAACGCGTGTCTTCTCGCTCTCCGGCAACGTCGTGCCAACGGCGGCAACTACGAGGTCGAGCTGGGCACGAGCCTGCGCGAGCTCGTCTACGACATCGGCGGCGGAATCCCGGACGGGCACGAGCTCAAGGCGATCATCCCGGGCGGCTCGTCGGTGCCGGTGCTGACCGCCGACGAGGTGGACACGCCGCTCGACTTCGATTCGATGGCGAAGGCGGGGACGATGCTCGGCTCCGGCGCGGTGATCGTCATGGACGAGCGCTGCTGCATGGTGCAGCTCGGCCTGCGGGTCGCCCAGTTCTACATGCATGAGTCGTGCGGGAAGTGCACGCCGTGCCGCGAGGGCACGCGCTGGATGGTCTCGATCCTGCGGAAGATCGAGGAGGGCGAGGCCTCCCAAGGCGAGCTCGACCTCCTGCTCGACGTGTGCGACCGGATCCTCGGCCACTGCCTGTGCCCGCTGGGCGACGCCGCCGCGATGCCGGTGGCGAGCTACGTGGCCAAGTTCCGCGGCGAGTTCCAGCGGCACATCGACGAGGGCGGCTGCCCATTCCACGGCGAGTCGACGCTCGAGCATGTGCTGGCGCCGGTCGACCAGCACCACGCACGGATTCGCGCGGAAATCGAGGTTCCGGCGTGAGGGGACTCCGGCGGACACGGCCCGCGGGGCCACCCCAGACCACCACCCGCTTCGAGCGTACCGCCGCCCGACTCACCCGTGGCGCGCGGATCGCGAAGGAACCGTGCCGGTGAGCGCGCCCGAGCTCGTCACCGTCACCATCGACGGCCGGGAGATCCAGGTCCCGAAGGGCCAGGGGATGGTCGAGACTGCCCTCGAGGCGGGGATCGAGATCCCTGTCTTCTGCTACGAGCCGCGCCTCGGCGCTCCCGTCGGCGCCTGCCGCATGTGCCTCTGCGAGGTCGAAGGCATGCCCAAGCTCCAGGCCGCCTGCACGATGACGGCCCAGGACGGCCTCGTCCTCTCGACCGCGCAGACCAGCTCCCAAGCGGCCGACGGCCAGAACGCCGTCCTCGAGTTCATCCTGCTCAACCACCCGCTCGACTGCCCCGACTGCGACAAGGGCGGCGAATGCCCCCTCCAGGACCTCACCTTCCGCTGGGGCCCGGGTTCGACCCGCATGCGCTTCCCGCAAGCGCACGTTCGACAAGCCCATCCCCGTGTCGCCGCTGATCGCGCTCGACCGCGAGCGCTGCATCCTCTGCTACCGCTGCACGCGCTTCTCCGAGACCGTCTCCGAGGACGGCCAGCTCGTCGCCGTGAGCCGCGGCGCCGCCTCCATCATCGCCACCTTCGAGGACGAGCCCTATCGGGCGCATTTCTCCGGCAATGTGCTCGAGCTCTGCCCGGTCGGCGCGCTCACCTCGACCACCTACCGCTTCCGCGCCCGCCCCTGGGAGATCCAGAACGTCCCCACGGTGTGCGGCCTCTGCCCCGTCGGCTGCAACACGTGGGCGACGACCCGAGAGGGCAAGGTCGCGCGCGATCCTCTCCCGCAACCACGGCCAGGTGGACGAAGGCTGGCTCTGCGACAAGGGCCGCTTCGCCTATGCCCACCTGCGCAGCGGCGACCGGATCGTCGAGCCCCGCATGCGGGTGCGCCGCCGGGGCTTCGAGCCCATCTCCTGGGAGGCCGCCCTCGACGAGGCCGAGCGGGGACTGCGCGACTCGGGTGGGCCCGTGGTCGTCGCCTTCTCGGGCGGTGAGACCGTCGAGCAGGCCACGGCGATCGCCCGGCATCGTGCACGAAGGGCTCGGCGGGGGAACGGCGCTCCTGCCCGGACACCTTCCACCCCGGCCTCGATCGCTTCCGGGCACCGATCTCGGCCATCCGCGACGCCGATGTCTGCCTCGTCTTCGGCGACGAGCCCGTCGTCGAACGCGCCCCGGTGCTCGACCTCTGGCTGCGCGCGGCGCGGCGCGGCGGCGCAGACGTCATCACGCTCAACCCCGCCGGCACTGTGGCGCTCGCTCCCGGGAGCGCCGCCTGGGCGGCCGGCGAGCTCCGTTCCGCGAGCCCCGCGGCCGAGTTCCGGGACGCCCGGCGCGCCCTGGACGAGGCCGAGCGCGTCGCGATCGTCTGGTCGGAGGACGACGAGACCGGCGGCGCCCACGCCGTCGCGCTCGCGGAGTCGCTAGGCAGCAGGGCGTCCGTCTACCTCGTCCCGCGCACGCCGAACGGCCGCGGAGTCGCAGAGGCATGGGGAGATCCGGGCGAGACACCCACGGGCGAGATCGGCGTCCTGATCGTCTCGGGAGACGAGGCCGCTGCCGACCCGCGCGTGCGCGACGCAGCCGAGCGCGCGAAGTTCGTTCTCGTGACGGCGATGTTCGAGTCCGATGCGACGCTCTGGTCGCACCTCGTCGTCCCGGGCACGAGCTACCTCGAGCGGGACGGGACGACGGTCAACCTCGAGGGCCGCCGACAGCGGCAGCGAGTCGCCGTCGCGCCTCCGCAGGACGACGAGCTCGTCTTCTTCGCGCACCTCGCCGGCCGCTTCGGGGTCGACGTCGACCCGTGGCCGGGGATGCTCCCCGACGACCATGCCGCGCTGCCCGAGCCGGACGGCGAAGAGGCGAAGGCCGAGGCGCCGAACGCCCAGTCCCCGAACGGGCGCGGGAAGGGCCTCGCCCTCGTCCGCTACCGCTCGCTCTTCAGCGGCGCGGCGGTCGAGCGCGTGCCGCAGCTCGAGTTCCAGCGGCCGGTCGCCGAGGTCGAGCTCTCGTACGAGGACGCGACCGCCCGCGGGATCGCGACCGGCGCGACCGTCACGGTCTCTTCGAACGGCGCGAGCCGGGCGCTGCGGGCGCGCATCAACCGCCGCCTGCGCGAGGGCGTCGCGCGCATCCCGTCCGAGCACGCCGAAGGACTCGAGGACCGCGTCGACGTGAAGGCCGGCTGATGGACCAGAGCCTGAACCAGCCCTGGTGGATCGACGTCATCAAGGCGCTCGTCGTGATCAACCTCGTCATGGCCGCGTTCGCCTACTCGACCTGGCTCGAGCGCAAGCTGCTCGGCCGCATGCAGCTTCGCTACGGGCCCAACCGCGCGGGGCCGTTCGGGCTCCTCCAGCCGATCGCCGACCTGGTCAAGCTCCTTCGCAAGGAGAGCTTCTTCCCCGCGAGCGCGATCGACCTCCTCTACATCGCCGCGCCCGCCGTCGCCGGCTTCACGGCGCTCGCCGCCTTCAGCGTCATCCCCTTCGGCGGCGTCTGGCACGTAGGCGACTACGACATCACGGGCTGGATCGTGAACGTCTCGATCGCCTTGCTCCTCATCTTCGCCCTCGGCGCGATAGGCATCTACGCGTTCCTGGTCGGCGGGTGGGCCAGCGAGTCGAAGTACTCGCTCCTCGGCTCGATGCGCACCGCGGCGCAGCTCGTCTCCTACGAGGTCTCGCTCGCACTCTCCGTGCTCGGCGTCGTGATCATGGGCCAGTCGCTCTCCCTCGTGGACATCGCCGAGAAGCAACAGCAGACCGTCTGGTTCGCGGGGCCGCAGTTCGTCGGCCTCGTGTGCTTCTTCATCGCGGGCATCGCAGAGACCAACCGGCCGCCCTTCGACCTCCCGGAGGCGGAGCAGGAGCTCGTCGCGGGCTACCACACCGAGTACAGCGGCATGCGCTTCGGCCTCTACTCGACGGCCGAGTACATCAACATGATCACGCTCTCCGGCCTCGCCGTGACGCTCTTCTTCGGGGGCTGGGGCGGGCCGTACCTGCCTGGCCCGATCTGGTTCCTGATCAAGCTCGGCGCCTTCCTCTTCGTCTTCATCTGGATGCGCGCGACCCTGCCGCGACTGCGCTACGACCAGCTGATGCGCTTCGGCTGGAAAGTACTGCTGCCGCTCGCAACGCTCAACGCCCTCGTCACCGCGATCCTGGTCGCGCCTCGTATGAGCCCGCAGCCCTACGACAGCCTCAAGGGCTTCGCCGTCACCTTCCGGCAGATCTTCAAGAAGCCGATCACGCAGCAGTACCCGGAGTACAAGCGCCCGGTGTACCCGCGCTTCCGCGGACGGCACCGCCTCTGGCGCCACGAGAACGGCCTCGAGAAGTGCGTCGGCTGCTCGCTCTGCGCGGCGGCGTGCCCGGCCGACTGCATCCGCGTCGTCGCCGCGAGAACACCGAGGACAACCGCGTCTCGCCCGGCGAGCGCTACGCGCGGATCTACGAGATCAACCTCTCGCGCTGCATCTTCTGCGGCTACTGCGAGCTCGCGTGCCCGTTCGACGCCATCACGCTCGAGTCCGAGTACGAGCTCTCCGAGTACTCGCGCGACGACCTCATCTACACGAAGGACATGCTGCTCGCGCCGCCGGTGAAGCGCATGCCGGTCGCCGACCGCGACCTCTACGACACGCCGGTGCCGGTCTGGAGGTCCGAGTCATGAATTTGCCCAGGTCCTGGGGCCGCGCTCGCCAGGGAGGCAAGCGAGCGGACGCGAGACAGCCCGCGGGTACGGCGAGCAGCCGCGAGCGAAGCATCCCGCCGTGAGCGCCGTCAGCCCGCCCCAAGGGACGGCTTGGCCGGCCCTTGGCGGGCGGTCAGGAGCGTGGGCGTGACGAACTTCATCGTCTGGGTCGTGTGGGTGGTCGCGGCACTCTCGCTGCTCACCTCCGGCACCGCGGTCGTCCTCTTCCAGAACCCGTTCTACAGCGCGCTCGCGCTGATCGGGAACCTCGCCTCGCTCGCCGTCCTCTACCTGCTCCTCGCCGCGGAGTTCGTCGCCGCGGCTCAAGTGCTCGTCTACGCGGGCGCGGTCGTCGTCATGTTCCTCTTCGTCATCGCCTACCTTGGAGGCCGGGCCGACGCGCCGTGGGCCGGGAAGCCGACTGCGCAGTCCCTGGCCGCCATCGTGGCGGCCGCGGCCATCGCGGTCGAGATCGTGGTGGTCATCGCGCTCAAGGCCGGCGACGAGCTCTCCACGCCCGCGCAGATCGAGTCGAACTTCGGCTCGCCCGCGGAGATCGGGAAGCTCTTCCTCGGCGACCACCTGCTCGCCTTCGAGGTCACCTCCATCGTCCTCCTCGTCGCCGCGGTCGGAGGCGTCATCCTCGGCAGCGCCGTCCCGAAGGAGAAGCCACTCCTGATGGCCGGGCCCGGAGTCGCCGCCTACCTGATCCTCTCCGTGATCCTCTTCACGACGGGTGCGTTCGGCGTGCTCATCCGCCGCAGCCCGCTGATCGTCCTCCTCGCGCTCGAGATCATGCTCAACGCTGGGAACCTCGCCCTCATCGCCTTCGCGCGCCAGACCGGCACCGGCTCCGGCCAGATCTTCGCGCTGACCGTGATGGTGGTCGCCGCCGCCGAGGCGGTCGTCGGCCTGGGCCTCATCGTCGCGGTCTCCCGCAGGCACGTTGACCTCGACGTCGACAAGCTCACCACCTGCGCGGATGATCCCCGCCGCCTGGATCGCGCTCTTCTCCCCGGCCGCCGCCGTCGTCGCGATCGCGCTCGCCGGGACGCGGATCACGCGCACGCTCGCGGGCTACCTCGCCGCCGGCTCGGTGCTCGTCTCCTTCGTCTGCTCCGTGATCGTCTTCGCGCAGCTGCTCGGCGAGAGCCCGGACGCGCGCGCGCACTCCTCGACCCTCTGGACATGGCTCTCGGCCGGGAGCCTCAAGGTCGGCGCGCAGATCCTCGTCGACCCGCTCTCCGTCTTCATGATGCTCGTCGTCTCGCGGCGTCGGCTTCCTCATCCTCGCCTACGCGGTCGGCTACATGGACGGAGACCCGGAGGAGCGCCGCTACCACGCCTACAAGGCGCTCTTCGTCTTCTCGATGCTCCTGCTGGTCGAGGCCGGGAACCTGCTTCTCCTGCTCGCCGGCTGGGGCATGGTGGGCCTCTCCTCGTACCTCCTGATCAACTTCTGGCACCAGCGCGCGTCGGCGGTGGCGGCCGGCAAGAAGGCGTTCATCATGAACGCCTTCGGCGACGCGACCTTCGTGCTCGCGCTCTTCCTCCTGATCCAGCGCACGGGCTCGCGTCGACTTCAACGTCGTCTTCCAGTCGAACGTCGTCGAGAACGGAAGCACGGTCGGCGGTCCTCATCGCGCTCGGCCTGCTCGGCGGCGCCGTCGCCAAGTCCGCGCAGGTGCCGCTCCACACCTGGCTTCCCGACGCGATGGAGGGCCCGACCCCGGTCTCCGCCCTCATCCACGCGGCGACGATGGTGACCGCAGGCGTCTACCTCATCGCGCGCACCAACGTCCTCTTCCAGCTCGCGCCCGACATCCAGGATCTCGCCGGGATCCTCGGCGCGGTCACGATCCTCCTGGCCGGACTGATCGCACTCGTGCAGACGGACATCAAGCGCGTCATCGCTTACTCGACGATGAGCCAGATCGGCTACATGTTCGTCGCCGTCGGCCTCGGCGCGTACGGCTCGGGCCTCTTCCACCTGATGACGCACGCCTTCTTCAAGGCGCTCCTCTTCATGGCGGCCGGCATCGTCATCCACGCGCTCTCCGACGAGCAGGACATCCGCCGCATGGGAGGGCTGGGCCGGATGCTCCCGTTCACGTACCGGATGTTCATCGTCGGCGCGCTCGCGCTCGCAGCGATCCCGCCCTTCGCGGGCTTCTTCTCCAAAGACTCGATCCTCGCGAGCGCGGCGAGCCGCGGGAACACTCGGCTGGATCCTCTGGACCGCCGGTGCGATCGGCGCCTTCCTCACGGCGCTCTACACCTTCCGGCTCCTCTTCATCGTCTTCTGGGGCGAGATGACCCCCTTCGCGCGCGAGCACCTCCATCTGAAGCGCTACGAGGGCGGGCTCGCCATGGCCTGGCCGGTCGTCGTGCTCGCGGTCCTCTCGTTCATCGGCGGCTGGATCCAGGTCCCCGGCGGCTGGCAGCTCGTGAACGACTGGATCGACCCGGTCGCCCAGTCGGCGGAGGAGGCCACGGGCGCCACGCTCCTCTTCTCGATCCTCGCATCGACCGGGCTCGCCGTCGCGGGCATCTGGCTCGCCTGGCGCCTGTACGGGAGGCCGAGCGACGTGCCCGAACGGGCGCGGGCGCGGTGGCCCTGGGCGGCCCGCACGCTCGAGCACAAGTTCTACTTCGACGAGGCCTACGACCTCGCGTTCTACGCGCCCGCCGACCGCGAGGCCCGCTTCCTCGGGCGCTACGTCGAGGAGCCCGTCTTCCTCGCCTCCCTCGGCGAGCTCGCCATCGGCGTGCGTTTGGCCGCGCGGCGGCTCTCCTCCGTCCAGACCGGCTTCGTCCGCGAGTACGCCTTCGCACTCGCAGCGGGGCTGGCCGTCCTCGCCATCGTCTTCATCCTCGTCACCTGATGCTCACCACCATCCTCATCTTCCTTCCGGTCGCAGGCGCCCTGTGGGTGTGGATCACGCCGTGGCCGACGCAGCGCGCGGCGGGAGGCTCGGCACTCCTCGTCGCCCTCGCGGAGCTCGCCGTCTTCGTGGGGACGGCGTTCAACTTCGACTTCGGCGACTCGGGCCTCCAGTTCGACGCGAACCAGTCGTGGTTCTCCCAGCTCGGCGTCTCCTACACCGTCGGGCTCTTCGACTTCTCGCTCTGGCTCGTCGGCCTGACCGTCGTCGTCTCGACCGCGGCGATCGCCTACGGCTTCTGGGCCGGACGCGAGCGCATCGGTACCTATCTCGCGCTCCTGCTCTTCCTCGAAGGCGCGACGGTCGGGGTGTTCTGCGCCCAGGACCTGCTGCTCTTCTACGTCTTCTGGGAAGCGATGATGATCCCGCTCTACATCCTCATCGGCGTGTGGGGCGGGCCGGGCCGCTTCGGCGCGACGATCAAGTTCGTCATCTACACCCTCGCGGGGTCGCTCCTCATGCTCGTCGCCGTCATCGCGCTCGGGCTGGAGGCCGGGACCTTCGACATGGCGCAGATCGGGGAGAGCTCGAGCACGTGGATCTTCCTCGGCTTCGCGGCCGCCTTCGCCGTGAAGGCGCCGATCTGGCCCTTCCACGGCTGGCTCCCCGACACCTACCGCGAGTCGCCGGCCGAGGTCTCGGCCGTCCTCTCCGGGGTGATCTCCAAGGCGGCGACGTACGGCTTCCTCCGGATCGCTCTGCCGTTCTTCCCTAGAGTCGTCGCCGATTGGAGGACAGTCATCCTCGTCCTGGCCTCCGATCGGCCTCGTCTACGGGTCGCTGCTCGCGTTCAGGGCGCCCGACGTGCGCGGGGTGATCGCGTACTCGAGCCTCGCGCAGATGAACCTGATCGTCATCGGCCTCTTCGCCGTCAACGACTCGGGGCTCTCGGGCGCGCTCCTGCAGATGGTCACCCACGGCCTCATCTCCGCCTCCCTGTTCCTCCTGGCGGGCGCGGTCGAGCGGCGTGCGGCGACCGGCGATCTCGGGCTCCTGGGCGGGATGGCTCGGGCCGCCCCATTCTCGCCACCGTCGCTCATCACCGCGGGCGTCATCGCCCTGGCGGTGCCCGGGTCGAGCGCGTTCGCCGGCGAGTTCCTGATCCTCAACGGGATCTTCACGCGCGGCTGGGGCTGGGCGGTCGTCGGCGCGGTCGCGATCGTGCTCGCCGCCATGTACATGCTCCGCCTGATCTCCGCCGTTCTGCACCGCGACCCCGGGCCCGTCGGTCACCGACGCCGCCCTCGACCTCCGCCCGGCCGAGGTGAGCGTGATCGTCCCGCTCGTCGCGATCCTGCTCGCGCTCTCCTTCTGGCCGGCCGCCATCACCGACCACTCCTTCGGCGGGAAGCCGACCGGCTCCGTCGGCTCCCAGTTCGAGGCCGCCCCATGACGAAGTTCCCCACGCCGTCCATCGACTGGGCCGCCCTCTCGCCCGAGCTCATCCTGCTCGGCGGCGCCGCGGTCTGCCTCCTGCTCGCCGCTCTTCATGCCGCACGCGTGGAAGAGACATTTCTGCGCCCTCGTCTCCATCGGGTGCTTCGTCGGCGCGGGGGCCGCCGCGATCGTCCTCTTCCACCATGGACGTGACCGGGACCGGCATCGTCGCGAACGCGATCAACCGGACCGCCTGGCCGAGCTCGCGCAGATGCATCATCGCCGCCTCGGGCCTCCTCACCGTCGGCGTCTCCTACTCCTACGTGCTCCGCGGGCGGATCGGCGAGTACTACACGCTCCTCCTCACCGCGGCGGCGGGTATGTGCTTCTTCGTCGCGGCCTACGGACCTGATGACGATGTTCCTCGGGCTCGAATGGTTCTCGATCTCCCTGTACATCCTCTGCGCGATCGCCGTCGAGGAGCCTCGTCTCGCTCGAGGCAGGGCTCAAGTACCTGATCGTCGGAAGCTTCGGATCCGCGATCCTCCTCTTCGGGAGCGCCTTCGTCTACGGCGCCACGGGAGATTGGCTTCGCCGACATCGCCGCCGCCTCCGAGGCGCCGACCACCTCTTCCTCGTCATCGGGCTCGCGATGATCATCGTCGGGCTCGCCTTCAAGGCCTCGGCGGCGCCGTTCCACATGTGGACGCCCGACGTCTACCAGGGAGCGCCCACGCCGGTGACCGCCTTCATGTCGGCGGCGACGAAGATCGCGGCTCTCGTGCTCACGATGCGTCTCCTCGTGACCGCGTTCCCGTCGCAGGACGAACCTCTGGACGATCTCGCTCGCCGTCATCGTCTGCATCTCGCTCGCCTGGGGGAATCTCGCCGCGCTCGTGCAAACGGACGTCAAGCGGATTCTCGCCTACTCGAGCATCTCGCATGCCGGCTTCCTCCTCATGCCTGATCGCCGTCGGCAACCGCGCTCGGCGGGCAGGCGCTCATGTACTACCTGATCGCCTACGCGGTGATGAGCATCGGCGCGTTCGCGGTGGTCGCGGCGAGCGAGCGCGAGTTGGCGAAGCCGGTCACCCTGGAGGGGATGGCCGGGCTGGGCTGGGAGCGCCCCGGCCTCGGCGCGGCGATGACCCTCTTCATGTTCGGCTTCATCGGGCTGCCCCCTGCCGCGCTCTTCATCGGCAAGTTCTACGTCTTCTCCGCGGCGGTCGACCGCGGCTGGGCCTGGCTCGCGATCGTCGGCGCAGTCGCGACGGCGGTCTCCGTCTACTACTACCTCGGCGTCGTCCGGGCGATGTATTTCCAGCCGGCCGCAGATACGGGGTTGCGCCCGCAGGCGGCTCGCCCCCGCGCGAGCTCGCCCTCGGAACCTCCGTCCTCCTCAGCGTCGTCGTCACGATCGGCGCCTTCATCGCGGCCCAGCCGCTCCTCGACATCGCCCAAGACGCTGTCGCCGTCCTGAACTTCCCCCACTGATGCCGAAGCGCGTCGTCGTGCTCGGCGGAGGGGTCAGCGGCGAGGCGTTCATCGCGGCGCTGCGGCGCCTGGACAAGGACGTCCGCATCACGCTCGTCGAGAACGAGCTCGTCGGCGGCGAGTGCTCCTACTGGGCCTGCATCCCGTCGAAGACGCTGCTTCGGCCCGTGGAGCTCGCCTTTCGCGCCAGGCAGGCGCACGGCGTCGAGGCGACACTCGACCCGTCGCAGATCTTCTGGTGGCGCGACCAGAACGCGGGCAAGGACGACGCGAGCCAGGTCGAGTGGCTGGCGGGTCTCGACGCCGAGGTCGTGCGCGGGAAGGGGACGATCACCGGCCCCGGAAAGCTCGACGTCGACGGCGATCGAGCACGACTGGGACGAGCTGATGGTCTCCACCGGCTCCTTGCCGATCATGCCGCCGATCGAAGGGCTGGACGAGGTCGAGCCGTGGACGAGCCGCGAGGGTACGAGCGCGAGCGAGGTTCCCGAGAGCCTTGTCATCGTCGGAGGCGGGGCGGTCGGCTGCGAGCTGGCGCAGTTCTATGCCGCCTCGGCACCCGTGTGACGATCGTGCAGAGCGGCGAGTACCTCCTTCCGCGCGTCGACCGGGATGCCGGGGACCTCCTCGGCGAGCTCTTCCAGGAGGCCGGCATCGAGCTCTGCCTCGACGCGCGCGCCAAGCGGGTCGAGGGCGGGCCGGGTCAGGATACCGGCTGGAGATCGAGGGCCGCGAGCCGCTCTCCTCCACGCACCTCATGATCGCCACCGGCCGCAGGCCGAACGTCGAGGGGTTCGGGCTCGAGAAGCTCGAGGTGAGATCGGAAGGCCGGGATCGAGGTCGACGAGCGGCTCTCCGCGCGCCGACCACGTCTGGGCGGCCGGAGACGTGACGGGCCGGGCGCCCTTCACGCATCTCGGCAAGTACCAGGGCCGTGTCGCGGCGGCCAACGTCACCGGCCGGAGCTCGTCGCCAACTACGATGCCATCCCCGCAGCGATCTTCACCGACCCGCAGGTTGCGAGCGTTGGCGACACGAGCGGCGACGAACGCGGTCGTCGGCGAAGTAGGCCGTCGAGAAGGTCTCCCGCACGTCGACGTTCCAGGACCCGAAGCGGCCGGGCTTCCTCAAGCTCTTCGCCGACCCGGAGCGCAAGGTGCTCGTCGGAGCCGTCGCCGTCGGGCCAGAGGCCGGAGAGTGGATCGGCCAGATCACGCTCGCGATGCGCGCCCGGGTCCCTGTCGCGACGACTCGCGACACTATTCAGCCGTTCCCGACCTTCTCCGAGGTCGTTTATTTCGCCGCGCGCGACCTCGACTTGTAGAGTCGCCCCAGGAAATGACGAACGGCGAAGACCTGGTCGACACTCTCCGGCGCTTCAACCTCTTCGCCGACCTTGACCGAACCCAGCTCGAAGCGATCGCCGACCCGGACGCGAGCGGAGCTTCGCGACCGGCGAGCGCATCCTCAGGCGCGGCATGAGCGGCACCGGCTTCTACGTCATCCTCGACGGCGAAGCCACCGTCACGCTCGGCGATGAGGAGCTGAACCTCCTCCGGCAGGGCGACTTCTTCGGCGAGATCTCGACACTGCTCGACGAGCCGCTGACCGCGGACATCACTGCGGAGACACCGTGCGGCGTTCTCGAGATCCCGGGCCCGCAGCTCGAAGCCTTCCTGCTCAGCTATCCGAAGGTCATGCTGCGGATGCTCGTGACGGAGGCGCGACGGTTGCAGGAAGTCCTCGCTTGGCGGTCGTAGAGGGATCTCACCCGCCCGGCGAGTATCCGGTGGTCGTCGTCGGCAGCGGGCCCGGCGGCCTGCAGACCGCCGTACTTCCTCTCGCGGCTCGGCGTCGAGCACGCGGTCATCTCGCAGGACGACTCGCCCGGCGGCATGTTCCGCAAGTGGCCGATCTACCAGCGGCTGCTCTCCTGGACGAAGCCGGACGCGCCGTACGAGCGCACGCGCCGCGAGTACGAGTGGTACGACCACAACAGCCTGATCGCAGACGAGCACGAGCTGCGCGCGACCGTCGCGGCCGAGATGGACCGCACGCTGCATGACCCCGTCGCGGCTCGGAGATGGAGCGCGGGCTCGCCGCCTTCGCGGAGCGCGGGCGGCGTCCAGGCTCGCTACGGCTGTCGCTGGGAGTCCACCCGGCGCGAGGAGGAAGGCGGCTACGTCCTGGTCACCTCGGACGGCGAGTACCGCTGCCGCGCAGTCGTCTTCGCCCTCGGCGTCACCGACCCCTGGAAGTCGCCGATCCCCGGCATCGAGGACGTCCCGCACTATGCGGAGACCCGGCGCCGCGCGCGAGTTCGAGGGCAAGAGCGTCCTCGTCATCGGCAAGCGGAACTCCGGCTTCGAGATCGCGCGACGGCCTCGAGCCGTGGGCGCGGCAGATCTTCCTCGTCTCGCCGCGGCCGGTGCAAACGGCCGTCCTCGCGCACACGCGACCGTCCGCGTGCGCTACTTCGAGCCGCTGGAGGACGCGGCCTGGGGCGGCGGCACGTTCGCGCTCGACGCCGCCGTCGAGCGGATCGAGCGCACGGGCGAGCGGCGGCTTCCGGCTGCACGCGGTCGGCACGACTCGCCCCGGGCCGATCACGCCTCGAGGCGGACGCGGCGATCGCGGCGACCGGCTTCCGGACGCCGCTGCAGGACCTGCGAGAGCTCGGCCTCGGCACCGTCGCCGACGGCAGGATCCCCGCGCTGACGCCGCTACTGGGAGAGCACGACGCTCGCAGGGGTCTACTTCGCGGGGAACGCGATGCAGGGCGCCGCCGGCCTGCGGAAGAACGGCGTCGGCAGCGCCTCGGGCACCGTGAGCGGGTTCCGCTACAACGCGCGCCTCCTCGCCCAGGAGATCGCCAAGCGGCTCGGACACAAGCAGGAGTGGCACCGGCTCGGCCCTGACGACATCGTCCCGTTTCTCCTCTCCGAGCTCCGCTGGAGGGCCCGAGATCTGGACGCAGAAGGGATATCTCGCGCGGGCCGTCTATCCGGATGGCAGCACGGCATCGTCCCCCTCGCCCACTTCCTCGACCACTGCGAGCAGGGCTCGGTCGCTCTCACGATCGAGATGAACGCGGAGGGCGAGATCTACCCGGTCGCGTATGTACGCGCGGGCGACGAGATCGACGAGCGCGCCCTGCCGCCCCATGCGCTGAACGACTTCGGCGGTGACCGAGTATCGAGCCGCGGCTGGAGAGCCTTCTTGTGAGCCGGCTTGCGGGCTGGGGCGCGGTCGCGTCGTCCCGCTCGTAGGCCTGCTCGTCCTGCTCGCCGAGCCGAGCTACGACCTCATCTGGGAGAACCATCCGGCGCACTTCTGGCTCGTGGTGCTCGTCGGGGCCCTGTCGTTCGCGATCGGCTTCCTGCTCGCCGAGGCGGCCGCGCGTCGCGCAGACGCCCGCGTGCTTCTCATCGGCGTCGCGTTTCTCGCCACTTCCGGCTACCTCGTCCTGCATGCGCTCGCCACGCCGGGAGTCCTGCTCGCCGAGAAGAACGCCGGCTTCCAGATCGCCTCGGCGATCGGGCTCCTCGAGGCCGGCCTCTTCGCGGCCGCCTCGGCGGTCCGTTTCCACCCCGAGACCTCTGCGTTCCTCGTCCGCTACCGCGGAGTCATCTACGGCCTGCTGGTCCTGCACATGGCCGCCTGGGCCGCCATCTCGCTGTCGACTTTGCCGCCGCTCGACGACCCCCTCACCCCCGAGGACACCCGTGGCCCGCTCGCCGCGCTCGCCGTCGTCGGGCTTCTCGCCTACGGCTTCGGCGTCTGGCGCTACTGGCAGCTCTACCGCGAGCCGCAGCGCCCGCTTCCGCTCGCGATCCTCGTCGCGCTCGTGCTGCCTTCGGAGGCCATGTTCGCGGTCGCCTTCGCGCGCAACTGGCAGACCACGTGGTGGGAGTGGCACCTGCTCATGCTCGTCGCCTTCGGCGTCGTCGGCCTCGCCGCGCGGCGCGAGTGGCGAGCTCGAAGGCTCGTCGGCGGAGATCTTCAGCGACATCTACGAGGAGCAGACGCGCGGACACCTGGAGGAGGTCAGCGTCCTCTTCGCCGACATGCAGGGCTACACCGCATTCTCCGAGCGGACGCCCGGAGCCCGAGATCAAGGCGATGCTGGACACCTACTTCCCGGCTGCGGCCGCAGTTCCTCCAGTCACACGACGGCGAGCTCTACAACACCATCGGCGACGCGCTCATGGTCGTCTTCCGCGGGCCCGAGCCACGCAGCGCGCGCAGGGCGCACGGGCCTCGAGTTCCAGCGCGAGATGAGGCCGGATCGCGGACGCGCACCCAGGTTGGCCCCGCTTCCGCGCGGGGTAACTCGGGCGATGCACTCCTCGGCGTCATCGACGCCCCGGGGCAGCGCGGCTACACGGCCACGGGCGACACCGTCAACCTCGCCTCGCGCCTCGAAGGCCAGGCCCGAGCCGGCGAGGTCGTCGTCTCCGAGACCACCTATGCGGGTCTCGCAGAGCGCGCCGAGGTCGAGGAGCTCGAGCCCGCTCAGCGGTGAAAGGGAAGAGCGAGGCCGTGCGGGCCTTCGTCCTTCGCGGCCTGGCGCTAGACGGGCCAGCGCAATCAGCGCCTGCAGGACGAGGAGTGCGAAGCAGAACGCGAGGCGCCGCTGGCCTCCGGCGGAATCGTCCCGGCGGCGACCGAAGGCTCTCGGATCGGCGGCACCGATCACGATCCCCGCGACGAGGAGAGCGGAGAGCGTCGCCTGAAGCCGCCCGAGCGCGTCCAATCGCCCCCCGTTCACCGCATCGACGACCCGCGCGAAGCAGACCAGACCGGCCACTGCCGTCATCGGAACCCCGAGACGAGCAGGTAGAAGGAGGCCGAGGCGAACCCGAACCCATCCGAGATCGGCGGTGGCGAGGATGAGGACGGCCGCGAGCTCCACCGCCATGGCAGAGGCGCCCGTGCGGAATGCCACATGTTTCCCGGGTTCGCGCTCCGCGGCACGAATTCCTTT
The DNA here is from genome assembly GCA_963739525.1 of uncultured Actinomycetes bacterium. Lineage (GTDB taxonomy): Bacteria > Actinomycetota > Thermoleophilia > Gaiellales > Gaiellaceae > DATEOR01. The sequence goes on along the minus strand of CAVUAR010000002.1, from coordinate 390,898 downwards.
CGTTACGCTCGACCCAGCGACCCGGAGGAGGACGATGGCAAACGGTTCACTGACCTGGCTCGGGCACGCGGCCTTCAGGCTCGACACGCCGGGCGGCAAGCGCGTCTACATCGATCCATGGCTGCAGAACCCGAAGTGCCCCGAGTCCGAGAAGGAGCCCGAGCGCGTCGACCTGATCGCGCTCACGCATGGCCATTCCGATCACGTCGGCTCGACCGTCGAGCTCGCCAAGCGCTTCGGCTGCCCGGTCGTCGCCATGATCGAGCTACGCGACTGGCTCGCCGGGCAGGGCCTTCCCGGACGAGGCAACCGAAGGCGGAAACAAGGGCGGGACGATCGAGAAGGAGGGCGTGAAGATCACCCTCACGCACGCCTTCCACTCCTCGAGCTCCAATGATCTCCAGTACCTCGGCGAGCCTGCCGGCCTCATCGTCGAGCTCGAGGACGGCAAGAAGATCTACTTCGCCGGAGATACCTGTGTCTTCGGCGACATGCAGCTCATCGGCCGGATCTACGAGCCCGACCTCGCTGTGCTCCCGATCGGCGACCACTACACGATGGGCCCGAAGGAGGCCGCCGTGGCGCTCGAGCTCCTCGGCGTCGGCCGCTGCGTCCCGTGCCACTACGGAACCTTCCCGCTCCTGACCGGAACCCCCGAGGCCTGCCGCGAGGCGATGACGACCGACTGCGAGATCGCCGACGATCCCACCTGGCGAACGTCGAGCTGTGAGAGAGCGCTGGTTCGGGGCGACCGGCCGGCGCGTGCCGGAGATCGCGGTCGAGGGCGAGGACGACGTCTCCCTCGAGGACGCGCTCGTCCTCGACGGGGTCGACGACGTCGAGCCGGCTCCAGGAGGCGCACGCGAAGGGAGTCCCCGTGATCATCCGCGCGGGCGACGCCGAGGCGTCCAGGCGCCCGAGACGGCCCGAGGTCGCCTGCGTCCTCGTCCCTGCCGGAAGGCGCGAGCTCTTGTGACCTCGACTTCAGACACCTGAAGTATGGCTAGGCCCTCGACCTACTCGATCGTCGCCTGCGATCTCGACGCGGCCGAGTGGGGAGTGGCGGTGCAGTCGAAGTTCCTCGCCGTGGGCGCGGGCGTACCCGCCGCGGAGCCCCACGTCGGCGCGGTCGCGACGCAGGCGCTCGCGAACATGCGCTACGGGCCCGACGGGCTGGCGCTCCTGCGCGAGAGGCTCTCCGCCCAGGACGTCGTCGCAGCGCCTCACCGAGGCCGACGAGGGTCGCGCCGACCGGCAGCTCGGTGTCGTCGACGCCCAAGGCCAGCGGCCACCTACACGGGCGAGACTGCCTCGACTGGGCAGGGGGGATCACCGGCGACGGCTACGCGGCCCAGGGCAACATCCTCGTCTCGGAAGAGACCGTCGACCGCCCTCGGCCGGACGTTCGAGGTAACGGCCGGCAAGCCGCTCGCCGAGCGCCTCCTCGACGCACTCGCGGCGGCGCAGGCCGCGGGAGGCGACCGCCGGGGGCAGCAATCGGCCGCGCTTCTCGTCGTCCGCAAGGACGGCGGATACATGGGTACGACGGACGCGGTTGCCGATCTGCGCGTCGACGATCACCCGTCACGCCGATCGAGGAGCTTCGCCGGATCTACGTCATGCACGACCTTCTCTTCGGCGAGACACCCGACGAGGAGTGGCTCGACGTGGACGAGCAGATCGCGCTCGAGCTCCGCGAGCGGCTCGACGGGCTCGGCTACGGCGATGAGAGCCTCGAGAGCGCCTTCCTCGACTGGGCCGGCACGGAGAACCTCGAGGAACGGGTGAGGGAATCGACCGCATCGACCCCATCGTCCTCGGCGAGCTTCGAAAAGCCTAGGCTCCCCCGCCTGCATACGCGCCGGGCTGAATCAGCAGCTCGGCCAGGTCGACGTCGCCGCGCTGCTCGGCCTCCATCGAGCGGCGTGAAGCCGCCGTGCTGGCGTGCGTTCGGGTCGGCGCCTCCCTCGAGCAGGGCCTCCGCGTTGTCCATGCGCCCGGCGGCCACGGCGCTGTGGAGCGGAGTCGCCTCGGGCGCGAACTCCTCGTTCGTGGAGCGAGCTTCGATGCCCGCGCCTGCAGCGACCAGGGCGCGCACGGCCTCGGGTGAGCCGAAGAACGCTGCGTAGTGGAGGGCGGTGAACCCGTCAGGACTCCACGCCTTCGCGAGCTCCGATCCTTGCGAAGAAGTTCGTCGAGCCGCCCGGCTTCGCCCAACGCGGCGACCTCGAAGACGTTCAGCGACCCGGCCTCGACGGCGAGCTCCTCCGCCCTTCGCGCTCACCCTTGTAGAGCGCCTCGAGGACGGGCCCCAGCTCCCTCAGCCATCGCCCGGAAGTCTGACGCCTTCGGCGCTTGCCCGCAGCCCGGGGACGGGATCGTGCTCGGGACGGGCCACGAGCATGACCGCGCCGTGATCCTCCCCGGCGAGGGACGACACGAGCATGTGCAACCCGACGGCGAGAGCAAACGCTTTGTGTGCCTGCTCTCCACCGAAAGGGACGAGTTCCTCCGGCGGCGCCGCGCCGACCAGCACGTCGCCGTACGTCACCTTCCCCATCGACACGTCCGAGACCAGGGGTCGGCCGTCCGAGCTGGGCATGGCGATCGCAAGGGGGTTCGTCCCGGCGAGCGGCTCGCCGCCCTCGGGATGGGCGAGCCGCGCTGGCGACGTCGCCGTCAGCGCCGCGACGAGCCCGTTCTCCGCGAGACGTCCGCACCCAGTAGCCGAGATCCCCCGTCGGAAAGGTGCGAGAGGCGACGATCAGCCGAGCACGGGCAGGCGGGTCGAAGAGCTGCGACTCGACATCCGCGCCAGGACGAGATAGCCGAGTGCGCCGTTTCCCTCCCAACGCTCGTAGCCGTGCTCGACAACGACGCGCTCGGGACGAGCAGAGGGATCGAGGTCGGGCAGCGTCGCGAGCCAGTCGATGCGGGAGGTCCCGTGCCCGGCGCGACCACGCCGGTCGGCCTCGTCGAAGTGGTCCGCGAGCGTCCGCGCGTCGGCCTCGTGAAGCCGAGCCCGCGCAGCCGGCCGTACGCGTTCAGGCCGAGACGAGCGGGAGCGGCTTGACGATGCCGACTCCCTGCTCACGCTTCGTAGACGCGATCGCCTGCGCCAGCGCGACGATCGCCCGCGAGACCTCGGTGTCCGGCTCCGTGTCGACGATCGGCTCGCCCTCGTCCGCGTACGCGCCGAGCCGGGGGTCGAACGGGATCCTGCCGAGAAGCGGCGCCTCGACCTCGCGCGAGAGCGCCTCTCCGCCTCCCGAGCCGAAGAGCTCCTCCCCGGAGCCCGTCAGATAGGACATGTTCTCGATCACGCCGAGGAGACGCATGTTCGTCTTGCGCGCCATCTGCGCGGCGCGGACAGCGACCTGCTGGGCGGCGCGATGCGGCGTTGTCACGACGACCGCCTCGGCCCTCGGCAGGAGCTGCCCGAGGGAGATGGCGACATCGCCCGTCCCGGGAGGCATGTCGACGACGAGCGTGTCGAGGTCGCCCCAGTGGACGTCCGAGAGGAACTGCTCGAGCGCGCGGTGGAGCATCGGTCCGCGCCACATGATCGGCGTGTTTTCATCGAGGAAGAAGCCGATGGACATGACCTTGAGCTCGCCCTTGACGGGCGGGACGATCATCTTGTCCACCGCGACGGGCCGCTGGCTGATGCCGAGCATCGTCGGGATCGAATAGCCGTAGACGTCGGCGTCCAGGACGCCCGTCTTCTGTCCGAGACCGGCGAAGGCCGCCGCGAGGTTGGCGGTCAGGGACGACTTCCCCACGCCGCCCTTTCCGCTCGCGACCGCGATCACGCGCGTGGACGCGCCGACGGAGATCCCCGGCGTGCGCTCCGCGACTCCGCCGCGGAGGCGCTGCGTCAGGGCCGTCTTCTCCTCCGGGGTCATGACGTCGAACGCGAGTCCGATCGACCCGATGCCCTCGAGCGGCGCGAGCGCGCGCTGCACCTGCTCCTCGAAGCTCGCTCGGAGCGGGCAGCCAGGCACGGTGAGCGCGATCGTGACATCGACGCGCGCGCCGTCGATCTCGATGTCGCGCACCATGTCGAGCTCGATGACGGAACGGCCGAGCTCGGGGTCGATGACCCCTTCGAGCGCCTGCAGCACTTCTTCCCGCGAAATCCCCACGAATCCAAGGCTACCAGGCGGACGCCGACCCTTCGATCCGTCACGATAGAGGCGTGGACGAGCGCATTCTCTTCGTCGAGGACGACCCGTCGATCCGCGAGGTGGCCGGGCTGGGGCTCTCGCAGGCGGGCTTCCGGGTGACGACCTCTGGCGACGGTCGGGACGGGCTCGTGCAGTTCCGGAACCAGAGCTTCGACCTGGTCGTCCTCGACATCATGCTGCCCGAGCTCGACGGGTACGAGGTCTGCCGGCAGATCCGCTCCCAGAGCCGCGTGCCGATCATCATGCTCTCGGCGAAGAGCGATACCGTCGACGTCGTCGTCGGTCTCGAGCTCGGCGCCGACGACTACGTGACGAAGCCGTTCGAGCTCCCCGTGCTCGTCGCGCGAGCGCGCGCGGCGCTCCGCCGCGCCTCGGCGGTGCCGGAGGACCCCGTGCTCACGCGCGGCGACCTCGAGATCGACCCGGCCGCGTTCGTCGCCCGGAAGGGCGGCGAGGAGCTGAACCTGACGGCCACCGAGTTCAGGCTCCTCTTCGAGCTCGCGCGCCGGCCGGGCCAGGTCTTCACGCGCGAGCTCCTCCTCGAGCGCGTGTGGAACTACGAGTACCTCGGCGATTCCCGCCTCGTGGACGTCGCCGTCCAGCGCCTGCGCGCGAAGGTCGAGGACGATCCGAAGGAGCCCCTTCACATCAAGACGGTGCGCGGGGTCGGCTACCGGTTCGACTCGGAGTAGCGATGCCCGAGCGACCAGCGATCCGGCCGGGGAGCCTGCGGCGCCGCCTCACGATCGCCTTCATGCTCGTGGCCGGACTCTCGGCGGCGGCGCTCGCGGTCGCCTCGTACGCGATCGTGCGCGAGGCGCGCCTGTCCGACTCGGTCGACCGCTCGCTCGAGCAGAGCCGCTTCAACCTCGTCCTCGCAAGCGAGACGCTCACCCCCAACCCGAGCCCGGAGGAGATCGACCAGCTCCTGGCGGCCTACGAGCGCAGAGGCGGCTTCGAGACCGTGGGCACGACCGGAGCGCGGAGGTTCTCGTCCAGCGTCTCGGTCGGGATCCAGGAGGTTCCAGCAGAGCTCAGGGCGATCGTCTCGGCCGGCAGGCTCGGATACGAGCGCGTCGATGTTGCAGGGACCCGCTACGTCGTCGTCGGCGGGAAGGTCAGGCGGGCCGACACGGAGCTCTACTACTTCTATTCGGAGGAGCGTCTCTGGGACGAGCTCGCGCAGCTCCGCAACGTCCTCCTGGCCGGACTCGGCGTGCTCGCCGTCCTCGGGGCGCTCGTCGGCGCCGTCCTCGCGCGGAGAATCCTCGCTCCGGTGGGACGGGCGAGCCAGGCAGCGCACTCGCTCGCCGAAGGCCTCCTGGAGACGCGCCTCCCCGTCGAGTCCCGCGACGAGTTCGGCGCCTGGGCCGCCTCCTTCAACGAGATGGCAGGCGCACTCGAGGCGAAGATCAGGGCGCTCTCCGAGGCGCAGGCGCGCGAGCGGCGCTTCACCTCCGACGTCTCGCACGAGCTTCGCACGCCGCTCACGGCGCTTGTCGCCGAGGCCTCGCTCCTGGCCGAGCAGCTCGACCGCATGCCACCGGAGGCGCGACGGCCGGCGGAGCTCCTCGTCGCCGACGTGGCCAGGCTCAGGGATCTCGTGGAGGATCTGATGGAGATCTCGCGCCTCGACGCGGGCGAGGCACGGGTGCGGGAGGAGCGCGTGGACCTGCACACGCTCGTCCGGGCAGCCGTCCGCTCCCGCGGATGGGAGGACCGCGTCCGCGTGGAAGGGGATGGCGTCGTGCTCCAGTCGGATCACCGGCGGCTCGAGCGCATCGCGTCGAACCTGATCGGCAACGCCCTCGAGCACGGGGGCCGCGAGGTCATGGCGCGGGTCGGAAGCGACGGCGTCGGCCCGTACCTCGAGGTCAGCGACATGGGACCCGGGATCACGCCCGACCGACTGCCGCACGTATTCGACCGCTTCTACAAGGCGGACACGGCGCGCTCCGGGCCGGGAAGCGGCCTCGGTCTCGCCATCGCGCTCGAGAACGCCCGCCTGCTCGGCGGGGACATCGAGGTTTGGAGCGAGGTCGGCCGCGGCACCCGCTTCACGCTGCGGCTTCCCGCCTGACCCTCGTTCGGTGGATTCCACACCCGGCGGCCGGGCCTACCCTGCGAGCATGCACCGCATCCTCGTCGCCGCCCTGCTCGGAAGCGCCTTGCTCGCGCACGCAGGGACCGCGGCCGCGCGCAGCTGCTTCGACGTCACGGCCACGATCGTCGGAACGAAGCACAACGACCACGTCCATGGGACGAGCGGCCGCGACGTCATCGTGGGGCTCGGTGGAGACGACACGATCTGGGGCCTCGACGACGCCGACCGGATCTGCGGAAACGGCGGCGACGACAAGATCGTCGCCGGGCCGGGCGTCGACCAGGTCGACGGAGGCAGCGGGCACAACGTCCTCAAGGGCGGCTCGGGCGACGACAGGCTCTACGGCGGGCCCTCGGCCGACTCGTTCTGGCCCGGGCTCGGCAGCGACGTCGTCGACGGACGGGGAACGTCCGGCCAGGAGTGGGTGCACTTCGAGCACGCGGGCGGGCCTGTGAACGTCGACCTGAGCATCGGCCACGCGACGGGAGAGGGGACCGACATCCTCGTCGCGATCCTGGACGTGGCAGGCTCGCGCTTCGGCGACGTCGTCAAGGGCAACGAGAGCGACAACATCCTCCGCCTCGGCAAGGGGAACGACACAGGCATCGGCAAGGGTGGGAGCGACCGCATCTACGGCGGCCCCGGGGCGGACGACCTCGACGGCAGTGCGGGGGCGAACACGATTGACGGTGGAGACGGCAACGACCACTGCCTGAACCCGGATCCCGTCTCCGGCGCGCTCCACTGCGAGTCCCCGTGACCTGATCGTTACCGGGCCGCAAGCGGCCGGTTGCGCAGGACGATGACGATCGGAGGCGTACCCCATGCAAGGAGACGCCCGATGAAGTACGCGATCGTCAGCCTCGCCGTCGTTCTGGCGGCCATGCTCGGCCTCGTCGCCGCAAGCTGCGGCGTCGGTCGCGGCGCGCAGTCCGCTGGCTCCGTTCCGACGGCCGAGCCCGGAGGCGACGTGGGCGCGACGACCACCGCCGGCTCGGACACCGGTGAGACGCCGAGTGGGGGCTCGACCTCGACCGGTGGCTCGAGTCTGATGACGTACCAGGTCTGGTTCACCCGCGGCGAGTCGCTCTACGTCGTCACGCGCACCGACAGCGCGACCCCGCGGGTGGGGACGGCGGCGCTCGAAGCGCTCCTTCAGGCGCCGGACCCGAGCGAGCAGGCGGCGGGAATCGGCTCGCAGGTCCCCACCGGCACACAGCTGCTCGGGCTGACCGTGGACAACGGCGTCGCCACCGTCGATCTCACCTCCGAGTTCGAGTCCGGAGGCGGCTCCGCCTCGATGAACATGCGGATCGCGCAGATCGTCTACACGCTGACCCAGTTCGCCACGGTCAAGGGCGTCCTCTTCCAGCTCGACGGCAAGCCGGTCGACGTGCTCGGCGGCGAGGGCGTCGTCGTCGACCACCCCGTCACGCGGAAGGACTACCGCTCGCTCCTTCCCGCGATTCTCGTCCGCACGCCCCAGAGCGGCGAGCGGGTGCCGAACCCCGTCACCGTGGCGGGCTCCGCCAACGTCTTCGAGGCCAACGTGACGGTGGAGGTCCTCGACGCAAACGGCAAGGTCGTCGGCAGCACATTCACGACCGCGACCTGCGGGACCGGGTGCCGCGGAACCTTCTCGATTGCCGTCCCGTATGAGGTTCCGTCGGCAACGCGTGGTCTAATCGTCGTCCACGACGACGACGCGGCCGGAACCGGAACCCCACCGCACGAGGTCAGGATCCCGGTCGTCCTCACGCCTTCTTCGTGATATGACCGAGCACATGGGCTACCGGAAATACCGCGCAAGCCGTCGCTGGCTGCGGGCCGGTGCACCCATCGCGCTCGTCTTCGTCGGGCTCGTCGCTGCCGTCGCCGTCGCGCGCGCCGGTGATCCGCTCCACCGAGGCGCCGAACGCAACGGCCAGCCGCTCGTCGCGGACGGGGTCACGATCGGAGACGTACCCGTCGGCGGTTATACGACGCGCCAGGCCGTCTCCGCGGTCGAGGACGCCTTCTCCGAGAGGCTCGTGCTGACGACGGACAAGACGATCCGCTTCGTCACACCCGCCCGGCTCGGAGCCCACCCGCTCGTAACCGACGCGGTCGCGGGCGCGCTACGGGCGAAGCCCGGGGAGAACGTCGCGCTCGCCGTCGACGTCGACCAGGCTCGCGTGGAGCGCTTCGTCTCCTCCGTGAAGCGGAGGTACACGCATGCTCCGCGCGACGCGAGCGTCGTTCTGATCGGCCTTCGCCCCGTGGTGAAGAAGGAGCAGGACGGACTCATGGTCCGCAAGGCGGCGCTCACCGCCGAGCTTGGCTCGGCCCTCTCGACCGGAGACCGCACTCCGATCCGGATTCCGTTCAAGCGCACGAGGCCCGCCGTCACCGCCGCTGACTACAAGACGGTGATCGTCATCGAGCGAAGCTCGAACCAGCTCGTCGTCTGGGACGGGCGGCACCGCTGGGGAACCTTCGGTGTCGCGACCGGCCAGGCGATCTATCCGACCCCTCTGGGCCAGTTCAGCATCGTGACCAAGCAGATGAACCCGTGGTGGTACCCGCCCGACTCGCCGTGGGCGGCCGGAGCGACCCCGATCCCACCCGGCCCGGGCAACCCGCTCGGGACTCGCTGGATGGGCTTGTCCGCGCCTGGCGTCGGGATCCACGGGACTCCAGACGCAGCCTCCATCGGCTACTCGGCCTCGCACGGGTGCATCCGCATGCGCATTCCCGACGCGGAGAAGGTCTTCGACCACGTCTCGATCGGGACACCCGTGTTCATCGTCGCCGCGTGAGCTGGGATCACATGGCGCAGCGGCTCGAAGGCCGCATCGTCGTCGTCGAGCCGCTCACGGCCGACCACGAGCCGGGCCTCTGGCGCGCGGCGTCCGACCCCGAGGTCTGGCGCTGGCTTCCCTGGAACGGCGGCGAGTCGAAGGAGGCCTTCCACTCCTGGATGGAGGAGGCACTCGGACGAACCGCGGACGGCGTCGACTGCGCCTTTGCCGTCCTCGATGCCGAGAGCGGCGAGCCGGTCGGGAGCACGCGCTACCTGGCGCTCAGGCCGGAGCACCGGGGCCTCGAGATCGGCTGGACCTGGCTCGGGCCGGCGGCGTGGAAGACCGGAGCCAACGCCGAGGCCAAGCTCCTTCTCCTCGAGCATGGCTTCGGCGAGCTCGGCTGCATGCGCGTCGAGTTCAAGACAGATGCGCTGAACACACGTGCGCGAGCGGCGCTCGAAGCTCTTCCCGCCCGCTTCGAGGGCATCTTCGAGAAGCACATGCTCGTCAGGGGCGGGACCGTGCGCGATTCCGCCTGGTACGCGATCACGGACGACGAATGGCCGGCCGTGCGTGCGAACCTCGAGCGGCGCGTCAGCGAGAAGACTCTCTGAGTCTGCGGTAGAGCTCGGCGCAGAGCTCGGGGGTCGCGGCGCTGACAACCCGCGAGTGCGGGCTCACGTCGAGCGGCGCCTCCGCGAACGGCGGTCTGTCGGGCAGGTCGATCGCGAAGCCCCGTTCCGTGACGAGGAGCTGCGCCGCCGCGATGTCGACGCTTCGCGCAGGTTTCAGCGAGCACACTGCGTCGACGCGCCCGGCGGCGAGGTGGCAGAGCGTGAGCGCGAGGGATCCCATGATCCTCGTGCGCGGCGCGAACCCGACCATGTCTCCGAGCTGCGCGGCGACCGAGTCGGTGCGCGTGGCCTCGAAGGAGAGGATCTCGGGCTCTTCCTTGGGGCCCGGGCCCGTCAGGGGCTCTTCGTTCAGGAACGCGCCTTCGCCGCGGCGGGCAATCCATTCCTCCTTCGTGCCGAAGTCGAACACGTAGCCGAAGAACACGTCTGCCATCGTCGGCCCCTCCGAGACAGCGAGCGAGACGGTGAAGAACGGAACGCCGCGTTTCGCGTTCATGCTTCCGTCGATCGGGTCGAGGACGAGGACCGGGGTGGCGGCGCCGAACGAACGCTCGCCGAGCTCCTCCGAGACGAGCGAGAACTGGACTCCGCTGGCCTGCAGCTCCTCCAGCCGGGCCACGGCGGCGCGCTCCGCCGCGGCGTCGACGGCAGTCGTCTCGTCACCGCCCGCACCTTCGCCGACGACCGTTTCGCGCTCGAGCCGTGTCGGCAGCTCCTCGAGCACGCCGCTGAGGTCTGCCGCGATGAGCCGCCCGAGCTGGAGCCAGTCGGTCATTCGTCGAAGGGGGAGAAGACGAGCCCGCTCGTCAGCTTGGGGAAGAAGTACGTCGTCTTCTCGGGCAGGCGCTCCCCCGCGAGGGCGACCGCCTCGACTTGCTCCATCGTCGGGGCACGCACGAGGAAGGCGGCATCGGCGCGTCCGCTGCGCACCGCCTCCTCCGCGGAGACAGCGCTCGGCGTGTAATGGACGTCGGTGAGCGGCAGGCGGTCGATAACGGCCGTGTCGAGGTCCGCGCCCTCGCCTTCGGCCAGCAGAGCGGAGTCCTTCCGCAGCAGGACGAAGGCCGGATGGTCGCGGGCCAGGCGGGCGAGAGCCGCGGCGCCGGCCTCCCCGCTCGGCTCGATCTCGGTCAGGCGGAAGGAGCCATCGATCGCGGGCACCTCTCCGGAAACGAGGCGGTGCGTCGGCAGGATCTCCAGGCCCGGGTCTTCCCTGCTGACCAGGACGGAGAGGACAAACCCGGTCTCCTCGCTTCCGTCCTCTCCGTGGAAGGCGAGCGCCGTCTCGTAGCGGTGGTGCCCGTCGGCGATGAGCAGGCGTCCCTGCACACGCGCGAGCGCGTCGGCGATCGCGTCGGCGCCCGCGATCCGCCACAGCCTGCTCGTGACGCCGTCGAGGGTCGCCTCCAGGTCGAACCCCCGGGCCGGGAGCTCCGGTGAGGGGCCGTGGTGGACGAGGAAGACCGGCGAGAGCTTGGCGCGGGTGGCGCGCAGGAGCTCGAGGCGTGCGTCCTTCTGGCGCTCGAAGGTGCGTTCATGGGGAAGCACCTCGCCGGCCGAGTAGGGCGTCAGCTCGACGCGCGCAACGACGCCGCGCCGGGTGCGCGTTCCGCCGTCCGGCCCCGGGAACGTCTCCTCGAGTGCCCACACGGCGGGCTCCTCGTCGCGGAGGAGCGCTCCCTCCTCCTGCCAGGCTCGGAGCAGGCGCGCCGCCTCGGCCGGGCTCTCCGGGTTGAGAAGCCGGACGGCGTTGTGCGGGCTCGCAGTGACGAGCGCCTCGCGGCGGTCGGGCGTGATGACGTCGTGTGGCGGAGAGACGACGGCGTCCAGCGGCCCCACCGTTCCGGGGTCGTAGCGAAGCGCCCGAAACGGCTTCAAATGCGGCACGACGCGCCAGGTTACCATCCGTCCGCGGACCTAGAATTGCTCCGTGATCGCGGAGCTCGCCGAGGATCGCGTCGTCGACGGCACCTTCGCCGTCGCCCGCAAGCAGCGCCTACGAACGCGCGGCGGCAACCCGTATCTCGCGCTCGAGCTCGTGGACTCGAGCGGAAGGATCGACGCCCGCGTCTGGAACGACGTCGAACTCCTCGACAAGCGGTTCCGGGAGGGAGACGCGGTCCGGATCCTTGGCCGCGTGGAGCGCTTCCGCGACCGCCTGCAGCTCGAGGTACGCTCGCTCGAGCCCGCGGAGGCCGATCCGGCCACCCTCGTTCCGGAGGCGAAGCGCGACGTCGACGAGCTGGACGGGTTCTTCGAGTTCCTCGCCGCTGAGATCTCGCATCCGCGCCTGCACGGCTTGCTGGAGCGCTTCGTCGGCGACGCGGTTCTCCGCGAGCGCCTGCGCACACTGCCTGCGACCCCGGACTCCCACCACTCGTACTCCGGCGGCCTGCTCGAGCACACCGTCGCGGTCGCGACTCTGAGCCGCGAGTCGGCCCAGCTCCATCCACGCCTCCGCACAGACCTCCTCCTCGCCGCGGCGCTCCTGCACGACGTCGGCCGCGTGCGCGAGCTCGACCGCGGGCCGCTCTTCCTGCCGACCTCCGAAGGGAAGCTGCTCGGCCACGTCCACCTCGGCCTGCGGTTGATCGAGGAGCGCGCCGAGGGACTCGACGGCGCCGTCCTCGCCGAGCTCCTGCACGCGGTCGGCTCGCACCACGACGCCCGCGCCGCGCGCACGGCGGAGGCCGCAGTGCTCTACCACGCGAACCAGCTCGACGCGGTCGCCGCTACGCGCTCGGTCGACCCGGAGGCCTGAGCTCCGGGGGGATCTCACCGGTCTGACAGGCATCTGCGAGCAGCCTGCCCAGGACCGGCGCGAACTTGAAGAGGTTGTGACCGGCGAAGACGAGCGCGGCTCCCGCCTCCCAGACGGCGAAGGCATCAGCATGCCAGGGGAGGATCGTGAGCGGCCTCGTGATCGTGTCGATGGGCTCAGGATCGAGTCCCGGCAGCGCGCGCTCGGTGTAACCGCGGACGCGGGCCACCGACCCGGCCGGATCGGAGTCCTCCGTTGCCAGCCCGACGGCGAAGCCGCCGAGAGCCGGAATCGGCCCGGAGTAGACCGTCGCGCCGTAGGCGTTCGTGCGATCCAGCCAGCACGCGAGCCGCTCGTGCTCCTCGCGGACACGGAAGGTCACGCGCGTGTGGTCTCGCACCTCGAGCGGAAGCTCGATGCCCAGAGGCGCCGCGAGTCCCGCCGTCCCCGCACCGGCGCAGACGAGGACGCGGCCCGCCCGCCAGGCACCCGACGGCGTCTCCACGCCCCCCTCGTGATCGACGGCCAGGACCTCCTCGAACACGAGGCGATCCCCGAGCGCGGAGACGAGCGCCGAGAAAGTTCCCTTGACGCGGATCGGGCCCCCGTGGACGTCGAAGAGCGCAGGTCCCCCCGGCGGCGCGAGAACAGGCAGAAGCCGCCGCTGCTCGTCCTCGTCCACGATTCGATGCTCGATCCCCGCGTCGGTCAGGAGGCCGGCGTAGGTCTCCACCTCCGAGGACGCGAAGAGGACTCCCTCCGGGCCGATCAGCGAGGTCCCCGCCCGCTCGCTCCACTCGTCCCAGCCGCGACGGGCCCGGCTCACGAGCTCGACCAGATCGGCACGGTCGTGGACGTGGCGGAAGACGCGCGTGTGCCCCGCCGACTGGCCGCTTCCCGGCTCGGACGCCTCGAAGCAGCGAACGTCCACACCTTCGTCGGCGAGAGCCGTCGCGGCCGCCAGCCCGACGATCCCCGCGCCCACGACCGCGATGTCGCTCTCGCGTCTCATCGCAAGCGATAATCGCGGAAATGGAGCGCGTCGCGCTCATCTCGGGCGGCAACCGGGGCATTGGCCGCGAGGTTGCCCGCCAGCTGGCCGGGCTCGGCTATCGGGTGGTGATCGGCTCCCGCGACCTTGCGAACGGCCAGGAGGTCGCTCGCGAGCTCGGCGGGAACGTGACCGCCGTCCAGCTCGACGTGACGGACGAGGAGAGTATCGCTGGCGCCGTCGCCTCGATCGCCGAGGATCCCGGCCGCCTCGACGTCCTCGTGAACAACGCGGGAATCACGGGCGGAGGCTGGCGCACGAACGCGGTCGACGCGGACCTCGACAAGGTGCGCCGCACGCTCGAGACGAACCTGTTCGGCGCCTGGCGCCTCACCGAGGAGGCGCTGCCGCTCATGCGGAAGAACGGCTACGGGCGCATCGTCAACATCTCGAGCGGCATGGGACAGCTTTCCGACATGGGCGGCCACTCTCCCGGCTACCGCGTGTCCAAGACCGGGCTCAACGTGCTGACACGCATGCTGACGGCCGAGCTCGCGGACGAGAACATCCTCGTCAACTCGGTCTGCCCCGGCTGGGTGCGCACCGACATGGGCACTCAGGCCGCGCGACGCTCGGTGGAGGAGGGCGCCGACACGCCCGTCTGGCTCGCGACGCTGCCGGACGACGGTCCACGCGGCGGCTTCTTCCGCGACCGGGAGCCGATCCCCTGGTAGCCGACTAGCGAGGCGGCGAGAAGCGGATGTTGAGGACGTCGCCGTCCTCGACGGCGTAGGTCTTTCCCTCCAGCCGCTGGAGGCCGCGCTTGGCGGCTTCCGCGTGCGAGCCCACAGCGACGAGGTCGTCCCAGCGGATCACCTCCGCGCGGATGAAGCCCTGCGCGATGTCGGAGTGGATGGTCGCCGCGGCCTCGAGCGCGGTCCGGCCACGCAGCAGCGTCCACGCTCGGGTCTCCTTCTCCCCCGCCGTGAAGAACGTGATGAGCCCGACTGCTTCGAACACGCGTCGAACGACGTCTTCGAGGGCCGAAGGGCCGTCGCGGAACTCGGCGGCCTCGTCCTCGGGGAGCTCGCCCAGCTCGGCCTCGAGCTTCACGTCGACTCCGGATGGGCCGTTGCGGATTTCGACGAGCGGCTTCGTCGTCAACGGCTCGAGCTCGGGAGGAAGGTCGCCCTCCCACTCCGACAGCGGGCGGCCGGCCTCGAGATGGGCGAGCAGGCGCTCGAGCTCCTCCGCCTCGGCCCGCAGCGCCGGATCTCCTGACTTCGCCTGCTTCTGCACACGCTCGAGCCGGCGCTCGACGTGGTCGCGGTCGGCGACAAGGAGCTCGAGCCGGAGTGTCTCGAGATCGTCCTCCGGGCTCCGGGTGCCCGACCAGTCGTCGAGGACCGCGACGAGCGCGTCGACCTGGCGAAGATTGCCGAGAAGCTGGGCACCCGTGCCCGGGACGTCGACGACCCGGACCGCCGGCAGGCGTCACCTTCTTCGCCCCGACGACCTCGGCCAGCTGCGGCAGGCGGTCGTCCGCGATCGCTGCCACGCCTACGTGCTCCTTGCCGGAGACACGTGCACCCGCATGGGTCAGCGCGTTGAAGAGCGTCGTCTTCCCTGCGTTCTGCAGGCCGACGATCCCGACCTCGACGGCCATCAGCCCGTTCTGGCGAGCCGGCGCTGCAGGGAGCCCACCGCACGGTGCTGGAGGGACTTGATCGCGCCCTCGCTCTTCCCGAGGATCGTCCCGACGTCGGCGTTCGAGAAGTCGAACACGAACCTGAGCGTGAGGACCTGCCGCTGGTCCTCGGAGAGGCCCTCGATCATCTCCAGCATGCTCTGCTCGCCGATCGCGTGGAGGGCCTGCTCCTCGGCGGAGCGCTCCTCGGCTCCCGGCGGCTCGGGCGGCTGCTCCTCCGGCTGCCAGCGACGTCGGGCGCGGAGATGGTCGATCGCGAGGTTGTGCGCGATGCGGAAGAGCCAGGCGGAGAGCGGAACTTTGCGCCACTCGAAGCGATCGATGGATTCGATCATCTTCACGAAGGTCTGGTTCGTGAGGTCCTCGGCATCGTGCTTGTTGCCGACGCTCATCTGCAGGTAGCCGTAGATCCGGTCGAAATGGAGAAGGTAGAGCTCCTCGAATGCCTCGCAGTCGCCCGCTTTCGCCCGGTCGACGAGGGCGCGCACGTCCGCGGCCTGCGCCGGGCCCTCCGCCACCCGCGTACCGTCCTCGGAGTCGGCCAAGGACTACGGCGTCGAGCCGAAGCCGATCCGCGTTTCACGCGAGCTGCGCTTGACGTAGACGACCTTTCCGAGCGCGACCAGGAAGTTGCCCTCGAGGGCCTCCAGCTCGAAGACGGGGCTGTTCCCTGCCATCGCATCCTGCAGGGCCTTCGAGATGGCGGGCGACACGGTTCCACCGATTACCTGACCGCCCTCGAAGGCGATCTCGAGCCGGATCTGGTCGTTCTCAGCCACCGATCACCTCCACGAGGACTCCGTGCACGGAGTCCGGATGAACGAACGAGACGGACTGGCCGTCGAGCCCCGTGCGCGGCACCGCGTCGATCACCTCGGCACCGAGAGCCGAGAGCTCGCCGACCGCGGCTGCGACGTCGGGCACCTCGTAGGCCACGTGGTGCATACCCGGCCCGCGCCTGGCGAGGAAGCGTCCGACCGGCGTGTCGTCTGCGAGCGCGCTCATCAACTCGACGCGCCCGTCGCCGACCCGCAGGTACGCGGCCTCGACGCCCTGGTCCTCCATGCGTCCACGCAGTTCGACGCGCGCCCCGAAGAGGCACTCGTACGTGCCGACGGCCTCGTCGAGGTCCTCGACCGCGAACGCGACGTGATGGACGGAGCGGACATCCACGCCCCGATCCTATCCAGCGGGTCCCCTAGTGCGATTCGGCTTGCGAGACGACGCGCGGGGTGCCGACGCGCTCGGACGCGTCCGACTCCGGCTTCACGTCCTCGAGGAGCGCCTCGAGCTCGGGGCGCATGAGCGTCTCCTTCTCGAGGAGCGCCGCGGCCAGGACGTCCAGCAAGCGGCGGTGCTTCGTGAGGAGGCGGATCGCTTCCTCGAACGCGTGGTCGCAGAGGCGCGCCTGCTCCTCGTCGCGCACGCGCTTCGTGTGCTCGGAGAGCGCGTAGTTGTCGGCCCGCATGGTCCGGGAAGAGACCTCGTCGCCCATGCCGAACTCGAAGACCATCTCGCGGGCGAGCTCGGTGACGCGCTCGAGGTCGTTCGCCGCACCGTTCGTGACCGCGCCGAAGACGATCTGCTCGGCGGCGCGGCCCGAGAGCAGCACCTTCATCAGGTCGAGGAGCTCTTCCTTCGTGTGCAGGTAGCGGTCCTCCTGCGGCGTGTTCAGCGTGTAGCCGAGCGCGCGCCCGCGGGAGACGATCGTCACCTTCTGCACGGGCTGCGGGCTCCCGATGAGGTGGGACATGAGGGCGTGGCCGGCCTCGTGGTAGGCGAGGATGCGCTTCTCCTTCTCGGTGACGACCCGGCGCTGCTGCAAGTCCGGCGACGACCCGCTCCATCGCGTTCTCGAAGTCGATCTGGCGGAGGTGGCCCATCTCGGCGCGCCCCGCGAAGATGGCCGCCTCGTTGCAGATGTTGGCGAGGTCGGCGCCGGTGAGCCCGGCGGTCTGCCGGGCGATGCCCTCGAGGTCGACGTCGTCGGAGAGCGGCTTCCCGCGCGTGTGCACCTTGAGGATCGCCTCGCGGCCGGCGAGGTCGGGAGGAGCGACGAGCACCTGCCGGTCGAAGCGGCCGGGGCGAAGGAGAGCGGGATCGAGGTCCTCGAGGCGGTTGGAGGCACCGATGATGACGACCCCGTCGGGGCCGCGGAAGCCGTCCAGCTCGACGAGGAGCTGGTTCAAGGTCTGGTCGTGCTCGCGGTTGAAGCTCGTGCCGCTGCGGCGCATGCCGACGGCGTCTAGCTCGTCGATGAAGACGATCGCGGGCGCGTTCTTGCGCGCCTTGTCGAAGAGCTTGCGGATACGGGCAGCCCCGAGGCCGGCAAACATCTCGACGAAGGCCGAGGCGCTCTGCGAGTAGAAGGTCGCGCCGGAGGCGTGGGCGACGGCCTTGGCAAGGAGCGTCTTCCCGGTTCCCGGCGGACCGTAGATGAGGATGCCCTTCGGGACGCGCGCGCCGAGAACGGAGAAGCGCTTCGGTTGCTGGAGGAAGTCGACGACCTCCTGGAGCTCCGCGGCCGCCTCGTCGACGCCGGCGATGTCGTCCCACCCCACGGCCGACTTCGAGTCGGGCTCGACCTCCGTCGGCTTGACCCGCGGCATGAACGCGAGCATTCGCCAGAAGAAGTAGACGAGCAGCCCGAGAAAGATCAAGGGCAGCCATGTGAACAGCTGGTCCTTGACGTAGCTCAGGAAGTCGACGATCAGCTCCACCCCGGCTCTCATCGGCCGGGCCGAGAAGTCCTTAAGCCACGAGCTCGAGACGCTCGTTCGGTCTGTAACGGCGTCCCACCTTGGCGGAAGGAAGACCGTCCGTGAGGACGACGTCGGCCGTGAAATCGTTCTCGCCGCGGATGAGCGCCGAGCCGACGCCGTAGGAGTCGACGGGAACGCCACGCTCCTCGAAGGCGCGTATCTTCTCCGCGTCGAAGCCTCCCGAGGCCACGATCTTCACCCGTTCGAAGCCCGCCTCGTCGAGCGCGTCGCGCACCTTCCAGACGAGCCGCTCGTTCACACCCGTCGGCTTGAAGTCGCCCATCTCGTCCCAGATGGAGCGGTCGACGAGCGTCTCGGAAGTGTCGAGGCGAACACCCCAGAGCCGTTTGCCGAGCGCCCGCGCGACCTCGAGCGCCGTCTCGACCGAGTTGTTCTCGAAGTCGACGAGCACGGTGACGTTGGTGTCCGGCGCCTCGCGCTCGGCCCACTCGGCGAACTTCGTCGCCGCGAGCACCGTGTTCCCGCCGTAGGCGGAGATGAGCGCGTGCGGCACCGTCCCGACTCCCTTGCCGCCCCACCAGGAGGCCTGCGCTTCGGTGGTGACGCCGATCGGGAAGCCGACCGTCGCGCCCGCGACATGGGCCGCGTAGCCGTCGCCGGTCTGGATGCGGTGGTGGTCGTGGCGCGCGGGCATGAAGATGATCGGCTTCTTGTGCGCGGCCTGGACGACTCGACGCGTGTTCGTCGAAACGAGTGTGCGGCGGGCAAGAACTCCGAGGTAGACGGTCTCGAGATGCGCGAAGAGCGTGTAGTCACCCTCGATCGTCATCACCGTCTCGCGCGGCCCGACCTCGTCCCCGTCGTAGAGCGCGTGCACGGTCAGCGCATCCCAGTCGTGGGAGCAGAGCTTGAGGATCGCGATCGCCTCGTCCATCCCGCCCAGGACGGCGTCGTGCTTTTGGAAGACCTGCATGACCACCCGCGGGCGACGGCCGTCGGCAAGGAGCGTGGCCCGCGCGTGGTTGAAGTACGCGTCGGTGTAGTAGCCCTCCCGCATCTTCTCGACGGGGAGGTCGAATATCTCCGGCGGAAGCCGACGCCCACGATCGGTCGCGTGGCCATCGACTAATTCGGGGGTGGACGAGGGGGAGGCCCCCCTCGTATCAGGTGGTAGGCGCTTCTTCCGCTGCTCCGTTATGGCCATTTGCAGCGGATTCTAGGCGGACGCATTCCTCGAGAGCGAGATTCGCGACCTCGAGCTGCTCCGCCGAAGGCTCGGCGGTGACGAAGCGGTGCTGGAGCTCGTGCCCTGGAAAGGCAAGGGCGCGGGCAAGCGGATTCTTCTCGTGCTGCACCATCCACGAGAAGAGCTCGACGGACGCTGCGATCGCCCCGACACCGGCCGCCGCACGGGCCGCCGGGCGGAAGCCCGCCGGCGCGCGCGAGGCGAGTGCGCTCCCGACAGCGCTCGTCACGAGAAGCGGGCCGAGCATGTGGGAGCCGCAGCGCTCGTGCTCCCTCGCACGCTCCTCGCCGTGCTCGTAGGTGCCGATCGAGATGTGCTCGGCCCCGTGGTACTCGGCCAGATTCGATCCCCGCATGGCCACCGCCGCGGGGGCGACGGCGAGCACGGCCGCCAGCGTCTCCTGCGCGGCTGTCGAGAGGCGCCGGCTTCCACGGACGAGCTTGACCGCTGCCGCGCTTCCCACCATTGCCGCGGCGACGCCCGGCCGCTGGAAGGGGAGCTGCGCTGCCGGAAGCCGCCGGCGAACCTCGGGGAGAAGAGCGAACACCTCCGCCAGGCGCGCCGGGCCGCGCACGAGGCGATTGCGGATCTCGGCAGCCCGCAGCGGCTTCAGCCCGGAGGCGACCTCCAGGCTTCCGTCCTCGAGCCGAACGGCGCACGCCCAGTAGCGCGGGCCGTGCACGAGCACGCCGTTGGCGAGTGCCATTCCGCCGAGGCGAACCTTCTCAGTGCTCACTCCCCGAGTGTACGTGCCACGTGCAGGAGGAAGCGGGTGCCGAGCTCCAGGTCGTCGACAGGGATGCGCTCGTCGGCGGAGTGGATGAGGGCAGCTGCGACCTCCGAGTCCATCGTCCGCATGGGGAAGAAGCCGTAACAGACCGTCCCGAACGCCTGGCGCATGAAGTGGCTGTCGGTGAAGCCGGCGTTCACGATCGGAGCGAGGACGGCGCCCGGTTCCTCCACCTCGACGAAGCTCGCGATGGCGCGCCAGAGCGGCGTGTGAACCGGCGAGGCCGTGCCGCCGACTCCTTCCATCCAGACGAAGTCGTAGTTGTCCTCCCCGAGGGCGGCACGGATCTCGGCCTCGGCCTCCTCCTGCGTCTCACCGGGCAGGAGCCGGCAGTCGCAGACCAGTCGCAGAGCGCGGGAATGACGTTCGTCTGCTTCGAGGCCTCGATGATCGTCGGCGAGACCGAGTGCGAGAGCATCGGCTCGACGATCGCCCTGAGCGGCGGGTCGAGCTGTGTCGGATCGCTCGTGCCGACGAGCCTCAGGAACGCCTCGGCCTCTGGCAGGGCCCGCGTCTTCGGCTTGTACTCGGCCGAGCCCCTGGATGAGGCGCGCCGCGCGGATGAGCGCGTTGTCGGCGATCCCGGGCATGGAGGCATGGCCGCTTCGGCCGTGCACGCGGAAAAGGAACGGCGAGCTCATCTTCTCGGCCGTGCCGCAGAGGTAGGCGGGCCGCCCTCCGATCACGAGCCGGTCGCCCCCGCCCTCGTTGACGCAGTAGTCCGCCCGGATCGCGTCGGGGTGGTTCGCGCAGAGCCAGGAGAGGCCGAAGTCCTCGCCGACCTCTTCGTCGGCGGAGGCGACGAAGATCAGGTCGCCGGCCGGCACGAAGCCCTCGCGCGCGAGCGTCGCGACCGCGACGGCGGCCGCCGCTACGTGGCTCTTCATGTCGAGAGCGCCGCGTCCCCAGATCTCGCCGTCGCGGAGCTCACCCGACCACGGGTCGACCGTCCACTCCTCCGGATCTGCGCGCACGGTGTCCGTATGGGAGATCAGCGCGAGCGTCGGTCCGGCGCCTCCGGGGATCCGCGCGACGATGTTCGCCCGCTCGGGCACCCTCGCGTAGAGCTCGCACTCGACTCCAACGTCCTCGAGATAGCCCCGCAGAAGCTCGGCCGCCTTCGTCTCGTTCCCGGGGGGATTGACGGTGTCGGCGCGCAGGAGCTCCTGGAGGAGCTCGGTGGCCTCCTCGCGGATGGAGACCGTTGCCATCGCGTGAGCATACTTCCCGGGTGAGCGATCTCTTCTCCGACGCGGCAGCGCGGGCGTCTCGACGACGTTGCGCCGCTGGCCACCCGCCTGCGCCCCCGGCGGCTCGAGCGACTTCGTCGGGCAGCCACGTGTCGTCGGGAGCGGCTCGGCGCTCGCGCTCGCGATCGCCGGAGACCGGCTCGGGTCGGCGATCTTCTACGGGCCTCCGGGAAGCGGCAAGACCACGCTCGCCCGCATCGTGGCCGAGACCACCGGCGCCGAGTTCGAGGAGCTCTCGGCCGTGTCCGCCTCGGTCTCGGATGTTCGCGCCGTGCTTCAGCGCGCGACGGAGCGCCTCGGGACGAGCGGCACACGCACGATCCTCTTCCTCGACGAGATCCACCGCTTCAACAAGGCACAGCAGGACGCGCTGCTGCCCGCGGTCGAGTCCGGCCTCGTCACGCTCATAGGCGCGACCACTGAGAACCCCTACTTCGAGGTCAACTCGGCCCTTCTCTCCCGCACGCAGATCTACGAGCTCGAGCCTCTATCGGACGCTGAGCTCGCGCGTCATCGTCCGACGGGGAGCGGATCACCTCGGCCTGGAGCTGTCGAGCGACCTCGTCGACCTCGTCGCTCGCAGAGCCGGCGGGGACGCTCGCGCGGCGCTGAACACTCTCGAGCTCGCCGCGCGAACCGCGGAGGCCGAAGGCGTCCCGCTCGAAGAGCGCCACGTCGAGGATGCCGCCGCCGGCGGCCCGTCGTCTACGACAAGGGCGGCGACGCCCACTACGACTTCACCTCGGCGTTCATCAAGGCAATCCGCGGCTCGGACCCTGACGCGGCCCTCTACTACCTGGCGTCGATGCTCGAGGGCGGCGAGGATCCGCGCTTCATCGCGCGCCGTCTGATCGTCCACGCCTCGGAGGACATCGGAATGGCCGACTCCGCAGGCGCTCGTCGTCGCGGTCGCTGCGGCGCACGCGCTGGAGCATGTCGGCCTCCCGGAGGCGCGTCTGAACCTCGCCCACGCGACCATCTACCTTGCGAGCGCACCGAAGTCGAACGCCGTCATCAAGGCGCTCGGCGCAGCCTCCCGGGATGTGCGCGAGCACGGCGCGCTGCAACCCCCGAAGGCACTCCGCGACGCGCACTACCGGGGCGCGAAGAAGCTCGGGCACGGGCAGGGCTATGTCTATCCGCCGGACGACCCCTCCGGCTACGACGTCGACTACCTCCCCGACGGGCTCAAGGGCCGCAAGTACTACACGCCCGAGGAGGATCGACGGTGCGCCTGCACACCTACGAGTGGGGCGACGCGAGCGCGCCGCTCGTCGTCTGCCTACACGGCGTCACTGGCCACGGGCTGCGCTTCCGCAAGCTCGCGGAGGAGCGCCTCGCCGGCGCTTCCACGTCGTCGCCGCGGACCTCCGCGGCCACGGGCACTCGACGTGGGACGAGCCGTGCGACATCGCCACGCATGTCACAGACCTCCTCGACACCTTCGACGGACCGGCGGCTCTGGATCGGCCACAGCTTCGGCGGTCGGCTGACGATGCAGGTCGCCGCCGTGCGGCCCGAGCTGGTCCAACGCGCCGTCCTCCTCGACCCGGCGATCTTCATGCCGCCGTTCATCGCGCGCGACCTCGCCGAGGACGCGCGCCGCCAGGAGTCCTACGCACTCGGTCGACGAGGCGATCGAGGCGCGGATCGTCGCGCAGCGGCCTTGCGCACACGCCTCGCGAGATCCTCGAGGAGGAGATGGCCAGCACGCGTTCGAGCAGCGCGGACGGGCGGCATCACCTCCGCTACTCGGGCGACAGCGTCGGCGAGGCGTACATGGAGCTGGCGACTCCGCCGCCGCCGTTCGACGCGCTTCGCATGCCGACCCTCGTCGTCGTCGCATCGCTCTCGAAGGTCGTCGGCGCCGGCGAGGTCGAGCTCTACCGGCGCGCGCTCGGCGACCTCTTCACCCTCGAGGTCGTCCCCGGCGGGCACAGCGTCCTCTGGGACGCGTACGAGGAGACCGCGGCCGCGATTGACGCATTCCTGGAGGCCTAGAGGATCCGCTCTGCCGCAACGCGCTCGCGCACGAGCTCGACGGCGAGCTCGGCGGTCGCGTTCTGGCGGTCGAGGATCGGATTCACCTCGACGACGTCCATCGAGCCGAGAAGCCCCGACTCGGCGACGAGCTCCATGGCGAAATGCGCCTCGCGATAGGACAGCCCGCCGCGGACGGGCGTGCCGACCCCGGGCGCGACGTCGGGGTCGACGGCGTCCAGGTCGAGGGACACGTGGACGAAGTCGGCGCCCGCGACGCGCTCGAGTGCCTCGCGCACGACGGGCTCGACTCCGCGGCGGTCGAGGTCGGTCATCGTGTAGACGCTGACGCCGAGGTCGCGGACGACCTCGCGCTCGCCGTCGTCGAGGGAGCGCACGCCGACGAGGGCGACGCGCTCGGGGTCGAGCGCGGGCAGGGGCCACGCGTCGCTCTCGAAAGCCTCGTTGGCGAGCCCGAGGGCCGCGGCGAGCGGCATCCCGTGGACGTTTCCGCTCGGCGAGGTGTCCGGGGTGTTCAGATCGCCGTGGGCGTCGAACCAGAGCACTCCGCCCGGGCCGTGGCTCACCGCGAGGCCGCCCAGCGTCCCGAGCGCGATCGAGTGGTCGCCGCCGAGGACGATCGGGAGATGCTGGTCCTCGACTGCGGTCGAGACCTTCTCGGCGACGCCGGCACAGGTCTCCTTGATCTGCGGGAGGAAGCGTGCGCGGGGATCGCCGCTCTCGATCGCCTCCGGCGTGGCCGCACGGACGTTGCCGAGGTCCTCGCACGTGAACCCGAGCCGAAGCAGCCGCTCGTCGAGACCCGCGTAGCGGATCGCCGAAGGCCCCATGTCCACGCCGCGACGCCCCGCTCCGAGATCGAGGGCGGCTCCGATGACTGCGACGCTGCGGTCGTCCAAGACTTTGGAAGGCTAGACTGTCCCGGCCCGGGCGAGGTAGCTCAGTTGGTAGAGCACACGGCTGAAAACCGTGGTGTCGCCGGTTCGATTCCGGCCCTCGCCATCTCCCCCTTGAGCACGAAAAACGACGTCCGGGCCGGTGCTACCGCGCCGCGGACGTCGCTTGGCCCGTGATCCTAACGCGGGTCTTCCCGAGCGGCAAGGAACGCCACCCCGCTCCCGGCGGAGAGCTCCTCGAACGCGTGGAAGCCCACCGCGCCGAGCCGCTCGCGCAGGATCTCGGGTGGGACCCAGATCGGCGTCTGGTGCCCGAAGGAGAACGCGAAGACCGCGTGACCCCCGGGCGCCGTCACGCGGGAGAGCTCGTCGAAGAAGGGAATCGCGTTCTGGAGGACGACGAGGTCGAATGCGCCGTCCTCGAATGGCAGCTTCGACCCGTCCGCGACCGCGTAGGTGACGCGGCCCCCGAGCTCGGCGGGGAGAATCCGCGAAGCCTCGGCGACCATCTCGGGCGCGAGGTCGACGCCGACGACCTCCGCCGACGGGAAGCGCTTCGCGACGACTCGGGCCGCCTTGCCTGTGCCGGTGCCGAGGTCGAGGGCCCTTCGCGGCGGCTCCCCGAGCCGGTCGAGAGCGGCGCCGAGCGGCATGAGGCCCTCCTCCCCCACGCGGCCCTCCCAGGAGGGCGCGAGCGCGCCGAACTGGCGGCGCATCGGCCGCCGGAACACGCGCCACAGCGAGGGCCGGGCGACGACGGCCCGCGTCGCGAAGCGTGCGAACCGTCTCCCGGCCCCCTCGAGGACGCTTCTCACGCTCGGGTGAGACGAAGCTCGTCGCCCACGCGAACGGAGAACATCTGCGCGGCGTTCCCCGGTTGATCGCGAGCGCGATGTTCGCGTAGGCGTCCTCGTAGAGGACGATGTCGCCTGTCCGAGCATCCGCGAAGGTCCGGGCGGCCGACCCGAAGTAGCGCTCGAATCCAGCCTCGATCTCGACCCGGTCGCCGGGCTCGATCCCGATGTGCGTCAGGTGCTCCGCCGTCAGATTGAGCTGGACGTTCCCGAAGCGGTCGACGTAGAGGACCGTCGCGCGGATGCGCGCCTCGCCGATCGCCGGCTCGGGAACCTCGAGCCGCCGCAACCCGGCCGGGTCGAGCGCCGGGCCGAGGTCGGCGAGCGCGACGCCGCTCGCGATGTGCGCGGCCGCTGGCGAGAAGATGTCGCGCCCGTGGAAGGTGTGGGAGATGCGCTCGAGCATGTAGGCGCGCTCGGCGATCTCGACAGCCTCGCGGACGCCGCCCAGCCGGTCCGCAGCGACGAGCAGGAGCCCGTTGTCAGGGCCGACGTAGACGCGCCCGTCCTCGCCGCGAAGCGCGACCGGCTTTCGGTCTCCGCCGACCTCGGGGTCGACGATCGCCACGTGCACGCCGGCGGGCATGTACGGCAGCGTGTTCGCGAGCACGAGCGCTCCCTGCAGGACGTGCTGCGGCGGGATCCCGTGCGTGATGTCGATGACCTCGACCTCGGGCGCGATCCGCTTGATCACCCCGCGGCAGGTCCCGGCGAAGTCGTCCTCGAGGCCGAAGTCGGTCAGGAGGGTGATGAACTGGCGTGCGATGCGGCGAGCTTAACCGCTGCGAGGAGGCCGTCGACATCGTGGCTCCGCGCCTCCGCGACGACGTCGAGGCCGCGCTCGCGTGCCTCGCCTGGAGGTCACGGGGCCGATGGAGACGCACGACAGGTCGAGGCGCAGGGCGGCGAGCGCTCGCGCGGCGGAGGCGGAGGCGAGCGTGACGAGGTCCGCGTCCGGGAACGAGCCCACCTCGAGCTCGACTGTCCGGTAGAGCGGCACGAAGTCCGCGCCGAGCTCCCTGACGAGGACGTCTCGCGCTCCCTCCGCGCCCGCGTGAAGAACGCGGCCCGCCCGCTTGGGCAACTCGTCCGACAACGCCCTCCTGTGTCGAGCGCTCGGCTACGAAGTCCGGCTCGATCCCCTGGGTCGGAGGGCCTCGGCCGTTCCCGGCCCGATGGCGGCGACGCGCGGAGGCGGCCCGCTGAGGCGGCTCACGAGCGGCCCGACGGCGTTCCGGCTCGTGATTACGATCCAGTCGTAGCGCTCTCCCTCGACCGGCGGCCCGTCGATCTCCTCGATGCGGATGAGAGGGCGGAGGAGGACATCGAAGCCGTCGGCGCGAAGCAGCTCCGCGAGCCGCCCGTCCGTCCCCGTGACAGCCACGCTCGTCACGGGACGGCCGCGAGCAGCTCCTCCGCGAGCGTCGTCGGGTCGTCCCCGCGCCTGCGCTCGACCCAGGAGCCGTCCTCGGCAGCGATCAGCGCGGTGAGCCCATCGCCGTCGTGATGCGCCGCGACGGGCGCGAGGCAGCCGCCGCCGATCCGAGCGACGCAGGCCCGTTCGGCCGTGACGCGGCGGCGCGTCTCCCGATCGTCGACCGCCGCGGCGAGCTCCTCCTCGCCGGCCCGCACCTGCAGCGCGACGGCGCCCTGCCCCGCCTCGGGGACGATCTCCTCGGGATCGAATCTCATGTCCGACCTCGGCGGCCAGGCCGAGCCGGTCGAGCCCGGCCGCGGCGAGGACGATGGCGTCGAGACCCCGTTCCCCCCGCTTCCGCAGGCGGGTGTCGACGTTGCCGCGCAGAGGCTCGATGGAGAGCTCGGGCTCGAGAGCGAGGAGCTGCGCGCGCCGTCGAACCGAGGCGGTGCCGATGCGCATCCCGGGTCGAAGCGCGTCGGCCCCACACAGCGCGTCGCGCGGATCCTCCCGCCGGAGAAAGGCGCCGACCGCGAGGCCGTCCACATCCGTCGAGGTCATGTCCTTCGCGGAGTGGACGGCGATGTCGATGCGCCCGGCGAGGAGCGCCTCCTCGATCTCCTTGACGAAGACTCCGCGCTCGCCGATCTCGCCGAACGGCCTCGAGCGGTCGCGGTCGCCCGCGGTCGTCATCGGAACGAGTGCGACGTCGAGGTCGGGGTTCGCGGCACGCAGGGCTTCGGCAGCGAGCTCCGCCTGCGTCAGCGCGAGCCTACTCCCCCTGCTTCCGAGCCGGAGTATCACGGTCGTCGAGGTCGAAGAGGTGCCGCACCGCGTCGGCGTAGAGGACGCCGTCGGCCGCGGCCGCCGCCTCCTTCATCCGCACCGTCGGCGCATGGAGGAGCTTGTTCACGATCTGCGCCGTGAGCGACTCGACGGCGCGCCGCTCGCTGGGCGAGAGGGAGTTGAGCCGGCCTTCCGCGCGCTCGAGCTCGGACGTTCGGATCGACTCCGCCCGCGCCCGGAGCGATGCGATCGCCGGCACGACGTCGAGGGAGAGCTCCCAGGCGCGGAAGTCCTCGGCCTCCTCGGCCACGATCGCCTCGGCGCGCACGGCCTCCTCCCGGCGGCCGGCGACGCTCTCCTCGACCACCCGCTCGAGGTCGTCGACGTCGTAGAGGTAGCACCCCTCGATCTCGTTCACGGCCGGGTCGATGTCGCGCGGGACCGCGATGTCGACGAAGAAGATCGGGCGCCCGCGCCGCTTGCGCATCGCGCGCTCGACCTGCTCGACGGAGAGGACGTAGCCGCGCGCGCCGGTCGAGGCGACGACGATGTCGACGTCCTCGAGTTCCGTCTCGACGGCATCGAGCCCGGCAGCGCGGCCGCCGAACCGCCGCGCAAGGCGCTCGGCCCGTTCGACGGAACGGTTGGCGACGAAGACGCTCTCCACCCCGCGCGAGATGAGGTTGACGGCGGCGAGGTCGCTCATCTTGCCTGCGCCGAGGACGAGAATCCGCTTACCCTCGAGCGACCCGAAGACCCGCTCGGCGAGCTCGGCCGCGGCGGAGGAGACCGACGCAGGGTTCTCCCCGATGGCCGTCTCCGTGCGAACGCGCCGACCGACGCTCAGGGCCTGGCGGAACAGGCGGTGGACGATCGAGCCCGCCGTTCCCGCCTCGCGCGCGGTCTCGTATGCACCGCGCACCTGACCGAGGATCTGCGCCTCGCCGGGAATGAGGGAGTCGAGGCTCGCCGCCACGCGGAAGAGGTGCAGCGCGGCCGCCTCGTCCCGCAGCGTGTAGAGGGACGGCGCGATCTCGCTTTCGGTCATGCCCCCGAGCGCGGCAAGCTCTGCGAACGCGCGGGCCTGCGCGGCCTCGGAATCCGGGTCGACCACGTACAGCTCCGTGCGGTTGCATGTCGAGAGCGCAACGGCCTCACCCTCCTCGCCGGCCAGGCGGTGGACGAGTTCGGGGTTCGCCGGCGCGCTTACGAAGAGCTGCTCCCGGAGCTCCACGGGCGCGCGATGGTGCGAGGTGCCGACGAGGATCAGGTGCATGGCACGCGAGTCACGATCAAAAGTGGGCCACCGGAACGAGGCCCGCCATGACAAGGGCGAAGGCGCGCGAGGGCGAGGTAGGCGGTGCGCCGGCCGCGCCAACCCGCCTCGAAGCGGAGGACCAGGAAGGCCGCGTACGCGACCCAGATGACGAGGGCGACCGCCATGACCGCGTCGAAGCCCCCACCGTCGGCGCCGAGGCGGGCGAGGCCGACGGCGAGGCCGAGGGTGAGAACCGGAAGCGCGACCGCGATCGTCTTCCCGGTGAGCGCGTCGAGCGCAGCCTGGGACGGAGCCCGCTGGCGCAGGACCCCGGGCACGTGGCTCTTCAGCCGCCGCTCCTGCCACAGGTAGAGCGCGGCCAGGCCGGCGGCGAGTGTGAAGCCCGCGAAGGCCGCGAGAATCAGGCCGACGTGAAAGGCGAGGAAGACATCTCCGAGCTCGCTCCTGCCCTTCCGAGCCAGCGCCGCCCGTGGCCCACGCGGTTGCGAACAGCGTGGCGGCGAGCGGCATGACGACCAGACCGAGCAACCGGAAGGAGGCGCGACAGCCCCAGATGAGGTACGCGCCCACGACGAGCCAGACGAAGAGATTCAACGAGCCGGCCCACGTTCCCCACGGGAAGCCCTCCGCGCGAGCGGCCTGCACGACGAGGAGGGCCGTCTGCGCAAGCCAGCCGATGCGCACACCCCAGATGGCCGCGCGGGAGAGCCCGCCGCCCGGCCGGACGCCGTCCCCGAGATAAGCGATCGCAGCCTCCGCGTAGCCCGCGAGCGCGGGCCAGACGAGGATGACCGCGAGCTCGCCCATCAGGCCGCCTTCCTCCGTTGCGCGAGCTCGGTCAGCTCGGTGACCTCGCGCTCGAGCCGCGAGAGCTTGAAGGAGTAGAGAACGACGTAGACGAGGACGACCGCGAGAACCACGAGGTAGGCGGCGGTGACGTACTTCTCGGACGTGGTCACTCGAGCGCCTCACGAAGCTCGCGCAGGCGCACGTCGAGGCGCTTGCCCGCGAGCTCGTTCGTGTAGAGCGTCGCGAAGAGGGCCAGCATCGCGACCAGGCAGACGCAGAAGACGAAGAACATGCTCCCAGACATCTGGGGCCCGTCCCGCGTGAAGACGACCGGGTGGATGAAGTTCTCGGCGAGCCGGATGGCGAGGAAGCTGACCGGGATCAGCGCAACGCCGAAGAGGGCGTAGACCGCTGAGAGATTCGCTCGGCGCGGACCGGCCTCCACGGAGAAGCGAAGCATGAAGTAGGCGCAGTAGAAGAGGAAGAGGACGAGGAAGAGCGTCAGCTGGCGCTCGCTCCACGTCCACCACACCCCCCACGAGATCTTCGCCCAGATCGAGCCCGTCACGAGCGTAAGGAGGCCGAAGATGACGCCGATGTGCACCGCTGTGTAGCTCTCCAGGTCGTAGCGCGAATCCCGCGTCCAGAGGAGCCGAAGCGCCTTCCACGCGCCCCAGCCGAAGCACGCGTAGGCGGTCAGCGCGATAGGGACGTGAATGTAGAAGATCCGCTGGCTGAAGCCCTGGTCGGCGTCCTCCGGCGCCCAGAAGAGCGCCAGCGCAATGCCCACCACGAGCAGCACGGAGGCACCCGCGGCGAGGATGCACCGCACGGTTATTCCGCAACGACGTATTCAAAGCTCGCCCACGAAAGAATCGCAAATATCAGGTCGTAGAGCGCGAGGAAGCCGAGGTACCGGGCGGGGTCGTCCACCACCGTGGCGCCGACTCCGCCGACGACGACCGGGATGACGAGGGGGAGGAAGAGGAGCGGGAGGAGAAGCTCCCGCGCGCGGCTCGCCGCCGCCATCGCGGCGAGCAGAGTTCCCACCGCGGCGAGCCCGACGTCAGCGAGCACGACGGCGACGACGAGCTCCCACCCGACGGGCTCGAAGAAGAGCGCGTAGGCGGGAAGCGCGACCAGCTCGGCGACACCGAGGAAGGCGAGCACGCCGAGGCTCTTGGCCAGCCAGATCGCGCTTCGGTCGCACGGCGCGAGCACGAGCCCGTCGAGCACGCGCTGCTCACGCTCCGCGGAGAAGGCGCGTCCGAGCCCAAGGAGAGCCGTGAAGAGGAGCGCGATCCAGAGGAGCCCGGTCGAGGCCGTCGCGGAGGCATCCGACGGGAGCGCGAAGTGGAAGACGACCAGGGCGGAGACGACGAAGAGGAGCATCGCGGGCAGCGTGTCCCGCGAGCGCAGCTCGAGCAGGATGTCCTTGCGCGCGAGCGCGGCGACGTCGGCGAAGTAGGTCATGCGAGCCCGAGTGCCTGGGTGGCGTAGCGCTGAAGGCGCCCGGGATCGTGAGTGGCGACGGCGAATGTCCTTCGGCCGGCGAATTCGGAGACGAGGTCGTCCACCAGGCTCGATGCGTCAGCGTCGAGACCGGAGTAGGGCTCGTCGAGGAGGAGCAGGTCGGGCTCGTGCAGGAGGACGCGGCAGAGCGCAAGCCGCTGCTGCATCCCGCGCGAGAATGAACCGACGCGCTGATGGCGCGCCTCCCAGAGCCCGAAGCGCTCGAGCAGGGCACCGATCGTCTCGCGCCGCTCCCGCACGTGGTACAGGCGGCCGTAGAGGTCGAGGTTCTCGAGCGCGGTCAGCTCCTTGTAGACCAGCGGCTCGTGTGCGAGATAGCCGATGCGCTCCCGCGTCAGCTCCACCTGGAGCTGCCCCTCGGTCGGAGCGAGAAGGCCCGCGAGGAGCGCGAGGAGCGTCGACTTCCCGGAGCCGTTCGGGCCCGTGACGAGCAGGAAGCCGCCGGACGGGACATCGAGGTCGAGGTCGCGGAGGGCGCGCTTGGCCCCGAACCGCCGCCCGAGCCCCCGCGCCTGGATCACACGAGCACGTCCAGGAGGACGAAGGCGAAGAACGTCACGCTGATGACGCCGTTCATGGTGAAGAACGCCATGTCGAGCCGCCGCCAGTCGCGCGGCGAGACGAGCGAGTGCTCGTAGAAGAGGAGAACCGCCACTGCAGCGACTCCCGTCCAGTAGAAGGCGCCGACCGACAGCCCGAGCCCCGTGAGGACGAGCAGCGCGACCGTCGCGACGTGGCAGGCGCGCGCGCCGACGAACGCGACCTCGACGCCGTATCGGGCCGGCACCGAGTGCAGCCCCTGGGCGCGGTCGACATCGAGGTCGAAGAGCGCGTAGAGGAGGTCGAAGCCGGCCACCCAGACGGCCACGGCGCCGCCGAGCGTCCAGGCCTCCCACGGGATCGTGTTCGTGATCGCAGCCCAGGCGCCGATCGGCGCAAGCCCATCCACGGCGCCGAGCCAGAAGTGCGAGAGCGGGCTCCAGCGCTTGAGGTACGGGTACAGAACGAAGCCCGCCACGGGGATCGGCCAGAGCCAGTGGACGATCGGCGCGAGCTGGAAGACGGCGACGAGGAACACGGCGAGCGAGAGGAGGCAGAAGAGGACGACCTGGACGCGCGACCGAGCGCGCCGCGCGGTATCTCGCGGCTCGCGGTGCGCGGGTTGCGCGCGTCGATCCGGGCGTCGATCAGCCGGTTGAGCGCCATGGCGAGGCTCCGCGCGCCGACCATCGCAACGGTGATCCAGAACAGGTCGTGCGCGCTCGGGACCCCGTCGACGGCGAGAAAGGCCCCGATGTACGCGAAGGGAAGCGCGAAGATCGTGTGCTCGATCTTCACGAGCGAGGCGAAAAGCCTGGGGTAGCGCAGCGCGGTCTCGGTCACGTCTGCCGGTGGGTTGTTGCCTTTGTTGCCAACAGTTTCACGGCGTGACCGACGGCTGGAGCGAGGACGGACCACCCGTCGCGGCAGGCGCCCGGCGAGCCTGGCAGGTTGACGATCAGGGTCGAGCCGACGATTCCTGCCGTGCCGCGCGAGAGCATCCCGTGCGGGGTCTTCGCGATCGCGTCGGCACGTAGCGCCTCGGAAATGCCGGGCGCCTCGCGTTCGAGGACGGCAGCCGTCGCCTCGGGGGTGACGTCGCGCGGACCGAACCCGGTTCCTCCGGTCGTGAGCACGAGGCCGTGGCCGGCGGCGAGGTCGCGGAGCGCGTCGGAGATCTCCCCCGCGTCGTCGGGAACGACACGCCGCTCCACCTCCCAGCCGTCGTCGCTCAGCGCGTCGACGAGCACGTCGCCGCTCGCGTCCTCGCGCTCTCCGACCGAGACGCCGTCGGACACGGTGAGCACGGCCGCTCTCACCCTTTCGTCTTCTCGAGCAGGCGAACGCTTTCGACGACCATGTCGCGGTCGACCGCCTTCGCCATGTCGTAGACGGTGAGCGCGGCGACGCTCGCCGCGGTCAAGGCCTCCATCTCGACACCCGTCTGCGCGGTCGTCTCTGCGGTCGCCACGATCCCGACGCCGTCGCCGGTCACCTCGATCGCGACCTCGATATTCGTCAAGGGGAGCGGATGGCAGAGCGGGATCAGCTCCGCTGTGCGCTTCGCAGCCATGATCCCCGCGAGCCGCGCCGTCACGAGCGCGTCGCCCTTCGGAAGCGAGCGAAGCGCCTTCGCTGTCTCCGGGCGCATCGCCACCCGCGCCGCGGCGACCGCACGGCGCCGCTCGTGCGGCTTTCCGCCCACGTCGACCATGTGGACCTCGCCGGCCTCGTCGACGTGGCTCAGGGCCTCATTTCCAGGCATTTCAGACCGAGAGTCTAGTGCCCGACGCGTGCTCGACGGCATCGAGATCGGCCAGTTGGGACTCGATCCACGCGGCGATGTCGTGCTCCCGCACCTGGGCCCGGATTGCGTCGAGACGCGCGCGGCGCTCGTTCTCGCCCATGGTCAGCGCCTCGTAGAGCGCGGCCGCCTGTCCCGAGAGGTCGAACGGGTTGACCGTGAGCGCCCACTCTCCCAGCTCGTCGTGCGCGCCCGCGTTCTCGGAGAGGACGAGCACCCCGTTCCGCGTGTTCACGAGCGGCGCCTCCTTCGCCACGAGGTTCATGCCGTCGAAGATGGCGTTCACCAGCAGGACGTCGAACTGCTTGTACGCGGCCACGGACTGCGCGAAGTTGTCCTCGATGCGGAGGTCGAGGGGCAGCCACCCCTCGTTCCTGAAGCGGTCGTTGACGACGCGCGCGGCGCGCTGGATCGCCCCGAGGTACTCGGAGTACTCCGGGATGTCCTGGCGGGAGGGGTCGAGCAGGGCGAGCATCCCGACTCGCCCGTGCAGCTCCGGGTGCTCCTCGAGCAGGAGCTCGTAGGCGCGAAACGCCGCGCACGATGTTCTTCGACGGATCGGCGCGGTCCACGCGCACGATCAGCTTCTCCGGCCGACGCTCCTGGAGCTCCTCCTCCTGCGCGAGCACCGCCTCGCTCTCGGCCAGGCCGTCGAACTCCTCCGGGTCGACCGAGATCGGCCGGGCGTGTACGCCCACGGTGCGCTCTCCGTACAGCACGTAGCCCGCCTTGAAGTCGCACGTCGCGCCGACGACGTCCTCGCAGCTGCGCAGGAAGTTCCTGCCCCAGCGCTCCGTCTGGAAGCTGACGAGGTCGTTGGCGAGCAGCCCTTCGTGGAGCGCGCGCCTGATGCTCTCCGGGAGGATCCGCCAGTAGTCGGGCTGCGGCCAGGGAATGTGGATGAAATGGCTGAGCGTGGCTTCGGGCACCCGTGCGCGCACGAGCCCGGGCGCGACGTAGAGGTGGTAGTCGTGGAAGAAGACCGCCGCATCCGGCTCCCGCTCGAGCTCGGCCACGACGGCGTCGGCGAAGCCGCGGTTCACCGCGAGATAGCCCTCCGTCCAGGCCTGGTGGAGCCCCTGGTCGACGTTCGGCGCGTCGACGAGTCCCCAGAGGTAGTGCTGGGCGAACCAGAGAACGGGGTTCGAGACGACGTTGTAGTAGAGGTCGTAGGCCTGCGGTTCGTGGGGTACGAGGCGAAGGCGGTACGGGGCGCCGTCGCGGGCGACCTCGTCGACCGCCTCGCCTCCCGCCTCCGCGGCGACGAGGCGGTCCTCGGCGGTCATCGTGCTCGCCACCCACGTGACGTCGTGGTGGGAGACGAGGCTCCGCAGGGCCGTCACGAGGCCGCCTCCGCCCCGGCGCGCGCTTCGCGTGTCGTCCGTTTCACGTGAAAACGAGACGGGAGCGCGGTTCGAGACCACGATCAGCTTCCGCCGCCCGGCCATCAGAACACCCTACCCCCGTGCTCGAGAACTAGGCGGCCGTGGAAGCTGTGACGAGCTCGGAGCCGCCGAGATCGTTCCCGTCCAGGCGGTTGAAGAGCGCGAGCCAGTCCCGCAGGAGCCGCGGCGAGAGGAAGTTCAGGCGCACGTACTCCTTGCCGCGAAGTGCCATCGCGCGCGCGCTCGGCGGGTCGTCGAGGATCGTGCCGAGCGCGTCCGCGCAGGCCTCGATCGTGTCGACGAGGAAGCCCGTCTCTCCGTCCTGGATCTGGTCGACGATCCCGCCGGCGCGGCCCGCGACGATCGGCTTCGCCTTCCAGAGCGCCTCGGTGACCGTGAGTCCGAAACCTTCGCGGATGGACTTCTGGACGAGCGCCTCCGAGTGCACCTGGAAGGCGTTCACCTCAACCGAGCCGACGTTGTTCAGGTTGGAGAGGATGAAGATGTCGGGATCGCCCCGCGCCGCGGCGACCGTCTGGTTGTAGTAGTCCCAGCCCTCGGGGTCGTCGTGAGCCATCGAGCCCACGAGCGCGAGCTGCGTGTGCGGATGGTCGTTGCGGAGCTGGCGCCACGCCTCGATGACCCCGAGTGGGTCCTTCCACGGGTCGAAGCGCGAGACCTGCGTGACGAGAGGCCGGTCGATGTCGATGCCGAACTGGTCGACGATGTACGTCGCGTCCTCGGGCGAGAGCGCCATGTTCTTGGGCGTCAGCGGGTCGATCGCGGGAGGCCAGATGTACGCCGGTGGCAGCGAGTCGTGATGCGGGACGTACTCGTCCCGGTGGAAGACCATCGAGTCGTAGGACGCGAGCCACGGGAGCAGGAACTCGAGCACGTCCGGGTTCGGCGTCGAGAGGTCGATGTGGCAGCGCCAGATCCAGTGGCGGCCTTGGGCGCGCGCGTGCTCGATCATCCCGGCCGGCTGCGGATCGTGGACGATCACGTAGTCGTAGGAGTCGGTGAGAGCCTCGCCGTTGTCGAGGTTGTAGCGGCGGAAGATCTCCTTCTCGTCCTCGCTCAGGGACCGCGGCGCGCCCTGGAGGGCATTGTGGATGGCCTTCGTGACGTCGAAGAACTCGTCCTGGCCGTAGATCACGCGCCACTCGGTGTCCAGGCCAGCATCGGACATGAGTGGGACGAGCGTGTAGAGGATCTCGGCCACCCCACCCCCGAACGCGGTGGCGGAGAGATGGAGGACGCGCTTGCCCGCGAGCGGCTCGGCGAGCGCCCGGAGCCGCTCCATCAACCCGCGGCTGGCTATGGTCGCGTAGTCGGCGAGGGACTTGTGGCCGACGTTTACCTGCTGCAGTTGCACGGCGGCGGAGAATATCGGCGGGTGCGGGGGATCAGTTGAGGTACTTCGTGAATCGAAGACGCGACCCGCCGCCGTCGAGGTTCGACCCGATGTCGAACTCGTCGGTCACCGCCCTGATGATGGCGATTCCGAGGCCACCCTCGTCGAGGTCCTGCTGCGCGCGCTCGAGAACCTCGGGGTCGAATCCGGCGCCGTCGTCCGCCACCTCGACCTCGATCCGGTCGTCGCGAAGCCGGTAGAACACCTGGACGACACCGTCGCGGCCCTCGTCGTACGCGTGCCGGACCGAGTTCGAGCAGGCCTCCGTCAGGGCGAGCTTGAGGTCGGCGACGACCTCCTCCTGCAGGGCGCGCGTCCGCGCGAGTCCCGTGAGCGCGAGCCGGCAGAGCACGATGTACTCCGCGCGGGCGGGGATCGTGAGGGCGACTACGCCGTCGCCGTTTTTGCGCGAGGCCATCGGCCCGGAGTCTAGTTCCCGCCTCGAAGTCACCCTAAACTTCCACCAATCTCGCCAATCCTGCCGCCGCCCCGCTCACGCCTCTCCTACCCGCTCGGCCTTCCCTCCCAAACGGGCCAACCGATCGCGGGCGACGGCGGCCGCGTCCGGGCTCGAATCGACGAGGACAAAGCGCCGGCCGAGCTTCGCCGCCACGGCGCCGAGGGTTCCGCTGCCCGCGAAGGGGTCGAGACACCAGTCGTCAGGCCGCGACGACGCCTGCACGATTCGCCGCACGACTCCCTCCGGCTTCTGCGTCGGGTAGCCGGTCTTCTCACGCCCCGTCGGGGAGACGATCGTGTGCCACCAGACGTCCGTCGGAAGCTTCCCGCGTGCGGCCTTCTCCGCGGTCACGAGCCCGGGCGCCATGTACGGCTCCCGGTCGACCGCCTCGGAGTCGAAGTAGTAGCCGCCCGGGTCCTTGACGTAGACGAGGATCGTGTCGTGCTTCGCCGGCCACCGGCGGCGCGCCTTCGCCCCGTAGTCGTAGGCCCAGACGATCTCGTTCAGGAAGCACTCGCGCCCGAAGATCTCGTCGAGGAGCACCTTCGCGTAGTGCGCCTCGCGGTAGTCGAGGTGGAGATAGAGGGTCCCGCTCGGCGTGAGCAGGCGGCGGAGCTCGCGGAGCCGCGGCTCGAGAAAGCCGAGGTAGTCGTCGAAGGAGTCGCCGAACGAGGCCTCACCCACGAGCCGCGTCGCGTAGCGGCGCCCCTGGAAGCCGATTCGGTCTCCCTCCTCGTCGCGCACGACCTCGAGCGTGCGCCGCGCGACGTTCGCGCCGGTGTTGAACGGCGGATCGGCATAGACGAGCTGGAAGGTTTCGTCCGCGAAGCGCGGCAGCACGTCCAGGTTGTCGCCCAGGAGGACGAGGTCGGCGGTGGGACGCTCCACCCGCCCCACTGTAGTCGCGCTAGCGGCCGCTCTCGGGCGGCGTGGCCGGCCGCTCGCCGAGCACGACGTCGACGACGATCCGCTTGCCCTCCCGCAGGATCGTCAGATGCGCGGTCTCGCTCGGGTAGAGCTGCTCGGTGACAACGCGGACGACGTCCTCGGCCGTGCGAACCGGAATCCCGTCGATCGAGACGATGAGGTCGCCGCCCGGACGAAACGGGATCCCGGTGAACTCCTTCTCGGCGCCGCCCGGCTGGATGCCTGCCTTCTCGGCCGGGCTTCCCGAGACGACGGTCTGCACGGCCGCGCCCTCGGACCTGGGATATCCGAAGTGCTCGGCCAGCTTGGCAGTGAGCGTCTGCGTCGAGAGGCCGAGCCAGGCGTAGCGCACCTTGCCGGACTCGATCAGCTGCTGCATGGACCGCTTGGCAGAGTTGATCGGGACGGCGAAGCCGACGCCTTCGGCGTTCCCGGAGTCGCTCCGGATCTGCGCGTTGATCCCGATGACGCGGCCGCGGGCATCGAACATCGGGCCGCCGGAGTTGCCGCGGTTGATCGGCGCGTCCGTCT
The DNA here is from genome assembly GCA_963739525.1 of uncultured Actinomycetes bacterium. Classification (GTDB taxonomy): domain Bacteria; phylum Actinomycetota; class Thermoleophilia; order Gaiellales; family Gaiellaceae; genus DATEOR01. Next base: position 353,104 of record CAVUAR010000002.1, on the reverse strand, counting down.
GGATCGCGTCGACGAGGTCGTATCCGGACGTGAGCGAGGCGATCGAGCGCTCGGTGGCGGAGACGACACCGACGCTCAGCGAGCTGTCGTTCCCGAACGGGCTCCCGATCGCAGCGACCGGCTCGCCGACCACGACGTGCGCAGAGTCACCGAGCGGGACAGGGGTGAGCTCGTGCTCCGAAGGGTCGACCTTCACGAGGCCCACGTCGTCGTAGATGTCCCAGCCGACGATGCGCGCGCGAACCCTGTCCCCGTCGCGGAACTCGACGAAGACGGAGCTCGCCGGCTCGGGCGTCGCGGTGGCGTCCCCCTCGCCGGCCGTGGTGACCACGTGCGAGTTCGTGAGGATGTAGCCGTCGTCGGAGACGACGAAGCCGGATCCCTGAGCCGCGTCGCTTGCAGCCGCCGATCCATGCGGCCCGAAGAGCGCGAGGATGGTGACCACGCCGGCGGCGCGCTCTCGATAGATCTTCGCGGGGTCGAAGTCGTTGCCGGGCAGCGGCTTTGCGTCCGCGTTCTCGTCCACCCGGTTCGCGGCAGGCGTGCCTGGCGCGGCCTGGGTCAGGACGACGGTCTGCGGCGAGCTGTCGCCCACCCAGCCGAGGCCCTTCGCGATCACGAGCGCGCTCGTCGCGCCCAGAAGGGCGCAGACGACCGCAACGACCGCTAGAGGACCTGGGCGCACCGCCGTCTCAGTGTAGTGACGGAGAGCTCAGCTCTGGTCGCCCCGCCGTTTCGACGTGAAAACGACCGGAGCTCGTGGCAAAACCAACGTGAACGTCGTCTCGCCAGGCTGGGAGGCGAGCTCGATCGAGCCGCCCATGCGGCCCGCGAGCTCGGACGCGATCGCGAGCCCGAGGCCGCTGCCCGAAGCCTGACCGCCGCCCGCGCGGTAGAAGCGCTCGAAGAGGTGCGCCTGGTCGGCCTCCGGAACGCCGGGCCCGTCGTCGTACACAGACAGCGCGACCGAGCCGTTTCGATCGGAGGCCGAAACGACGATCTTCGTCCCCGAGGGCGTATGCCTGGTCGCGTTTTCGACGAGGATGCGCGCGACCTGGAGCACGCGCTGCTCGTCCGCGATGGCAAGCGCAGGGCCGTTGACGTCGGCCGTCAGCGCGTGCTCGCCCGCCTCCGCGCGTGCGCGGAACTCCTCGCAGACCGTGCGTGCGCTCTCGGCGACGTCCACCTCGGTGTGCTCGACGGACAGCTGGCCCGCGTCGAGCCGCGTGAGGTCGAGGAGGTCGGTGGCAAGCTTCGTCAGGCGCTGCACCTGCGAAGCCATCTCCTCGACGAAGTCCTTGCGCGCGACGGGGTCCACGTCCTCGTCGGAGATCAGCTCGAGAAACCCCCCGAGCGAGAAGAGGGGGGTGCGCAGCTCGTGCGAGGCGTTGGCGATGAACTCCCGCCGGGCCCGGTCGAGGTGGGCGAGGCGCAGGCGCATTCGGTCGAAGGCGCTTGCAAGGTCGCCGAGCTCGTCCTCGACGGGATCGGCGATCTCCTGCTCGAAGTCGCCGCCCGCGATCCGTCCCGCCGCCACCTCCAGCCGGTGGATGCGATGCATGAGCCGAAGTGCCAGGAGCGAGCCCGCGAACCAGGCGATGACGAGGGCGACGATGCCCGAAACGAGCAGGGAGCGCTGCACGAGCTGGACGCTCGCCAACGTGTCGCGGAGAGGCGCCGACAGGAGGATCACAGCGTCGTCGTTGAGCACGACCGCGACCTCCGCGCGCTCGCCGTTCCTGTCCACGCGTCCTGTCTGGGTCTCGCCCGTCGCGAGCGCCTTGGCCGCGATGGGGTCGCTCGCGACGTTGTCCGGACGAACCTCGTTCGAGTCGCCGACATTCCGGGCGACGCCGCCGCCGAGCCCCTTCTCGAGCACGACGACGCGAGCGCCCAGGTTTGCCTGAAAGAAGCGCGCAACGGAGCTGTAGCTGAAGGGGTCCGACGAGCGGAACTGCTGCAAGACGGCCGGCGTGCTGCGCTCGAGCTCGTCGATCCGGTCGGCGACGAGGCGGTTCTCCAGCCGCGGAACGACGGACACGTAGACGATCGTGAGCGCGCCGGCGACGATCCCGAGCACGACCAGTCCGAGCTTGACCGACAGGCCGGGATGGCGGAGCTGGTTCACGCCGCCTCGCGGAATCGGTAACCCACGCCGCGCACAGTGAACAGGTAGTGCGGCTCGCTCGGGTCGGGCTCGATCTTCTCGCGGAGGTGCCTGACGTGCACGTCGATCGTTCGCGGGTCGCGGTACTCCGAGCCGCCCCAGAGAGCCTCGAGAAGCGCCTGGCGCGAGTAGACACGCCCGGGGTTCGCGGCGAGAGTGCGGAGGAGCTCGAACTCGAGGTAGGTGAGCTGCACCGCCCGGCCCTCGACCTCCACCGAGCGCCGCGAGAGGTCGATGCGGACGCCGTCCACCTCGATCGCGTCGCTGCGCGCGCCGGCCGGCGGCAGCTGAGCCCGCCGCAGGGCTGCGCGCACGCGGCTTCGGAACTCCCGGATCGAGAACGGCTTCGTGATGTAGTCGTCCGCGCCGAGCTCAAGCCCGACGACCTTGTCCAGCTCGTCGTCGCGCGCCGTCAGCATGAGGATGGGCACGGCGCTCCGCGCGCGCAGGCGCCGGCACACCTCGAGCCCGTCGAGCTTCGGCAGCATGATGTCGAGGATGACCAGGTCGACGTCGTTCTCGTCGAAGCGCTCGAGAGCCTCTTCGCCGTCGCGCGCCTGGACGACGTTGAACCCCTCGTGCTCGAGGGGGTAGGTGAGAAGCTTCTGGATCGACTCCTCGTCGTCCACCAGCAGGATCGTCGCGCTTTCCGTCATCGCCTCAAAGGATAGGCCCGTGACGGAGGTCACTAGTGCCCTTCCAGTAATGCTGCCCCGCCTCTCGGTCGCGAGCACCAGGCGTGTGTCGCTGGAAGGGGCACTACACTGGCCCGGGCGAAATGGCCGCCCCCACCGAACGCCGGAGACCCAGGCGCGGGTCGCTCGAGCGGCCGATCTCGGGCCGCATCTACCGGGCCGCATGGCTCGTCGTGCTGGTGCCCTTGCTCGTCGCCGCGTTCAGCGTGGGACAGCCCGTCGCGCTCCAGCAGCCGCGCCTTCCTCCGTCGTTCGACAAGACCACCGCGGTGCAGTTCGCCACCGAGCTCGCCCGCAACTACCCGGACCGGCGGCCCGGGACGACCGGCGCAGCCCAGGCGACCAACTGGGTCGCGGCGCGGCTTCGCGACTACAACTTCACGGTTCAGCGGCAGGAGTTCACGGCAGACGTCCCCGGTCTCGGGAACGAGCGCTTCGTCAACCTGATCGCGACCGCGCCGGCAAGCGGAGCGACGAACGTGCCACGCTCGTCGCAGGCGATCGTCATAGTTGCCCATCGCGACAACATCGGCGGCTCCCCGGGTGCGAACTACAACGCCTCCGGGACGGGCGCCCTCCTCGAGCTGGCCCGGGACACCGGGAGCGCCTCCCTCTCGCACACGCTCGTACTCGTCTCGACGGACGGCGACGTCTTCGGCTCGCTAGGCTCGGCCGAGTTCGCGCGCGACTCCGGGCTCGGCGACCGAATCGCGGCGGTCATCGACCTCGATGCGATCGGCGGGCACAGCGCTCCACGGTTGCATTTCACGGGAGACACTCCGCGCACACCCGCCTCGACCTTGGTCGCGACCGCCGAGGCGAGCATCGAGGCGCAGAGCCAGACGAGCCCCGCACGCCCCAACGCCCTCTCGCAGCTGATCGATCTCGCCTTCCCTTTTAGCCTCTACGGCCAGTCGCCCTTCATCGCCCGCGGCACGCCCGCCGTGACGCTGAGCACCGCCGGCGCGCGGCCGCCGAGCGCCGGCGGCGACACCGTGGTCGCGCTCGACCAGGAGCGCATGGACCAGCTCGGAAGGTCCGCCCAGGCCCTCCTCGGCTCGCTCGACGCCGCGGCCGACGTGGCGAGCGGCACTGAGTCATACGTCTGGTCGGGCGCGCGGCTGATTCCCGGTTGGACGATCGAATTCGTCCTCCTTGCCTGCCTCCTCCCGTTCATGGCGGCCACGATCGACCTCTTCGCGCGCTGCAGGCGACGTCACATCGCCCTGCGCCCGGCCCTCCGCAGCCTCGTCAGCCGCCTCGGCCTCTGGCTCTGGATCGGCGTTCTGCTCGCGTTCTTTTCCTTCACGGGGATCTTCCCGAACGGCGAGTCCCGTCCCATCTCGCCGGAATCAGCCGCCGCGAACAACTGGCCCGTACTCGGTCTCGCCGTCTTCGCCGGCCTCGTTGCCCTCGGCTGGTTCGTCACGCATCCACGGCTCGTCCCGACCGGGCCTGTCAAGCGGCAGGAGGAGCTCGGGGGCCACCTCGCGGCGATGCTCGGGCTCGGAATGGTCGCGCTCGTCGTCGCCGCCCAGAACCCGTTCGCGCTCATCTTCGTCCTCCCGTCGCTCCACGCGTGGCTCTGGCTTCCGCATGCGTCGGAGCGCGGCCGTGCCGCCGCGCTCGGGGCCTACGCGGTCGGGTTCATCGGCCCACTGCTCTTGCTCGGCTCGTTCGCCTTCCGCTACGAGTTCGGGCTCGACGCGGTCTGGTATGTGATCGCCCTGACCTCGGTCGGCTTCGTTCCCGTCCCGCTCGTGCTCGCCTTCCTTGCCTGGGGAGCCGCCGCGGCTCAGGTCGGCGCCATCGCAACCGGCCGCTACACCCCGTATCCGGCCGCAGACGAGCGGCCACGCCGCGGGCCGATCCGCGAGTCCATCCGCCAGGCGGTGTTGTTCACCCGGCGCGCGAGGTCGCAGCACGTGGCCGGCGACGAGGCGAGGTCCGCGGAGGACTAGAGCGGGAGGTAGCGCACGGGCTCGCCGGCCTCGAGCTCGCCCTCTCCTGCATCGACCGCGATCAGCGCATCCGCCCGGCCGGCGCGGGCGATCATGTGCGACTCCTGGCCCTCGATGGGATCGAGGACGACGTCGCCGCCTTCGCGACGGGAGCGCGCGCGAACGAACTCGTCGCGCTCGGTGTTCCGGCGCACCGCCGAGCCGAGGGCCCCCTGCAGGTAGTGAGGCTCTGGGTCGGGGAGGCCGAGCAGCGCGTTGACCGCCGGGCGGACGAAGAGCTCGAAGGTAACGAGGACCGAGACCGGGTTGCCCGGCAGGTTGAAGACCATGTGGTCGCGCCGGACCCCGAACGCGACCGGCTTCCCCGGCTTGACCGCGACACCCCAGAAGACCTCCTCGACTCGAAGGCCGGCCTGCGTCTCTCGCACGAGATCGTGCGGGCCGACCGAGGCTCCGCCGGAAGTGACGAGCATGTCGAAGCCGAGCAGCGCGCGCTCCATCGCGCGCTCGAGCTCGTCTGCGTCGTCGCCGACGATCCCAAGCTGGGCGGGGACGGCGCCCGCGAGCTGCAGCGCCGTTGCGAGGAGGAGCCCGTTGGACTCGTAGATTTCCCCCGGGCCGAGCTCCCGGCCGGGCGCCTTGAGCTCCGAGCCCGTGACGAGAATCCCCACGCGGGGCCGCTTCGTGCACTGCACCTCGTGGATCCCCGTGGCGGCGAGCGCGCCCACCTGGGCAGGCCCGAGCCGCAGTCCCGGCTCGAGCACGGTGTCGCCGGTGCGGACGTCGCTCGCGCGCGGGCGAACGTTCGCGCCTTCGGCGACGGCATCGCGGATCTCGATCTCGCCGTCGCCTTCCTCGACGAGCTCAATCGGCACAACGGCGTCGGCGCCCTCCGGTACCGCGCCGCCGGTCGAGATCGCCATCGCCTCGCCCGGGCCGAGTGGGCGGCCCGCCGGAGCGCCTGCGGCAATGTGGTCGACGACCGGCAGCCGGCTGCCGGTCTGCGCTTCGCCGGCACGGACCGCGAAGCCGTCCATCGCCGAGCTCGGGAAGGGCGGAAGGTCGGTGAGTGCGGCCGCGGCCTCGGCGAGGACGCGCCCGGCCGCACGCTCCACCGGGACGCGCTCGGCGTCGAGCCGGTGCGCGCGCTCCAGGACGAGCCGCTGCGCCTCCGCCACGGAGATGAGGGTCGCCGTACTCACGAGCGCAAGGCTATAGAGGCACAGCGTCTCGGAGCAGGTAGGCGCAGAGGGCGAGCGCGAGGATCCGCGCCGCCCTGTCCTCCTCCACCGCGGCGAGCGGCACCGCCCAGACCGCATACCAGGCGATCAGCCACGGTGTTGCCACGAGCACGAGGCACGCGCAGAGCCCGAGTCGCGCGCGGCCGCCCCATGCCTGCCACAGAAGCCATGTGTAGGCGAGCGCGAACAGCACCGCGAGGAGCGCAACGGCTGCGTCGTGCGGGATCCCGGCCGAGCTCAGGCGCGAGGGGAGGCTGTAGTAGGCGCCTTCGCTGAGGTTCTTCGCCAGCGGCCCGAACGCTTCCAGCCAGGCCGTCCCGTAGCGCCAGAAGGCGAGCGCCGCCACGAGCAGCGCGGCGAGCGCGAACCCCAGGTGGCCGACCTGGCGCCCCTTCGCCCGCGCTTCGAGGGCGCGAAGGGGGAGGAAGATCAGGGCGACCCACTTGATCGCGATCGCGCCGACCCATGCGGCGCCCGCCCATTGCCTTCGCCCCGCCGCACCGAGTGCGAGCGCGCCGAGCACGAGCGCCATCATCCACGCGTCATTGTGGCCCCCGCCGGCGAAATGGACGGCGAGCAGCGGGTTCCAGCCGACGAAGGCCGCGGCGAACGCCTGCTCGCGGGCAAGCCCCGCTGCGAGCCCGGTCAGGACGAGCACGGCGACGGCGCCGAGCGCCTTGTAGAACCAGGCGGCGGCGGCCGCGGAGTCCCGCACCACGACGGCGTGGCCTTCCGAGGCGAGCGTGAAGACGGGGCCGTAGACGGTCGTCGTGTCGCGCCAGTGCGCGCCCATGCGCGCATAGGCAGGGTCGCCGGGGAAAGCGGACGGCTTGTCCGCGTAGGGGTTCGCGCCGTGGACCGCGCTGAGCCGTCCGTAATCCCAATACGTGTAGACGTCGCTCGAGAGGAGCACCGGAGCCGCAAGCGGAACGAGCTGGATCGCGCCCGCGAGGACGAGCACGGGCACGAGCCTCGAGGCACGGCGGCGAATCGCCAGCAGGCCGAGCAGATAGGCGGCGAAGGCGGCCGCGAGGCAGACGAGGTAGATCCACGACCAGCTCGTCCTCCCACTCGCGTGGTCGGGCGTCAGGAGCGAGCCGCCGGGCCACGCGCAGGCGACTGCGGCCGCCACGAGGGCGAGACAGGCGCCGCCGGCGACCCAGGCCGCCCGCCCGCGGCTGTTCAACCGGTGGTCGTGCCCGTCGTCGTGCCCGGCTCGGTCGTGGTCGGCGGCGCGGTCGTCGGGGGCGGGGGTGGATTGTGATTGTTCTTCTGCGTCGACGTCGACTCGGACGAGGTGGAGGGGGCGCCCGCGAACTCGTACTGACCGTGGAACGGCTGCCAGACGACGGGGTTCTGAGGCAGGGGCCAGTCGTCCGGCGGGTTCTTGGCGAACGCGCCGACCATGAAGAGGCGCCAGATCGTCGCCGGGAAGGTCCCGCCGGCCACCGTGATCCCGTGCACGGACGTCATCGGGATCTTCGCGTTGGGATAGCCGACCCACACGACCGTCGAAGCGGTGGTCGTGATCCCGGCGAACCACGCGTCGCCGAAGTCGTCGGTCGTCCCGGTCTTGCCTCCTGCAGGGAAGCCGGGGTTCGCGCCCGTGCCGGTTCCGGCCTGGATGTTCATCTTGAGGATGCGCGCGACCTGGTAGGCGACGCCATCCGAGAAGACACGGCGTTGCTTCACCTTCCCCCACCCGGCGCCGCGGTCGACCTCGCCGCCGGGGAGGATGACCTTGCGGATCGCCATCGGCTCGGAGTAGATGCCGCCCGCGGCGATCGTCGCGTAGGCGGAGGCCATCTCGAGGACGCCGACCGAGTTCGAGCCGAGACCGATGGAGGCGACGGGCTCGAGCTTCGTCTTGATCCCCATCTGGTGCGCGAGCGTGACGATCTTCTCCGGGCCGAGATCGAGCGTCAGCCGCGCAAAGACGCTGTTGTCCGACCGTAGCGTCGACTGGGTGATCGACGACGGCCCGTAGTAGGTCCCGCTGTACGTGCTCACGTCCCAGGCCTCGCTGTTCGGGTCCGGCTGCCAGTGGAACGGCGCCGACATGTAGATCGTCGTGTCGGGGTTGATCCCCTCGCGGATCGCCTCGGTCAAGACGAACGTCTTGAACGACGAGCCCGCCTGTCTGCGCCCCTGGGCGGCCAGGTTGAACTGGTTGTTCTTGTTGCCCGGGATCACGGCCGTCATCGCGCGGATCGCGCCGTTCTTCGGGTTGATGGAGACGAGCGCGGACGCGGGGTCGGTCTTCAGGTTGAGGGTGTTCTTCATCGCCGCGACGGCGAGCTTTTGGTACCGCGGAACGATCGTCGTGTAGACCTTGAGGCCGCCGCCGCGAACCGTGTTCGCGCCGTACTTCGCGATCAGCTGCTCGCGTACGTAGCTGAAGAAGTACGGCTCGCGGATCTTCGTGTAGATGTGTCCCGCCTTGAGCCGGAGCGGCGAGGCCACGGCCTGCTGGTACTCCTCCGCAGTGAGGTCGCCCGCGGAGTACATCGCGCCGAGGACCTCGTTCCGCCTCGCCACCGCTTCGGCCGGCCGCTGGAACGGGTCGTACACGGAAGGCGCCTGGGGCAGCCCGGCGATCAGCGCCGCCTGGACGAGGTTGAGGTCCGCTGCGGGCCTGCTGAAGTACGTCTGCGCGGCCGCCTCGACGCCGTAGGCGTGGTTCCCGAAGTAGACCTGGTTCAGGTAGCTCGCGAGGATCCAGCTCTTCGTGTGCACCTTCTCGACCTTCTGGGCGAGGCAGGCCTCCTTGATCTTGCGGTCGAGGGAGACCTCCTTCCCGATGTAGAGGTTGCGAACGAGCTGCTGGGTGATCGTCGAGCCGCCCTGGACGATGTGCCCGCTCTTGATGTTCTCGACCGCGGCGCGGACGACACCCTCCCAGTCGATGCCGCCGTGCTCGTAGAAGCGGCGGTCCTCGACGTCAACGGTCGCCTTCGTCACCCACGGCGACATGCGGTCGAGCCCAACGGGCTGGCGGTTCCGCTCGGCCGGGATCGCGCCGAGGATGCTTCCGTCGGCGGCGTAGACGAACGAGTTCGCGCCGATGGCGACGGGCTTCAGCGAGTCGAGGCTGCAGTTGTTGAGGATGCCGGCGGCACCGGTCACCGTCGCGGCTACGAACGTGGCGGTCGCGCCCACCAGAACCGCGAGCGTGAGGAAGATGGCGAACCGCCGCGACGAGATCTTCTCGCGCTTGCGCCGGTGGCGCCTGCGCCGTCTGCGGTGCGCCGGGTAGAGCGGGCCCCCGTTGCCGTTCCCGTTCTTCGGCATCAGGCGTAGATCCCCTCGGCCTTCAGCCGCCGGTAGGCGCCCGAGCGCACGCGTGCGGAGAGCCGGGCCGCCTGACCGATGCTCGTCGCCCACGCTTCGACCGTGAACACGGCCGAGCTCGTCTCCAGCTGGGTCAAAGTCGCTACGGGGGTCTTCTCAGGCATGGCTTCCGGCGCCCTGCGCGCCTCCTCCACGAGAATGTCGCGTACCCGGTCGAGATCGCTGCCAACCGGGACGGGAACGGTGATCTGGGCTCGGTGCTCGAAGCTTCGCAGTGTCGCGTTCCGAATGGTATCGGAGGCCATCCGGGTGTTCGGGACGTAGTAGCGCGGCCCGCCGGGGGCGCGAACGAGCGTATAGATGAGACCGATCTCCTCCACCGTGCCCACGGCTTCCCCGACCTGCACCTGGTCGCCGAGGCGAAGCGGCTGGGTGAAGGCGATCAGGATCCCCGCCACGACGTTGGAGAGCGTCGACTGGGCGGCGAAGCCGATGATGAGCGCGATCACGGCCGACGAAGCAAGGATCGAGCTCGCAACCGCCTGCACCTGCGGGATCACGAGGAGCGCGGAGAGGACGCCTATCACGACGACTCCGGCCACGGCGGTGCGCCGGATGACGCTGTAGCGCGTCATCACGTTCGGGCTGAGCTTGAGCCTGCGCACCAGCGCGCGGTCGAGAAGCTTCGCGAGCACGAGGGTCAGCAGGACGACGACGCCCGCGATCAGCACGTGCTGCCAGAAATCGCTCACTGCGGAGAGTTCTCAGAAGGGGAGCGGCTTCCTGCCCGCGAAGCCCTCTTCGAGCCCGTGCCAGTGGGCCACGCGCTTCTCGCCGAGATGCCAACAGAGGAGGACGAGCTCACCGCTTTCCGGATGACGCGCGGGAAAGTCGACGAGGCCGCGGTCGAGGTCCTTCACCTGAACCCCCGCCTCCTCGAGCTCGGCGACGATGAGGCCGATCTCGTTCGCGACCTCCTCGGCAGCGCCCTGGGCCTGCTGCACGTGCTCCGGATCGAGACCGCCGCCGTTCCCCGTCACCTTGCGGCGCACCTCCGCGAGCCGCTTGCCCTCGACGACGAACTGCTCGCGCGCCGCCACGAGCCGCCGTACAAGCGGCGCGACCACGGCCAGGGCCTCGTTCGCTTCCTCCTCGCTGAAGAGGCGCATACATGTTGAATAGTGCCCGTCGTGCGTCCCTCGCGACTCCCTGCCTTCGCGCTCCTTCTCGCGGCCCTCGCGAGCGCCGGCTGCGGCCAGCGGTCGGAGCCGGTGGGAGCCCTGCCACAGCCCTATCCGGTCACCGTGCAGGGCGCGGGGGACCAGCCGACGGCCCTCCAGGCGCCCGCGAAGCGGATCGTTGCGCTCGATCCCGGGTCCGCCGAGCTCATCGGCGCGCTCGGCGCGGGCGATCGCCTCGTCGGGATCCCGGTCGACGCACGGGTTCCCCATGCGAAGGGCGCCCAGCGGATCGTAAGCCGGACGGGCAACATCGACGTCGACGCGGCCATCGGGCTCAAACCCGACCTCATAGTCGCCACGCAGACCGCGGACCAGCTCGACGTGGCACGCATCCAGCGGGCGACGCACGCGCCGGTCTACATCCAGCCCGCCGCGTCCCTGCGCAATGTCGAGCAGGGCGCCGCGGACCTCGGCTTCCTCGTCGGGGACGCTGCCAGCGGGCGCCAGCTCGTGGGGAAGATCCAGCGCCAGGTCGTGGCGATCCAGGAGAAGCTCGCCGACCAGAAGCCGGTGTCGGTCTTCGTCGACACCGGCTTCTTCATCACCGTTTCGGACCGCTCGCTCCTCGGCGACCTCGTCACACGCGCGAAGGGAACGAGCGTTGCCGGGCCGACCCCGGGGCCCGGCCCGTTCTCCCTCTCGGCACTGCGCCGGGCCGATCCGGAGGTCTACCTCGCGACCTCGGGCAGCGAAACGACGCTCCGCTCGCTCCAGAAGAACCCCGCGACCGCCAGACTCCAGGCGGTGAAGGACAAGCGCGTCGTCATCGTCCCCGCTTCCCTTGTCACCCATGCCGGGCCGAACGTCGTCCATGGGCTCGAGGCAATCGCGCGCGCGCTCCATCCGGATGCCTTCCGGTAGGGCGGCCGGCCTCGACGCGGTCACGATCGACGCCTTCGGCACGCTCGTCGAGCTCGAGGACCCTGTCGGCCGGCTCCGCGCGGCGCTCGCCGAGTGGAGCGTGAAGCGCGACGAGAAGTCTGTCGCAGCAGCCTTCGCGGCCGAGGTCGAGTACTACCTCCTCCACAAAGGGGAGGGGCGAGACGACGACTCGCTGCGCGCGCTGCGAACGCGCTGTGCGGGGGTCTTCCTCGACGGCGTTGCCCCCGATCTCGGCGCCGAGGAGTTCGCCCCTGCCTTCCTCCGCGCGCTCGTCTTCCGCCCGCTCGACGGCGTCGTTCCGGCGCTCGCACGCCTGCGGCGAGCGGGCCTCGAGCTCGCGTGCGTGTCGAACTGGGACGTGGGCGTCGCCGAGCACCTGGAGCGGGCCGGGCTCGGCGCGTACCTGTCAACGACCGTGAGCTCGGCGGAGGTCGGTGCCGAGAAGCCCAACCCGCGCATCTTCGCCGAGGCCGTCGAGAGGCTCGGCGTGCCTCCCAAGCGCACGCTGCACGTGGGCGACGACGAGACCGACCAGGCAGGTGCGGCGGCGGCCGGCCTCGCCTTCGAGCCTCCACCGCTCGCTACGCTCCCGGAACGGCTGGGTCTATGAGGAGACTGGGCTTCTCGACGCGGGCGATTCACGGCCGCCCGGTGAAGGACGCCCCAGGCGAGCCGCTCGTCCAGCCCGTGGTCACGGCGACGACCTTCCACTTCGACGACGCGGCGACGTTCGGCCGCGTCATGAGCGAGGAGGAGTACGGCTTCCTCTACTCGCGTCTCCGAAACCCGACCGTCGAGGACCTGATCGGCGTCCTCGCCGACCTCGAAGGGGCGGAAGGCGCGCTCGCCTTCGGGTCAGGGATGGCCGCGATCTCCGCCGCGTTCATGACCTCGCTCGAGCCCGGCGACACCCTCCTCTGCGCAAAGCAGCTCTACGGCGCGACCTACGCCCTCGCCGAGCAGAGGCTCGCGCCGCTCGGCGTGGAGGTCGTGCACCTGGACGTGACCGACCACGCGGCCTGGGAGCGACCCGCCCGCGTGCGCTACGTGGAGACCATGTCGAACCCGGGCGTCCCCGTCGCGGACATCCGGGCGATCGCGGAGACGAAGGGCGACGGCATCCTCATCGTCGACAACACGTTCGCCTCGCCGCTCATCTGCCGGCCGCTCGAGCTCGGCGCGGACATCGTCTGCGAGTCCGCCACCAAGTACCTGAACGGCCATCACGACGTGACCGCGGGCGTCCTCGCAGGCAGTGCCGAGGTCGTTGCGCGGGCGCGCGCGTGGATGGTCGACACCGGCGCGATCCTCGACGCGTTTCCCGCCTATCTGTTGCGACGCGGGCTGAAGACCCTCGCCATGCGAATGGAGCGCCACTCCGAGAACGCGCTCTTGCTCGCCCGCTTCCTCGAGGGGCACGAGCGCGTCCAGCGCGTCTACTACGCGGGACTCGAGAGCTACCCGCAGTACGACCTTGCGAAGCGCCAGCTCGCCGCACCCGGCGGAATGATCGCCGTCGAGCTCTCCGGAGGGAGAGAGGCGGGCGAAGCCTTCATGGACAGCCTCGAGCTCTGCAAGCGCGCGACGAGCTTGGGCGGGGTGGACACGGTCGTCTCCCACCCGGCCTCGACCAGCCACCGTCAGTTCACGGAGGAGCAGCTCGCCGAGGCGGGAATCATGCCGGGCCTCCTGCGAGTCTCCGTAGGCTGTGAGGATGCAGACGATCTCGTCGCCGATCTCGGCAACGCCCTCGACCGACTATAAGCCGGTCCCGTTCTTCGCCTGGTCGGCGCTCGCAGCCGCCTTCATCGCGGGCGGGTTCCTCAGCCAGTCGGGCTCGACCGACACCTCCAGGGTCTTCTACGACTACGGCTTCGCGGTCGGGACGGTCACGATCTACGCCGTCCTCGTCGGGCTCACCTTCCTGATCGCCCTCGCGTACAAGCCGCCGGCACCGGCGATCGGCATCCGTCGGTTCGAATGGCGCTGGGTGGGCATCGCCGTCGGCCTCATCGTGCTCGTCCTTCTCTTGGCGAGCGCCCTCGAGCCCATCCTGCACGGAGGCCGCGACCAGGGCCTCTCGCCGAAGACCTGGGAGCCCGAGCATGCAGGGGCCTTCGCACTGAACGCCCTGATCGTGAGCACCCTCGTGCCGTTCACGGAGGAGCTCTTCTTCCGCGGCCTGGGCATCCGGGCGTTGCGCTTCATCGGCGGTCTCGGAGCAGTGGTGATCACGGGGCTCGTGTTCGGCCTGAGCCACGGGATCCTCGGAGCGCTCCCGCCGCTCGTCTGCTTCGGCATCGCCCTCGGGTGGGTGCGGCTGCGCTCGGACAGCGTCTGGCCCGGTGTAATCGCCCACGGCTTCTACAACGCCGTGGGCGTCCTCATCATCTACCTTCAGCTCGCGTACTAACCGCGCGGTCTGATCAAATTGGCCCGTGCGCCGGGCACTGATCGTCCTACTCCTCGTTTTCAGCGCGCCGGCCTCCGCCTCTGCAGCGATCTCCCTCAGCGCACACCCGGCGACGCCGCTCTACGGTGCCGATGTCACGCTGAGCGGGACCGCCGGCGCGGGGGACGACGTGCAGCTCTTCTACAACGGCAGCCCGACCTCGGCACACGCGACGGCGGACGGGAGCGGCAACTTCGCCTTCGTCTTCGCGGCCACGCAGCCGGGTTCCTACCACGTCGAGACGGCGCACGACAGCTCTCAGCCGGTCGATCTCACGATCCGGCCGCTCCTCACACGGCACCTGGCGGGTCTTCCGTACCCGGGCAACCGGCTCGTCCTCAAGGGACGGCTGCACCCGGCCGGGTCGGCCTCGCTCACACTCAAGGTCGGCACGCGCAGCTGGCACGTCCGGGTAGACGGGAGTGGGCATTACGTCGCTCACCTGCCGACCGATCGGCTCGGCCGACACCGCGCGCGGCTGGTCGTCGACCCCCACGCCGGCTACCACGGCTTCACGGCGCACAAGCGCTTCCGCGTCCTCGCGCCGGCGCTCTCGGCCGGCTCACATGGGAGAGCCGTGCTCGGCCTCGAGCGGCGGCTCGCTGCGCTCCACCACGTTCTCAGGGGCGTGAACCGCTACTACGGGACGGACACGTACGACGCGGTGGTCGCGTTCCAGAAGGTGCACCGGATGAGCCGTACCGGCCGCGTCTCGCGCGACGTCTGGCGCGTGCTCGCCCACGCGCACATTCCCCGCCCGCAGGTCGCGAGGGGCGACCACGTCGAGGTGTCCAAGACGCTGCAGGTCCTCTACGAGGTCCGGCACGGCAAGGTCGCCAAGATCATGCACGTCTCGACGGGCGCGACGGGGAACACGCCCGTGGGCAAGTTCCACATCTACGGCAAGGTCCCCGGCTTCAACGCCAGCGGCATGTACTACTCGAACTTCTTCACCGGTGCCTTCGCCATCCACGGCTACGCCTCGGTTCCGCCCTATCCGGCGAGTCATGGCTGCGTGCGCACGCCGATCTGGTTCGCCCCCGGCTTCTACAACCGGTGGGCGGTGGGCAGCACGGTCTATATCTTCGCCTGATGCAAGGCGATCCCGACTCCGATTCGCTCGTCGTCGAGCTGCGCGGCGAGATCACCGCCGCGGATCTCGAGATTCTCCAGGCCGTCAACCGGAGGCTCGAGCTCGTGCGACGGCTCAAGGAGCACAAGGCGGCGATGGGCTACGACTTCCTGGACAAGGGCCGCGAGGAGGCGCTCCTCGACCGGCTCCAGGAGGCCAACGGCGGACCGCTCTCGACGGAGGGCTTGCGGGAGCTCCACGCGGAGCTCCTCGAACTCACGAAGCGCGAGCTGAGCTAGACCTCGGCGCTGAAGTCGTCTGGCTTGACGTCGTCGAGGAACTTCTTGAACTCCTCGACGACCTCTTCCTCGTTGACGTCCTCGTGCTCGAACTCGATCGCGCTCTCCTCGATGACGGAGTCGTCGGCGAAGATCGGAGCCTCGGCGCGGACGGCGAGCGCGATCGCGTCGCTCGGCCGTGAGTCGATCTCGATCTCGCTTCCGTTCACGACGACGGTGATGAGAGCGTAGAAGGTGTTCTCGCGGAGCTCCGTGACGGCGATCCGCACGACGCGCGCGTCGAGCTTCTGCAGCAACTCCGTGAGGAGGTCGTGCGTCATCGGGCGTGGGGTGGACGCACCCTGCAGCTTCATCAGGATGGCCGCGGCCTCGGGGTGGCCGATCCAGATCGGCAGGAACTTGTTCCCGTCGGCGGTCTTCAGGAGCACGATCGGCTGCTTGCCGACCATGTCGAAGCTCACGCCGTAGATGACCATCTCCTGCATCGCGTCTGGGCCTCGTTCTGATTCTAGCCCGGTACCTTCGTTACCTCGCCGTAGGTTCGGAAAACGTGGTCGGAGGCGTTACCAGAGCTTCTCGGCCTGCCCGGCCGCGGCCAGGACGATCACGGCGTCGAGCTCGTGTTGCGTCAGCTCGATTCCCTTCGCCGGCCAGGATCAGCCTGCCGGAAGCCCGAAGCGGCCAGATCCAGTAGGTCTGGTCCCAACGGCCCCCACCGCCGCCTCCGCCGTGCTCGATGAGAACCGGGCCGCGCGGCTCCTGCTCGGTTCCCCACCCGGGCCGGCTCGAGAGCGCCGTGGCCTTGGAGCCGTCCGCGAACTCGAGGCCGGAGCGGAAGAGCTCCGGCGGCAGCTCGCCGGTCTCGGCCATTCTCCGGCGGAAGCGCCACATCCCCGGATGGAAGAACTCGAGTGGGTCGTCAAAGGCTTCCTCGCCGATCCTTCGCAGGCGAATCGCCAGGTCGAGCTCGAACCCGTTGGGAAAGGCGGTGCCTCCGATGACGGCAATGGCGACTTCGCTGGTCCGGGCGAGAACGAGTCGGAGCGGGATCGCGCCGCCGAGGATCGTGTGCGCCGGAGCCGCCCAGTCCGGCTCGGGGAGCTCCGCGGGCTCGGGTGGCCCGGGCCGAGGAGGCGGGGGCTCGAAGAGGCTCATCGCACTGCGAAGTGGGCGATCCTGGATTCGAACCAGGGACCTCCGCCTTATCAGAGCGGCGCTCTAACCGACTGAGCTAATCGCCCCAGCGGGCGCATTGTAGCGGTGGCCTAGCGGTAGTAAGGCATAGCGCCGCGCCGCGCGCACCGCCGCGTCCGCCGTGGGCGCACGATCCGGGTTCGAGGCAGAGTCGAGACCGCCAACGCGCGGCGCACGAAGGTGCACCGCCTGCTCACGGACCGACCGTCGGCGCACGCCCGGCGGCCTCGAGTGACTCGACGAGCTCGGCGAGCGCCACCTCGTCGGCGAAGGGAATCTCGATGCGCGTGTCTGTCACGCGCACACTCGCGCCCGTGAGGGCCTCGAGCGCCGTCCGGGCCCGGCCGGCGAGGGCAGGATCGACGCGGGCGGCCTTGCGCGGCTTCGTCCGCGCGCCGGCCCAGCGGGCCGCACGCTCGGTCGCCCGCACCGACAAGCCATGGGCAACGACCTTGCGCGCCAGGGCGCGCCGCTCGTCGTGACCGGGAACGGACAGCACCGCACGGGCGTGGCCCTCCGTGAGCAAGCCGCGCTCGACGAGGCCGAGGACGTCGTCGGGGAGCTCGAGCAGCCGCACGCGGTTCGAGACGGTCGGCTTCGAGCGGCCGACGCGCTCGGCAACCTCGCCGAGCGAGAGGGAGAACTCGTCCATCAGCACCGTGTAGGCCCGCGCCTCCTCGACCGGAGAGAGATCCTCCCGCGCGACGTTCTCGACGAGTGCGAGCACGAGGGACTCGCGGTCGTCGCTCTCGCGGACGAGCGCGGGAATCGTGGCGAGCCCGGCAGCTCGGGCAGCCCGCCAGCGGCGCTCGCCGGCGATCAGCTCGTAGCCGCCCTCCTTGGCCGACCGGACGACGACCGGCTGCATGACGCCCTGCGCGCGCACCGAGTCAGCGAGGCCGCTGATGCCGTCCGCGTCGATGTGGCGACGCGGCTGCCTGCCGTTCGCGCGGATCGAGCCGAGGGGAATCTGAACGAGCTCCGCCGGCGAAGCGTTCCCGCCGATGAGGACCTCGAGCCCCCGCCCGAGGCCGCGCCGGTTAGGTGCGGTCGACAAGCTCACTCGCCACCCGGTAGTAGGCGTCGGCGCCGGCCGAGGCCGGGTCGTAGGCTGTGATGGGCAAGCCGTAGCTGGGCGCTTCGGCGAGGCGCACGCTCCTCGGCACGACCGCTTCGAAGACGAGCTCGCCGAAGTGGCGGCGCACCTCGGCGGCGACATCGGCGGCGAGCCTCGTTCTGCCGTCCACCATGGTCAGGAGCATCCCGGCGAGCGCGAGGCGCGGGTTCAGGCGCGCGCGCACGAGCTCGACGGAGTGGAGAAGCTGCGCGAGGCCTTCGAGCGCGTAGTACTCGCACTGGACGGGGACGAGTACGCGGTCGGCCGCGGCGAGGCCGTTGACCGTCAGGGGGCCGAGCGAGGGCGGGCAGTCGACGAAGACGTAGGAGTAGGTCTCGCGGGCGGGCCTGAGCGCGGCTGCGAGGAACGACTCGCCGTCTCCGTGCCCGGAGAGCTCGACGGCCGCGCCCGCGAGCTCCGGCTTGGAGGGGACGACGTCGAGGTTCTCGAAGCGCGTCGCGTGCACGATCTCCTCGAGCGGCGCACCGTCGAGGAGGTCGTAGGAAGACGTGCCGTTCGGACGCTCGCCGAGGCCCGAGGTCGCGTTGGCCTGCGGGTCGAGGTCGACGACGAGCGTGCGTGCGCCGGCCTCGGCGAGGCAGGCTGCGAGGTTCACAGCGGTCGTCGTCTTTCCGACACCGCCCTTCTGATTGGCGAGCGCGAGGATCGTCCCCACGAAGCGCAGCCTAGTCAGGCCAGAGGACGTTTCTTCGCCACTCCGGGCCGCCGCGGGAAGCGCTCTGGAGTCGGGCCCGTCTTGCGCAGAACGAGGAAGCCGGGCGGGCTCTCCTCGAGCTCAGCGGAGAGCTCCGCGGCGGCCTTGGCGACTGCCTCGGCCTCCGCCGTCGGACCGACGAAGAGCACCGCGGCACCCCCTGGTCGCACCAGCGGAAGGCACCACTCGGCCGCCACGGGCGGAGGAGCCAGCGCCCTGGCCAGCGCGGTGCCGTAGGTGTCCCGCCCGGCCCCGGCGGCGTGCTCTTCGGAACGCACGCCGACGACGGAGACGTTGGCGAACCCGCGCGCCACGGCCTCTAGGAACGCGGCCTTCCGCCGGTTGGCCTCGAGGAGGACGAAGTCGAGATCGGTCCGGGCCGCGGCGAGGGGGAGTCCGGGCGAGCCGGTGCCGGAGCCCACGTCCACAACCGGGCCATGGCCGAGCAGAGGAAGGGCCAGGAGCGCCTCGTCGAGGAGGACGCGCCGCGCTTCCTCCGGATCGCCGATCGCGGTCAGCCCGCGCGTAGCGAGGACCGCCGCGAGCCAGTCGTCGAGCCGCGGGTCAGACAGGACGGACGACGACGAAGCGGTTCGGTTCGTTCCCGTCGCTCTCCGTCTCGACGTCGCCGCGCTCCTGCAGGTGCAGGTGCACGATCTTCCGCTCGACCGCGGACATCGGCTCGAGCGCGACGGCCTCGCCGGCTGCAACCGCCTCCGAGGCGGCTCGGTCGGCTTGCTGCTCGAGCGTCGCCCTGCGCCGGTCGCGGTAGCCCGCCGCGTCCACGAGCACGCTCTTCCGCTCCTCGGCCCCGCGGAAGACGATCGCGGTCGCGAGGTACTGGAGGGCGTCGATGGTCTGGCCGCGCTTGCCGATCACGAGCCCGAGGTCGGGACCGGTCAGCGTGGCTGCGAGCGTCTCGTCGTCCTCGTGGATCTCGATCCGCACCGGCGCGCCGAGAGCCGCGCACACGCGCTCGAGGAGCTCGCGCAGGCGGGCCGCGGGCGAGCCAGGCTGCTCATCCGAGCCCCCCGCAGGCGGAGGGACGGCAGCCGCGCTCGCGATGACGCGCGCGGGCGCGTACCCGACGCCGAGCAGGCCGCGCTCGCCCTCGGAGAGGACGGCGAAGTGCACCGCCGACTTGTCGATTCCGGGGAAGCGCCGCTCGAGCTCGCGCAGCGCCGACCACTTCGCCTCGCCCACGGTCTCGCCAGTCGCCTCGACTTCGGTCTCGGCCAGCTCGCCGCTCGTGTCTCGCTCATCGCCTGCTCCGCGGGCCTTTCTTCTTCCGCCGCTTGACGCGCTGCTGCCCCGGCGTACCACGCGACGGCTGCGCCGCCTTGGCCACCTCTGGCGACCCGTCGGCCGCGGTGACTTCCTTCGGCGGAGTTCGCGAGGTGCGTTTCGCCGGCGCTTGCGGCTTCGGCACGAGGCGCCGCGTGACGAGACCCTGCCCGACCGTCCACAGGTTCGTCGTCACCCAGTAGAGCAGGAGCCCGACCGGGAAGCTGGCGTTGACGATGAAGAGGACGAAGACGAGTGGCAGCGCCATGAAGATCCAGCGCTGGCGCGGGTCCATCGTCGTCGACATGAAATACGTCGAGGAGATCTGGCTCGCCACGTAGACGAGCAGAAGCAGCCAGCCCGACCAGTGGGCCGTGATGTTCTCGGTGATGTCGGGGACGATCCCGAGCCAGCCGACGTCCGAGCCCGGGTAGTTGACCAGGAGGGTCTTCTCGAAGTTCCGCAGCACGTAGTAGAGCGAGATGAAGACCGGGATCTGGATGAGGATCGGGAAGCACGAGGCGGCCGGGTTGATCTTGTTCTCCCGGTAGAACTTCATGACTTCCTCGTTCATCCGCTGCTTGTCGCCCTTGTACTTCTGCTGCAGCGCCTTGAGTTCGGGAGCGTGCGCCTGGAGGTGCTGCATCGAGCGAATCTGCTTGACGGTCAGCGGGACGATCACGATCCGCACCATCAGCGTGAGGACGATGATCGCCCACGCCCACGGGAGCCCCAGCGTCGTGTGGATCCACTCGAGGACGTTTCGCATCACGTCCTCGATCGGGTGCAGCGGGTTCGCGACGGCGAGGAGCGCGAGGATCACGAGCGGCCTCGCAGCGGGAAGATCTTCTGGTCGCGGGCATAGTCCACGCCGCCGTGGCTCCAGGGGTTGCAGCGCAGAAGCCGCCAGACGGTGAGCACGGTGCCGCGGAAAAAGCCGTACTCGCGGTAGGCCTCGAGCGCGTAGGCGGAGCAGGACGGGTGGTACTTGCAGCGCGGGTTCCCGAGCGCAGTCGCGCCGACGAACGGCGAGAGGAGCTTCCGGTAGCCGCGGATGAGAAGGACGGTGACGGAGCTCATGCCGTCGCCCGCTCCTTCTGGAAGACCTCTGCGACCCGCTCGTTCAGCCACTCGAAGCCGCGGCTCTCGATCCCCTCGCCGAGCCCCGGGCGGGCAATCAGCACGTAGTCGTTCCCGCCCGGGAGATCGCCTTCGATCTGCTCGAAGGCCGCGCGCAAGCGGCGCTTGATTCGGTTCCGCTCGACCGCCCCGCCGAGCTGGCGCGAGACGGCCAGGCCGAGCCGCGGGCCGAGGTCGTCGCTCTCCTCGCGCGGGAAGGCGTAGAGGACGAGGTAGCGCGTCGCCGTCGACCGGCCATGGCGATAGACCGCGTCGAAGTCCCGCGAGCGAGAGAGGCGATGCCGGCGCTTCAACGTCCCGCCTAAGGTCGCCGGCCTCAGGCCGAGAGGCGCTTCCGCCCTTTCGCGCGGCGGCGCTTGAGGATCGCGCGGCCGGCGCGAGTCGACATCCGCGCGCGAAAGCCGTGCCTGCGCTTCCGGCGCCGAACGTTCGGCTGAAAGGTTCTCTTCACAGAAGGCTCGTAGAAAAGGTCGCTCGAGCGACCCGGGAGAGCCAGTATAGACAAGCCCTCTCGGCACTCGGGCCGCTCCTTGCGAGAAGGTTCTTTTCCACAGGCTGAAAGCCCCGCCCAGAGCGGGTTTCAAACACCTTTCCACAGCTGTGGAGAGTAGTGGGGATAGGTAGGAAAGCCCTGCTCAGAGGCGCTTTTTCACCTACCATCCCCCGATCTTTCAAGCGTTGAGCGGCCTCCGCAGCGTTGCTATGATCGCCGCTTCCCGGAGTCTGGCGGAGGGAGCATCAACCAGGCGTGCAGCGTCCTGTCGAACTGAGCGCGGAATCACTGTGGACCGAGGTATCGAACCGCCTCAGGGACGCACTGAACGAATCGACGTTCACGACATGGTTCACCGACACCGAGCCGATCGAGCTCAGCGGTGAGCGCTTCGTGCTCGCCGTTCCCAACGACTTCACGCGCACGTGGATCGAGGATCACTTCCTCGACCTCATCCAGGCCGCGATCCGCGAGACGCTCGGCAGCGAGCGCACGGTCCGGCTCGCCGTGCGCGAGCTCGAGCCCCCGCCGCAGCGCGACCACGTTCCGACGGCCCGTTTCGGCGAGGGTCTGAACCCGAAGTACACCTTCGACCTCTTCGTCATCGGCTCGTCGAACCGCTTCGCGCACGCGGCGGCGCTCGCCGTGGCCGAAGCGCCGGCGCAGGCCTACAACCCGCTCTTCATCTACGGAGGTACTGGCCTCGGCAAGACTCACCTCCTCCAGGCGATCGCGAGCTACATCGGCGAGCACTCTCGGAACCTTTCCGCGCGCTACGTGACGAGCGAGATCTTCATGAACGACTTCATCAACTCGCTCCGCGACAAGCGCATCGAGGGCTTCAAGCAACGGTACCGCCACTACGACGTCCTCCTCGTCGACGACATCCAGTTCTTCGAGCACAAGGAGCGGATCCAGGAGGAGTTCTTCCACACCTTCAACTCCCTGTACGAGGCCGGCCGACAGATCGTCATCTCGTCGGATCGCCCGCCGCGCGCGATCGCGACACTCGAGGCGAGGCTGCGCTCGCGGTTCGAGTGGGGCCTCATCACCGACATCCAGCCGCCCGACCTCGAGACGCGAATCGCGATCCTCCGCAAGCGTGTGAAGACGGATGCGATCCACGTGCCCGACTCACAGGTGCTCACCTTCATTGCGAGCCGGATCTCGACGAACATCCGCGAGCTCGAGGGCGCGCTCACGCGCGTCGTCGCCTTCTCCTCGCTGACCGGCCGGCCGATGACCGTCGAGCTTGCCCAGGAGGTCCTCAAGGACGTCTTTCCCCAGGGCGAGCTCCCCGAGGTGTCTGTCGAGCGGATCCAGGAGACCGTCGTCGAGCGCTTCGGCATCTCCATGCAGGAGCTCACCGGCGACCGGCGCTCGCAGTCGATCGTCTACCCCCGCCAGGTCGCGATGTACCTCTGCCGCGAGCTCACAGACAGCTCGCTACCGAAGATCGGCAAGAAGTTCGGAGGTCGCGACCACACCACTGTCATCCACGCGACCTCGAAGATCGCGAAGCTCATCCAAGAGGACAGGAGTGTCTACAACCTCGTCCAAGAGCTGACCGCGCGGATCAAGCAACCCCGGTGAACAACTCCCTGTGCAAAGCCGCCGGCTCGTGGGGAAATCTCTCCACTTCTGTTTCAGCCTGTCGACAACGTGAGTTTGTCCACAGCGGCCATCCCCGGCGGAATCTCTCGGTCCATGGGCAAAGCGCCCGTCTTCCCCGTCGTTCACACTCCCTATGACTACGAAGAGGTTTTTTTAAATGGCAAGCATCGATACCGTTGTGGGTACGACGATGAAGGTCACGTGCGGTAGGGACGAGCTCGCGGACAAGCTTCAGCTCGCCGGCCGCGGGGTGTCGACCCGAACGAACGTCCAGATCCTTGCCGGGATCATGCTGCGCGCCTCGGGCGGGCAACTTCACCTCTCCGCGACGGACATGGAGATCTCGCTCCGCGTATCGCTCGACGCGCAGGTCGACGACGAAGGCGCGGTGGTCGTCCCGGGACGGTTGCTCGTGGACATCGTCCGGCTCCTCCCGGCCGGCGAGGTCACGATTGCGCACCGCGCAGAGGAGGGCGTCGCCGAGCTCACGTGCGGCACGGCGTCCTACAAGCTCCACACGTATGCCGCGGAGGACTTCCCCCGCCTCCCCGAGGTCGACCCGGATACGGCGTTCACGGTCGACCGAGAGGCCTTCGTCGACACGATCGCCCGGGTCAGCCGGTCGTCTTCTCGGGACGAGTCGCGTCCTGTCCTGACGGGCATCCTGGTCCGCTTCGAGGACTCGAAACTTGTCATGGCCGCGACCGACTCCTACAGGCTGAGCGTCAAGGAAACCGCGCTCGAGAAAGGCCCCGGCCAGGAGCTCGAGGCCATCGTGCCCGCCCGCGCGCTCGCGGAGCTCTCCCGGGTCGCCCAGGGCGGAGAGCCCGGGACGATCTCGATCGGCGTGCAGGAGAACCAGATCGTGTTCGGGGTCGACGAGGTCTGGCTTACCGCCCGCCGGATCGACGGCCAGTTCCCGAACTACCGTCAGCTCCTGCCGGAGACGTTCGAGGCCGAGATTCAGCTGCCGCGCGAGGAGTTCCTCGAGATCGTCCGTCGCGCGTCGCTCATGGCGCAGCGCAAGTCGCCGCTTCGCCTGCGCTTCGAGAGCGGCGAGCTAACCGTCTCTGCGCAGACGCAGGACGTGGGCGAAGCCCGCGAGTCGCTCCCGATCTCCTACAGCGGGGACACGCTCGAGATCGGCTTCAACGCGGAGTTCCTGCGCGACGGGCTCGAGTCCGTGAGCGAGGAGGCGGTGCGCTTCAAGCTCATCAGCCCGCTTCGGCCCGGCCTTATCCTCGGGGAGTCGGATGACTTCCTGTACCTGATCATGCCGATCCGGCTCGCCGGCTGATCGTCGGGCACGTCTCGCTTCGGAACTTCCGCTCCTACGCCGGGCTCGAGCTCGACCTGGCGCCCGGTCTCGTCCTCGTGACCGGACCGAATGGGGTTGGGAAGACGAACCTGCTCGAGGCGCTCCACGTCGGAGCGCAGGGCTTCTCCCCGCGCACGCGCTCCGAGCCGCGGCTCGTCCGCTTTGGCGAGGGAGCAGCGCGGATCCGCCTTGCCGGCACGGAGGGCGAGACGCCGTTCGAGACGCAGGTGGACCTCGCCCCCGGCTCGTCGAAGCAGGTGAGGCTGAACGGCGCCGCGCTCTCGAGCGGAGACGAGCTGCGGGCCCGGCTCTCCGCGCTCGTCTTCACCCCGGAGCGTCTCGCGGTCGTGAAGGGCGGGCCGATTGTCCGGCGCGCGTATTTCGACCGCATGCTCGGGAGGGTGTTCCCGAGTCGGGCGGAGATCCCCTCCGACTACAGCCGCGCCGTCGCGCAGCGAAACGCCGCGCTGCGCAGGGTGCGCGCCGGCGAGACGGGACTCGACTCGGTCGAGCCGTGGACGGCCCAGGTCGCCGCGCTGGGAACGGAGCTCGACGCCGCCCGCGCCGAGCTGGCGGAGCTCCTCGGTCCGGGCTTTACGCGAAGCGCTCAGGCGCTGGGGCTCGAGGCGGCGGTGCTCTCCTACGAGGGCCGGGGCCTGACCGCCGAAGAGCTCGACGCGAGGCTGGATCGAGACCTCGACCGTGCGGTGACCGGAGCGGGCCCGCACCTCCGGGACGCGTCCATCACGGCTGGCGGCCGCGAACTGCGGAGCTTCGGGTCGCAGGGAGAGCAGCGCACGGCAGTTCTTGCCCTCATCCTCGCCGAGGCGGAGATCCTGGCCGAGCGCCGGCGAGAGCCGCCCCTCCTCCTGCTGGACGACGTGTTCAGCGAGCTCGACACGGATCGCCGCGCGGCGCTTCTCTCGGCGCTTCCGCCGCGCGGCCAGACCGTGGTCACGTCGACGCACCGGCCCGGCGTCGCCCACCCAGACATGATCGTCGAGGTCACGCCCGGAGAGGCGAGGGTGGTGGCGTGAGGTTCGATCCGCTGCGCCCGATCGAGGACGAGATCCGCCGCGAGCTCGCGCGGTTCGGCCCGGCTGCGGGGCTTGGGGAGGTCGTGGAGGCGTGGCCGGAGTGCGTCGGCGAGGCGATCGCCGCAAATGCCTGGCCGGCCCGGATCGCCCGCGACGGGAGCCTGCACGTGGCGACGACCTCGAGCGCGTGGGCCTTCGAGCTGACGCAGCTCGCCGGGTCGATCCTCGATCGCCTCGGCGAGCGACTCGGCGACTCTGTACCGGCCTCGCTCCGCTTTGCTCCCGGGCCTCTTCCGGAGCGCGGCGCACCGGCTGTGGAGATTTCGAAACGGACCGCGCCGAAGATCACCGAGGCCGTGCGCACCGAGTCCTCGCGGATCGCCGAGTGCATCGAGGATCCGGATCTTCGAGCGGCCGTGGCGCGGGCTGCGGAGGCCAGTTTGGCGGCCGGTTCCAACCGCTCGATCTGATAGACTTCATTGAGCGCAGAACTAGCCCATTAGCAGGGCTTTTTTGATGGCAAAGAACACGTATACAGCAAAAGACATCACTGTTTTGGAGGGGCTCGAGCCCGTCCGGCTTCGGCCGGGGATGTACATCGGCTCGACCGGCGCGCGGGGGCTGCATCACCTCGTCTACGAGGTCGTCGACAACTCCGTCGACGAGGCGCTCGCGGGCCGCAACGAGCGCATCGAGGTAACGCTTCATCCGGACAACTCGGTCACGGTCCGCGACTACGGCTCCGGCATCCCGGTGGACGTCATGGCCGACCAGGGCCGGCCCGCGCTCGAGGTCGTCCTCACGAAGCTCCACGCCGGCGGAAAGTTCGGCGGCGAGGGCTACAAGGTCTCGGGCGGGCTCCACGGTGTCGGCGTCTCGGTCGTGAACGCGCTCTCGGAGTGGCTCGTCGCCGAGGTCTACCGCGACGGCAAGGTGTACCGCCAGGAGTACGAGCGTGGCGTCCCCAAGGCCGACATGGAGGTCGTCGGGAAGGCGACCGACACGGGGACGATCATCTCGTTCCTCCCCGACGCCGACGTGTTCGAAGAGGTCGAGTTCTCTGTCGAGACGCTCGTTCAGCGCCTGCGCGAGACCGCGTTCTTGACCAAGGGCCTCGCCATCGTCCTCGTTGACGAGCGCGAGGGCGACGATCGCTACGAGTTCAAGTACGACGGCGGCATCCGCGACTTCGTCACCCACATCAACGAGGCCAAGGACCCGATCCACAGGCGGATCGTTTACTTCGAGAGCGATACCGAGGACGGTGCCGTCGAGATCGCCATGCAGTGGAACTCGTCCTACGTCGAGTCGGTCTTCTCCTTCGCGAACAACATCAACACGCACGAGGGTGGCTCCCATCTCTCGGGCTTCAAGGCCGCGCTCACGGGGACGCTGAACAAGTACGCCCGCGACAAAGCTCTCCTGAAGGACAAGGAGGAGAACCTCGAGGGCGAGGACGTGCGCGAGGGGCTCGCGGCCGTCATCTCCGTGAAGCTCCGCGACCCGCAATTCGAGGGCCAGACGAAGACGAAGCTCGGCAATCCCTGGATCAAGGGCCTCGTCGAGCAGGCGGTGAACGCGAAGCTCGCCGAGTTCCTCGAGGAGAACCCGACGGACGCCAGGCAGATCATCCAGAAGGCGATCGCGGCGCGGAACGCGCGGCAGGCGGCGCGCAAGGCGCGCGAGCTCACTCGCCGCAAGGGCGCGCTCGACAGCGCTTCCCTTCCGGGCAAGCTCGCCGATTGCCAGACGCGCGACCCGGCCGAGGCCGAGCTCTACCTCGTCGAGGGCAACTCCGCCGGCGGGTCGGCAGTCGACGCGCGCGACCGCCAGTTCCAGGCGATCCTGCCCCTGCGCGGGAAGGTCATCAACTCGGAAAAGAACCGCATCAACAAGGTGCTCTCGAACGCCGAGATCCAGGCGATCATCACGGCGATCGGGACCGGCATCAGCGACGAGTTCGACCTCTCCAAGCTGCGCTACCACCGCGTCATCGTCATGACCGACGCCGACGTGGACGGCTCCCACATCCGCACGCTCATCCTCACGTTTCTCTACCGGCAGATGCCCGAGCTCGTGGAAGGCGGCTATGTCTACATCGCGGTTCCGCCGCTCTACCGGGTCAAGGTGGGGAATCAAGAGCTCTACATCGAGAAGGAGTCGCAGTTCGAGGAGCTGCTCGTACGCGAGCGCGTCAAGGACATTGCCGTCACCGATCGGGACGGAGAGGGGTTGAGCTTCACCCCGGCCCGCTGGGCGACCTTCACGAAGGCGCTCCACGAGTTCGACGGCTGGCTCACGAAGGTGAACTCCGAGTTCCGCGACTTCGCCTCGCCGGCGTCATTCGCCGTCGAGCACCGCTTCGTCGAGCATTCGATCGGCGACCTCGATGAAGCCCGAAGCGCGCTGCCCGCGCTGTCCTCGAACGGCTACGAGCTCGAGGAGGTCGCGGGCCGCATCGAGAACAGCTTTCGCCTCAAGGTCACCGAGCGCTCGACCAGTGCGGCCAACCACATCGACGTGCCGGAGGGCCTCTTCGCCTCGCCCTCCTACCAGAGTCTTCGCAAGGCGTACGAGAAGGTCGGCGGCGTTGTCGGCCTGCCGCCGTTCACGGTCACGTTCGGGAAAAAGACACGCAAGGTCGAGACGTTCGAGGAGCTTCGCCACGCGGCCCTCGAGCTCGCGAAGGAAGGGATCCAGGTCGCCCGCTTCAAAGGTCTCGGCGAGATGGACCCCGAGGAGCTCTGGGAGACGACCATGGATCCCGCCCGGCGCATGCTCATGCGCGTCGAGGTCGAGGACGCCTCCATGGCCGACCGCATCTTCTCCATGCTGATGGGCGACCAGGTCGAGCCGCGACGTGAGTTCATCGAGCAGAACGCCCAGGACGTTCGGTTCCTCGATGTCTAGCGCCGAAAGCCTCGGCCCCGGTCGCATCGAGGCGCGCGAGCTCGAGCAGGAGATGCGCTCGAGCTTCCTGGACTACGCGATGAGCGTAATCGTCTCGCGCGCGCTGCCCGACGTGCGCGACGGCCTCAAGCCGGTACACCGGCGGATCCTCTACGCGATGCAGGAAGGCGGCTTGCAGCCGAACCGTCCGCGCGTGAAGTCCGCGAGCGTCGTCGGCGACGTGATGAAGAACTACCACCCGCACGGGGATTCGGCCATCTACGACACGCTCGTCCGGATGGCGCAGACCTTCTCCATGCGCTATCCGCTCGTCGACCCGCAGGGCAACTTCGGAAACGTGGACGACTATCCGGCAGCAGCGATGCGCTACACCGAGGCGCGCCTTGCCCGGATCGCCACCGAGCTCCTCCGGGACATCGACGCTGACACCGTCGACTTCGTCCCCAACTACGACGAGCGCCGGCGCGAGCCCTCGGTCCTCCCCTCGCGCTTCCCGAACCTTCTCGTCAACGGCTCGGCTGGTATCGCGGTGGGGATGGCGACCAACATTCCCCCGCACAACCTCAGCGAGGTGATCGACGGGATCGTCGCGATGATCGACGACCCGGACATCAACGTCGAGCGCCTCAGCAAGCACGTGAAGGGCCCCGACTTCCCGACGGGCGGGATCATCCTCGGCCGCGAGGGCATCCGGGAGGCGTACCGGTCGGGCCGCGGTCGGGTGGTCATGCGCGCGCGCGCCCACATCGAGGAGCTGCGGGGCGGCAAGTCGGCCATCATCGTCACGGAGCTGCCCTATGGGGTGAAGAAGGGTGGCGACGCCGGTGTCATCAAGAAGATCGCCGAGCTCGCGAACGACAAGGTCCTGTCCGAGGTCTCCGACCTGGCCGACCACTCCGACCGTTCGGGGATGCGTATCCAGATCGAGCTGAAGCGCGACGCCGTTCCGCAGGTCGTCCTCAACAAGCTCTACAAGCACACGCCGCTGCAGACGACCTTCGGCTACAACGCGGTCGCGCTCGTCGACGGCGTCCCGCGGACGCTCTCGCTCCTCGAGCTCGCCCGCCACTACCTCGACTTCCAGCGCCGCGTCGTCACCCGCCGCTCCAAGTACGAGCTCCGGCGGGCCGAGGAGCGCGCGCACATTCTGCAGGGCTACCTGACGGCGCTCGACAACCTCGACGAGGTCGTCGCCCTGATCAGGAACGCGGCCGACACGGACGAGGCCCGGACCGGCCTCATGGAGCGCTTCGACCTGACGGAGATCCAGGCCCAGGCGATCCTCGATCTTCGCCTCGCGCGGCTCACCGGTCTCGCGCGCAGAGAGATCGAGCAGGAGTTCGCCGACCTCCAGGAGCGGATCGCCGAGCTCCGCGCGATCCTCTCCGACGAGGTGCGCATCGACGGCCTCATCCGCGAGGAGCTCCTCGAGATCAAGGAGCTCTACGGCAAGGGAGACGACCGCCGGACGGAGATCGTGGCCGCCGAGGGCGACCTCGAGCTCGAGGATCTGATCGCCGAGGAGGACATGGTCGTCGCGATCACGCGCTCCGGCTACGTGAAACGTCTGCCGGTGACGACCTATCGCGAGCAGCGGCGCGGGGGCATCGGTGTCATGGGCATGGAGCTGAAGGACGAGGATTACATCGAGCACCTCGTCGTCGCCTCGACGCACGACTACCTGCTCTTCTTCACCTCGGTCGGGAAGATCTACCGGCTGAAAGTGCACGAGCTCCCGCTCGGCAGCCGACAGTCGAAGGGCCGCGCGCTCGTCAACCTCCTCCCGCTCGCGCAGGGGGAGAGCGTGCGCACGCTCATTGCCACGCGCGACTTCGGCGAGGCCGAGTACCTCGTCCTCGCGACGAAGAACGGCGTCGTGAAGAAGACGCGGTTCGCCGAGTACAACACGCCGCTCAAGGCGGACGGCATCATCGCCGTCAAGCTACGCGACAAGGACGAGCTCGTCGCCGTTCTCCACTCCTCGGGCGACGACGACATCCTCATGGTGTCCCGCAAGGGGCAGGCGATCCGCTTCCACGAGGGCGCCGCTCGGCCGATGGGGCGGGCGACCGAGGGCGTGCGCGGCATGAGCCTCCGGGGCGGGGACGAGGTGATCGCCGCGAGCCTGGCCCAGAACGACGCCGACCTCCTGGTCGTGACGCGCAACGGCTTCGGCAAGCGCACCCGGATCGACGGGTACCCGGTAAAGGGCCGCGGCGGCCTCGGCGTCAAGACGGTGCAGCTCACGGAGGCGCGCGGCGAGCTCGCCGGCGCACTCGTGGTCAGGGACGGCTACCAGATCATGCTCATGTCGACCGGTGGCACCGTGATCAAGGTTCCGGTCGAGGACGTCAAGCGTCTCGGCCGCGCGACGCAGGGTGTCATCGTCATGCGCACCCGCGAGGGCGAGCAGGTCTCGACGCTGGCGCCTGTCGTCGAGCAGTCCGACGTCCCGGACATGGATTCCGACGGCGAGACGGCCGATGAGGAACCCGAGCCCGAGACGGACGAGGAGCTCGAGCCCGCGGCCGAGGTCGCGGGCGCCGGCGAGCCCGACGAGTAGCGCTCTCCGGCCGCCCTGGCCGGTGGAGAGTTTTCAGCAGTTTTGGGCTTCACAAAGCCGCAGGCGGGTGGTAGCTTCCCCCTGAATCGTCCCTCCCGATTCGAAAAGAGTGTTCCCATGGCGGTTCCAAGGCACGTTGACCTGCTTGAACCGATAAATCTCTCTGAGCATCTGGAGAAGGTGGAGCTCTATCTCGGCCAGGTATGTCAGGTGGCCGGCATCTCGAAGATGCAGCTCGACTACTGGACGAACAAGGCCCACATCCCGACGAAGGGCAAGAAGCAGCGCATCTACGACATGGACGCGCTCGAGACCGTGATGCTCATCAAGCAGGGCAAGGACAAGGGCCTGAATCTCTCGACGGCGATCGAGGCCGCGGCGAAGTTCAAGGAGGAGCGCTCGCCGCGGCGAGCGCTCCTCAGGGCCCCGGCCTAGGCCTCGCGCAGGACGCCCGCGGCCGACTCCGGCGCGAGCGTGTTCACGAAGTAGCCCGCTCCGAGCTCGAGGCCTGCGAGGATCGAAAGTCGCGGGACGATCTCGATGTGCCAGTGGCCCGACCCGTGTAACCACGCGTTGACCGGCGCCGGCCCCTCGGCCGAGTGCAGGCGCCTGATCCCATTCGCCAGGAGGCGTAACGCCGCGGCTAGCTGTGGGCCCGCGAAGGGCTCTCGGTCGCATTCCCTCGGCGCGATGAGCATCTCGTACGGCTGGCGGCCCGCGAACGGACAGAGGAGGAGCAGACCGTCGCGCTCGTCCACGATGCGGATCCTCTGCTCGAGCTCCTCGGCGAGGACCCGGCAGAGCACGCAGCCGCCCTCCGCCTCCTCGGCCGCGCGCTCCTGAGCAACGAGTGGCGGCTCGTGCTCGAGCCAGACGAGCTGCGAGTGGCTGTGCGCGAGACTCGCACCCGCCGCCCTCCCCTCGTTGAGGACCGCCTGAACGTAGGGAAAGCCCTGTTCTCTTGCCGCCGCCGTGCGGTTCTGCCACGCCTCCGCCACCTGCTCGATCTCGCGGCCGGTGAGGTCGGCGAACGTGCGCACGTGGCGCGGCGAGTGGATGACGACCTCCTGCCGGCCTCTCGCCGCCTTGCGGGCGAGGAGCCCGCCACGGTCGCCTTCGTCCGACCACGGTCCGAACGCGGGGAACTTGTTGGGGACGACGCGCACCCACCAGCCCGGTGCGTCGGCGGGACGGCCGGGCGGCCCCAGGGCGAAGGTCTCAGGCGGGGTCGCCGACTCGCGCCCGGCGCAGAAGGGACAACCGGAGACGTCGTCTTCGAGCTCCCTATCGCCTGGCCTCGGCGAGGCGCCTGGCCGGCGAGCGCGCGCGGGGGCGATCACGACCCAGCGTCCCGAGACCGGGTCGCGGCGAAGCTCCGGAGGGGTCTCGACGCTCAGCGAGATTCGGGCGGTCCGCTCGCGAACGTTCGGAGGAGCTCGAGCGGGAGCGGAAGGATGAGCGTGGACGTCCGCTCGGACGACATTTCGAGCACGGTCTGCAGGAAGCGCAGCTGGAGCGTGATCGGGTTCTCGCTCATCACGTTGGCCGCGTCCTTCAGCCGCTCGGACGCCTGGAACTCGCCCTCGGCGGCGATGACCTTGGCGCGGCGCTCGCGCTCGGCCTCGGCCTGGCGCGCCATTGCCCGCTGCATGCCCGTTGGAATCTCGACGTCCTTGACCTCGACGACCGAGACCTTGATGCCCCACGGTGAGGTCGCCTCGTCGATGATCTCCTGCAGGATCGTGTTGATCTTGTCGCGCTCGGAGAGGAGCTCGTCGAGGACGTGCTGTCCGAGGACGCTTCGCAGGGTGGTCTGCGCGATCTGGGAGGTCGCGACCATGAAGTTCTCGACCTGCACGATCGCCTTCTCGGGGTCGATGATCCGGAAGTAGGCGACCGCGTTCACGCGCACGGGCACGTTGTCCTTCGTGATCACCTCCTGCGGCGGGATGTTGAGGGTCACCGTCCGCAGGTCGACGCGGACCATCTTGTCCACGACCGGGATCAGGAAGAAGAGCCCGGGCCCCTTAGGCGGCGAGTTCAGCCGGCCGAGCCTGAAGATGACGCCGCGCTCGTACTCCCTCGCGATCTTGATCGAGGCCGAGACCAGGAAGAGGAAAATGACGACGACTGCCGCGATTGCGATGAGCGCAGCGACCATTGGTCCCTATCCTATGCCGTCACGGGGACGGGGGCCTCGACGGGCCTGACACGGAGGAGCAGACCGTCGCGGATGCTCTCCACGAGCACGGATTCGCCGGCTCGGATCGGATCGCCGGTCGACTCGGCCCGCCAGAGCTCCCCGTGGACGAAGACGAGCCCCTCGGGGTCGAGCGGCTTGCGGACGATTCCCACCTGGCCGACGAGCTCCTCCTGACCGGTGACCGGCCGCCGTCTGCGGGCCTGCACGACCTTAGTGACTGCGAAGGCCATGACGACCGCGAACGAACCGGCGATCGCGAGAGCGACCCAGATCGAGACCTGGTAGCCAGGGCCCGCAGGGTCGAAGAGCATGAGCGAGCCGATGACGAAGCAGGCCGCGCCGGCGAGCGCCAGCGCGCCGTGGCTCATCACGAAAGGCTCGGCGATGAAGAAGGCTGCGGCCAGGAGCATGAGCAGAGCTCCGGCCGCGCTGACGGGCAGCACCTGGAGCCCGAAGAACGCCGTGATGAGCGCGATCGCCCCGAACGTTCCCGGGAAGATGAGGCCGGGGTTGAAGAGCTCGACGGTGATCCCGAGCACCCCCAGCGAGAGCAGCAGGACGATGATGTTCGGGTCGATGAGGGTGTCGAGGATCTTCTGCCAGATGGACATCTTGACCGTCGTCACCTCGGCGCCTGCCGTGTGCAGGACGATGCCCTTCGGCTCGACCTTCAACCCGTCGATGTCGGTCAGGAGCGTCGGAAGGTCGGGGGCGATGTAGTCGACGACGTTCTTGTCGAGCGCCTCCTGCGCGGTGAGGTTCGAGGCGACCCGGACGGCCTGCTCGGCCCAGTCGGCGTTTCGGCCGTGCTCACTCGCGAGCCCGCGGATGTAGGCGACCGAGTCGTTGATCACCTTGCGCCGCAGGTCGCTCGGGATGTTCTGCCCGCCGGCCTGGATCGGGGTCGAAGAGCCGATGTTCGTGGCCGGTGCCATCGCGGCGACGTCGGCGGCCATCGTGATGAAGACCCCGGCCGAGGCGGCGCGCGACCCGGGCGGGTACACGTAGACGACGACCGGGATAGGCGCCGCGAGCATCTTCTTGATGATGTTGCGCATCGAGGTGTCGAGACCTCCGGGGGTGTCCATCTCGATGACGACCGCGTTGTAGCCCCCGTCCACGCCCTGCTGGATCGCGCCCGTGAGGTAGTCCTCCGTGACCGGGTTGACGTCGTTCGAGAACTCGACCGCGAGAACGCGCGGCGTGTCAGCTCCGGCCGCCGTTCCCGCCAGCGCCAGGACGATGGCGAAGGCACATAGAAGCGCCGAAAAACCCCTCAGGAGCAGCATCTTCGAGTGTAAGAAGTCTATCAGGGTCAAGCTTTCTCCCTTGCGCGCCGAGAAGGCCTTTGTTTGCCTTTCCAGAAGGCCGCCGAATCTCGATGACTCTGCTTCGCGCCGCTCTCGCAGTCCTCGCGATTGCCTTCGCCGTCCCGGCAACCGCGCTCGCCGCGGACCGCCTCGTCGCTCGTGACGAGCCGGTCGGCGCCGCACGCATGTCGGCTCCGCGCCCGGCGCCGCGCGACTTCGACCTCGTCGGGCTGCACTGGAAGGGGCCGGGGACGGTGTCATTCCGGACGCTCTCCTCCGCGGGGACGTGGAGTCGCTGGCACGCCGCAGCCCCCGAGGCGGAGGACTCGCCCGACTTGAGCTCCCGTGAGCGCATGGCCGGGCGGGGATGGAAGCTCGGAAGCCCGTACTGGACGGGCCGCTCCACCGCCATCCGGTACCGAGTCGAGGGCCGCGTCACGAGGCTGCGCGCCTTCTTCGTCTGGAGCGACCCCTCCAAGGAGTCGGTGGGGGCTCACGCCCCGTTTGTGGCTCGCGCTCCGCAGCCGGCGATCATCCGCCGCTCCGGGTGGGGCGCGGATGAGTCCATCGTGCGCGCGCAGCCCTCTTACGCCTCGGCGGTCGATTTCGCCGTCGTCCACCACACGGCAGGGACGAACTCCTACTCGGCCTCCGAGTCCGCCGCGATCGTCCGCGGCATCCAGCGCTACCACGTGCTGGCGAACGGGTGGAACGACATCGGCTACAACTTCCTCGTCGACAAGTACGGCCAGATCTTCGAGGGCCGGGGCGGCGGGATCTCCAAGAACGTCGTCGGGGCGCACGCCCAGGGCTTCAACACGGGCAGCACGGGCGTCGCCATCCTCGGGAACTACGAGTCGACGAAGATCTCGGCGGCGGCCCGCGCCGCGCTCGTGAAGCTGCTCGCCTGGCGGCTCGACGTCGCGCACGTGAACCCGCTCGGCCGGCTGACGTGGATCTCGGGCGGCAACCCCGAGTATCCCGCCGGGACGAAGGTGAACCTGCGCACGATCTCCGGTCACCGCGACACCGGGCCCACGAGCTGCCCCGGAAGCTCCCTCTACGCCCAGTTGCCGGGGATCGCCGCCGACGTCGCGGCGACCGGCCTCCCGAAGCTCTATGCGCCGGCCGTCACGGGCGGCCTCGGCGGCCCGGTGCGCTTCACGGCCACGCTGACCTCCTCGCTCCCGTGGACGGTGACGATCTACGACGACAGCGGCGCTCCGGTCGCCAACGGAAGCGGAGCCGACACCGCGGTGGACTGGACATGGGATGCTTCCGCCACCCCGTTCGGCGACTACACCTACTCGATCTCCGCCGGCCCCGACCTGCGCCCGGCGCAGGGGAAGATCCCGGGCCCGCCGCCGCTCGCGGTCACGAGCCTGAAGGTCCGTCCCGGGCGTCTTGACGCCGAACGGCGACGGCATCGGCGAGAAGACAACGGTCTCGTACTCGCTCTCGACCCGCGCCACCGTCGAGGTCGACGTGCTCGACTCGTCGGCGCGGGTGGTCCGGTCGCTCGTCTCAGGGCAGGCATATCGGAGCGGCTCCCCGAGCTTCGTGTGGAACGGGCGCGACTCGGCCGGGAAGCGCTTGCGCGACGGCGTGTACCGCGTTCGCGTGACGGCGACCTCGCCGGGGCAGGATGCGAGCAAGAGCCGCCGCCTCGTCGTCGACCGGACGCTCGGGCACCTCACGGTCGCCCCCCAGAACTTCTCTCCGAACTCCGACGGCCGCCTCGACACGTCGACGCTCGGGTTTCAGCTCGCCCATCAGGCCGATGTTCGCGTCCGGATCATGCGCGGCTCGACCGCGGTCGCGACCCTGCACCGGCTCGGCACGCTCGCCGGGGGGCCGGTCGAGTTCGTGTGGACCGGGAGAGCGAAAGACGGGGCCCGCGCAGCTGATGGCTCCTACTCGGCGCTGGTCGAGGCGACGACGTCGCTCGGGACGCGCACCCTGTCGCTTTCGGTCATGCTCGACACCCGGGCACCCGCGGTCAGGATCGTCTCGGCCCGCGTGAGGGAGGGGAAGACGCGCCTGCGGGTCTGGCTCGGCGAAGCGGCTGCCCTGCACGTTCGCTACGCAGCGCCCGACTGGCGGAGCGGCGGGTCGAGGACGGTTACGCGGCCCGCCGGCTACTCGCGGCTCACGCTGCCGCGGGCGACGAGGGTGCGGGTCCGCGGAGTCGACTCGGCGGCGAACGCCGGCGCGTGGGCTCTCGCCAGTGTCGCCCGCTAGCGCTCGAACAGGATCTCGCCGGATTCGACGGCGCGTACGTCACCGCCGACGCCGACGAGGAGGCGGCCGTCCCGGTCGATCTTGACGCCGACTCCCTCGGAGCCGTCCACGGTGAGGTGGCGGCCGCGGAGGAAGTCGCGCGAGCCGAGGCTTCCGTAGATGCCGTCGAGGCCACACTTGAGCCAGACGTCGTAGTTCCGCTCCAGGTGCTCGACGATGGACGCGAGGAGCGGAGCGCGCTGGTGTTTCACGCCCTCGATCGTGTACAGCGAGCAGGGGGCCACCTTCGTGTCCGCCGGAAGCTCCGATCGCTCCTGGCTCACGTTGGCTCCGATTCCGACGACGACGCGGCCGTCTGAGGCCTCGGCCAGGATCCCGGCCACCTTCCGGCGGTTCAGCATGATGTCGTTGGGCCATTTCACCTGCACGGCGAGCCCGACGGCGGCCTCGATCGCCTCGGCGACGGCTGTCCCGGCGACGAGCGAGAGCTGGGACGCAACGCGGTCCGGCGGAGGGCGAAGGAGGATTGAGCAGAGAATCGCGGTCCCGGGCGGGCTCACCCACGAGCGTCCCTGGCGGCCGCGGCCGGAGGTCTGCTCGTCGCACACGGCTAGGGCTCCCTCGGGCATGTCGTCGCCGAGGAGCTCCTGTGTCGACCCGCAACTCGCCCGGTAGAGGTACGGCCGTCCGAAGCGACCGGTCAGGAGCGGCTCGACGCTCTCGGGCGCAAGCGAGTCTCCTGTAGTCACTCGACTACACTACAGCCGCCGTGCAACCCGCAGCCGCCACGTCTCGTCAGATCCAGGGCAATGGATCGGCTCCCCGGCTCATCCTCTACGCCAAGCTGACAGACCTGGAGCTGGTGGACAAGGCGACGAACGGCGACCCGCGCGCGCTCGACGCGCTCGTCGAGCGCTACAGCCCGCGGGTCAACCGGCTCGCCTCGTACCTGATGGGCGACCTCGAGGAAGCGCGCGACGCGGCGCAGGAGTCGCTGGTGAAGGTCTGCACGCGCCTCAAGCAGTTCCGCGGCGAGGCGCAGTTCGCGACCTGGCTCCACCGGCTCGTGGTCAACACCTGCCGCGACCGGATGGCGTTCCAGCGCGTGCGGCGCGCCGAGCCGCTCGAGTACGACGAGCAGGCGCCCGCGGACGACGTCGATCCCTCGAACCTCGCGATGCTCACCGACCTGCGGCGCGACCTGGCCGACGCGCTCTCGCGCCTGTCGCACGACCAGAGAATCGCCGTCGTCCTCCGCGACTCGTTCGGGCTCTCGTACAAGGAGATCTCGCGGGTCGCGCGCATGCCCGTCGGGACGGCGAAGTGCTACGTCCACCGAGCCCGGGCCCGACTGCGGACGCTGCTCGAGGAGTACGCGCCGGCGTGACCGCCGCTCTGGGGCGCGAGCAGATCGAAGAGATCCTGCCGCACCGCGACCCGTTCCTTTTCCTCGACGAGGTCGTCTTGCTAGAGCCGGGAGAGCGGGTGGTTGCGCGCAAGCGCGTCCGTCCCGACGAGTGGTTCCTCACCGGCCACTTCCCCGGCAGGCCGATCATGCCGGGCGTGATCATCGTCGAGGCGATGGCCCAGACGGGCGCCGTCGCCGTCCTCGCCGCCGAAGCGAACCGCGGCAAGCTGGCCCTCTTTGCGGGGATCGACGACGTGCGCTTCAAGCGCATGGTGCTTCCCGGCGACGAGCTCGAGCTCACTTGCGAGCTCGAGCGGATGCGCGGTCCGGTCGGGCGCGGCAAGGCGACCGCGACCGTCGACGGCGAGCTCGCCGCGCGCGGCACGCTCATGTTCGCCGTCACCGATTCCTAGATGCTGGCGAACGTCTCCCAGAACGACTCGATCGGGATCACCGGCGTGGGGTCCTACGTGCCCGAGAAGGTGCTCACGAACGACGACCTCTCGAAGCTCGTCGAGACCTCGGACGAATGGATCACGGAGCGGACGGGGATCAAGGAGCGCCACATCGCCGAGCCGCGCCAGGCGGCGAGCGACCTCGCGCTTCCGGCCGCGCGGCAGGCTCTCGAGCAGGCAGGCCTCGATCCGGCCGACGTCGACCTCGTCGTCGTCGCGACCGTGACGCCCGACATGTTCTTCCCGTCGACCGGGTCGCTCCTCGCCGCTGAGCTCGGCGCGGACGATGCCGCCGCGTACGACCTCTCCGCCGGGTGCACCGGATTCATGTATGCGCTCGTCCAGGCGTACGGGTCGGTCGCGGGCGGGATGGCGAGGAACGCGCTCGTGGTCGGCGCCGAGACGCTCTCGAAGATCATCAACTGGCACGACCGCTCGACCTGCGTCCTCTTCGGCGATGGCGCTGGCGCGGTCGTCGTCGAACGCGTTCCGAACGGCGGGTTTCTCGGGTTCGAGCTCGGCTCGGACGGGGAGGGCGGCAAGGAGCTCTCCATCCCCGGCGGCGGCTCGCGCAACCCTTCGAGCGCGGAAACCGTCGCACAAGAGATGCACTTCCTGCAGATGAACGGACGCGAGGTCTACAAGTTCGCGACGCGAGTGCTCGTCTCGTCGGCCGAGAAGCTCCTCGACGAGGTCGGCCTCGGCGTTGACGACATCGACCTCTACGTGCCGCATCAAGCGAACAAGCGGATCATCGACCACGCGGCATCGAAGCTCGGGATCCCAGAGGAGAAGGTCTTCGTCAACGTCGACCGCTACGGCAACACCTCGTCCGCCTCGATCCCGCTCTGCCTCGCGCAGGGCGTGCAAGAAGGGCGGCTGAAGAGCGGGACGCGCGTGCTCATGACCGGGATGGGCGCGGGCCTCACATGGGGCTCCGCCTATACCGTGTGGGGGAACGGGACGGCGTGAAGGTCGCCTTCTGCTTCCCCGGCCAGGGCTCGCAGGACGTGGGCATGGGCCGCGCGATCGCCGAGCGCTTTCCGGAAGCCCGCGCGGTGTACGACGAGGCCTCCGAGGCCGTCGGCTACGACGTCGCGCAGGTCTGCTTCGAGGGCCCGATCGAGAAGCTCACGCGGACGGACGTCCAGCAGCCGGCGCTCGTCGCCACGTCGCTCGCCTGCCTGCGCGCGGTCGACACGCTCGGGATCAAGCCTGACTTCGTCGTCGGCCACTCGGTGGGCGAGTACTCGGCGCTTGCCGCGGCGGAAGCGCTTGCCGACCGCGACGCGATCCTTCTCGTCCGCGAGCGCGGACGCGCGATGGCCGAGGCCGCCCACCGGCATCCCGGCGCGATGGCCGCGGTGCTCGGGCTCGAGGACGCCGTCGTCGAGGACCTCTGCGCCGGAATCCACAACGTGTGGCCCGCGAACTACAACTGCCCGGGACAGGTCGTCGTCTCGGGCGAGAACGCCGCAGTCGACCGGCTGATCGAGGAGGCCGCGGCGCGCGGGGCCCGCAAGACCGTCAAGCTCCGGGTCAGCGGCGCCTTCCACAGCCCGCTCGTCGAGGGCGCGGCCGAGATCCTGCGGCCGGCGCTCGAGCGCGTGAGCTTCTCGAGCCCTGCGACGCCCTTCATGTCCACCGTCACCGCGCGGCTCGAGGACGCGCAGCGGCTCGGCGGCCTCCTTGTCGAGCAGCTCACGGGCCCGGTGAAGTGGACGCAGGCCGTGCGCGAGCTTGTCCAGCAGGGCGTGACGACCTTCGTCGAGATCGGCCCTGGGCAGGTGCTCACCGGATTGCTCCGCCGCTGCGACCGCTCGCTTCGAACGGTCTCCGTCGGCGACCCCGAGGCACTCGAGAAGCTGCGGGAGACGCTCTCCGCTGCCTGAGTTCGCATCTTTGGAAGGCAAGGTTGCGCTCGTCACCGGGGGGTCGCGCGGGATCGGCGCGGCCATCTCCCGAGAGCTCGGCGCCGCGGGCGCCCGCGTGGCGGTGAACTACCGCTCCGACCAGGTCGCGGCCGAGGAGATCGCGGGCGAGGTCGGTGGGATCGCGATCCAGGCGGACGTCTCCGTCCCCGAGGAGGCCGCGGCGCTGGTCGAGCGGGTCGAGGCCGAGCTCGGCGACGTCGACGCTCTCGTCAACAACGCGGGCGTGACCCGCGACACGCTCATCGCGCGGATGAGCGACGAGGACTGGGAGACGGTGATCGAGACGAACCTGCGCGGCCCTTTCAACACGTGTCGCGCCATCTCGCGGAAGATGCTGAAGCGGCGCTCGGGGTCGATCGTGAACATGTCGAGCGTCGTCGGAGTGCACGGGAATCCCGGGCAGGCCAACTACTCCGCTTCCAAGGCTGGGATCATCGGGATGTCGAAGGCGCTCGCCCGCGAGCTCGGCTCCCGAGGCGTCCGCGTGAATGTGATCGCGCCCGGTTACATCAAGACGGCGCTCACCGACGTGATCTCGGAGGAGATGCGCCAGCTCATCCTCACGAACACCGCGCTGGGCCGTCTCGGGGAGCCGGAGGACGTGGCGCGTGCGGTACGCTTTCTCTGCTCTGACGAGGCCGCGTTCATCACGGGCGAGGTGCTGCTCGTCGACGGTGGCCTGGGGATGTAGGAGAGAGAGGCTTGAGTACGAACGGACGCAGACGCGTGGTCGTCACGGGAGTCGGCGCGGTCACGCCACTGGGGAACGACGCCGAGACCT
Source organism: uncultured Actinomycetes bacterium (assembly GCA_963739525.1). Lineage (GTDB taxonomy): Bacteria > Actinomycetota > Thermoleophilia > Gaiellales > Gaiellaceae > DATEOR01. Next base: position 312,086 of record CAVUAR010000002.1, on the reverse strand, counting down.
TCTGGACGAACCTGACCGCGGGTAAGAGCGGCGCGGCGCCGATCGTGCAGTTCGATCCCTCGGAATTCGCGGTGCACTTCGCCTGCGAGCTGAAGGACTTCGACCCGACGCAGTGGATCGAATACCGGAAGGCGCGCAAGCTCGACCGCTTCGCGCAGATGATCGTCGCCGCCGCGCGAATGGCCGAGGCGGACTCGGGGCTCGAGATCGAGCCTGAGACCGACCGCGTCGGCGTCTCGGTCGCCACCGGGATCGGCGGTCTCAAGGCCTTTCAGGACTGCTACGACCAGCTTCTCAAGCGCGGCCCGGACCGGATCAACCCGTTTTCGATCCCCGCGATCATCCCGAACATGGGCGCCGCGTGGGTCTCGATGGAGCTCGGGACCCGCGGCCCGCTCTGGTCCGAGTGCACGGCCTGTGCCGCCTCCAACATGGCCATCGGCCAGGCGCTCGACGACATTCGGCTCGGCCGGGCGGAAGTGATGCTCGCCGGCGGCACCGAGGCCGGGATCACGAAGGTTGGCATCGGCGGCTTCGGCGCCATGCGGGCGCTCTCGCGGCGCAACGACGACCCCGAGCGCGCGAGTCGGCCCTTCGACGCCGAGCGCGACGGCTTCGTCATGGGCGAGGCCGGCGCTATCGTCGTCCTCGAGGAGCTCGACCATGCGAAGAAGCGCGGCGCGAAGATCTACGCCGAGCTCTCCGGCTACGGCATCTCCTCGGACGCCCAGCACATCACCGAGCCGGATCCGACCGGGCAACATCCCGCGCGGGCGATGCACATGGCGATGGACGACGCCGGCGTCGATCCCGACGAGATCGACTACATCAATGCGCACGGAACCTCGACGCCGCTCGGCGACGCGAGCGAGACGCGTGTGATCAAGGTCGCGCTCGGCGAGGAGAAAGCGCGGAAGACGCCGATCTCCTCCACGAAGGGCGCGACTGGCCACTGCCTCGGCGCCTCCGGCGCGATCGAGGCGATCACGTCCGTCTTTGCCGTCCAGCGCGACGTCGTCCCGCCGACGATCAACTACGAGTACCCGGATCCCGAGTGCGACCTCGACTACATCCCGAACGAGTCGCGCGAATGGAAGACGGACGTCGCGCTTTCGAACAACTTCGGGTTCGGCGGACACAACGCCTGCTTGGTGATGAAGAAGTTCCAGGACTGAGCCCTATGCCACACAGGCGCTCTGGGACGTCGTCAGGCGGCGCGCGAAGCCGGGCGCTGCCCGGCGTGAGCCGCGGCCGGTCAGGGCGGCTAGAGCGCTGGGCCACGTTCGACGTCTATGGGACGCTCATCGACTGGATGGGCGGGATCGGCGGCGAGCTTGCGCGGCTCTGGCCCGACGAGGATGCGGACAGGCTGGTCGAGCGCTACCACGAGCTCGAGCCGAAGGTCGAGGAGGGGCGAGCGATCTCGTACCGCGACGTGCTCGTCGAGACGCTCGCGATCCTCGCGTCGGAGGAGGGACTGACGGTCCCGCCAGGCGAGGAGGGGGCGCTCGGCGACTCCCTGCCGTCATGGAAGCCCTTCCCGGAGGTTCCGGGAGCGCTCGCCGAGCTCCGCGGGCGCGGCTTCAAGCTCGTCCCGCTCTCCAACACCGACCCGGACTTCCTCGCTGCATCCTTCGAGCGGATCGGCGTCCCTGTCGACGGACAGATCACCGCCGCGGACGCGGGCTCGTACAAGCCGGCTCCGGGGCACTGGGAGCTCTTCTTCGAGCGCTACGGCGCCGACCGCGACCTGCACGTGCACGTGGCGGCGAGCCTTTTCCACGACATCGCCCCCGCCGAGCAGCTCGGCCTCAAGGCGGTCTGGATCAATCGCCTCGGCGAGAGCAGCGAGCTGCCGCGGGCCGCGGAGCTCAAGGATCTCGTGCGCCTGCCCGAGGTCCTGGACGACTTGATTCCGGCAGCTAACCTCTAGCCGTGTCGAGGATGCGGGCGCGCTGCCCTGTCTGCCGGACGCTGACCGCGGTCGCGCTCGAAGGCGGGGAATACGAGTGCCATTCGTGCGGGCGGACGTTTCGAGCTGGCCTCGTACGGGTCCCGAAGGCCTGGGGAAGTGACGGCGAGCCGATGGCCGAGGCCGCCTTCCTCGACTTTCCGTATCCCGAGGCCGGCGTGGTCGACGAGGACACGCTGACCGAGCAGTCGCTCGCGCTCGCGTGCTCCCTGCCCGAGCGGCCGCTGGTCGTCGGTGGCTGCTGCTGCGCGCATGTCGGCGCAGTCGAGGCGCTCGCGACGCGGGTCGGCCGCCTCGGCGTCGTCTGGTTCGACGCCCACGGCGATCTCAACACGCCGGAGTCCTCACCGAGCGGGAACGCGTGGGGGATGCCTCTCCGCATGCTCATCGACTCCGACACCGTGGCTGCGGAGGACGTGCTGCTCGTGGGCGCGCGGAGCCTCGACCCTCCGGAGGAGGCGTTCATCGCCGAGAGCGGGCTGCGGCTCGGCGAGGAGCGCGTGGCAGACGGGCTCGACGGGGTGGACGCCGTCTACGTCGCCTTCGACTGCGACGTGCTCGAGCCCGACTGCGGCGTTGCGATGTTCATGCCCGAGCCGGGCGGAATGACGCCCGAGGCTGCCGAGGCGCTGCTCGTCGAGGTGGCGAGCGCGAAGCCGGTCGCCGGGCTCGGATTCTCCGGCTTCGTCGCCGACCCGGCGAACGTGGCCGGGCTGGCCAGGTTCTGTCAGGCAGTCGGCCTGTAAGAGGCCTGAATGTTCCGGCCTCTAAGATAGTCCGGTCATGGCGAGCCGGATCGACGTCTCCATCGAGCATCGCGGCCCTGAGCCCGAGCCGGAGGGGAAGCACCCGAACACCTGCCCGAGCTGCAACTCCCACTACCGGGACGAGGAGCTCGACGCGGCGCTCTGGGTGTGCCCGCACTGCGGTCACCACTTCCCGGTGCGCGCTCGGCGGCGGGTCGAGCAGCTCGCCGACCGGGGCACCTTCGAGGAGCAGGACAGCGACCTCCGCTCGGCCGACCCCCTCGGTTTCTTCGACCTCCGCGCCTACACGGAGCGGATCGCGGAGGCCGAGGTGGCGACGGGCCTCGGCGACGCGCTCATCTCCGGCGGCGCGATGATCGAGCGGCGACCGTGTGAGCTCGCCGTCATGGACTTCGCCTTCATGGGGGGCTCGATGGGGAGCGCGGTCGGGGAGAAGTTCGCGCGCGCGTGTGAACGGGCAGCCGATCGCGGTGTTCCCCTCGTGTGCATGACGGCATCGGGCGGCGCCCGCATGCAGGAGGGGATCCTCTCGCTCATGCAGTTGCCCAAGACTGTTGCGGCCGTTGACCAGCTGCACGAGGCGCCCGTGGCCTTCGTCTCCGTGATGACGCACCCGACCACGGCCGGCGTGCTCGCGAGCTTCGCCAGCCTCGGCGACGTGATCGTGGCCGAACCCGGCGCGCTGCTCGCGTTCACCGGCCCGCGAGTCGTGCAGCAGACGACGCGCGAGAAGCTTCCGGAAGACTTCGGCCTCGCCGAGTCGAACGCTCGCTTCGGGCATGTTGACGCGATCGTTCCCAGACCGGAGCTGCGACCCTATCTCGGGCGCGTCCTCGAGCTCTTCGAACGATGACGGCCGAGGGCACCGAGGGGACCGTCGAGCAGCTCAGGCTCCGCGATCGGCTCGCAAGGCTCCGCGAGCTGCCGCTCCTTCGCGGCGTGGGTGTCTCGGGGGAGATGTCCCGCCTCCAGCATCAGATCGACCGGATCGCCGAGGAGCCGAGCGCGGACGAGGTCTGGCGCGCGGTCGAGCTGGCGCGCCACCAGGACCGGCCGTACACGCTCGACTACGTCGAGCGGATCTTCGACGACTTCATCGAGCTTCACGGCGACCGTGCGTTGGCCGACGACGCCGCACTGGTCGCTGGGCTCGGGCGCTTCAGCGGCCAGACCGTCGCGCTGGTCGGGCACCAGAAGGGCCGCGACATCCGCGAGCGCACGCATCGCAACTTCGGCATGACCTATCCGGAGGGCTATCGCAAGGCGATGCGAGTGATGGAACTCGCCGAGCGTCACGGCTTCCCGGTTTTCACGCTGGTGGACACCCCGGGCGCCTATCCGGGCGTCGTCGCCGAGCAGCACGGCCAGGGCGGCTGGATCGCCCGTTCGCAGCTCCTGATGCTGCGCTTGGGAGTGCCGACGGTCTCCTGCATCATCGGCGAGGGCGGCTCCGGCGGGGCGGTCGCGATCGCGGTCGCGGATCGCGTCCTCATGCAGGAGAACTCGATCTACTCCGTCATCTCGCCGGAGGGCTGCGCCGCGATCCTCTGGCGCGACGCCGGCGAGGCGAAGAAGGCCGCCGCCGCGTTCAAGCCGGACGCTGCCCACTGTCTCGAGCTCGGCGTCATCGACGGCGTCGTCCCCGAGCCTCCCGGAGGGGCCCACGAGAACCCCGACGAGGCCGCTCAGCTACTCGGCGAGGCGCTCGGAATCGCCCTGGACGAGGTGAAGGGCATCAGTTCCCAAACCCGGCGCCGCGAGCGGCGCGCAAAATTCCGCAAGATGGGGATTTTCCTGGAGTGAAAGGGCTTCACGCCCTGTTTCCCACAGCATCCACAGGGTTTTCCCCCGCCAAACAGGATCTTTACACAAGGCCTCGAGGCCGGTTTTCACCGGCCTCGAGTGCCAACCCCCCCTGGTCGGCAGAGAAGTCGCTAAGGAGCCTCTCGCGACGAGGTTGTACCCGGGGCCTGCCCGGATAAACATCTGCCTGTGGCGAGCCTTCGAGACTACGAGCGCAAGCGCGACCCCAAGAAGACCCCGGAGCCGTTCGGGGGCCGGGGGAAGGGCAAGCGCCCGATCTTCGTCGTCCAGCGCCACGACGCGCGCCGGCTCCATTACGACTTCCGGCTCGAGCGCGACGGCGTTCTCCTCTCGTGGGCGGTGCCGAAGGGCGTTCCGCTCGAGACAGGGCAGCGGAACCTCGCCGTCCACGTCGAGGACCACCCGCTCGACTACGCGGGCTTCGAGGGCGAGATCCCCAAGGGCGAGTACGGCGCGGGCACGGTGGAGATCTGGGATTCGGGCACCTATGAGCTCTTGGAGGAGAAACCCGACGGCGGCCTGACCGTCCGGCTCGACGGCAAGCGCCTCCAGGGCGTGTGGACGCTCGTCCCTGCGCACCTCTCCGGGGAGGAGAAGAACTGGCTCCTGATCCGCAAGCGCGGCGAGGTTCCCACGGCGGCACCGCGGAAGAAGGGAGCCCAGTATGCGCCCATGTTGGCGACGCTGGCCGAGGACGTGCCGACCGGGGCCGGCTGGGCCTTCGAGGTCAAGTGGGACGGCTACCGGGCGCTCGCCTACCTGCGCGGGAGCGAGGCGCGCCTCGTGAGCCGGAACGGCAACGACCTCACGGAGCGCTTCTCGTCGGTGGCACGCGCGCTCGCGACGGCGATCAAGACCCCCGACTGCGTTCTCGACGGGGAGGTCTGCGCGCTCGACGAGAACGGGCGCTCGAGCTTCTCCCTCATGCAGCAGGGAACGGGCGCTTTCGTCTACTACGTCTTCGACCTCCTCGAGCTCGAGGGACGGCCGCTCATCGACCTGCCGCTCGAGGAGCGCCGGGCGGAGCTCGCGAGGCTCCTCGACCGCAGGAACCGGACGGTGCTCCTCTCGGAGACCTTCGACGACGGGCCGGCGCTCGCCGAGGCGGCGAAGGCCCAGGACCTCGAGGGCGTCATCGCGAAGAGGCTCGGCTCGCGCTACGAGCCGGGCAGGCGCTCACGGAACTGGCTCAAGGTGAAGACCCACGGGCGCCAGGAGTTCATCGTCGCCGGCTACACGCGCGGGAAGGGGCGGCGCTCGGCGAGCCTCGGCTCGCTCATCCTCGCCGTGCGCCGGGGCGACCGGCTCGACTACGTCGGCAACGTCGGCACGGGCTTCACGGAGCAGGAGATCGGCGGGCTGCTCGACAAGCTGCGCCCGCTCGTCCGCGGGGACCTCGCCCTTCGGCTTCGTCCCGAAGATGCCCAAGGTGCGCCTGGGCGACATCGTCTGGGTCGAGCCGAAGCTCGTCTGCGAGGTCGAGTTCGCGGAGTGGACACACGACGGCCGGTTGCGCGCACCTTCCTACCAGGGCCTCCGCGAGGACAAGTCCGCGGGGGAGGTGCGCCGTGAGGCGCCGATCGAGACCGAGATCAAGCGCGGCCGGCGCGTCCTTCGGCTCTCGAACCTGGACAAGGTCTTCTTCCCGGAGAGCGGGCTCACGAAGGGCGACCTACTCGCCTACTACCGCGTTGTCGCGCCCGTCCTCGTCCCGCACTTGAAGAACCGCCCGTTCACGATGAAGCGCTACCCCGACGGGCGCGGCGGCAAGTTCTTCTTCCAGAAGGACGCGCCGAAGCACATGCCCGAGTGGATCGAGTCGCGCGCCTTCCGCTCGACGTCCCGCGAGTCGCGGCAGAAGCGGGAGATCAGCTACCCGCTCGTGAACGACGAACTCGCCCTCCTCTGGATGGTGAACATGGGCTGCATCGACATGAACGTCTGGTACTCGCGTGTCGACCGGCCCGAGCGGCCCGACTTCGTGCTCTTCGACCTGGACCCTTCGCCGGACGTCGGCTTCCCGGAGGTCGTCCAGGTCGCGCTGCTCGTCAAGGACGTCCTCGACGCGCTCGGGCTCGAGGGTTTCGCCGAAGACGAGCGGCTCCGACGGGATGCACGTGCTCGTCCCCATTCAGCGGCGCTACACGTATGCCGAGACGCGCGAGCTCGCCGAGATCGTCGCGAAGACGCTGGAGCGGACGCATCGCGGGCTCGTGACGACGGAGTGGTCGAAGCAGAAGCGTCGCGGCGTGCTGATCGACGCGAACCAGAACGGCGAGGGGAAGACGATCGCGTCGGTCTACTCGGTACGGCCTCGCGAGGGAGCGCCGGTCTCGACGCCGCTTCGCTGGGACGAGGTAAACGCGAAGCCTCGATCCGCTCGGCTTCACGATGGATTTCGTGCTCGACCGGATCGAGCGGTACGGCGACCTCTTCGAGCCCGTCCTCCATGGGCGCCAGTCCATCGGCAAGGCGCTCGCAAAGCTTCGCTAGCGGCGCATGAACGCAAAGCGCGAGCCGACCTCCTCGAAGCCGAGCCTGCGATAGAGCTCCTTCGGCCAGGCGTCTCCGTCAGCGACGAGGAAGACGAACTCGTGCCCGGCGGCGAGCGCAACGTCGACCGCGCGCGTGACGACCGCCTTCGCATAGCCCCGTCCTCGATGCGACGGCAGCGTGGCGACCTCCTCGACCTGGGCGGTGCGACCGCCGCAGTAGAGCTGGGACGAGCTCACCACCTCGCCGTCCTCCTCGATGCCGAAGGTACGCCCGTTCGCGGCCTGCCACATAAGGAAGTCGGCCCCGATCATCTCTGCGATCGCCTCATCGGTTTCGCCCGGCTGCCACTCGCGGACGATCTCCTCGCGCAGCCTGTGAAGCCTGCTCGGATCGACGTCCTCGACCTGTGAGGTGTCGACCGGCTCCGCGTCCCCCCGGTAGACCATGAACAGGAAGTGGTCGCTCTCCCAGCCGAGCTTGCGGAAGCCGTTCTCGAGCTTGTGGGCCCCGGCGGGAGGATCACGCGCCGATGGCGGAGCTCGGCCTGGACACGGTCCGCCTCGGCGGCGACCTCCTCGGCGGTCGCGTCTCCGGGCGTGTCGGTACGGAGGACGTTCAGGCTCCAGATCGTCGAGAACGTGTCGTTGAAGAGCGCCGGGCCGAAGCGCGTGTCGACCACGCGCTCGGCGCACCGGTCGCGGATCTGCTCCTCGAACGCGGCGGCGCGCTCGAGCTCACTCATCGCCGAGCGGGTTCGCGTGGCCCAGCATCGAGAGCTCGGCTATGTCGCGGCGGAAGAAGAGCCCAACCGTCCAGTCCGTGACGGCGCGGAGCTTCCGCGTCAAGAGCGGGAGCTGGTAGAGGTGGTACGTCCGGGCGATGAACCAGCCGACGAAGCCGCGGAAGCGGAGGCCGAGGACGTCGGCGATCCCCTTGTGGCGCCCGAGCGTGGCCACCTGGCCGAGCATGCGGTAGCTGTACGGCTTCGGCGCGCCGTGGATGTTCTTCGCGAGACGGCGGGCCTGGCGGAGCGCGTGCTGGCAGGTGGGCGGGTCGAACTGGCCCGGAGTCGCCCCGTTCGGCACGCGCGCGCAGTCGCCGAGCGACCAGACGTTCTCACGCCCTTCGACACAGAGCGTCGGGCCGACCTTCACGCGCCCCTTTTCGTCGAGCGGGAGGCCGAGGCGCCCGACGAGCGGCGTCGCCTTGACCCCGGCCGTCCAGACGAGCGTGTCCGTCTCGATGCGCTCGCCGTCGGAGAGCGTCGCCGCGTGCTCCTCTGCCGAGTCGAGGGTCGTCGACACCCTGATCTCGACGCCGCGCTTGAGCAGCTGCCGAGCCGCGTACTCGCCCAGGCGCGTGGGGATCTCGGGAAGGATCTTCGGCGCCGCATCGACGAGCACCCAGCGGCGCGGGACGTCGCGCAGGCGCGGGTAGTAGCGCATGGCGTCCCGGACGAGGTCGGCGAGCTCGGCGAGCGCCTCGACGCCGGCGTAGCCGGCGCCGACGAAGACGAAGGTGAGGTGGCGTGGCGCCACGCCGGGGTCGACGGCCGCGTCGGCGGCCTCGAGCTGGCGGAGGACGTGGTTGCGGAGCGCGATCGCGTCCGCGAGGTCCTTGAACCCGAGCGCGTGCTCGGCGAGCCCCGGAATCGGCAGCGCGCGCGCGATCGCCCCGAGGGCGACGACGAGGTTCTCGTAGCCGAGCTCCATGCTGCCCGCGTCGGTGTCGACGACGACTTGGCGCGCGTCTTCGTCGAGCGCCGTGATCTCCCCGAGGACGAGATCCGAGTGCGGGCACATCATCCGGAGCGGGACGACGACGTGGCGCGGCTCCAGCGTGCCCGAGGCCGCCTCCGGGAGGGTCGGCGTGTAGAGCATGAAGTTCTCGCGGCTGACGATCGTCGCTCCGCCCTTCCCGAGCAGGCGCGCGACGTAGGCGCCCGCGAAGCCTCCGCCGAGAACGAGCGTGCCTCCCTTGGCGTGCCTGTGCTGCATCGGGCCTGAGCCTAACGGCACCCCCTCGGGCCCGTCCGACCCCTCCTCTCACTGCTTCCGTGGCGGCAGCCGTCATCGTGCGGGACCTTCGCGTCGTCCGCGGCGGGACGCTCGTTCTCGCCGGGATCTCCCTCGCCGTCGAGTCGGCCACGGTCATCGGCCTCCTGGGGCCGAGCGGCTCGGGCAAGACGACGCTCATGCGGTCGATCGTCGGCGTGCAGATCGTCGAATCCGGCGAGATCGACGTTCTCGGCGAGCCCGCCGGCTCCCCGTCGCTTCGCTCCCGGGTCGGCTACGTCACGCAGGAGCCGTCCGTCTACCTCGACCTGACCGTGCGCGAGAACCTCGCGTGCTTCGCACGTCTGCTCGGCGCGGATCCCACCCGTGTTGAGGAGGTCGTCGCGACGGTTCGGCTCGAGGACCACGTCGACCAGGTCGTGCGACGTCTGTCCGGCGGGGAGCTTTCGCGGGTCTCGCTCGCGACCGCGCTCCTGAACGAGCCCGACCTCCTCGTCCTCGACGAGCCGACCGTGGGGCTCGACCCCGTCCTCCGCCGCGACCTCTGGGACTCCTTCCACGAACTCGCGGAGGGCGGGACGACCCTGCTCGTCTCCAGCCACGTCATGGACGAGGCCGCGCGGTGCGACCGGCTCGTGCTCCTTCGCGCCGGCAGAGTGCTTGCCCAGGAGGAGCCGGCCGCGCTTCTCGAGCGCACCGGCGCGCCGGACCTCGATGCCGCGTTCCTGCAGCTGGCGGAGTCGGCGTGACCCCGCGCGCGATCCTCGCGACCGCGACGCGTGTCCTGCGCCAGCTCCGCCGCGACCCGCGCACGCTCGCGCTGCTCGTGGGCGTGCCCTGCCTCCTTCTCACGCTCCTCAAGTACGTCTTCGTCGACCAGCCGGAAACCTTCAACCGCATCGGGGGGCCGATGGTCGGTCTCTTCCCGTTCGTGACGATGTTCGTCGTCACGTCGATCACGATGCTGCGCGAGCGGACGACGGGGACCCTCGAGCGGCTCATGACCATGCCGATGGCGAAGCTCGACCTCCTCCTCGGGTACGCGCTCGCCTTCGCCGTCGTCGCCGTCGTGCAGGCTGCGGTTGTCTCGGCGGTCGCCTTCGGATTATTGGGGCTGGCCATCGAGGGCCCGGTCTGGGCCGTCGTCCTTCTCGCGGTCGGGAACGCGCTCCTCGGCATGGCGCTAGGGCTCTTTCTCAGCGCGTTCGCACGCACCGAGTTCCAGGCAGTCCAGTTCATGCCCGCCGTCGTCCTGCCGCAGATCATGCTCTGCGGCCTGTTCGTCCCGCGCGACCTGATGGCGAGGGCGCTCGAGATCGTCTCGTACGCCCTGCCCCTCACCTATGCCTACGACGCGCTCGCCCGGACGACGCTGGGAGAGCCGTTCGGGTGGAAGCTGGTGCTCGACGTCGCTGTGATCGCCGGCTCGATCGCGCTCGCGCTGTCGCTCGGGGCGGCGACCCTGCGCCGCAGGACGGCCTAGCGCGCCGTCAGCATCCGGCGGAGGAGCAAGAGCGCACCGCTCTTGTCGAGGTACTCGTTCAGGTTCCCGCACTTCGGCGACTGAACGCAGGACGGGCAGCCGCTCTCGCAGTGGCAGCCGTCGAGGAGCGCGGCCGTGTCGGCGACCCAGCCTTCCATTTGGTCGAAGCCGCGGCGCGCGATCCCGACTCCCCCCGCGTGACCGTCGTAGACGAAGACGGTGGGGCGGTCCGTCTGGTAGTGGAGGTTCGTCGAGAGCCCGCCGATGTCCCAGCGGTCGCACATCGCCCGGAGCGGGAGCATGGCGATCATGGAGTGCTCGGCCGCGTGCAGACTGGACAGGAGGCGCGGCATCTCGTCGACCCCGTCCAGCATCCAGTCCTCGGGCAGGCACCAGACTGCCTCGGTCTCGAAGGTCGTCTCGGGCATGAGGAGCGGGACGAGGTCGAGCGTCGCCTGGTCGCGGATCGACTTCTTCTGGTACGCGACCACCTGCTCGGTGACGCTGACACGGCCGAACGCGACCTCCATCCCCAGGCGGGACTCGACGATCTGCGGCTCCTCGATGGAGGTCATCGTCTCCTTCTTCGCCTGCGTGTAGTAGTCGCCGTTGAACGGCTCGACGAGCGCCGTGCGGCTCTCGTGGTCGAGTCCGAGGACGAGATAGGCCTCGCCCATGTGCAGGTAGACGGCGCCGTCGTGCACGGTCGAGTAGGCACGCTCGCGCTCGACGAGGCCGAGGACGGAGCCCGACTCCGCCTCCACGACCGCGAAGGACTCGGGGCTCGTCGAGCGCAGTGAGAAGCGCGCCGCCGGGTAGTCCCGCCCTGCCCACACGTATCCGGCCTTCGTGCGCTTGAGCTCGCCGCTCTCGGCGAGGGTCTCCGCGCGCGTGAGGGCTTCCTCCCCGAGGAAGGCGGTGTCGCGCTCGTCCATGGGCGCCTCGAAGGCGGCCGAGAGGACGTGGCCGTCGAGGACCCTCGGGTTGGAGTGGTCGAGGATGGCCGCCTCCACTCTCCGGCCCATAAGCGTCTCGGGCTCGCGCATGAAGAACTGGTCGAGCGCGTCCTCGCTCGCCACGAGGACGGCAAGGCCTTCGGCGCGCCGGCCGGCGCGGCCCCACTGCTGCCGCAGGCTCGCCACGGTCCCCGGGAAGCCGACCGAGACGGCGCAGTCGAGCAGGCCGATGTCGATGCCGAGCTCGAGCGCGTCGGTCGCCGTAACGCCGAGCAGCTCGCCTTCCACGAGGCGCCGCTCGATCTCGCGCCGTTGCGAGGGTGTGTAGCCGGCGCGGTAGGGGGAGAGCCGCTCCGCCAGCTCCGGGCCGACGCGCTCGGAGGCGAAGCGGTGGATGAGCTCGGCGGCCTTCCGCGACTTCGCGAAGCAGATCGTCCGCAGGTCGCGCCGGACGAGGTCTGCGAGCAGCTTGGCCCCCTCGCCGAGCGGGCTCGCGCGGAGCTGGAGCTCCTCGTCCAGGAGCGGCGGGTTCCAGAAGGCCACCGTGCGCGCGGCGTGCGGCGCGGAATCCCTCCCGATCACCGTTGCGTCGACGCCGAGGAGCGACTCGACGAGCTCGCCGGGGTTCGCGATCGTCGCCGAGGCGAGGAGGAACTGCGGCTCGGCGCCGTAGATGGCCGCGGCGCGGCGCAGGCGACGGAGGACGTTGGCCACGTGCGAGCCGAAGACACCGCGGTACACGTGCGCCTCGTCCACGATCACGTAGCGGAGGTTCTGGAGGACGTCACCCCAGCGGTCGTGATGCGGGAGCACGCCGACGTGGAGCATGTCCGGGTTCGTGAGGATGACATTCGCCCACTTGCGGATCTGCCAGCGCCGCTCGGTCTCCGTGTCCCCGTCGTAGATCGCCGGCCGAAGGCGCGGCAGCTTGAAGGCGGAGAGGGCGCGCGCCTGGTCCTGGGCCAACGCCTTCGTCGGATAGAGGTAGAGGGCGCGGAGCTTCGGTTCGGCGGCGAGCGCGTTTAGGACCGGGAGGTTGAACGCGAGCGTCTTCCCACTCGCCGTCCCCGTGGAGACGACGATGTGCTCGCCGCGCTCGGCCGCTGCGAAGGCCTCTGCCTGATGACGGTAGAGGCCGTCGAGGCCGAGGCTCGCAAGCGACTCGAGCACGCGCGGGTGCAGACCGTTCGGGATCGGGACGACGTCCGCCCGCTGGGCCGGGATCTCGGTGCGGTATGCGAGCTCCTCGCCTGCGAGGAGCTCGTGCCAGGTCACGATCGCCACGGAGCCGATGCTAGCCTCAGCTGCGGTGATCCCTCGCTGTCTCACCATCGCTGGCTCCGATTCCGGCGGCGGCGCCGGGATCCAGGCCGACCTGAAGGCCTTCGGCGCGCTCGGCTGTCACGGCATGACGCGCGATCGTCGCGCTGACCGCGCAGTCCACGACGGAGGTGCGCTCGGTTCACGAGGCGCCGCCCGAGTTCATCCGAGACGAGCTCGAGGTCGTCTTCGACGACATCGGCGTCGACGCGGCGAAGACTGGGATGCTCTTCTCGCGCAGGATCGTCGAGACGGTGGCGGACTTCCTCGGCGCTCATCCGGTGACGCTGGTCGTCGACCCGGTCATGGTTGCCGCGTCGGGAGCGAAGCTCCTCCAGGACGACGCGGCCGGGGCGCTCGTCCTGCGGCTGCTGCCCCTCGCCACCGTCGTGACGCCCAATTTGCACGAGGCCTGCGCGCTCGCGGGCGTTCCGTACTCGGAGGACGCGAACCGCGAGGAGCTCGCCGAGGCGATCCATGCACTCGGCGCGCGAGCTGTGATCGTCACGGGCGGGCATGGGACCGAGGCCGTGGACTGGCTCTACGACGGCGAGCAGCACGCCCCGATCCCCGTCGAGCGGCACGTGAGCGAGGCGACCCACGGCGCCGGCTGCACGCACTCCGCGAGCCTCACCGCTCTGCTCGCGCGCGGCGAGAGCCTCGACGATGCGGCGCGCGGCGCAGCTCGGATCGCCTCGGAGGCTGTGCGATCCGGGCTTAGCGAGATCGGCGCTGGGTCCGGGCCCGTCGACGCCCTGAACCTTGGATCTGTCCGCAGCGGGTGAGTTCGGGCTCCTGCGGGAGCTCGAGCGGCGCGGCCTCGTCTCCGGGCAGGACGCCGAGGGGGCTTTGCTCGGGGACGACCTCGTCGCGACGACGGACGTACTCGCCGAGGGCGTTCACTTCCGGCTCGACTGGACTTCCTTCCGTGACCTCGGCTTCAAGGCCGCCGCGGTCAACCTGAGCGACCTCGCGGCGATGGGCGCCGAGCCGGAAAGCCTGCTCGTCGCGCTCGGGGCACCCGGCGACGCGCGGCTCGAGGATGTCTTGGAGCTCTACGAGGGTCTGAACGAAACGGGCTTCCCGGTGCTCGGCGGGGACACGACGCAGACGCCGTTCTGGTTTCTTTCGGTCACGGCGTTCGGGACGAGCGCTCGCGTGCCGGGCCGGTCCGGGGCCAGGCCGGGCGATCTCCTTGTCGTCACGGGCCCTCTCGGCGCCTCGGCTGCCGGCCGCTACGTCCTCGAGCACGCGCTCGAAGGCTTCGACGAGCTCGTCGAGGCGCACCGCCGTCCCCCGATCCGCCTGGAGGAAGGTCGTGCGCTGGCACGGGTAGCCGACGCCATGGTCGACCTGAGCGACGGCATCGGCTCGGACGCCATGCGGATCGCCGGGCGCTCGGGGTGCAGGGTCGTCCTCGACGTGGATTCGATCCCGCGCGCTCCGAGGATCGACGAAGTCGCCGACCTCCCGTTCTGGACGATGGGCGAGGACTTCGAGCTTCTCGCGGCTCTCGCCCCGGAGGACGCGAGAGCAAGCGGATTTCCCGTCATCGGCCGGTGCGAGGAAGGAAGCGGGCTAGAGCCGGAGCTTCCAGGCTGGGATTCGTTTCGCGCCTAGGCCGCCCGGCCGAGCCAGCGTTCCCATGCCGACTCGTAGTGGCTCTTGGAGCGGGCGCCGATGATCGTCTCCTTCGGCTCGCCCTGCTCGAAGAGGATGACCGTGGGGATCGAGAGGATGTTGTAGCGGGACTGCGTCTGCAGGTTCTCGTCCACGTTCATCTTCATGAACTTGACGCGCTCGCCGTGCTGCTCGGCGAGGTCGTCGATGATCGGGCTGACGACGCGGCACGGGCCGCACCAGGGGGCCCAGAAGTCGACCACGACCGGGCGGTCGGAGTCGAGGACCTCGGCCTGGAAGTCGGCGTCGTTGACTTCCCCCACCATGCTCCCACTATAGCCGGGTCTACAGACGCCCCAGCGCAGCGCGAATGCGGAGCTCCGGCACCGTCGTCATCGCCTCGAAGACGATTCCCTTCGTCATCTTCGAACCGCCCGAGCGCCGCTCGGCGAAGACGATCGGGACCTCGACGACGCTGAAGCCGGCCTCGAGCGCGCGATAGGTCGTCTCGATCTGAAAGGCATACCCCTTCGTGCGGATGCGATCGAGGGGCAGCGCGGCGAGTGTCTCGCGGCGCCAGCACTTGAAGCCGCCGGTGAGGTCGCGGACGGAGACGCCGAGGATCGCCCGGGAGTAGAACGACCCGAAGCGGCTGATCCCCGCCGGGCGCGACCCCAGTTCTCCGTGCCCCCGCCGTCGACATACCGCGAGCCGAGGGCGAGGCCGGCACCCTCGGTCGCTGCGACGAGGCGGGGGACATCCGCCGGGCTGTGGGAGAAGTCGGCGTCCATCTGGAGGATCCGCTCCGCGCCGTTCTCGAGCGCCCAACGGAAGCCGGCCACGTAGGCGGGCCCGAGCCCCTCCTTGCGAGTGCGGTGGAGGACCGAGACGTACGGGAGCTCTCCCGAGAGCCGATCGGCGACTTCGCCCGTTCCGTCCGGCGAGGAGTCGTCGACGACGAGGATCCGGAGATCGCGACCGGTCTCGCCCACCTCCTTGCCGATCCCCCGGACGAGCAGTTCGAGGTTCGCCCGCTCGTTGTAGGTCGGCAGGCAGATCACCAGGCGCACCCGCGTATCATCGCCGCGTGGCCCAGACGCTGCCTTCCAACGACCGGCTTGCGGAGCAGTTCGAGCTTCTCGCCGACATGCTCGAGCTCGACGGCGCCGACGCGTTCCGGTTGAGTGCGTATCGCCGCGCCGCCACGCGCATCCGGGAGTCGGCGGTTCCCGTGGCCCAGCTCGCGCTCGACAAGAAGGCGACGCGCCTTTCGGGAATCGGCGCGACGATCGAGGGGAAGATCGTCGAGTACACGGAGACCGGGGACTTGGCCGCGCTGGCCAAGCTGCGAGCCAAGCTTCCGACCGGCCTCGTGGACGTCATGCACGTCCCCGGGCTCGGCCCGAAGACGGCGCGCAAGCTCTGGGTGGAGCTGGGCGTGCAGTCCGAGGCGGACCTGCGCGCGGCTGCCGAGCAGGGCCGGCTCGCGGAAGTTCCCGGCCTGGGCCCGAAGTCGCAGGAGAAGGTGCTCGCGGCGCTGTCGAAGCCCAAGAAGGAAGTCGAGCGCAAGACCTTGCTGGGCCGCGTGCTCCCCTCCGTTGACAAGGCTGTCGAGGACCTCCGTGCGCCACCCCGCGGCGGTGCGCGTCTCCGAGGCGGGGAGCGTGCGCCGGCGTTGCGAGACCGTGCGCGACCTCGACATCATCGCGACGGCCGAGGACCCGGCCGCGCTCACTGCGCACTTCGTCGAGCAGCCGTGGGTGGCCGAGGTCGTGGCGCACGGCTCGACGAAGGCGACCGTCGTCTCGCACGACGGCCTGCGCTTCGATCTGCGCGTTGTGCCGCCGGAGAGCTACGGCAACCTGCTGCAGCACTTCACCGGCTCGAAGGCGCACAACGTCGCCATGCGGGAGGAGGCGGTGACGCGCGGCCTCTCGATCTCCGAGTACGGGGTGAAGAACGTCGAGACGGGCGAGGTCTTCACAGCGGCGGACGAGAAGGAGCTCTACGCGTTCCTCGGCTACGAATGGGTCCCGCCCGAGCTCCGGGAGAACCGGGGCGAGCTCGCCGCGGCCCGGGAGGGGGAGCTCCCTCGCCTCGTCGCCCTCGGAGACGTCCAGGGCGATCTGCACTCGCACACGACGTGGTCGGACGGGCGCGCGGAGCTGACCGAGATGGCCGCGGAGGCCGAGGCGCTCGGGCGAAGCTACCTCGCCGTCTGCGACCACGCGCGCCGGCTGCGCGACGGGCGCCTCGAGCAGCAGGCGGAGGAGATCGCCCGCGTGGGTGCGGCGACGAAAGGGCTCACGATCCTGCGCGGCATCGAGGTCGACATCAGGGCGGACGGCTCCCTCGACACCCCCGACGATGTTCTCGCCGGGCTCGACTGGGTGATGGCCTCCGTCCACTCGGGCTTCGACCGGACGCGCGCGGAGCTCACCCGCCGCATCCAGGCCGCGATGGAGAACCCGCACGTGGACTGCATCGGCCATCCCACGGGTCGCAAGATCAACCGCCGCGACCCATACGAGCTCGACTTCGAGGCGATCCTCGAGACCGGGCTCGAGACCGGTACCTTCCTCGAGATCAACTGCCAGCCCGACCGGCTCGACCTGGACGACAACCACGCGCGCGCCGCGGCCGAGGCGGGGGTCAAGCTCGTCGTCTCGACGGACGCGCACCGTGTCCACGAGCTCGCCAACATCCGGCTCGGCGTCGCGCAGGCACGGCGCGCATGGATCGGCCCCGAGCAGATCGTGAACGCGCGACCGTGGAGCGGCGTCAAAAAGCTGATGAAGAAGGCGCCGCGCCGGTGACCTTCCGCGAGGACGGGGAGGCGGCGTTCGGCTGGGTCGCGGACTACCTCGAGCGCGTGGGTGAGCTGCCGGTCGCCTCATCTGTATCCCCGGGCGAGGTGCGCGCGCGGCTTCCTGCCTCTCCGCCCGAGCATGGCGAGCCGTTCGAGGCGATCCTCCGCGACCTCGACGAGACGATCCTCCCGGGGATCACGCACTGGAACCACCCGCGCTTCCTCGGCTACTTCGCCATCTCCGGCTCGGAGCCCGGAATCCTCGCCGAGCTCCTCATCGCCGCACTGAACGTGAACGCGATGCTCTGGAGCACGTCGCCGGCGGCGACGGAGGTCGAGGAGCTCGCACTCGACTGGCTGCGCCAACTGCTCGGCCTCCCCGAGGGTCTTCACGGCCACATCGAGGACACGGCGTCGACGGCGACGGTCGCCGCTCTTGCCGCGGCCAGGGAGCTGCGGCCGGGCGGGGTGGTGCTCGTGTCCGAGCAGGCGAACTTCTCGATGGCGAAGGCGGCCCGGCTCGTTGGGCTCGAATGCCGGTCGGTGCCGGTTGACGACGAGTTCCGCATGCGCCCGGATGCCCTTGCGGAGCAGATCGAGGGCGCGACCGCGGTTGTCGCGACATCCGGGACGACCTCGACCACCTCCGTGGATCCGATTCCCGAGATCGCCGAGCTCTGCGAGCAGGCGGGCGCGTGGCTGCACGTCGACGCGGCCTATGCCGGGTCGGCGGCCGTCTGCGAGGAGTTTCGCTGGGCGCTCGCGGGCGCCGGGCGCGCGGACTCGATTCTCGCCAATCCGCACAAATGGCTCTTCACCCCGATGGACTGCTCGTGCCTCTGGACCCGCCGGCCCGAGGCGTTCGTGGGCGCTTTCGGCGCCAGTCGGGGCCTACATGCCGGAAAGCGCAGGCGGCGTCACCGACCTGAAGGACTACGGGCCGGCGCTCGGCCGCCGCTTCCGGGGCCTCAAGCTCTGGGCGGTCCTGCGCTACTACGGCCGCGAGGGACTCCAGGCGCTCATCCGCGAGCACGTGCGCATCGCCCAGCTCTTCGCGTCGTGGGTCGAGGAGACCCCGGGCTGGGAGATCGCCGCGCCACACCCCTTCTCCGTCGTTTGCTTCCGCCACGAAGGCTCGGACGAGCAGAACGAGGCGATCCTCGAGCGCGTCAATCGAACCGGCGAGGTGTTCCTCACGCACACGCGGCTGAACGGCCGCTTCGTCCTTCATCTCGCCGTCGGCAACGTGCGGACGACCGAGGACGACGTGCGCCGCGCCTGGGACACGCTCCGGGAAGCCGCTAGATAGAGCCTGTGAAGGTGTCGCAGGCCGCCGGCTTGCCGGTCTCGTAACCGCGAGAGAACCAGCGGCGCCGCTGCTCCGACGAGCCGTGCGTCCAGGTCTCCTTGTTGACTTGCCCCTGCGTCTGCTCCTGGATCCGGTCGTCGCCGATCGCGGAGGCCGCGTCGAGGCCGTCGTCGATGTCCTGTTGCGTGAGGTCGACGATCAACCCGGTCTGGACCGCGTGGGCCGCCCAGACGCCCGCGTAGCAGTCGGCCTGGAGCTCGGAGCGCACGCCGCGGCTCTCCGGCCCCTGGGTGTCGTTGCCGATCTGATCAGCACGCCGAGCTGGTCCTGGACGTGGTGGCCGTACTCGTGGGCGATCACGTAGGACTCGACGAAGGGCGTGTCCTTGGCGCCGAACTGCGACTGGAGGTCGTCGAAGAAGCCGAGGTCGATGTAGACGAGCTTGTCGGCGGGGCAGTAGAACGGTCCGACCTGCGAGCTGGCGGTGCCGCACCCGGTGTTCACCTGGTCGGTGAAGAAGACGGTGTCGACGTACTGGTAGGCCTTGCCGCTCCGCTGGAAGACGCCGTCCCAGAACCTCTGCACGCTGTTGACGACGGCGACGATACGGCAGTCCTCGCGCCGGTTCGCGTCCTCGCCGGTCTTGCACTCCTGCGCGAGGTTGGAGGGGGTCTCGCCTTCCCCGACGCGCTGGTTGTCGAGCGGCCCCAGCTGGCCGCCGAGGCCGCCCCCACCCGAGAAGGCCTGGATGAGCAGGAAGACGACAAGGACGGCGAGACCGAGCCCGCCGCCGCCGACCGCGATCGGGCCGCCGCCCATGCGGCGTCCGCGAACGTCGGTCACCTGCCCTGGATCGAGCTTCGCTCCGCGCCGAAATCGCACCGCGGAATTCTTACCTTCGGGCGAGCGGCGGCAAACGCTAGAGCCGAGCGAGGAGCGCGGCGAGCTTGGCGGGGCCGTGCACGGTGAGGTCGGCTGCTGCGGCAAGGTCGGCCGGGCCCTCGTCGGACTCGACCGCGACGCGGACGAAGTGCTCGAGGCCGGCGCCGGCGAGGCCCGCGAACGCGTCGAGATCGGTGGTGTCGTCGCCCGCGTAGAGGCCGCGGCGGGCTCCTGACTCCCGGAGGAGCGCCGCCACCGCGGTGCCTTTGTTCGCCGCGACCGCCGGGCGGATCTCGAGTACCTTGCGGCCCCAGCGCGGATCGAGACCCGCGGCTCGTGCTCTCTCGGCGACGTCCTCGAGCTTCGCACGCGCCGCCGTCTCGTCCACGGCGCCGCGGTAGTGGTAGGAGAGGGAGAGACCCTTGTCCTCGACGGGAAGCGCGACGGAGTCTCTGAACGCCGCGATCTCCGCGGCCAGCTCGGCGGCGCGCTCGTCGAGCTCGAGCCCGTGGTTTCCCACGTAGCGGATGCCGTCGATGCCGACCATGCGGGCGGCCTCGTCTCCGGGCCGTCCGCTGATGCACGCGACGAGGAGGTAGACACCGGCGAGCCGCGCGAGCTCGGCCTTCGTCTCCTCGGGCACGCGCGCGAGCTCGGGCGTCGGGGCGATGGGCGCCAGCGTGCCGTCGACGTCGAGGAGGAGCGCGGTCGCCTCGGGCGCCTCGCGCAGCGGGGCCAGCGGATCCACCGCACTAGGATACGAGCGTGAGCTGGACGGCCCGCCCGGTCTTGGCCCTGCCCGGGATCGGGCTCGCCGCCGGTTTCTTCAGCGCCCTCTTCGGCGTCGGCGGCGGAATCATCGTCGTCCCGCTGCTCGTGCTCCTCCTCGGCTACTCGACGCGCTGGGCGACCGGGACGTCACTGGCTGCGATCGGCGTCACGTCGCTCTTCGGGATGGTGGCCTACGGCGTGCTCGGCGAGGTGAGCTGGTCGGACGCGGCCCTCGTCGGTCTTCCCGCGATGGTGGGCACCTTCCTCGGCACGTTTGCCCAGCAGCGCATTCCCGTGCGGATGCTGACGATGCTCTTCAGCGTCTTGCTCGTCGCCGTCGCGGTGAGGCTCTTCTTCGTATGACCATCGCCCTCGCCCTGCTGCTCGGCTTCACTGCCGGGATCCTCTCGGGGATGTTCGGCGTCGGCGGGGGGATCCTGTTCGTGCCGACCCTCTCGCTCGTGGTCGGGCTCTCGCATCTCTCGGCGGAGGCGACCTCGCTCGCGGCGATCATCCCCGTTGTCGCGGTGGGCGCCGTTCAGCAGCACCGTTACGGGAACGTGCGCTGGCGGGCGGCGATGACGATCGGTCTCACCTCTGCCGCCGGCGTCGCCGGCGGCGTTGCACTGGCCTCCGCGCTCTCGGACGCGACCCTGCAGCGCCTCTTCGCCGGGCTCCTTCTGGTCGTCGCCGCGCGGCTGGCCTGGTCGGCTGCGGCATCGCTAAGATCAGAGCATGGCGGAGGAGAAATTCTGGCTCCCCATCGTCGATGAGCCGATCGGCGAGTTGGTCGCGCGCTTGCAGGCCGAAGATCGCGAGATAGCCGCCCTCGTCGCCTCTCCGCGTCGCCAGCTCGCCTTTCGCACCTTCGCGTACGTGCGGGCAGGGATCCTGCTCGGATCGCTCCTCGTCGAGCACGACGTCGCGAATGAGGGCTCGCGCACCTGGATCGACGAGCTTCTCGCCAATCCGGCCCATCGCGCGGCGGTGGAGGAGGAGATCAGGGCGGTCGCGCGCGAGGTCGCGGCCGACCCGAAGCTCGCCGACGAGGAGCCGTTCGGTCCCGACGAAGCGGCCCGCGAGCGGTTCCGCGCATTCGCTCGCGGGTTGGATTCCGCCTAGCTCGCCGAGCGCCCCAGCGCCGACGTCGGCCTTCTGCTTGAGGTCGTCCACGACGGCCACGTCGCGAAGCGTCGTCGTATCCCCCAACTCGTGCCCTTCGGCGATGTCCTTCAGCAGGCGGCGCATGATCTTCCCGGAGCGGGTCTTCGGCAGGTCGTCGCCGAAGAGGACGGCGGCAGGCCGCGCGATCTTTCCGATCTTCGCCGCGACGAACTCCCGAAGCTCCTCCGCGAGCTCGTCGGAGGGCTCGTAGCCGCCCTTCAGGAGGACGAAGCAGACGATGCGCTGGCCGCGGTCGGGGTCGTACGCGCCGGTGGCAGCTGCCTCGGCGACGGCCTCGTGCTCGACGAGCGTGGACTCGATCTCGGTCGTCGAGAGCCGGTGGCCCGCGACGTTGATGACGTCGTCGATCCGGCCCATGAGCCAGAAGTAGCCGTCGTCGTCCTGCTTCGCGCCGTCGCCGGTGAAGTACGTGTCCGGGTCCGTACTTGGAGAAGTAGTTCTCGACGTAGCGGGCGTCGTCTTCCCAGAGCGTGCGGAACATTCCGGGCCACGGGCGCTTCGCGGTCAGGAAGCCTCCCTGGCCCTGCGGCACGGGATTCCCCTGCTCGTCCACGATGGCCGGCTTGATGCCCGGGAACGGGATCGTCGCCGAGCCGGGCTTGAGCGTCGTGATTCCCGGGAGCGGCGTGATGAGGATGCCGCCGGTCTCGGTCTGCCACCAGGTGTCGACCACCGGGCAGCGCTCCTGGCCGATCACCTTCCAGTACCAGACCCAGGCCTCGGGGTTGATCGGCTCGCCGACGGTGCCAAGGAGGCGCAGGGAGGAGAGATCGTGGCGCGCCGGGTAGTCCTCGCCCACCTTCACGAAGGAGCGGATGAGGGTCGGCGCCGTGTAGTAGGAATTGACCTTGTAGCGCGCGACGATCTCCCAGTGGCGGTCCCAGTCCGGGTAGGCGGGGTCGCCTTCGTAGAGGACGCTCGTCGTCCCGTTGGAGAGCGGACCGTAGACGATGTAGCTGTGGCCGGTCACCCAGCCGACGTCGGCCGCGCACCACCAGATCGTGTCGTCGTGGATGTCGAAGATCCACTTGTGCGTGACGGAGACGTGGAGCAGGTAGCCCGCCGTCGTGTGCTGGACTCCCTTCGGCTTCGCGGTCGTGCCGGAGGTGTGGAGGAGGAAGAGCGTGTCCTCGGCGCCCATGCACCTCGGGCTCGCACTCGTCGGGCTGGTCGGCGACGAGATCGTGGTACCAGATATCCCGTCCGTCCGTTCCACGGGACCGGGTCGCCCGTGCGGCGGTAGACGACGAGGTGCTCGATGCTCGGTGCGGCCTCGGCTGCCGCATCCGCGTTCTCCTTCAGCGGCACCTTGCCGCCCTTGCGCCAGCCCTCGTCCTGCGTGATCAGAAGCTTCGCGCCTGAGTCGCGCATGCGCTCGGCGAGCGACTCCGCAGAGAAGCCGCCGAAGACGACGACGTGAGGCGCACCGATGCGCGCGCACGCGAGCATTGCGATCGGAAGCTCGGGGACCATGCCCATGTAGATGCCGATGCGGTCGCCCTTGCGGATGCCGAGCTTGCGCAGGCCGTTCGCGAGCCTCGACACCTCGCGCAGCATCTCCGCGTAGGTCAGGTCGCGCGTCTCGCTCTCCGGGCTCGCCGACCCAGTGGTAGGCGACGCGGTCGCCCCGGCCCGCCTCGACGTGCCGGTCGAGGCAGTTCCACGACACGTTGAGCTCGCCGTCCTCGAACCAGGTGCAGTGCGGCGGATCCCAGTCGAGGCCCTTGGTCGGCTCCTTGAACCACCCGATGAACTCGCCGGCGAGCTCGCGCCAGAAGCCTTCGGGGTCCTCTTCCGCCCGCCGGTAGACGGACTCGTCCTTGACGACCGCCCCCGCGGCGAACTCCTTGGAGGGCGGGAAGGTGCGCTGCTCGTCAAGCAGCGCTTCGATCGCGGCTTGTGTGCTTTCGATTTCCATGCGAACAAAATATGACCGATCCCAAACGCGCCGTGCGCGACGGTAATCTCTCACCCGTGCGCCTGCGGGTCGTCCCAGGGGTCTTCTTGCTCCTCGCGCTCGTGTCCGCGGGGGCGTCGGGAGGAGCCGTCGCGCCTTCGCCGGAGTCGTCGGCGAGTGCCTTTGGCGTGCGGATCGTCGAACCCGGGGAAGGCCCCGTTTCGGCCGGGTCGATCTCGTCACCGCCGCAGTCGGCCTCCTCGCTCGTGAGCTGGTCGTACGGTGGCGGCGCCGTCGTCACAGGCGCGATTACGGGCGGGACGAATGCGACCGTGGAGGACGATCGGGCCACGGGGCGCGCCTACGTCCGCGTGGCGTCGATCTCGCTCTTCGGTGGGGACGTGACCGCCGACGCGGTCACGTCGAAGTCGGTCGCGCGCGCGTCAGCGGCCAAGTCCGGGGGCGATCTCGACGGCTCGTCGGTCTCGAACCTCGTCGTCCTCGGCGCGAGCGTCACGCCTGCGCCCGAACGCGCGCGTTCCGCTGGGAGACTGGGGCTATGCGGTCGTCGAGGAGCAGGCCGTCGCGGATCAGAACACGAGCCTGCGGCGCGGCCATCGGGGTTTCGTCGTCGGCCTGCACGTGCGCCTGACCGCAGCCCACGGTGGCCTCCCAGAGGGCAGCGAGATCTTCGTGGGCTACGCCGAGGCCGCCGCAACGGCTCCGAAGGCTGTCGCGCCCCCGCCCGCCCCGCCACCGAGTCCTTCGCCCCCGCCGCACCATCACGACGCTCCTCCTCCGAGCACGGCGCCGTCGTCCCCCCTCCGATCCAGCCCACCCCGCCGGGCGTGAAGCCGCACCTGACCGCCGGCGGCTATGTCTTCCCCGTGTACGGGCCGGCGGCGTTCTCGGACGACTTCGGCTCCGCCCGAGCGGACACCGGCTGGCATCACGGCAACGACATCTTCGCGCCCCTCGGCGCGCCGGTGCTTGCGGTCACGGACGGTACGCTCTTCCTCGTCGGCTGGAACACGATCGGCGGCAACCGTTTCTGGCTCCGCGACCTGCAGGGGAACGAGTTCTACTTCGCCCACCTCTCGGCGTTCTCGCCGCTCGCGCGCAACGGGGCGCAGGTGAAGGCCGGCGATGTCATCGGCTTCGTCGGCGCGACGGGCGACGCAGCCGGGACGCCGACCCATCTGCACTTCGAGATCCATCCCGCCGCCCTGCTCTCCATGGGCTACGACGGCGTGATCGACCCCTACCCGTATCTGCTCGCGTGGCAGCGCCACGACGACGCGAACTTCGACACCACGGGCTGGGCGCCGCCGGGAGAGAAGGCGCCCCCGCCCGCAGCAGTGCTGCTGCAGGCGGAGGACATCTCCTCGTACTCAGGGCTCGACTCGAGGGGGATCGAGACGATGCTCGCCGGCGAGCCACTCTTCGGCGAAGCCCCGCCGGGGCCGGAGATCGTTTACGCCAAGCCGGGGTTCACTGGGAACGGCTAGCTAGCTGCCGGAGCCGCCGTTCCCCTCGGAGGAAGGGTACGACTCGAAGGGCTGCTCGGGGCCGAGCAGCTTGTCCTTGATCCAGCGGCGCGTATCCGGGCCAGTGGCCGGGTTGAAGAGCACGCCGAGCGCGATGCCGGCCAGGAGCAGCGTGACGTTGCGGCCGGTGTGCGACTCCTGCTTGCCCTGCGCCCGGGAGCCCGCCTTGCGAAGCTCCTCGACGGTCTTGCGCAGCTCGTCCTGAATGTCCTTGTCACGCGCGACCTTGAAGGCCATTCCGGTCGTGCCGCGGTCGCCGAGCAGGTCGTCGTAGATCTTGCGAGCCGATTCGTACGCGTTCTTGACGTGGTCGTGCAGCTCCTCGTCGCGCGCCAGGCGCTCGACGTAGGGTCGCGCGGTGTCCACCGCGCCGCCCATCATGTCCTTTGCGTTCGCCATCGAGTGTTCCTTTCGTTTTTTTCGCCGTCTTCCTTGAGAATCTACTACCCGCGCGCAGCCGAGGAAAACTCGAGCACGGCGGCTCCCGGGAACGCGGCCTCCAGCACCTCGTCGACGTGGTCGGCGAGGACGAACGTCATCTGCCTGCGCACGTCGCGCGGGAGATCGTCCAGGTCCGCCTCGTTCTCCTTGGGGAGAATGACCGTCGTGATCCCCGCGCGCTGAGCGGCGAGCACCTTGTCCCGCACGCCGCCGATCGGAAGCACCTGGCCGGTGAGCGTGATCTCGCCGGTCATCGCGACGTCATCGGAGACCGGATTGCCCATGGCGAGGGATGCGAGCGCCGTCGCCATTGCGACTCCCGCGGACGGGCCGTCCTTCGGTACCGCTCCCGCAGGAACATGGATGTGGACGTCGCGGTGCTCGAACCAGTCCTGGTCGAGCCCGAGGTCGCGGGCGTGCCCGCGGACCCACGAGAGGGCGGCCTGCGCGGACTCGCGCATGACGTCCCCGAGCTGGCCGGTCACGATCAGCTTGCCGTCGCCGGGGACGGCCGTGGCCTCGATGAAGAGAATGTCGCCGCCGACAGGCGTGACCGCGAGCCCGGTTGCCACGCCCGGGTCGGCCGTGCGCTTGCGGATCTCCGAGCGGAAGCGGGCGCGACCGAGCCAGGCGCGAACGCGCCGCTCGTCGACGCGGGCGCCCTTGCGCTTCCCGGCCGCGATCTCGGCCGCCGCCTTGCGGCAGATCGCGGCGATCTCGCGCTCGAGGTTGCGGACTCCGGCCTCCCGTGTGTACTCGGAGATGAGGAGGCGCAGTGCCTTCTCCGTGAACTTCACCCCCTCTGAGTCGAGGCCGTGCGCCTCGAGCTGCTTGGGGACGAGGTAGCGCTTCGCGATGCCGAGCTTCTCCTCCTCGGTGTAACCCGAAAGGCGGATGATCTCCATGCGGTCCTGCAGCGGCGGCGGGATCGGCTCGAGCTGGTTCGCGGTGCAGATGAAGAGCACCTTGGAGAGGTCGAACGGTAGGTCGAGGTAGTGGTCGCGGAAGCTCGAGTTCTGCGCCGGGTCGAGCACCTCGAGCATCGCGCTGGACGGGTCGCCGCGCCAGTCGGCGCCCATCTTGTCGATCTCGTCGACCATGAAGACGGGGTTCTTCGGAGCCCGCGTCGCGCAGGGCGCGGATGATCGTCCCCGGCAGCGCGCCGATGTAGGTGCGCCGGTGGCCGCGGATCTCGGCCTCGTCGCGGACGCCGCCCACCGAGATGCGGACGAACTTGCGCCCGAGCGAGCGGGCGATCGACTGGCCGAGTGAGGTCTTGCCCACTCCGGGCGGCCCGACGAAGCAGAGGATCGGGCCGGAGAGATCCTCCTTCAGCTTCGAGACCGCGAGCTGCTCGATGATCCGCTCCTTGACCTTCTCGAGGTCGTAGTGGTCCTCGTCGAGGACCGCTGCGTGCGTGCTCGAGGTCGAGGTTGTCCTCGGTCGTCTCGTTCCAGGGAAGCGAGAGGATCCATTCGAGGTAGCCGCGGATGACGCCATACTCCGCGGCGACGGGCGGAAGCTTTGTCAAGCGGTCGAGCTCGCGGCGCGCGGCGCGGTCCGCCTCCTCGGGGAGGTGTGCCTCCTCGATCTGGGCGCGGAGCTCCGCGATCTCGGCCTGCTGCTCGTCGCCCTCGCCGAGCTCCTCCTGGATCGCCTTGAGCTGCTGGCGGAGGAAGTACTCGCGCTGTGAGTTCTCCATCTCCGACTGCACCTGCGACTGGATCTTCGTGCCAAGCTCGAGCACCTCGAGCTCGTGGTTCAGGACGACCGTGAGCTTGCGCAGGCGCGCCTCGATCGACGCCTCCTCGAGGAGCTCCTGCTTCTCGGGTGTCTTGAGTCGCATCGTCGTGGCGATGAGGTTGGCGAGCGTGCTCGGGTCCTCGGCGTTCGCGGCGGCGAGCTGGAGCTCGTCCGGGAGATAGGGGACGAGCCCGATGATCCGGCTGAAGAGGGCCTCGACGTTGCGCGCGAGCGCGGCGACCTCCTTCTCGGGGCCGTCGACGTCCGGGAGCTCTGCTGAACTCGCCGACGAGGTAGGGCTCCGTCTGGACGATGCGATCGAGGTGGACGCGGCGCAGGCCCTGGACGAGGACCCGCAGCGTCCCGTCCGGCACGCGGATCATCTTGTGGATGAGCGCGGCCGTTCCGACCTCGTAGATGTCGTCGGTGCTCGTCGCCTCTTCCTCGTCGGCGGTCTCCCGCGTGGTGACGAGGGCGATGGTCGAGTCCTTGGCGACAGCCTCGTCGACGAGCTTGATCGAGCGCTCCTGCCCGATGGCGAGGGGCGTCATCGAATCCGGGAAGACGACGGTCTCCCGGAGCGGAAGGATCGGCAGGTCGTCCGCCACGGGCCTCCTCGCCCGCGTTCACTGCTTCCTCGACCGCGCTCATGCGTCCTCCCCCGTCTCGATGGTCACGCTTGACCGACCCCGAGGCCTTCCGCGCGAGGGGCAGCTGGATGGAGAGGAGGCCATTCTCGTAGGTCGCATTGGCGGCCTCGGAGTCGACGGCCTCGTTCAGCTGCACGTGCCGCTCGAAGACGCCGTAATCGATCTCGATGTGCTGATACAAGCGCTGCTCGCCGGCCGGGCGGCGTCGCCGTCCGCGAACGACGAGGACACCTTCGACGACCGCCACGTCGACCTCGGCCGGGTCGATCCCGGCGAGCTCGACGACGACCGTGATCGCGGGCGGGTCGTCCGTCCGGTAGACGTCGAGCGCCGGACGAAAGCCGGCGCGACGCGCGACGAGGCGCGGAACCTGGCACAGATCCGCGAACAGCTCCTCCATCTCGGACTTCATGCGGTCGATGTCCCGGCGAGCGGTCATGAGACAATCGTACCGATGCCCCGCATTTTCAAATCGGCGCCGTTCATGCTCGGAGTCCTCGGCTACCTCTGGGTAGCAGGGGTCCGGAACCTCGACGAGGTCAAGGAGCGCAAGCTGGCTCGCAGGGCTCGCTGACGCCATTCGCGCCCTGCTAACTTAGTGACCGCTAACGAGCGGGAGGAGCAGGAGCCCTGTGGAACGCTGGACGCGGGCGATGATCCGTTATCGGTGGTGGGTCGTCGCCATCTGGACAGTCGCTCTTCCTCATTGGGTGTACGCGACATCCAGCCTCAGCAGCCTCCTCACGAACCGTTTCTCGCTTCCGGGGACCGACACCGCCCGCGCGGAGAAGATCCTCCACGACCACTACGGGCAGAAGACGGTCGGCGCGTTCACGGTCGTCGTCAAGGGAGCGCCGGGCTCGTCCGAGCAGCTGATACCGATCGTCCGCCAGCGTGCGCTGGCCGCGGCGAAGCAGCTCCCGACCGGCCAGCTTGCGAGCGTCCAGGCGGTCTCCGACTCCGTGGTCAGCGCGACGATCGTCTCCAACCTCGAGCCGGCGGACGCGAAGGGCCACACCGACGCCATGCGCGCAGCGGCCGGCGCAGATTCCGGGCGCCCAGGTCTACGTCTCCGGGCAGGCGGCGATCGAGCACGACCTCGACCCCGTCTTCGCACACGACCTCAAGGTCGGCGAGCTCTTCATCGCGATCCCGATCGCGGCCCTGATCCTCGCGTTCGTCTTCGGGACGTTCGACCTTCCTCTTGCCCCTCATCTTCGCGGCTGCCGCGATCCCGACCACGCTCGGGATCGTCTGGATCTTCGCGCATTTCATGGAGCTGACGACCTACCTGCAGAACCTCGTCATGCTCATCGGCCTCGGGATCGCCATCGACTACTCGCTCCTCATCGTCTATCGCTACCGCGAGGAGCTGCGGAGCGGCAAGGCCAAGGAGGACGCGATCGTCCGCACGATGGAGACGGCTGGCCGCGCCGTCGTGTTCAGCGGCTCGGCGGTCGGGGTCGGCCTCGCGCTCATGCTCTTCATGCCGTTGCCGTTCATGCGCGGCTTCGGGATCGGCGGGTTGGTCATCCCGCTCGTCTCGGTCATCTGCGCGCTGACGCTTCCTGCCCGTCCTCGTCGACTTCCTCGTCAACGGGCTCGACCGGGTGAGGATCGTCCCGAACGTTGTTCTCGACCGGCGCAACTCGGAGTACGACTTCTGGGGCGGCTCTCGCGCTGGGTCATGCGCCACCCGGTCGCCGTGGCCACCAGCACCGTCGCTGCTCTCGTCGCGCTCGCCATCCCGGTCTTCTGGCTCTCGGTCGGCCCTGGCTCGAACAAGGGCATCCCGCAGAACCTCGAAGGCGTGAAGGGCCTGAACGTGATCTCGGACGCCGTCGGGGAGGGCGCGCTCGCTCCGACCGCAATCGTGGGAGACACCGGCCGGCCCGGCGGCGTCGACTCGACGGCGGTCCGCACGGCGATCGGCAACCTCGAGCAGGGTCTCCGCGCCGATCCGGAGGTGGCGCAGGTGCAGTTCGGCTCCGGTGCCGCAGTACGTCGACCCCACCGGGCGCTACTTCCACCTCGAGGTGGTCGGGAGGAGCGAGTACGGCTCGCCTCCGGCCCTCGTCTTCGTCCACCGGCTCCGGGACGACATCGTTCCGGCCGCCCGCTTCCCGGAGGGAGTCAACGTCTACGCGGGCGGCGGCCCGCCGAGCGGAGTCGACTTCCTCGCCAAGACCTACGGCACGTTCCCGTGGCTCGTGGCGGGGGTGCTGATCCTGACCTACATCCTGCTCCTGCGAGCGTTCCGCTCGGTGCTCCTGCCGCTGAAAGCGATCACCTTGAATCTGCTCTCGATCGGCGCCGCGTACGGCTTGCTAGTCATCTTCTTCGAGTGGGGCGCCGCGGGCACCTTCGGGCTCATCAGCTTCCCGCAGATCGAAGGTTGGATCCCCGTCTTCGTCTTCGCGATGATCTTCGGCCTCTCCATGGACTACGAGGTCTTCCTCGTCGAGTCGCATGCGCGAGGAGTGGGACGCGGGGCGGACGAACGAGGAGGCCGTCTCGCGTGGTCTGGCCCTTACCGGCCGGATCGTCACGGCGGCCGGGCTCGTCATGTTCTCGGCGTTCATGGGCTTCGTGGCCGGCTCGATCGTCGGCCTGCAGCAGTTCGGCTTCGGCCTGGCGATGGCGATCCTCATCGACGTGACGATCGTCCGCGCCCTGCTCGTGCCGAGCGCGATGAAGCTCTTCGGCAAGCTGGAACTGGTACCTGCCCGGCAACGTCGCCCGGATCTTCCGCGTGAAGCCCTCGCCGCTCCGCTCCGACGGGCGGGCGGTGCCGAGCGCGACCGGGCGCTAGGCTTCGGCGCCATGGAGCTCGAGGTCGTCGAGGGCGACATCACGGAACTCGACGTGGACGCCATCGCGAACGCCGCGAACAACGGCCTCTGGATGGGCGCCGGGGTCGCGGGGGCGATCAAGCGGGCAGGCGGAGAGGAGATCGAGCGCGAGGCCGTCGCACTGGCTCCCATCCAGATCGGCGAGGCCGTGGCCACGGGCGCGGGCAGGCTGAAGGCAGAGCACGTCGTCCACGCGGCCGTGATGGGACAGGACCTGCAGACCACGGCCGAGGTGATCTCGCAGGCGACTCGGAGAACGCTCGAGGTCGCCGACGACCTCGGCGCCAGCTCCCTGGCGATGCCGGCCTTCGGGACCGGCGTCGGCGGCTTTCCCATCGAGCGCTGCGCGGAGCTGATGGTCACCGAGGCGCGCGCCTACGAGCCCGATCATCTCGAGCGCGTCGTCTTTGCGGTGTTCGGCCACGATGCCGAGCTGGCATTCAGGCGCGCGGTCGGCGACTGACGCAGCTCCTTGCTCGTTCCGATGGGGTTGGAGCGGTGGCGTGGCGAGCCGGGCGGCGAAGAGTGGCTCGACGGGTTGCCTCATCTTGTTGCGTACCTGGCAGAGACCTGGGGGCTCGAGCTCGAGGAACCGCTCGAGCCCGCCCACATCTCGCTCGTCGTGCCGGTGATGCTTCCGAACGGCGACCGCGCCGTCCTGAAGGTCAACTTCCCCGAGCCGGAGAGCGAGCACGAGGCAGATGCGCTGGAGTGCTGGGGTGGGAAGGGCGCGGTGCGGCTGCTTGCACGGGATGACTCGCGGCGCGCGCTCCTCCTTGAGCGCTGCGATCCGGGGACGCGGCTCTGGGAGGAGCCGGACGACTTCGCGACCGAGACCGCGTCGGAAGTGCTCGAGCAGCTCTGGCGTGTACGGGCACCTGCGGAGCCCTTTCGCCGGCTTACCGACGAAGCAAGTCGCTGGGCGGACGCGCTGCCGGCGTGGTGGGAGTCGGCGGGTCGGCGTCTCGAGCGCTGCTTGATCGACGAGGCGGTGGCGTTCCTACGGAACGCCGGTGCAGAGCCCGGCGAGCCGGTCGTCCTCCACCAGGACCTCCACGGTGGGAACATCCTGCGCTCGGACCGCGGATGGCTGGCTGTCGACCCGAAGCCGCTCCTCGGCGAGCGAGAGTTCGACACTGCGTCTCTTCTTCGCGATCGGCGCGATGAGCTCGCCTCGGACCCCGATCCGAGCGCGCGAGTGCGGAGGCGGCTCGATCTTCTGTCCGAACGGCTCGACCTCGACCGTGAGCGTATGCGCGGGTGGGGTCTCGCCCATGCGCTGGCATGGGGTTACGAGCAGGGTCGGTTTCTGGAGGGGCACGTGCTCGCGGCACGCGCAATCGCCGGGGTTTCCAGCGGGTAGGGTCGCGGCGTGCGCGTCCTCGTCACCGGCGGCTGCGGCTTCCTCGGGAGTAGCTTCGTGCGCCGGCTCGTCGCGGCGGGGGATCGAGGTCGTCGTGCTGGACCGCCTGACGGACTTCGGCAGCCTTGCGCGTCTCGAGGGCGTTCCGCACGAGTTCGTGCAGGGCGACGTCGCCAACAAGGTGACTGCCACCGGGGCCGCAGACGGCTGCGCAGCGATCGTCAACTTCGCCGCCGAAACTCAGCTCGACGACTCGGCGCTCGCGTCGGGCGGCTTCATCGTCACGGACGTCTTCGGGACCGCACGTCCTGCTCGAGTTCGCCCGCGTGGCCGGCATCCGCTTCGTGCAGGTGTCCTCGGATGACGCCGACGACCCGTCAAGCCCCGCTGCCGCGTCCAAGCTGGGCGCCGACCTCCAGGTGCTGGCCTACGCGCAGACGCACGGGACGAACGTCTCGATCGTGCGGGGTCCCGCCGCCTACGGGCCGTTTCAGCACCCGGCCGCGGAGCCGGCAGCCGCCATCGTCGGGGCCCTCGACGCGGACGCGCCGTCACCCGAGACGCTCCCGGGCGCATGGATCCACGCGGACGACCACAGCGCCGCGGTCGAGCTCGTCCTCCGGGAAGGCACGCCCGGCGAGATCTACGCGCTCGGAGCCCACGACTCGCGGAGAGCCCTCGGCGAGGGGCTCGCCGAGACCGTCGAGTGGTACCGCGCGAACCGCGCCTGGTGGGAGCCCATCAGGGCTCGCACGGCGACGGCCTCGGCGGAGGAACAGTACGCTCGCCGGTCGAACCGCGTAATTCACGCATTCCTTACGCGGCTCCGGCTACCTTCTTGCCGAAGGGGTCCTGAGAAGCTCGATGCGCCGAGTAGTCCTCCCGTTCGCCATCCTCATCGCGCTCGCCTGCGCCGCGGGTGCATCCGCATCCCCGGTGTTCGTCCTCAGGGGCGAGGGCTGGGGACACGGCGTCGGGATGAGCCAGTACGGAGCCCTCGGCCGCGCGCTGAACGGCGACGACTACAGGAGCATCCTCGGCTTCTACTACGAAGGCGCGAACGTGGGCCAGGGCAGCCAGAGCAAGATCCGCGTGCTCCTGAAGGATGGCCGGCCGTCCGTGACGCTGCACTCGTCCGCCGGCTTCAAGGTCGGGGACAAGAAGCTGGCGGCGTTCACCGACTACCAGGTAGTGCCGACCGGCGACGGCAAGGTGCGCGTGATCGGCAAGGGGAAGTTCGCCAGCCCCGCGACCGTCACACCGGGCATCGGTTTCCTCCGCGTGGACGGCCTTCGCTACCGCGGGGATCTCAAGCTCTACAACCACGGAGGAAGGCTCGACGTCGTGAACGTCGTCGGGCTGCAGGGGTACCTCTACTCCGTCGTCCCGCGTGAGATGCCGTCGAACTGGCCGGCCGAGGCGCTGAAGGCGCAGGCCGTGGCCGCTCGTTCCTATGCCATGCGCGCCGCCCGTGCCTCCTGGTTCGACGTCTACGACGACACACGCGACCAGGTGTACGGCGGTCTCGACTACGGAAGCGGCGAGGAGGCCAGCAGCACGGCCGCGGTCAAGGCGACCGACGGTGAGGTCGTGAAGTACAACGGGAGCGTCGCCAGCACGTACTTCTCGTCGTCGAACGGAGGCAGGACGGCTGCCTCGGCGGACACCTGGGGCGGCTCGGTCCCCGTACCTGGTCTCCAAGTCGGATCCGGCCGACCTCAACGCCTCGAACCCGAACCGCTCGTGGAAGGTCATGCTCTCGGCGCGGGGGCTGCAGGAGCGGCTCGGCGCGGGCCGGGCGCCGGCCGACGCCGTGGTCACGTCCCGTGTCTCGGGCGCGTCAACAGGATCCGTCTCGAGCGGGGCTCATGGTCGCAAACCTTCCCGTCCGGCGGGTCTCGGCCCGGAGTACTTCCGCAGCACGATTGGGCTGCGGTCCAGCCGCTTCGCGCTCGGCGTCCTCGACCTCGCGCCGACCAAGACGAAGAGCGTCTGCGGCGCGCGCGTGCGGATCGACGTCCTCGCCCGCGAGGCTGGGCAGCTTCACCTGCAGCGCAGGCCGTCCTCGGGGATCTGGAAGGCCGTCTCGATCACGAAGGACGACGCCGCCCACTACCACGCGATCGACAGGCCGTGCCGCAGCATGTCGTACAGGCTGCACTCGCCGGCCGCGAACACTCGACCGTCACGGTCAGGTCGCGCCGAAGATCGTCTTCAGCGCGACGCAGCCCGCCAACGACGGACTGCGCGGATAGGTGCGCCCCATCTCGCTGGCCGGTCAGACCGTGCACGTCGACCGCAGCTCCGCAACGGCAAATGGGCCAAGAACGTCGGCACCGCGGCCGTTCAATCCGACGGGACGTGGCACGCGCACTTCAAGGCCGTTGCGGGCACCTATAGGGCGCGGCTCGCGCCTCCGGCCTCGAGCGGGCTCGTTCCCGGCGTCTCGCCGGTCCTGAACTTCAACTGAGCAATTCTTCGTCGGGCACGTCGCGGATCTTGCGCGCCGGGTTCCCGACCACGACCGCCCGCGGCGGGACATCCGCGAGGACGACGGCCCCGGCACCGACGAACGCCTCCTCGCCGATCTCGATCCCCGGGAGCAGGACGGCGCCCCCGCCGATCCGCGCGCCGCGGCGGATCGTCGGACCTCTTCGGTGCTTGTGGCGCTGTCTCGGTGCGTCCCATGAAGTTGTCGTTCGTCGTCACGGCACACGGCGCGATGAAGACGTCCTCCTCGACGGTCGTGTACGCCGTCACGTAGGCATTCGCCTGGATCTTCGCGCGCGCGCCGATCGTCGTGTCGTTCTCGACGTGAGCGCCGC
Organism: uncultured Actinomycetes bacterium; assembly: GCA_963739525.1. Taxonomy (GTDB): domain Bacteria; phylum Actinomycetota; class Thermoleophilia; order Gaiellales; family Gaiellaceae; genus DATEOR01. The sequence goes on along the minus strand of CAVUAR010000002.1, from coordinate 277,359 downwards.
GGCCGACGACGACCTCGTCCCCGAGCTCGCAACGCTCGCGGACACACGCCTGGTCGCCCACGATGACGCCCGAGCCCAGCCGAGTGCCCGCGAAGACGACCGCTCCAGCGAGGATTGCACTGCCGTCGCCGACGACGAGCGGCGGGAGCTCCTCCGCGCGAGGCCGTGGAGCGGCGACCGAGGACGGGCTGCTTGCCGACGACGGCGTAGTCGCCGACGACCACGTCCTCGCCGAACTCGACGCCCGGGTAGACGACGGCGGTCTCGGCGATCCGGTTCACACACGTTCCCGCTCGAGCGAGCTTCTGCAGCTGCTCGAGCGCCCGCACGACCGCGAGCCCGTCGCGCGCCGCCGCGATGCGGTCGCCCTCGCCGCGCAGGAGCGCCAGGAAGTGCTCGCACTCGAGGCGCAGCGGCTCGTCGTTGGCGACCTTCGGGATCGAGATGTCTCCGGAGCGCGTCTGCCACTCGCCCCAGGTCTCCGCCGGCTGTTGCGGGCCTTTGTCGTAGACGGTCACCTTGCGCTCTGGCTCCATGTCGTCGAAGACGGCCATCTTTCTGTCGCCGACGACGGTCATGCGCCGCATCTTGTGCGGGTCGAGCCAGGAGAGGTGCATGTGCGCGACGACCCCGGACGGGAAGCGGAGATAGCAGAAGACGACATCCTCGACGCCGGGGTTGAGGAACGACTCGCCGCGCGCCCATGCCTCCGACGGCTCCTCGCCGACGAGGTGGAGGATGACGGAGAGGTCGTGCGCGCCGAGGCTCCAGAGCGCGTTCTCGTCCTTGCGGATCTGGCCGAGGTTCTGGCGGTTGCCGTAGACGTAGAGAAGGCGGCCGAGCTCCTCCGAGTCGACGAGGTCCTTCAGCTTGATGACGCCCGGGTGGTAGAGGAGGAGGTGGCCGGGCATGAGCACGAGCGCGCGCTCCTCGGCCAGCGCGACGAGCTGCTCGCCGAGCGCCGACGAGAGCGCGAGTGGCTTCTCGACGAAGACATGCTTGCCGGCGAGGAGCGCCTCGCGCGCGAGCTCGAAGTGGGTGACGACCGGAGTCGCGATGGCGACGGCGTCGAGTGGAGTCGTCCTCGAGGAGGTCCTCGTAGCGGGTCGTCTTGCGCGCGTCCGGGAAGCGCGACCCGTAGCGGGCGAGCCGCTCCCCGTCGCGGTCGCAGATCCACGCGAGCTCGGCGCCGCCGAGGTCGTCGAGGTTCCGCGCGAGGTTAGGGCCCCAGTAGCCGAGGCCCACCGCGGCGAGTCTCAGAGCTTCCACACCCGTCCATTCGTGGAGCCGTTCCTGCCGGTGGCGTTTCGGAAGTCGACGACGAGCTGTGCCTTCTCGGCGAGCTCCGCGTAGTCGATCCCGGAGTGCGCCGTCACGATCGCGACGCAGTCGGCCTGCGCCGACGGAGCCGTCGAGGTCGACGGACGTGAGTCCGTGGTCCGGGAGCTCGGCCACGTGCGGATCGTGGTAGGAGACCTTGGCCCCCTCGTCGCGCAGGAGCTCGATCAGCTTCAGCGCCGGCGACTCGCGCAGGTCGCCGACATCGGCCTTGTAGGCGACGCCGACGAGGTGGACGCGGCTCCCCTTGACCGCTTTCTCCACCGAGTTCAGCGCGCGGGCGATCTTCTCCAGGCAGAAGTAGGGCATGTTCTCGTTGACCTTGCCCGCGAGCTCGATGAACTCCGTGTAGAAGTCGAACTCGCGCGCTTTCCAGGCGAGGTAGAAGGGATCCACGGGGAGGCAGTGCCCGCCGAGGCCTGGCCCCGGCTTGAAGCTCATGAATCCGAAGGGCTTCGTCGCGGCCGCCTCGACGACCTCCCAGACGTCGACGTGCATCCGGTCGCAGAGCTGCGCAAGCTCGTTGACGAGCGCGATGTTGACCGAGCGGAAGATGTTCTCGAGGAGCTTCGTTAGCTCGGCCGCTTCCGGAGAGGAGACGCTGCAGACGGTGTCGATCGCGCGCTCGTAGAAGGTGACGGCGCGCTCGGTGCAGGCGGGCGTGACGCCGCCGACGACCTTCGGTGTCGTCTTCACCGTCCAGTCCTCCCGGCCGGGGTCGATGCGCTCGGGCGAGAAGGCGAGGAAGAAGTCCTTGCCGACCTCCATCCCGCTCTCGGCGAGAATAGGCAGCACCTCCTCGCGCGTCGTGCCGGGATACGTGGTCGACTCCAGAGAGATCAGCTGGCCGGTGCGCAGGCGCTTGCCGAGCTCGCGCGCCGCACTCAGCACGATGGAGAGGTCGGGCTCGCGGTTTGCGGAAAGCGGGGTCGGCAACGCCACGACGATCGCCTCCGCGTCGCGGACGGCGTCGTAGTCGGTCGTGGCTTCGAGGAGCTCCGACTCGACGAGCGGAGCGAGTGCTGAGGAAGGCACGTCCTCCACGTGGCTCTCGCCGCGGTTGATCGCCGCGACGCGCTCGGCGTCGACATCGACGAGAACGACCGGAATGCCCGCCTCCGCGAAGCACCGGCCGAGGGGGAGGCCGACGTAGCCCGCGCCGACGATGGCGACTTCGGGCTTTGGACTCTCAATCACTTCGGGTCCATCGTACAAAGCACATCAGCGATCAAATCGGCCGCGTGGCCGTCTCCGTAAAGGGGCGGGTGCGTGTCTCCGGGAGCCGCTGCGAGCACCGCCTCGACGATCGTGTCGGGATCCGTTCCCACGAGCCGGTTCCAGCCGAGCCTCGACGGTCTCGACCCACTCGGTGTTCTCGCGCAGAGTCACGCAAGGGACCTCGTACCAGTAGGCCTCCTTCTGGACGCCGCCCGAGTCCGTGAGGATCACACGCGCCTGCGAGGCCAGCGCGGCGAAGTCGAGGTAGCCGGCCGGCGGGCGTGGATGGACGTGCCCGCCGAGTCGGTGCCCCTGCACTTCGATCGCGGCCGCGGTTCGCGGGTGGAGTGGGAAGACGACCGCCTCCTCGAGCGTGTTCAGCGCCTCGACGATCCGGCCGAGCTCCGGCTCCCTCGTGTTCGCCTCGCGGTGCACGGTCGTGAGCGCGTAGGCGCCGGCCTCGACGCCGTCGAGCTCGAGGGCCTGGGAGCGCTGCCGCGCGATCGGGGCGAGTCGGAGGTTCGCGTCGAGCATGACGTCGCCGACCTGGTGGACGCCGTCCACGATCCCCTCCGCCCGGAGGTTCCGGACGGCAGTGCCCGAGGGGGCGAAGAGGAGGGTCGACACCCGGTCGACGAGCATGCGGTTGAGCTCCTCCGGCATCGTCCGGTCGAAGGACCGCAGCCCGGCCTCCACGTGGGCGACGGGTATGCGCAGCTTCGAGGCGGCGAGCGCGCCGGCGAGGGTGGAGTTCGTATCGCCGTAGACGAGCACGAGGTCCGGCTTCTCCTCCACGACCGCGCCCTCGATCCCGGGGAGCATCCGCGCGGTCTGCTCCGCGTGCGTGCCGGAGCCCGCTTCGAGCCGGTGCTTGGGCGGGTCGAGCCGGAGCTCCTCGAAGAAGACCTGCGAGAGCTCGCGGTCGTAGTGCTGGCCGGTATGCAGGACGACCTCCTCGACGCGGTTTTGCAATGCGACGGAGAGGGGAGCCGACTTTATGAACTGCGGACGGTTGCCGACGACGGAAAGGATTCGCATGTGGACCGCGAATCTAGTTGACCCATGCCTCTCAAGATCCTCCTAGCCGGCGCGCCACTCGTCGTCCGCGGTGTCATGACGGGGAAGACCATTCTCTGGTACGTCAACTGGCGCCTCGAGCGCGTCTGAAGCCGAGATCCCCCCGGTACAATGGCCCTCCGCCGGGCCGTTAGCTCAGCTGGTAGAGCAGGGGACTCTTAATCCCAAGGTCGCAGGTTCGATCCCTGCACGGCCCATTTCACAGCCGCATGGCTGCGCGGAACCCGCATGGTTACGTGGGTCGGGTGTGCCGTAGAGGTCGGAAATGCTCGTGGCGTGCCTACCTCGGATCGCCGGACTCGGGGCATTCGCGGCCTGAGAAGATTCGCCCCCTGCCGGCGAGTCTCGACAACGGCCGCCGCTCCCCTAAGAAGCTCCTGCGGGCCGTTGTCGCTCGGCTGCTCGGACGGAAGCGCTAGTCGCTGCTGGGTGGAGCGCAGGCGACGGAGATGAACTCCTCGTGATGAAGGAGAACGACCTCCCGTCGGTCGATGGTGAGGATGTAGAGGTCATCCGCCCCGGGGAACCAAAGTGTCTCAAAGGCGTTGACGAATGCCGGGATCGAGATGCGTGCGCCGGCGAGCTCCACTGCCACACGACATCAACCACCAGCACGTCCGCGAGCAGGATGGACTGAAGCGTTTCCCTAACGTGATCCATCGCCTCGTCCCTCATATCCGCTACGGTCGTGAACCCCGATCGCCGGTCCACTGGGAGACGGAACTCATTACGCCCCGCGAGAGTCTGGATCGACTCCCAGCATTCCTCGACCTCGCTCGCACCCAGCCATCGGAAGCCAGGAGTGCCGCCCACCGTCGCCTGGATCTCATCTCGGCGCCCCACGGCGAGCGCTAGGCCTAGTTTGGGTTGGGCTCTTCAGCTCGGTGGGCTTCACGGCCTTCCGGACCACTTTCCAGAACGGCGCCCGTGCATCCGCGATGCACTCCGAGGGGCGGTCGTCGACGCGAAAGGATTGCGACACGAAGATGGAAACCAGTCATATCCTCGAGACCGTCCCGCCGGCTGCGGGCGACGGCGTGCCGAACGACCGCTGAGCCACGGCGCTCGACAACCGCCAGGCGCTCGCCGCAAGAAAGGTCGTCCGCGCGGTCGAAGACCCGGCTGCTCGGGCCGGAGGCCCGTAAGCGCGGCGCTGATGTTGCCGATCTAAGGAAAGCGGGGCCGGACCGAACCCACGTTGCCACGCTACGCGGGATCGCCCAGCACGATCGCGGGAAACGGCCGTCCAGCCCCGCCCTCGCGAGGTCGTTTGAAGCGTGTGCAGCCCTGGCGATTAGATTACGAGGAGCCGCCTGGCTTGCGAAATCTTCGGGAAGTGTTAGGTCGTCCGGCCGCTCACGCAAGGAGTTGGGGCATCGCTACGTCCTTAGGTACGAGGCGTGAGTACGCTGGGCCAGCCCGCGCCAGTCGACCCGTGGGTCGACATACAACTTCATAGACACCCACTTTCCTAAGGGGGTTCGCAGCATGAAACTGCGACGCCTGCACTTGTTGCCGTCAGATGAGGACGAGCGAACCGACTCTACGCTCGAAGGGAAAGAAGGACCCGACTGGGATCTCCTCGCCGAGCTCGATCGCCTGCGCACGACCGGCTCCGGACTCAGTGCAGAGGTCCAGAGGCAGACGCAGATCGGCCAGGATTACGCGCGCGCAGCGAGCGAGCAGCGCCTGCGCGTCGAGGAGCTCGAGCGCGAGAATGCAATCGCGCACACCAATTGCCAGATGCTCGAACGTCGGCTCTCGCAGGCAGAGGAGCGGGCGGCCGAGTTCGAGGAACTGGTCGAGGCGCTCCGCGCGCAACGAGACCGCCTGCAGACGTACTGCGAGCAGCAAACATCTCGCGCCGACGGCCTGGACGCTGCCTTTGCTGCGGTTCGGGATGCAGCTGGAGAGCTGCTTGCGGCAAGCGACCGCCAGACCCATGCCGCACTCGGAACGCGTGGGTTGGCACGTGCGAAGGTCGAGTATGCGGATGCGCTTGCAGGGCTCAGACGCGCACTCGAGCGAAATGCCGGAAGAGGTTTCCTCGCACCCGTCGTGGTCAACGACGTTCGCCGCTTCTTCACGTCGGAAAATCTTGCCGTGGAAGAGAAGAAGAAGCTCTCGCAGAGCATCGTTCGGGCGCTCAGCACGGGCGACTAGAGGTCTCAGCGCTCGCCGGCTCGGCTAGGAAGGTCGCCGGCATTCCTTGCAGCGGGGTGGCGGCCTTTCACCATCGAGCGCATTCGGTGAAAGGCAACGAGAGGCTTGAGTTCGCCGCACCGGGAGCACCGTTTGTAGGCCACCTGTTCGAGCTGTCACTGCGGCCACTCCGCCGCCTCCTCGGGATCGACCCATTCAGGGAGAGATGCCCGAATCTCGGGCGAAAGGCCAGAGGCTGCGGAAGCAAGGCGGGGAAGTCACGGTTTGTCAGGATTTCTCTCGCGGAAAACTGGCGTGGTGTCTCCTCTCGCCGCTCTAAAAGAACGCTTCCTTGGACCGCCCCGCCTGGGCACCACGTTCGAGGACAACGGTTCTTGCCGCAAGTGAGACACTCCCCGCAGCCCACTCTTTAGGAAACGGCGGCGATCACAACGGCGATCAGCACGATGGCTGCAGCCACAAGGAGCGCGAGCGTGATCGCCGCACCCATCACGATCCGCTTTCCTTCCGCCGTGAGGCGTCTGCCAAGCGGGCGAGGGTCGTCGGCGGTCACCAGCCGAACCGCGCGGCGCAGCGCCCACATGCCGACCATGCCCTGGAACATCGCCCGAGATATTCCCGGAAACGACGGACACTGACCACGAGTCTCGGCGACGGGACCGGGCCTCGCCTAGCGCTTCAGCGCGGCGACGATCCTCCGCACGACCGGCCGAACGCTCTACGTACTCAAGCCCCCCTCTGCGTCCTCACGCTCCTGCTCACCCCGGCGCTCTGCCGCTTCGCGCGTGTGCTCCGCCTGCTTACGTGTGCGCTCACGCCCGCGCTTATAGTCGTCGTAGCTGTCCGGGTCTGTGGATCGCCACCGCTTACGGGCGTACGTTACGGATGTTCTTTAGCTTGTCCCCTACACCCAAGGGTTCTCCTTCAGATGAAAAGGGGTCACGATAGAGCGTTCATCTTGGATGCAGGGAGCTCGGTTCGTCATCCGGAGCGTTACGAGGTAGCGTCTTCCGTCGGTGTCATACGAGGACATCATTTCCGACGCGGTCAAGGTTGTTGAGGCCGTGGGCGCTTCAATCATGGTGTTCGGCGGTGTCGTGGTCTTCGCCGTCTATGTCCCGCGCATGCTCAGCCCCGTGAAGAGGCCGGGTTCGTACGAGGCGCTCCGTCGCCAGCTAGGTCGGTGCATCCTGCTCGGCCTCGAGGTGCTGATCGTTGCCGACATCGTCCGGACGATCGTTGTCGATCAGACCCTCGAGAGCGTCGCCGTGCTCGGCGTGATCGTGATTGTGCGGATCCTCCTGAGCTTCTCGCTCGAGGTCGAGATGGACGGTATGTGGCCATGGAACCGTTGGCGTCGCGCTGAGCCGGAAGGGGGTTCGTAGGGGGGCCCCCTAAAGGCGGGTTGTAGGTCATGCGGCCGGTTCGGCGGGCGTCAGCCGTTCGCGGCTTCGCACCAAGCAGCGGTGTGATCAGAGCATGGAGCAGCTTGCGGGCGGGCTGGGCCGTTGTCGAGGGCGGTGGGACCCGGGCGATAGCGCGGTAGCTGTCCTCCGGTGGTCGATGGGTTTGGTCTCCCACCCCTATTTGGGAGTATCGCTCCGCCACCTCGCATGGGCTTCTTCCAGGCCAAGAGGAGTACTGCCCGGTTCGAGCGGGAGGAGGAGGAGGAGGTTCTGACTGCGTTAGCCGCGAACCTGCCCTTTAATGCTGCGCTCTGGACGAATTGCTACCGACGCCTGGGCTGGATCGCGGACGACGATCCTCTTGCCATCGAGGCCAATCACCGCGTCCCATGACACGACGTCCACGTCACGGACGCGCGCCGATGTTGCGCTCGCCTGCGCGCCGATGCCGAAGTGTTCGAGCAGCCCAAGCCGGCCGACGACGAGCGCCGCGGGTGCCCTCCACGGCTCCGTTGGCGGATGTTGCCTCCGCCGCCGCAAGGTCGGCCGCTGCCGTGGGCATGAGCAGTCGTCCGCCAAAGACGACCGCGGAGAGCGCGAACCAGGCCCAGCCGAGCGCCAGACCGCCGACGACATCCGACAGCCAGTGCAGGTCGAGGAGGACGCGGCTTGCCGCGACGCCGACCGCGATCGCGACCGATGCGGCGATGACGACGTGCCGCGTCGGCCGCCGGCGCAGATAGCGTCCGATGATCAGGGCCGCGGCAGCATAGAAGGCCGCCGCGGTCGCCGAGTGGCCGCTCGGGAAAGACGGCCCGAGCCCCGCCGCCGCGGGATCCAGGGTCGGACGGACGCGGCCGACGAGATCCTTGACCCCGAGCTGGGCGAGTTCCATGCCGACCAGGACGACTACCAGGAAGAGAAACGTCCAGCGGTTCCGGGTGCGGAACAGGTCGACGAGGGCGAGGATGACGGCGAGCGCCACGACGATCTGGATGCTTCCGAGATCGCTTACTGCATGCAGTCCACTCGTCGCCGCGCCACTCCGGTGATCGAACCCCCATGCGGCCACGGAGTTGTCGACGTGCTGGATAAGGGGAACCCGGTGCACTAAGAGGGCGAGGACGCCAAATGCGAGCCCGCCGACGAGCGTGACGACAAGGGCGAGCGTTAACAGGAGCCCGCTCGCGACCTCGCGGTCAAGCCGCCGAGAAAGCAGACGCCTCGGACCGGGGTACGGCTTTACCACCTCGCCGACCACACGTGCGATCTCCTCGCTCGGCCGCTCCGGCGTCGCCCCAGATCGCGCGTACCAGCGCGCGGCAACCAACGCGACGAGCCCGGCGATGAGCGCTGCGGTCAGGTCGGCAAGAAGAGGCATCGATGCGAAGCGTGGCGAGGGCGGTTGTCCCGCCACGACGCCGATGTTTCCAATCCGGGAGAACGAGAAACCATAAGTCCCGGTCATAAGCCCCGGTGCCTCCCCCGACGAACCGGAGCCCCGTCGAATGTCCACCGAAAGCATCACCACCCCCAACTACTCCCCGGCCCGCGCTCATCCGGATCGGAACCGGCCGGCGCTCGACTTTCCGGTTCTCGACAAGGAGCCGGGCCAGCTTGGGCGCCGCCTGGCAGTGCTGCCGGGCGACGGCCATCCGGTGTGGACATACGTGCTAGGCATCGTCATCGCCTTCGTCACGATCGCGTCGCTGTCGATCGTGGCCGGCCTCGTCGTCACGCGGGTGCTGCTCCACGTCCACGGAGTCGCGGGGGACGACGAGAGCCTCGTACGCTTCCTTGCCCGGCACCGCTCGGGCGGGCTGACCGACGCCTCGCTCATCGGCTCGATCATGGCCGGCGGCGTCGTCCTGCCGATCATCGTCGCCGTGGCGGCGGGGATCGCACTCGTCGCAAAGCACTGGCGGCTCGCCGGCTTCCTGCTCTTCGCGCTGGCTGTCGAGTCGGCGTCGTACCGGACGACGACGCTCGTGATCGACCGCCACCGGCCGGAGGTGCACCGCCTCGAGAAGCTGCCCGTGGACGCGAGCTACCCGTCCGGACACACTGCGGCGTCGATCGCCGTCTACTGCGGGCTCGCGCTGCTCTTGACCTCGCGGATCAAGAATCGCGCCGCACAGGTTGCGATCTGGGTCGTCGCCATCCTGATCCCGGTCTACGTCGCCTTCTCCCGCATGTATCGCGGAATGCACCACCCGATCGACGTTGCCGGCGGCGCGCTCATCGGGATCGCCGCGGTGTCCACACTCGTTCTCGTCACGCGAGCGTCGGGGAGTGCTGCGAAGTGACCAAGGTCGCGGTGGTCGCGCACGCCGGCAAGTCATTCGGAGGTGGCCTGACGGAGCTGCGTCGGGAGTTCGAGCGCCAGGGCGTCGCTGATCCCATATGGGTCGAGGTGCCGAAGAGCCGGTTCGCCCCCAAGCAGGTGAAGCGCGCGCTCGCCAATGGCGCCGAGCTGCTGTTCATCTGGGGCGGCGACGGCACGGTCCAGCGCTCGATCGACGCGATGGCGGGCTCGAAGACGCCGCTCGCGATCCTGCCCGCCGGTACCGCCAACCTGCTCGCGACGAACCTCGGCATCCCGCAGGACATCGAGCAGGCGGTCGCGATCGGCCTCCGCGGCGACCGGCGCAAGCTCGACGTCGGGCGGTTCAACGGGGAGCGGTTCGCCGTCATGGCCGGCGCGGGCTTCGACGCAGCGATGATCGAGCAGGCCGACGGCACGCTCAAGGATCGGCTCGGGCGCGTGGCCTATTTCTGGACGGGCTCGCAGAACCTCCGCGCGAAGCCGTTCAAGGCGAAGATCAAGGTCGACGGCGTGCCCTGGTACGCGGGAAGTGCGAGCTGCATCCTCCTCGGCAACGTCGGACGCCTCTTTGGCGGTGTCGAGGTGTTTCACGACGCTCGTCCGGACGACGGCCAGCTCGAGCTCGGCGTCATCAACGCCGAGGGCATCGCCGACTGGATGCGAACGATCGGGCGCACGGCCGTCGGCCATCCGGAGCGGTCGCCGCTCGTCCGGGCGACGAGGGCAAAGAAGATCAAGGTCAAGCTAGACCGCAAGGTTCTCTACGAGCTGGATGGCGGCGATCGCGACAAGGTCCGGTCCTTCACCGTGAAGGTTCAGCCCGCCGCGATCACAATCTGCCTTCCGAAGGAGGAGTGGGTACAGAGTGACAACGGTTCAAACTGATTCTGCCGCGCCGGTGCGCAGCGTGCGTTCGTGGGGCGAAGGGTTCGTGCGGACTCGCGCGTTCGAGATCCTGTCGCGCGCCGGGTTCGTAGCGCGGGCCCTCATCTACGGGATTATCGGCCTCCTCGCCTTCGACCTGGCAGTTGGGCGCGGGGGCAAGATCACGAACCAGCAGGGTGCGCTGCGGACGGTTGAGCAGCAGTCCTTCGGTCACGTCCTGCTCGCGCTCCTCGCGATCGGCCTCGGCGGCTACGCGCTGTGGCGCCTGTTCCGGGCCGTCCTCGGCCACGGGCGCGAGGGAGCCGACCGCGGAGTCGAGCGGCTCGGCGCGCTCGGGAGCGGGGTCGTGTACGCGTTGATGTGCGTGATCGCCGTCGAGATCCTCACCGGTCCCGGCACGTCCGGACGCAGCGCGCAGAAGACCGCGAGCGACGTCTTCGGCTGGCCCGCTGGTCGCTGGCTGGTCGGTCTCGCCGGGGTCGTACTCGCCGGTGTCGCGATCTATCAGTTCATTCGCGGCGTGCGGCAGAAGTTCCTCGACGACTCGAAGACCGAGCAGATCCCGCGTATCCTCATGCCCTGGTTCAAGGCTCTCGGGACGATCGGTCACGTGGCGCGCGGGGTCGTGTTCGGGCTGGTCGGCGCCTTCCTCATCAAGGCCGCGTACGACTACAAGGCGAACGAGGCGATCGGCCTCGACGGCGCCCTTGGCAAGCTCTACAACGGCGCCTTCGGCGCGTGGCTGCTCGGCGCGGTCGCCCTCGGGCTGATCGCCTTCTCCTCCTTCTCGCTTGTGGAGGCGCGCTACCGGCGGATCTGAGATCGTCGTCGAGCCATGGTCGAGCGGAGAGCAGAGCTCGTCCTCGGTCCCCTGCTGCGCTACGCCGGCACGGAGAGCGCGACGTTCTGGATCGAGACGAGCGCGCCGTGCGAGGTCGAGATCCTCGGCCACCGCACATCGACGTTCACCGTCGAGGGCCATCACTTTGCCTTGCTCCTCGTACCCGATCTGACGCCGGCGAGCGTCACGCCCTACGACGTGCGGCTCGACGGCGAGCTCGTCTGGCCGCCTGATGACGGACGGCCACAACCAGTCGTCCGCACCCGCAACAACGAGCCGCGCACGCGCCTCGTCTTCGGCTCGTGCCGCGTCGGCGACCCCCAGCCGACAAAGCTCGGCCGCGAGTGGTCCGACGACGTGAGGACCCTTGGGATCGACGCGCTGTGGACATACTCGAAGCAGCTCCAGCGCGGCGAGATGGAGTGGCCGGACGCCGTCCTTCTCCTCGGCGACCAGGTCTACGCGGATGAGGTCTCCCCGGGAACACTCGAGTTCATCAGCCAGCGGCGCGGAACGGACAGTCCACCCGGAGAGCAGGTCGCGGACTTCGAGGAGTACACCCGCCTCTATCGCGAGTCCTGGTCTGAGCCCGACATCCGCTGGCTGCTCTCGACCGTGCCGACTGTGATGATCTTCGACGACCACGATCTCCACGACGATTGGAACATCTCTTGGCTCTGGGTCGAGGAGATGCGTCGTAAGCCATGGTGGGAAGCGCGCGTCGTCGGCGCGTTCATGGCCTATTGGATCTATCAGCACCTCGGTAACCTCTCCCCACCCGAGCTCGAGGCCGACACCACCTTCCCTCGGGTGAAGGACGACGAAGATGCCGGGCCGCTCCTTCGGCGCCTGGCTCACATGTGGGATCGCGAGTCCGCCGCCAGCCGGTGGGCGTTCTACCGCGACTTCGGCGACACGCGCCTGCTCGTGCTCGACTCGCGGGCGGCGCGCGTGCTCTCCGACGGCCGTCGGCAGATGGTCGACGAGGAGGAGTGGGACTGGATTGTCGAGCACTCGAGCGGCGCCTTCGATCATTTGGTGATCGCCAGCACGCTGCCGGTGTTCCTGCCCTCCGGCATCCATCACCTCCAGGCGTGGAACGAGGCCTTGTGTGCTGGGCGTTGGGGACGGCTTGCCGCGGATCTGAGCGAACGCTTGCGGCGCGCGGCCGACCTCGAGCACTGGGCCGCCTTCAACCACTCTTTCGAGCAGCTGTGCGAGTGGCTGCGAGCAATCGCGCGCGGGACGGAACGAGTGGATCCGCCCGCGTCGGTGCTGCTGTTGGGAGGCGACGTTCACTGCAGCTCGATCCGCGAGATCGACCTCGGCACCGGCCGGTCGTGCCGCGTGTATCAGCTCGTCTGCTCGCCCTTCCGGAATCCACTTTCGACCAAGCAGCGGCGAGTTGTGCAGGCGACCGGGTCGCGGGTCTCCGAGAAGATCTTCTCGCGGCTTGCAAGGCTGGCAGGAGTCGAGACGCCGTCGGCGAGTTGGACGCCGATTCGGAAGGCCACTTTCGACAACGCCTTGGGCGAGCTGTACCTCGACGGCCGCACGGCGTCCGCGATCATCCGACGGAGCCCGCACGAGGGAGAGGCCCCGGAGGTGCTCGTCGCAGATCCGCCCGTCGCACTCGTCAGCGAAGCTCACGAGGAGCGGCGGGCGGCACCGCGAAGCGTCGCTCCTTGAACAGTCCCTACTCGGCTCGCTCCGGCCCAAGTCTTGCTCCGGGCTCCGACTGGCGACGGCTGCGGCCGTCGTTGCGGCGGGATGCCTCCTCGCGGCGCCTGCCGCTTTCGGGAACACCTACGTGGTCACGCGGCACGGCGACCCGGTGCCGAACGGCTGCGCGAAGTCGGACTGCTCGCTTCGGGAGGCGATCCGGGCTGCTAACGCGCACGCGGGACCAGACAAGATCGTCCTCCCCTCGACCGGGATCTACAAGCTCGCGCAGCTCAGCACCGGTGAGGACGGGGCCAAGGACGGCGACCTGGACATCACGAACGACCCGCTCCGGATCGTCCACCCTGCCCCCGGGTTGGCGACGGTCGACGCCGACGGAGTCGACCGCGTCTTCGAGATCTTCACGGTGCGCCGACCCATCTCGTTCGGCTGCGTATCGTGGGCGGCGACTTCCCCTCGGGTGCGGTTCCGGACGGGGGCGGGATCCGGACGTACGCAAACCTCTGGCTCGACCACTGCCTCGTCGCGAACAACCACGCCCGCGACCAGCGCGGCGTGAAGCGGCACGACCCCGATATCGGGGCGTTCGAGCACCGCTAGCCGTGCGCTTTTGCAAGTGAAGCGCCACGGCAGAATGTGGTAGCTTCGCTAGCTCCGTGCGGCGCATCCATGCTCCTCTCGCACTGCTCGTCCTCGCCCTCGCGCTGATCGCGAGCGCGTGCGGAACGGCGACGTCCACGCCGACGACCCCGGCCGCAACCGGTGCCGGCACCATCGGCACGAACCCATGCGCGAAGGACCAGCTCCAGCTCGTCAACGCCGGCAAGCTCACCGCCGGTACGGACAATCCCGCGTACCCGCCCTGGTTCGGCGGCGCGCCGGAGGGGCAGTGGAAGATCTCCAACCCCGCGAGCGGCAAGGGCTTCGAGAGCGCCGTCGCCTACGCGGTGGCGAAGCAGCTCGGGTTCACGCCCGACGAGGTGGAGTGGACGGTGGTGCCGTTCAACAACTCCTTCAAGCCGGGCCCGAAGGACTTCGACTTCGACATCAACCAGATCTCGTACACGCCGAAGCGCGCGCAGGTCGTCGACTTCAGCGACTCCTACTACGACGTCAACCAGTCGGTCGTCGCGTTGAAGGACTCGAAGATCGCCAACTCGACCTCGCTCGCCGACCTCAAAGACGCGACGCTGGGCGCTCCGGTCGGGACGACGAGCTACGACTACATCACGCAGAACATCCAGCCGAGCAAGCAGCCGCAGGTCTACGACACGCTCGACGCGGGCGTCGCGGCGCTCAAGGCGCACCAGATCGACGGGCTCGTCGTCGACCTCCCCACGGCCTTCTACATCACCGCGGTGCAGGTCCCGAGCGGGAAGATCGTCGGCCAGTTCCCGACCGTCGGCTCGCAGGAGTACTTCGGGATGGTGCTCCAGAAGGACAGCCCGCTGACCCAGTGCGTGAACGACGCGCTCGCCGCGCTCAAGTCGGACGGCACGCTCGCCCAGATCCAGAAGACCTGGCTCTCGGACAAGGTGAGCGCTCCCGTCCTCCAGTAGCGCCACAGTTCCAGGATCATGGAAGGCGATCGCCGCTCGAAGATCCTGGGCGGGATGAGCCGTGACGCTCGCAGCGTCTCGATCGCGCTCGTCAGCACCGTCGTCTTCTTCACCGCTCTCGTCCTCGTCGTCGCAAACTCGCCCGGCTGGCCGGAGGTCAAGACTGCGTTCTTCAACCCGACGATCTTCAAGGAATCGTTTCCCGAGGTCCTGCGCGCGTTCAAGCTCAACATCAAGATCTTCTGCGTCGCCGAGGTCTTCATCCTCGTCTTCGCGCTTCTGATCGCCGTCCTGCGCAGCCTGCCCGGGCCGGTGTTCTTTCCGGCCCGGGCGCTGGCGATCGTCTACACGGATCTCTTCCGGGGAATCCCGACGATCCTGCTCATCTTCATCCTCGGCTTCGGCGTGCCTGCGCTGGGCCTCTCCGGTGTGCCCACCTCGGCTGTCGTCTGGGCGACGGTCGCTCTGATCATCATCTACTCCGCCTACGTGGCCGAGGTCTACCGGGCCGGCATCGAGTCCGTGCACCCGAGCCAGGACGCCGCCGCGCGCTCCCTCGGCCTGACCCGTGGGCAGTCCCTTCGCTACGTCGTCGTCCCTCAGGCGGTCCGGCGGGTCATCCCACCGCTCCTGAACGACTTCATCGGGCTCCAGAAGGACACGGCCCTCGTCGCGCTCATCGGGCCCGTCGAGGCCTTCCGTCAGGCCCAGATCGACACCTCGGCGACCTTCAACTTCACGCCCTATGTCGTCGCGGCGGTCATCTTCGTCTGCTTCACGATCCCGCTCGCGCGCCTGACCGACTACCTGAACGAGCGCAGTAGGCGCAGGCGTGTTGCAGCAGGACTCGCGGCGTGAGCGTGCCCCAGGCGCTCGCGCTCGAGGGCGTCCACAAGTCGTTCGGGCGCCTGGAAGTCCTCAAGGGGATCGACCTCGCGGTCGCCGAGCATGAGGTCGTCTGCCTCATCGGCGCCTCGGGCTCCGGGAAGTCGACGCTCCTTCGCTGCATCAATCTGATCGAGCCGATCGACTTGGGCCGGATCGTCATCGGCGGCAGGGACGTAACCGCGCGCGGAGTCGATGTCAATCAGGTACGCCGGGGCATCGGGATCGTCTTCCAGTCCTTCAACCTCTTCCCGCACAAGAGCGTCCTCGAGAACATCACGCTCGCGCCGCGCAAGGTGCTCGGGCTCTCGAAGGCCGATGCGGAGGCGCAGGCGACGGAGCTCCTTGCGCGCTTCGGCCTCGCGGACAAGCGGGACGAGTACCCAGACCGTCTCTCCGGCGGCCAGCAGCAGCGGGTCGCGATCGTGCGCGCGCTCGCGATGCAGCCGCAGCTCATGCTTCTCGACGAGGTCACCAGCGCTCTCGACCCGGAGCTCGTCGCCGAAGTCCTGAACGTCATCCGCGAGCTCGCCGAGGGCGGGATGACGATGGTGATCGCGACGCACGAGATGAGCTTCGCCGCGGACATCGCCAACCGTGTCTGCTTCCTCGACGAGGGCGTTCTCCTCGAGGAGGGCCGGCCGGAGCAGATCTTCCGCTCGCCCTCGAATCCGCGCACGCAGGAGTTCCTGCAGCGGATCATCGCGGCCGGTCGCCTCTAATATCCTGCTCCCCATGGAGTACTCGGCGATCCTCGGCCCCGACGACGTGTTGCGCGAGAAGCCGTTCACGGACGCGGAGAACACGATGCGCGAGGTGGACGTCATGCGCCAGATGCTCGTGCACGAGCGCCAGCGTGCGCTCGAGTGGATCGACGTCGATCCGGGCGGCCACGTCATTCGCGAGCACGACGAGGAGGGGCACCGGCACCTGATCGTGATCCCGGACACGGAGCGCCTGCTCGAATCGGAGAACCTGACCGCGGTCGGCTTCTTCGGCAACCCGCGAGCGGAGGTGGACCACGGCGTCCTCTTCACCCTCGAGGACGAGCTGATCGAGCGCATGGGCCGCTACGGCGAGGCTGGCCTCTTGAGCTACTACGACGTCGAGCTCGTCAAGGGCGAATACGGCAACCTCATCCTCTTCGCGACGCCCGACGTCCCGCCCGCGTGGTACCGGGACGAGGTGCACCGGCGCGCCGTCGAGGTCTCCCCGGGCCACTACCACCACGTGCGCCTGCACAAGGGGTCGATCCCCGGCAAGCTCCACGACGGCGGCGACATCCGCATCGAGCGCACGAAGTACTTCGACTTCGACACCGGGAACGGGACCTGGTTCGGCCTCCGGGAATTCGCGTAGTGCCCCGCGACCCCAAGCACGACATCCTCTTCGAGCCCGTCCGCATCGGGCCGAAGACGCTGCGGAACCGCTTCTACCAGGTGCCGCACTGCACCGGCTTCGGCTCGGAGAAGCCCGGCTCGCAGGCGCTCTTCCGCGGCATGAAGGCCGAGGGAGGCTGGGCCGCGGTGAACACCGAAGAGGCCCTGATCGCGAGCGACACCGACTACTGGCCCGTCGTCTCGACGCGGGTCTGGGACGACGACGACCTCCGCAACCTCTCGCTCATGGCCGAGGAGGCCCACAAGCACGGCTCCCTCGCAGGGATCGAGCTGACGCACGGAGGGGTCCACTCGGACGGGCGCGAGTCGCGCAGGCCAGCGCTCGGGCCGTCACAGCTCGCGAGCGACTACCACCCCTTCGTCGTCCCCAAGGCCATGGAGCACTCCGACATCAGGCGGATCCGGGAGGAGTGGGTGCGCGCGGCGATCCTCTCCCGCGACGCCGGCTTCGACATCGTCTACGTCTACGGCGGCCACAGCTACCTCCCGCTCCAGTTCCTCTCGCCCTTCTACAACAAGCGCACGGACCACTACGGCGGCCCGCTGGAGAACCGGGCGCGCTTCTGGCTGGAGATACTGGAGGAGGTCCGCGCCGCCGTGGGCGACGACTGCGCCGTGGCCGTTCGCTTCTGCGTCGAGGCGCTCGGCCCGGCCGGAGTCGAGCTCGACGAGGGCATCGGCTTCATCGTCCTCGCGGACCACCTGGTCGACCTCTGGGACGTCAACGTCGGCTCGATCACGGAATGGTCCAAGGACTCCGGCGCCTCGCGCTTCTTCCCGGAGGGCTACCAGCTCGAATGGACCGGGCGCGTCCGCCAGGTGACCGCGAAGCCGATCGTCGGCGTCGGGCGGCTCACGAACCCCGACCGGATGGCCGAGATCGTCCGCAGCGGGGCGTGGGACCTCATCGGCGCGGCGCGGCCCTCGATCGCTGACCCCTTCCTCCCGAAGAAGATCGAGGAAGGCCTCTACGGCGAGATCCGCGAGTGCATCGGCTGCAACGTCTGCATCATGAAGGCGGAGTGGGGCAACCACATCGGCTGCACGCAGAACGCGACGGCCGGCGAGGAATACCGCCGCGGCTGGCATCCTGAGAAGTTCGAGCCCGCGGCGAACGCGGACAACGACGTGCTCGTCGTCGGCGCGGGCCCCGCCGGGCTCGAGTGTGCGATCGTCCTCGGGAAGCGTGGCTTCCGCCGCGTGCACCTCGTCGACGCCGCCCCGGAGATCGGCGGCGTCATGCGCTGGATCCCTCGGCTGCCCGGGCTCGGCGAGTGGGCGCGCTTTCTCAACTGGCGCGCGGTTCAGCTGGACAAGCTCCGGAATGTCGAGGTGATCACGCAGAGCGAGCTGACGGCCGAGGACATACGCGAGTACGGCGCCGAGATTGTCGTCGTGGCAACCGGGGCGCGCTGGGCGACGGACGGCCTCAACGCGTTCACGCACGAGCCGATCACGGGGGCGGACGCCTCGCTGCCGCACCTCCTGACCCCGGAGCAGATCATGCTCGAGGGCAAGGTTCCGCACGGGAAGCGGGTCGTCGTCTACGACGCCGAGGGCTACTTCACGGCGGCCGGTCTCGCAGAGAAACTGGCGGGCGAGGGCTTCTATGTCGAGCTCGTCACGTGTCTCGAGCTGATCGCTCCGGTCACGGACGAGACGCTGGAGGGCCCGATGCTACGCCAGCACCTGCACGACGTCGGTGTGCGCCAGCGGAGAGGCTTCATCGCGACCGAGATCGAGGAGGGCGGGATCCGCGGCACGGACGAGTTCGGCGAGCCGCTCGAGCTGGAGGCCGACGCCGTCGTGCTCGTCACGCAGCGCTTGTCGAACGAGGCGCTCTACCTTGAGCTCGCGCGTGATCCCGAGGCCCTCAGCTCCGAGGGCATCTCGGCGCTGTACCGGATCGGGGACTGCGTGGCCCCGCGCATCGTCGCGGAGGCGGCCTTCGACGGGCACCGGCTCGCGCGCGAGATCGACTCCGACGACCCGGCGACGCCGCTCCCCTACCGGCGCGAGCGCATCGTGCTCGAGTCGGCTGCGATCCACACGTAGCAATGCGCCTGCTCGGGGTCGTCCTCTGCGCGTTCGCGCTCGTCGCTGCGGGCTGCTCCTCTGGGGAGAAGGGCGGCGGCTCGGGTCCGACCACGACCCTGTCCTCCGCGGGAGTGAGGTGGTCGCAGGTCGCGAGCGGTCTCGACGCGCCGGTCGGGATCTCGTCGACGCCGAGCGAGCCCGACCGGCTCTACATCGTCGAGCAGCCGGGAGTCGTCCGCGTGATCGAGAACGGCAGGCGGCTTCCAGACCCGTTCCTCGACATCAGCGACCAGGTCGTGAGCGGGGGCGAGCAGGGCCTCCTCTCGCTCGCGTTCGACCCCGGCTACGCCTCGAACCGGCTCTTCTACGTCGACTACACCGACACGAACGGCGACACGCGCGTGGCCGAATACGAGTCCGTCCCGAACTCCGCGCCGGTGCGGAAGCGGCAGCTCCTTTTCGTCGACCAGCCGTACGCGAACCACAACGGCGGCCAGCTCGCCTTCGGCCCGGACGGGCGCCTCTACGTTGGAATGGGCGACGGCGGCTCGGGCGGCGATCCCGAGAACCGCGCGCAGAACCTCGACGAGCAGTTGGGCAAGCTGCTCTCGATCGACCCGCACGGCTCGGGCGGGTGGCGCATCGAGGGCTACGGCCTGCGCAACCCCTGGCGCTTCTCCTTCGACCGCAAGACCGGCGACCTCTGGATCGGCGACGTCGGCCAGAGCAACTGGGAGGAGATCGACCACACGCCGAGGTCGAGCCCCGGCCTCGAGAACTACGGCTGGAACGTCTACGAGGGCACGCACGTCTTCGAGGACAAGCCCGTCAACCCCGCCGGCCACCTCGTGATGCCCGTCTACGAGTACAGCCACGACGACGGCTGCTCGATCACCGGGGGCTACGTCTATCGAGGCGAGCACTTCCGCGGCCTACAGGGCGAGTACTTCTTCGGGGACTACTGCAGCGGAACGGTCTGGCGACTTCATCTCGCGAACGGGAAGGCGCCGGAGATCACCGTGGAGGGCCACATCCCGGCCCTGAGCAGCTTCGGCGAGAACGCCGCGGGCGAGCTCTTCGCCGCCTCGCTCGACGGCAAGCTCTTCGAGCTCGTCGCCCGCTAGGCTGCCGTCATGGCCGGACACGAGACGAAGTGGGACGAAGACAACCGCGCGCCGACGAACCCAGCCGCGATCGTCGCTGCGCTCGCGCTGATCCTCTTCGTCGTCGGCCTGGCCGTTCTCTTCGCGCTGACCTAGGCGACGAGGGCCGGGCGGCCTTCCTCCTCGGCCTCGATCTCGGCGCAGACGCGCCGCGCGACGCCGACGAAGGCCCGCGCGGCCGGCGAGGCGTAGCGCTCCTTGTGCCACGCGATCCCGATCTTGCGCGGTGGGATGCGCGGGTCGACCGGGAGCGCGACCACGCTATCGTCGCGGGTCTCGACCGTGAGGCGCGGGACCAGGGCCGAGCCGATACCGGCCGCGACCATCGCCTGGATGGTCGTGTTGTCGTCGGAGCGGAAGACGATCTCCGGCGCGAGGCCAGTGCCGCGGAAGCGCTCCTCGACTGCATGGATGCTGCGGCACTGGCGGTAGCCGATCAGCGGCACCGCGGCGATCTCCTTCAGGCTCGGCGAGTTCTTCGAGCCGGCGAGCGGCGAGTCGGGCCGGACGACGAGGACGTAGGGGTCCCGCATCAGCTCCTCGGTTGCGAACGGCCCCTCCCCTGCGGGGAGCATCAGGAACGTGAGGTCGAGCTCGCCGCGCTCGACGAAGCCCAGCAGCTCGCTGTCGTCCGTGGACTCCGTCGGCTGGATCGAGACGAGCGGCCACTCGGAGGCGAACTCGAGCAGGACGCGCGGGAGGACGCGTGCCCCGACGCTCTGGAAGGTGCCGACGCGAAGGGTCCCGGCGGAGCCCTCCGAGTAGGCGGCGAGGTCGGCCTGCGCGGCCTCGAGGCGGGCGACGATCCCGTCCGCATGGCCGAGGAGGAGCCTGCCCGCGTCGGTCAGCGAGACGGGCCGCGGGCCACCGGGCCGCTCGACGAGCCGCTCGCCGACGATCCGCTCGAGCGCTGCGATCTGCTGGCTGACCGCCGACTGCGAGTAGCCGAGCGCGACCGCTGCGCCGCCGAACGAGCCTTCGCGCGCGACGGCCTGGAGCGCCGCCAGATGGCGCAATTCGACCCCGAGCCATCCATCAGGTTTCATGATCGAATCGAATCATAACTCGATTTGCTCTTATGAAAACGCGGTGCCATGGTGAGCCTATGGCTGTCCTATTCCTCATCGGTTTTCTGGCTCTCCTGGGCCCCCTTGCCTACTTCTACGGCGTGGACACCCGGACCGGCGACTCCCGCGGCGGCTGGCCCGGCGAGCCGCGACGATAGCTGAGCCGCGCGGTTAGGCTCCGCCTGTGAAGGCGGCGCTGATCCACGAGCTCGGGGGGATTCCCGAGCCGGCCGAAGTCGATGCGCCCGTGCGCGACTCCGGTCGCGCGCTCGTCGAGGTTCACGCGGTCCCGCTGAACCCGATCGACGTCGTGCTCGCTGCCGGCAAGCACTACCTCGGGCCGCCGAAGACCCCGTATGTGCCCGGCTCGGAAGGGATCGGGACGGTCGTCGAGGCGGACTCCCTGGAGCCTGGAACGCGCGTCTACATCTCGGACGACGGTCTCGGAGGACGGGGCCGCGACGGGACGCTCGCCGAGCTTGCCACGGTTGTCGAGGAGGAGGCGCTTCCGCTTCCCGACGGCGTCTCGGACGATCTCGCCGCCGCCTGCGGGACCGCCGGCCTCGCGGGCTGGCTTCCTGTCGTGTGGCGCGCAGGAGTCGGCCCCGGCGACCGCGTGCTCGTGCTCGGCTGCACCGGCACCGTCGGTCTCTCGGCCGTTCAGGCCGCCAAGGAGAAGGGAGCGGCGCGCGTCGTTGCCGCGGGCAGGCGTCCCGAAGGCCTCGAGACGGCGAAGGACCTTGGCGCCGACGCAGTCGTTCGCCTCGACGAGCCCGACCTCCCGGCCGCGTTCAAAGCCGCCTTCGGCGGCGAGGGGCCCACCGTTGTCATCGACCCGCTGTGGGGCGAGCCCCTCGTCGCCGCCCTCGACGCCGCCGCGCCCGGAGCCCGGGTTGTCCAGATCGGCCAGTCGGCGGGACCGACAGCGACGCTCGCCTCAGGCGTCGTCCGCGGGAAGCAGCTCGAGATCTACGGCTACTCGAACTTCGTCGTCCCGCCTGAGGTGCGCCGCGCCGCTTACCTCGAGCTCGTCGCCCATGCGGCTGTCGGCAAGTTCCGATTCCCGGTCGAGGCGTATCCGTTCGAGCGGGTGGCCGAGGCCTGGCAGCGCCAGGTGGACGGCCCCGGCGCCAAGCTCGTCGTGCATCTTCGAGAGAGGCCGTAACCCGGCGAGCCCCTGCCTCGTTAAGACTCCGAAACCGAACGAGGAGGACGTATGTACATCGGTGGCGGCGTTATCGCCCTGATCCTCATCATTCTCCTGCTGATCTGGCTTTTCTGAGCACGGCAGGTGGCGCGCCCGCGAGAGCGGGCGCGCAAGACCCTTCAAGACAGGAAGAAGGGCGGCCGACGGGCCGCCCTTGTTCTGGGTTCGGATCGACGGATACGGCATGGGCCGGCGGTCGTAGTACGGGTCCCCGCCTTCGCGGTAGACGGTCTCGCGGCGCCAGCCGCCGAGCCAGCCCCAGCTCGACCAGAAGACGAGCGAGAGCAGGAGACCGAGGATGCCGACGACCATGAGGATGACGCCGACCATGTTCAGGTCGATGCCGTTCGTCCTTCTTGCGAGTCGGAGGTTCAACGTTCGACCTGCTTGCCGGGATACGGGTGCGTTAGGGTTCTGCGGCTTCTCGATTCGCGCC
This sequence comes from uncultured Actinomycetes bacterium, assembly GCA_963739525.1. GTDB lineage: Bacteria > Actinomycetota > Thermoleophilia > Gaiellales > Gaiellaceae > DATEOR01. Next base: position 254,668 of record CAVUAR010000002.1, on the reverse strand, counting down.
ATTTCGTGCGTAAACGCTCGATCATTCAGATGGTGCTCGTCGGCGGCGCCGTGGGCGTTGCGCTCGCCCTTGTCGCCGTTCTCATTCCCTGGCTGCCCCCGGCGGACTCGAAGGAAGCGATCAAGGTCGACGACGTCTACTGGTTCGTCACCATCATCTGCGTCGTCATCTTCGCTCTCGTCGCGGGCGTCGCGCTCTTCGCCGTGTGGAAGTTCAGGGCCGCTCCGGACGAGACCGACGACGGCGCGCCGATCCACGGGCACACGGGCCTCGAGGTCGTCTGGACGGCGATCCCCGCGGTGCTCGTGACGGCGATCACCGTCTACAGCGGCGTCGTCCTGCATCAGATCGACACCGTGCCGGCGGACCACCGCGTCGTCGAGGTCACCGGGCAGCAGTTCGCCTGGTCGTTCCACTATCCGGACCAGAACGTGACGAGTGGAGTGCTCGCCCTGCCGGTCGACCAGACCACCGAGCTCAAGCTCTACGCGAAGGACGTGATCCACTCCTTCTGGGTACCCCAATGGCGGATGAAACAGGACGCCGTTCCGGGCATCGAGACGCACGTCCTGGTCACACCGACGAAGGAGGGGACGTTCACCGTCATCTGCACGGAGCTCTGCGGGCTCGGTCACGCCACGATGAGGGCGCAGGCGCTCGTCCTCTCCCAGTCGGGCTTCGAGAAATGGGTCGCGGATCAGAAGGCGAAGGCGGCACAGGCGGGCTCGGCTGCGGGGAAGACGCTCTTCACCCAGCAGTGCGGCTCCTGCCATACGCTCGCGGACGCAGGGACGCAAGGAGCGGTGGGCCCCGATCTCGATAAGGTTCTGCCCGGGAAGAGCGCGGACTTCATTCACGAGTCGATCGTCAATCCGAACGCCGAGATCGCACCTGGATACCAGCCCAACGTGATGCCCGGTACCTTCGGCGACACGCTCACGGACCAGCAGCTCCAGAGCCTCGTCGACTACCTCATGAAGACTGCGGGGAAAAGCTAGTGGCGACGACCCAGGTCCACGCGCACGAGCACGGAGTCGAGCCGGCGGGGCCGCCGCCGCGCCGGGGAATCCACCGCTTCACCGCGCCCGGCTGGCTCCGCGTGCTCTGGGTGACCCCGCTTGCCTTCGGCCTCGCAACGGCGCTCGTCATCGGCGCGCGCGCGGCGCTCGACTACCACCCGCTGAACGAATTCCAGGTCCTCCTTACCGCCTGGATGATCATCACGCCGCTCGGGTTCCTCGTCGGGATCGGCGGCTTCGACTATTGGGCCTACTGGGCCTCCGGCCGCCCCACCCGGCCCGAGGATCACTCGGGGCACGGCGCCCGCTCGTGGAAGGACTACTTCCGCGTGAACACCGACCACAAGGTGATCGGCGTCCAGTACCTCGTCACGACGATCTTCTTCTTCGTCGCCGCGGGCCTCATGGCGATGTTCATGCGCGCCGAGCTCGCGCGGCCCGGGATGCAGTTCGTGGACAACAACACGTTCAACGGGCTCTTCTCCGTGCACGCGTCGCTCATGATCTTCCTGTTCGTGATCCCGGCCTTCGCCGGTCTCGGGAACTACGTCATCCCACTGATGATCGGCGCGCCGGACATGGCGTTCCCGCGCCTGAACGCGCTCTCGTACTGGCTCCTGCCGATCGCCGGCTTCATCATGCTCGCGAGCTTCCTCGTCCCCGACGGTGGGGCGTTCGCGGCCGGCTGGACGAACTACGTGCCGCTGTCGGTCGAGCAGCCGCCCGGGAACCTCTTCTTCCAGATGGCCGTCCAGTGGGCCGGGGCCTCGTCGATCATGACGGCGCTCAACTTCCTGGTCACGATCGTCACGATGCGCGCTCCGGGGATGTCGTTCTGGCGGATGCCGCTCCTGGTGTGGGCCAACTTCGCCACCTCGACGCTGGTCGTCCTGGCGACGCCGTTCATCGCCGGGTCGCAGTTCTTCATCCTGCTCGACCGAGTCCTGCACACGAACTTCTTCGAGCCCGGCGGGGACGGCTACGCGCTCGGGTACCAGCACATCTTCTGGTTCTACTCGCACCCGGCCGTCTACATCATGATGCTGCCCGGCTTCGGCATAGCCTCGGAGGTGATCGCCGTCTTCGCGAGGAAGCCGGTCTTCGGCTACCGGCTGATGGCCCTCTCCCTCATGGCGATCCTCGTTCTCGGCTTCTCGGTCTGGGCGCACCACATGTTCGTGTCAGGGATGTCCCCGTGGCTCCGCATCCCGATGATGGCCACGACGATGCTGATCGCCGTGCCGACCGGCATCAAGGTCTTCAGCTGGCTCGCGACGCTGTGGGAGGGGCGCATCCACTTCAAGACGCCCATGTTGTTCGCACTCGGCTTCCTGACGATGTTCGTCATCGGCGGGCTGTCCGGGATCTACCTCGGCTCGATCCCGATCGACATCCATGCGAGCGACACCTATTTCGTCGTCGCCCACATCCACTACGTACTCTTCGGTGGCTCGCTCTTCACGATCTTTGCCGGGATCTACTACTGGTTCCCGAAGATGACGGGCCGGATGTACAACGAGCGGCTCGGGCGGATCCACTTCTGGCTCACGTTCGTCGGGTTCAACGTGACGTTCTTCCCGATGCACTGGCTCGGCCTCCAGGGGATGCCGCGCCGCGTGTCCGACTACGCCGACCGCTTCGGGACGCTGAACTTCATCATCACGCGTCGCGTCGTTCGCTCTCGGAGCCTCCACGATCGTCTTCCTCTACAACATGATCGTCAGCTGGCGGAGTGGCCCCATCGCGCCCGCGAACCCGTGGCGGGCGCTCACGCTCGAGTGGCAGGTCTCCTCGCCGCCGCCGGTGTTCAACTTCGACGAGATCCCACAGGTCGTCGGGAGCCCGTACGAATACGGCGTGCGCGGGGCGCGGCATGCGGTCCTGAACGGCGACCGAACGGAGCTCGCCGAGCCGGAACGGGTGGTGTCGCAATGATGGTCGAGCCGCGCCACATCCTCGTGGTCGCGAACGAGACCGTCGCCGGGAAGACGCTGATCGATGCACTGCGCCGGCACGCCGAAGAGGGGCCGATCCGCGTGACGGTGATCTGCCCGCAGAACGAGCCGCGGGCCGGCTTCGTCGTCTACGCCGACAGCCGCCGCTCGAGCGCCGAGCGCCGCCTACGCCGGACCCTTGACCTCCTCCACGAGGCCGGGATCGCCGCACGCGGCGCCGTCGTCGACCCAGACCCGCTGCAGGCGATCAAGGACGCCGTCTACGAGTACGACCCGGACGAGATCATCATCTCGACGCATCCGGGCCAGCTGAAGTCGAGTTGGCTGCGGGCCAACCTGATCGAGCGTGCCCGCAAGGTCACGGACAAGCCGATCGAGCACGTCGTCGTGGACCTCGAGTCGCCCCGCGAGCGCGCCCACGTCCTCGTCATCGCGAACCAGACGATCCTCGGCCGACCGCTTCTCGACGCAATCCGGGAGCGGCAGCGAAGCAAGCCCCGCGCACTTCACGCTCGTCATCCCCGCCGACGCCGTCGGCGCGGAGCGCCGTCTGAAGAACATCTGCGCGATGACGGCCGAGGCAGGAGTCGACGCGTCGGGACACCTCGGCGATCCCGATCCGGTCGTCGCGGTCGAGAACGCCCTTCACGACGAGCAGGTGGACGAGATCATCATCTCGACCTTCCCGGAGCAGACGTCCGGCTGGCTGCGGCGCAACGTTCTCGGGCGGGTGAGGTCGTTCGGCCTCCCCGTCGCCCACGTCGTCGTCACGCCCCAGGAGGCGGAGGCGGCCGAGGAGGCGGCCACGGTATGAGCGCTCATGCCGAGGCGCACGCTGCGCATCCTCCCGTCGCGAACAGGAGCTCGCGCGTCGACGCGCGGCTCCTCGGGATCTACTTCTTCATCGCGTCGGAGGTCATGCTCTTCGGCTCGTTCTTCTCTGCGTACTTCTTCGTGCGCGTGGCGGTGCCACACAACGAGTGGCCGCCCAACCCCTACGAGCTCCCTGTCTACCTCGCGCTCCTGAACACGATCATCCTCGTGTCGTCGAGCTTCACGATGCACTGGGCGCTGCAGTCGATCAAGCGCAACAACCGCTCGGGTCTGATCGGGGGGCTCGCCATCACCTTCGGCCTCGGCCTCACGTTCCTCCTCATCCAGGCGACGGAGTACACGCGCATCGGCTTCAGCCCGCACGACCTCGCTTTCGGAGCGACCTTCTTCGGGCTCACCGGCCTCCACGGTTGTCACGTCTTCGTGGGGCTGACGCTCCTCATGATCGCCCTCGTCCGCTCGATCCGCGGCCATTACGGGCCCTCGGCCAACGACCACCTCGGCGTTGAGATCCCCGGGATCTACTGGCACTTCGTGGACGTAATGTGGATCGTGGTGTACACCACGGTGTACGTCCTCTAGCCAGGGGGTGCTCCATGCGAAACCCGGTACGGACGGAGGCGGAAGCCTTCAGCTTCGTCATCGCCGTGCTCGCCCTCTTCGTCGCGGTCGCCGTTGCGGGAATCGTCGGCAACGGCTGGATCGCGCTCCTCGTCTTCGTCGTTCTTGCGCCCGTCGTCTTCTACCGCTACTTCAGGAGCGACCCGAAGACCGTCGAGCCCGCCGTGTGGGACCGCGACCGCGGCACCGGCCGGCACCGGATCCTCGTCGTCGCCAACGAGACGGTGGTCGGGCGCGCGCTTCGGGCCGAGGTCGTCAGCCGTGCGCGCGAGGGGGATGCCGAGGTGCTCGTCGTCTCACCGGCCCTCAACACCCGGATCCGCCACTGGACCTCGGACGAGGACGATGCCCGCGCGGTCGCCCAGGACCGCCTCGACGAGTCGCTCGCCGCGCTCGCCGCCGACGACGTCGATGCCCGAGGCCGCGTCGGGGACGACGACCCGATCCAGGCGATCGAGGACTCGCTCCGCGTCTTCGGCGCGGACGAGATCGTCATCTCTACGCATCCGCCGGGTCGCTCGAACTGGCTCGAGCGCGGGGTGGTCGACCGCTCGCGCGAGCGGTTCGACCTACCGATCACGCACGTGGTCGTCGACCTCGACACCGAGGCCGGCGTCAGGCGCAGCGCCTAGCGCAGCTCCTCGGCGAGGAGGTCCATGAGAAGCCCGTCGTGGAAGGTTCCGTCGGGGCCGCGCTCGTAGCTCCGCATGACTCCGACGGGCCGGAAGCCAACGCGCTCGTAGACCTTGATAGCCCGTTCGTTCGACGCGGCCGGGTCGATGATCAGACGGTGATGCCTCCGCTCCTCGATGAGGTAGCGGGCGAGAGTGCGCACAGCGTCGGTCCCGAGCCCCTGGTTCTGACTCGCCGTGGCGAGGAAGAGGTCGATGCCTGCATGGCGGTAGTCGGGGGTGTCTTCCTCGTAGAAGCCGATCGCGCCCGCCACGGCCCCGCTCGCCTCGATCGCGAACCCGGTCACCTCGGCGTCCGAGATGAACTCGTCCGCGGACTCCTTGACCGAGGCCGTGCCGAACCAGCGGGCGACCTCGGGTTCCTCGAGGATCTCGATCAGCCGCGGGCGGTCGCCTTCCTCGAGCGGACGCAGGACGACTCGCTCCCCGCGGAGCGTCGGCACTACGGTGCCGTCGTTGTCCCGGTCGCGCCGGCGGTGCCCGAGGCTCCGGTCGCGCCCGCGGCCGCGGCGGGCGGAAGGCCGGCCACCGAGGCGACGTAGGCGGCGATGTCCGTCAGCTCCGCTTCGGAGAGCGCCTGGGGCCCGGTGTCGAAGCGGGGCATGGGAGGAGCCGCGAGCCGCATCTGGTCGAGCGTGACGTCGAAGATCGTGCTCTCATGGAAGCTGCCGCCCTCCTTGCTGCGGGCGGCCCTGAACGCGTCGTCGAGATTCGGCCCGATGGTTCCAGCGGTCGCGGCATCCGCGAGCGTGTGGCAGCCGCCGCAGTTCTTCGAGAAGAGCACCTTGCCGTTGGCCGTGTCGGCGCTGCCCGAGTCCACGGCCCGGCCCGCGCAGCCCGCAGCGAGGAGCGCGGCTCCGGCGAGCGCCAGGGGGAGGAGTGGCCGGAGGCGCAAGCCTATGTCTGAGCCTGAGCCTCCTGGCCGACGCTCTCGACAGCCTCGGCGCGCGACTCGTAGATGGGGAAGACCTTGTTCAGGCCGGTGATCTCGAAGATCTTCGTGATGTTCCGGTCGTTGCACACGAGCGAAAGCCTCCCCCCGTTCGGCCGCAGGCGCTTGACCCCGCCGACGAGCACGCCGAGCGTGGTCGAGTCGATGAAGGTCGTGTCCGAGAGGTCGACGACGACCTCCCTGGCCCCCCGGCCGATCACCTCGAGCAGCTGCTGCTTGAACTCGGGTGCGGTATAGAGATCGACCTCGCCGGTCAGGGCGATGACGTAGGCGTCGTCGGCGAGCTCTTCGGTCTTGATGTCGAAGTTCATGCGTCCCCTTGGGTCGTTCGGGCAGGTGGAGCTTAACCGCTTGGCAGCACCGACGAACCTGCCTTCTGCTGCGCCACGAGAATCTTCAGCTGCCGCTTCACGAGCGGCGCGCTGGCGTCGTCGGGCGCGAGCGCGAGGAACTGCCGGTACGCCGCGATCGCCGAGGCGATGTCCTGCGCGGCCTGGGAGGCGACGCCGAGCTGGAGGAAGACGCTCGGGTCGTCCGGGGTCAGAAGGGTCAGCTGCTCGTAGACCTTGGCGGCCTCGCGGTAGGCGTTCTGGGCCCGGAGGTTGGCAGCGTTTGCGCGGTTGTTCGCGTCGGTCGTGACGACCTCGGCGATCTTGTTCCCGGTGACCTGCTGGAGGAACGGAGAGTCGGTCGGGGCGGTGGGCTGCGCGGCGGAGGCCTGCGCCGCGACGACCGAGGCAGCTTGGGCCTCGGTCCGTGCCTTCGCCGCGACGGAGCCCCAGAGCGCCGCGAGCTGCCGCAGCGCGTCGACGTCCTTCGGGCTCGCGGCGGTGTACTTCTCGAGCACCGAGGTCGCGAGCGTGCCCTGGCCATCCGCCTGCAGGGCGGTGGCGTAGGCGATCTGTGCAGCTCCGTCCTTCGGGTTCTCCTGCGCCTTCTTCTGCAGCGAGCCCAGGTCGGTGGAGTTCCCGCTCCCGGAGAAGATCTGCCGGAGCACGTCCCCGATGCTCGTCCCGCCGACGCCCGTGCCCACGCCGAAGGCGACGAAGCCGATGGCGAACGCGACCGCGAGAAGCGCGAAGACCCACTTCGCCTTGCGGCGAAGCTTGGGGAAGAACATCAGGTCTTCGGCGCTGGACGAGCTTCGGCGCGCGCGCGAGCGCGAGGTCTTGCGGCGCTGTGCCTGGGCTCGTGCCATTCGGGGGAATCCTCCTTGGATGCCTCGGGATGCGGGCGATCTATACGCTCCGCAGACTATGCAGGATACCGGGCGAGCAGGCTTCCCAAAGATCGAGCTGCACGTTCATCTCGAGGCGACCGTGCGTCCCGAGACGCTGCTCGAGATCGCGCGCAGGAACGATTTCGAGCTCCCGGCCGACACGCCCGAGGGGATCCGCGACCTCTACCGCTACCGGGACTTCGACCATTTCATCGAGGTCTGGATCCTCACGACGAACGCGCTCCAGACCGCGGACGACTTCCGCCAGGTCGTCGTCGACTACGCGGCGGAGGCGGCGCGCCACGGCGCGGTCTACATCGAGGGGATCTTCTCGCCGATCGAGAGAACGTGGCGCGGGGTTTCCTGGGACGCGCTCTTCGGCGGCTATTGCGACGGTGTGCTGGAGGCGCGCGAGCAGCACGGCGTCGACGTCCTCCTCGCGCCCGACGTGACGCGCGGCGCTCCGGTCGAGGACGGCTTCGAGCTCGTGCGGCGGGCGGCGAAGTACCGTGATCGCGGGATCGTCGGGATCGGCCTCGGGGGCGAGGAGGCGCTCTATCCGCCGGAGAAGTTCGTGGATGTCTTCCGCCTCGCGCGGGAAGAGGGGTTCGCGTCGGTGCCGCACGCCGGTGAGGTGGCGGGCCCGGCGTCCATCCGCGGCGCGCTCGACGCGCTCCAGGCCGACCGCATCCGCCACGGCATCCGCGCCGTCGAGGACCCGTCGCTCATGGAGGAGCTCGCCGAGCGCAGGGTCGTCCTCGACGTGACCCCGATCTCGAACCTCCGGACCGGTGTCGTGAAAACGCTCGCCGAGCACCCGCTGCCCGAGCTGGTCGCCGCGGGGATCCCGTGCACGGTCTCCACCGACGACCCCGAGATGTTCGACACCGACCTGACGCGCGAGTACGACGCCGTGCTCTCCCTCGGGCTCGACCCGAAGGCGCTCTACGACGCAGGCGTCGAAGGTGCGCTCTGCGACGAGGAGACGCGCGAGCGCCTACGCGCGATCGGTGAGGCGTACGACTGGGCGAGCATCGGTGCCGAGGCGCGCGTTTAGCTACGTGCCGTCGGTGCCCACCAGCGGGGCGCCGATGACTCCCTGCCTCTGCCAGCGCCGCTCGAAGACGACGGCGATCCAGATCGACGCCTCGAACAGCAACAGGATCGGCAGCGCCTGGAGCGCCATCGAGACGAAGTCCACTCCGGGCAGGAGAACGACGGCGATAAGAGCGATGCCGAAGCCGATGCGCCGGTTCTTCCTGAGAGTCGACGAGGAGAGGATCCCCAGGCGCACGAGCCCGAGGATGAAGATCGGCAGCTCGAAGATGATCCCGACCGCCACGATCATCGTGATCGCGAAGGAGTAGTACTCCTTGGCGCGGAGCTGGACGTTGTAGAGGTCGGAGTCGAAGTTCAGGAGGAAGTGGATCCCGTTCGGCAGGACGACCCAATATGCGAACGCCATGCCGAGCGCGAGGAGGACCGTAGCGGCCGCGACGAGGCGAACGACGATCCGCTGGCTCCGGTCCTCGAGGGCTGGCGAGAGGAACGCCCAGAGCTGCCAGACGATCACCGGGATGACGAGGGCGACCGCCGCGTAGAAGGCGACCGTGAACGAAGTCGTGAAGGGCTCGGCCGGACTGAAAGTCGTCACCTGGAAAGGCTGCTTCCCGGGCAGCTTCGGGTTCGCGTCGGGAAGCGGTGCGTTCAGCCAGCCGATGATCGTGTGCCTGAACGCGTACGTGAGCGCGAAGGCCGCGACGACGGCGACGAGGCAGACGATCAGGCGCGAGCGAAACTCGTCGAGGTGGTCGACGAGCGTGACGCTCTCGTCGTGGCCCAGGCGACGCGGGAGCCGCGCCATGGCCTAGCTCAGCTGGAGACCCGCTCGCTCTCGGCCCGCGGAGCCGCGTCCGAAGCGGCCGGCGTGGACGACGCGGGCGGAGTCAGCTCGACCTTTTCGGCCTCCGGCTCTTGGTCGTCGCCCGTGATCGAGTCCTTGAACTCCCGCATCCCGCGGCCGAGCGAGCGGCCCATCTCCGGAAGGCGCTTGGGCCCGAACACGAGCAGGAGGACGAGGATGATGACCAGGGCCCCTTGCCAACCGATGTTTCCAGGCATGTGAGCGATGGTAGCACGGTCCCAAGGCCATGGGGCCACCAAGGGTGAGTCGCTACACTGGGGACTGTCACGAGCGCTCGGTGACCGGCCAGGCGCACCCTAGCGAAAGGCTGTTACGAACTTGGCTTTGCTCGAGATCAAAGATCTGCACGTCGCCACCGAGGACGGCACGGAGATCGTCCGCGGCGTCGACCTCACCGTGGACACGAACCAGGTGCATGCGATCATGGGCCCGAACGGCTCCGGCAAGTCGACGCTCGCGTATGCGCTCGCCGGACACCCCGCCTACGAGATCACCGGCGGCGACATCCTCATGGACGGCGAGAGCGTCGTCGACATGGGGGCGGACGAGCGCGCTCAGCGCGGCCTCTTCCTCGCCTTCCAGTATCCGCATGCCGTCCCGGGCGTCACGGTGGCGAGCTTCCTTCGCTCCGCGGTCAACGCAGTTCGCAAGGCCAAGGCCGGCGGAGAGGACGACCCGGTCAAGATCCCCGAGTTCCGCAAGGACCTGACCGCGGCGATGGAGATGCTGAAAGTGCCGAAGGAGATGTCGGGCCGTTATCTGAACGACGGCTTCTCGGGCGGCGAGAAGAAGCGCGTCGAGATCCTGCAGATGGCAATGCTCGAGCCGCGGATCGCGGTTCTCGACGAGACCGACTCTGGACTCGACATCGACGCGCTCCGCATCGTCGCGGGCGGCGTCAAGCAGCTCGTCGGCGCCGATATGGGCGCCGTCGTGATCACGCACTACCAGCGGATCCTCGAGTACATCAAGCCGGACTTCGTGCACGTCTTCGTCAACGGGCGTATCGTGGAGGAAGGCGGACCGGAGCTCGCGCAGAAGCTCGAGGCCGAGGGCTACGAGGCCTTCACGCCGGCCGCTGCGGGAGGTGTTGAGTAGTGGCAACGTCCGAAACCCAGGTCGTCAGGGAGCTCGGCAACGAGTACGCCTACGGCTTCCACGATCCCGAGGAGTACTTCTTCAAGTCCGGCCGGGGGCTGAACCCCGAGGTCGTAGCGATGATCTCGGAGCACAAGAACGAGCCGGAATGGATGCGCAAGCGGCGCCTGAAGGCGCTCGAGTACTTCCGCGCCCGCCCGCTTCCGCAGTGGGGCGGGAAGCTCGACGAGATCGACTTCGAGAACATGTACTACTACATCCGGCCGACCGAGAAGCAGGCGAATTCCTGGGAAGACCTGCCGGCCGACATCAAGAACACCTGGGACCGCCTAGGCATCCCCGAGGCCGAGAAGAAGTACCTCGCCGGCGTCGGCGCGCAGTACGAGTCCGAGGTCGTCTACCACAAGCTCAAGGAGGACCTCGAGAGCCAGGGCGTCCTCTTCCTCGACATGGACTCCGGCCTGCGCGAGCACGAGGAGCTCGTCAAGGAGTACTTCGGCACCGTCATCCCGGCGAACGACAACAAGTTCGCGGCGCTCAACTCGGCGGTCTGGTCGGGCGGCTCCTTCATCTACGTGCCGCCGGGCGTCAAGATCGAGATGCCGCTCCAGGCCTACTTCCGCATCAACGCGGAGAACATGGGCCAGTTCGAGCGCACGCTGATCATCGTCGACGAAGGCGCCTACGTGCACTACGTCGAGGGCTGCACCGCCCCGATCTACACGACCGACTCGCTCCACTCCGCTGTGGTCGAGATCATCGTCAAGCCGGGCGGGCGCTGCCGCTACACGACCATCCAGAACTGGTCGCAGAACGTCTACAACCTCGTCACGAAGCGCGCGGTCGCGTACGAGAACGCGACCATGGAGTGGGTGGACGGGAACCTCGGCTCGAAGTTGACGATGAAGTACCCGGCCATCTGGCTGATGGGTGAGGGCGCCCACGGCGAGGTGCTCTCGATCGCGTTCGCGGGCGAGGGACAGCATCAGGACGCGGGCGGCAAGTGCGTCCACGTGGCGCCGAACACCACCTCCGTGATCACGTCCAAGTCGATCTCGAAGGACGGCGGGCGGGCGAGCTACCGCGGCCTCCTCGAGGTGGCGAAGGGCGCGCACGGCGCCAAGTCGAAGGTCGTCTGCGACGCGCTCATCCTCGACGAGGACTCGCGCTCCGATACCTATCCGTACATCCGCATCGACGAGAACAAGGTCGACATCGGCCATGAGGCGACGGTCTCGAAGATCGGCGAGGAGCAGCTCTTCTACCTGATGAGCCGCGGGATTCCCGAGCACGAGGCGGCCGCGATGATCGTCTCCGGCTTCGTCGAGCCGATCACGAAGGAGCTTCCGCTCGAATACGCGGTCGAGATGAACCGGCTGATCCAGCTGCAGATGGAAGGCTCGGTTGGCTGAGCTCCTCGTGGAGCGTGCCGACTTCGTCGCCGTCCCCGTCCAAGATCTGAAGCGCGCCGACGAGTTTTACGGGAAGACGCTGGGCCTGCGGCGGAATCCCAACTCCGGCGAGCGCTGGGTCGAGTACGAGCTCGGCAACGTCTCGCTGGCGCTCGTCTCGCCCGAGGCGCTCGGGCCCGACTTCGAGGCGCGCGGGCACCAGATGCCGATCGCGCTGCGGGTCCCGGACGTCGACGGGGCGCGGGCGAGGCTCGAAGCGGAGGGGGTCGAGTTCGCCCACGGGACGATCGACTCGGGCGTCTGCCACCTGGCCACCTTCCACGACCCGGACGGAAACGCGCTCCAGCTCCACCGGCGCTACGCGCCGTTCGCGGACGGCTCGCAGCCGTGAGCGTGATCGAGCACCTCGACTTCGTTGCTGTGCCGTCGCGCGACGCCGTGCGCACGCGGGCGTTCTACGTCGACACCCTCGGCCTCCGTCCCGACGACAGGTCGAAGTACGAGTTCTGGGTCGGGCAGACCTGCTTCGGCATCTGGGAGCCGGAGCGGGTCGGACGCGAGTTCGCGCCGCAGCGCACCGCGCACCTGGCCCTGCACGTGGACGACGTCGCGGCCGCCCGCGCCGAGCTCGAAGCGGAGGGCGTCGAGTTCGACGGGGAGATCTTCGACACCGGCGTCTGCCACATGGCGTTCTTCCAAGACCCGGACGGCAACTCGCTCATGCTCCACCGGAGGTACGCGCCCTATGAGGGCTGAGCTCCTCGAGCGCTACCAGGCGCTGCCGCTCCCGACGACGCGCGACGAGCACTGGCGCTTCACAGACCTCAAGGGCTTCGATCCCGAGTCGTTCACGGCCAACGGCGCGACCAGCGTCGAGCGGGCGAGCGGCATGCTCGACGTGGACGCGGCCGCGATCGCCCACGTGAGCGAGGGCGGGATCGAGATCGAGCGCGCGCCCGAGGGAGTCTTCTTCGAGCCGCTCGGCCACGACCCGCTCCTCGGCACGCTCGTTGGAGCCGACGAGAAGTTCGCGGCGCACAACGCGGCCGAGTGGAGGCACGGGCTCCTCGTCCGCGTCCCGAAGGGCGTCGAGCTCGAGAGGCCGCTCTATGTACGCATCGTGAACTCGGTCGAGGGGGGCGCGCTCTTCTGGCGGCTCCTCGTCGTCGCCGAGGAGGGAAGCCAGCTGAGCTTCATCGAGGAGTACGTCTCGGAGTCGCCAGACCTCGCCGGCTACTCGAACGCCGTCACCGAGCTCTTCGTCGAGCAGAGCGCGAAGCTCGAGTACGTCTCCATCCAGAGCCTTTCGCCCGAGACCTGGCACTTCGCCTCGCACCGCGCGAAGGTGGGACGCGACGCCGAGCTCGACTGGGTCGCCGGCGGCTTCGGGTCGAAGAAGGGCAAGGTGCGGATCGAGAACGACCTCGCCGGCGCCGGTGCGACCTCGCGGGTCACGGGCGCCTACTTCGCAGACGGCGACCAGCACCTCGACTACGACACGCTGCAGGCGCACCTCGCGCCCTCGACGACCTCCGACTTCGCCTTCAAGGGGGCGCTTCGCGACCGTGCGACCGCGGTCTGGCGCGGGATGATCCGCGTGGCAGAGGACGCGCAGAAGACGAACGCCTACCAGGAGAACCGCAACCTGCTCCTCTCCGACCAGGCGCACGCGGACTCGATCCCCGGCCTGGAGATCGAGGCGAACGACGTGCGGTGCACGCACGGCGCAACGGTCAGCCAGGTCAACCGCGACGAGCTCTTCTACTGCATGGCGCGGGGCCTCTCCCGCGGCGAGGCCGAGCGCCTCATCGTGCGCGGCTTCTATCAGGAGATCTTCGACCGCATCGACTTCGCGCCCGTTCGGGACGCGCTCCAGAGCGCCCTCGAGGCCCGCATTCCGGAATAGCTCTTTCGGGGCCTCGGTACGATGAGGGTGTGGCCGCGACCACCACACCGAAGCTCGACGCGCGCAAGCTGCGCGACGACTTCCCCATCTTCGAGCAGCTGATCCACGACCGGCCGCTCGTGTATCTCGACACCGCCGCCTCGGCGCAGAAGCCGCGCGCCGTCCTCGACGCGATGACGCGCTTCTACGAGACGTCGTACGCGAACATCCACCGCGGCGTCTACGACCTCGGCGAGCGGGCGACGGAGGCCTACGAGGGCGCCCGCGAGAAGGCGCGCGCGTTCGTCAACGCCGAGTCCACCCGCGAGGTCGTCTTCACGCACAACGTCACGGCCGCCCTCAACCTCGTCGCGTACGGATGGGGCCTGGACAATCTCGGGCCCGGCGACCTCGTCCTCGTCACGGAGATGGAGCACCACTCGAACTTCGTGCCGTGGCAGTACATCGCGGCCCGCACGGGTGCCGAGTTCGCCGTCGTCCCGGTCGACGCAGCCGGCGAGCTTCAGCTCGACGAGCTCGAGGCGATCGCCAAGCGCGGGAACGTGAAGGTGCTCGCCTGCGTGCACGTCTCCAACTCGCTCGGCACGGTCAACCCGGTGGAGCGACTCATCGGCTGGGCGCACGAGCAGGGCGCGATCGCCGTCGTCGACGGCGCGCAGGCCGTCCCCAACCGCGCGGTGGACGTGCAGGCGCTCGGCGCCGACTTCTACGCGTTCACCGGGCACAAGATGTGCGGGCCGACCGGGATCGGCGTCCTGTGGGGGAGGGCGCGGCACCTCGAGGCGATGTCCCCCTTCGAGCTCGGCGGCCACATGATCCGCAAGGTCACCGTCGAGAAGACGACCTGGAATGAGCTTCCGCACAAGTTCGAGGCCGGCACGGCGCCGATCGCGGAGGCGGTCGGGCTCGGCGCGGCCATCGACTACCTGGACGCGATCGGGCTCGAGGCGATCGAGCGCCACGAGCGCGACCTTCTCGACTATGCGCTGCCGCGGCTCGAGGCGCTCGACGGTGTCCGGGTCTTCGGGCCGCCCGCCGAGCGGCGCGCCGGAATCGTCTCCTTCGAGATCGACGGTGTGCATCCGCACGACGTCGCGCAGGTGCTCGACTGGGAGGGCGTAGCCGTGCGGGCGGGGCACCACTGCAACCAGCCGCTGATGGCCAAGCTGGGCGTTCCGGCTACGTCGCGGGCCAGCTTCTACCTGTACACCGTGCCCGAGGAGATCGACCGTCTCGTTGCGGGTATCGAGAAAGCGCGTAAGGTTTTCTCGTGAGCGAATTCGACAGCCTGTATCGCGAGGTCATCCTCGACCACTACAAGAACCCCCGCGGGCACGGGGTGATCGAGGGCGCCGACGTCGAAGCGGAGGGACAGAACCCGCTCTGCGGGGACGAGGTCTCCATCTTCGTCAGCTTCGACGGCGACCGGATCGAGGACGTCAAGTTCCGAGGCCGCGGCTGTGCGATCAGCCAGGCGTCGACGTCCATGCTCATGGAGATGGTCAAGGGCCGGACGGCCGACGAGGTCGCCGCGATGTCCCGGGACGAGCTCCTCGACGAGGTCGGGATCCCGCTCACGCCTGTGCGCCTCAAGTGCGCTCTGCTCGGGCTGAGCGTGCTGAAGCTGGCGCTGCACAAGGCCAAGGGCACGCCGCTCCCGGACGAGTGGGCTGGCCTCGCCCAGGACCTCGAGCTCACCTGAGCCCGTGCCCGAGCTGACGGTCGGCCCGGTCGAGGAGCTGCCGCCCGGGGAGGTCAAGATCGTCCGCGCGGGCGAGCTCGCGATCGGTGTCTACAACCTGGGCGGGGAGTACTACGCGATCGAGGACCGCTGCTCGCACGACGACGGGCCGCTCGCGGAGGGCGACTTCGATCCGGAGGAGGGTGTCGCCATCTGTCCTCGCCACGGATCGAAGTTCGACATCAAGACGGGCCGCGCGCTCTCGCTGCCGGCCTACTTGCCCGTCGAGGCCTTCGAGGTGTTCGTCGAGGACGGGGTCATCAAGGTGCGCGTCTAACCCCTTTTGTTCGTCCTGAGCGGCTCGCTATGATCGGGCTACCACGGAAAGGAGGTGGTCCGATCTTGAGTAACGATTCTTCGGGCAGTGGAGGTAGTCGCAGGTAGGGGCGTGTCCCCAGGACCTACGGGGAATCGCCTAGCCAGCGTGGGGGACCAGAGGAAGCACCCAGCGCCCCTGCCAATCCAGGCGATGTACTGTCCTTCCAGGGCGGCCATCTCGGCCGCCCTGGTTGGTTCAAGGCGGCGGAAGCAGTATTTTCAGTCGGTGCTCCGAGGGCTGCTCGTGCTCGCCGTGCTCGGCGGCGACGACGTCATCTGCGGCGGCGCAGGCGATGACCGGATACGCGGCAACGACGGTGCAGACACCCTTCGTGGCGAGGCGGGCGACGACAAGCTCGTCGGCGGCGCGGGTACGGACACGCTGATCGGCGGGCCAGGCCACAACACGGTCGTCCAGTAGCGAGCCCCCGCGCGCTAGCCGCGGGCGGTGGCGCGGCGCAGCATCTCGTCGAGCCCGATGGGCTTGACCCCGAGCGCCTCGACCGCCGGCCCGATGTCCGTGACGTTGTCCTCGAACTCGAGCATGGCGACTCCGTCCCGGGCGCCGCGGAGAGGCGGGAGGAGCGAGCCGACGGCCGCGCCGGCCTTGAGGAGCCCCGTCGGCGTCTGGAAGGCAAGGCGATGCTTGCCGAGCGCTCGGCGGATGCGCTCGTTGAGCTCGGCGAAGGTGAGGACGTCAGGGCCTCCGAGCTCGAAGGTCCGGTTGACGGCCGCCTTCGTCGAGAGCGCCTTCACGAAGTACGCCGCCACGTCCTCCACCCAGATCGGCTGTAGCCGCTTCGTGCCGACGACCGGCGTGACGGGCGAATAGCGAACGAGCGAGACGAGCCCCGGGAGCATCCCTCCGTCGCGGCCGAAGATGAAGCTCGGGCGGAAGATCGTGTGCTCGATCCCGGAGCCGGCCACCTCGTGCTCCTCCTCCCACTTCGCGTGGTAGTACGGCGCGAGGTCCTTGCTGCGCTCGCTCGTTCCGAGCGCGCTCATGAGGACGAAGCTTTTCGACGCCGGCCTCCTTGGCCGCGGAGATGAGGTCACGCGTCCCCTGCTCCATGACCCGCCGGATGGCGTCCGGCTTGGCGAACGGTGGAAGCGCGACGAGGTGAACGACCGTCTCGGCGCCGTCGGCGGCCCGGCGGAGGCTCTCCGCGTCGGTCATGTCGCCCTGGACGAGCTCGCAGCCCCAGGCCCTCAGGCGGTCCTGCTTCTCGGGCCGGCGCGCGAGCACGCTCACGGGCAGCTCCTCGGCGCGGAGGGCGTGGATCACGTGCCCACCCACGAACCCGGTTCCGCCGACCACCAGGACGCTCATTCGGAGAAGTTCTTCCAGTAGCGGCTTGGTGTCGGTCCCGCCTGGCCCTGGTACTTGGAGCCGATCGCGACCGTGCCGTAGGGATGCTCCGCGGCCTCGGTCAGCTGCACGAAGGAGAGCTGGCCGATCTTCATGCCGACATAGATCGTGATCGGGAGGTTCGCGACATTCGAGAGCTCGAGCGTCACGTGTCCGTCCCAGCCCGGGTCGATGAACCCCGCGGTCGAGTGGATGAGGAGGCCGAGGCGACCAAGCGAGCTCTTGCCCTCGAGGCGCGCGACGAGGTCGTCGGGCAGGCGGATCCGTTCGAGGGTCGAGCCGAGGACGAACTCGCCCGGGTGGAGGATGAACGGCTGGTCGTCGTCCGAGACCTCGACGAGCTCGGTGAGGTCCTCCATGGGCTCCTTCACGTCGATGTACGGGTATCGCGAGTTGCGAAAGACGCGGAAGAGCCGGTCGACGCGCACGTCGACGCTCGACGGCTGCAGGAGCTCCTCGTCGTAGGGGTCGATGCCGATACGCCCCTCTTCGAGCAAGCGCCGAATGGTGCGATCGGAGAGAACCATGCCTTGGGGTGCAATGTATAAGCTCACGATCCATGGCCACGACCAGAGCAATAGACATCAGGACCGAGATCCCGGGCCCGCGCAGTCGGGAGATCCTCGACCGCAAGGCCCGCGTGATCGCCGAGCCCCTCTCGATCTACATGCCGATCGTGATCGAGGAGGCCAGCGGCGCGACCCTCACCGACGTCGACGGGAACACGTTCGTCGACTTCACCGGCGGCGTGGGCTGCATGAACGTCGGCCACTCGAACCCGCGGGTCGTCGAGGCGGCGAAGGAGCAGATCGACCGCTTCACCCACACCGACTTCACGATCGTCCCGTATGAGAACTACATCGCGCTCGCGGAGCGGCTGCTCCAGCTCGTCCCAATCGGCGGAGACCTCCGGGCAGCCTTCTTCAACTCGGGCGCCGAGGCGGTCGAGAACGCCGTCAAGTTCGCGCGCTCGTACACGAAGCGGCCTGCCGTCCTCGCCTTCGACGGCGGCTTCCACGGCCGCACGCTCCTTGCGCTCAGCCTCACCTCCAAGACGCACCCGTACAAGGCCGGCCTCGGCCCGTTCGCGCCCGAGGTCTACCGCGTCCCATTCGACGACCTGGACGAGATCCACAAGGCGTTCAAGACCCGCGTCGCGGCCGAGGAGGTGGCGGCGATCGTCTTCGAGCCTGTCCAGGGCGAGAGCGGCTTCATCGTCCCCTCGCAGGAGTTCGTCGAGGGCGTACGGGAGATCTGCGACGAGCACGGGATCGTGATGGTCGCGGACGAGGTGCAGACGGGCTTCTGCCGGACGGGCAAGGTCTTCGCCATGGAGCACTTCGCCGTCGAGCCCGACCTGATGACGATCGCCAAGTCGATCGCCGCGGGGATCCCCCTCTCGGGAGTGGTCGGGCGGGCGCACATCATGGACGCGCCCGGCGACAGCGCCGTGGGTGGCACCTACGTGGGGAACCCGGTCGCGATCGCGGCGGCGCACGCCGTGCTCGACACCATCGCCGAGGACGGCCTTGCGGAGCGCGCCGAGCAGATCGGGGAGACGATCCGCTCGCGGATGGAGTCCTGGCAGGGACGTTTCCCGTCGATCGCGGAGGTGCGCGGACTCGGGGCGATGCTCGCCATGGAGTTCCGGCAGGACGGCGAGCCGGCGGCAGAGCTCGCCACCGCCGTCGCGGATGCCGCGGCGCGGCGCGGCCTCCTGATCCTGAAGGCGGGTATCCACGGCAACTGCATCCGCGTGCTCGTCCCGCTCGTCATCGGCGATGCCGAGCTCGACGAGTCGCTGGGCGTCTGGGAAGAGGCGCTCGAAGAAGTCTCCGCATAGGGCCCGGTGCGAGCGGGCACCATCCCGCAACGATGATCGGCCACCTGCTCGCGGGTCGCTACGACCTCCAGGACCTGGCCGGCACCGGCGGGATGTCCAGCGTCTACAAGGCGCGCGACGCCGTGCTCGAGCGCACCGTGGCGATCAAGATCCTGCACCAGCACTACTCGGACGACCCCGAGTACGTCGAACGCTTTCGCCGCGAGGCGCGCTCGCTCGCTCAGCTGAACCATCCGAATATCGTCAGGGTGATCGACCGCGGCGAGTTCGAGGGCCGGCAGTTCATCGTCTTCGAGCACGTCGACGGCGAGACGCTGAAATCCCTTGTCGAGCGCGAGGGCCCGCTCCCGGTCGACCAGGCGATCTCGCTCGTCCACCAGGTCGCCCGCGGGCTCGCGTTCGCGCACGAGCATGGCGTCGTCCACCGCGACGTAAAGCCGCACAACATCCTCATCGACGAGGACGGTGTCGCCAAGGTGACCGACTTCGGCATCGCCAGGTCGATGGATCCCTCCGACGGCCTGACCGAGACGGGCATGCTGCTCGGCACGAGCGAGTACATCGCTCCCGAGCAGGCAAGCGGGCAGCGCGTGGACGAGCGCTCCGACCAGTACTCGCTCGCCACAGTCCTCTACGAGCTCCTGACAGGCCAGCCGCCCTACGGCGGGGACAGCTTCGTCGAGGTCGCGTTGAAGCATGTGCGCGAGCCGGTGCCCAGCGTGCGCGCACGCCGTCCGGATGTGTCGCCGCGGCTCGACGCGATCGTGGCGCGGGCGATGGCGAAACGGCCCGAGGACCGCTTTCCCTCCACCGAGGCCATGATGGCCGCCCTCGAGGCCGAACGCACCGGGACGACCGAACCGACGGTCGCCGAGCTGGACGGCGCCACGGAACAGATCCGCCTCCCCGCTCCTGAGCGCCCTCCCGCGCCCTCGTGGAGTCCACGCCGGGGGATGCGGCTTCCGCTTCTCATCGGGCTGCTCGCGGCGGGGGCCGCTGCGCTGGTTGCGGCGCTCGTGATCGCCGGCGGTGGGACGAACGCGCTCACCGACAGGGTCCCGGGGGGCGACGGAGGCGGGGGCGGGGACAGTAACGCCCGCGTCCAGCTCCATGCCCTCGGTGACTACGACCCGTACGGCGACCAGAAGGAGCACCCCGAGGCCGTTCCCAGGGCGACCGATGGGAATGCCGCCGCGTACTGGACGACCGAGACCTACACGAGCTTCACGAAGCCGGGTGTCGGAATCGTGCTCGACGCTGGGGGCGCGGTCGTGCTCGCCGAGCTCACGGTCACGACCGACACGCCCGGATTCACCGCGGTGATCGAGGCCTCGAACCACCCCGACGGTGGGTTCAAGACGGTCTCCGGCAGCCAGACCGTGGAGTCGCAGACGACCTTCGACCTCGAGGGCGGCAGCGACCGTTACTACCTGATCTGGATCACGAGCCCCAATGGCCGCGCGCACATCAACGAGGTGAAAGCCCGCAGCTAGTACTTCAGGCGCGCGCGGCGGTTGCGGCGTTCGAGCGCGAGCTCCACGAGGCGGTCGAGGAGCTCCGCGTACGGGATCCCCGAGGCCTCGAAGAGCTTCGCGTAGACGCTCGTGGACGTGAAGCCGGGGATGGTGTTCAGCTCGTTGACGAGCACCTCGCCGTCGTCGGTGACGAAGAAGTCCACCCTGGCCATCCCCTCGCAGTCGCTCGCGACGAACGCTGCGACGGCGAGCTCCTGGACGCGAGCGATCGTCTTCTTATCGAGGCGCGGGGGGATGACGAGCTCCATGCCGCCCTCGTCGTACTTCGCGGCGAAGTCGTACCAGTCGGAGACGAGGGGGACGATCTCGCCCGGGATCGAGGCGATCGGCTCCTCGTTCCCGAGCACGCTGCACTCGACCTCGACGCCGGCGACGAACTCCTCGAGGAGGATCTTCTCGTCGTGCTCGAGCGCGAGATCGACGGCGGCGGGGAGCTCGTCCGGGGCGCGAACGATCGAGATGCCGACGCTCGAGCCTAGGCGCGCGGGCTTCACGACGACCGGGTAGCCGAACGGGTTCTCGACGCGGTCGCGGTGCCGCTCGAGCACGGTGATGCTCGGGACAACAGGAACGCCCTTGTCGCGCATGACCGCTTTGAAAAGGTCCTTGTCCATGCAGAGAGCCGAGGCGGTCACGCCCGCGCCCACGTAGGCGATGTCGGCTAGCTCCAGGAATCCCTGGACGGTGCCGTCCTCGCCGAACGGGCCGTGCAGCACCGGAAAGACGACGTCGACGCTCTCGAACGTCGAGGGCGAGGCGCCGGCAGGGACGGGAAGCGCCTCCGGGCCGCCGTCTCCGATCCGGGCCTGCCCGGAGTCGAGCTGCCAGCGTCCGTCCTGGCGGATCTCGACGGCGCGGACGTCGTAGCGACCGGGATCGAGCGCATCGACGACCGAGCGCGCGGAGGCGACCGAGATGTCGTGCTCGCTCGAGCGCCCGCCCATGATCACCGCTACGCGGAGACGGCCCGCCACGCGGTGTCCCCTAGAACTTCCCGACGAAGATCGTGACCGTGCTGCCGTTTGGGGCGTCGCTTCCGCCGGACGGGTTCTGATCCTGGACGAGGTTGTCCTGGCCGGGATCCGACACGGCCACGTTGACGACGTGGACCTTGAACCCGTTCGCCTTCAGGTCGTCGATGGCGATCTGCTTCTCCTGGCCGACCTCGTCGGGAACGGTCGTCGTGCTCGGCCCGGTCGAGACGGTGATCGTGACCGTCGAGCCCTTCGGTGCGTTGGTGCCCGCGCTCGGGCTCTGCGCCGAGACGCTGCCCGACGGCGTCGTGTCGGACGGCGCGCTCGTTGACTGGACCTGGAACCCCGCCTGTCCGAGGGTCGCGCGCGCGTTCGCCTCGGTCATGCCGACAACGTTCGGGACGGCGACGGTCTTCGCGCCCTTGGAGACGTCGAGAACGACCTCCGTCCCCTCGGCGACTTTGTCTCCGGCCTTCGGGTCCTGGGCAACCACCTGGTCCGCAGGCTTCTGCGAGAAGACCTCGTGTTTCTTCGCTTTCAGGTTCGCGTCGCTCAACGCCTGGACGGCGTCGCCGTAGTTCATGCCGACCACGTTCGGCACTTCGGTCTGTGGCGGCCCCGTCGATACGAGGAGGACCACTTCGTCCCCCTTCTGGATCCGGGCGCCCGCGTGCGGGTTCTGGCTCATGACGACGCCCTTCGCCACGTCCGGGTTCGCGGCACGCTCCACCTTCGGCTCGAAGCCGGCGTTTCGGATCAGCTCGACGGCGGGCTGCTCCTTGAGGCCGACGACGTTCGGGACCGTGACGGGCTCGGTGGCGGCGAGCTGGTCCTGAATCTGGGAGAAGACGTACCAGCCCGCGATCCCGGCCGCGGCGAGCAGCAGGGCGACGACGAGCCATGGAAGCCAGCGGCGCCGCTTGGGCGGCGGCTCGTCGTAGTAGCCCGGGCCGTAGGGAGGCGGGCGGCGCGGGGCCTGCGGCGGCACGCTCTGCGGCCGCGTGGCCGCGGTGTCGGACAGCACCTCCGTCGAGCCGCCGTCGATGGCGAGCGGGACCGCGGCTCCGGCGAGAAGAGCGGTCGCCGCCTCGGCGGTCTCCGGCGCGAGCGGAAGCCCTGCCTCGACTCGGTGCAGGTCCTCGGAGAACTCCTCCGCGGTCTGGTAGCGGTCCTCGGGGTTCTTCGCGAGCGCGCGCAGGACGACCTGGTCGAGCTCGTCCGGGATCTCCGGTCGGATCTTCGAAGGCGGCTTGGGCGCGTCGTTCAGGTGCTTCATCGCGATCTCGATCGCCGAGTCGCCGGTGAAGGGCACCTTCCCGGTCAGCATCTCGTAAAGGACGATCCCGACCGAGTAGAGGTCGGAGGAAGCCGTCACGGGCGCGCCCCGCGCCTGCTCGGGCGAGAGGTACTGTGCCGTCCCCATGATCGAGCCGGCCTCCGTCATCTGCGAGGCGCCGGCGCGCGCGATGCCGAAGTCCGTCACCTTCAGACGCTCGCCGATGAGGATGTTGTGCGGCTTGATGTCACGGTGGATGATCCCGTGCCGGTGCGCGAAGCGGAGCGCCTCGAGGATCTCGTGCGTGTACGCGAGGGCCTGGGCGATCGGAAGCGGCCCGCGCGTCATGATCAGCTCCTTGAGGCTGCGCCCCTCGATCACCTCCATCGCGATGTAGTAGGTGCCCTCGGCCTCGCCGCGGTCATAGACGGAGACGATGTTCGGATGGGACAGCGCGGCGGCCGACTTCGCCTCGCGGCGGAAGCGCTCGATGAAGAGGTCGTCGTTCGCGTAGCGGTCGTTCAGGATCTTGATCGCCACGCGCCGCCCGAGCTCCTCGTCCTCGGCGAGATAGACGTTCGCCATGCCGCCCGATCCGAGCTTGCGGACGATGCGGTAGCGGCCATCGAAGAGGGTGTTGATGAGCGTGTCGGAAGTCGACATCCGGGCTTAGCCTAGGTACTTGAGCGGAGGAGCGCCTCGATTATCTGCTTCGCGATGGGAGCGGCCGTCAGCCCGCCTGTTCCGGTCTGGTTCGAGAGGGCAACTGCGACCGCGACGCGGGGGTTCTCGGCGGGGGCGAATGCGATGAACCATGTGTCGTTCTCGCCGGGCCTGCCCGTCTCCGCCGTCCCCGTCTTGCCGGCGACCTGGACGCCGGGGATCTGGGCCGCGGTACCCGTGCCGCCCTGCACCACCGACACCATCATGGCGGTGAGCTCGGCTGCCGTCTGAGGCTTCATCGCCTCTTTCCAGGTGTCCGGCTGCGTGCGCTGGATCACCTTTCCGTCCGGCGAGACGATCCGGTCGACCAGGGTCGGGCGCATGATCGTTCCGCCGTTCGCGACCCCGGCGGCGACGAGCGCCATCTGGAGCGGCGTCACCTGCAGTCGCTCCTGCCCGAACGCGAGCCGGCCAGGATCGACCGCGTTCGGGTCGCTCGGGTCGTACAGGCGGCCGTTCTTGTACAGGCCGCTGGGCGAGATCTCGTCCGAAGGGAGCTCGATCGGCGGCTTCTCGTAGAAGCCGAACTTCTTCGCCTGCTCGAGGATCGCCTGGGCGCCGAGCTCCTTGCCGACGTCGCAGAAGACAGCGTTGATCGAGTGCTGCAACGCCTCGGCGAACGTCACGGTGCCGAAGACCTCGGGACCGCTCTGGTCGGCGAAGTTGAAGACCTTCTTGCCGTACTCGATGCAGTAGCCCGGGTCGTTGAAGGTCGTGCTCGGCGTGATCCTCCCCGAGTCGAGGGCCGCCGCAGCCGTGACGACCTTGAAGGTCGAGCCCGGGATGAAGAGCCCCTGCGAGATCCGGTCGAGGAGGGGCGCGGGCGGCGCGCACGGCGCCGTCACGCGTCCGATCTGCGCGAAGTGTCCCTCGACGAGGTTCGGGTCGTACGTGGGCTGGGACGCCCACACGAGCACCTTCCCGTTCTGTGGGTCGAGCGCCACGGCGCCGCCGCAGTGCCCGGAGAGCGCGCTCTGAGCGACCCGCTGGGCCCTCGCGTCGATCGTCGTGACGACGTCGTTCCCCTTCTGCGTGATTCCCTGCAGCTTGTTCAGCGTGTTCGAGACGATCGTGTCGAGGTTCGCGTTCGACCCCGTCAGGTAGTCGTTCAGGGACTCCTCGAGCCCTGTGCGCGAGCGCTCGATGGTCGAGTACCCCACCGGGCGGGCCGCCAGCTCCCCGGTTGGATACGTGCGGAGGTACCACGTCCGCCCGATGCTCTTCTTCCGTACCGCCCGGTTACGGGCGAAGATGGTCTTTCCGTCCGAGGCGTAGATGGTCCCGCGGTCGATCGTCAGCTGCCTGACGATGAGGTTGGGGTTTCCGCGCTTCGCCTCGAGGTCCGGGGCCTTCCAGAGCCAGTACGTCGTCATCGCGATGAGCGCGACGAAGAGCCCCGCGAGGACGAAGAACAGCCGGCGGACTTGGGCGTTCACGAGCTCTCCCGGTTGACGTGGTCGGAGACCATGAGGAGGAGGGCGAGCGCAATGAAGTTCGCGACGATGCTCGACCCGCCGTAGGAGACGAAGGGGAGCGTGATGCCGGTGAGCGGGATGAGGCCGCTGACGCCGGCCATGATGATGAAAGCCTGGATCCCGAGAGCCGCCGTGAGGCCGACCGCGAGGAGCTTCGAGAAGCCGTCGGCGGCCTGGAGCGCGATCCGGAAGCCGCGGTAGCAGAAGACGACGTAGACGAGGATGAGGCCGGCCGCGCCGGCGAGGCCGAGCTCCTGCGCGATGGCCGCGAAGATGAAGTCCGTCTGCAGGAACGGGATGTACGTGTTGCCCTCGGCGGTCAGGAGGACTCCGCGCCCGAGGCCCTGGCCGAAGATGCCTCCGCCGGAGATGGCGTAGATCGACTGGGCGAGCTGGTAGCCCTGGTCGTAGACGGGGCACGCGTTGGAGAACGTCCAGCTGCAGTCGAGCCAGATGGAGACGCGCTCCCGGACGTGCGGTGTGACGTGGTAGAGGGCATAGGCGCCGACTGCGAAAAGGCCGAGGCCGACGGCCACGTACGGCCAGCGCGCAGTCGCGACCCAGAGCATCGCGAGGAAGATCGAGAAGTAGAGGAGACCCCCGCCGAGGTCGTTCGTCTGGAAGAGGACGAGCATTGCCCCGCCCCAGATGACGAGCAGCGGTCCGAAGTGCTTCGGGGAGGGGAATCCCCAGCGCCCGCTACCGATCGAGAGCATCTCCCGGTTGTCGCGGAGGTAGCCCGCGAGGAAGACGACGAGCAGGACCTTCGCGAACTCGCCGGGCTGGAAGACGATTCCGCCGACACCGACCCAGAGGCTCGCGCCGTTGATCGTCCTGCCGAAGTGCGGGATGGCCGGCAGGATCAACAGGAAGATCGCGGTCAGGGCGAGGATGTACTTGAAGCGGTCGAGCGTTCGGTAGTCGCGCAGGAAGAGGACGAGCGCGGCGAAGGCCGCGACCCCGACGACGACCCAGAGGCCCTGGCGGAGCGCCAGGTCGGGGTTGATCCGGTAGATCATCGTCAGACCGACTGCCGTCAGGAGCGCCCCGAGCGGCAGGAGGAACGGGTCGGAGTACGGGAGCGCGTAGCGGAGCACGACGTGCGCCGCCACGAAGAGGGCGACGAAGAAGGCCGCGTACGAGAGAGATCCGGCCGAGACGACGTCCTGTCGGGCGATGTAGACGGCGGTGAAGCCGGCCGCCGTCAGGAGCCCGACGAGGATGAGGTTGACGAGCTCGCGGTTTCGGAGGGTCAATGTCTCCTCCGGTTATCGGGCCCCGCGTCTGGCGAGCGAAATGCCCGCGGATCAAGGACACAGGCAGCCGATGTATTGGTGATACATCGGCGACCGAGGACGCGGATCCTCGCGGCCTTGCAGCCGCAAGACGTGATGGCCCCGATTGCCGGGGGAGGCACTAAGGCGTGGCCTCCTGCTCGTACGGGGCGAGGCGGTCGCGCGCGGTGTCGTAGGCCACGAGCGAGTGGTCGAAGAGCGCCTCGCGCTCCGCCTGCGTGAGCTGCACCGCCTGGAGCTGGCTCACGTAGCGCGCCCGGTAGAGGTGGATCGCCGGCGCCGAGGTCCCATGGAACGCCCTGGTAGACGGCGACGTTGCCGTCCTCGTCCACGCCGATGAAGTTCGCGCGCGAGAGCGCCCAGAAGGCAGCCGCGAAGATCGCGGCCACGAAGGCGAGGCAGAGCGCCGCGAGAATCGCCCGGCGGCCCCAGCGCGGCTCCGACGCCGGCATGGACGCAGGCGGCGGGGCGGGCTCCTCCTCGTCGACGGGCGGGCCCCATTCGCGCTCGATGACGGCGGTCTGGGCCGCAGCAGCGGCGACGGGAGGCTCGAGGCCCGTGAGAGTGTCCTCGAGGTCCTCGTCCTGGCCGCGGCCGTTCCCGGAGGCGACGACCGTGTCCTCGATCTCGCTCCGGCCGCCGGCGAGGCGGAACAGGACCACCGTGATGTTGTCCTCGCCGCCCGCGTGGTTCGCCGCCTTCACGAGCCCCTTGCCGGCCTGTTCGAGGTCGCGGGCGTCGGTCAGGAGCTTCCGGATCGTCGTCGTCCGCCACCATCGTCGTCAGCCCGTCCGAACAGAGGAGGAAGAGATCGCCGTTCTCGACCGCGACCGAGAACGTGTCGACGTCCACCTCGGGGTCGGTTCCGAGCGCGCGCGTGATCACGGACCGCTGTGGATGCGTGTCCGCCTCCTCCGGCGTGAGCCGTCCGCTCCGGACGAGATCGGCGACGAGGGAGTGATCCTCGGTCAGCTGCTCGAAGCGCCCGGCGCGCAGGCGGTACGCGCGCGAGTCGCCCACGTGGCCGATGGCGAGCACGTCGTCTCCGGCGAGCGCCGCGGTGATCGTCGTCCCCATCCCCGAGACCTGCGCGTCGCCCGAGGCGCGCTCGTAGATCCGCCGGTTCGCCTCCTGGATGATGGCGACGAGCCGTTCCTCGGGCTCGAGCCGGTCGGCGTCGTGGAACTCTCGGAAGGCGGCCGCCGCCAGGCGCGACGCGACCTCGCCCGCCTGGGCGCCGCCCATCCCGTCGGCGACCGCGAAGAGCGGCGGGTCGATGACGAAGGAGTCCTCGTTCCGCCGCCGTTTCCGGCCCGGATCGGTGAACCCTGCGCTGTCGGAGACCTTCATCGCTCGAACCTCAGCTCGGTGTCCCCGATCTGGACGAGGTCGCCGCGGTGCAGCTGGCGGCGGCCCTGAACGCGCTCCCCGTTGACGAACGTGCCGTTGGTCGA
The DNA here is from genome assembly GCA_963739525.1 of uncultured Actinomycetes bacterium. GTDB lineage: Bacteria > Actinomycetota > Thermoleophilia > Gaiellales > Gaiellaceae > DATEOR01. Next base: position 227,033 of record CAVUAR010000002.1, on the reverse strand, counting down.
CCCGAGATCGAGGATCCATACCCCGTCGAGCTGGGATTCGATCCGCGCGTGGTGGCCGCTCGCGAACTCGTCGCCGTCGAGAGCGATCGTGTTGTCGTCCGCGCGGCCGACGGTGACCGGCACCGGACCGGCTTCGAAAGCCTTCCCGGCGGCGACCGCCTTGCTCCGCTCGACGACGAAACGCCCGGGGTCGGCCAGCCCGTGCTCGGCCGCGAGCTGGGAGGGCGCCATGACGAAGCTCTCCTGGGGCGCGACCTGCATGTCCTTCCCGGCCGCCCGGACGACGCGCCAGATGAAGACGTAGAGGAGGACGAGGAACGCCGCCTGGAGGGCCAGGAGGATGGGCTCGACGTTCATCCCGTCTCGAACGTGACCTCGGTGCGGCCGAGCAGGATCCGGTCGTCGTGCTCGAGCTGCGCGCGGTCGATGCGCTTGCCGTTGACCTCGACGCCGTTCGTGGAGCCGAGGTCGACGATCCACCAGCTGCCGTTCTCGCGGCGGATCTCGGCGTGGCGGCGGGAGACGTTTGTATCGTCGAGCGTGATGTCGCACTCACGAGAGCGGCCGAGCACGACCACGTCACGCGAGAGTTCGTACGGCTTCCCGGCCACGTTCAGGCGGGCGCGCGGCTCGTGCGCGAGCCCGAGCTCCTGCGCCTCTTCGGCCGAGACCGAGGCGGTCGCGCTCGGCGGTGGGACCGGCGGCGTGAAGACCTTCGTGGCGCTCGGCGGCGGGGTCGGAACCACCGGCGCCGAAACGGGCTCGCGCTCGGCGCGCTGGGGCTGGACGAGCCGGGTGGCGATGCCGAACTCGCCGATCTCGAGGTCACCGTCCTCCTCCATGAGCACCTTCGGCGGAGCGAGGAGCGAGTAACCCTCGCGGCGGGCGTGCTCGGAGAGATAGTCCCCGAGCTCGGTCAGGAGGGAGGTCTCGTAGCTCGCGAACTGCTTGCGGTCGCCGGGCGAGAGGTAGAGCACGTACTCGTTCGGCACGTAGACGCGCGAGATCGAGACGGTCTTGTGCTCGTCCATCTCCTTCGCCAGCTTGCGCGCCAGCTCCACCGGTTGGACGTTCGACCGGAAGGCCCGCCCGAACACTCCCTCCACGAGTGATTCGATGCGGTGCTCGATGCTCCGCAGAACGCTCATGGGGGCATTGTGCCCTGACGCGCGACTCTAACGCGCGCGGAAGAGAGGCACTGCGAGCACCCCGGCGGCGACCCAGACCCAGAGCACGAGCGGAAACGCGCTTACCGTGCCTTGGGGCGCGATCAGCGCGGCGGCGAGGAAGGCGGCGCCCCAGACCGCGATCCCCCAGCGGCCCCGGCTGCGGGCGAACGGGGCCGCCGCCGCCGCTCCCGCGAGCACCATGGCCACGATCCAGACCTCGGGCCTCGAGCCGAGATAGGTCGTAAGCGCGCCGAACGCTTCGCCCGGAGACGAGGTCGCATGCAGGCCGAGCACCTCCTCCGCGCGGATGCCGGCGACCGCGGCGGCCGCCAGCACGGCAGCCGCGCTCAGCGCTGCGCGGCGCACGACGCCCTGAACGCGCAAGACGAGCACGGGCATGAGCGCGAGCGCCTGGAAGGGCGCGAGCGCGGGCCCGAGGAGGAAGAGAAGGCTCGAGCGCGGGTCGCGCCAGAAGAGGAGGAGCCAGGCAGCAGCGAGCGCCGCGTAGACGAGCGCGAGGCCGAGCGAGGCGTTCCCGATCGGAAGGATCGGGACGGCCAGGGCGAGAGCGAGGCCGGCTGTGGGGTTCGCCAGGGCTGCGAGCGCGGTGAGCGCGCCCAGGAGAAGCGGCCAGCCGGCGGGGAAGAAAGGGAGGAGCCAGGCCGCGCCGCCCGCGAGGACGGCTGCGAGGCCTGCATGCCCTGCCCGCTCGGCGAGCGTCGCCCGGGACGTGAGCGCGCGCGGGCGCTCGGCCATCTCGCTCCAGGCGGCCCTGAGGCGCGCCGCAGCCTCCTTGGCGGCGGGGCGGCGCACGGGGTCGGGGTCAAGCATGCGGTCGACCGCCGCGGTCAGGGCGCGCGGCAGGTCGGGCCGAAGCGATGCGAGCGGCGGTGCGCCTTCCTGCACGCGGCGGGCGGTCTCCAGAGGAGAGAACGACGAGAACGGATGCCTGCCGGCGAGTGCTTCCCACACGAGGACGCCCACCGACCAGACGTCTGCGGCACCGTTCGCCTCGCGCCCGGCCAGGCGCTCGGGGGCGATGTAGGCGAGCGTCCCGGGGACGTCTCCGGCGGCGGTCAGCGTCTCTGCCTCCTCGAGTTGCGCGAGGCCGAAGTCGAGGAGGCGCACGGAGAGCGGCTCGCCCTCCTCGACCATGACGTTTCCAGGCTTGACATCGCGGTGGAGGACTTTCTTGCCGTGCGCGTGCGCGAGGGCCTCGAGCACCTGCGCGCCGACCTCGACCGAGGCGGCGTCATCGAGCTCGCCGTCCCGGAGGCACTGGCGCAGCGTCTTCCCGGCGACGTACTCGTAGGCGACGTAGACGTGCTCGTCGTCGCGCTCGAGCGCGAGCGCCCGCAGACAGCGCGGGTGGCGAAGCCGGGCCGCGGCCTCCACCTCCCGCTCAGCCCGCGACCCGGCCTTGCCTTCTCGAGGGACGACCTTGAGCGCGACGTCGCGTGCGGACCGTTCGTCCCTCACGAGCCAGACCGAGCCCGAACCTCCGCTGCCGAGCGGCCGCAGGGGTCGGAATCGCCCGAGGACGAGATGATCGTGGTGGAGAGCGACGGCGTGCTCCACGGCCCTCGCCTCTTGGCTTTTCGGCCGCAAACTCCTGCAAATCCGGGCCCGATGCTAGACTCGGGCCTCTCTCCGGCCCCCATTTTCGCGGTCATGTCCGAGCGCGAGCGCCCCGATCCCCAACCAGACATCGAGTTCGACTTCTTCGACGAGCCTCCGACCGTCGAGTCGCAGCGAACGCGAAGGCACGCCTCCGCCCAAGCGGCGGAAGATGCCGACGCGGCCGCCCGGAGGGCCGCCTCCGTCCTTCCTCCGCCTCGGGCTCCTGATCGCGGGCGCGATCCTGCTCGCCGTCGTCCTCGTCTTCTGGGTGAACAACTGTCGCGGTGACCCGAAGGACGAAGTACAAGAGCTACATGGAGGCCGCCGCCGGCCCCGCATCCGAGTCCGCGCAGGTGGGCAAGCAGCTGAACACGCTCCTGACCACTCCGAACATCAAGCTCAGCGAGCTTCGCTCCCAGCTCGCCGGCCTCAGCCAGCAGCAGGCGCAGATCGTGGCGAACGCGAGCAAGCTCACTCCTCCCGGCCCGCTCCGCGAACGAGCAGCAGAACCTCGTGGAGGCGATGCAGTTCCGCGTCAGCGGCCTCAACGGCCTGGACTCCGCCTTCGCCGGCGTCCAGGGGACTCCGAGCACCTCAGCCTCCGGCCAGCGGCTCGCCACGCAGGCGCAGCGCCTGATCACGAGCGACGTCGTCTACCAGGACCTCTTCCAGCAGGGATCTCAGGCCGCGATGAACAACGAGGGCGTCACGGGCGTGCCCGTCCCCGACTCCGTGTTCGTCACGAACCCGGACTTCGGTAGCCCGTCCTTCTGGAAGCAGACGGTCGACCGGCTCACCCAGAGCCCCGCAGGCCGGTGGCCTGCACGGGACGCAGATCACGAGCGTGGTCGTGCAGCCGGGGAACCAGCGCCTGTCGACGTCCCAGGACAACACCGTGCAGGCGTCCGACCGCCTCTCGTTCCAGGTGAACGTGAAGAACTCCGGCGACTTCCAGGAGACGCAGGTGCGAGTCACCCTGACGATCAAGCAGAGCCCGGTCGTCCGTAGAGAGCAGACAATTCCGGTCATCAACGTGGGCGAGACGAAGACCGTGGTCTTCTCGCAGCTTCCGCCTCCGAGCTTTGGGACGCGGGTGGTCGTCCAGGTGAGCGTCGAGCCCGTCTCGGGTGAGACGAACACCGGCAACAACAGCTACGAGTATCCGGTCATCTTCTCCCTCGGGTAGGGGCGTCCGACCTGTCCACCGCCGCTTGGATCGCCATCGGCGCCGCTGCGCTGTCCGTCGTCGCGCTCGTGCTCGCCGTCGCCTTCTACCTTCAGCTGCGCCAGGTCCGGCAGGCGCAGAAGGTGATGATCGGCCGCGGCACTGACGATCTCGTCGACTTCGCCGTCTCGCTCCAGGCGCGGATCGACGACCTTCATCGAGCCGTGGACGAGGTCGCCGCGGGGCTGTCGCGGATCGACAAGCGCGTGGACGGCTGCCTCTCGCACACGTCGATCGTCCGCTACGACGCCTACGAGGACGCGGGCGGGCACCAGTCGGCCTCGCTCGCCTTCCTCGACGCAGCACGCTCAGGTGTCGTCGTGAGTGCGATCCAGGGCCGCGACTACGCGAGGATCTATGTCAAGGAGCTCGACCGTGGCCGTGCGTCGGTCGCCCTCTCCCCGGAGGAGCAGCAGGCGGTCGACCGCGCGATGACGTACTAGTAGCTAGGCTCGAACCGTGACGTACCACAAGGCTGAGATCCGACCGTTCCGGGACGAGGACGAGCCGCTGCTGTTCGGCCTCGCGAGCCTCGATCGCGGCGCCGACCGCCGCACGTTGTCCGTCCTCGAGCGGGAGACCGTCTTCGTCGCCGAGATCGAGGGTGCGCTCGCGGGCTATGTCGCCCTCGAGCGCGAGGGCGACGCCGTCTGCATCGATCAGCTCTTCGTGAGTCCCGAGCACGAGGCTGAGGGAGTCGGCCGACAGCTGCTCGAGTGGGCGGAGGGCTACGCCATCGCCGAGCACGCGGTGAAGCTGCAGGTCGTCGTCGAGGCCGAGAACCACCGCGCGCTCGAGTTCTACAGCGGCAGGGGCTTCACGCAGGCCGGCACCGACCTGCTCCAGCTGGACCTGCCTGAGAGCGCCTCTTAGTTACGATTTGGGGCGGTGCAGCAGGTACTCGTCCTGAACGCGAGTTACGAGCCGCTCAACGTCTGTTCGGTGCGGCGCGCCCACGTGCTCGTGTTCAAGGGCAAGGCCGAGGTGCTCGAAGACCTGCCCAGGCCGCTCCGCTCGGCGAGCGACACATTTCGTTGGCCGCATGTGATCCGCCTCGTCCAGTACGTCCGCGTCCCGCGCGCGATCAAGCGAAAGATCTCCCGCAGGGCGCTCTTCGCCCGCGACGACTGGCGCTGCCAGTACTGCGGGTCGACGGGGAAGCTCACGCTCGATCACGTGGTCCCGAGGAGCAGGGGAGGCGACTCCGTCTGGGAGAACGTCGTCACCTCCTGCGCCCCGTGCAACCTCAAGAAGGGGAACCGCCTGCTCGACGAGGTCGAAATGCGCCTGATCGCGACGCCGAAGCCGCCATCGCCGTCGCTCTTCGTGACCCTCTCGGCGCCGAGGGTCCCCGACGTCTGGCAGCCCTACCTGACGGCGTTCGGCACCTCCACGGCGGCCGCCTAGACGCTCTGGTCGGCTGGCTCGGCCGGGTCAAGCCCGACCTCGGCAAGCCTGAAGACCTCATCCAGAGCGCCCAGGAGGTGGAGCGAGGCTCAGGCGTCGTAGTAGAGCTCGAACTCGGCCGGGTGCGGCCGGAGCCGGACCGGGTCCACCTCGTTGACGCGCTTGTAGTCGATCCACGTGCGAATGATGTCCTCGCTGAAGACGCCGCCGCGCGTGAGGAAGGCGTGGTCGGACTCGAGCGCGTCGAGCGCCTCGGCGAGCGACCCCGGAACCTGCGCGATCCGCTGCGAAGGATCGTCGAAGAGGTCGTAGTCGGCGGGAGAGCCGGGATCGAGGTCGTTCTCGATGCCGTCGAGGCCGGCCATGAGCATCGCCGCGAACGCGAGGTACGGGTTCGCCGTCGCGTCTGGGCAGCGAAACTCGATGCGCTTCGCCTTCGCCGCCGCCGAGTACATCGGGATGCGGATGGCCGCCGACCGGTTGCGCTGGGAATAGACGAGGTTGACGGGCGCCTCGTAGCCGGGCACGAGCCGGCGATAGGAGTTCGTCGTCGGCGCACAGAAGGCGAGGAGGGCGCGGGGCGTGCATGAGGATCCCGCCGAGGTACTGACGGGCGAGCTTGGACAGTCCCGCGTAGCCGGACTTGTCCGCCATGAGCGGCGTGCCCTCCAGCCAGAGGGACTGGTGGGTGTGCATGCCCGAGCCGTTGTCGCCGAAGAGCGGCTTCGGCATGAAGGTGACGCTCTTCCCGGCGGCGCGGGCCACGTTGCGGACGACGTACTTGTAGGTCAGCACCTGGTCGGCCATGCGCGTCAGTGGCTGGTAGCGGAGGTCGATCTCGCACTGGCCACCTGACGCGACCTCGTGGTGGTGTGACTCGCACTCGATTCCTAGGCTGCTCGAGGACGAGCACCATCTGCGTGCGCAGGTCGGCGAGCGTGTCGTGCGGACCCGGCGGGAAGTAGCCCTCCTTCTCCCGCACCGTGTAGCCGAGCCCTGGCTTGCCGGAGTTCCAGTGGCCCTCTGCGGAGTCGACGGCGTAGTGCGACGCGTTGACGTCGAGCGCGAACGAGACCTCGTCGAAGACGAAGAACTCGCACTCTGGGCCGAAGTACGCCGTGTCCGCGATGCCCGTGAGAAGAGGTGCTCCTCGGCCCGGCGGGCGATTCGCCGCGGGTCGCGGTGGTAGGGCTCCCGCGTGACCGGATCGGCGATCTCGCAGATGAGCGAAAGAGTGGGCTCGGCTGCGAAGGGGTCGATGACCGCGGAGGCCGGGTCGGGCATGAGGAGCATGTCGCTCTCCGCGATGCCCTGCCAGCCGCGGATGGAGGAGCCGTCGAAGCCGATTCCCTCGGTGAAGGCCGCCTCGTCGAGCGCCCGCACGGGACCGTCATGTGCTGCCAGGCGCCGAGGAGGTCGCAGAACTTCAGGTCGACCATCTTCGCCTTCGTCTCCTGCGCCCACGACAGTGCATCGTCGGCCTGCGGCCGTGTTCCGTTGGCCAGGTAGTGCTTCTCGGCGATCTGCTCCATCGGGCCTCTCCTTTCGCTCCGAAACGACGAGAGCCCCGGGTCGCGAGGACTCCGAGGCTCCAGTGCCTTTGCCGGGTGCCGCCGTCGGCGTCCGACTGACGAGGAGGCTAGAACGGGGTGCGGACGACACGCACGTCGTCTATGCTTCGAGAGTACGATAGGCGACGCGGCCTCGGACGTTCCCGTCCGGGGCTCTTTGCATTTAAAGGAGGAAGCGAATGGCGACAGTCGAGCGGAAGGGCCGGGCGAAGAGCGCGCCGACCGAGCGCGAGCGGGTGCTGCGCGAGGTGAACGAGCAGAGCGTCAAGTTCATCCACCTCTGGTTCACCGACATCGAGGGCCACCTGAAGAGCTTCTCCATCACCCCGGCGGAGCTCGAGGGCGCGCTCGACGACGGGATGGGCTTCGACGGCTCGTCCATCACCGGGTTCAACGCATCGAGGAGTCCGACATGGTCGCGATCCCCGACCCGACGACCTTCCAGCTCATGCCGAACGGCGCCGTCCGCGTCGCGCGGATGATCTGCGACGTCGTCACGCCGGACGGCGAGCCCTACGACGGCGACCCGCGCCACGTCCTGCGGCGCGCGCTCGAGCGCATGCGCTCGCTCGGCTTCGACACGTTCAACGTCGGCCCCGAGCTCGAGTACTTCCTCTTCAAGGACGACCAGGGCACGGAGACCCTCGACGAGGGCGGCTACTTCGCCATGACGACGATGGACGCCGCGAGCGACCTTCGTCACGACACGGTCAAGGCGCTCGAGTCCATGGGCATCCCGATCGAGTACGTCCACCACGAGGTCGGGCCTTCCCAGCACGAGATCGACATGCGCTACGCCTCCGCGCTCGACATGGCCGACCATACGGTCACCTACCGGCTCGTGGTCAAGGAGATCGCGAAGAAGGCCGGCTACCACGCGACCTTCATGCCGAAGCCGCTCTTCGGCGAGAACGGCTCCGGCATGCACACCCACCAGTCCCTTTTCGCGGACGGGAAGAACGCTTTCTTCGACGCCGGACGACGAGTGGCACCTCTCCGAGGTCGGCGAAGGCGTTCATCGCCGGCCAGCTCCGCCACGCGCGCGAGATCTCGCGCCGTCTTCGCGCAGTGGGTGAACTCCTACAAGCGGCTCGTGCCGGGCTACGAGGCACCGGTCTACGTCGCCTGGTCGCGCCGCAACCGCTCCGCGCTGATCCGCATCCCGCTCTACAAGCCGGGCAACGAGCAGGCGACCCGGGCCGAGATCCGCTGCCCCGATCCGGCCTGCAACCCGTACCTGACCTTCGCCGCGCTTCTGCACGCCGGGCTGGAGGGAATCGAGCAGGGCTACGAGCTGCCCGAGCCGATGGAGCAGAACCTCTACAAGCTCTCCGCCGAGGACCGCAAGGCGCGCGGCATCGTCGCGCTGCCCGAGACCCTGGGGGAGGCGATCGACGAGCTCGCGGGCTCCGAGCTCGCGCGAAGGCGCTCGGCGACCACGTCTTCGATGACTACGTGAAGCTGAAGCGGCAGGAGTGGGACGACTACCGCGTGCAGCTGACGCCGTGGGAGATGGAGAACTACCTGGGCGTGTTGTAAGCGCTCCCTCGGGGACGTATGATCACCGGCGGTGTCGCCGCTTCCTCGTGAAGCGGGGGACTGACTGACGGCCGACTGCGAGCCTCTTCCATCGAGAGAGGCTCGTGGTCAGTCCCTGGAACGACGCTGACTGCAGGCCGCTCACGCCCCTTTCCCAGCCCCGCCCCAGGCGCCGTAGCCGGAGGGCCGGCTGGGACGGTTCGCCGTCGAGTGCGAGCGTCAGCGCGGCCTGGATTTCCGGCAGCGCGAAGGGCTTGACCAGGTACGCCACGGGTTCCAGCCGCTGGTCCCGCTGTTCGGGAGGTCGATGCTCGCGCAGATCAGCGGAGCGCCGTCTGGGCTGCGCGAAAGGCCTGCGCGCGCTCGACGGAGGGCGCGTGCGCCGGCTCGAGGACGATCGCTTCGACGACGCAGAGCGCGGCGTCGTCGAGCACGGCCTCGTGGCCCATTCGGGAAACGATGCGGCTCAGAAGCTCCCGCACTTCGGGATGGGGCTCGCAAATGAGCACTCGTGCCACGTTCTCACCATCGTCCGAGGGCGGTCGAATGTCGGCTGCATCTGGTATGGAACGGGTATGAAGCGAAGCCGGATCCTCGTCGTGGACGACGACAGCGACATCCGCGGGCTCCTTCGCGAGCTCCTGTCGCGCGCGGGTACGACGTCTCCGAGGCCGAGAGCGGCAAGGCCGGCCTGCGCGAGTTCTACGCGTCGCCGCCCGATCTCGTCCTTCTGGACGTCTCGATGCCGGAGCTGGACGGGTGGCAGACGCTGGAGCGGATCCGCGACCTGAGCGAAGTGCCGGTGATGATGTTGACCGCGCGCGCGGGCGAGCTCGAGAAGGTACGCGGCCTCAAGGGCGGGGCAGACGACTACGTGACGAAGCCGTTCGGGCGCCAGGAGCTGCTCGCGCGTGTCGAGGCCCTGCTACGGCGGTCGGGCCCGCGGAGCGAGGAGCCGACGACCTACGGCGACGGGCTCGTGACGATCGACTTCACGCAGCGCGAGGTCACCGTCGGCGAGAACAAGGCCCTCCTGACGCCGCTCGAGTTCAAGCTCCTGACCGTCTTCGTCCGCCACCCGAACCAGGTGCTCTCCCATGAACAGCTTCTCGAGCTCGTGTGGGGCGATGCGCTCAGCGGCTCGCGGGCCCGCGCGAAGCTCTACGTCGGCTACCTGCGCCAGAAGCTCGCCGAGGCGGGGGCCGAGGAGTCCCTGATCGAGACCGTGCGCGGCTTCGGGTACCGCTACCGGCCCAGGGCCGGCTGAACCCGCAGCGCAGCTGTCGGTGGTGAACGGCTTCTTCACGTAGTCGTCGGCACCCGCTTCTTTCCCGCGCTCCACATCGGCGTCCTGAACGCGCGCGGTGAGCAGGATGATCGGGATCGCCCGTGTCGGCTCGTGCTGCCGAAGGCGCTCGGTCACCTCGTAGCCGTCGAGCTTCGGCATCGAGACGTCGATCAGCGCGAGGTCCGGGGCCCGCTCGAAGGCCTGTTCGAGGGCGCCCTCGCCGTCCCGCGCGCCGAGCACCTCGTAGCCGTCCCGCTCGAGGCGAAGTGTGACGAGGTTCAGGATGTCGAGGTCGTCGTCGGCGACCAGGACGAGCGCGCTGGCTCACGAGGCGATCTCCTCCTGCGCGGGCCTGCCGGCTGCAGCCGCTCGGATCGGGATCGCGACGCGGAACGTCGCGCCCTCGCCCTCGTTGCTCGCGAGCGTGATCCGGCCGCCGTGGGCGTGCACGATCGCTTTGGAGATCGCCAGCCCGAGCCCGGTTCCTTGAATAGCCTGCTCGGTCGCCCGCGAGGTCCGGAAGAAGCGCTCGAAGACGTGCTCCTGCTCCTCTGCGGCGATTCCCATGCCGGTGTCCCGCACTTCGAGAACGGCTTTTCGCGCGCGAGTTCGCGCGTACGTCCACCCGGCCGCCTTGGGGCGTGAACTTGACTGCGTTGGAGACCAGGTTGTCGAGGAGCTGCCGATCCGCGCGCGGTCGCCGGCGAGGAGCGGGAGCGGACTGTCGCGAGCGTCAGCTGTGATCTCCCTTTCCTCGGCAAGCGGCCGCGCGGTCTCGACCGACTCGGCTGCCACCGCTGCGAGGTCCACTGCGCCGACCTCCAAGGAGAGCTTCCCGCCTCGATCTGGCGCGAGGAAGAGCAGGTCGCCGACAAGGTCGAGCAGCCGGTTGCGTTTCGCTCCACGACGCCGAGGAACTGGCGCTGCTCGTCCGTCACCTGCCTGCCTCGCCGTCGAGGACGAGCTCGAGGTAGCCGCGGATCGAGGTCAGCGGCGTGCGCAGCTCGTGCGAGACGAGCGCGACGAACTCGTCCTTCAGGTGATCGAGCTCGAGCAGCCGCTCGTTCCTCACCTCGAGCTCGCGCGTGAACTCCTCCCGCTCCTGTTCCAGCCGCGCTTGCGGTCGGTGATGTCCTGTGCGATTGCGGCCACCGCGACGACCTCGCCGCCGCTGTTGCGAACCGCGGACATTGTCACCGCGACTCGATCGGTGTTCCGTCCTTGCGTCTTCGCGATGACTTCGAAGCGGCCCTCGCCCAACTCGATCGACCGACGCTATCCGCTCGACTCGAATCCGTCGTCTCCCCTTCCGGGACGAGGACCGAGCCCGATCGTCCGACCATCTCTTCTGCCGTGTAGCCGAACATTCGCTCGGCGCCCTTGTTCCAGCTCGTCACGATGCCGTCGAGGTCGGCGGACGTGATCGCGTCGTCGGACGACTCCACGATCGCGGCGAGCTTGAGGCGCTCGGCTCTCCGAGGCGCCGGTCCGTCACGTCGAAGATCGCACCGTCGAGACGAACACGCCCGTCCGCAGCGGTCACGGCCTGCCCCTGCTCGATGACGTAGCGAACCGTCCCGTCGCGGTGGATAACGCGGTAGTCCGTCGTGTACGGCCTTTCGCTCTCGACAGAGGAGGCGACTTCCGCCTCCAGACGCGTGCCCTCGGGGTGGACGACGCCTGCGTACGTTCGGACGCGGTTGTCGATGAAGTTGATGAGGGATAGCCGACGAGCTCATCGATCGCGTCGCTCAGGAACTCCATGGTCCAGTCGGAGTCGATGTCGCAGCGGAAGACCGCGCCCGGGATGTTCCCGACGAGCCGCAGGAACCGGGCCTCGCTCTCCGTCAGCGCGAGGTCGCTGTTCTTGCGGGCGGTGATGTCGATCAGGAATCCCTGCGCCAACGCCGGATTGCCGTCGCCGTCATGGATGACCCGGATCTGGTCCTCCACCCAGATGACCCGGCCGTTCTTGGCTCGCAGGCGGTACTGGGTCGAGAAGGTCTCGAGTTCGCATACCGATGAGGTGCTCCTTGTGGACGCGCTCGGCATCGTCCGGATGGATCACGTCCCAGAAGAGGCCGGGCGTTGAGAGCCATTCCTCCGGCGTGAAGCCGAGCAGGTGCTCGAGCTGCGGGCGACGGTGGAGAGGCCGGGGTTGTCGATCGAGCTGACGTAGCTGACGAGCGGGAGCTGCTCGACGAGCGCGCGGTAGCGCGCATCCGCTTCCGCAGGCTCGTGAGCGCCTGCTTCGCTCCGCGATCGTCCTCCTCGAGCTCGTCGCTCTGTTGCTGCAGCCGCCCGTCCGGGCCTCGAGTGCGCCTGTCACCTGGCGCAGAATCGGGAAGAGGGATGCGTAGAGGAGGAGCAGCGCGAGGGCCAGAGCGATTGGCGACGGGCTTCACCGTCTCCATCGCGTCGGCGTTCACCTCGTCGAAGTCCGTGTAGAGCTCGAGGCGCCGACCGGCTCGGCGGAGTCGTCCGGTCGCACCGGAGCGTACGCTGAGAGTGCCTTGATGTTCTCGCCCGTTCCTCCCTCGTCGTTGAGGCGGCCGACTTCGGATTTCGCGTCCCGGCCAGACGCGTCCACGAGCCCGTCCTTCGGATTCTCGTAGCCGATCAGCGTCGGGTCGTTGGAGTACGTGATCGTCCCGTCCTCCGACCAGAGCTTCACGCGCACGACCTCGCCGCCGATCACGTGGCTGAAGATGTGGTCGAGCTCGGCGCGGCGAGTCGCGTCCACGGGGCCCTCGAAGTCGGAGCGCTGGAAGCGGTCGCGACGAGCATCGCGTGGTCTGGGCGCGCTCGAGCGCCTCCCGCTCGGAGCGGGACTCCGCTGCGTGCCGCGCAACCACAGAATCCCGGCGCCCGCCAAGAGCAGCGCGATCGCGCTGTAGATGGCAAAGCGCAGGACGAAGCGGGGCGACCTGCTGGCGCCGGCGTGAGACTCACGGACTCGTTATCGGAGTCGCAATCGGCTGCTTAAGCTTGGTTCGTGGACCGTTCCGCCCGGCATCTGCGGCTTCTGACCGAGACGATCGCCGCGGTCAACTCGACCCTCGACCTCGACGAGGTCTTCGCAGCTGATCGCGCACAAGGTCGCGGAGGCTCTCGAGACCGACGCATGCTTCGTCTATCTCTACGACGAGGCGCCAACGAGCTCGTCCTGCGCGCGTCCTACGGCACGAGGGTCGAGGAGATGACGCAGGTGCCGAAGATGCGGCCCGGAGAGGGGATCACGGGCGCCGCGGCCGCCGAGCGCGCGCCGGTGATGATCCCGAGGGCGGCCCATCTCGACCCGCGCTTCAAGAGCTTCCCGAACCTGCGCGAGGAGCAGTACGAGTCGATCCTGGCCGTTCCTATCCTCGGCCAGGGAGCGGCTCGAGGGTGCCCTCAACGTCCGCACCGAGACTCCCCGCGACTTCGGGCCCGACGAGGTCGACCTGCTGATGGCGATCGCGGGCCAGGTCGCGCAGGCGATCGAGAACGCCAAGCTCTACGAGCACGCGCAGCGCCGGGTCGCCGAGCTCGAAGCGCTCGCCTCGATCTCGGAGGCTGTCTCCGAGTCGCTCTATCTCGAGGAATCGCTCGAGGCGATCGTGAAGACGACGATGGACGCCGTTGGCGCGACCGGCGCGGCGCTCGTGCTCGAGGACGGCACGATCGCCTGGCCGGAAGGACGCGCAGGCACCCACGCGGTCGCGTTCCCGCTGCGTTGGCGCGGCCGGAGGTGGGCGAGCTCGTCTGCGACCGCGACACCCTTTCACGCAGAGGAGGAGCGGCTGCTCGCCTCGATCGCGCGGCATGCGGCCGTCGCGCTCGAGCACGGGCGCGCGGTCATGCGCGGAGTCGTCGCCCAGGAGATCCACCACCGGGTGAAGAACAATCTCCAGACCGTGGCCTCGCTGCTCCGGCTCCAGGCCCGCGCGCCGGGGCCGATGCCGAGAAGGCGCTCTCCGACTCCGTGAACCGCATCCTCGCCATCGCGGCGGTGCACGAGGTGCTTGACCGAGCGGCGCGACGATGACGTCGATCTCGGCGAGCTCGTGGAGCGCCTCCGGGCGATGATCGTCCAGGGCCTCGCCGGCGAGAAGCACGTCGCGTCCCACGTCGAGTCGATCGAGCTGCACGGCGACCGGGCGACGGCGCTCGCGCTGGTGTTCAGCGAGCTCCTGCAGAACGCGCTCGAGCACGGCGGCGACGAGGTGCACGTCGAGCTCGTGCGGCGGAACGGCGCGGTGAGGCTCACCGTCGCCGACAACGGCACGTGGGAGCCGGGCGCGAGGGAACCGGCCTCTCGATCGTCCGCGCGCTCGTCCAGGACGAGCTGAATGGCGAGTTGTCGCTGACGGGCGAAGCCGGCCTCACGGCCGAGGTCACGTTCCCTCCGTGAGTTCACGGGTCGACAACCTGGGAGACCCACCTCCCCGGCCCTATGGCTTCAGCCTAACCCTCCTGGGCGCGCGCGGGTGACACGCGAGGCTCACGAGCCCGTGCCGGACGATAGCCGCCGCCGCCTCCGCATCCTCATCGCCGAGGACGAGACGATCATCCGGCTCGACCTCCGCGACGTCCTCGAGCGCGCGGGGCTACGAGGTCTGCGCCGAGGCGCGCGACGGCGAGGAGGCGGTCGCCCTCGCGCGCGCCGACCGAGCCCGACCTCGCCATCCTCGACGTGAAGATGCCGCGGCTGGACGGGATCGAGGCGGCCCGGCGGATCCTCGCCGAGCGGCCGATCCCGATCGTGATGCTCACGGCCTACGGCCAGGAGGAGCTGGTCGCGCGCGCCGTCGAGGCCGGCGTCTTCGGCTACCTCGTCAAGCCGTTTCGCGAGACCGACCTTCTGCCCGCGATCCAGACTGCGCGGGCGCGCCACGCGGAGCTCGAGGCGATGCGCGACGAGGCGGAGTCGCTGGCCGAGGCGCTCGCGACGCGGAAGGTCGTCGAGCGGGCGAAGGGGATCCTGATGGAGCGCGAGGGGCTCTCCGAGAACGACGCGTTCGTTCGGCTGCGCAAGGCGAGCCAGGCGTCCGGCCGGCCGTTGCGGGTCGTGGCCGAGGCGGTCATCGCAACCTTCGACAGCGACTGACCGCCTAGCCCGGCGACCTCGTCCAACATCCGCTCCCAGCGCGGCGAGCAGGCTCTGCAGCTCCTCGCGGGCCGCGCGGTGCGCGGCCACCGTGTCGGCATCGCCCCAGTCCTCCGCGAGGCTTGCCCTCGATGCGGGCGATGAGCGCCTCCTGCTCCTCGATCTCGCGCTCGAGAAGCTCGAGCGGCTCCGTGGCTCGACGCGCTGCCTGGCCGCCGCGGCCTTCGGCTCTTTCTTCGGCCTGGGCTCGGGAGGCGGTGCCTCGCGCTCCTCCCGTGCCCGCAGGAGTCGGCCCAGCCGCCGTCGTAGACGCGCACGGTCCCGTCCTCGACCGCCGGTCCGGTGCGCGACCGCGTCGAGGAGCGCGCGGTCGTGTGAGACGATCAACACGGTTCCGGGGAAGGCCTCCAGTGCTGCGCTCGAGCGCCTCCCGGCTCTCGAGGTCGAGGTGGTTCGTCGGCTCGTCGAGGACGAGGAAGTTGCGCCCGAGGCGACGAGGACGGCGAGCGCGAGGCGCCGCCGCTCCCCTCCGGAGAGCGCGGTGACCGGCTTCTCGTGCGCCTCCCAGCCGGAGAAGAGGAAGCGCCCGAGGAGCGACTGCGCGCGCGGCCTCGTCAACCCGTCATCGCCTGCATGCAGTCGAGGACGCTCCCGCGTTCGTCCAGATGACCTCCTGCTGCGGGAAGTAGCCGAGCTCGACGCCGTAGCCGAGCTTGAAGTCGCTCGGCACGATCCGCTCGAGGAGCGTGGTCTTCCGCTGCCGTTCGGGCCGACGAACGCGACGTGCTCGCCCCGCTCGAGCACGAGCGAGACGTCGTGGAGCAGCTCGCGGTCCGCGACGCCCACGTCGGCGTGCTCGATCTCGAGGACGTTCGGCCGGTTCGCTTCGGGTCGCCGAAGTCGAACCCGAGCCGCTTCGAGCGGCGGGTGAGAAGGTCGTGCTCGGCCCGGCGCCCGAGCGCTCCTTCTCCAGGCGCGAGATCTGCGTCAGCTTCGCCTGTGCCTGCTTGGCTTTCGACTTCTTGTACCGGAAGCGCGCAACGAACCGCTCGAGGCGGTCGATGTCGACCGAGATCCGCTCGGCGGTCTTCGCGGCGTGGGCGGCGCGCTCGGCCTTCTCCCGCCGCCACGCGTGCCACGGGCCCGCGAAATAGTCGCCCTTCCCGGCCTCGAGCTCGAGCGTCGCGTTCGTGACCGCCTCCAGGAACCAGCGGTCGTGCGCGACGAGGATGACGGCCGCGTCGAGCGCGAAGCTCTCGCTCGAGCCACTCGATGCTCGTCACGTCGAGGTGGTTCGTCGGCTCGTCGAGGAGGAGCAGGTCTGGGTCGCCGGCAAGCGCGCGCGCAAGAGAAGCGCGCGTCAGCTCGCCGCCGGAGAACGTCCGCAGGCTGCGGTCGAAGTCGTCGTCCGAGAAGCCGAGGCCGCGCACGACCGAGGTCGCGTGGTCGCGCCAGCCGTAGCCGCCCGCGTGCTCGAGCCTGGCCTGCGCCGCCGAGTAGGCGGAGAGCGTGTCGGCGCCGTGATCGCCGGCGGCCATCGCGGACTCGAGCCGGCCAGCTCCTCCTCGGCCGCGACGAGGTCACGGGCGCCGTCGAGGACGTACTCGCGGAGCGAGAACCCGCGCTCGAGGGGAGGGCGCTGGTCGTGTAGGGCGACCCGCGTTCCCTTCTCGAAGGCGAGCTCGCCGCCGTCGAGCGGGTCTCGCCCATGAGCATCCGGAGCAGGGTCGTCTTGCCCGCCCCGTTGGGGCCGGCCAGGGCAAGACGGTCGCGCCGCTCGACCTTGAAGCTCACGCCGTCGAACAGCGCGTCGCCCGCAATCTCCTTTCTCAGGCGGGACGCGATAAGAACAGCCATGTGGGTATGGTTGCAGTGACGTGGCGAAAGACACGAAAACGGTCGAGCAGCTGCTCGATCGAGACGATTCGCACGCTCGCGATGGACGCGGTCCAGCAGGCGAACGCGGGCCATCCGGGGACCGCGATGGCGCTCGCTCCCGTGGCCTACGTCCTCTACCGCGACGTCTGCGGGACGAACCCGTCGAACCCCGACTGGCCGGACCGCGACCGCTTCGTCCTCTCCGCCGGCCACGCCTGCATCCTCCAGTACGCCGCCGCTGCACCTGACCGGCTACGACCTCGCGCTCGAGGAGATCAAGCGCTTCCGCCAGTGGGAGTCGCTGACGCCCGGCCACCCGGAGCACTTCCTCACCCCGGGCATCGAGACGACCACCGGCCCGCTCGGCCAGGGCATCTCGAACGCGGTCGGCATGGCGATGGCGGAGAAGTTCCTCGGCCAGCGCTACAACCGCCCCGGCCACACCGTCGTCGACCACCGCGTCTACGGCATCGCCTCCGACGGCGACCTGATGGAGGGCGTCTCCCAGGAGGCCGCCTCGCTCGCCGGCGCCTTCGGGCTCGGCAAGCTCATCTTCTTCTACGACGACAACCGCATCACGATCGACGGGACGACCGCGCTCTCCTTCGACTCGGAGGACAAGGGCAAGCGCTTCGAGGCCTACGGCTGGCACGTCCAGCACGTGGCCGACGCCAACGACCTCGCCGCGCTTCGGCGCGCCGCTCACGAACGCGCAGAAGGAGGACGAGCGCCCGTCGCTCGATCATCGTCCGCAGCGCACATCGCCTACCCGGCGCCCGCACGCGCAGGACACCGCCAAGGCGCACGGCGCGCCGCTCGGCGAGGACGAGGTCCGCGCGACGAAGGAGGTCATGGGCTGGCGACCCCGACGCGCACTTCGTCGTCCCGGAGGGCGTCTACGAGCACATGAACCTGCGTCGAGCAAGGGCCAGGAGCTCGAGGACGAGTGGCACCGAGCGCTGGGAGGCCTGGCGGCACGCGCTATCCCGACGATGGCCGAGGACTGGGACCGTGCGTTCGCGGGCGAGCTCAAGCCGGCTGGGCACGATGCGCTGCCCGAGTTCGATCCGGCCGAGAAGGGCAAGATGGCCACGCGTGCCGCCGGCGCGAAGGTCATGGAGGCCTTCAAGAGCTACGCGCCGACGATGCTCGGCGGCGCGGCCGACCTCGTCGAGTCGACGAAGACGAGCTTCGACGGCGCGGGCGTCTTCGCCCGGGACTTCGCCGGGCGGAACATCCCCTTCGGCGTCCGCGAGCACGCGATGGGCGCGATCGTCAACGGCCTCGCCGTGCACGGCGGGATCGTCAAGCCCTACGGCTCGACCTTCCTCATCTTCAGCGACTACATGCGGCCGGCCGTTCGCCTCTCGGCGCTCATGGGCCTGCCGGTCGTCTGGGTGTGGACGCACGACTCGGTCGGCCTCGGCGAGGACGGCCCGACCCACCAGCCGGTCGAGCACTACATGGCGCTCCGGGCGATCCCGAACTTCTGGTTCTTCCGCCCGGCCGATGCGAACGAGACGTCGTACGCGTGGAAGGTCGCGCTCGAGCGCAAGGACGGCCCGGTGGCCTCGCGCTCAGCCGCCAGGACCTGCCCGTGCTCGACCGCACGGAGCTCGGCGCGCCGCGGGAGTCGAGCGCGGCGCCTACGTCCTCTGGGACGGAACGGCAACGGACGCCCGAGCTGATCCTCATCGCCACGGGCTCCGAGGTCTGGGTCGCGCTCGAGGCGGCGAAGCAGCTGCAGGACGAGGGCATCGCGACGCGCGTCGTCTCCATGCCGTGCTGGGAGCTCTTCGAGGAGCAGCCGTCGAGTACCGCGACTCGGTGCTCCCGCCCGACGTCGAGGCGCGCGCTCGTCCGTCGAGGCCGGGGTCGGGCTCGGCTGGTGGAAGTGGGTCGGCCAGGAGGGAGACGTCGTCTCGCTGGAGCGGTTCGGCGCCTCCGCGCCGGGGACGACGGTCCTCGAGAAGCTCGGCTTCACACCGGAGAACGTCGTCACGCGCGCCCAGGCGCTGCTGCGCAAGCGGCAGCGCGTCGGCTGAGGAAAGGAAGGACATGGCTGGAAAGAGCAAGCTGCACAAGCTCTCCGAGCTTGGCCAGAGCGTCTGGATCGACTACCTCTCGCGCGACCTGCTGACTCGGGAGAGCTCGCGCGGATGATGAAGCGAGGACGCCGTCGTCGGCGTCACGTCCAACCCGACGATCTTCCAGAAGGCGATCTCGTCGGGGAACGCCTACGACGAGCAGCTCCGCGAGGTGCTCACGGAGGAGCACGACCCGAAGGAGATCTTCCTTCGCCTCGCGGTGCGGGACGTGAGCGAGGCGCTCGACCTCCTGCGGCCGGTCTGGGACGAGGGCTCGGGCAAGGACGGCTACGTCTCGCTCGAGGTCGACCCGAGCCTCGCCTACGACACCGAGGCGACCGTCGGCCGAGGCCGTCCGCCTGCACGACCTCGTCGACAAGCCGAACCTCTTCGTGAAGATCCCGGCGACGAAGCCGGGCCTGCCCGCGATCGAGGACATGATCGCGAAGGGCAAGTCCATCAACGTCACGCTGATCTTCTCGCTGCAGCGCTACGAGGAGGTCGCGCGCGCCTACATCCGCGGGCTCGAGCGCCTCGTCGCGGGGGGCGGCGACCCGACCACGGTCGCCTCGGTCGCGAGCTTCTTCGTCTCGCGCGTCGACACCGAGACCGACAAGCGCCTCGACGAGATCGGCGGCCATGACAAGCTCAAGGGGAAGCTCGCGATCGCGAACGCGAAGCTCGCCTACCAGCGCTACAAGGAGCTCTTCTCCGGCGACACGCTGGGACTTCCTCGCTTCGAAGGGAGCGACGCCGCAGCGGCCGCTCTGGGCTTCGACGTCGACGAAGAACCCCGAATACCGCGACGTCATGTACGTGGAGGAGCTGATCGGGCCCGAGACCGTGAACACGATGCCCGAGGAGACGATCCGGCTTTCCAGGACCACGGCGAGGTCGGGCTCGACGCTCGAGCAGGGCATCGACGAGGCGAGGCAGGTCTTCGCCGACCTCGAGAGAGGCGGGCGTCGACTACGACGACGTCACCGAGACGCTCGAGCGCGAGGGCGTCGAGAAGTTCGCCGACTCCTTCGCGGAGCTCCTCGAGGGCATACGCGCCGAAGTCGAGCGAGCTCGTCGCGGCGTAGGGCCTTGGCCTCGCTCGCGCCCGCCGAGCTGATCGAGCGCCTCTGGGCGCGCGATGCGACGCTCTGGACCGGGCGTGACGAGAACCGGTGGCTCGGCTGGCTCGACGAGCCGCTGCGCATGCGCGAGCGGCTGCGGCGAGCTCGAGGAGCTTCGCGGCCGGCGCGGCGGGCGACTTCGACGGCGTCGTCCTGCTCGGGATGGGCGGGTCGAGCCTCGCGCCCGAGGTGCTCCGGCGCACCTTCGAGAGCCAGCTCTTCGAAGTGCTGGACACGACGCATCCCGGCGGCGATCCGGCGGCATGCGGAGGAGCTCGACCCCGAGCGGACGCTCTTCGTCGTCTCCTCGAAGTCCGGGACGACGCTCGAGACGCGCTGCCATCTCGACTTCTTCTGGGATCGGGCCGGGGGCCGCGGCGAGTCGTTCGCGGCGATCACGGATCCCGGCTCCGAGCTGGAGACGCTCGCCCGCCTAGCGCGGCTTCCGCGCGGTGTTCGCCGGCGAGCCGACGATCGGCGGCCGCTACTCGGCGCTCTCGGTCTTCGGGATGGTTCCCGCCGTGCTCATGGGCATCGACCTCGAACGCCTGCTCCTCCGCGTCGAGGAGATGGTGGAGGCCTGCCGCCTCGACGAGGGCAACCCCGGCCTGGAGCTCGGCGAGCGCCTCGGCCGCGGATGGCGGGAGGGCCGAGACAAGGTGCAGGTCAGTCCGATCCCCGGCGGCTTCGGGCTCTGGGTCGAGCAGCTGATCGCCGAGTCCACGGGCAAGCAGGGGAAGGGACTCGTCCCGGTCCCGGTGGCGGAGCCCGCCGACGGTCCCGACCGGCAGACAGAGGAGACCCGCGTCACCGACCCCTACGAGCTCGGACAGGAGCTCTACCGCTGGGAGTTCGCCACGGCGGTCGCGGGGGCGATCATCGGAATCAACCCGTTCGACCAGCCGAACGTCCAGGAGGCGAAGGACCGGACGATCAAGGTGCTCGCAGGCGAGGACGCCGGGCCCGAGTCCGCCGACGGGCCGAGTCTCGACGAGCTGCTCGCCGGCGCCTCGCCGCCCGATTACATCTGCATCCAAGCGTTCGTCGACCCCGCGCGCGAGGCCGAGCTGGAGCCGCTCGTCGCGGGCGCGAAGAAGACCGGTTGCGTCGTCACGCACGGGCTCGGTCCCAGGTACCTGCATTCCACCGGCCAGCTGCACAAGGGCGGACCGCCGGAGGGCCGGTTCATCCAGGTCGTGGACGACCCCGGCGCCGAGCTCGCCATCCCCGGCCGTCGGTTCGGCTTCGCCAGGCTGATCCGCGCGCAGGCCGACGGCGACCTCGCCTCGCTTCGCGAGCGCGGCAGGCCTATCGTTCGCATCAATCTCGAGGAGGTGTAGAGCCGTGAAGCTCGCAATGGTCGGTCTCGGCCGCATGGGCGGCAACATGACGAAGCGCCTCGAGAACGACGGCCACGTCGTGCAGACATACGCGAGGAGCGGGGGCGGCACCGCCTCGACGCTCGAGGAGCTCGTCGGCCAGCTCGAGCCGCGCCGCGCGGTCTGGCTCATGATCCCCGCCGGCGATCCGACGGCCCAGGCGGTGCAGACGCTGCTCGGCCTGCTCGAGAAGGGCGACGTGCTCGTGGACGGCGGGAACTCGAACTTCCGCGACTCGCAGCGGCGCGCCGCCGAGGCCGCGGAGCACGGCATCGCCTACATCGACGCCGGCGTGTCCGGGGGGATCTGGGGCCTGGCCAACGGCTACTGCCTCATGGTCGGCGGCCAGGACGACGCCGTCTCGTTCCTCGAGCCTGCGTTCAAGAGCCTCGCCCCCGAGGACGGCTACGCGCACGTCGGCCCGTCGGGCGCCGGGCACTTCGTGAAGATGGTGCACAACGGGATCGAGTACGGCCTCATGCAGGCCTACGCGGAGGGCTTCGACGTCATGAACTCCTCCGAGTTCGATCTCGACCTCACGGAGATCGCCGGAATCTGGCGGTACGGCTCCGTCGTGCGCAGCTGGCTCCTCGAGCTCCTGCACAACGCGCTCGAGGCTGAGGGCAACGACCTCGAGCACATCGCCGGCTACGTCGAGGACTCCGGCGAGGGGCGCTGGACGGTCTTGGAGGCGATCAACGAGAGCGTTCCCGCGCCGGTGATCAGCGCTGCGCTCTTCGCCCGCTTCGCGTCTCGCCAGGACGAGTCCTTCGCCGCGAAGATCAACGCCGCCCTCCGCAACCAGTTCGGCGGACATGCGGTGAAGACGGAATGAGCGCGCCCGCGAAGGTCGCGGCGCCGAACCCGCTCGAGGAGGGCCTGCGCCGCCGCCGCATGGCCGAGGCCTGTGCGCTCACGATCTTCGGCGCCTCGGGCGACCTCACGCAGCGCAAGCTCTTCCCGGCGCTCTACGCCCTCGCCGTCCGCAACCTCCTCCCGGCCAGCTTCGGCGTCGTCGGCGTCGCCCGCACGGAGATGAGCGACGACGACTTCCGGGAGAAGATGAAGCAGGCGATCATCGACCACTCGCGCGACGAGTTCCGCCAGGATGTCTGGGACGAGCTCGCCGACGGGATCCACTATGTCGCGACGGACTTCACGAACGCCGGCGGTGAGGACCACGTCGTCAGCTGCCTGAACGAGCTGGACGCGCACCACGGGACGGCCTCCAACCGCATCTACTACCTCGCCGTGCCGCCCTCGGCGATCGAGTCGATCGTGGTCGCGATGGGCAAGCGCCGCTCGACCCAGGGCTGGACGCGCGTGATCGTGGAGAAGCCGTTCGGCTACGACCTCGAGAGCGCCGAGCGCCTGAACGACGTCGTCCACGAGTACTTCGCCGAGGAGGAGATCTTCCGGATCGACCACTACCTCGGCAAGGAGACGGTCCAGAACATGCTCGTGCTCCGCTTCGCGAACGGCATCTTCGAGCCGATCTGGAATCGCCAGTTCATCGATCACGTCCAGATCACGGTGGCCGAGTCGCTCGGCATCGAGGGCCGGGCGGGCTACTACGAGCGGGCCGGCGCGGTGCGCGACATCGTCCAGAACCACCTCCTCCAGCTCGTCGCGCTGACGGCGATGGAGCCGCCGATCGACTTCACCGCCGAGTCGGTACGGAACGAGAAGGTGAAGGTGCTGAAGGCGCTGCACACGCCCGGGCCGAAGCACGTCGTCCGCGGGCAGTACGGGCCCGGGTACATCGAGGGCGAGGAGGTGGGCGGCTACCGCGAGGAGGAGGGCGTCGCTCCGGACTCGATGACGGAGACCTACGTCGCCGCGAAGCTCTACGTGGACAACTGGCGCTGGGCGGACACGCCGTTCTACATCCGCACGGGCAAGCGGCTCCCGCGCCGGGAGACGACGATCGCGATCCAGTTCAAGCGCGCGCCGCATCCGCCCTTCGAGCTCGACTCCGAGGACGCGCTGCGGCCGAACGTCCTGCTCGTCCACATCCAGCCGGACGAGGGCGTCTCGCTCGCGGTCGGCGCCAAGGTCCCGGGCCAGGGCATGTCCATCCGCACCGTGCACATGGACTTCCTCTACGGAGGCACGTTCCGAACGGGGCTCCCCGAGGCGTACGAGCGCCTGATCCTCGACTGCATGCTCGGGGACGCAACCCTCTTCACCCGCTCGGACGAGGTCGAGGAGCAATGGGCGCTGGTGGACGCGATGGTCGCGCCGTGGAAGCGCGACCGGCCGAACTTCCCCAACTACGGGGCGGGGACGTGGGGGCCGGCCTCGGCGGACGAGCTGATCCACCGGGACGGACGCTCGTGGAGGCGGCACTGAAGGAGAACGTCACCATCCGCGAGATCGAGCAGGAGCTCGGCCGGCTGCGAGAGGCGGCGACCGCTCCAGGGGCAGCCCCGAACCTGCGCACGAGCGTCATGACCCATATCGCCTGGGTGCCCGAGCGCTGGGTCGACGCTGCGACCGACACCCTCGCCGGGATGGGCGAGCGCCATCCGTCGCGCACGATCCTCCTCTTCCCGCGGCCGGACGAGCCGCGCGACGAGCTCGACGGCGAGGTCGACCTACGCTGCTTCATCCGCTCCGACGACCAGGGCGGCCAGGTGTGCTCCGAGGTCGTCTCGCTCAGGCTCTGCGGCGCGCGGGCAATGGCACCCGGCAGCGTGGCGACGCCGCTCCTCATCTCGGACCTGCCGGTCTTCCTCCGCTGGCGCGGAGAGCCCGCCTTCGGGGAGCGGCCGCTCGAGGAGCTGACGACGATCGCCGACCGGCTCGTCCTCGACTCGGATGAGTGGAGCGACTGCGACGGGACCTTCGAGCGCCTCCCGGAGCTCTTCGACAAGATCGCCGTCTCCGACATCGCGTGGGCGAAGGTGCAGCCCTGGCGGGAGTCGTGTGCCGCCCTTTGGCCGGGGATCGCCGAGGCAAGCTCGCTTCGCATCGCCGGCCCTCGCGGAGAGACGCTGCTCCTCTGGGGCTGGCTGCAGTCGCGCCTCGGCATCGAGCTCGAGCTGGAGCATGAGCCGGCCGGCGAGGTCGAGCTGGTGACGATCGACGGGAACGACGTGCCCGCGCCGCGGGCGCAGCGCCGTTCCTCGAGCGACCTGCTCTCGGACCAGCTCGAGATCTTCGGTCGCGACCGGGTCTACGAGGAGGCCGTGCGCGGTCTCGCGCGCGTGGCCGCCTGATTACGGGACGCGCAGGGCGACGACGCCGATCCGGGCGTCGAGGAGGTCCTGCCGAGAGCAGGCCGATGAACGGATGCTCGTCGGCTGCGAGGCCGTCTGGGTTGGCGATCAGGAACGTCACCTTGCCCGTGGCCTTCGCGGTCGTGTAGTCCGTCGTGTAGCGCCGGATGAGCGCCTGGGTGGCGTCCGCGTCGCGCGCGTGGACGCTGAGCCGGATGGCGCTCTGGTCAGGAAGCGCCTGGGCAGCTGCGATCGCGGCCGCTTCGTCGGCGGAGCGGGCGGCGGAGCCCGCGTCGGGGGCCCGGCCGGCCCACGGATCGGGCCCGAAGAGGGCGTTCCAGAGGATCCGCTGCATCCCCTGCGTCCAGGCCCGATAGTTCGGGTCGGTCGTGAAGAGCACGAGCCGTCCAACGCCGACAGGCTCGTCGGCGACTGCCGTGGTCCCGCCGAGCTCGTCCTCTCCACGCGCGAAACCCGAGACGAAGAAGTCCTCGCTGCCGAATGGCGGGAAGCTGACCGCCGCGGTGCCGTCCACGATCGTCATCACGTCGTCGTAGTCGTAGAGCGCCCAGTCGAACCGGCCGACCCCGGCTCCTAGCGGGCTCGACTGGTCGACGGCCACCCGGAAGAGGCTGCCCGGCACGTCCGACCTCGCCGCGTGCAGGCGCGCTGTCGTGAGCCCGAGCCGCGCGGCGAGCTCGGTCCCGCCGCGGAGGCCGATGAAGCGCCCGCCGCCGTTGACCCAGGCGCGGAGGGCGTCCTTGCCGGGCTTGCCCAGGTTCAGGGTCGCCACCTGCGCATTGCCGTTCGACGCGACGAGGACGTCCACCGTCGCCAGTCCGCCTGCGGCGATCTCGGCAGGCGTCACGTCCCGGAACGGGACGTGCCATTCCTGGTCGAAGAGGTAGCGGAGCCACCCCGCCGACTCGCGCGCGGCCGTGCTGCCCGACGTCTGCAGAAGCCCGATTCGCGGGAGGTCGGCGGGTAGCGCGGGGGTGGCGGCTGGGGAAGCGGGTCGACGAGGCGCGCCGAGGGATTGACGGCCGCGCCCGAGTAGCCGCCCGAGACGTTGAAGAGCAGCGGCTGGCTCCAGGCGCTGACGTCGTAGAAGAAGTTGACCGGCGGATAGGTGGTCTCGTTCAGCATCGCCTGCACCCAGTGCTTCTGGCGCTGTGCGAGCGGGATCCAGTAGGTGCCCGTGGGCAGCGTCGTCGAGCGCACCGGGCGGCCGTACGGGTGGAAGTCCGTGACGGTGAGCGGCCGGGTCAGGCGGAAGACGTCGACCTCCATCCGCTGCAGGCGGCGGACGAGCGCCTGCACCTCGCGCGTCTTGTCCGGGTCGTCGGCGCGGATGAAGTAGTTGCGAAGTGGGGCGGTCGGGACGGTCTGCTCGATGGCGTTCTTCGGATTGACGACGCCGTTCGGCTCGAGCTGGCCGGCCCGTCCCTCGGCGAGCGCGTCGACCCAGGCTTGGTGCCACTCCGTCAGGATCCGCTGCTTGTTGATGGCGGCCTGCGAGATGGACGTCCACTGGGCGACGTACTGCTCGCGCGTGCGCACGGCGATCTTGTCGCCGCTGTACTTCTCGAAGGTCATCCCGGCGGCCTGGAAGCCGTTCGCCGGCACCGTGTCGCCGTAGTAGACGCCGAAGAAGTCGTAGGTGCGCCCGTTGAAGAACGGGATCTTCTGGCGCTTGAACTCGGCCTGCATCGAGGCGCCGTAGATGTTGTTGATCCAGTCGAGTACCTGACCCGTGACCTCGTGGTAGACCGGGTCGGCGTTGGGCGGGAAGAAGAACGTGTTCGTCCCCATCTCGTGGTCGTCGATGAAGAGGACGGGCGGATACTCGCTTACGAGCTCGACCTTCGAGTCGGTCTCGGGCTGCGTGCGGGCGAACCAGTCGCGGTTCATGTCGAACCCGTAGGAGTTCTGGCGCCGCTCGGCCTCGCGCCCGTCCGGGTTCTGGATCGGGAGCAGGACGACGATGGCGTTGTCGAGGATGCGAGCAGCGGCGCAGTCGCTCCGGTCGGCGAGCTCGTACATGACGCGAAGCGCCGCGTCGGTCCCGCTCTCCTCGCTCCCGTGGACGTTGGCCGCGATCCAGAGGATCTCCGGCGAGCTCGCCGCGAGGGCGGCTGCTGTCGAGGCGGGAGTGTTCGGGTCCATCAACGTGCGGGCGGACGCCTGCACCGCTGCGAGGCCCTCGGGGGCCGACGTTTTCCGGCTTCCCGACGATCGCGTAGGTGAGCGGGCGCCCTTCCACCGAGTGGCCGAAGACGCCCGAGACGACGCGCGGGCTGGCGGCGTCGAGGGCTGCGATGTAATAGTCGGACTCGGCCGACGTCACCTCCTGCGAGCCGAGGTCGAAGCCGAGCACGTCGCGCCCGGTCGGCACCTCGCCGCGGAAGGTGGGGGCCGTGAACGGGTCGCACGTGGCCGCGGCGCCTGCCTGGCGCGCGGCACCAGGCGAGAGCGCGACGAGCCCGCAGGTGGCCAGCGTGACGATCGCGAATGCGAGCCTGCCCCGCAAGAGGCGTCGGACCCTAGCAGCCCTCGAGCGCTGCTTCCAGCACGGCGCCGGCGCCGAGCACGATTCCGTCAGTCTCGGCCCGACCCACGAGGGAGACCGACGCCGGAAGCCCGTCCCCGGCGGGTCCGCACGGAAGCGCGAGGGCCGGCCAGCCCAGCGCGTTGAAGGGCTGGGTGAAGCGGAGGATCGGTGCCCGGAGCTCGGGCTCGGGGATCGTCCGTGCCGGGGCGACGGTCCCGATCGTCGGGACGAGGAGGAGGTCGAAGCCGTCGAGTGCCTCGGCGGCTTGCACCCGGTAGCGGGCACGGGCGGCGGCGCCAGCCTCGTAGTCCGCGTCCGACACGGAGAGCGCCCCCTCGACCTTGCGCCGGACGTTGCCCCCGTAGCGGTTGGCGTTCTCCGCGAAGAGGTCGCGGTGGACCGCTGCCACTTCGAAGCCGAACGCGGAGCCCATGTTGCCCGGCATGAGCGGGAAGTCGAGCTCGTCCCGGTTGGGGAAGCGCTCGGCCGCCGCAGAGACGCGTGCCCGCACGCCGGGGTCGGCATCCTCGAGCCAGGCGACCGCGACTCGGAGCGAACCCAGGTCGAGCTCGGCCGGTTCGAACCCCGGATCGAGGACCGCCATCATGCGCGCGCAGCCTGCGACGTCGCGCGCCATCGGCCCACCGGTGTCCCAGGTCGGCGCGAGCGGCCAGCAGCCGTCCATCGGCACGAGTCCGTGCGTCGGCTTGAAGCCGACGATTCCGCAGCATGCGGCTGGAATGCGGATCGAGCCGGCGGAGTCGGTTCCGAGGGCGGCGTCGCAGAGCCCCGCCGCAAGCGCGGCCGCCGACCCGCCGCTCGAGCCTCCCGGGTAGCGATCGGCCGCGAGCGGGTTCCCCACATCACCGAAGTGCTCGTTCTCGGAAGTGATCCCGTAGGCGAACTCGTGCAGGTTGGTCTTCCCGACGACGGCGTAGCCGGCAACCACGAGGCGCGAGACGGCCGTCGCGGTCGTGCCGGGTACGTACTCCGCGAAGATGGCCGAGCCGTACGTCGTCCGCAGGCCTGCGGTGTCGAAGAGGTCCTTGACGCCCAGCCGGATCCCGTCGCGGGGGCTCTCGACCTCCGTGACGAACGCGTTCAGGGCGCTAGTAGACGCTGTCCCAGATGACGGCGACGACGACCGAGCCCGCGAAGAGGACGACCACGAGGATGAACAGCAGGATCCCCAGCTTGACGTTCTTCTCTGCGAGCTCGGGGTCCATCAGAAGAGGATCGGGTCGAGGGCCATGGCCACGAAGAGGAGCGCGAGGTAGAGCAGCGAGTACGAGAAGAGGCGCCGCGCGTTCGCAGGGGTCGTCTGCCTCTTGAGCACGATCGCAAGCGCGACGAACCCGAGCCCCAGCGCGAGCGCAGAGGCGAGGTAGAAGAACCCGACCGTGTGCCAGAGGAAGGGCAAGAGCGAGACGCCGACGAGGACGATTGAGTAGCCGACGATGGAGCGCGCGGTCTGCGCCTCTCCCTTGACGACCGGAAGCATCGGGATGCGCGCCGCCTCGTAGTCGCGGCGGATGAGGAGCGCGAGCGCCCAGAAGTGCGGCGGCGTCCAGAAGAAGACGATGAGGAAGAGGAAGAGCGCCGGGATCGTCAGGTTCCCGGTCGCGGCAGCCCAGCCGACGAGCGGAGGCACGGCGCCCGCCGCTCCGCCGATGACGATGTTCTGCGGGGTCGAGCGCTTGAGCCAGCGCGTGTAGACGAGCACGTAGAAGAGGCCGCCGGCGAGCGCGAGGACCGCCGCGAGCACGTTCGACGAAGCTCGCGAGGACGACGAAGGAGAGCGCCGAGAGCGCGAGCCCGAACTCGAGCGCACGCTCGGCCGGGATCCGCCCGGTCGCCACCGGGCGCTTGTCGGTGCGGCGCATGTGCACGTCGATGTCGCGGTCGAGCACGTGGTTGAGCGCGCTCGCGCCTCCGCAGGCGAGCGCGAGCCCGATCATCGTCGCCGCGAAGAGGCCGGCCGGCGGGACACCCTCCGCGCCGACGAACATCCCGCCGGCCGCGGTGAGCAGGAGGAGCACCATGATGCGCGGCTTCGTGAGCGTGAGGTAGTCGCGCCACGACGCGCGCGGCACCGGCTCTCCTCCGCGGACGCAGACCGCGGCGGCCACGCACGCGGCCACGAGGGCCGCCGCGCCGAGCGTGAAGTGCACGGCCGACGGGAGCCCCGAGGAGCGCTGACACTCCGGCGAGCGCGAAGAGCGCGAGGGCAGACCCGGAGGCGACGAGCAGCGTCCGCCGGTTCCGGTGGGCGAGCCGGGCGCAGAGGACGACGGCGGCCAGGAGGACGAGCGTGATGTTCGCGACGACGTCGTGCGCGAGGCCCCACTCGCCGGTCGCGACAACGGCAGCCACGCCGGCCGCCGAGGCGATCGCCAGGAGCCGGAGCCAGGGACCTGGCGTCACGTCTCCCGCTCCTTCAGCCGCAGCCGCAGGTCGCGAAGCGGCCGCGCGCTCGTCACGTACGGGACGCTGTCGAAGTTGTGGGGCGGCGGCGGTGAGGTCGCGTACCACTCGAGCGTGTCGGCCTGCCAGGGGTCGGCGCCGACGCGCCGGCCGGTCCGCCAGCTCGTGACCGCGTTCCAGAGGAAGATCGAGCATGGCGATGCCCATGACGAAGGATCCCGTCGACGAGACGAGGTTGTACCACTCGAAGAGCCCGCCCTGGCTGTAGGTGTAGATGCGCCGCTGCATGCCCATGAGCCCGAGCATGTGCTGGGGCAGGAAGGCCATGTTGAAACCGATGAAGAGCAGCCAGAAGTGGATCTTCGCCAGGCGCTCGTCGTACATGCGCCCGGTGATCTTCGGGAACCAGTAGTAGACGCCCGCGAAGATCCCGAAGACCGTCCCGCCGAAGAGCATGTAGTGGAAGTGCGCGACGACGTAGTAGGAGTCCTGCGTCTGGTAGTCGATGGGGAATAGGGCGAGGAAGAGCCCGGAGAGGCCGCCCATCGTGAAGAGTCCGAGAAAGCCGAGGCAGAACATGAGCGGCGCGCTTGAAGATCAGGTGCCCCCGCCAGAGGGTGGCCAGCCAGTTGAAGATCTTGACCGCCGTCGGCACCGCGACTGCGAGTGACGTGAGGGCGAACGAGGCCTGCAGGTAGGTCGGCAGGCCCACGGTGAACATGTGGTGCGCCCAGACGAGCATGCTCGCGAAGGCGATGCCGATCGTCGAGAACGCGACCGCCTTGTAGCCGAAGATCGGCTTGCGCGAGAAGACCGGGAATGACCTCGGAGAGGATCCCCATCGCGGGCAGCACCATGATGTAGACCTCCGGGTGGCCGAAGAACCAGAACATGTGCTGCCAGAGGATCGGCCCCCCGTCGTCGGGCGCGAAGAACGTCGTCCCGGCCTGGCGGTCGAGGAGGAGCAGCGTGGCGGCGGCCGCTGATCGTCGGCAGGACCAGGAGGAGCAGGACGGCGTAGGCCTCGATCGCCCAGATGAAGAGCGGGATGCGCATCCAGGTCATCCCCGGCGCGCGCATGTTGTGGATCGTGACGACGAAGTTGATCGCTCCCACGATCGACGCCACGCCGGTGAGGTGGATGCCGAGGATCCAGAGGTCCTGTCCGTGGCCTGGGCTGAACTGCGCCGACGAGCACGGCGTGTACGACGTCCAGCCGCACTGCGCGCCGCCGTCCGAGGCGAGGAAGCTCGAGAGGAGAACGAGCCCGCCGATGACGAAGAGCCAGTACGAGGCGGCGTTCAACCGCGGGAAGGCCATGTCGCGCGCTCCGATCATGAGCGGCACGAGGTAGTTCCCGAAGCCGGCGAGCACCGGGATGATGAAGAGGAAGACCATGGCGGTGCCGTGCATCGTCACGACCTGGTTGTAGGCGGCCTTCGTCAGGAAGCCGGCATCCGCGTGCGACGAGCTGGATGCGCATCAGGATCGCCATCAGCCCCGCGACGAAGAAGAAGACGAACGACGTGACGAGGTAGAGGATCCCGATCCGCTTGTGGTCGACGGTCGTCAGCCAGCTCGTGACGGAGCCGTCCTTCCAGGTCGGGGCGACGACGTCGGTCTGGGTCGCCATCAGCCACCCCCTCCCGTGGTCGCCGGCGGGGGCGTCGAGAGTGTCTTGTTCGACTTGATGTACTGGATCAGCGCGTTGAGCTGCGCGTCCGACCAGCCGCTTCCGACGGCCGGCATGTAGCTCGGGAACTGCGGCGTGTCCTGGCCCTTCACGCGCACGAGCGTCGAGAGGCTGCTCGAAGTTCGTCAACGTCGCGTTCCCCGCGATCGGCGGGCCGATGTCACCCTGGCCCGCCAGGCCGTGGCACTTCGCGCAGACCCCCTCCCAGGTCTCCTTGCCCAGTCCGGCGCCTGTCTTCGCCCTCGCGAGCCACGCCTCGTAGTCGGCCTGGCTGACGACGTCCACGGTCGTGGCATGACCGCGTGCTGGACGCCGCAGAGCTCCGCGCACTTGCCCTCGAACTGCCCGATCGTCTCCGGGACGAAGCGGAGGGTGTTCGTCCGGCCGGGGATGGCATCCATCTTCCCGGTGAGCGACGGGCACCCACCAGCTGTGGATCACGTCAGCGGCGTGCAGCTCGAGCTGCGACGGGCTCGTCGACGGGCAGCGTCAGCGTGTCGATCGAGATCGCTCCGTTCGGATAGAGGTACTCCCAGTAGAACTGGTGCCCCACCACGCGGACGACAGAGCGGGTCTCGGTCGCGACGTCGCGGGCCTGCACGGCCGGGATCTGCGTGAAGGTGAACACGGCCATCGCGGCGAGGACGACCGCGGGGACGGCCGTCCACATGATCTCGAGGCGCGTGTTGCCGTGGATCTGCGGCCCCTCGGCGTCCTCGGGCGTGTCGCTCCGGCGACGGAAGCGGATGATGAAGTAGATGAGCGCCGACTCGACGAGCAC
Organism: uncultured Actinomycetes bacterium; assembly: GCA_963739525.1. Classification (GTDB taxonomy): domain Bacteria; phylum Actinomycetota; class Thermoleophilia; order Gaiellales; family Gaiellaceae; genus DATEOR01. Next base: position 194,990 of record CAVUAR010000002.1, on the reverse strand, counting down.
GAAGACGACCGCGCAGATCGCGAAGACGATCCAGTAGAGACGGCTGATCGCCTCCCCGCTCGGGGTCTGCGGCGGGGGCGGTCCGAGACCTCCGTTTCCCGCGAGAACCGGGCCGGCGGCGGCGAGCGCCGAGAGCACGGCGAATGAGACGGCGGCAACGAGCTTTCCGACCATCGAGCGCGAGCATTCTAGTGGGATGGATCCCCCGAACGGGGGAGTTGCGTTTCACCCGTTCTGTGGTTCAGTGCGGAATACGGATATCCCTCGTTCGAGGAGCTTCGCCGGAGTCGGACGAGGGGTTGTGGAGGGTTTCGCGCGCCGGGAGGGGGTGCGGTCTAGGCTTCGGCCCACAGTGGAGGAAGCCTGGATCGTGCCCCTTCCGTCTTCCGTGCAGGAGCCGTTCGAGGTCTTCGTGAACGGAGTCCGCCAGGAGCCAGGGGTCGACTACGAGGTTCGCGGCCGCGAGCTGCGCTTCGACAAGCCGCTCGCGAAGGAGGGCCGGCTCGGCGTCGTCCGGTGGCTCTCGCTCTTCCTCGGCGTCGCGGGCACGTACCGGAAGAACGACAGCGTCGACGTCGTCTATGAGGTCGGCGGGCGGCGAACCGTCGCCAGCGCTCTGCCCATCATTCCTCCGAGCGGACCGGGGCGGTAGCCACGCAGGTCGCGCAGAGCTCGCACGTGAAACCGCACGTCTTCCTCACCAGGCGCCTGCCCGACGCCGTCCTCGCGCGGCTCGAGTCGAGCTTCGCCGTCTCGGCGGGGATCGACGGCTCGGCCGGGCTCGTCACGATCCCGTGGACGTCGTCGACGACGCGCTCTTCGACGCGGCGGGGCCGGGCCTGCGCGTCGTCGCGAACTTCGGCGTCGGCTACGACAGTGTCGACGTCGACGCGGCCACGCGGCGGGGGATCGTCGTCGCGAACACGCCCGACGTCCTCACCGCGGCGACCGCCGAGCTGACGCTCGCGCTGATGCTCGCGCTTCTGCGCCGGGTTGCGGAGGGCGACCGGCTGGTGCGCCGGCGGGAGGAGTGGGCGCTCGCCCCGACCTTCATGCTCGGCGAGGGCCTTGCGGGGAAGACGCTCGGGATCGTCGGGCTCGGCAGGATCGGACGCGAGGTCGCCCGGCTTGCGGAGGCATTCGGCATGCGCGTCGTCCACACGCGCGGTTCCGGCTCCTACGAGGGGCTCCCCCTCGAGCGGCTGCTGGGCGAGGCGGACGTCGTAAGCCTCCACGTCCCGCTCACCGCGGAGACGCGGCATCTCGTCGGCCGCGACGAGCTCCGGCTGATGAAGCCGGGCGCCGTGCTCGTCAACGTCGCGCGCGGGCCGATCGTCGACGAGACGGCGCTCGTCGAGGCGCTCGCGGCCGGCGAGATCGCCGGCGCCGCCCTCGACGTCTACGAGCACGAGCCCGAGGTGCACCAGGGCCTTCTCGTCCTCGAGAACGTGGTCCTCACCCCGCATCTCGGGAGCTCCGACGTTCGCCGCCCGCGAGGCGATGGGAATGCTCTGCGCGGAGGCGCTCGAAGCAGTGCTGCTCGAGAACCGCCTCCCGAGGAACGCGGTCAACCCGGAGGCCTGGAACGGCCGATGACGAACCGAAGAGCCGAACGTCTCAATCGCTATCCTCAAACCAGAGGATCTCGTTGGCCCAGCAGCAGTTCGAAGACCTGAATTCCGGCTTCATCCAGGAGCTCTTCGAGCAGTACCTGCGCTTCCCCGAGACCGTCGATCCGGCCTGGCGCAAGCTCTTCGAGCAGGCGCCCGAAGCCCTGGCCGAGTCGAGCCCGTCATCCAGCGGGTCCGGGAGCTGTACCCGGGCGCCGCCAACGGGGGCAACGGCGCGCCCGCGGCGGCGCCCGTGGAGGCCGCTGTCCCCTCCGCGCAAGTGCTCGGAGCTGTCGCCGCGGCGATGGCCCTCGTGAAGGCGCACCGCATGCACGGCCACCTCGCCGCGCGTCTCGACCCGCTCGGGAGCGACCCGCCCGGGACCCCGCGCTCGAGCCGGAGCGGCTCGAGCCCCGCCTGACGCCGGAGCTCCAGGCCCAGGTGCCCGCGAAGGTCCTGCGCGTCCACGTGCCCGGCGAGACTCTCGCCGAGGCGCTCCCCCCCTGCGCGAGACCTACTGCGGGACGATGGCCTACGAGATCGAGCACATCTCGAGCCACGAGGAGCGCGTGTGGCTGCGCACGGCGATCGAGTCGGGACGCTTCCGCGCACCGCTCGGCCCTGACGAGCGCGCACGCCCTCCTCCAGCGTCTCACCGAGGTGGAGGGGATGGAGCGCTACCTACGGCGCGCGTACCTCGGCCACAAGCAGTTTTCCATCGAGGGCATCGACGTCATGGTGCCCATGCTGGACGAGACGATCGAGCTCGCCGCCGCCGACGGCGCCCGTGACGTCGTCGTCGGCATGGCCCACCGTGGCCGTCTCAACGTCCTCGCTCACATCGTCGGCCGGCCCTACGACGTGATCCTCCGGGAGTTCGAGGGCGAGCGCTTCCTCGAGGCGGTCGGCTCGGACCCCGAAGGCGGGTCGGGCGACGTCAAGTACCACCTCGGCGCCGAGGGCACCCGCCACACCGCCTCCGGGGACGTGAAGGTTCGGCTCGCCTCCAACCCGAGCCACCTCGAGTACGTCGACCCGGTCGTCGAGGGCGAGACGCGCGCCATCCAGACCGACCACGCGCAACCGGAGGTCGCGCACGACCCGCGCCGTGCGCTCGCCATTCTCATCCACGGGGACGCGGCCTTTCCGGGCCAGGGCGTTGTGGCGGAGACGCTCAACTTCTACGCGCTGCCCGGCTATTCCACGGGCGGCACGCTGCACCTGATCGCCAACAACCAGATCGGCTTCACGACCGATCCGGAGGAAAGCCGCTCGACCCGCTACTCGAGCGACCTCGCGAAGGGGTTCGACATCCCGATCATCCACGTCAACGCCGACGACGCCGAGGCCGCCATCTCGGCCATCCAGCTCGCGATGGCGTATCGCCAGCGTTTCCGCAAGGACGTCGTGGTCGACCTCGTCGGCTACCGGCGCTTCGGCCACAACGAGACCGACGAGCCCGGCTACACACAGCCGCTCATGTACAAGGCGATCGAGTCCCACCCGGGCCTGCGCACGCAGTACGCGGCGCGCCTCGTCGGGGAGGGGGTCGTCGGCGAGGACGAGGTCACGCGGCTGGACGAGGCCGTCCAGCGCGAGATGCACGAGGCGCACGAGCACCTCAAGGCCGCCATCGAGGCCGGCACCGCGCCGCCCGCAGAAGGAGAAGGAGCGCCTCGGCCGCGGGTCTGACGTCCCGATCGAGACCGCCGTCGACGCCACGGTTCTCCGAGAGCTCAACGAGCAGCTCCTGGCCGTACCCGAGGGGTTCACGATCCATCCGAAGCTCGTGAAGCAGCTCGAGCGGCGGCGCGAAGCGCTCGGCGAGGCCGGCGGGATCGACTGGGCGCAGGCCGAGGGCCTCGCCTTCGCGAGCCTTGTCGTCGCCGGCACGCCGATCCGCCTCACAGGCCAGGACACCGAGCGCGGCACGTTCTCGCACCGGCACCTCGTCCTGCACGACTACGAGAACGGGAGCGTGTACACGCCGCTCGCCCATCTCCCGGCCGCGGCCGCGCCCGTCCAGGTCTACAACTCGCCGCTCAGCGAGATGGCCGCGGTCGGCTTCGAGTACGGCTACTCGGTCGCCTGCCCCGCCGCGCTCGTCCTCTGGGAGGCCCAGTTCGGGGACTTCGTCAACTCGGCCCAGGTGATGGTCGACCAGTTCATCGTCTCGGGCCTCTCGAAGTGGCACCAGACGCTCACGGCTCACCCTTCTCCTCCCGCACGGATACGAGGGCAACGGGCCCGAGCATTCGAGCGCGCGGCTCGAGCGCTTCATGCAGCTCGCCGCGCAGGAGAACATCCGCATCGTCAACTGCACGACGGCGGCCCAGTACTTCCACGTGCTCCGCCGCCAGGCCATCCATCCCAAGGCGCGGCCGCTCGTCCTTCTCACGCCCAAGGGCCTGCTGCGACTGAAGGAGGCGACCTCGCGCCTCGACGACCTCGCGAAGGGCGGTTTCAAGCAGATGCTCGACGACCCGAGCCTCGACGAGGAAGGTCGCCGGCGCACCGGACGGCTCGTCCTCTGCTCCGGGAAGATCTACTACGACATCGTCGGCCATCCCGCCCACGCGGAGGCCGAGGGAGTCGCCGTCGCGCGCCTGGAGCAGATCTACCCGTTCCCCGTCGCCGCCTACGACGAGCTGCTCTCGCGCTACCCGAACATCACCGAGCTGGTCTGGGCGCAGGAGGAGCCGCAGAACATGGGCGCCTGGCGCGCCATCCGCCACCGGCTCGAGGAAGGGCTTCCGGAGGAGGTCCGGCTCCGCTACGTCGGCCGCCCCTGGCGGGCGAGCCCGAGCGAGGGCTATCCGACGACTCACGCGCATCGAGCAGGACCGCATCGCGCGCGAGGCGCTCTCCGTCTACTAGGCGGGCGAGCTAACCGACAGGCCGCCGAGGGCGTCGAATTCACGCGTGAGCGGTCTCTTCGTCGCCGCGTGGCGCCTGGTCCTGAAACGGGCCGCATCGGACCGGCTCATCGTCGCGCGCCGCGTTCCTCACCGTCCTGCTCGCCGCGGCTCTGCTCGCGGCAGGGCCGATCTACTCGGAGGCCGTGGCGCTCAGCGGGCTCGAGCGGACGATTGCCGACGCGCCCGCGCGCGACTCCGGGCTCGAGGTCTCCGGGCGGATCCGGCTCGACGAGGCGAGCGCGACGGGAAGCCGGGTCGAGAGCGGCATCCGCCGGGCGCTCGGCGACGAGGGGGTCCCCGTGCACCGGAGCGGGATGTCCGACTCCTTCTCGCTTCCCGAGGGCGTGGGGCCGAAGAAGGCGCTCGCCGTCTTCGCGTTCTACGGCTCCCTGCCGGAGCACGCCACGCTCGTCTCGGGCGACTGGCCGGCGAACGGCGGCGGGGCGGTCGAGGCTGCGCTCCCCGAGCCCGCGGCACAGGCGCTCGGCCTGGCTCCCGGAGACGAGATCGCGCTCAGGGCGATCAGCGATCCCGACGGAGAGGGTCGACGTCCGCATCGCCGGTACGTACCGCGTGAACGACCCGCGCGACCCGTTCTGGTGGGGCGACCGGCTCGAAACCGGCGGCGAGCGCACGATCGACTTCACCACCTTCGGCCCGTTCGTCGTCAGCGAGGACGCCTTCCCGCAGGTGGCCGGCTCCGAGGCGAAGCTCGCATGGCGCGCGGCGGCCGATCCGAGCCGCTTCACGGTGGCCTCGCTGCCGGCGTTACGCGAGCGAGTCGCCGGACTCCAGGATCGCCTCAACGAGGGCTCATCCCGCGAGGTCACGGTCGACACCGGGCTCGTGGACGTCCTCGACCGCACCGACCACCTCCTGACGGTCACGCGCTCCGGAGTTCTCATCCCGTCGGTGCAGCTGGCGATCCTCGCCGGTGCCGCGTTGCTCTTCCTCGCCGGGCTCCTGTCGGAGCGGCGGAGCCTCGAGTCCGCGATCATGCGCTCGCGCGGAGCGGGCGGAGAGGGAGTCGCCGCGCTCGCGATCATGGAGGGCACGCTGCTCGCCGTACCGGCGGCGATTCTGGCCCCATGGCTCGCGGTCTTCGGCTTACGTCTTCTGAACCATGTGGGGCCGCTCGCGGAGATCGGCCTGCGCCTCGACCCGCATGTCACTCCGGCCGCCTACGCGCTGGCCGCCCTCGCGGCGCTCCTCTGCGTCGTCGCGCTCGCGATTCCGGCGCTGCGCTCGGGCGCCGTGACCTCGACCGTCGCCAGCCGCGGGCGGCCGCTTCCGAAGAGCTTCGTGCAGCGCGCCGGGCTCGACTTCGTCCTCGTCGCTCTCGCCCTCATCGCGTACTGGCAGCTTCGCCGCTACGGCGGGCCCGTCGTCGAGAGCGTGCAGGGCCGGCTCGGGATCGACCCGCTCCTGATCGCGGCGCCCGCGCTCGGCCTGCTCGCCGGCGCGGTGCTGGCGCTGCGCGTGGTCCCCGCTGCGGCGAAGGTCGTCGAGCGGGTCGCCGCAACGGCGAAGGGGATGGTCGCCGCGCTCGGGACGCGCGAGCTGGCGCGCCGACCCCAGCGCTATGCGCGATCCGCGCTCCTCTTGACCCTTGCGCTTGCCATCGGGCTCTTTGCCTCCGCGTACAGCCGTACCTGGCTGGCCTCGCAAGGCGACCAGGCCGACTACGCCGCCGCCGCGGACGTGCGCGTGGAACCGAGCCACCGCTCCGGGTCGCTCCCCGCGCTCGAGCTTCCCGGCGCGTACGCGACTCTCGCCGGCGTTCGCTCCGCGCTTCCGGTGTACAGGCAAGCCCTCACCCTCTCGCAGTCCTCGGGGACGACGAACTTGCTCGGGCTCGACGCGGCGAGGGTGGCAGGAGTCGTCCGCTTCCGCGGCGACCTCGCATCCGAGCCGCTTCCGGCCGTGCTCGCGCCGCTCAGCCGCAGCAGGCCGAAGCTCGCCTCCGTGCCCTTGCCCGGGGCACCCACCCGGCTCGCCCTCGACGTCACCGTGAAGGTTGGGCGCCTGCGAACCGACCGCTTCGTCTTCGGGACCGGGGCGCGGCCGTCTCTCTCAGTCGTGCTTCGGGACGGAAACGGCCTGCTCTACCGGCTCCCGGCCACCGGGTTCGGCCTCTACGGCGCGCGCCGCCGGATCGTCTACTCCCTCTCCGGGACCGGATCCGGCGGCGGCCCGCAGTATCCACTCGAGCTCGTCGCCATCGAGACGCAGATCGTCCCCTCGTTCCGCGTGAACCGGCCGGTGTCGGTCGATGTGCACTCGGTGGAGGTGAGCGAGGCTCCCAGCGGGCCCTTCGAGCCGGTCGACCCGCCGGCCTTGCGGTGGCAGGTGAACGCGAGCCGGGTCGAGGACGCCGACCAGCCTCCGCGCGTGATTCGCGTGGGGAGGGAAGGGTTCTTCTCGCTCGACGTGCTCACGGGCTCCGTGTCCATCTTCCCGAGCCGCGGCTCGGTCACCTTCACGGCGGTTCCGGGAAGGAACGCTCCCGTGCGGACGATTCCCGCGGTCGCCACCGATCGGTTCCTCGCCCAGACCGGAAGCGCCGTGGGCTCGCGCATTCCCCTCGGGCCCGACGGGCCGGCCCTTGCCGTCACGGGAACGGCGAAGGGGTTCCCGACGCTCGCCAGCGGCGACGGCGGGGTCGTGGTCGACCTTCCCACGTACGCGGCGGCCTCGTGGATGGCCGACGGGACGATCGTCGAGCCGAGCGAGTGGTGGCTCGACGTCAACGGGCCCGCCGGGCCGGTCACGGGAAAGCTCGCGGCGCCGCCGTTCTCGAGCCAGGCCGTCGTCGACCGCGCCGCCCGGGCGCGGGCTCTCACCACGGACCCGGTCGCGCTGGGGATCAGCGGCGCGCTCTACATCGGCTTCGCGGCAGCAGCCGCCTTCGCGGTCATCGGCTTCGCGGTCAGCTCGGCCATCTCGGCCGCCGAGCGGAAGACTGAGTTCGCCGTACTCCGGTCGGTGGGGCTCTCGAAGCGCCAGCTCTCCGGCGCCCTCGCGCTCGAAGGCGGCCTGACCGCGCTCCTCGCCCTCGCGGCCGGGACGGCGCTCGGGGTCCTCCTGGCCTGGTTCGTCCTCCCATACGTCTCTTTGAACGGGGAGGGCGGGCGGCCGTTCCCGGAGGTCGTCGTCCATTTCTCGTGGAGGACGGCGCTGCTCCTCGAGGGCGGGCTCCTGCTCGCGCTCGCGGTCGTCGTCGCGGTCGAGATCCGCGTCCTCGGACGCGTCCGGCTCGCTCCCGCGCTCCGGGCGGGTGAGGACCGGTGAGCCGGCTGCGGCCGTTGTCGACACCTATCGTTCTGGCCGCGCGCCGCATTCGGTCGGACCTGCCGCTTGCCTGGGCCGTCTTCGGCGTCGTGCTCGTGACGAGTTTCGCGTTCGCGGCCGTTCCGCGCGCCTTCGAGGCGAACGCCGACAAGGGTCTTCGCTTCGCGGTCGCGCGGGCGAACCAGTTCGAGCGCAACGTCGAGATCACCCGGGCGGGGCGCATTCCGCCGGCGAGCGGCGAGGATCCGCTCGCGCCGGTGAGCGCGGCCGGGAACCGCCTCGCGGCGAGCTTTCCGTCCTCGATCAGGGGTGTGATCCGGGGGCGGCGCGACACCGTCGAGACGACGCGCTTCACCGCCGTCGACGCGCCCGGAATGCCCGGGCCGCCCGGGACGACGCGCCTGCTGACCCTCGAATACGTCGAGGGAGCGGCGGACCGCGTGCGCCTCACGGAGGGGCGCCTGCCCGAGCGCACCGACGAGATCGTCGACCTTCCGTTCCGCCTCGGCCAGCCGCGGGCGCACCTGATCGAGGCCGCGATCCCGCAGGAGCAGGCGAACCAGCTCTCGATCCGGGTCGGCGACGTCCTCTACCTCGCGCCGGACTTCGAGGACCCGCTCGTCGGCGAGGTGCCGCTCAGCGAGCGGCCGATGGTCGCCGTTCGCGTGACGGGCCTCCTGGCGCCGAAGACCGCGGCCGACCGGGCATGGCTCGAAGACGCGCGGCTGGGGCGCGCGGTCACCCGGGACACCGACCAGCGCCGCTATGTCTACGGCTTCGGCCTCTTCGCGCCCTCCGCGTACGCGGACGTCGCGGACGCGACGAAGCCGCTCCCCCTCCGCTATTCGTGGCGCTACGACGTGGACGCGAGCGGGTTCGACGCCGGAGCGCTCGACCGGCTGGACTCGGACGTCCGCCAGCTCGACGCGCGGTTCGGACAGTCGACGTACGGACAGCGTCTGGGGACGGGGGTGCGCACGGGGCTGTCCGACGTCCTCGCGAGCTACCGGAGCGATCGCGACGCCTCGGCCGCGGTGCTGGCGATCGGCGCCACCGGGCTGCTCGCGCTCGCCCTGGCCGTCGTCGCGCTGCTCGGCGGTCTGGCCGCAAATCGCCGTGGAGAGGCGATCGCGCTCGTCCGCTCGCGCGGCGGAGCGACGTGGCAGGTGCTCGGAGCGGAGGCCGTGGAGGGGCTCGCGATCGCGCTCCCGGCCGGCGCGCTCGGATACCTCGCGGCTGCGCTCGTGGTCGGGGGCCGCGGCGCATGGCTCTCGTTCTGGCTCGTCCTCGGGATCGTGCTCGCAACCTCGGTGATCCTCGCTGCTGCCGCGTCGGGTGCGGCTCGCCGTGGACTTGCCGCCCGGGCGCGTGACGAGGTCGCCGTGGGCGCCGTCTCCCCGCGCCGGCTCGCACTCGAGGGCCTCGTCGTCCTCCTCTCGGTCGCCGGCGTCTACCTCTTGCGGCGCCGAGGGCTCGCCGACGAGCACGGCTTCGACCCGTATCTCGCCGCGGTTCCGCTGCTCCTCGGGCTCGCGGCTGGGATCGTCGCGCTGCGGATCTATCCGATCCCGGTTCGCTTCCTGGCTGCGGCCGCCGGCCGGCGCCGTGACCTCGTTCCCGCGCTCGCGCTGCGGCGCGTCGCGCGCCAGCCGGAGGTGACCGCGGCGCCCCTCCTCGTCCTCCTGCTCGGAGTCACGGTCTCGGTCTTCGCCGCGGTGATGGCGGCGACGCTCGCGCGCGCCCAGTCGGGCCCGCTCGGCGAGACCCTGTCGCCGCTCGCAACGGGTACCCTCCGCGCGTACCGCGAGGGGGCGGTTCTCGCCGGCGCGTACGCTGCCTTCGTGATCGCGCTCGCGCTCCTGCTCACTGCGCGCTCCCGACTGCAGGATCTTGCCTATCTGCGCGCGCTCGGTCTGTCGCGCCGCCAGGCCGTCGCGGTCACGGCCGTCGAGCTCGCGCCGCCACTCGTCGTCGCACTCGTCGTCGGCACGATCCTCGGCGCCGGTATCGCCTACCTCGTCCAGCCGGGCCTCGACCTCACCTCGCTCGCCGCCGGCGGACGGAAGGCCAGCGTGCGGCTCGATCCGCTTGCGCCGCTTCTCCTCGCGCTCGTGCTCGTGGCCGTCTCGGCCGCCGCCGTCTGGGCGACCGCGGCCGTCATGCGCCGCATGAGCCTCAGCCGTTCACTCAGGATGGGAGAGAGATGAGCCAGATCGTCTGCGACAACCTCGTGAAGATCTACAAGGTCGCCGACCTCGAGGTGGTCGCGCTCCAGGGCCTCGACCTCGTCGTGGAGCAGGGCGAGTTCATCGCCGTCGTCGGCGCCTCGGGAAGCGGGAAGTCGACCCTGCAGAACATCCTCGGCGGGATGGACGTGCCGACGGCCGGCAAGGCCGAGGTCGCCGGCTACGACCTGACCTCCCTGACGCCGAAGGAGCGGACGACCTACCGGCGCAGCATCGTCGGCTTCGTCTGGCAGCAGACGAGCCGGAACCTCCTCCCGTATCTCACCGCGGAGGAGAACGTCGAGATGCCGCTCGTCCTCGAGGGGATGCGCGGCGCCGACCGGCGCTCCTACGCCGCCGACCTGCTCGAGCTCGTCGGCATGGCACAGCGCAGCGGCCATCGTCCCGACCAGCTCTCGGGCGGCGAGCAGCAGCGCGTGGCGATCGCCATCGCGCTCGCCAACCGCCCGCGCGTCCTCTTCGCCGACGAGCCAACCGGCGAGCTCGACACCGAGACGGCCGCAGAGATCTTCGCCACGCTACGCGCCGCGAACCGAGAGCTCGGCGTCACCGTCGTCGTCCTCACGCACGACCCGCTCGTCTCCGAGCGGGTCGACCGCACGATCGCGATCCGCGACGGGCGGACGAGCACTGAGACGTTTCGGCGGCGCGAGGTGGACGAGCTAGGCGACCACCAGGTCATCGCCGAGGAGTTTGCCGTCCTCGACCGGACCGGCCGCCTCCAGCTTCCGCCCGAGTACATGGATGCGCTCGAGCTCGAGCGGCGCGTCCGCCTGGAGCTCGAGTCCGACCACATCGGCGTGTGGCCGGACCGCCAGAACCGAAAGCCGGGCGATGAGTGAGCCGATCGCCGCCACGGAGGCCCTCGACCGCGAGTACGAGACCGGCGACGCCGTCGTCCACGCGCTCCAGCGGGTCGACGTCACCATCGGCCGTGGCGAGCTCACCGTCGTGCACGGCCGCTCCGGCTCGGGCAAGACGACGCTCCTGAACATGATCGGCGGGCTCGATCGGCCGACCCGCGGTCGCGTCTGGGTGGACGGCGAGGAGGTCTCGGCGATGGGGGAGGACGAGCTCGTGCGCCTGCGGCGCGAGAAGATCGGCTTCGTCTTCCAGGCCTTCGGCCTCATCCCAATCCTCTCCGCGGCGGAGAACGTCGAAGTCCCCCTGCGGCTGCGAAACGAGGATCCGGCCGCGCGCACGAAGCGGGTCGCGGAGCTGCTCGACCTTGTCGGCCTCGGCGGGCGGGCGCGGCACCGGCCCTACGAGCTCTCGGGCGGCGAGCAGCAGCGCGTGGCGATCGTGCGGGCTCTCGCGAACCGGCCGAAGCTGCTCATCGCCGACGAGCCGACCGGGCAGCTGGACTCCTCGAACGCTCGCACGATCATGGAGGTCATCCGCGACCTCGTGCGCAGCGAAGGCGTTTCCGCGATCGTCGCCACCCACGACCCGCTCCTGCTCGACGTCGCCGACCGGGTCGTCTCGCTCCGCGACGGCGCCGCGACTTAGCCGTGACCCCCCTGGCGGGGGACGTTTCCGACCGGCCCGTCCGTCAAGTTGCGCGTATGGCACTACGGGTCGCCAGGCCTGTCGAGCTCGTCGAGGAGCTCGGCGACGTCTGGATCCCGCTACCGGACGGCGGTCGGCTCTCGGCTCGTCTCTGGCTTCCGCCCGGCGCGCGGTCCCGGCCCGTGCCTGCCGTCGTCGAGGTGTCCCCCTACCGGCACGAGGACCACACCCGCCGGCGGGACGCGGTGCGGCATCCGTACTTCGCCGAGCACGGCTACGCCTCGCTCCGCGTCGACATCCGCGGGAGCGGCGCGTCGAGCGGCGTCCTGACGGACGAGTACACGGAGCAGGAGCAGGAAGACGTCTGCGCCGCGCTCGCGTGGCTCTCCGAGCAGCCGTGGTGTACGGGCTCGCTCGGGATGATCGGCCTCTCCTGGGGTGGATTCGCCGCGCTGCAGGCCGCGGCCCGGCGCCCGTCCTCGCTCAAGGCTGTCGTCGCCCTCTGTGCGAGCGCCGACCGCTACGGCGCCGACGTCAAGTACCACGGCGGCTGCGTCCTCGGCTGCGAGCTCCTGCCCTGGTCCTCGACGATGCTCGCGATGAGCGTCCGCCCGCCGGATCCGGACCTCGTCGGGGACGGCTGGCGCGAGCTCTGGCTCGAGCGGCTCGAGCGGGCGGTTCCCTTCGCCGAGACCTGGCTCGCGCACCAGCGCCGCGACGAATACTGGCAGGTGGGCTCGCCCTGCGAGGACTACGACGCGATCGAATGCGCGGTCTACGCCGTCGGCGGCTGGGCCGATCCCTACCGGCAGGCCGTGCTCGACCTCCTCAGCTCGCTCTCATGTCCGCGAAAGGGACTGATCGGGCCGTGGTCGCACCGCTATCCGGAGGAGGGGACCCCCGGGCCCGCCTTCGACTTCCGGGCCGAGTGCGTGCGCTGGTGGGACCACTGGCTGAAGGGGGAGGAGAACGGCGTCATGGACGAGCCGATGCTCCACGCCTGGATGCCCGAGCCGGCCGTGGAGCCCGCGAGCCGTCCGGGCCGCTGGGTCTCGGAGGAGCGCTGGCCTCCGCTTCGTCCCGTCGACGACGGCTTCGTCCTCGGCGAAGGCACGCTCGCGAGGAGCGCTGCGCCGGAGCGGGAGCTCCGGCTGTCCTCTCCGGAGAGCACCGGCCTCGACGCGGGAGCCTGGTGCCCGTGGACGGAGTCGGAGCTCCCGGGTGACCAGGGCCGGGACGACGAGCTCTCGCTCACGTTCACCTCGGAGCTCCTCGAGGCCGGCGTCGAGATCCTCGGAGCCCCTTCGCTGAGCGTCGAGGTGGCGGCGGACGAGCCGCTCGCGCTTCTTGCCGTGCGCCTCTGCGACGTGGCGCCGGACGGGTCGTCCGCCCTCGTCACGCGCGGGCTTCTCAACCTCTCGCACCGTACGGGAAGCCCCGAGCCACACGCGCTCGAGCCCGGGCGGCGGACGCTGGTGTGCGTCTCGCTCGAGGCGATCGCCTACGCCTTCCCGAGCGGCCACCGGATCCGGGTCTCCGTCAGCTCCTCGTATTGGCCGTGGGCCTGGCCCTCGGCGCGGCGCGCGACCATCTCGCTCTTCACCGGGTCTTCTTCGCGCTTCGACCTGCCGGTCCGACCGACGGGCAGTCGGGACGGCGCCCCGGCGGGGCTTCTGCCGCCGCCGGCTCAGGGCGATGTTCACAGCGGGAGCATCCGCAGCCTCATCCGTGAGGGAGACGGCTGGAAGCTCGAGCTCGAGCGCACTCGTGGGCGTCGGAACGTCCCGCCCGGGACGCTCGAGATCGAAGGCGCGCAGACGGACGTCTACCGGATCGTCGACGGTGACCCGCTCTCGGCGGAGGTCGAGTGCCGCCGGCGGATGGGCATGGCGCGCGACGGCTGGTCGGCCCATGTCGAGACGGCGAGTTCGATGAGCGCGGACGCCGCCACCTTCCTCCTCGTCCACCAGGTGGACGCCTACGAGAACGGCGAGCTCGTCTTCTCGCGGTCGCGGTCGCTGCACATCCCGCGCGACCTCGTCTAAGGGAGCTCGACGGAGCGGCCACTCGCGGCCGACTCGACCGCTCCGAAGACGAGCGCCAGGGTCTCGAGGTTGTCCTTGCCGCTCGTCTCCGGTTCGCGCCCCTCGCGGATCGCGGCGGCGAGCTCGCCGAGTACACCGGCACGCCGGTCTCGGCGAGCGGCACGAGCGGGTGCCGCTCCCGCCGGGCCGGCCGAGGCGGCGCGCGATGCGCCCTCGGCGCTCGGGCACCGCGCCGAAGGAGCCGACGTCCTCCCCAGACCAGGCGAGCGCACCCTCCGCGCCCTGCAAGAACCAGTCGCCGTCCCAGGACGTCTCTGGCCCGCGCCCGACCCAGGTCCCCGAGTAGGAGACCACGGCGTCCTCGCCACCGTCTCGACCACTCACACGGAGAATCTCCTCGCGAGTGGGACCCAGCCGGCCGAGGCGCTCACGTCCGGCTTCCAGTGGGCCTTCTGGGTCGGCGTCGGGTTCGCCGCGCTGTCTCTCGTCGCGACGCTCCTCACGCTCCGTCGGGAGGATCTCGTCGACGCGGACGCCGTTCCGGTCGCTGCCTGACGGGACAGCTACCATCGTTGTGCTCGAAGGGCCGCCTACGGGCGGCCCTTCGCTTGTCCGATCAAGGGGCCGCCGTGTACGTGAGCATGTCCAAGTTCAGAGCGGAGATCGACGATCTGGCGGGAACCGCGCGCCTGGCGAGCGAGGCGATGCTCGCCTGGCTGCAGCAGATCGAGGGCTACCGCGGCCTGCTCGCGCTCGTGGACGAGGAGACCGGCAGCGCCTGCTTCGTCACGTTCTGGGACAGCGAGGAGGCGCTCGTGAAGACACGGGCGTCCCGGTTGAGCCTGCGCGACCAGATGGCTGCGACCGCGGGCGCCGAGGTCACGGGGACCGAGGAGTTCACCGTGGCCTATTCAGATGGGATCCAGTAAGGCGTAGACTCGGCCGGTGTCTGAGGACGGCGGCGTCGCCATCAGCCTCGAGGGCGTGGGGAAGCGCTTCGGTTCGGTGGTCGCGGTCCGGGAGACGAACCTCGACATCCGCGACGGCGAGTTCTTCTCCATGCTCGGCCCGAGCGGCTGCGGAAAGACGACGACGCTGCGGATGATCGCCGGCTTCGAGCTCCCGGACGAGGGCCGGGTCCTCCTCCGGGGTACCGACGTGACCAAGGTGCCGCCGAACCAGCGCAACGTCAACACGGTGTTCCAGCACTACGCGCTCTTCCCGCACATGAACGTCTACGACAACGTCTCCTTCGGCCTGGAGCTCAAGAAGGTGCCGCGCGGCGAGCGGCGCGAGCGCGTCACCGAGATGCTCAAGGTCGTCCAGCTGGAGGGGATGGAGAAGCGCAAGCCGCAGCAGCTCTCCGGCGGCCAGCAGCAGCGCGTCGCGCTGGCGCGGGCGCTCGTCAACCGCCCGGCCGCACTCCTTCTCGACGAGCCGCTCGGCGCCCTCGACGTGAAGCTCCGCAAGCAGATGCAGCTCGAGCTGAAGCGGATCCAGACCGAGCTCGGTACGACCTTCGTCTACGTCACGCACGACCAGGAAGAGGCGCTGACGATGTCCGACCGGATCGCGGTGATGAACAGCGGCGACATCGAGCAGGTCGGCGACCCGAAGGAGATCTACGAGCATCCGCGGACGCCGTTCGTCGCCGACTTCGTCGGCTCCCTGAATGCCTTCGACCTTCGCGTGGACGAGATCGCCGACGGGCTCGCGGTCATGCGGGTGAACGAGCGCGAACGACTCGTCGTCCCCGTCGCGTCGGGCCAGAGCGTGGGAGACATGCTCACGGTCGCGGTTCGCCCCGAGCGCGTGCGCATCGAGCCGACGGGCGGCCATCCGCCGGAAGGCGGCTCGATCGTGGAGGGCGCCGTAGTCGACACCGTCTACCTGGGCGGGCTGACGCAGTACCACGTGGACACCTCGGTGGCCGGTCGGATCGCGAGCCACCGCATGGACGACGCGGTCGCCGCGGCACTCGAGCACGGGACGCGCGTCGTCCTCACCTGGCCCGCCGAGCACGCGTACGTGCTCGCGGGCGCGGGAACGACCGAGAGCTAGCCGCTAGCCGAGGGCGAGGCGCTTCTCGGCGCGGGTGCGGGCGACCTCGGCCAGGGTGACGATGAGGATCGCGGCGACGACGACCACCGAGCCGAGCGCGAGGATCTGCGGCTGGAGCGCGGGCGTCCGCGAGCCTGCGTACACGTAGACCGGATAGGTCTCCTTCCCCGCCGGGACGAGGAACGAGGCGATCGCGAACTCGTCGAACGAGATCGTGAATGCGATGAGCGCGGCGGAGAGGAGCGCCGGCAGGATCAGTGGCAGGGTCACGCGGCGAAAGGCGGTGAAGGGCCCGGCGCCGAGGTCGCGCGCGGCGTCCACGATCGCCTGGTCGAGCGTTCGCAGGCGCGGGAGGATGATGAGCAGGCAGTAGGGGACGGAAACGACGATGTGGCCGAGGAGCACAGCCCAGAGCGTCTGGTGCAGCCCGAGCCAGTTGAGGAGGATCAGGAGCCCGACCGCCAGCACGATGTACGGGATGACGAGCGGGAGGAGGACGAGCGCGGTGATGAGCCCGCGCAGCCTGAGCTTGTGCGCGGTCATGCCGACCGCGGTGATGAGGCCGAGGAGCGTCGCGCCGACCGCTGCTCCGAGCCCGATCACGGCGCTCCGCTTCAGCGCGGCGATGAGGTCGGCGTTCGAGAACGCATTGTGGAACCACTTCGTCGTGAACCCCGACCAGGGGAGCGTCTGGATGAAGCTGTCGTCGAACGCGAAGATGATCATCACCGCGAGCGGCGCGTAGAGGAAGATCGCGAGCAGCACGAAGTAGCCACCCAGCACGCGGCCGCCGCCCTTGCTCGCCGCGACGTTCACGTCGTCGCCCCGCCTTCACGCAGGTCGGTGGAGAGGAAGCGCCCGAACAGGAGGACGAGCAGCAGCACGACCGCGATCAGCCAGACGGCGAGGACGGCTCCGTAGTTCCAGTTGGGCGTGTCGGAGAAGAACCCCTGGATGGAGTTGCCGAACATGTAGTTGTCCGGCCCGCCCACGAGGAGCGGCGCGATGAACTCGCCGGTCGTCGGGATGAGCACGAAGACGAATGCGGCGATCACCCCCGGGATGCTGAGCGGAAGCGTGATGCGCCAAAAGGTCCGCAGGCGGCCCGCGCCGAGGTCCTGCGCGGCCTCCAGCAGGCGCGTGTCCATGTTCTCGAGCACGACGTAGATGGGCAGCGCGACGAATGGCACCCAGGAGTAGAAGAGGACGAGCGCGACCGCGAACCACGAGTAGATGAGCCACTGGACCCCGTCGCCGTGCTCTCTGAGACCGAGCTGCCAGAGCGCCGAGTTGATGACGCCGTTGTTGGACAGGATCACCTTCCAGGCGATCACGCGCAGGAGGTAGCTCGTGAAGAAGGGGGCGAGGATGAGGAGGAGGAGCGTGTAGCGCCGCCGCCTGGCGACGAAGGCGAGGAAGTAGGCCACCGGGTAGGCGGCGAGCACCGCCAGCACAGAGACCAGCAGCGTGATCACCATCGACGTCTTGAAGCGGTCCCAGAAGACGTTGCCCCCGGGCGGGAGGAAGTCCTTCCAGTTGAAGAGCGAGAAGTCGGTCGGGACGCCGAAGAGGTTGGTGAGGAGGTTGACGCTGTAGAGCCCGATCAGGATGAGCGGGAAGATGAAGATCGCGAGCAAGAACGCGATCCCGGGCACGGTGAGCCACCCTCGCCCGGGCGTGTACCCGAGCAGGCCTGTCCTCTGCGGTCTCGCCGTCGAGGCGACGCTCATGGAGTCCGGGCTAGGACGCCTGCACCTCCTGCCAGGCCAGCGCGACCTCGTTCTCGTTCGGCATCCAGCTCTGGATGTGCACGCCTTCCGCGCTCAGCGCCGACGGGTCGCCGATGTTCAGCTTCTTCGCGAGCGCCTTGTTCTGGACGTCGTCCGCCGTGATCGTCGCGTCGGCGTTGCCGTAGTAGAAGAGGTTGACCATGTCGACGGCAGCCTTGTGGTTGATGAACGACTCGACGTAGGCGTGCGCGTGGCGGTAGCTCTTCGTGCTCGCACCGAGCATGAAGCCGCACACCCAGCCGAGCTTCCCCTGACTCGGCTGCATGAACTCGACGGGGAGCCCGGCGGCCTTCATGTTCACGTAGGCGTCCTGCCAGGAGTACGCGATCCAGATGTCGCCCGCCTTGAAGGCCGGCTGCATGTCCGAGTACTCGCTCTTCCAGTAGAACTTGTTGAGGGGCTTCTGCTCGATCAGAGCCTGCTTCGACTGCTCGACCTGGTCGGAGGTCTGATTGTCCATTTCCGGGAACCCGAGCTTGAGCGCCGCAACCTCGAAGTTCGACTGCGCGCCGTCCCACATGGAGATCCGGCCCTTGTACTTCGGGTTCCAGAAGAGCTCCCAGCCGGTTGCATCGGCGGGATCGACCTGGTCGGTGCGGTAGAGGACGCTCGCGTAGCCCCAGTCCCACGGGATGAAGTACTGCTTCCCGTTGACCACGCCGCGCTGGGTGAGGGCCGGATTGAGGTTCTTGAAGCTCGGGAGGAGGCTCGTGTCCCACGGCTGGACGAGGTTCGAGTTCACGTAGTCCTGCACGTTCTCGATGCAGGGGTGAAGGACGTCGAACTGCACCTGGCGCGCCTTGTTCACGGCCTCGGTGTCGTTGACGATGTACGTGTACTTGATGCCGTCGGCGCCGAACTGCTTCGTGTAGTCCGTGCCGGCGAGCATGCCGTAGGTCTGGGCCTTGGTCCCGCCTGCCTCGTAGCCCTGCCACTCGAGGATGTTGAGCGTCCCGGGCTCCTGGTCGATCGGCGGATGCGTCGTCGTCGTGGCGCCACCGGCGCTCGAGTTCGACGTGCCCCCGGAACCACAACCCGCCAGCACGACGCCGCCCCCGAAGACGGCTGCGCTTGCCAGGAACTTGCGTCGATCCATGCGCTCCATCAGTGCGACCTCCTAGAGGGAATGGACGACACTAGCGCCCGCCACGCCTGGAATCTAGGGTCAAGCGATGCGCTTCGCCCTCGCCGCGCTCGTCCTCGCCGTCCTCGCCGGCTGCGGGTCGGCCGCCCAGCCAAAGCCGGTGGAGCAGTCACTCCCGCTCCTGCCCGCGAGCACGCTCCCCGGGCTCGAGCCCTCGACGCAGGCCGTGGACGTCTCGGAGCTCGAGGGCGACCTCGGCTCGGGCGTGAGAGTCGCAGGCTTCGTGCGCGGCCAGGAGCGCGTCTTCCAGGGCGAGTCCCACCGCTTCGACCGCGTCGTCTCGCGGACCCTCGAGTTCGAGGACGCCGCGGCCGCCGCCGCGTATGTCTCGCTCCTGCGGACGCACGTCGCCGACCTCTACGGCGCGGGTACGACCGCCGGGCTCGTCGTCAGCGAAGGGCGGCGCGGAATCCTCGTCGACGCTGCCTCCTGCGCCTGCCATCGGGCCGAGCCCACGCTGGCCGCGGCCGTGTCGAGCGGCCCGCGCGTCACCTATCTCGAAGTGAACGGCGGCGGAGCGAAGCCCGCCGCCGTGGAAGCCTTGCTCGCCGAAGCGCCGTAGCTACGTGGCCGCCACGGGCTCCCGGGCCGCGACGCCGCGGACGACGAGCACCGGCCGCTTGGACTCTCCGAGCACCCCCTGCGAGACGCTGCCGAGCAGCGCCGAGGTGAACGGCCCGCGGCCACGCGAGCCGACGACGACGAGGTCGGCGTCGGTGGAGTCCGCGATGGCGACGATCTCGTCCACGGTGTCCCCGGCGATGCGCTCGAGCGCGTAGGAGACCCCCGCCTCCTCCGCCGTGTCCGCTGCCTCGCGGAGCGCGAGCTCGGACTCGTCCATGTCGATGTGGTGAGGCTTGGGAAAGGTCGGGCCGAGCCGGCCGGTGACGACGTACTCGTCGGCCGGGAGAACGTGCACGAACGTGACTTCGGCGCCCTGCTCGGCGGCGAGCTCGACGCCGACCTCGACCGCCTCGCACGCGCTCGCCGAGCCGTCGGTTGCAATCAGGATTCTCTTCATCGTTTCCTCCTTTCCAACGTCACACTAGGTTGGCTCCGCTGCCTGGCCATCAGCGTTTCCGCCGCTTCCCGCTGCGGGTTCGTACGGATAGGGTTTGCCTGTGGCCGATCGCATCCGCAGCCTCTTGGACGCGGGGATCGCGCTCACCTCGGAGCTCTCGCTGGACGCTCTCCTGCAGAGCCTGACCGAGACCGCCGCCGAGCTCACCGGAGCCCGGTACGCGGCGCTCGGGGTCATCGATCCGAACGGCGCCGAGCTCGAGCGCTTCGTGACGACCGGGCTCGAGCCGGAGGCCATTGCCGAGATCGGCGACCTTCCGCGCGGCCGCGGAATCCTCGGCGTCCTCATCCGCGACGCGCATCCCCTGTGGCTGCACGACATCTCCGACGACCCTCGCTCTGTGGGCTTCCCACCCAACCACCCGCCGATGAAGACCTTCCTCGGCGTCCCGATTCTCCTGCGAGGGGTCGCCTACGGAAACCTCTACCTGACTGAGAAGGAGGGCGGCGGCGATTTCACGACGGAGGACCAGGAGCTCGTCTCGCTCCTCGCCGCCCAGGCGGCGGTGGCGATCGAGAACGCGCGCCTCTTCGAGTCGGCGAAGCGCTGGTCGGACCAGCTCGAGTCGCTGATCGAGGTCGGAAACGCGCTCGCAACCGAGGTGGAGCTCTCCCGCATGCTCGAGCTTGTCTCGCGGCGGCTGCGCGAAATCCTGCACGCCCGCTTCGTCGTCATCCTCCTCCGCGCGGGCGAGGGCGAGCTGCAGGTGGAGGCGGTCGCCGGGGAGATCGACGACGCTCTCGTGGGCTCTGTTGCCTCCCTCTCCCGCACGAAGGCCGGCCGCGTGCTCGAGCGCGGGCGGAGCGAGCGGGTCGACTCGGTCATCGAGGATCCGGAGTCGGACCTCGAGCTGACGCGCTCGCTGGGGATGCTCAGCGCGCTCTACGTGCCCATGAGGCTTCGCAACGAGCTCATCGGGCTGATCGTCGTGGGCGACAAGCTCGTCCCCGACCGCCGCTTCTCGAGCGAAGATCTCCGCCTGGCCGAGACCTTCGCCTCGCGTGCGGCCGTCGCGGCGGACCAGGGCCGGCGAATCCAGCGCGACGCGTTCCGGCGTGTCGTGCAGGCGCAGGAGGAGGAGCGGCGCCGCCTCGCTCGTGAGCTCCACGACGAGACCGGGCAGGCGCTCGCGTCGATCCTCCTCGGCCTCAAGGCGCTCGAGGAGTCGAAGGACCTGGACGCCCTCAAGGACTCGGTCGCGGGGCTCCGCGACCGGGTGGTCGAGACGCTGCACGACGTGCGTCGGCTGGCTGTCGAGCTCCGCCCGTCGGCGCTCGACGACTTCGGCCTGCAGCCCGCGCTCGAGCGGCTGACCGCCGGCTTTGCCGAGCAGACCGGGATCAGGGTTGAGCTGGAGTCCCGTCTCAAGGATGATCGCTTGCCCGAAGAGGTGGAGACCGTTCTCTACCGCATCGTCCAGGAGGCTCTCACGAACATCGTCAAGCACGCGCACGCCGAGCGGGTGAGCATCGTCGTCACGCAGAAGGCGGGCTCGGTGGGCGCCGTCATCGAGGACGACGGCCGCGGCTTCGACCCCGAGCAGGGCGTCGACGGCGGCATCGGGCTCGTCGGCATGCGCGAGCGCGTCGCCCTCCTCGACGGCTCCCTGACGATCGAGTCGGGGCGGGGCACGGGCACCACGCTCGTCGTCGAGGTGCCGCTCCAATGAGCATTCGCGTCCTCATCGTCGACGACCACGCCGTCGTCCGAGCGGGCCTGCGGATGCTGCTCGACGCCGAGGAGGACATCGAGACCGTCGGCGAGGCGGGAGACGCTCGGGAGGCGATCTTCGAGGCACGGAGCTCGAATCCCGACGTCGTGCTGATGGACGTCGTCCTCGGCGGGATGAGTGGGATCGAGGTGACGCCGGAGCTCCTGCACGAGCACCCCGACGTCAAGGTCCTCGTCCTCTCGATGCAGGACGACCCGCGCTACGTGCGCGAGGCGTTCGCTGCCGGGGCGCGCGGATACGTGCTGAAGGAGGCCGCCGACACCGAGCTCGTGTCGGCCGTGCGGGAGGTCGCGCGCGGCGGGAGCTACGTTCATCCCGCGCTCGGCGCGCGCATGGCCGCGGCCGACGCCGCAGCTGTCGACGCCGCCGAGCAGGATCCTCTCTCGGAGCGGGAGCGTGAAGTCCTCAGGCTTCTCGCGCTCGGGCACACGAACCAGGAGATCGCCCAGATGCTCTACATCTCCGTGCGAACGGCCGAGACGCACCGCGCGCACATCATGCAGAAGCTTCGTCTCGACACGCGCGCGGAGCTCGTGCGCTACGCGCTCGCGCACGGCCTCCTGACGGAGGAGCCGGAAGCCTAGGCGGCGCCGGCGCGCTGGCCGAACGCGCCGAATGCGAGGTCGGCGTGCTCGGCGAGATACGGAGCGAGGTACCGTGCGGCGATCTTGGCCGGCGGCCACCAGAGCGGCGCTGCGTCTGCCGTGGCCGCGTACATGTGCCCGCCGCCGAGCTCGGCGCGCAGGTACTCCGGCTCGTTCCCCGTGAGCAGGAGCCCGCGGAGGACCGGGTCGAACGGCTGCGGCTCCACCGGCGCGCCGGCGGCCGCTGCGATCGTCTCCGCCACCGCGTCGGCCTGCTGGGCCGCCAGGCCTCCCTGCTTGACCGGGAATGTCGTTCCGTCGCCCGCGGCATACACGTCGTCGAGTCCCTCGACGCGCCCGAATGCGTCGGTGTGAACGAAACCGGAGCCGTCGTCGGGGACGCCGGCCACCGCGATGCCACGCAGGCGCGGGAGCGCGACGACCCGCTCGGCGGGCATGGGAGCCCCGGGTACCAGGTGCAGGAGCCCTTCCTCGAACCTCTCGACGTGAACCTTCGTCCGCAGCTCGATCCCGCGGTCGGCGAGGAGCTGGGCTACGACGTCCGAACCTTCGCGGCCGAAGACGCCGAGCGGCTCCTCCTCGGGCGTGAGGAACAAGACTCGCGCCCTCGCTCTCCTCTCCTCGAGCTTCGCGGCCGTCTGGATGGCGAGCTCGTAGAGGGGCAGGGGCCAGGTGACTCCGCTCGGGACGGCGAACGCCAGTGTCGACACGGCGCCGCTCATGGCCTCGTCGAGGATTCGCCCGAATGCGGGCGTGTCCTGGCTCCCGCGATAGGTGAGCGCGCCCGGAAGCCCGATGCGCTGGCGGGCGCCGAGCGCGAGCACGAGCGCGTCGTAGGAGACGGAGCCACCGTACCCCACCGTCGCCCGGTGGTCTGGCGCCGAGACGGCGACGAGCGAGCCGAAGCGGTGCTGGGCGCCGCAGCCCGCCGCGAGCGCGGCGAGATCGAAGCGGAGGGCTTCACCCGTGCCGAACGGCTCTGCCACGGCGAGCGGCCGGTAGAAGAAGTCCCGGTCTGGCGCGAGCAACTCGATCTCGACGCGCTCCTCGGCGAGGGTCCGGAGCGCGACCATGGCTTCGAGCGCGGCGACCCCTCCGCCGGCGATCAAGACTTGGTAACGATCCTGGGCTGCGCGCATCGGACCTCATGCTCGGCACCGGAGGCGCTCACGGCATCGGTGTCGTCGCGCAACCGCCTTGCGGGAAAGCCGCAGCCGAGGCTGGCGGACGCCGCAACCACGATCCGCCCGGCCGCGGATGCCGCGACGATCCGGGGCGGGCACGATCCGATCATGGAGGTCGATGCGGGTCAGCGAAGCTACGCCGTCACCTGGGTCGTGGGCAGCGGTCCTGTCCGCGTGGGCAAGCTCGAGCTGAGCGCCAGCGGGCTACGGCTCGAGGGCGGCGGTCCAAGAGGCCGCCTCTACTCCCTCAGCCTCCTCTACCGGGACCTGACGAGCGTGCACGTCGCCCGCACCGCGGTCGAGCGCATCCGGCGGCTGCCCACGATCGTGATCGACCGGCCGGGGCGCACCGCGATCCGGATCGCCACCGTCGGCGGCCTCGGGATGACGACCGAGGTCTTCGGGCGCCTCGTGCCGCTGATCGCCGCTGCTGCCTGAGGCCGGGAGCTACTCGCCCGATTCGGCGCCGCCGTCCTCGCGCTGCCAGCTGTAGGCCTCGCGGGCAACCGCCGGGAACCCCTCGATGATCGGCTCCCAGGCGCCGAAGGCGCCGATGTTCGAAGGATCCCGGACGACCCCGTGCAGGAGCTGGTCGAGCCGCCCGCCCTCGAACAGGAAGACGACGTGGCTCCCCGAGAGAAAGACGGAGTGCCGATGGAACCCGAGCTGGTCGGGATCGAACGGCGGGCCGCTCTCCACGAGCTCGGCGGCGCGCTTCTCGCTGTCCGGCTTGAGCTTGGCGATCACCGCAATCCGCTGCATGACTGCTCCTTTCCTGTATCGGTGGCATCTTGGGCGCCGCGGCGGGCGGCGACATCGGTGCCGCAAGGGATTCTGCTACGCAGAACGACCCAAGGCGCGGCGAACTGCCTTGGCGCCCTCGAGTGCGACCAGCGGGAGGACCGAGAGGCCGGCGATTATGCCGAGATCCGAGGCGCCGAGCCCGACCGTTCCGGCGGCCCGCTGAAGCGCCGGGAGGTAGATCGCCGCGACGAGGATCCCGGCCGAGATCAGGACGCCGCCGACGAGGTACGGGTTTCGCGGCGCCCGCCAGGCCGGGTCGATCGCTGAGCGGCAGCCGAAGACGAGGACGAGCTCGGAGACGGCCACTGTCGCGAACGCCATAGTCGTCGCCCGCGCGCTGCCGTCCCCACCCCCGATCTCGTAGGCAAGGAGAGCGCCCAGGCCGACGATGACGCCTACACCGCCGAGAGCCGCGTAGACGGGACGCGGAAGCAGGCTCCCCTGCGGAGTCGGCCCGCGCAGGAGCAGGCCGGGGCTCCCGGGGTCGCGCGCGAGGGCAATCGCGGGGAGCCCGTCCGTGACGACGTTGACGAGCAGCACCTGGACGACGGTCATCGGCGCGCCGAGCCCGGCCAGGATGGCCACCACGAAGAGGACGAGCTCGCCGAAGTTCGCCGACAGGAGGAAGGCGACGAACTTGCGCACGTTGGCCGCGATCCGGCGGCCTTCCTCCACGGCGGCCACGATCGTCGCGAAGTCGTCGTCGGTGAGGACGAGGTCCGATGCCTCCCGTGCCGCCTGCGTTCCGCTTCGCCCCATGGCGACGCCGATGTCGCCGCGCCGGAGCGCGGGCGCGTCGTTCACGCCGTCGCCCGTCACGGCGACGACCTCCCCGCCCGCCTGCAGTTCCTCGACGATGCGGAGCTTCTCCTCGGGCGTGACCCTGGCGTAGACCTCGTCCTCGGCCAGGCCCAGGATGCGGCCGATCGCGCTCGCGGTCGCCGGGTGGTCCCCGGTCAGCATGCGGACGCCGAGCCCCGCCTGCCGCGCCGTGGCCAGCGAGGCGGCAGCGGTCTCGCGCAGCGGGTCGTCGAGGGCGACGAGGCCGACGGGATCGACCCGCGCGTCCACGTCGTCGTCGAGCACGGTCTCTCGCGGCAGCCGGCGCTCGCCGACGGCGAGCACCCGTAGCCCTTCTTGGGCCCACGCGAGCGCCTGCTCGCCCAGCGCGACCGCGTCCGGTACCTCTCCGGCCCGTGAGAGAACGACCTCCGGCGCTCCCTTGACCACGAGCCGGAGATCGTGATCCTCCGCGTAGACGACGGCCATGCGACGCCGCTCGGGCTGGAAGGGCACCTCGTACACGGGCTCGCGACCGTCGAGCAGCTGTTGCCGGTCGAGGCCGCGGTCGCGGGCCGCGACGAGGATCGCGCCCTCGACCGGGTCGCCGAGCACCTGCACCATCCCGTCCGCGTCCGAGAGCTCGGCAGTCGACGCGAGGACCGCTGCCGTAAGGACATCCTCCGGGCTTCCGGCCGCCGTCGGAGCCACGCGGACGACGCGCAGCCGGTTCTCCGTGAGGGTCCCGGTCTTGTCCGTTGCGATGACCGTGGCGCTGCCGAGGGTCTCGACCGCCGCGAGCCTGCGGGCGATCGCCCCGCGCGCCGCCATCGCCTGGGCGCCGAGCGAGAGCGCGATCGTCACCGTCGCTGCGAGGCCCTCCGGGACCGTGGCGACGGCGACCGCCACGCCGACGAGGAAGGCCTCGTGCGCCGACGAGCCCTGGGCGTAGAGGGCCGCGGCGAGGACGACGGTGACACCCACCCCGAAGAGCACCATCCAGCGGGCGAGCACGGCGAGACGCCGCTGCAACGGTGTGGCGGGCGGCCGCGCCGTCTCGGTCAGCTCGGCGATCCGGCCGATTTCGGTCTCCGGGCTCGTCGCGGTGACGAGGACGGTCGCGTGCCCGCGTGTGACCGCCGTTCCGGCGAAGACCATTGACGCCCGCTCGGCGAGTGGCGCATCCGCGTCCACGGCGGCCGTGCCCTTGGCGACCGGGGCCGACTCGCCCGTGAGCGCCGACTCGTCCACGTCGAGGCGCTCCTCCGCGGCGATCCGCCCGTCCGCGGGCACCTTGTCTCCCTCGCGCACGACGACGACGTCGCCTTGGACGACGTCCTCGACTGGGATCTCTCGCTCGCGACCGTCGCGGACGACTCTGGCGCGCTCGTCGAGCTCGCCGCGCAGGGCGAGCACCGCGCGCTCGGCCCGCGCCTCCTGCGCGAAGCCGAGGACGCCGTTCAGGACGACGATGGCCGCGATCGCTACGCCCTCGATGGAGTCTCCGATCAGGAACGAGACTGCCGCGGCCGCGATGAGGAGAAGGACGAGCGGGTCGATCAGCTGTCTCAGGGCGAGACGGAGGTAGGGAGGCCGTTGAGGGACGGCGAGCTCGTTGGCGCCGAGCTCCTCGAGCCGGCGCGCCGCTTCGCGCTCGGTGAGGCCCGAGGCCGGGTCGACGCCGAGCGCGGCGGCGACCTCCTCGGCGGGGAGAGCGTAGGCCCGGGCCGCCATCAACGGAGCGCACGAAGCGCGTTCAGGATCACGCCGACGTCGATCGCCTCCTGGAGGAGCGCGCCGCCGACCGGGGCGATGAAACCGAACGCCGCGAGCACCATGGCGCCCATGCTGAGGCCCATGCCGACGATGACGCTCTGGCGGGCGATCCCGAAGGCGCGCCTCCCGATGGCGACCGCGTCCGCGACGCGATCGACGCGGTCGACGAGGATCACGGCGTCGGCCGCCTCGGAGGAGATCGTCGCCCCAGCCGAGCCCATGGCGATGCCCACGTCGGCGGCGGCGAGCGCGGGCGCGTCGTTGATCCCGTCGCCGACCATGATGACGGGCCTCAGCTCCGGGCGCTCCTGCAGGGAGCGGACGATCTCGAGCTTCTGCTCGGGGACGAGGCCGCCGTACACCCGGTCGACGCCCGCCTCCCGCCCGATCGTCTCGGCCGCCGCGGTCGCGTCTCCGGTCACGAGCGCGACGTGGGAGATGCCGCCTTCGTGGAGCGCCTGGGTCAGCGCCTTGGCGTCGTCGCGGAGCCGGTCGGCGAGGACGACCGCACCGATGATGCGGCCCTCGACCCCGACGAGCACGACGGAGCGCCCACTCGCCTCGAGCCCCGGGTGTGTCGCCCCGTCCACGTAGCCCTTCCCGCCGAGCCAGCGTGCGCTCCCGACCGCGACGCGCTCTCCCTCGACGGTGCCTTCCACTCCCTCACCGGGAGTCTCGCCGACCTCGTCCGGGAGCGGCAGGTCGAGCCCGCGCTCGCGGGCAGCGCGGACGAGCGCGCGAGCCAGGGCGTGCGGAGAGACCTGGTCGAGGGAGGCGGCGAGCCTGAGGACGTCGTTCTCGTCGCGCCCGTCCCAGGCTTCGATCCGTGCGACCTGCGGCGAGCCCAGCGTGAGGGTGCCCGTCTTGTCGAGGAGGACGGTGCGCGCCTCGGCGAGCCTCTCGATGACGCCTCCGCCCTTCACCACGACACCGGCCCGCGCGGCGCGCGAGACCCCGGCGATCAGGGCGATGGGGGCGGCGAGGATGAGGGGGCAAGGCGTCGCGACGACGAGCACGGCGAGCGCGCGTACCGGGTCGCCGCTCCAGAGCCAGGCGAACCCGGCGGCGACGAGTGTCACCGGTAGGAAGATCGCCGCGTACCGGTCGGCGAGTCGGACGAATGGCGCGGTTCTCGCCTGGGCCTGCTCGACGAGGCGGACGAGAGCGGAGTACGCGCTCTCCGACGCGGGCCGGACGGCTTCGAGCTCGAAGGTCCCGCCCGCGTTCGCCGTTCCGCTGCGGACGACGGCGCCCCGGGCGTAGGCGACCGGCAGCGGCTCGCCGGTCAGGGCCGACTCGTCGAGCACGGCGCCGTTCGAGGCGACCGCTCCGTCGACGGGCAGGATCTCCCCTGCTGCGACGACGAGGACGTCGCCGGGGACGACCATGTCGACGTCCACCTCGACCGTGGTCTTGTCGCGGCGGACGCGGGCGGTCCGGGGCGCCCGCTCCACGAGCGCGGTGAGCTCCCGCCGTGCGCGGCCCGAGGCGACCTCCTCGAGGGCGTTCCCGCCCGCGAGCATGAGCGCGATCACCGCGCCCGCGAGGTACTCGCCGAGGATCAGCGCGCCGCCCATCGCGAGCAGCGCGATCGCGTCGACCCCGATCCGGCGCTTGGCCAGGGACAGGACGACGGGCGGAACGACCGTTGCGAGGACGATCGCCGTCCCGGCGGCCCACGCGATGTCGGCCAGATCCGGTTGGCCCGCGACCGCGAGCGCTCCCCCGACCACGAGGGCGGCGAGGGTGACGGCGGCGAGGAGCCGCGACCTCATCAGCGCCCGGCCGGTTCGCTCCGCACGACGAGAACGGACGAGGCCGCCTCATGGGCGACCCTCTCGCTCACGCTTCCGATCGCGGCGAGGCCGTGCAGTCCTCTGCTTCCGAGGACGACCAGGTCGGCGTCCTCGCTCTCGGCCACGAGCGCATCGACGGGGGAGCGGTGGTCGAGGACGACGTCGGGTGCGAGCTTGCGCACCGGGTCGAGCTCGAGCTTGTGGCCCCCGGCCGCGGCCAGCACCCGCAGGCGTGCGCCCGTCTCCCCGGCGAGCTTCCTCGCCACGGCGAGAGCCTCGGCCCCGCCCCGCGAGCCGTCGAAGCCCGCCACGATCGAGCGCGGAAACTCGTCGGGCTCCTCGCACATGCGGGCGACGAGCACGGAGCAGGGCGACTCGTGCA
Source organism: uncultured Actinomycetes bacterium (assembly GCA_963739525.1). Lineage (GTDB taxonomy): Bacteria > Actinomycetota > Thermoleophilia > Gaiellales > Gaiellaceae > DATEOR01. Next base: position 166,236 of record CAVUAR010000002.1, on the reverse strand, counting down.
GCGTGTACGTGGCCACGCTGCCGCCCACGATCCCCGCCGAGCGCGAGCGCTCGTGCGTCCCGACCGCGACAAGGTCGACACCCTCCTCCCGCGCAGTGCGCGAGATCGAGCTCCAGGGGACGCCGTTCAGGAGGCGGGTCTGGGCATGCGGGCCTGCTGCGATGCTCGCCTGCTCGAGGGCTGCGAGCTCCTCGTCGCGGATCTCTTCGAGGACGCTCGTGGCGGCCCAGCCCGCCTGGACGGCCATGCCGGTGTCGAGGACGCCGACGAGGAGGATCTCGGCGGCGGGCGACGCGAGGCCTCGCGCCTGGCGAACCGCCTCGAGCGACTCGGGCGTCTCGTCGACTCCGCAGAGGACGCGCGTGAAGATGGCGGCTCCTTTCCGTGTTTGCACCCTGCGGCCACATCGTCGTCCGCACGGCTCCAGGAAGCATCGTGGCACCTCCGGATCGCTGTGTGCGGCAACTCCGCAGCGGGCCTCGTGGTGCGCACCGATGGCGCGGTCCCACTGCTTGTCGGTCTCAGCCGGCGAGCGAGAACACCGCAAGCAGGGCGACGGACGCCGTTACGAGCTCGTCGTCGGCGAGCCGGGGCTCTCCAGGTCGGCGAACACGGGTTTCACGCCGAGCGCGCGTCTGACGCCCGCGCCGTCCTCGGTCTCGAGCCTGAGCTTCTACAGGTCGGTGAACCGGGCGGTCACCAGGTCTTCAGGAGCTGCTGCGGCACCAGGCGGTGCGCGCGTACGCGGGCGTCGACGACGACGCAGCGGTCGGCAAGGCCGACGACGGGGTTGAGGTCGAGCTCGGCCACCTGCGGGAGCCCTTCCCCGAGCCGAGACAGGCGGTGCAGGAGGCCCGTGAGCGCGCCCGGGTCCGCAGCCGGTCGGCCGCGGAAGCCCGCGACGAGCTTTCCCGCCTTCCCCGAGGTGACGAGCTCCTCGGCGTCCACGTCGGTCAGCGGCGCGATGCGGAAGCCCGCGTTGCCGATCAGCTCGGCGAAGATACCACCCGGCCCGAAGGCGACCAGGGGCCCGAAGACCGGGTCCTGCACGACCCCGGCCAGGAGCTCGACGCCGCCCGTCACCATCGGCTGGACGAGCACCGTGCCGCCGATTCGGCTCGCGGCTTCCGCGACCGCGTCCCCGTCCGCGAGGTCGAGTGCCACGCCGCCGGTCTCGGTCTTGTGCGCTCCCGGCACCGCGGTCTTCACGACGGCGGGGAACCCCAGCTCGCGCGCCGCCTCGACAGCGGCCTCGGGCCCGTCAGCCAGCCGCTCTGGGACGAGCGGGATCCCGTAGGCCTCGAGCAGCGCGCGAACCGCCGGTGGTGGAAGCCAGAGGTCGTCCTCCTCGGCGAGCGCCGCCTCGAGCACCGCCTCGGCCGCGGCGTGGTCGATGCCGTCCACCTCCGGGACCGTCCCCGCCGGCCTGCGCAGCCACTCCGCCCGCTCCGCCGCCCGCCCGAGCGCCCGGGCCGCGGACTCCGGATACGGGAACGAGCCAGGGGGCGTGTCCGCGGCGAGGATCACCGGCACGACAGGCTTCCCGGCGCCGGCGCGCACCGTGTCGATCGCTGCGGCCACATCGGTCGCGGAGACGTTGGCGGCCGGCACGAAGAGGACGATGACCGCATCGATGGCCTGGTCTGCCACGATCGCCGGCAGTGCGCGCGAATAGGTCTCGGCGGTCGCGGAGCCGAGCAGGTCGACCGGGTTGGCGAGCGAGGCCTCTGGGGGAGCGAACGAGGCGAGCTCCTCGCGCGTCTTCTCGCCGAGGGCGACGAGCTCGAGGCCGGCAGCCTCGCAGGCGTCGGCGCAGAGGATCCCGAGCCCGCCCGCATTCGTGACGACGGCGACCCGCCTGCCCGTGGGCAGCGGCTGCGTCGAGAGGATCGCGGCCACGTCGACGAGCTCCTCGACAGTCGCGGCGCGCACGACGCCGGCGTGCGTGAAGAGCGCGGCGACCGCGGCTTCCGAGCCCGCCAGGGCAGCGGTGTGCGAGCTCGCCGCCTTCGCGCCCGCGCGCGTCACCCCGCTCTTCATCGCGAGGACCGGCTTCTGCCGCGACACGCGGCTCGCGAGCCGGCCGAACTTCCGCGGGTTGCCGAACGACTCGACGTAGAGGAGGACGACGTCCGTGGCCGGGTCGTCCTCCCAGTACTCGAGGAGGTCGTTCGACGAGACGTCGGCCTTGTTTCCGATCGAGACGAAGCCGGAGAAGCCGAGCCCGCGCGCGTCGCTTCGCTCGAGGAGCGCGAGCCCGAGTGCGCCGCTCTGCGAGGAGAAGCCGATGCGCCCGGGCGGGAAGGCGTGCGGGGCGAACGTCGCGTTGAGCCGCGGGCCCGCGACCGCGATGCCGAGGCAGTTCGGTCCGATCAGCCGCGCGCCGTGCGAGCGGACGAGCTCGAGCAGGCGGGCCTCGCGCTCGGCGCCCTCGGCTCCCGTCTCGGCGAATCCGGCGGAGATCACGCACAGGGCCCGCACTCCGCGGGCGAGCGCGTCCTCGGCCGCCTCGACCACGAACGCGGCCGGCAGGCAGAAGACGGCGAGGTCGACCGGCCCGGGAATATCGGCGAGCGACTGGTATCCGGGCACTCCGGCGACCTCCTCGCCCCCGCGGTTGATCGGATAGGCGCGCCCGGCGAAGCCCCCTTCGACGATGTTGTGGAAGACGAGTCCGCCGATCGTGCTCGGCCGCGGCGAGGCGCCGAAGACGGCCACGCCCTCCGGGGAGAAGAAAGGCTGGAGCGAGGCGACGACGCCGAGGTGGTCGCGCGTGTCGACGCTTTCGCGGTAGGACTCCGTCGGGGCGATCGGGAAGACGACTTCGACCACGCCGCCCTCGAGTACGCGCGTGACCGCGAAGCCGACCCGCTCGAAGACGCGGAGCATGCTCAGGTTCGCGGCCAGCACCTCTGCGACGAAGCGCTCGATACCCGCGTCTGCCGCCAGGCCGGCGAGCTGCTCGACGAGGCGCGTGCCGATCCCGTGGCCCTGGAACTCGTCATCCACCGCGAAGGCGGCCTCGGCGCCGGTCCGGTCGCGCAGGCGCGACCAGGTTCCGAGGGCGACGATACGCTCGCCGTCCTCCGCCGCGAGCGTGCCGACGAGCGCGCCGCGCTCGTCCCAGTCGGGATCGAGGAAGGGCTCAACGAGCCTCGGGCCGATCGGGGGAAGGCCGTGAAAGCGGAAGTAGCGGCTCTCGGGCGAGAGCCGCTCGACGAACGCGAGCAGTCCGGCGACGTCGGCTCGCGTCGGCGCTCGCAGCCGCAGCGTCGTGCCCTCACGCAGGATCACGTCGCGGACGACGCTCGTCTCGGGGGGCATCGGCGAAGCGTCTCACGCGCGCGGCTTCGATGCATAGGTGGGGCCGCGGATGCCGGTGCTGCGGAAAAGCCGCAGGCCAGGTGGGCGGGCGCCCCGATGCCGCATGAGGCCAGGCGCGGGAGGCTTCGGTCGAACAGTAATTCGAGGCGAAAGGAGCATGCCATGACAAACGCCTCGTACACCGCCGCTCGGTTCTGGCCGGTCGCGCGCATCGTGGAGACCCCGGACGAGTTCCGCGCCACCGTGGACGTCGTAGGCTTGGACGACTCGGACATCGACATCGAGCTCGTCGAGCGCACCGTCCGACTGACGGGCAAGGGACTCGACCGCCGTGCCCCGAGGCTCGAGCTTCGGTTCGACCTGCCTCAGGACACCGACCTCGACCACGTCCGCGTCGTCGAGGAGGACGGGCGGCTCGTGGTCCGCGCGCCCCACCGGAGCCCGCGACACCGCAAGCTCGAGATCGAGCACGGAGAGCACGTGATTCACCCCGACGCGACGCCCGTCTAGGCGCCGCGCCAAGGAAGGAGGAGCAGTGTTCAGCAACGGCACCGCCGAGGCCGGTGCCGCTGCGCGTCCGAAGCTCAAGCGCTCCTTGGGCCTCTGGATGGCGACGGCGCTGGTGATCGGCAACATGGTCGGGTCGGGCGTCTTCCTCCTGCCGGCGTCCCTGGCCGGCGAGGCTGGGCCCGCATCCATCCTCGCAATGGTCGCTACCGGCATCGGCGCGATGCTCCTGGCCGCGGTCTTCGCGACCCTCGGCCGGGCGTTCCCGCGGACGGGCGGCCCGTACGCCTACGCGCGGCGCGCCTTCGGCGACTTCATCGGCTTCCAGACCGCCTGGGGCTACTGGATCGCAGCCTGGGCGGGGAACGCCGCGATCGCGATCGCGTTCGTCGCGTACGCGTCCGTCTTCTGGAGCAGCCTGATCAGGAACCACCTGCTCGCGGCCACGGTCGCCGCGGCGTTGATCTGGGCGCTGACCCTGATCAACATCCTCGGCGCACGTGAGAGCGGCTGGGTGCAGGTCGTGACGACCGTGCTCAAGTTCGTGCCGCTCGCGGCGATCGGTGTGATCGGCCTCTTCTACATGGACGCCGGCAACTTCACGCCTTTCCATCCGCAGGCGGGACCGACTGGCACATCAACGCTGCGGCCACGCTCGCGCTCTGGGCGTTCATCGGCCTCGAGTCGGCCACCGTGCCGGCCGAGGAGGTGAAGGACCCGAAGCGGAATGTGTTCCGCGCAACGCTGATCGGGACGCTCGTGACGACGATCGTCTACATCGCCGCCGTCGTCGCGATCATCGGCATCGTCCCGACCGCACAGCTCGCCAACTCGAACAGCCCGTTCGCGGACGCGGCCAACATCATGTGGGGCGGGAGCTGGGGCAACGTCATCGCGGTCGTCGCGATGATCTCGACACTCGGCGCCCTCAACGGCTGGATCCTCCTGCAGGCGCGGATCCCGCTCGCCGCGGCGGAGGACGGTCTCTTCCCGAAGCAGTTCGCGAAGGTGCACGGAAAGGGGCGCACGCCCGTCTTCGGGCTTGTCGTTTCGTCCGTGCTCATGACCGCGCTCATGTTCGCCAACTACAACGCAAGCCTCGTCGATGTCTTCACCCAGGTGATCCTGCTCGCGACGCTGACGACGCTCGTGCCGTACACCTTCTCGGCGGCGGCGGAGCTGCACATGTTCTTCAGCGACCGGGCTCTCTTCTCCGCGAAGAAGCTCACGCGTGACGCGATCATCGCGTTCCTCGCCCTCGCCTATTCGGTGTGGGCGATCTGGGGAGCGGGCGAGGAGATCATCGCCAAGGGCTTCATCCTCCTGCTCGTCGGCATCCCGGTGTACCTCGGCTGAAGTGGCGCCAGAGCCAGGTGCTGACGGTGCCCGAGGAGTTCGAGCGGATCGAGCGGCCGCCGGTCGCCGGACCCGTGTCGTGAAAGACGCACAGCCCGGGCCCGGAACGCCGGGCTCGGGGCGCCGACGAAGGGAGCACCGATGCAGAAGGTCATCATCATGGGAGCCGGGGGCCGCGACTTCCACAACTTCAACGTCGCGTTCCGCGATGACCCCGACACGGAGGTCGTCGCGTTCACCGCGGCCCAGATCCCGGGGATCGACGACCGCCCCTATCCGGCCTCGCTGGCCGGGGAGCGCTATCCCGAGGGAATCCCGATCAGGCCCGAAGAGGAGCTGACGGAGCTCATCCGGGAGCACGGGGTGGACGACGTCATCCTCGCCTACTCCGACCTCTCGCACAACGAGGTCATGCACAAGGCGTCGACGGCTCTCGCCGCGGGCGCGAGCTTCCGCCTCATGGGCCCGCACGAGACGATGCTTCGCAGCACGAAGCCCGTCATCGCGGTCTGCGCCGCGCGCACGGGCTCCGGGAAGAGCCAGACGAGCCGCCGGGTCGGGCAGATCCTGCTCGACGCCGGCTTCTCGGTCGCGCTCGTCCGCCATCCGATGCCCTACGGCGACCTCGAGGCGATGCGCGTGCAGCGCTTCGAGACGCTCGAGGACATCGACCGCTCCAACCCGACGATCGAGGAGCGGGAGGAGTACGAGGCGCCCGTCCGCATGGGGATGGTCATGTACGCGGGCGTCGACTACGCCGAGATCCTGGAGCAGGCGCAGGAGGAGGCCGACATCGTCATCTGGGACGGTGGCAACAACGATCTCCCGTTCTTCGCGCCTGACCTCCACATCGTCGTGGTCGACCCGCTCCGCCCCGGGCACGAGCTCCTGTACCACCCGGGCGAGACCAACGTCCGTATGGCCGACATCGTCGTCGTGAACAAAGTCGACGCGGCCGATCCGCGCGACGTCGCGCAGGTGATCCACAACGTCCACGTGGTCAACCCGGGGACGAGGATCGTGCGCGCCGCCTCGCCGGTCACGCTCGAGGACGGCCCTTCGCTCGTCGGGAGGCGCGTGCTCGTGATCGACGACGGGCCGACGATCACTCACGGCGGAATGCCGTACGGTGCCGGGACCGTCGCAGCGCGTCAGGCCGGCGCGACGACGCTCGTCGACCCTCGGCCGTTCGCCGTCGGCTCGATCGCCGAGACCTTCGAGCACTTCCCCGCCATCGGCAACGTCCTGCCCGCGATGGGCTACGGCGCCGAGCAGCTGCGGGAGCTCGAGGAGACGATCAACGCGGCCGACTGCGACGTCGTCGTCACCGGCACGCCGATCGACCTCGCGCGGCTCGTCGACGTCCGCCATCCGGTCCGGCACGCGACCTACGTGCTGGCAGATCACGGGCGTCCGACGCTCGCCGAGGCGATTCGGCCGTTCATCGACATGAGGACGCACAACCTGGTCGCTGCAGGGCTTGTCGAGGAGTACGCATAGCTCGACGAGCGACCGTCGAGCGCCCGGTTCCCAAGGGGGCCGGGCGCTCGGCACCTGCACAATGACTGCAATGCGCCAGAACTCCATTCGCCGCCGCTACGTCCTCGTCGCCATCGGAGGCGCGGTCGCAGTCGCCCTCGCGCTGATCGCGGCCAGCCGCCTCTCCGCCGACTCGAGGTCGTCCTCCGCGGCAACCTCGGCGTCTGCGCAGGCAGAGGTCGCCGGCGCGGCCGACGTGCAGCAGCGGCTCGAGGGCATCCCGCAGAGCGGCACTGTGATCGGGAAGCCCGATGCGCCCGTCACCCTCGTCGAGTACGCGGACCTCCAGTGTCCCTACTGCGCGGAGTGGGCCCGGGGGACGCTGCCCTTCCTCGTCCAGGAGTACGTGCGGACGGGCAAGCTCCGCATCGAGTTCCGGGGACTGGCATTCATCGGGCCGGACTCCCAGACCGCGCTCCAGGCGACCCTCGCCGCCGGCCGTCAGGACAAGTTCTGGTACTACGTCGAGCTCCTCTACGCGAACCAGGGCGCCGAGAACTCCGGCTGGGTGACGGAGGACCTGCTGGGCAAGATCGCGGCAAGCGTGCCTGGGCTCGACTCCCAGCAACTGGCCGCCGACAGGAACCTTCCCGCGATCGGAGCGGAGATGGCGAAGGCGAGCGCCCAGGCCCAGGCCGCCGGCGTGAGGGGCACGCCGTCCTTCGAGCTCGGTCCGACGGGCGGGCCTCTGCACTCGCTCCAGGTCACGTCCCTCGCCCCACCCCAGTTCCGCGACGCCATCGAGGCCGAGCTGGCCGGATGAACGACCGGCCGCTCGTGCAGGCGAGCGCCGGGCTCGCCCTCGCGGGTTTGGGAATCGCGGCCTATCTGACGTACACGCACTACTCGAAGAGCTCGATCGCGTGCCCGACCAGCGGGTGCGAGACCGTGCAGTCGTCCTCCTACGCGGTCATCGCGGGAGTGCCGGTCGCGCTCCTGGGGCTCGTCGGCTACGTGGTCATCCTCGTCGGGCTCGCGCTTCCGAGGGAGATCGGACGCACGGTCGTCCTCGGAGCCTCCCTCGCGGGCTCGCTCTTCAGCCTGTATCTCCTCGGCGTGCAGGCGTTCGAGATCCACGCGTTCTGCGCCTGGTGCGTGGCGAGCGACGCGATCGTCCTCGCCATCTTCGTTCTCTCCGCGGCCGCGTTCTGGAGCGCCCAGCCGGGGGGCTGAGGTCCAGTACTTTGCCGAATGCGGAGTCCGGCTCCCTCCTGATGACCGGTCTCCGCCCCGGGGCGATCCTGGGGGCACAAGGAGGTACCTGCGATGAAGAAGATCGTCCTCGCGTACGACGGCTCCGACGAGTCGAAGCACGCGCTCGCCACGGCCGCCGAGCTGGGCCGCAACGGAACCGACATCGTGGTTGTCACCGTTGCCGAGCCGCTCACCGCGGTCGCCTTCGACACGGTTGCCAACCCGTTCTCGGAGGAGGAGCAGCGGGAGTTCCTCGACGAGGCCGAGGGGCGGCTGGCCGAGCTGGGCAAGCACGTCTCCACCGTCGCTCCCGTCGGCGACGCGGTCGAGGAGATCGTGGGGGTCGCACGTGACCAGAATGCCGATCTGATCGTGATCGGCTCGCGCGGGCATGGGAGGCTCGGGCGCATGCTGCTCGGCTCCGCGAGCCACGGCGTGATCGCGCATGCGCCGTGTAACGTGCTCGTCGTCCGCTGAGACCCCGCTGCGGAAAACCCGAAGGAATCCTGGGAGGTGCCCGCAGCGAGTTTCGGGGTGAGCGCGGATGGCGCTCTCCCCCGGGTCAGCGACTCTGCGCCCAGCAAAACCGATCAACGTCCGCGGCCAGGCCGCGGAGGGAGCGGAAGGAGTAGGAGATGACCAAGAGGAAGATCTTCGAATACGGCGGAATCGCCGCGGGCGTGATCTTGATCGCTTTCGGCGTCGCCTCGCTCGTGTTGGCCATCAACGGGCGGAGCACGGTTCAGGACAGCCTCAAGCAGGAGGCCATCGTCGGCTCGCCCGACATGACGCCTGAGGCGATCGCCACGGAGGCCAAGGATGCAGGCCTGCCGGCGAGCATCAAGCTGCCGACCTGTGACGTCGCCGACCAGGCGATCGACACGGGCTCCGAGGCGAAGTGCTTCGCGAGCTACATGCGCATCCACGCGCTCGAGGCGACCGGAGGCCTGACGTACGCGCAGATGGGCCGCTTCCAGTCCAAGGAGGACCCGAGCAATCCGGCAGGCACGAACGACGAGAACGCGGCCATGGTGGACGACCAAGGCAACCCGGTGTCCAACGGGGCCCGCAACGTCTGGGTAACCGAGACGGCGCTCGCGACCGCTCTCAACGTCTCCTACCTGGCGGAGAACGTCGCGCTCTTCGGCGTCGTCGTCGGAATCGCGCTCCTGCTCTCCGGCATCGGCTTCCTCGTCCTCGCCATCGGAGGCGCTCTCAGGCGCGTCGAGGCGACGGCGGCGAAGGCCGTGACGCCGCCGCCCAGCCCGGCCGCGGCGATGAAGTAGCAGGCGAGACCTGCTGCACCCGAGGGCCCGGCCAAACGCCGGGCCCTCGCATTTGTGAGACCCTGATCCCGACACGTCGAAAGGAGGGGCGATGGCAACCCGGACGGCCGATTATCCCGTGCGCGTCGACGGCCAGCTCGATCCCGGGCTGAGTCGGTGGCTCTGGCTCCTGAAGTGGCTCCTCGTCATCCCGCACTACATCGTGCTGGTGTTCCTCTGGATCGCGTTCTTCTTCCTCAGCGTCGTCGCGTTCTTCGCGATCCTCTTCACCGGCCGTTATCCAAGGGGGATCTTCGGCTTCAACGTCGGTGTGCTCAGGTGGACGTGGCGAGTCGGCTTCTACGCCTTCGGCACGAACGGCACCGACAAGTACCCGCCGTTCACCCTCGGCGAGGCCGACTACCCGGCGAACCTCGAGGTCGACTATCCGGAGCGGCTCTCGCGCGGCCTCGTCCTCGTGAAGTGGTGGCTCCTCGCGATCCCGCAGTACATCATTGTGGGCATCTTCGTCGGCGGCGGCACGTGGCTCTACTGGAGCGACGGCGGCCATGCTTTCCGCTACGGAGGCGGCCTCATCGGGATCCTCGTCCTGATCGGCGTGCTGGCGCTGCTCTTCACCGGCCGCTACCCGCAGTCCATCTTCGACCTCGTGCTCGGCCTCAACCGCTGGGCCCTGCGGGTCGCGGGCTACGCGGCCCTCATGACCGACCGTTACCCGCCCTTCCGCCTCGACATGGGCGGAAGCGACCCGGGGACGATGGCCCTGCCGCCTGCCGCGCCGCCGGCGGCTCCGGGCGCCCTTCCGCCGGGAGCCCTCGCCGTACCCGTTTCCAGGGGCTGGAGCGCGGGGCGAATCGTCCTCCTCGTCCTCGGCAGCATCGCCGCGCTCATCGGCGCCGGCCTCCTCGCCGGGGGGATCGCCGTGACCGTCGTCGACCAGACCGAGCGCGACTCGGCGGGCTTCCTCGTCAGCCCGACGCGGAACTTCTCGACGCCGACCTACGCGGTCGTCTCCCGGAAGCTCTACGCGGGGATCGACGGGCCGCAGTGGGTCTACGACAACCTGCTCGGGACGATCGTCCTGAAGAGCGAGAGCTCGAAGCCCGTGTTCCTCGGCATCGCCCGCGCCTCCGACGTCGACCGCTACCTCGGCAGTGTGCGCCGGGCGACGGTGACCGACCTCTCGGCGCACCACAACCAATACGTCGTCGTGGGCGCCGGGGCTCCGTCCGCCCCGCCAGGAGAGCAGAGCTTCTGGGCGGCCAAGGCGACCGGCTCCGGGAGCCAGTCGCTCACGTGGGACGTCCAGGACGGGACGTGGCGCGTGGTCGTCATGAACGTGGACGCCTTGAGGGGTGTGAACGCCGATCTGAGGGTGGGCGCCGAGCTTCCGAACCTGATCTGGTTGGGGATCGGGCTCATCGTGGCCGGCGCAGTCGTCCTCGGCGTCGGCGTCCTGCTCATCGTCCTCGGCGCCCGCGAGCGGGCGCGGCCGCCTCAGCCCCCGCAGCCGACGGAGGCGCCGGCTGCCTGAGCCGATGGCCGAGACCACCCAGGCGTCCGCTGAAGCGCTCGCGGCCGAGGGCCTCGAGCTCCTCGACCACTACTGGCGGGCGGCGAACTACCTCTCCGTCGGGCAGATCTACCTGCTCGACAACCCGTTGCTCAGGGAGGAGCTGCGGCCGGAGCACGTGAAGCCGCGGCTCCTCGGGCACTTCGGCACGACGCCGGGGCTCAACCTGCTCTACGCCCATTTGAACCGCCTCATCCGCGAGCGTGACCGGAGCGTCCTCTTCGTCACGGGGCCCGGCCACGGGGGCCCCGGGCTCGTCGCGAACACGTATCTCGAGGGGACGTACAGCGAGCTGTACCCCGGCATCTCCAGGGACGAGGAGGGGCTCTGCCGGCTCTTCCGCCAGTTCTCCTTCCCGGGCGGGATCCCGAGCCACGTCGCGCCGGAGACACCCGGCTCGATTCACGAGGGCGGAGAGCTCGGCTACGCGCTCTCCCACGCGTTCGGGGCCGCGTTCGACAACCCCGACCTGCTTGTCGCCTGCGTCGTCGGCGACGGCGAGGCGGAGACCGGCCCGCTTGCGACGAGCTGGCACTCGAACAAGTTCCTCGACCCCGTCACCGACGGCGCCGTCCTCCCGATCCTCCACCTGAACGGCTACAAGATCGCCAATCCGGCGGTGCTCGCCCGGATTCCAGAGGAGGAGCTCGTCTCGCTCCTGCGCGGTTACGGATGGGAGCCGGCGATCGTGGCGGGCAACGAGCCTGAGCGGGTGCACCGGGACCTCGCGGCGGCGCTCACGGCGGCCTTCGACGAGATCGACCGGATCCAGCAGCGGGCACGCGAGGAAGGCGACGCCACCCGGCCCACGTGGCCGATGCTCGTTCTTCGCACGCCGAAGGGCTGGACCGGCCCGCGCGACGTGGACGGCGTGCAGGTGGAGGACACCTGGCGCTCGCACCAGGTTCCGCTCACGGAGGCGCGGGAGAATCCCGAGCACCTCCGCCTCCTCGAGGAGTGGATGCGGAGCTACGGGCCGGAGGAGCTCTTCGACGAGACCGGGACGCTGCGCGAGGAGCTGGCCGCGCTCGCGCCGGAGGGAGATCGGCGCATGGGCGCCAACCCGCACGCGAACGGCGGCCTCCTCCTCCGCGACCTCAGTCTGCCGGACTTCAGGGACTACGCCGTCGGCGTGGAGAAGCCCGGGACGACGTTCAGCGAGGCGACGAGGATCCTTGGCGGGTTCCTCCGCGACGTCGTGTCCGCGAACCGTGACAACTTCCGGATCTTCGGCCCCGACGAAACGGCGTCGAACCGCCTCGGCGCCGTCCTCGAGGCGACCGCGAAGACGTGGAACGCCGAGACGCTGCCCGTGGACGAGTCGCTGAGCCCCGACGGGCGCGTCATGGAGGTGCTCTCGGAGCATCAGTGCGAGGGCTGGCTCGAGGGATACCTCCTCACGGGCAGGCATGGGCTCTTCAACTGCTACGAGGCTTTCATCCACATCGTCGACTCGATGTTCAACCAGCACGCCAAGTGGCTGAAGGTGACGCGCGGGATCCCCTGGCGGCGGCCGATCGCCTCGCTCAACTATCTGCTCAGCTCGCACGTGTGGCGCCAGGACCACAACGGCTTCTCGCATCAGGACCCCGGCTTTATCGACCACGTCGTGAACAAGAAGGCGGAGATCATCCGCGTGTACCTCCCGGCGGACGCGAACACGCTCCTTTCGGTCGCCGACCATTGCCTCCGCAGCCGGCACTACGTCAACGTCATCGTCGCCGGCAAGCAGCCCTCCCTGAACTACCTGCCGATGGAGGACGCCGTCATCCACTGCACGCGCGGGATCGGCATCTGGGAGTGGGCGTCCAACGACGAGGACGGCGAGCCCGACGTCGTCATGGCGTGCTGCGGCGACATCCCGACGCTCGAGACCGTCGCGGCCGTCGCGATCCTCCGCGAGCACCTGCCCGACCTGAGGGTGCGCGTCGTGAACGTCGTCGACCTCATGCGGCTCCAGCCGGAGAGCGAGCACCCGCACGGGCTCTCCGACGCGGAGTTCGACGCCCTCTTCACGACCGACAGGCCGATCGTCTTCGCCTACCACGGCTATCCCTGGCTCATCCACCGGCTCACCTACCGGCGCACGAACCACGACAACCTTCACGTCCGCGGTTACAAGGAGGAGGGCACGACCACGACGCCCTTCGACATGGTCATGCTCAACGACCTCGACCGCTTCCATCTCGTCGTCGACGTGATCGACCGGGTGCCGCACCTTGCCGACGAGGCCGCGCACCTCCGCCAGCAGATGCTGGACGAGCGCCTGCGCTGCCGCGCCTGGACGCGCGAGCGCGGCGAAGACCACCCGGACGTGAGCGGCTGGACCTGGCCCTACTGAGCGCGACGGGCTCCATCCTCTTCGTCAACGCCGGCTCGACGAGCCTCAAGCTCGACGTCGTCGCGCCGGACGAGACGTCTGTTCGGGTCGAGTCGCTGGAGGCCGTAGACGGGTCGCAGCTCGTCGCGGTCGCGCACCGGATCGTGCACGGCGGCCCGAGCTCGTCGAGTCGGCGCTCATCGACGAGCGCGTCGAGGCGGAGATCCGCGCGCTCGAGCCGCTCGCGCCGCTCCACAACGCACCCGCGCTCGCCGGGATCGAGCAGGCCCGCCGCGCACTTCCCCGACCTTCCGCACGTGGCGGTCTTCGACACGGCCTTCCACGCCACGATGCCGGCCGAGGCGTCCACCTACGCGGTGCCTCGCGAGTGGCGCGAGTGGGGGATTCGCCGCTACGGGTTCCACGGGCTCTCGGTGCAGTGGAGCGCCGAGCGCGCGCCGGAGCTGCTCGGCCGCGCTGCGGACGGGTTGCGCCTCGTCGTCTGCCACCTCGGCGGTGGGTGCTCCGTGACGGCCGTCCGTGACGGGCGCTCGGTCGACACGTCGATGGGCTTCTCGCCGCTCGAGGGGATCCCGATGACGACACGGTCGGGCTCGATCGACCCGGGCGTCCTCTTCTACCTCGAGCGCGAGCGCGGCCTCGGAGTGGACGAGCTCGACCGCGCGCTCAACTCGGAGTCGGGCGTGAAGGCGCTGGCCGGCCACGGGCTCGGCATGCGGGAGATCGAGGAGGCCGCGGAGGACGGCGACGGGGACGCGCGCCTCGCCGTGGACGTCTTCCTCCACCGCCTCGCGGGAGCGGTCGCGGCGATGGCTGTCGCGGCGGGCGGCATGGACGCACTCGTCTTCACGGCGGGGATCGGGGAGAACTCGGCACCGATCCGGACGGGAGCGTGTGAGCGCCTCGTCTTCCTCGGCGTCGAGCTCGATCCGACGCTGAACGCCGCAGCCGAGCCCGACTGCGACGTCGCCACCGCCGGTTCGCCGGCCCGGGTGCTCGTCGTTCGCGCGCGGGAGGAGGTGGTCGCCGGGCGCGCCGCGCGCCGAGCCCTGGGCATCTGACCTGCGCCGGCAGAGTTCGGGCACCCCGCACGTCTGGAACATCTGGATCATCTATCCCGCCCTCGGGCTGGGGCTGTTCCTGGCCATCGACGCGTGGAACACCTACGGGAGAAAGCCCGTTACCGAGCGGGAGATCAGCCGCGAGATCGAGCGCCTGCGCGGCGCCTGAGGATCAGCAGAGGCCGTAAGGCGTAGTGCCCCCGACAGGAATTGAACCTGTGCACGCGGTTTAGGAAACCGCTGCTCTATCCACTGAGCTACGGGGGCGGATTCTCTCGGTTTGCAGGGGATTCTTTCGTAGGCCCTGCGCCTCGATTCTATCCACTCGCCACCCCAGGCAGCTAGGCGCGGGCGGGTCGCCACCACTGGCGATCGGCGAGGGAACTCGCCGCGCAGTAAGTGTCGGAAGTGTCTCGAAGTTTCGTGGTCACGTGTTTGGAAGAGGCGGTCATTTCTTCACAGCCACGGGGCCCCCACGCGTAAAGCCGGGTGGGGGTCGCCCCGACTACGTCGAATCTCTTTGGCTTGCTGTCAAGAACACCTGAGGGCACTACCTTGCCACGATCATCATGTTCTTCGGCCTCCTCGTGGCCCTGGTCGAAGAACTGAGGCTTCGGGATGCCGAGCTGATCTATCTCTTACGAAGGGGATCTCAAACTTCAAGACGGGCGATGGCCGAGCAGGCTTCAACCCCGCGAGATCGCGCGACCCCGCCATCTTCAACTGGAATTTCGACGACCTCTGGATCTACCTCGTCGGGCCGCTCGTCGGGGGCCGGTTGGCGGAGTGGTCTGGCTGATGTTCCATCCGGCCCGTGGACGAGGCGACGTCGATCCGCTCGACCGGCGGCGTCTCGAAACCAACGTAGCGACGCGAGTCGCAGACAAGCGAGCGCTGGGACGGCGAACCGCCGAAGGCGGGACGGGGGTCGGACCCCGTGAGAGCATGCATCCCGCGGGTTCAATCCCCTGAATCCCCGCTGCCTCCAAGATATGGTCGGCAAGCAGCAGCAGGTGGAAAACAGCAACGGTTAGAGATAGCGCGAGGCCGTCAGGTGCGCGACGTTCGCGGTGGCCGCGACCCGGCGGCGCCACTGAGCTTGTCGTCGGCCTTCGCTCCGGGCCAGACGCCGGTCACGCGGGCGAAGCCCGTCGCGCTGGCATGATCGACCAGCGCCTTCACGCCGCCGAAGACCGCACCCTTCACGGTCGCGGCAGCCACGATTTCGACCCAGCCGAGTCCCTGAACCTTGGCCTTCGGCGGGTCGCCCTCGCGACCCGCGAGCTTCCACGTCCGCTCGAACACCGCACCGGCAAGACGAGCGCCAACCATGCCCGCGGCGATGCCAATCGGCCAGTACACCAACTTCACCGGGGTCATTGCTGCATCTGGCTACCGATCATCGCGGACTGCAGCCCGCCGAGCAAGGCCGCTCTTGACAGGTCACGGCGTCGTCTTTCTGCTCGATGACGCGGGTGCGCCAGTTGCGCCAGTCGGTGTCCCGCCACCGCCCGCCGTCGGGTCGGGCGAAGACGAGGTCCAAGTCGTCTGGCCGCCCGCGCCGCATCCGCAGGGTGTTGAGGTCGCTTCGGAGCGGTGCCAGCAGCCGTACGGAACGAGCGCTCCTCGTCTTCGTTTCCTTTAGGCCGCCTTCCGGCTCCGATCGGAAAGCGCCGCGTTCCAGACGATCTGGCAACACGAATCCGCGACGGGCACGCCAGTGGCAGAATTCTTGGCGAGATCGCACGTGGCCTCAACGCTGACCGCGTGAAGACTGGGCCCAAAGAGGCAGTCGGTGGTGGCCGTCGACCTTGAAGGTGTTCTCGAACGCCCCGCGCAACGTGACCCGATGGCCGATCAGGTCTGTCTTGCTGTAGATCTCTGTGACCACGTCATCCGGAGCGTCCGTGCGAAGATCGGGCACCTCGCCATGATCAGCCAGCTCTCAGACGGTCCCAAGAAGGGGCCGAAGTTCGTTACCGACACGCGTTGCGGGTGTGAAACGCGGTGACCGAGAACCCGGCCGCCACCGCCAGCGGGGCCCTGATTCCGGTCAGTGCGGCTCTGTCGCCGCGGCGCTTGATCCTCCCGCTCGCGCTCGCCCAGTTCATCTGCAGCTTCGCCGGCTCGAACATGAACGTGATGATCACCGACATCAGCGACGACCTGGACACGACCGTGAAGGGCGTGCAGACGGCGATCACGCTGTTCTTGCTGATCATGGCGATCCTGATGATCCCCTGCAGCAAGCTGACCGACCGGTGGGGCCGGAAGCGGTGCTTCACCTGGGGCCTCACGCTGTACGGGATCGGCGCGTTGGTGAGCGCGGTCTCGCCCAATCTCGGTGTGCTGATCCTCGGGAACTCGGTGTTCGAGGGAGTCGGGACGGCGCTGCTGATCCCGCCCGTCTACATCCTCGCCACGCTGTGGTTCAGCGATCTCAGCTCGCGCGCGTGGGCCTTCGGCGTGATCAGCGGACTCGGCGGGATCGGCGCCGCGGCAGGGCCGTTGATCGGGGGTTTGATCACGACGGCGATCAGCTGGCGGGCCGCGTTCGTCTTCCAGGCCCTGGTAGTCGCGACGATCGTCCTGCTCAGCCGCCGCCTCGTTGATCCGCTCCCGCCCGATCCGACGCGACCCTTCGACGCGGTCGGGGCGATCGTCTCGGCTGTCGGCATGTTCTTCGTCGTCTTCGGGATCCTGCAGGCCGGCACCCACAACGTCCTCTTCGTGGTGTTCCTCGTGCTCGGTCTCGCGTTCCTGGTCGGATTCTTCTTCTACATCCGGGCGCGAGAGCGAGCGGGGAAGGAGCCGCTGCTCTCGACGGGGCTGTTCAAGAACCGCACGTCCAATCTCGCCCTCGTCACCCAGAACATGCAATGGCTTCTTCTGATGGGGGTGTCGTTCGTCGTGTCCGTCTTCCTCCAGACCGTCCGCGGGTACAGCGCAATCGGGACCGGTGTCGTCTTCACTGCCTCGACGGTCGGCCTCCTGGCCTCGTCCTTCGCCGCGCAGCGACTCGCCAAGAAGTACTCGCAGCGGACGCTGATCGTGGCCGGCTTCCTCGTCACCCTGGCCGGGATCGGACTCCTACTCGGCTTTGTCCACGCCTCGTCGAAGGTCGTCGCCTTCGCGCCCGGGCTTCTGCTCATCGGCCTCGGCCTGGGCACGATGCTGACCCCTTCCGTGAACGTCGTGCAGTCCAGCTTCCCGGAGGAGAAGCAGGGGGAGATCTCGGGCCTCTCACGCGCAGTGTCCAACCTTGGCTCGACCTTCGGCACCGCGATCGCCGGCACGATCCTCGTCTCCGTCGTCGCTACCGGAACCCGGTCCTACGGGATCGCGATGATCACCCTCGCCGCGTTCGGGCTCATCGGTCTCGTCGCGGCCCTGCGCCTCCCCGCCACGATTGAGCGGGCGTAGACCGCCTCCTTACTCGAGACTCGGCTCCGGGGCATCAGGCCCCGTGTGCAGGCCGTTAGCGAAGTACTCGAGCGCCTTACGCGTCTTCGTCTGCTGCTCACCGGAGAGGGCGACGCCACGGCCGGCAAGGAAAGCACGGAGCTCGGCGGCGACCTGGAACGCCTCGGTGGTGCCGCAGCGGGTCGAGAGCTCGAGGACGCGCGATCCGTCCGGGTAGATCCACATCTCCGCGACGAGCCTGCGGCCGAGCTCCTCGGGCACGAACCGGAGCTTGAGCACGAAGATCGGACCGAGGATCGCCAGATCATCCAAGCCGATCCCTTCCACGTGCGCAGCGAAGAACGCCCGCTGCTCCTTCGAGAAGAGCTTTCGCAGCGGGAGCTCGCCTGCGACGGCGCTCCTCACGTCGGTCGGGCGCAGTGCTCCCTTCAGGGCGGCCGAGCAGACAAAGCCGCCGGGCAGAGCATCGACCTCGACGCGAAAGCTCCCCGACCTCCGCAGGTCGCCAGGCAGCTCGGCCGGTATCACCGGGCGCAGCTTCACGGCGGAGTCGTCGCCCTTGCCCTGGATCCGGCGTGCCCGGACGACGACACCTTGCTTGTCGAGCGCCAGCTCGGGCGTATCGAAGAAGAAGACCTGGCGGATCTGAGCCTCGAGTGGGTCCATCCCGAGTGCGACCGCCGTCGAGCGCTGGTCGGACTCCGGCACGGTCAGCTTCAACTCGACGCTGTCGGAGTCCTTGATCAGCGCAAGTAACTCTGCGAGCTCCTCGCCCGAGAACGTCGGCGGGGTCGTCGTGGATGTCGACATGGACTCCTCCCTTTGATGACCGGCAGCGCCACGCTCTTCCCGAGGGGAGTGTGGTGTCTCATCATCGCAGCGCTCGCGCTCTGGGGCGGCAGGTGTGCTCGGCGGCAACCTCTTCGGACGCATCATGGGCTACTTGTGGGCCAGTGTCGTGATCATCCAGAGCTTTATGATCCTCGGCTCTTCGCCCTGGTTCGGCCTCGGCTCACTGCTTCGTGCCGTTCTCGTGATCTACGCCCTGGCCGTGACGAGCGGTTGGAGGGACGCCGCCGCGAGCTCAGCGCGACACCGCCTCGCTTCGATTGATCGAGCCCACCGGCGTTTAGGCTCTGGGCCGCCGGCGGATCCACTTGCCCGTCTCGACGACCAGCGGCAGGAGCGCTGCGAGCCCGAGGCAGGCCAGCCATTCCTTGCCGGTGAGCGAGGTCGTGAGGAGCCCCCTCTGGAGACCCGGCAGCTCGGTCGCGAGGGCGATCATCATGACCGGGACGAGCGAGATCGCGAGCGCTTTCAGGAGCGGCGGCGCGAGCCCGCTCGCCGGGTCGCGCCGGTTCGTGAGCGCGTTGAAGACGGTGCCGAGGCCCATCACCACAAACGTCATCGTCAGCGAGGCGGTGGGTGTGTCGGTGCTCGGGTCGTCCGGCCCGGCTACGAGCGGGATCAGCGCGGCCAGGAACAGGGTCACGGCGTAGACGGCCCAGAGTGTGATCGCCGCTCGGTTGGTGATCGTCACCTTCGGGTCCCGCGGTGGCCGGTGCATCACGTCGGGTGCGCCGGGGTCGACGGCGATGACCACGACGCCTGCCGCGGTGACGAAAACGAGGAGGTACAGGACCATCTGCGGGGTCAGCGCGACACCCTGGTTGATGTCGAACGCGGTGGCGGCGATGAAGAGCAGGACCAGGGAGAGCAGCTGGGTCATCTGGTAGCGGACGTAGGAGACGACCTTCTCGTAGACGCGGCGGCCGATCTCGACTGCGTGGACGAGGGTGCCGAAGTTGTCGTCGGTGAGGATCATCCGGCCCGCCTGCTTGGTGACCTCGCTGCCGCTGCCCATCGCCACGCCGATGTCGGCCTGCTTCAGGGCTGCGGCGTCGTTGACGGCGTCGCCGGTCATCGCGACGATCAGGCCCTGCTCCTGCATCAGCCGGGCGAGGCGAAGCTTGTCCTCCGGTGAGACGCGACCGAAGACGTGCAGCTCAGGGAGCCTGCGGGTGAGCTCTTCGTCCGACAGTGCCTGCAGCTCGGTGCCGCTGATCGCTCCCGGACCGAGCCCGAGCATCTCGCCGATCGCCTGGGCGGTGACCGCGTGGTCGCCGGTGATCATGCGCACGTCGATGCCGGCGCCGAGCGCCGTCTGGACGGCGTCCCTGGCTTCGGCGCGCAGCGGGTCGATGATCCCGACCATGCCGACGAAGGCGAGGTCGTGTGTGAGCGAGATCGGATCCTCGGCCATCGCCTGGAGCTCGCCCTCCTCGACGAACCGCGCTGCGAAGGCCAGCACCCGCAGACCCTTCTCGCCCATGCGGTCGTTGGCGGCGTCGATGCCGGGACGCGCCTCGTCAATGGCGACCTGCGAGCCGCTCAGCGGGCCTCCCGCCACGCTGCAGCGCGCGAGAACGACGTCGGGGCCGCCCTTGACCAGTTGGGCGACGCGCTCGGTGCCATCCACCGTCACGCGGTGGAAGGTCGCCATGAACTTGTACTCGGAGTCGAAGGGCACCTCGGAGAGACGCGGGTAGGCGCGGCGCGTCTCCTCCGCGCCGACGCCGAGCTTGGCGGCGAGCACGACGAGGGCTGCCTCGGTCGGGTCGCCGACCACGCTGCCGTCGTCTGCCGACGGTCGCGTCGCTGTCGAGCACGAGCCCCCAGGCAAGCCGGGTGAAGTCGGGCACGGGAACGCCCGCCGACCGAGGTGATCGCGCCGGTCTTGCGGTAACCCTCGCCCTCCACGGCGAACCAGATACCGGCGGTGAACATGGTCGAGACCATCATCTCGTTCATCGTCAGCGTCCCGGTCTTGTCCGTGTTGATCACGCTCGTCGCCCCGAGGGTCTCGACGTCGGTGAGGTTCTTGACCACCGCCTTCGCGTCGGCGAGCTGCTTGGCGCCCATGGACAGGAGACCGGAGACGAACGCGGGCATGCCCGTCGGGATCGCAGAGATCGCCATCGCGGTGCCCAGCAGCAGCACGTCGCTGAAGTTCTCGCCCCGCGCGACGCCGACGACCACGATGAATGCGACCGCGCCCCACGCGATCAGGCCCAGCACCTTCGTCAGCGAGGCGAGCTCCCTCTGGAGCGGTGAGCGGGTGCGGGTGACGGAGGTCAGCATCGTCGCGATCTGCCCCATCTGCGTCCGCATGCCGGTCGCCGTCACGACCATCGCGGCGGTGCCCCTCGTCACGGCCGTGTTCTGGAAGAGCATGTTCGAGCGGTCGCCAAGCGGACCTCAGCGCCCGCGAGCACGCCGGCGTCCTTCGGGATCGGCGCGCTCTCCCCGGTCAGGGCCGCCTCCTGCGTCTCCAGCGTCGCGGCGTGGAGGATCCGCCCGTCGGCTGGGACGATGTCGCCGGCCTCGACCTGGACGAGGTCGCCCGGAACGAGGTCGGCCGCCGGCGACGAGCGCCACCGAACCGTCGCGCACGACCTTGGCCTGCGGCACCTGCAGGCTCGAGAGCGCGTCGATACTGGCCCTCGCCTTCAGCTCCTGCCTCGAGCCCAGGACGACGTTGAGGAGGATGAGCAGCGCGACGATGACGCCGGTGGAGACCTCGCCGATGACGAAGCTCACGGCCGTGACGGCGACGAGCATGATGTTCATCGGGTCGCGCAGCTGCTGCAGCGCCACGGCCCACACCGACGGCGGCTTCTCGCCCTCGATCGCGTTCGGGCCGTAGCGCGCGAGCCGCTCTGCCGCCTCAGCGCCGGTCAGGCCGGATGCCGCATCGGACCCCAGCGCGGCGACGACCTCCGCCGCGTCCTGGGCGTACGGCGGCAGTTCCGCCGCGCCGGCGGCGTCGAGCGGCGTCTGTCCGTCAACGGCCATGTCCACGGAGTACCTTGACGGATCGCGCGCCCGCGGTTCGGCTGTACGCTTGCGCGTCGGCCGATGGCGGAGATCGTCCCACGCTGGGAATGGCGGACGTTCGGCGAGGACTTCGGCGCGGCCGAGGAGGCCTTCGCCGCTCTCGACCGCGGAGCGCGTCGAGGAGAGCGACGAGCTGTACCTGCTCGCACGGGAGAGCGATGCCTCGGTCAAGGTGCGGGACGGGCTCCTCGACGTCAAGCACCTGCAGGCGGTCGACGACGACGGGCTCGAGCAGTGGGTGCCGGTGATGAAGGGCGCGTTCCCGCTGGCCGCCGTCGACGTCGGCGCCGTGCTCGCCCGGCTGCGGGTCGCCGCGCCGCCGCTCGACCGCGCCGCCTACACCGCTCGCCGAGCTCGTCGACGAGGTCGTGCGCGCCGAACGACGCGCTGCTGGCCGTCGATGTGCACAAGCGGCGCGCCCGCTACACCGTCGGCGGCTGCATGGCGGAGCTGAGCGAGATGCGCACGGACAGAGGCTCGACGCGCACGATCGCGGTCGAGTCCGAGGATCCCGCGCGGGTGCTGGCGGCCGTGCGCTCGCTCGGTCTCGCCTCGCGCGCGAACGTCTGCATGGCCCGCGGGCTGAAGACGCTCGTCGGCTTCGGGACGACGCGATACGCGGTGATCGACGTCGGCACGAACTCGGTCAAGCTCCACGTCGGCGAACGGCGCGCCGACGGCACGTGGAGCACGGTCGCCGACCGCGCCACCGTGACCCGCCTCGGCGAGGGCCTCGACGCGGCCGGCAGCCTCCAGCCGGAGCCGATGAGCGCGGACGCTGGAGGCGATCGCCGCGATGGCCGACGAGGCGAGACGGCGCCGGCGCCGTCGCGATCGCGGCCGTCGGCACCGCCGGGCTGCGCGCCGCGGCGAACGGCGCGGAGTTCGTCGACGCCGTCGAGGCCGCGCTGCGGCGTCCGGATCGAGATCATCCCCGGCACAGGAGGAGGGCCGCCTCGCCTACCTCGCGGCCACGTCCGGGCTCGGCCTCGCCCGCGGCTCGCTCGTCGTCTTCGACACCGGCGGCGGCAGCTCCCAGTTCACGTTCGGCCGACGGCGACGAGGTCGACGAGCAGTTCAGCGTCCCCGTCGGCGCGGCGCGCCTGACCGAGCGCCACGGGCTCGACCGGCCCGTCTCCGACGAGGCGCTCGCCGCGGCCCTCGACGCGATCGCAGCCGAGCTCGACTGCCTCGACGACCGCCCTTCGCCCGACGTGCTCGTCGGGATGGGCGGCGCGGTGACCAACCTCGCCGCCGTCAAGCACGGGCTCGCGGCGTACGACCCGGACGTCGTCCAGGGCACCCGGCTCGACCGCGCCGAGATCGACCGGCAGATCGAGCTCTACCGCACCCGCACCGCCGACGAGCGGCGCGCCGTCGTCGGCCTCCAGCCGAACCGCGCCGAGGTCATCCTCGCCGGCGCCTGCGTCGTCCGCACGGTGCTGACGAAGCTCGGCTGCGACTCGCTCGTCGTGAGCGACCGCGGCCTGCGCCACGGCCTGATCGTCGACCGATTCGGCCTCGGCCCGCCCGTCGGCTGAGCGGCGCCCGGCGCGTTACCGAGCGAGATCGCGCTCTACTGCCACTCCCCACGCGATCGGCTGCGAGCTGCGCCTCGACCGCGCGGTGAACGTTCCCGTGCACGCGCTCTCCGCCGAGGCGCTCGAGGACGCCGTCCTTCTCGAGCACGTTCGCCACGGCGGGCTTCAGGCGGGCGAGGCGCAGCTGGATCCCGGCGCTCTCGGTGAAGTCGAGGATCTCCGCGAGCTTCGCCGCGCCCTGGGAGTCGACGAAGTCGACGCCCTCCAGATCAAGCACCACCGCGCGCAGGGTCGGGTCGGCGCGCAGCGCGAGCCCGCGGATGCGCTCCTCGAGCGCCTCGGCAGTGGCGAAGAACAGACCGCCGTCCAGTCGCACGACCGCGTACGCCGGGGAACGTCTCGTCGTCGGGATTCTCGCGCACGTCGCGGAACACCTGCGTTCCCGGCTCGCGACCGAGGAGCGGCATCCCCGGGGAGGTGGCGACGTAGACGAGCCAGACGAGCGAGAGCCCGATGCCGATGACCACGCCTGCCAGCACGCCGGCCGAGAGCACGGCGACGATCGCCGCGGCCGCCACCCAGAAGTCGAAGCGCTTGACGCGGTAGAGGCGCCGCAACTCCGGGATGTCGATCATCCCGAAGACGACCGCGTCGATGATGATCGCGGCGAGGACGGCCTTCGGCAGCTGCGAGAACAGCGGCGCGAGCGCGACCAGCGTCAGCAGCACGAGCCCGCCGGTCGCAAGCGACGCCACCGGCGTGCTCGCGCCGGCCGATTCGTTGAGCGAGCTCGCGGACAGGCTCGTCGAGACCGGCATCCCCTGGAACACCCCGGACGCGGCGTTGGCCATGCCCTGCGCGACAGACTCCTGGTTGACGTCGATGCGGTAGCGGTGCCGAACCGCGAACGCGCGCGCGTCGCCGGCGGTCTGCGAGAAGCCGATCAGGAGCAACCCGGTCGCGGCCGCGAGGATGGTCGCGTAGTGCTGCTCGAAGACGTCGAGGCCCGGAAGCACCGGCGCCGGGAGTCCGCGCGGCACGTGGCCGACCAGCGCGACGCCGTGCGCGTCCAGGTCGAAGAGCCACGTCGCGAGGAGCCCGCCGACGACGAGCACGAGCGCGCCCGGCACGCAGGGGGCCAGGAAGCGCAGGCCGAGGATGACCGCCAGCGCAACCACCCCCACGAGCACGGTCGTCCAGCTCACGTCTCCGAGCGAACGGATCCACGAGGCGAGCTCTCCCCACGCGGTGTCGCCGGACGTCGACGTTCCCGTCAGCTTCGGCAGCTCGCCGATGACGACGTCGACCGCGGCGCCCGCCAGGAAGCCCGTCACGACCGCCCGGGAGAGGAACCGCGCGACCCAGCCGAGGCGAAGCACGGCCAGCAGGAGAAAGAACGCCCCCGCCACCAGCGTGATCGCCGCCACCAGCTCGGCAGCCTGCGCGCCGGTGACGCTCGTGAAGAGCACGGCGCCACCCGCGACCGCAGCCAGCGACGAGCTCGGCCCAGTCGAGATGTGGCGCGACGTGCAGAACAGCGCGTAGACGATCGCGCCGGCCGCCGCCGCGTAGAGCCCGTTCTGCACCGGCACGCCCGCGATCCCGGCGTAGCCGAGATCCTTCGGCACGATCATCGCCGCAACCGCGACCCCCGCAAGCACGTCGCCGCGGAGCAAGCGCCGGTCGTACCGCGGCAGCCAATCCACGATCGGCACGAGGCGACCCACCCGACGGAGCCGAGTGTGATCGGCACTACTCATGGCTTATCCTCCCAGGTCTCGCCGGCATGTCGCCGAGTCAAGAGGTTGCGACGTCACTCGCCGTGACGCGCCCTCGGCAGAACCGGCCATCTGCTCGGTGACTCTGCCGCGCGCGGGAGATCCATTCTCCGCGCGCGGGCGCGGACACGTCTATTAGCATCGCCGCGCTCCTCGCTCCTTGTTCTCTACATCAGCCCGCCAATCGGGAGTGCCCTCGCGAAACTCATCGCGACCGGATGACGACAGATCTGCGCTACACGCTTCAGTTGATCCTGCTCTCCTCGAAGGGCCCGCTCGCCGTCGTCCACTACCCCGACAGCGGCAAGGTCGACCTCTGGTCGCAGAGCGAGGGCTACCAGGCGATGCTGCGACCGGAGCCCAAGCTCGACTACTGGGAAGGCGAGAGCTGAGGCTCGA
This sequence comes from uncultured Actinomycetes bacterium, assembly GCA_963739525.1. GTDB lineage: Bacteria > Actinomycetota > Thermoleophilia > Gaiellales > Gaiellaceae > DATEOR01. The sequence goes on along the minus strand of CAVUAR010000002.1, from coordinate 141,017 downwards.
GATCCCGGTCAGGGAGCGGCGCGGCGCTCGCCGACCGCGTCCTCGGGCCCGAGGTGGCCGGAGCGGGCCTCGTCCACAAAGACGAGCGTTGGATCGGTCATGAGCCCGTCATACCCTCGCGCGGCTCCCATCTGAAGTACCGCAGCGCGAGGACGATTCCGGCGGCGCCCCAGATCGCCACGACGGCGATCGCGCCGGCCGACTTCGCGAGGGCGTCCTGCTCGACGAAGACGCGTCGCATCAGCTCGAGCAGATACGTGAGCGGGAGCACCGCGGCGATCGCGCGCAGGAACTCCGGCATTGACGCGGTCGACCAGAAGACGCCCGAGATGAAGACCATCGGGAGGTAGATCGCGTTCACGATCGCCGACGAGCCTTCGGCGCTCTTGACGAGGCCGGTGAGCGCGAGGCCGAGTGCGGCGAAGGCGACCGTGCCGAGGAGCACCGTGAAGACGAAGCCCCCTGGGGACTGCGGCAGGTCCGCGTTGATGAGGAAGCGCCCGATGAGGAGCTGGACGACGGCCTCGAGCCCGATGACGAGGAGCGTCGAGGAGATCACCGCGGCGAGGTAGACGCGCGGCGGAAGCGGCGTTCCGCGCACGCGCTTGAGGACGCCCGACTCCCGCCGGACGACGAGCTGGATCGCGAGCCCCGCGAACGCGGTCGAGACGATGCCGTATCCGAGCAGCCCGGCCAGGAGGTAGGTGCCGGCGTTCACTCCGCCGATGGTGTCCCGGTCGCCGTAGATGGAGCCGAGGAGGACGAGGAAGATGATCGGCAGGAGGAAGGTGAAGAACGCGGCCTCGCGGCTTCGCCAGAAGATCCGCTGCTGGGCGGCGAGCTCGTGGAAGAAGAGCCTCATCCGACCTCCGCCTCCTCGCGGGTCAGCTCGAGGTAGAGGTCTTCGAGCGAGCGCCGTCGCACCTCGATGTCCTCGAGCTCGTAGCTGCCCGCGAGCGCCTCCGCTGTGAGCTCGTGCAGGACGCGGGTGGGCTCGTCGGTGGCGATGACGTGCTCCTCGCCGTCGCGCCGGTAGCGGATCTCCACCCCGGCCGCGCCGGACAGGAGCTCCCGCGGGGAGCCGGTCGCGACGATGCGCCCGTCCCGGAGGATCGCCAGCCGGTCGGCGAGCGCCTGCGCCTCCTCCATGTAGTGCGTCGTCAGGAGGATGCTCCTGCCGAGCTCGCGCAGCCCGCGAATCGTCTCCCAGGCCTGGCGCCGAGCTGCCGGGTCGAAGCCCGTCGTCGGCTCGTCGAGGAAGATCAGCTCGGGATCGCCGACGAGCGCGAGGGCGAGGTCGAGGCGCCGCAGCTGCCCGCCGGAGAGCGTGCGCACCCGCGAGTCGTGCTTCTCGCCCAGGCCGACGAGCTCGATCACCTCGTTCACGTCCCGCGCGTGCTGGTAGTAGCCGGCGAAGAGGTCGAGGATCTCGCGTACCGAGAGGAGAGGGTAGACCGCGGAGGACTGGAGGACGATCCCGATCCGCGCGCGGAAGTCGCTCCCCCCGCGGGACGGGTCGGTGCCGAGCACCGCAACCTCGCCGCCGTCCCGGCCGCGGTAGCCCTCGAGGATCTCGACAGTGGTCGTCTTCCCGGCCCCGTTCGGGCCGAGAAGCGCAAACACCTCTCCCGGCTCGACTCGGAACGAGACGCCGTGCAGGACCTCCCGCGGTCCGTAGGACTTCAGGAGCCCGGAGACCTCGATCGCGCTCACACGGCCAGAATACTGGCCTCCGTCCGGCTGCCCGCCCCTACACTGCGCCCATGAAGGCCCTGGCCGTCGCGGCCTCGATCGTCGCGCTCGCCGCGTCCGCGGGCGCGGCCTCCGGTGGGTTCAATTCGTCGGTGTCGCGGATCTCGCCGGCCGTGCGCGAGCGCATCGTCGGCTCCTCGTGGCGAAGCGGCTGCCCCGTGCCGATCCGCAGGCTCCGGATGGTCCGCGTCTCGATCCACAAGTTCGACGGCAGCGTGCGCCAGGGGCGCATGATCATCCACCGGCGCGAGGCGCAAAACGTCGTCACCGTCATGCGCAAGCTCTGGCGCCAGGACTACCCGATCCGGCGCATGCGCCTGATCGACGCGTACGGGGCGAAAGACCACCGCTCGATGCGGCACGACAACACATCTGCCTTCAACTGCCGCTACGTCTCCGGGACGGCCACGTGGTCCATGCACGCCTACGGTCTCGCGATCGACCTCAACCCGGTCGAGAATCCCTACGTCTCCGGCGGCTACGTGTCGCCCGCGAACGGCGCCAAGTACGCCGACCGCTGCTGCCACCCCGCCGTGGTCCACGCGGGCGATCCGGTCGTCCGCGCGTTCGCGGCCGTGGGCTGGGGCTGGGGCGGCTCCTGGTCCAGCGCCAAGGACTACCAACACTTCTCGAGTAGCGGCAGCTAGCCGCTCTGGCGGCTGGGAGCCGCCGGGCCAAGCCCGGCCTTGGCCAGCCTGGCGACGCTCCAGAGTGGCTAGAGCGTCGTTGTTCTCCCGAGACGATGCCTAGCCGGCGCCCAAGCGCTGCGCGAGCCAGGCGCGCGCGTCGGCCCTCGCCTGGTCGTTCAGCTCGTGTTCCGCGTCGTACCAGCCGATCTTCTTCGGGTCGCTCGCGGCCGCGAACGCCTCGCGCCCGTCGGCCGGGCTCGGCCGCGTGTCCTCTCGGCCGAACATGAGGTAGACGGCGCTCGGCGCGGCGTGACGGAGGTAGTTCACGGCGTCGATCGGCTGCATCGCCTGCTCGTAGGCGGAGAGATCGCCCGCTCCCTGCTCCTCGCCGAGCTTGCGCATATCCGCCGAGAGGCGCGGCACCGGGGACATGAGGACGAAGGAATGAACGCGCCGTTCGACGGCGGACAGGATCGCGCCGAGCGACCCGCCCCAGCTGAAGCCCACGTAGCCGAGCCGGCTCGGGTCGACCTCCGGGCGCGAGACGAGGAGGTCGATCCCGCGCCGCATCTCCTTGACCTCCTGGACGATTCCGTCCTCGTCCGAAGGCTTGAAGACGACGACGTCCTTGATCGGCGGGCGCGCGTAGGGCGGATCGGGGAGGAGCGACACGATCCCGAGCTTGGCCAGCTCCATGGCCTCCGTGAAGAAGGTGTAGCGGGCTCCGGGCGCTCCGGGCATGAACTCGACCGCGGGAAACGGCCCGTCTCCGTCAGGGACCACGAGGAACGCGTCGATTCGGCTGACCGGCCCCGCGTAGGTGATGTCGTGCACGGTTGCGCCGGCGCGAGCCTCCGACTTGACCTCCTTCACGTCCAGCGGCGCGGCCGCGTCGTAGTCGAACTGCTGCAGCAGGTCGGGGGGAACCGTGGCCGGTGGCGCGCTGACCGCGCCGCGCTCGGCTCCGCCGCCACCGCCGCACGCGGCGAGGACGAGGCTCGCCGCGATTAGAGAGAGGAGCGCCCGCCTCACTGCCCGATACGACGAGCGGATGGATCGTTGGTTTGCCGTGCCTGCTTAATCCCGCCTGTGGCTCGCGGGCTCGTGATCGTGGACATCCAGAAGGACTACTTCCCGGGCGGAGGCCATCCGCTCGAGGGCCCGGAGGCGGCCGCGGCCTCGGCGGCCCAGCTCCTGGAGAGTTTCCGCGCGGCCGGCGACCCAGTGTTCCACGTGCGTCACGTCTGGGACGAGGACGACGCGACGTTCATGCGGCCGGGCACGGAGGGCGTCGAGATCCACGAGAGCGTGGCGCCCAGGGAGGGCGAGACGGTGATCTCGAAGGAGTACCCGAACAGCTTTCGTGAGACCGGCCTCGAGGCCGAGCTGCGCGAGGCGGGCGTGGACGAGCTCGTCGTCTGCGGGATGATGACGAGCATGTGCGTGGACGCGACGGTCCGCGCCGCAGTCGACCTCGGTTTCGAGACGACGGTCGCCCACGACGCGTGCGCGACATGCGACCTCGAGTTCGGCGGCCGGGCGGTTCCCGCCGCATCCGTGCAGGCGGCGTTCCTCGCCGCGCTCGCGGAGGACTACGCCGCGGTGGTCGCCACCGACGACATCGCCGGCTGAACCCACGCGTCGACCGACTGCTCGCGGCCGCGGAGCTCGAGCGCGCGCTTCTCCAGCCCCGAGGTGTCGAGCCCTGCGGCCGTCGCGGCCGCGTCGCTGATCAGGATCTCCCCGGCGCCGGCCATCGAAGTGAGGCGCGCCGCGATGTTCACTGTGTCGCCGACGGCGGTGAAGTCGAGCGCGTCGCCTTCGCCGATGTAGCCGACGAAGGAGATGCCAGTGTGGACTCCGATGCCGACCGGGATCCAGGGGCTCCCTTGGTCATGTCCCGTTTCGGAGAGGAGCGCGCGGGCCGCCGCGATCGCTCGCGCGGCGTGGTCCTCGCCCGTGAAGCCGGGGATGAAGAGCGCGACTGCCTCGTCGCCGACGAACTTGTCGACGATGCCGTCCTCCCTGTCTACGACGCGTGCCGCGCTTCCCCAGAAGCGCGTCAGCAGCTGCCCGAACTCACCAGGTGGAAGCCGCTCCGCCAGCCCGGTGGATCCGCGCACGTCGGCGAACATCGCAGAGATCTCGACCTCCGCGCCGCCCGGGTGCTCGTGCGCCTTGTTCATGCAGATCGTGCAGAGCCGGCGGTTGAGGGGCGACGGCTTCCAGCCCATGAAGCGGAGCACCACGCTCCCGGGCTTGCCGAACGGCGCGAAGCAGAGCTTGCACCTCGGCTCGGAAGGGATCTTCTTGAAGAAGCGCTGGAACTTCTTTAGCCCCGGGACTTCGCCCATCAGGACTTGGCGCCACTCCTCGGTGGTGTTCCGCTCGGTCACCGGCCATCGAGGATACTCCGCGCGTGGCGACCTTTCGCTACGTACTCGCCGACGTCTTCACGGACACGCCGCTCCAGGGAAACGGCCTGGCAGTGTTCACCGACGCGCGGGAGATCCCCGAGGCGAGCCTGCAGCCGCTCGCCCGCGAGATGAACCTCTCCGAGACGGTCTTCGTCTATCCGGCCGAGCACGGAGGACACGCGCGGATCCGGATCTTCACGCCGATGGACGAGCTCCCGTTCGCCGGCCATCCTGTCCTCGGGACTGCGTTCGTGCTCGCGGCTCCGCTTCAGCTGTCCGAGATCGGGCTCGAGACCGGCATGGGCACCATCTCCGTGCGTCTGGAGCGGGAGGCGGACCGGATCACATTTGGCTGGATGACCCAGCCGCTCCCGACCATCGAGCCCTTCGACGCCGTTGACGAGCTCCTCGCCGCAGTCGGTGTGGAGGGCTCGGAGCTCCCCGTCGAGCTCTACGACAACGGTGTGAGGCATGTGTACGTGGCGCTGCCGAGCGTTGAGGCCGTTGAAGCGCTCGAGCCCGACCTTCAGGCGCTGAAGCACCTGCAGGGGATCGTCGGGACGAACTGCTTTGCCGGCGACGGAAGCCGCTGGAAGAACCGGATGTTCGCGCCCGCCGACGGCGTTCCTGAGGATCCTGCGACGGGCTCTGCCGCCGGGCCTCTCGCCTGCCATCTCGCCCGCCACGGCCGCATCGCCTTCGGGGACGAGATCCAGATCTCGCAGGGTGTCGAGATCCGGCGCCCGAGCACCCTGCACGCGCGGGTGACGGGCTCCGCCGAGAGGATCGAGAGCGTTGAGGTCGGCGGCTCGGCGGTCGTCGTCGCGCGCGGCGAGCTGAGGCTCGGCTAGAGCCAGGTCACGTCGCGGATCTCCGGGAGCTCGACGGCCACGGCGCGCCAGAAGACTCCGCCGTCCCGCGAGACGAAGATGCGGTTTCGTGCCGCGAAGAGCAGGTCGTCCGGGCTCTCGCCGAGGGCGACGGCGCGGCCGGCGGGAAGCCCGGCGCCGCGCTCGGTCCAGGTCGTGCCGGTGTCGTGGGAGACCAGGAGCGGCGGGCGGCGCTCGAGCAGGAGGACGATCGTCGAGCCGGACGCGTCGGCGTCGAGTGTCTGGCCGGCCGCCCAGGGGGGCGTGAGGTCGAGCGGGCGCGTTCGCGAGACGGCGGCGTCCTCTTCGCGCTCGACGAGCTCGTCCTCGCCGGCGTCCGCTCCGATCTCGACGGTGTAGAGACCGTCGTCGCACCCGACCGCAACTCTCATGCGGCGAGGAGCGCCCGGACGACCTCGCCGGCGAGCCGCGCCGCCGAGGCCGGACCGTGCCGCAGGCGGCGGTAGGTGAGGTAGGCGGCCATGAACGTGTCCCCTGAGCCGGTCGGGTCGCGGGCCTCGACCGGCCGCGCGGGCACGTGTTCGGCGAGCCCGTCGGCGAAGACGATGCAGCCGCGGCTCCCGAGCGTAACCACGATCTCAGGCACGCCGAGCGAGGCGAGCGAGCGGTCGTCGAAGGAGAGGCCGAGCGCCTCCGCTTCGTGCTCCGAGAGCTTGAGGATGTCCACTTGGCGGAGGACGTTCGGGTCGAAGTCGGCGTCCACGTGCACCTCCCCCTTCTCGGCGGGCCGGACGAGACCCTGGCCCTCGAAGGAGAGGACGCGCCCGCGGTGGAGGAGGGCGAGGGTCTCCGCGGGGAAGTCCGCGCGCGTGAGCGCGCCCGCGTGCACCCAGTCGGCCTGGCGCAGGGCTTCGTCGAGCCAGTCGGTGACGTCCTCGGGCGTCCACGGGTCGCCGAGCTCCTCGATCTCCATGCTGCGGTGATCGCCGTCGTTCTCGATGCGGAACGAGATCGTGTGCGCCGCCGGCCGCGCATAGACCGGTACGCCGAGCGCATGGAGCCCGCGGATGCTGTCCTCGGGCGCGATCTTCGTCGCGATCAGCGAGGGCTGGCCGAGCAGGCGGAGCGCCTTGGCAGCGTAGAACGGCGCGCCGCCGAGGCGCGGAAGCCCGCCGTCAACGCGATCCAGCGAGACGAGCCCAACGACGCCGAGCAGGCGCATGCGCATACCGTAAGGCCGCGAAGAGGGCGAACGCGAGGCCGAAGGAGGGAAGCGACGCGCCCGTGGCGAGCTCACCCGCGCCGGGGACGCGGTCGACGAGGTCGACCCACCACGCGGGCCCGGTCGGCTGGATCCATTGGTAGAGGGCCACGCCCGCGAGCCAGGCGGCGAGGCCGTCCCAGTGTATGCTCGCCGGCTCCCGCGACCCGTGGAGGAAGTCGGCCGCGAGCACGCCGAAGAGCGGCACGAAGAACGAGCCGAGCAGGAAGAGGAAGCTCTGGTACGACAGGAGGTCGACTACGAGCGCGCCGCCGATCGCGATGCCGCCGACCCCGAGGACGAGGAGGCGCTGCGGTGCCTCGGGGACGAGGTTCTGAAGCGAGACCGCCGCCGAGTACACGTTCGCGAAGGGCTCGTCCGTCTCGTCCACGGTCAGCGCGACGAGCGCGAGCGCGCTGGCAATCCCGCCGCCGGCGACCGCAGTGAGAAGCGCGGTCGACTCGCCGAGGCCCTGCGACAGAAAGAGGAGCGCGCCGAGGCCGTAGAGCCAGACGAGCGGGACGAAGTAGCCGCCCGCCGTCCCCCAGAACGACTCCCGCGGGCGCCGCGCGAACCGCGTGTAGTCCGCTGCGAGCGGGAGCCACGACGCGGCCATGGCAACCGTCAGGTCGACTCCTTGCCAGAACGTGACCCCGCCCTCCGGCTCGGCCGACCAAAGCGCTCCGAGATGTGCGCGGTCGAGTGTCCACCACGTGAGGAAGCCGACCGAGCCGGCGACCGCCCAGACGGCGAAGCGCCGGACGTAGCGGCGCACGAAGGCGATCGGGCCTGCCAGCGCGAGCGCCAGCGTGACCGCGCCGAAGACGAGCACCCAGAGCCAGCGCTCGCGGAAGCCGAAGACGCGGTCGGCGAGCGCGTTCGCGGCTGCGGCGATGACGATCAGCTCGAAGGTCGCCCAGCCGAGGTTCTGGAGGACGTTCAGGACCGTCGGCGCATACGAGCCACGGACACCGAGCGGCTCACGCATGAGCACCATGCCGGGGACCCGGCGCTCGGCTCCGATGTAGCCGGCGAAGCCGAGGAGGGCGCAGCCGAGGATCCCGCCGACCACGATCGCTAGCAGCCCCTGACGCAGCCCGAGCGGGGCGAGGTATGTCCCCGCGACGAGGACGAGCAGGCTGATCCCGAGGTTTCCCCAGAGGAGCGTCAGGTCACCGAGCGACAGCGTCCGCAACCGTTCGGGAACCGGTGTGACGCCCCATGTCCTTTCGCTCTCCATGCGCTCCCTTCGCTGGCATTACCCAGATCAGGTTCACGGGTCAGGGCTCTCGGCCCACTCTCAGCCGCGTGCGCGGCTCCCCGGTCTTGCCGTTCCCGGCCGAGTCTACCCGGCCAAGACGGATTCGATTCCGTCCGCGGCACGGGCGAGCGACGCGTCGTCGAAGAGGTACGGGACGGCGTTCTCGATCTCGTGCGCGGGGCCGTCCAGCGAGTCCGATCCGCATGCGCCGTTCAGCGCGTAGCGGATGGGGATCTCGTGCGTGAGGACGAGCACGTTCGCATACGGGCCGGCGAGGAGCGCGCGAAACGCGCGCACATAACGGAGCGCCGCGTCGTCGAGGCTCTCTCCGCCCGGGAACGGGACGCTGCGCGGGTGCGAGTGCTTCCATGCGCGGTAGGCGTCCAGCGTGTCGCCCTCGAGGTCGCCGATGTCGATGTCGTCCAGGAGCGGCTCCTCGACGAACGGCACGTCCCGGCCCTGGAGCGCGAGCTCCGCGGTCAGCTTCACTCGCCCGAAGCGGGAGTGGAAGCAGGCGTCGAGCGGTACGTTCACGATCTCGGCGCCGAGGCGGTGCGCCTGCGCCTCGCCCTCCTCCGTCAGCGGCACCGGGACACTCGGATCGCCGTTGATGCGCCCCTCGGTGTTGAGGACGGACTGGGCGTGCCGTGCGAAAATGTAGAGGCCCATCGCTGGAGGCTAACCTCGGGCTAGGCGCTCTGGGGCGGCGCTCGCAAAGGAGGCATGCGAGCAGGCCCGAGACATACGCGCTGACCGCGCGTCTGGTTTCGCGGGGACTGCGAGCGCAGCATCCTGCGGCGAGCCGGGTAACCGAACGCGGATGCGTCGAAGCCGGGCTTTGCCCGGCGGGAGCCCCGCCGGGCAGAGCGGCTGGTTAGATCACGAAGGCTTCCTCACGCGCTTGACCGTTCTCGAAGCGGGAGGCCGAGAACACCGAGAGGTCGAGGGTCGGCCGCGCGCCGATCACGCGCTCGGCGAGGTGCTCGCCCACCGCCGGGCTCTGCTGGAAGCCGTGGCCGGAGAAGCCGGTCGCGTAGAGGAAGCGCGACGGCTCGGCGGCCTCGCCGACGATGGCGTTGTGGTCGGGGCTCATCTCGTAGTAGCCCCACCAGGAGGACTGGATCGGCAGCTCGGCGAGAACCGGCAGCCGGCGTGTGCCCTGCGTGGCCACGCCCTCGATGGTCGGCTCGCGGCCACCGAAGACGAGACCGGGGCCCTCGCGGTGGAAGTAGAAACCGGTCGAGAAGTCGATGGTCAGCGGCACGACCTCCGGCAGCCCTGGAGGCGACACGGGCGTGTAGTGCATCCAGCGCACCTCGCCCTCGACGGGGAGGTTCAGGCCGACGAGGTTCGCGACGTCCTTCGACCAGACGCCGGCGCAGCAGACGACGGTGTCGGTCTTGATCCGGCCTTCGTTCGTGTCGACGCCGAGGATCTTGTTCCCGAGGACGGGGATGCGGGTCACCTCGACGCCCTGCTTGACGCGCACGCCGCGCTCCGCGGCGGCCTGCGCGTAGCCGCGCACGACCGCCTCGGGTGTGGCGAAGCCGTCGCGGGGGCAGTAGGTCGCGCCACGCAGGCCCTCCGTGCTCACCTGCGGCACGAGCTCGAGCACCTCGTCGAGAGTGAGCTCGGTCGAGAGCACTCCGAGGGAGCCCTGCAGCCCGATCGCCTCGCGGAAGCGGCGCACGTCGTCGTCCGAGTCGAGCAGGAAGAGGTAGCCGGTCTCGCGAAAGTCGATGTCGCCCCCGACTTTCTCCTCGAAGTTGCGAAACTCGAGCAGCGAGAGGAGGGCGATGCGGATGTTGATCTCGTCCGCGAACTGAGCGCGGATCCCGCCTGCCGACTTGCTCGTCGAGCCGCTTCCGAGCGTTTCCCGCTCACAGAGCACGATGTCGGTGACACCGAGCTGCGCGAGGTGGAAGGCGGTGCTGGTGCCCATCGCACCGCCGCCGATGATGACGACCTGAGCCGAGTCTCCTGGCATGTCGGAGTTCCGCGAGGCTATACCCCTTGTCGGCCGATCAGGGGGGCCGTGAGTTCGCCCATTGCGGTTTTCCCGCGAACGGGGCGTCCGACAGTTCCCGGATGAAACGGTCCGGCGAGAGGTCTACTGTCCCCCTCATGCGCAAGCGCGACAACGGGTTGCTCGGCCTTCTCGCAGTCCTGGGGATCGCGCTCGTCGCCACGGTGGGCATCGTGGCGTGGGCGACCGGGCATTCGACGCGGTCGACGACGACGGTCACGGTCACCTCGTCGGGAGGGACCGCGAGCGCGCCGACGGGGCAGATCGACCCGGCCGTCGCGGCAGGCGCGCACGACTTCGTCCAGTTCGCCTGCGCGCAGTGCCACGGCGAGCAGGGGCAGGGCGGCGTGTCTCCCGACGTGCCCGCGCTCGCCGCTGTGGGCAAGGAGCTGACCGTCGCCCAGCTTCGGCACATCATCGACCACGGACTCGGCGAGTCGGCCAACCCGACGAAGCCGTACATGCCGGTCTGGGGCGAGGTCATCTCGACGCACCAGGTGTCCGACCTGGTCGCCTACCTGCGCGCCGGCCTCCCCGCGGTGCCGGACGCGGTTCCCGCCGCCGTCCCGCAGGGGCAGGGCGAGGCCGTCGCCGGCGCGGCGCTCTACGTCAAGTTCGGGTGCATCAACTGCCACGGGCCGAACGGGCTCGGCGGCGTTCCCAACCCGCAGTCGCCCGACAAGGCGATCCCGCCCCTGTCCGGAGCCGACTTCCGCTCCGAGTTCGACACGCCCGAGAAGATCACGGAGATCATCCGCACGGGCAGCGTCCTCGGGCGCGCGCCGATCGTGAGCATGCCGCACTGGGGCGGGATCCTCACGGATGCCGACTACAGCGCGCTCGTCGCCTACATCGACACGCTGAAGCCCTAGCTAGACGCCCGGCCGGCTGGCTTGGCCGGGCCAAGCCCGGCCTTGGTCAGCCTGACGACGCTCGCTGCAGGATGCCGCGCTCGCGGCCGCTCGCCGTACCACTCGTACTGTCTCGCGTCCGCTCGCTTGCCTCCTTTGCGAGCGTCGCCCCAGGCGCTAGCTAGAGTCAGCCCGTTATGAAAGGGCGGGTCGCCATCGTCACGGGCGCAGGGCGCGGGATCGGCCGCGCGACCGCGCTCCTTCTCGCCTCGCGCGGCGCACGCGTGCTCGGCGTCTCGCGCACGGAGTCGGAGCTCGCGTCGCTCGCCGCGGAGGCGCCGGTCGAGGTCCTCGCCGAGACGGTGGCGACCGCGGAGGGCTGCGAGCACATCGTCGAAGAGGCCCGCCGACGGCTCGGAACGGTCGAGATCCTCGTGCTCAATGCAGGCATCGGCTCCGGGCACGAACGCGCGATCTGGGAGCAAGATCCTGCGGTCTGGCGCGAGACGATGGCGGTCAACCTCGACGGCCCGTTCTTCCTCACCCGCCTCGCCACCGCCGACATGAAGGAGCGCGGCTGGGGCCGGATCGTGATGGTCAGCTCGACCTCGGGAGAGCTGGGCTCGCCGAGGTGTTCCGCCTACACGGCCTCCAAGCACGGGTTGATGGGGCTCATGCGCGCGGTGGCACAGGACATCGGCCCCTTCGGCGCCACGTGCAACGCGGTCCTGCCCGGCTGGGTGCGAACGGAGATGGCGGAGCGCTCGGCCAGGCTCGAGGCGGAGCGCCGAGGGGTGACCGTGGACGAGGTCTGGGCCGAGCGCGAGGCGGAGTATCCCGTCGGGCGCGTCGTAACCGCCGAGGAGGTCGCCGCGGCGATCGCCTTCCTCGCGAGCGAGGAGGCGAGCGGTATCAACGCCCAGGGGATCACCGTTGCGCTCGGCGCGCTGTGGTGAAATTCGACGGCTTAGGATGAGCCCGTGAGCAAGGTCGCATCCGAGCCCTTCGGGCTCTCGGACGAGCAGCGCGAGATCCAGGCGCTCTGCCGCGAGTTCGCGCAGCGCGAGATCCGGCCCGATCTCGCAGGCCGTCGACGAGGCGGACACCGAGATGCCGTGGGAGGTCTGGTACAAGGCCGCGGAGGTCGGCATCACGTCGTTCATGCTCCCGGAGGAGTACGGGGGCGGCGGCATGACCGACTGCCTCACCGGGTGCATCGTCCAGGAGGAGCTCTGCTGGGGCTGCTCCGGAATCGGGAACCTGCGTCACCTCGGGCGGCTTCTTCGCCGAGCCCGTGCTCGCGCTCGGGAGCGAGGAGCAGAAGCGGCGCTGGATCGAGCCGCTGACCGGCGACAAGCCCGTGCTCACCGCGCTCGCGACCACCGAGCCTGGAGTCGGCTCCGACGCCGCCTCGATCCAGACGACCGCGACGAAGATCGGGCGACGGCTACGTCCTGCGCGGGCAGAAGAGCTGGATCTCGAACGGTGGGATCGCGGACTTCTACGTCGTCTTCGCCACGGTCGCCCCTGGGACGCGCTCGAGGGGTGTGACCGCCTTCGTCGTCGAGAAAGGCGATCCGGGTGTCACCTTCGGCGCGCCGATGAAGAAGATGGGCCAGCGGGCGATCCTGAACGCGGAGATGTTCCTCGAGGACGTCGGAGCTTCCCGCCGACCGGCACTCGGCGAGGAGGGACAGGGCTTCTATGGGCTCATGCACACGTTCGACCGCTCTCGCGTCGACGCTCGGGGCGGCGGCGACGGGCCTCGCGCGCGCGGCGCTCGAGTACGCCGTCGAGTACGCGAAGCAGCGCGAGCAGTTCGGAAAGCCGATCACCGAGCACCAGGCAGTCGCCTTCCGCCTCGCCGACATGGCGACGCGCGTCGATGCCGCTCGGCTGCTCGTCTGGCGCGCTGCCCGGCAGCTCGACGCCGGCTGAGCCGGCGCCGCAGGAGGCGGCGATGGCGAAGCTGCTGCGCCTCCGAGGCGGCGATGTGGTGCACGTGGGCCGCGGTGCAGACGCTCGGCGGCTGGGGCTACTCGCGCGAGTACCCGGTCGAGAAGTGGATGCGCGACGCCAAGCTCGAGGAGATCGAGGAAGGCACCTCCGACATCCAGCGCCTCATCATCTCGCGACGCCTTCTCGAATCTTGAGCCGCGACCTCCGGCCGCTCTTCGACCCCCGCTCGGTCGCGGTCCTCGGCGCGTCGAACGACCCCTCGAAGTGGGGCAACCGTCTCGCCATGGGCGCCCTGCGCGGAGAGAAGCGCCGCTCCGTCTACCTCGTGAACCGGAACGGCGGCGAGGTCCTCGACCGTCCGGCGTACGCGAGGCTGGCCGACCTGCCGGAGCCGCCCGAGCTCGTCGTCGTCTCGGTGCCCGCGGCAGAGCTTCGAGCAGGCGGTCGACGCCGCGCTCGACGCGGGAGCCGAGGCGCTCGTCGGGATCACGACGGGCCTCGGCGAGACCGGCGCGGAGGGCCAGGCCCGCGAGGCGGCGATCGTGGAGCGCGTGCGCGCCGCCGGCGCGGTCCTGCTCGGCCCGAACTGCCTCGGGGTCTTCGACGCGGACGACGGACCTCGACCTCGGCTGGAGCGAGCTCCAGGGGGGCGCAGTCGGCCTGATCTCCCAGAGCGGCAACCTCGCGCTCGAGCTCGCGCTGCTCGCCGAGGACTACGGCCTCGGCTTCTCTCGCTTCGCTTCGCTCGGCAATCAGGCCGACCTCGAGGCCGGCGAGCTCGTCAGAAGCCTGGTCGACCACGGGCCGACGCGCGTGATCGCCCTCTACTGCGAGGACTTCCGCGACGGGCGAGCGTTCGCCCGGGCGGCCCAGGAGGCAGTCGAGGCGGGGAAGCCGGTGATCCTGCTCACCGTCGGCGCGAGCGACGTGAGCGCCCACGCGGCTCGTTCGCACACCGGCGCGCTCGTCAGCGACGCGACCGCGGTCGAAGCCGCCTGCCGCGCGGCAGGAATGCAACGCGTGCGCTCGCCACGGCAGCTGATCGACCTCGCGCAGGCGGAGCTCGCCCGCAACCGGCCGCGCGGGCGGCGCGTGGTCATCGTCGGTGACGGCGGCGGCCACGGGATCGTCGCCTCCGACGTCGCCACGGCCGAGGGCCTCGAGCTACCGGTGCTCTCCCCGGAGTTGCAGGCTCGGATCGCGCCGCTTCTGCCCGACGCGGCACCGACGCGGAATCCCGTCGACTTCGCGGGAGCCGGCGAGCAGTTCCTCACCATCTTCGAAGACGTGACGAGAATCGTCCTCGAGTCGGGCGAGGTGGACGCCGAGCTCGTGACCGGCTACTTCGGCGGCTACAGCGAGTTCTCCGACGAGTTCCGGGCGCAGGAGACCGAGGTCGCCCTCGGCATGGCCCGCGCTGCCGCCGAGAGCGGCCGCGCCCTCGTCGTCCAGTCGATGTACCCGCGCTCGCCCGCCCTCGTCGCGCTCCGCGAGGCGGGCGTTCCGGTGTACCGCGAGATCGAGGCGGCAGCGTGGGCCCTCGCCCGGCTGGCGGACCAGGCCGAGCGGACCCCTCGGGGCGTTCCGGACCTGCCTCCGGCGACCGGCGGCCCCGCGGCCGACGGCTACTGGACAGCCCGCGAGGTCCTCGCTTCCGCCGGGATCGAGTTTCCGCCCGCGCGCCGTGTAGCCGACCTCGCGGAGGCGCGTGCCGCCGCGGCCGAGCTCGGCTATCCCGTCGTCGTCAAGGCGCTCGGGCTGCTGCACAAATCGGACGCCGGCGGGGTCGCGCTCGGGATCGAGGACGAGCGGGCCCTCGAGCAGGTGTTGGCAAGAATGGCAACAATGGAAACCGAAGGATACTCCGTCGAGCGGATGGCGCCCCTCGCCGAAGGAGTCGAGCTCATCGCCGGCTGCCTCAACGACCCCCGCTTCGGTCCGATCGTGCTCGTCGGGCTCGGAGGGATCTACGCGGAGCTGCTCGACGACACGGCAGTCGCGCTCGCCCCGGTCGACGAGGGGCTGGCGGAGGAGCTGATCCGCTCGCTCCGCGGCGCACCGATCCTCGACGGCGCGCGCGGGCGTCCGCCCGTGGCCGTCACCGCGGCCGCGAAGGCCCTCGCCGCCCTTTCCCGCCTGGCCGCGGCGCGCCCCGACCTCGCCGAGCTCGAGATCAACCCGTTGCTCGTCACTCCCTCGGGCGCCTTCGGCCTCGATGCCCGAGCCCTGAGCGTGGAAAATGGCGCCGATGCTCGCTGAGGGAACCTTCGTCGGCAAGGTCGCGCTCGTCACGGGTGGCGGAAGCGGACTGGGCCGCGCCTTCGCGCTCGAGTTCGCGCGCCTCGGCGCCCAGGTCGTCGTCGCCGGCCGCAGGCCCGGGCCGCTGGAGGAGACCGCCGGGCTGATCGCGGAGAAGGGCGGTACGGCGCTCGCGCAGTCCACCGACGTTCGCGACCCCGACCAGGTCGACGCACTCGTCGCGGCCGCGGTCGAGCGCTTCGGCCGCGTCGACGTCCTCGTCAACAACGCGGCCGGCAACTTCGTGGTCAAGGCGGAGGACCTGTCGCCGAACGGCTGGCGCGCGGTCGTGGGGATCGTCCTCGACGGCAGCTTCCTCTGCTCCCGGGCGGCCGGCAGGCAGATGATGGAGCACGGCGACGGAGGCGCGATCCTGAGCGTGATCGCGAGCTACGCCTGGACGGGCGGGCCAGGGACGATCCATTCCGCCGCCGCGAAGGCCGGGATCGTCGCCATGACACGGACGCTCGCGGTCGAGTGGGCGCCGCACGGGATTCGGGCCAATTGCATCTGCCCCGGACCGACGGACACGGAGGGCGCGGGCGCGGCGCTCTGGCCGACGGACGAGGACCGGAAGCGGGTCGCTTCCACGGTGCCGGTCGGCCGGCTCGCCAGCCCTGAGGAGGTCGCGTGGTGGGCGACGGCGCTCTGCTCGCCGTTCGCGGACTACATCACCGGCGAGACCCTCACGATCGACGGCGGGCACTGGCTCGAGCAGGAGTCGTACATGCCCGCGCTCGGCAACGCACCGCGCGGCTGAGCTGGACTAGGACGCTGCGGTGCTCTCCTCGGCCGCTTCCTCGCCCTTGGCCTCTGCATCCGCCTCGCCGTCGCCCTCCTCGGCCTTGAGGGAGGGCGCGTCGCCGATCCCGGCGGGGAGGAGGCGCACGGCTTCGGGCGGGAGGTGGAGCTGCACCGGGGTGCCCTGCTCGAAGGGGAGGGCGGCGCCCTTGTTCTGGACCAGGGCCTGCAGCGCCTCGCCGGTCGCCGCGCGCACGATCACCTGGACGGCCGAACCCACGTAGACGAGTCGCTCGACCATGCCGGGGATGCGGTTCTGGCCCGAGGCGCCGTGCTCCTCGAGCTCGATGCGCTCCGGCCGGATGACGATCTTCGCCGCGCCGCTGACGTCACGCTCCGTGCCCCGTGTCTCGAGCTCGTAGCCGTCGAGCGCAACCTTGCAGGTGTCGGTGCTCGTGCTCACGACCCGCGCCTCCATGAGGTTCGACACGCCGAGGAAGTCCGCGACGAAGAGGGTGTGAGGATCCTCGTAGACGTCCTGCGGGGCGCCGACCTGCTCGACGTGGCCCGCGTTCATGACCGCGAGGCGGTCGGACATCGTGAGCGCCTCTTCCTGGTCGTGCGTGACGTAGAGGAAGGTGATGCCGACCTCCTGCTGGAGCGATTTCAGCTCGATCTGGAGCGCCTTGCGGAGCTTCGCGTCGAGTGCGCCGAGCGGCTCGTCGAGGAGGAGCACCGCCGGGTTGAGGATGAGCGCGCGCGCCAGTGCGACGCGCTGCTGCTGGCCGCCAGAGAGCTGGGAGGGCTTGCGCTTCTCGTAGCCGGGGAGCTGGACGAGCTCGAGCGCCTTGCCGACCCGCTCGCGGATCTCCGCCTTCGGCCTCCTCGCGCGGCGCAGGCCGAACGCGATGTTGTCGTAGACGTTCAGGTGCGGGAACAGCGCGTAGTTCTGGAACACCGTGTTCACGTTGCGATGATGGGGCGGCGTGTAGGCGACGTCGGTGCCGTCGAGGAGGATCTGGCCCGACGTCGGCTGCTCGAAGCCGGCGATCATCCGCAGGGTCGTCGTCTTCCCGCAGCCGGACGGCCCGAGCAGCGAGAAGAACTCGCCGCCCGGGATGTGCAGGTCGATGCCGGCCACCGCGGTCACCTCGGCGAACTGCTTGGTCAGCTTGCTCAGTTCGATCTCGCCGCGTGCCATTGGCCTCCCGGAGCTAGGTCAGGTTGAAGGCGCCGCTGAAGTCCTCTGCCGCCTTGCCCTCGCGGCGCTCTCCGCGGGTGAAGAGGCGCCAGGTGAGGAAGCCGGCGGTCACGATCAGAAGCGTCGAGACCATCATGATCGTCGCGATCGCGTTGACGGACGGGAGCGGAGCCGCCCGCGTCGCGGCATAGATCTCGATCGGGACGGTGTCCGTCTCCCACCGCTCGAAAGCCACTGGCTGATGACGAAGTCGTCCGCCGAGATTGCGAACACGACTGCCGCCGAGGCGACGATCGCGGGCATCAGAAGGGGCAAGAGACACGCGTGAGCGCGACGAACGGGGACGCCCCGAGGTCGGCCGCCGCCTCCTCGTACTGCCTGCCGATCGAGAAGAGCCGGCCGCGGACGATGACGACGACGAACGAGATCGAGAAGGTCACGTGACCGAGGATCTGCGCGAACGTCCCTGTGTGGATGAACGTGAAGAGCTGTGTGAAGACGAGGAGGAGCGAGACGCCCATGACGATCTCGGGCGTGACGAGCGGGAAGAGCATGATGAAGTTCGAGGGTCCCGAGCCGCCGTCCGTGCCAGCGCGCGAGCCCGAGCGCGAGGAGGACGCCGAGCGGAACGGCGATGAGGACGTCGGCGCCTGCGAGCTTGAAGCTCTGGACGAGCGCGTGGCGGAGCGTCGGGTCGTGCCAGACGGAGTCGACCGGGTCGCCCCAGTACCAGCGCGTCGAGAACGAGTCCCAGATCGTCCGCGAGCGCGTCGCGTTGAACGAGAACTGGACGGCGATGAGCACGGGCACGATCGACCAGAGGATGTAGGCCCAGGTGATCGACGACGAGGAAGCGGGGCTTCCCCCACGGGTTCCGGAGCCAGCCGTGCATGCGGGACGAATGCCGAAGGCGCTGCTCGTGCCTCGGCTCCGCGACGGCCGTCACAGGGCTCCCACCGCCCCGACCTCGCGCTGCGCGCGGTGGATGCTCCACATGTAGTAGAGCATCAGGATCGTCAGGAACGCGGCGAGCACGATCGTCAGCGCGGCTCCGATCGTCGGCTGTGGACCGCCGTGGAAATAGAGGTCGATCTGGTTGCCGATCATCGAGTCTTCGGCGACGACGAGACGATGTTCGGCGTGTAGTAGTCCCCGAACATCGGCAGTGTGATGAGGACGGCGCCGCCGAGGATGCCGGTCTTGGAGAGGGGAGCGTTACGTTCCGGAACGCGCTCCACGGGCTCGCTCCGAGGTCGCGTGCCGCCTCGAGGTGGCTACGGTCGATCCGGTCGAGCGAGGCGAAGAGCGGCAGGATCAGGTACGGGATGTACCCGTAGACGAGCGCGAAGATCACCGTCGAGGCGTTCCCGCCGAGCCAGTCCCGCGGCTGGCTGAGGACATGCGTGAACATGAGGAAGCGGTTCACGTAACCATTGGCCTGCAGGAGATTGACCCAGGCCAGCATCCGCATCATGTAGCTGATCCAGAGGGGCAGGATGATGAGGATCAGGATGAGCCCCTTCCACCGGCCGGCGTGGCGCGCCGTGTAATAGGCGACCGGGTAGCCGATCAGCAGGGAGAGCGCGAGGGAGAGGGCGACGTAGACGATCGTCCGGATGCCGACGTCGAACCAGATCCCTCCGGGGCGCAGGCGGTTGATGACCTCCGTTAGCCAGCCGACGTTCCACTGACCGGGTTCCAGACCGGAACCGGCTGGAAGAGGATCGGGTCGACCGTCCCGAACGCCACGCCGAGCACCGCGTAGAACGGCACGACGAAGAGCAGGATCAGCCATAGAACGCCAGGAAACGCGAAGCCCGGCCAGAGCCAGCGCCGGTACACGGTGTCCTACTCGCTCGCGCCCGCTCAGCCCCCGGCCTGGAAGTTCGAGTAGCCGTCTTCCCAGAGCTGCTGTCGCCTTGGAGGTCAGCGTCCTGTACTGGAGCGAGTCGGTCCGATGTCGCCGTTCGTGAGGACGCTGTTGGCGAGGTTCTCCGGCACGACGCCCTTCTCGACCAGCGTGTTCGGGTCGATCTCGTTCAGCGGCGGCTGGTAGCCGTTGAAGTCGACGAAGTTCGAGTAGCGCGACGCCGTTGTCGAGCAGGTAGTTGAGGAAGAGGTGCGAGAGCACCGGCTTCTTCGTCGTCGAGCAGATCGCGAAGCAGTCGTTCTGGATCGGCACCTTGCCGCTTGCGCGCCTTCCAGTAGGCCAGAGCGGAGCCGGCGTGCCCTTCGGCAGGTAGTAGATGTACCCGGCGATCATGTCGCCCGACCAGGCCTGATGCAGCCAGCTCGAGCCCTCAGGCACCGACTGGTACTGCGATGTCGTCGACCTTGATGTTGCAGATGCTGTAGAGCTCCTTGAGGTCGGACACCGCCTGGTTGACGAGCGCCGGGTCCTCGGTGTTGATGTCCGTGTGCCCCTTGCGGAGAAGCGCCATGCCGATCGTCTCGCCGGTTCTCCGAGAGCAGAGCGCATCTTGCCCTTGTAGGCCTCGGACTTCCAGAAGATGTCCCAGGGCTGCTGCATGCCGGCGATGTCCTCCGTGACCTGGTCCGTTCGCCACGCGATGCCGGTCGCGTAGCAGGTGTAAGGCACCGTGTAGTGCGACGCCGCTGTCGTAGAAGGGGTCACGAGCTGCGGCCAGATGTTCTTCTGCAGGTTCGGGATGTAGTCGAGGTTGAGCGGCTTGATGAGCTTGCCGGCGACGCCGATGTCGAGCGTTGTCGGGCGTGATCTCCATGACGTCAGGCGTGACGGCGCCAGAGGCCAGACGCGTGAGCCCCGAGTTGATGTTGTCGAACGGCGTGTATCTGCACGTCGACGCCGTACTTGGCGCCGAACTCCTTGAGGAGCTTCTTGTAGAGATAGGCGGGATAGTTGAAGACGGTGAACGTGCCACCCGTCTCGGGCTCGAGCCCGGACCGATCGGGTCCTCCCAGAGCGGGAGGGTCACGCGCTTGTCCGGGCGGGCCAGCGGCAGACCGCCCGGCCCAACGGGCTCGCCGCTCGTGCCGGTGGCCTCGGCCACGGTCGTCGAGTTGCCGCACGCCGCGAGGATGCTGCCCGCGCCGGACACTGCCGCTGCGGCGCCTGCGGTTCGCAGGAGGAAGTCGCGCCTGTTCAGGTAACCAGGTCGACGTTCCTTCGGATGGAATGTCACCGAACCCCTTTCAGGATGCTTGGCCGCAACGGGTGGCGCAATGTCTCACGGGAAGTGTGCCGCTTTCAAGTAGGACGTGCGCGGATCAACTGAGATAGCTGTAGATCAGGCGCTGGAAGTGCTGGATCAGGTGCTCGCTCGTGGGGAGGAGCCTGCCGTGCTCGACCATCCCCGACTCGAGCCCCCGGTGAACGGACTCGACGAGGCCGTTGTCCTCGACCCCGACCTGCTCGTTGAAGGCGATCATCTCGGCGATCGTCTTCGAGTCGACGTCCTCGCCGAAGAAGTAGTCGTAGGTGCCGAGCGTGCGCCGCTCGTCGATCGGGATCCAGGCGCCGCCGAGCATGTTGGGCGGCCCGGGGATGATGTCGATGGTGAAGTTCGGGAAGACGAATACCGACGTGCTGCGGTCGATCTCGCCCGTCGCATCGTAGGGCGCCTCCTTGCGGCCCTCGAGGACCGATGAGCGCACGGGGCCCTTCTGCGTCGAGACGTAGCCGGACGAGGCGAGCGCGTAGGCGTCAGGGTCGACGTCGATCACCGACGAGAAGCCGGGATGGGCGACCGGGCAGTGGTAGCACTCGAGGTAGTTCTCGACGCCGATCTTCCAGTTGGCCTCGATCACGTACTCGCCGCGGTGGTGGAACTTGAGGCCGTCGAGGTCGATGCCGGTCTCGGCGATCGTCTCCGGCAGGACGCCGAGGGTCTCCTCGAGCGGCGCGGCCTCGAGGTCGGCGTTCACGAAGACGAACGGCCCCCACGTGCCGACCTGGACGGGGAAGAGGGAGTAGTCGTCCGGATCGAAGCCTGGCTCGCGCTCCGAGCGCGGCGCCTTGCGCAGGCAGCCGTCGAGCCCGTACGTCCACGCGTGGTAGGGGCACTGCAGCGTCTCGCGCCGCCCCGATCCTTCGACGACGACGTGGCCGCGGTGCCGGCAGACGTTGACGAAGCCATTGAGATTCCCCATCCTGGTCGCGGACGAGGACGACCGGGATGTGGCCCGCCTTCGTCGCGAAGTACTGGCCCGGCTCCTGCAATTCGGCGGTCACGCAGGCGTATTGCCACGTGTGCTTGAAGATCCGCTCGCGCTCGAGCGCGAGGATTGCGCTGTCCGAGTACCAGCCCGCCGGGAGGGTGTAGCCGGCCTCGAGCCGCTCGCTGATCTCGCTCAACATTCTCTGATCCTAACCCGCCGCCGAGCTGTCGGGCCCGGCGAGCTAGTCCCAGTCGGGCTGGAAGGGCTTGCCTGCGACGCCTCCGACCATGAGGAGCGTCGTGGGCGTCTCGAGCGCCACTCCGGCCCGCTGCACCTGCGGCGGGACGTAGAGAAGCTCTCCGACGCCGAGCTCGACCTCCTCGCCGTCGCAGGTGAACCGCGCCCGGCCGCGCACGACCGCGTAGAGCTCTTCCTGCCCGCCGAACGACACTTCGTCGTGCGGGACGACGAGCTCCTCGCCCTTCGCGCCCTCGCAGGCGTTGACGCCGAACGCCTCGATCCCGAAGTGCTCGCGGACGGAGTGCCAGCGCGCCGCGTAGCGCTCGTCGTCGGTCCAGTCCTTCCAGTACGAGGGATCGTCGGCGGGCGCCGCGGCCGGGATCTCGCCGATCCGCGCGGTCTTCCAGCTCTCCAGAGGCCGTGTCAAGGCGCAGACCTGAGTCGCCGTATCACGCTAGATCGACGCGAGGCGGCGTCCTCGGTCGTGCCCGTATCCAAGCCGATACGAACGCGCCCTGCGTCCTTGCCTCGACGTCTCCCAGCGCACTCCGGCGACGAGGCCCCACCTTGAAACGACCTCTCAGTCAACGTACGGCTCCACGCCGCGCTTGAGCAGGCCGCGGGCGAGGATGAGGCGCTGGATCTCGCTCGTCCCCTCCCAGATCCGGTCGACGCGGACCTCGCGCCAGAAGCGCGCGACCGGGTTCTCGGTCATGTAGCCGCGGCCGCCGAGGATCTGGAGCGAGCGGTCCACGATCCGGCCGGCCGCCTCCGAGGCAAAGAGCTTGGCCGCCGCGACCTTGCCGTGCACGACCCTGCGATCCTCGTAGGAGTCGAAGGCGTGCGCCGCATGGTAGGTGAGGAGGCGCGCCGCGAGGAGGTCGGCGAGGGAGTCGGCGAGCTGGAAGGAGACGCCCTGGTGCTCGGCGATCGGGCTCCCGAAGGCAACGCGCTCGAGCGCCCAGTCGCGCGCGATCCCGAGGGCGCGCTCGGAGGCGCCGCAGCAGCGCGCGGCGATGAAGAGGCGCTCGACGAGGAACCACTCCTTCGCGCCCTCGTTCCCGCCCGCGGGCACGCGGTTCGTATCGGGCACGCGGCAGTCGCGGAGGACGATCTCGGGATGGTGGTCGAGGTAGGGGTCGTGGAGGAAGCCGGGCACTCGGGTGAGCTCGAGCCCGGGCGTGCCTGGCTCGACGATGAAGAGCGTCTGCTCGCCGTCCACGACCGCGAGGACGATGTAGAAGCCGGGGTCGCCCTCGCTCGTCACGAACCACTTCTCGCCGTTCAGGACCCACTCGCCGCCGTCGCGGACGGCCGTCGTGGCGACGGCGCTCACGTCCGACCCTGCGCCCGGCTCGGTCACAGCCCACGCCTCGCGGTACTCGCCGTTGAGGATCGGGGTGACCCAGCGGTCGCGCTGCTCCGCCGTGAGGATCTCCCAGAGCTCGGCCGGCCCGCGGTCGACGACCGTGAAGCCGAGCCCGTTGGTTGCCTTGCCGGACTCCTCCTCGAGTGCGACCTGCCCGAGCATGGAGAGCCCGGCGCCTCCGGCCTCGTCGGGCATGTTCAGCATCGAGAAGCCGGCGCCGCGGGCCTTCTTGCGCACGACGTCGACCGCGGCGAAGTCGATCTTCCCGTCGGCCGCGATCTTCTCCTCGAGGGGGAAGATCTCGGTCTCGACGAAGCGGCCGACGCGCTCCTTCAGCTCGGCGATGTCGGGCGGAAGCTCGGGGACGACCATGGAGGGGGCATCTTGACGTGTCGGCGGGGTCGCGGTAAACCAGGGTCGGTGACGAGCGTCCGGACCGACGTCGTGCCCGACCCGCGGCGCGACGTCTAACCGACAGCGCGGCCCGCGAGCGACCCTTCGAGGATCGCTTCCTCCAGCGAGCGCGGCGCGAGCCGGTCGCCGGCCTCGGCCGCCCCCTGAACGGCGAGCTCGCGCACGGGCACGCGGCCGAGCGCGAGCACGAGAGCGTCGTTCTCCAGTTCCGTCTCGATCTCGGGGGCAAAAAGGTTCGTGAAACGGGCGCGGCCATCCTCCCAGCCGGCGAGCTCGAGGTGGTGCCTGATCTCGATCCCGGCCCGGTAGAGGCGCGCGGCGTAGAGGTTGCGTTGGTACTGGTGCAGCGTCTCGCCGAGCGCGGCCGCGCCGACGGCGAGGACGACGACGTAGCCGTCCGCGGCGAGGAGCTCGGCCGAGTCGAGACCCGAGGCGTCGCCGCCCCAGTCGGCGACGATCACGCTTCGTCCCTCGGGCCTTGAGCCGCCCAGGACGTCCCACGCCTGCAGCGTCTCGACGCCCTCGAGAGGAAGGCGAGGCTTGTACGGACGCGCCCCCGTCGCGAGGACGACCGCATCCGCGTCCGGCGGCTCCTCCACGCGCTCGCCCAGCCTGATCTCCACGCCGTCCAGGAGGCGCTCGAAGTTGCGGGCGAGCGCGGAGGCGAGCTCCGCGTGGCCTGGAGCCGCGCCCGCGAGCCCGATCTGGCCGCCGAGGCGCTCCTCCCGCTCGTAGAGAACGACCTCGTGGCCCGCCCCGCGCGCCTCGGCAGCAGCCGCCATCCCGGCCGGCCCTCCGCCCACGACGGCGATCCGCTGCCGACGGCGCGCCGCCGTCGCGGGGGCCCAGCTCCGCTCCCGCCCGGTGCGCGGGTTCTGGGCGCAGGCGATCGGGATCCCCGCGTGGTAGCGCGCGATGCACGTGTTGCAGCCGATGCAGCGCAGGACGTCCTCGGTGCGGCCCTCCGCTGCCTTGCGCGGCAGGTCGGGGTCCGTGATCAGAGCGCGGGTCATGCCGAGCGCGTCCGCGACGCCCTCCGCGACGAGTGCGTCCGCCGCGATCGGGTCGACGACGCGCGACGTGGCGATCAGCGGCGCGCCGACCCGGAAGGGCGCTGCGAACATGGCGATGGCGCTCTCTTCCACGGGTGGCGGCGGGACGATGCCCGTGGAGCCGCGGTAGGTGGAGGAGTCCCCCAGTGCGATCGAGACGTAGTCCACGTTGCCCGCGAGCTCGGGCGCGACCGCGGCGGCGGCCTCCGAGTCGGCGGAGAAGCGGACGCCGAGCGCGAGCTCCGGCGCGGCCGAGCGCACCGCGTCGACGACCGCGAGCAGGAGGCGCGGCCCGAGGGACCACTCGTCGTCACGGAGGTTGACACCCGGAGTGAAGAACTGCGCGAAGAGGTAGTTGTGCGCGGCGGAGAGCTCGATGCCGTCGAGCCCGCCCTCGGCCGCGAGTTCGGCCGAGCGCGCGTAGCCGGCCACGATCGCCTCGATCTCCTCGGCGTCGAGCGAGCGCGGCTCGACGTGGAAGCGCTGGCTCGGGATCGCCGAGGGGGCGACCGCGGCAGGCCGCGGTGAGTTTGCGATCAGCTCGCGACCGCCGTGAAAGAGCTGGACGAAGAGGTGCGTGCCGTGGGTGTGGACGGCCTCCGCCACCCGCCGGTAGCCGGCGACGATCTCTTCCTGGTAGCCGGCGAGCGTGTGCGCAGTCAGCCGGCCGGACTCGTGGACCGCGGTCGCCTCGAGGACGATGAGGCCCGTGCCGCCCGCCGCGCGCGCCTCGTGGTAGGCGACGAAGTCGTCCGTCGGCAGGTGGTCGTGGACGAGCGTCGTCTGGTGCGCTGTCGAGACGATGCGGTTGCGAAGCTCGACCGGGCCGAGCTCCAGAGGGCTCAGGAGGTGCTCAAGCACCGCCGAGCTCGCGTTCGAGCGCCGCCCGCTCGGAATTGTTGAGCGGGCGCGAGCGCCCCGTGTCGTGGTCGCGGGCGACGAGGACGGCCTCCGCCTCGGCGGCGAGCTCGCCGCCGACGGTGACGATCTCCTCTCGCGTCGCCAGGCTCGAGGTGCCGATCCGCGTCAGCCAGAGGCGCGCGACGATTGCGTCGTCGTCCTGGGTCAGCTCGCGGCGGAAGTCGATCGCCACGCGTGCCGTGACGTAGCCCCAGGAGTCGCCGGCATCCCCCAGCGTCCGCTCCAGCCACTCGTCGCGGACCTCCTCGAGGTAGGTGAGGTAGACCGCGTTGTTGACGTGGCCGTAAGCGTCCTGGTCGCGCCAGCGGATCTCGATCTGTTTCTCGTGCACGCTTGCCTCCCGATTGGCGAGGATGGTATGAGCGGGCCGTGAGCGATCTCAACCGGGTACGACCTCTCCTCTTTCCCAGATCCGTCGCGATCGTGGGCGCCTCGCCGCGGCACGGGCGCGTGATCGAGGAGGTCGTCCGCTCGAGCTTCCCGGCCTGGGGCGTTCATCCCGCACGGGACGAGGTTCTCGGACTGTCCTGCTTTCCGAGCGTCGCCGAGCTGCCGGAGAAGCCCGAGCTCACCGCCCTGCTCGTCGGCCACGAGCGAGTCGAGCAGGCCTTCGAGGACGCACTCGCGGCGGGCGCGCGGGCCTTCTTCCTCCCAGGGCTCGGAAACGAAGCGGGCGCCGCTGGGCCCGAGATCGCCCGGCGGGTCGCCGCCCGCGCAGCGGAGGAGGGCGTCGTCCTCATCGGCCCCAACTGCATGGGCGTCGCCGCCCCCGGCGAGCTCTCGCTCTGGATCGGCACGGTGCCCGAGACCTTCCGGCCCGGGCGCGTGTCGGTCGTCTCGCAGTCGGGCTCCATCGCGGAGGCCCTGCTCGGGATCGGCCCGCGGGTCGGCTTTCGCTGCGTCGTCTCGTCCGGCGGGGAGATGGTCAGCGGCGCGGCCGACTTCCTCGACTTCTTCGCCGACGACGAGCAGACGGGCGCGATCGGCCTCTTCCTCGAGACCGTCCGCCGCCCGCAGGACTTCGCCGCCGCGCTTGCACGTTGCGCCGAGGCCGGCAAGCCAATCGTCTGCTTGAAGGTCGGCCGCTCGCAGGCCGCCGCGCGCGCAGCGCTCGCCCATACGGGGGCGCTCGTCGGCTCGGACCGCGCCTTCTCGGCCGTGCTCCGCCGCCACGGGGCGATCGAGGTGGACGACTTCACCGCGCTCGTCGAGACGCTCGAGGTGCTCGGCCGTTCGCGCCGCCCACGTGGGACGCGCATCGCAGCGGTGTCGGAGTCGGGAGGCGAGGGCGCGCTCCTCGCCGACCTCGCCGAGGGGGCCGGAATGCCGTTCGAGCCTCTCCCTGACGAGCTGGCCGCGGCGCTGACCCGGCGCTTCCCGAACTACCTCGCTCCCGGCAACCCGCTCGACGCCTGGGCGATCGACGAGGCCGAGCTCGTCTTTCCGGGATCCATCGAGGTGCTCGTCGGCTCGGGCGCGTACGACATCGTCGTCGCGCAGGCCGACCAGTCGCAGTTCCGCGGCGCCGAGGAGCACGAGTGGTGCTTCATGATCGTGAAGGCACTCGCGGAGGCGACCGCGGGCACCGACGTCTTCCCCGTCGTGACCACGGTCTCCGCGGTGGATCCGCGCCCCGAGGTGGCCGAGTACGCCCTGGAGCACGACGTCGCCCTCCTGCGCGGCCCGCGAGACGCGATGCGCGCCCTCGCCGCGGTCGCCCGCCTGCGGCCGGCGCAGTCTGCGCGCCAAGAGGGCGAGCACGTCGAGCTCTCCGACCTCCTCGCCGCGGGCGCCCTCGCCGAGTTCGAGTCGGCGCTCGTGCTCGAGCGCTACGGGGTTCCGGTCGCGCCGAGAAGGCGCGCGGCCTCCCCCGACGAAGCCGCGGACGCCGCGGCCGAGCTCGGCTTCCCCGTCGTCGTGAAGATCGACGGCCCGGCGCACAAGGCGGCCGAGAACGGCGTCGTGCTCGGCCTCGCCGACGCGGACGGTGTCCGTTCCGCGGCCGAGCGGCTCGGGGGCAAGGTGCTCGTCGCCCGCCAGGCCGAGGGGGGCGTCGAGGCCTTCTGCGGCATGACGCGCGACCCCGATTTCGGCCCCGTTCTGGCCGTCGGCCTCGGCGGCCGCGCGGTCGAGTCCCTCTCCCTCGCGGCGGTCTCGCTCGCGCCGCTCGGCGACGAAGAGGCGAGAGCGCTCGTCGCGGAAGCCCCGGGTCTCGAGGCGGGCGACGCGGCGGGTGCCGCGCTCGCGGCCACGCTCGTCGCCCTCGGCCGGCTCGCAGTCGACCATCCGCAGATCTCCGCGGTGGACGTCAACCCGCTCATCCTGAGCGCCGACGGCGCGGTCGCCGTCGACGCGCTCGTCGTCGTCGAAGGAGGAACCTAGTGCCCGAGCAAGCATCGGATGTCGTTCTCTACGAGCGCCGGGGCCCGGCGGCCTGGGTCACGCTCAACCGGCCCAACAAGCTGAATGCGATCAGCGGCGAGGTCGTCGAGGGCCTGCGCGAGTCGTGGCGCCGCGCGGCCGAGGACGACGAGGTGAAGGTCGTCGTCCTCACCGGCGCGGGCCGCGCCTTCTCGGCCGGCTACGACATCGCCGAGGAGGTCGAGTCGGTGATCTCCGGCGCCGAGCGCTGGCACGGGGTGCTCGCGGAGGACGTCGCCCTGACGATGGAGCTGTGGGGGCTGCCGAAGCCGACGATCGCCGCCGTGCGAGGGTGGTGCCTCGCCGGGGCGTGCGAGCTCGCGATGGCGTGCGACCTGGTCGTCGCGACCGACGACGCGCAGTTCGGGGAGCCCGAGATCAGATACGGCTCGGGCCCGGTCACGCTGCTGATGCCGTTCGTGCTCGGGCAGAAGAAGACGAACGAGCTTCTCTTCACGGGCGATGCGATCGGCGCGACCGAGGCCGAGCGGCTCGGCCTCGTCAACGTCGTCGTCGCAAGCGACGCGCTCGAGGACGCGGTCGACGAGCTCGTGCGGAAGATCGCGCCGACGCCGCTTCCCGTCCTCAGGCTGACGAAGCTCGCGCTCGTCCGGGCACAGGAGGCGATGGGGCTGCGGGCCGCGGTCGCCGCCAACCTCGACATCTCCGCGATGCTGAACGCGGCCGAGACCCCGGAGCAGCAGGAGTTCGACGACATCGCGGCCCGGGAGGGCCTGAAGGCCGCGCTCGCCTGGC
Source organism: uncultured Actinomycetes bacterium (assembly GCA_963739525.1). Taxonomy (GTDB): domain Bacteria; phylum Actinomycetota; class Thermoleophilia; order Gaiellales; family Gaiellaceae; genus DATEOR01. The sequence continues at coordinate 112,478 of CAVUAR010000002.1, read as the reverse complement.
GCGACGCGCGCTACGGCGGAGGGCTCGGATGAGAGTCCTCGTCGCCGACCGCGACTACGACCTGGACGAGGTCACGAACATCCTCGACGGGATGGTCGAGGTCGAGGCGGCCGAGGCGTCATGGGAGGGGGACGACGTCGTCGGCCTTCTCGTCGGCCCGGACAACCCGGTGGGGGCGGAGGAGCTCTACCGCCTTCCGGCGCTGAAGATCGTCGCCACGTGCAGCGTCGGCTACGACCACGTCGACACGGCCGCGGCCGCCGCGCGGGGCGTCTGGGTGTGCAACGTGCCCGATTACTGCGTCGAGGAGATGGCGGACAGCTCGATCGCGCTTCTCCTGGCGCTCGTACGCGGAGTCGTCGCGCTCGACCGGGGTGTCCGCGAGGGCCGCTGGGATCACACCGTCGCCGGGCCGCTCCGCACGTTTCGCGGCACGCGCCTCGGCGTCGTCGGATTCGGGCGGATCGGCCGCGCGGTCGCGGAGAGGGCGCTCGCGCTGGGATTCGACGTCTGCGCCGTGGATCCGCACGTGCCCGGCGAGGCGATCGCCGCCGCCGGAATCCGGCCCGCCACGCTCGACGAGGCGATCGAGAGCTGCGAGGCGTTCTCCCTGCACTCCCTCCTCACGCCGGAGACGCGCGGGCTGATCGGGGCCGAGGAGCTTGCCCGCATGCCTCGCGGAGCGCTCATCGTGGACACCGCCCGCGCGGCGCTCGTGGACTTCGACGCCATCCTTGCGGCGCTCGATTCGGGACAGCTCGGAGGCGCGGCCTTCGACGTCCTCCCTGTCGAGCCCCCGACTCCGGAGGCGCCGGCCCCCGAGCGGCCGACCCTCATCGTCAACCCGCATGCGGGCTGGTACAGCCGCGCGACCGAGCACGAGGCGTACCGTCGCCCGGTCGTGGCCGTCCGCGAGGCGCTCGAGGGCCGCCGGCCGGCGGACGCGCTGGCGACATGACGGACTTCCGCTCGCCGCTCACCGCCGACGCGAACGCGGGCAAGGTGGCGCTCGTCACCGGCGGCGGTACCGGTATCGGCCGCGCGGTTGCGCGCGAGCTCGTCCGCACGGGGGCGAGCGTCGCGATCTGCGGCCGCAGGCCCGAGCCGCTCGAGGCCGTGCGGGCCGAGCTCGGGGACGCGTGCCTCGCCGTCCCGGCGGACGTGCGAGAGCCGGAGGAGGTCGCGGCGCTCGTCGAGCGGACGCTCGAGCGCTTCGGTCGCATCGACGTCCTCGTCAACAATGCCGGCGGCCAGTTCCTCGCTCCCGCCGAGGAGATCTCCCTCAAGGGCTGGCGCGCCGTGCACCGGCTCGCCGTCGACGCGGTCTGGGACCTGACCCGCACCGTCGCGGAGCGCTCGATGCTCCCGAACAGGGAGGGGGTCGTCGTCTTCATCGGGTTCAGCCCCAGGCGCGGGATGGCGAAGATGGCGCACGCGGCCTCGGCCCGGGCAGCGATCGAGAACCTCGCGGGGAGCCTCGCGCTCGAATGGAGCGAGCACGGGATCCGTGTCTTCTGTGTCGCGCTAGGCAACATCGCCACCGAGGGCCTCGACGGCTACGGGCCCGAGCGCGTCGCGGAGTGGGAGCGCGAGGTGCCGCTCGGCCGGCTGGGGACGCCCGAGGAGGCCGCGGCGCTCATCGCCTTCCTCGTCTCGCCGGGCGGCGGCTACGTGACGGGTACGACCGTCGTCATGGACGGCGGCCTCGACGTGTGAACTGCTCGACGGCGCCCTTGGCCTCGTCCGTCTGCGCGAGCGCGGCGTAGGCGAGCCGTTCGATGAGCATGTTCGCCTCCCGCGAGGACTCCGGCATGACGTCTGCTGCCTGCTTCGCGGTCTGAAGGGCGAGCGGGGGCAAGGCGGAGAGCTCGTGGGCGACCTCGACGGCTCGGTCGAGCGCGCGCCCGGCGGTCACGACCTCCGTGACGAGCCCGAGGGAGAGCGCTTCCTCGGCGTCGAAGCGGCGGTCGAGGAGCATGAGCTCCTTCGCCTTGGCGGGCCCGACCATCCGCACGAGCCGGTGGGTTCCGCCCGAGCTCGGGACGATGCCGAGCGCCACTTCCGGCAGCCCGAAGGTCGCCGTCTCGTCGGCGATGCGGAAGTCCATGGCGAGCGCCATCTCGAGCCCGCCGCCGAGGCACCAGCCGTGGATGGCCGCGATCGTCGGCATGGGCAGCGCCGCGATCCGCTCGTAGACATCGCCGGTGTCGGCGTAGTAGGCGGCGATCGAGGCGGGATCCGTCCCGGCGAACTCGTTGATGTCCGCGCCGGCCGAGAAGGCCTTCCCGGCGCCGGTGAAGACGACGCAGCGGCTGCCGCGTACCTCGTCGCTCTGGACCACCTCCTGCAGCTCGCGCTCGAGCGCGGCGGAGAGCGCGTTCAGCTTCTCCTCGCGCTGCAGCGTGAGGACGCAGACGTCGCGGTCGCGCCGGATGCCGACGAGGTCGTTGCTCATCGCCTCACCAGCTCGCGCACCTCGATGCAGCTCGCGGGCGACGCGGGCCATGAGCTCGGGCGGGCCGATGGTGATTCGGAGGCGGCCGTCGAGCCCGAACTCGCTCCCCGAGCGGAGGAGGAAGCCGCGCACGACGAGCTCGCTCGCGATCGCATCGGCGTCTCCGTCCACGTCGACGAGGAGGAAGTTCGCCTCCGACGGGAGCGACGTGATCCCGGCCTCGGCGAGAAGCCGTGCGAGGAGCTCGCGGGCCGCGACCGCCTCCCGGCGCCGCTGCTCGATTCGCTCCGGGTTCGCGAGGCAGGCACGACCCGCGGCGAGCGCCGCCCGGTTCACGTTGAAGGGCTCCTGGACGACGTCGAGGAACGGCGCGAGCTCAGGGTGCGCGACCGCGTAGCCCAGCCGGAGGCCGGCGAGCCCGAAGATCTTCGAGAACGTGCGGAGGGCGACCACCGGCTGCCCGGCGACGATTCCGCGCTCGCGGGCGACGCGCCGCTCGGGGTCGGCGTACTCGCGGTAGGCCTCGTCGACGACCGCGACCGTCTCGGGGCCGAGCGCGGCGACGAACTCCTCCCACTCGCCGGGCCCGATCAGAAGCCCGGTCGGGTTGTTCGGGATCGCATATCCAGACGAGCCGCGCGCTCTCGCGCCTGGCCGCCTCGGCGAGCGCGGGGAGGTCCAGGCGGAAGTCACGGTTGGGCACGCGGACGATCCGGGCGCCGGCGCCCGCGGAGACCTGCGCGTAGAGCCCGTAGGTCGGCTGGGGGACCACGACCGCGTCGTCCTCGCGGATGAACGCGTGGGCCACGGCCGCGATCAGCGCCTGGATCCCGTGGGCGGGAACGATCGTCTCGGGTGAAATGTCGAGCCAGTCCGCGACGGACTCGCGCAGGTCGCTGTAGGCCTGCTCGGGGTACATCCAGGCGTTCACGAGCTCGTCCGTGACCGCGTCGAGGGCTCCGGGAAGCGGCCCGAAGAGGTCTTCGTTCCAGTTCAGCTTCGCGATCTCGTCGAGCCCGTGCTCCAGGCGAAGCTCGGAGATGCTCGGCCCGGGCCGGTAGGGCTCGAGCCCGACGAGCGACGGGCGGACGAGGCGGCTCCAGTCGGTCATCAGGCCGTAGGGGTCCACATCTCCAAGCGGACGGGCAGGTGGACGACCGCCGGCCCGCTGGTCGCGAAGGCGCGCTCGAGCGCGCCTTCGAGCGCATCGGGAGTCGTTGGCTCGACGGGGACGCCGAAGGACCGTGCGAGCTCGGGGAAGTCGGGTTGCTCCAGGTCGACGGCGAAGGTCTCCCCGAAGGCGTCGCGCTGGTACTCCCGCAGGATCCCGTAGCCGCCGTCGTCGACGATGAGAAGCGTCGTCGGCAGGTCGTACTGGTGCGCAGTCGCGAGCTCCTGGACGCCGTAGAGGAAGCCGCCGTCCCCGACCACTGCGAGGGCCGGGCCGCCGAGGGCCACGGAGGCGCCGAGCGCGGCCGGCCAGGCGTAGCCGAGCGTCCCCGAGCCGAGCGGGTAGAGGAAGCGGCGCGGCGTCAGCACGGGGAAGTGGGAGCTCGCCCAGTAGGCGAGGATGGTCATGTCCCACGCCGGCCGACGGCCTCGCGCGCGAGCGCGGCGCGAACCGAGTCGAGGAGACCGGTCTCGAGGCTCCGCCCCTGCTCGGCAATCCCTGCGGCAATGCGGTCACGGACGGCATGGGCGCGCTTCTCGGCGGCGCCGTCCGGCTCGCGCTGCGGGAGGCGCTCGACCAGTGCCGCCAGGATCGGGCGCGCGTCGCCGACGAGGCCGAGGGCGGGATAGGTTGCGCCGATCCGCTCCTCGTCGGCGTCGATCTGGACGAGCTGGCCGCCGAACTGGAGCGCGTACTGCTGCGTCGTCTCGGCGCCGAGCTCGGTGCCTACGGCGAGGACGGCGTCCGCGCTTTCGACGAGCTCGCGGAAGGCGGCCTCGTCGCAGGCGGAGCCGGCCGAGAGCGGGTGGTCCTCCGGGAAGGCGCCCTTGCCCATGTAGCTCGTCACCACAGGCGCCCGCAGCGCCTCCGCGACCGCGCGCAGCTCCTCCCAGGCGCCGGAGCGGAGGACGCCGCTCCCGGCCCAGACGAGCGGCTGCTGCGCACCGGCAAGGGCGCGCGCCGCCTCGTCCAGCCGCGCCGCGTCGGGGACCGAGGGCGCCGGCGGGTTTCCGTCGAGCCCGCCCGCCCGCACGCCGGTCTCGCCCGTGAGCACGTCCACCGGGATCTCCACGAAGACCGGGCCGCTCGGCGGGGTCTGTGCGCGCTGCCACGCCTCGGCGAGAAGCTCGGGTACATCCTCGGCGCCTCGCGCCCGCGCCGCCCACTTGACGATCGGCTCGAAGGACGCGCGCTGGTTGCGGAGCTCGTGGAGGTACCCGCGGCCCCGGCCGATCAGATCGTGCGGGATCTGGCTCGCGATCGCGACGAGCGGGACGTGGGCGCTCGAGGCCTCCATGAGGCCGGTCAGCGCGTTGAGGGCACCCGGGCCGGTCGAGAGGAGCAGCGCGGCCGGCTTTCCGCCGGCACGGGCATAGCCGTCGGCCGCGAATGCGGCGTTCAGCTCGGTGCGGAAGCCGACGTAGCGGAGGGGGCTCTCCCGCAGTGCCTCCCAGATCCCGAGCGCATGCACGCCGGGCAGGCCGAACGCCGTCTCCGCGCCGAGCTCTTCGAGCGCTTCGACGACGACGTGCCCACCGATGCGGGTGCGGACTGCTTCGCTCACCGCGCGATCGTATCCGGCCGCGTGAGAGGATCTCGCCAGTGACGACCCGGACCGAGTTTCCGCGCCCGATCCGGGAGATCGAGCACACCTGGCTGACGCTCTCCGACGGCTGCCGGCTCGCCGCGCGCATCTGGCTCCCGGAGGACGCCGAGGACGACCCCGTCCCGGCCGTGCTCGAGTTCCTCCCGTACCGGAAGGTGGACGGCACGGCGATCCGCGACGCAAAGCGGCAGCCGTACGTGGCCGGCTTCGGCTACGCGACGGTCCGGGTCGACATGCGCGGCACCGGCGAGTCGGACGGCCTCATCACGGACGAGTACACGGAGCAGGAGCACACGGACTGCCTCGAGGTGATTGCCTGGCTCGGCGCGCAGCCGTGGTGCGACGGAAGCATTGGCATGTGGGGGATCTCCTGGGGTGGCTTCAACTCGCTCCAGCTCGCCGCGCTCCGCCCGCCGGGCCTCAAGGCGATCATGACGCTCTGCTCCACCGACGACCGCTATGCGGACGACGTCCACTACCGCGGCGGATGCGTCGAGGCCCTCGACATGCTCCACTGGGCCTCCTCGATGCTCGTTTGGAACGCGCGGCCGCCCGACCCGCGCCTCTACGGGGACGGGTGGCACGAGGAGTGGCTGCGGCGGCTCGACGGCGCGAACAACTGGATCGAGCCCTGGCTCGGGCACCAGCGGCGCGACGCGTACTGGAAGCACGGCTCCGTCTGCGAGGACTACTCCGCCATCGACGTGCCGGTCTACGCCGTGGGCGGCTGGGTGGACGGCTACACGAATGCCGTCCCACGGCTTCTCGAAGGGCTCGCCGTTCCGCGCAAGGGGCTCATCGGCCCGTGGGCGCACGCGTTCCCCGACGACGCCTTGCCCGGCCCGAGCATCGGCTTCCTCCAGGAGTGCGTCCGCTGGTGGGACCACTGGCTGAAGGGCATCGACACGGGGATCATGGACGAGCCGATGTTCCGCGCCTGGATGCAGGACTCGGCCGACGCCGCGTGCCGCGTACGAGATACGCGAGGGCCGCTGGGTCGCCGAGCCGGAATGGCCCTCGCCGAACATCGCAACGGAGACACACGAGCTGGGCGGCGGTCCGCGCTCGATCCTCGGCGTCCAGACGTGCGGGATCGAGGCGGGCGTGTGGACCGCCGAGGGCGGATCGGCCGATCTCGCGGGCGACCAGCGTCCCGACGATGCGGTCTCGCTCACGTGGGGCTTCGAGCCGCTCGCCGAGCCGCTCGAGATCCTCGGGCATCCCGTGGTGTCGCTCGACCTCGAGGTCGACCGGCCGCAGGCGCTCGTCGCCGTCCGGCTCTGCGACGTCTCGCCGGACGGCGCCTCGCTCCTGGTCGCGCGCGGCGTCCTCAACCTCACGCACCGCGAGAGCCATGAACATCCCGAGCCGCTCGAGCCCGGGCGCCGCTACGAGATCACGGTCCCGCTCGACGTCATCGCACACTCCTTTCCTGCCGGTCACCACCTGCGGATCGGCGTCTCGCCGACGTACTGGCCATGGGCCTGGCCCTCGGCGAAGCCCGTGACGCTCACCGTCCACGGTGGCCGGCTGGAGCTGCCTGTGCGCCCGGCGCGCACGGAGGACGGCGACCTGCCGGCTTTCGAGGAGCCCGAGCACTCGGCGACGCTCGCAGTCGAGGAGATCGAGGGCGACCCGGGCGGGCGCTACCTGCGCAAGGAGCACGCGACGGGTCGGGTCGAGCAGATCTTCGACTGGGCGCTGGGCGGGTCGCTCCGCCTGGTGGACGCCGACCTCGACACCGCGGACACGAGCCACTGCGTCTACTCGATCGTCGAGGGGGACCCCCTCTCGGCCGAGGTGCGCTTCCACGCGGCCTCGGAGATGGGACGCGGCGACTGGCAGACCCGCGCGGAGGTGACGAGCTCAATGACGTGCGACGCGAAGACGTTCCACGTCGAGAGCACGCTCGACGTCCACGAGAACGGCGAGGTCGTCTTCACGCGCGGCTGGATCTTTGACTTCCCACGCGACCACGTCTGACTCGGGCGCGCTCTGTTGTCTTAGTAACACAGTGTTACTTGGAGTATTTCGCGCGCTTTCGTAGACCCGCCGAGACGCGGCCCTTGGCAGGACTTCTTTCCGGGCGATGGAGTTAGTAACACACTGCTACTTGGGCTCTCCGAGCACAGTTCGGTGCGGATCTAGTCGAAATCACTGCGGTAGTAGGTCTCGCCGGACAGTTCGCCCGCAGCGCATTCCCGTCCGCGAACGCGTCGAAGCGCACGCGCTCCGGTGACCACTCCTCCGCGCCCACGCGGAACACGGCCTCGCCGATCTGTGTGAGCGGCTTCTCCTCTCCCCAGGCGAGGACGAGGCGCGGGGCCGTCCGCCCGCTGGACGAGGCGGAAACCCGGGAGCCAGGGGTTGTAGCTGCGGTAGCGCCCGTAGAGGGCGGCGTACTCCTTGCACGGATCGGCCAACGGGATGTCGGGAGGGTACGGCTCGGGATCGCCCGGCGGTTCGGGGCTCTCGCTGCGCCGGAGCGCGAGGGCGTACTCGGCGACGACCTGCGTGACGTCGTGCTCGTCTGGGCCGTTCATGAGCGCCGCGACGGCGATGCCGGAGTCGAGGTCGCCGAGCAAAGTCGATGCGAAGCCGGGCATCGAGCCGCCGTGGCGGACGAGGCTTCCCTTGATCTCGAGGCCGTACCCGTAGCGCCAGCCGTCGCCCGACTCCACGAGTAGCCCGGAAGTGAGCTGCTGCGCCGGCCCGGCCAACAGCGCTCGTCCGAACAGCGCAAGGTCGGAGGCGGTCGAGGCAAGCGAGCCGTCGGCGGTCCCGGTCTCGAGCCACGCTGACGGGAAAAGCGGGTCGTCCGGCTCGGGCGTACGGTCGTCGTGCAGGCGGTCATACCCGACGGCCATCCTGGGCCGCATCTCGACGGCGATCTCCGGCTCGGTTTTCTCGAGGCCGAGCGGTTCGAGAATGTGCGTGCGGAGGAGATCGCGGTACGGCGTGCCGCTCGCCTCCTCGAGCGCGTAGCCGAGCGTGCGATAGCCGACGTTCGAGTAGTAGAAGCGCTCGCCGGGCGCGAAGCCCGCTTCGGTCTCGCGGAGCGCCCAGACGTCGAACTGTGAGTCCGCCGTCATGTCCGCGCCACGAATGAGGCCGGCGGTATGGGTCAGGAGATGCTCGAGCGCGATGGGCCCGTAGGCAGAGTGGACCTCGAACCAGGGCAGGTGCTCGGTCACGGGCGCGCTCAGGTCGACCACGCCCTCGTCCGCAAGCCGGAGAGCGACGACTGCGGTGAAGGTCTTGCCGATGGAGCCGAGCTCGAAGAGCGTCTCCGGCTCGATGGGCCGCTTCCGCAGCTCCGCCCAGCCCTTGGCCGTGAACGACACCTCACCGTCGGCGTCGGCGACCGCGATCGCCAGGCCCGGAAGCCCGCGGCGCTTCAGGAAGTCGCCGAGCCAGTCCCAATCCTCGGTGGTGAACGTCATGTTCCGTGGACTATCTTCTTCCTTGTGATCGACTGCGACATCCACCCGCAGATCGGGAACGTCGAGGAGTTCCTCGGCTACGTCGAGCCGGCGCAGCGCGACTGGTTCCGCGCGCAGGGCCCGTCGCTCGGCATCCCCGGCTACTCGTGGGCGCACCCCTCGTCCTGGTTCCGGGCGGACATCGAGCAGAACGGGCATCCCGCCGGCCTCCGACGTCGACACGGTCCGCCGCGAGCTCCTCGACCCGAGCGGCGACGGACGATCGGGATCCTGAACGGAGACGACGCGGTGCTCGTCTCGCTCATGCCGAGCCCGTACCGCGCAGCCGAGCTCGCCCGCGCCCACAACGAGTGGCTCCGCGAGCGCTGGCTCGCGGACGAGCCGCGGCTGCGCGCGTCGATCCTCTGCCCGGCCCAGGACCCCCAGGCGGCGGCCGCCGAGATCCGGCGCGTCGCCGAGGACGAGCGCTTCGTCCAGGTGCTCCTCTGCGGCGGCGCCGACCGGCCCGTACGGCGAGCCGCGCTACCTGCCGATCTTCGAGGCCGCGGCCGAGTGCGGCCTCCCGGTCGCGATCCACTCCGGCGGCGAGGGGATGGGGATCGCCGCGCCTCCGGGCGGCGCCGGGCCGGTCACCTTCTACATCGAGTGGCACACGCTCGGCTCGGCCTGCAGCATCATGTCCCACCTCGTCTCGCTTCTCTGCCACGGCACCTTCGAGCGCTTCCCGAGACTGAAGGTGCTCCTGATCGAGGGCGGGATCGCCTGGCTGCCGGGGATCCTCTGGCGGCTCGACACGAACTGGCGCGCGCTGCGGAGCGAGACGCCGTGGCTCGATCGCAAGCCGAGCGAGGTCGCGCGCGAGCACGTGCGCTTCTCGACGCAGCCGCTCGAGCACACCGACGGGCAGCGACGAGACGCTCTTCGAGATGCTCGAGGCCGCGGGCGCGCCGGACAATCTCTGCTTCGCCTCCGACTATCCGCACTGGGACTTCGACGACCCGGGCTTCATGCTCAAGCGCCTGCCGGAGTCGTGGCGCGACAAGGTCCTGCACGAGAACGCCGCCGAGCTCTACGGCGAGCGGCTCGGCCTGGCGCGGGCGTGAGCACCTGGCAGGACGTCGGCTCGGTCGCCGATCTCGAGCGCGACGGGCATGTGATCGCCCGCGTCGAGGGGCGCGAGATCGGCGTCGTCGCGGTCGGCGGCGAGCTGCGCGGCGTGCGAAATCGCTGCCCGCACCACGGCGGCCCGCTCTGCCTCGGAACCGTCCGCGAGCGCGTCGCGGGCGAGCCGGGCCGCTACGAGCTCGCCGGCAAGAGCGTCCTCCGCTGTCCCTGGCATGGCTGGGAGTTCGACCCGGCCACCGGCCGCTGTCTCGACGACGACTCCATTCGCGTCGCCGTCTACCCGGCGAAGGCGGAAGGCGGCCGCGTGCTCGTTGACGGTGGCGGGTACCTTGTAGTGCATGTAGCATCGCAAGATGTCTGCTGCTCAGATGCGACGCGGGACGCTGCAGTACTGCGTCCTCTCGCTGCTCGCTGACGAGGGCGTACAGGTGACCTCGTGCGCGATCGCGAGATGGACGGCATGGTCACGAGCGAGGGCACGATCTACCCGCGTCGCTGCGGAGCGGTCCAGCCGAGGCGTCGACGGGCCGCCGCGGCGCTACTGCGACGACGGCGCGAGGGTAGGCGAATGCGGCGCCTTCGCGACGCCGTCGTCACTTGCCTTCGGCGACGAGTTGGTCGAGGACTACCTCGATCGTCTCCCGCTGAACTGGCCGACTTCCCCTCGGCGCGCCGGCGCGAGCTCGTCCAGGAGATCTCGAGACTCGCCGAGGCGCGAGCGGGGCTCGAGCCCGAGAGGAAGCCGAGATCCGCAACCTCTCGACGGATGGGCGTTCGAGCGACTCGCGGCCGAGCTCGCGGTGCGCCCGTGGAGACGGTTCCCGCGCAGCGCCTGCGAGCCCGCTCCGGAGCTCTCGATGTCGCCGCGCTCATCCTCCTCCTGATGGAAGGCCGTCATCCCCGTATCGGCTGGCTCGTGGGCATCGTCCTGCTCTGGATCTCGTCGGCGTGGACGGCTCGGCAGAAGCTACTTGGCACCCTGGTGGTGCCGGGGGTCCTGCGCTTCCCGCGGCTCCTCCTCGTCGCCGGGTCGGAGTCGTCGTGCTATCAGCAGCCGATTCCGGGAGCGCGAGACCACATGATCTGCTCGAGCGGCGGCAACTGGGCCGATCGTCGGGTCGATCGTCGTCGCGCTCCTCACCGCCGCCTCGATCGCGACGATCGTCTACCTCGCGCGGCGCATGAACCGAAACGCGGTCGCCGTTCCCGCTAGCCCAGCAGGTCGTGCACCGGCTCGCCCTCCGAGAGGGTGAGCACGACGCGCGCGTCGCCGACCGGGCCGGCCCGGGTCGAAGATGTCGCGGTCGAGAACGACGAGGTCGGCAAGCTTTCCCTCCTCGATCGTGCCCGTCTCGTCCTCGAGGAAATTGACGTACGCCGAGCCGTGCGTCGGGCGGCCATCGCAGTCGCGAGGTCGAGGCGCTCCTCGGGGAGCATCGGCTCTCGTTCCGCTCGGGATGCGGGACCCGTGTGACGGCGACCTCGACGATCGGCAGCGGGTTCGCCGTCGACACGGTCCAGTCGCTTCCGAAGGCGAGCGGGGCCCCGGCGCGGACGAGGCTCCCGAATGGATAGTGGTAGGCCGCCCGCTCGCCGATGAACGGGAGCGTGAGATCGTCGACGTAGGGGCTGTGGGCGGCCCAGTACGGCTGTGCGTTCGCGACGACGCCGAGCTCGGCGAACCGCGGCTGGTCGTCGGGATGGATCAGCTGGATGTGCGCGAGGTGGTGGCGCGCGTCGCGCTTCCGTTCGCCTGCTGCGCCGCCTCGATCGCGTCGAGCGACTCACGAACCGCGCGGTCGCCGATCGTGTGCAGGTGCACCTGGAAGCCATGCGAGTCCAGCAGCACGAGCATGCGCCGGAGCTCCTCGGCCTCGTGCATCGACATCCCGCGGTTCTCCGTGCCCTCGTACGGCTCGAGGAGCGAGCCCGTGAAGTTCTCGAGCACGCCGTCCTGGAAGATCTTCACGCCGCGGATCCGGAGACGCCCGAGCGATCCTCGATCCCGCATTTCGAGAAGCTCGTCGATCTGCTCCTCGCCGCGTGAGCGATCCCACAGAAGGTTGCCCTCTGCGCGCATCGTCAGCTGCCCGCGCTCCGGCGACGGCGCGGTAGGCGGCGAGCGTATCGGGCTCGACGACGGCGTCCTGCCATGCGGTGATGCCGAGCGCGTGCAGCTCGGCCTGCGCGTTCAGGAGCGCTTGCTCCTGCTCGGCCGCGCTCGGCGGCGGAACCAGCGTCGCTGACGAGCCACATCGCGCCCTCGTGCAGCGCGCCCGACGGCTCGCCGGCGGCGCTGCGCTCGATGCGGCCGTCCGCAGGATCGGCGGTTCTCCCGGGTGATCCCCGCGAGCTCGAGCGCGCGGCTGTTCACCCAGGCCGTGTGGCCGTCTCGGTTCTCGAGGTAGACCGGCCGGTGCGGGCACGACGGCGTCGAGGCGTTCTTTGTCCGGATTCCCGCCGGAGAAGAAGTCCATCGACCAGCCGTCGCCGGAGATCCACTCCCGCTCCGGGTTCGCGGCCGCATAGCGCTTGATCTCGACGAGGCACTCCTCTGCGGAGGCCGTTTCGTGCAGGTTGCAGACGATGGCGAGCATCCCCCCGGCAGAACGGATGGAGGTGCGCGTCCTGGAAGCCCGGGAGAACCGTCCGGCCCTTCCAGCTCGACGACGCGCGAAGCCAAGAGACCGCCGAGCTCGGCCGTCGGTCCCGACCGCAGCGATGCGTCCGTCGCGCACCGCGACCGCCTCGGCGTCTCCGCCCGAGACCGTGTGCACCCGCCCTCCTCGAAGCAGCAGATCGACGGCGTTAGGGTCCATCGCGCGTGGCGATCTTCTCATCAGCGGACGCGCGCCGCGCGGTCGAGCACGGCTTCGACGACGCGGTCGGCTTCCTCGCCGACCTCGTCCGCGTCCGCAGCCTCCTCGGCGAGGAGGAGCCCGCGCAGCGGCTCGTCGAGGCTCGGCTTCGGGCCTCGGCTTTGCCGTGCGAGTCGGTGGTGCCGGATCCCGAGCGGCTGGCCGAGCGGCCGGACAGCGGCATCCCGCTGATGCCCTACGAAGGCCGGCGCTCGCTCGTCGGGACGATCGGCGAGGGCCGCGGCGCGCTCGCTCGTCCTCAACGGCCATGTGGACGTCGTCAGCGCCGAGCCGCTCGACCGCTGGACGAAGGAGCCGTTCGGCGCCGAGGTCGCCGGCGGGCGCATGTATGGGCGCGGCTCCTGCGACATGAAGGGCGGGGTCGCCGCGATGCTCCTCGGCGTCGAGGCCGCGCTCGCCGCGGGGCCGCTGCCCGGGCGGCTCGTCTACCAGAGCGTGATCGAGGAGGAGTGCGGCGGGAACGGCGCGCTCGCCGCGTGTCCTCGACGGCCCGCCGGCCGACGCGACGCTCATCGCCGAGCCGACGAACGGCGGCATGGACCTCGTCGCCGTCGGCGTCATCTGGGCGCGCATCACCCTTGAGGCCGACTCGCGCCACGCCTCGAGCGCCGACCGCGGCTCGAACCCGATCGAGGACGCCTACCCCGTCATCGCGGCGCTGCACGGGCTCGAGGCGGAGCTGAACGCCGACCCCGAGCCCGAGGTCGCGGAGCTCGACAGCCGTACCTCCTCAACGTCGGCGCGCTGCACGCGGGCGACTGGGCCTCCATGACTCCCGGGACGCTCGACCCTCGACGTGCGCCTCGGCTTTCCGATCCGCATGGAGCCGGCCGAGGCCCAGGAGCGGCTGGCCATGGCCGTGCGCGCCGCCGATCCCGGCGCCAGGTCGAGTTCCGCGGCTTTCGCGCCCGTGGCTACTCCTTCGATCCGGAGAGCCCGTTCGTCCGCCTGCTCGGCGACTGCCATGAGGAAGTGCGCGGCGGGCGGCCCCGCCCGGATCCCGTCGCGCGCGACGACCGACCTGCGCTTCTTCGAGGGCCAGGCGGTCTGCTACGGGCCGACCGGCGAGAGCCTGCACGGGGTGGACGAATGGGTCGACCTCGAGTCGATCGCCGACGTGGCCGCGGTCATCGCGCTCGCTCATTCAGGCGCTGGGGAGAAGTCCTAAACCCGGATACAGGCGCGCGAGGTGCTCGGGATCCCGGCTCGCCGCAGGCCGCCGGAGCTCGGGATCCACGTCCTTGCACTCCGTCGACCGCCATCGGGCAGCGGGGGTTGAAACGGCAGCCGGGCGGGATGTGGATCGAGTTCGGCGTCTCCCCGCGGAGGATCTGAGGCGTCCCGCGGTCGCGCGGGTCGCGCTTCGGAACGACGGAAAGGAGCGCCTGCGTATACGGGTGCTGCGGGTTCTCGATCACCTCGTGCGTCGGCCCTTCCTCGACGATCCGGCCGAGGTACATGACGGCGATCCGGTCGGCGTAGTGGGCGGCTGTCGAGAGGTCGTGCGTGATCATCAGCACGGCGAGCCCGTTGTCCCGGAGCTCGTCGAGGATCGAGAGGATCCCCGCTCGGACGGAGACGTCGAGCATCGAGACGGGCTCGTCTGCGACGAGCAGCTCGGGGTGGAGGACGAGGCTTGCCGCGATGGCGACGCGCTGCCGCTGCCCGCCCGAGAGCTCGTGCGGATAACGGTCGATGATAGAGCTCGGGCGGCGAGAGGCCGGCGAGCTCGAGCGCGCGCTTCACCTCCTCGCTTCCGCTCGGAGCTTCGAGCCGATGCGGTGGACCTCGAGCGGCTCCTCGATCGTCGCGGCGACGCGGAAGCGCGGGTCGAGCGACTCGTACGGGTCCTGGTAGACGATCTGCATCCGCTTGCGGAGCGGCCGGAGCTCGCGCGCGCGAGAGGCCGGTGATCTCCTGCCCCTCGAAGCGGATCGAGCCGCCGTCCGACTCGATCAGTCGCAGCACCGATTGCGCCGTCGAGGTCTTGCCGCAGCCCGACTCGCCCGACGAGCGCGAGCATCTCGCCGCGGTTGAGGGAGAAGGAGACCCCGTCGACGGCGCGCACGCTGAGCTTCTGCTCGCGCTGCGCGCGCCGACCAGTCCCCCGCGCCACCGGGTAGCGCGCGAAGAGGTCCTCGACCTCGAGCAGCGGGCTCGGAGCCGTTCGTGCTCATGCCAGGCGCCTCCTGGACGTCGATCGTTCAGATGGCAGGCGGCGACATGTCGCGTCGCCAAGGCGCTTGAGCTCTGCGGCGTTCGTCGCGCACGGCTCGAACGCGCCGGTCGCAGCGGGGCTGGAAGGGACAGCCGACGATGGGCCGGTCGAGGCGCGGCGGCGCGCCCGGGATGGACACGACGCTCTCCCCGCCCCATGGAGGTCGGGCGTGGCGGCGAAGAGGAGGCGCGTGTACGGGTGCCGCGGCGTGTGGAAGAGAGTCGTCGATGGTCGCCGCCTCGGCGATCTCGCCGGCGTACATGACCGCTGCGCGGTCGCAGACCTGCGCGACGATCGGGAGGTCGTGGGTCACGAGCATGAGCGCGAGATTGAAGTCGTCGGCGAGCGAGACGAGCAGCTCGAGGATCTGCGCCTGCACCATCACGTCGAGCGCCGTCGTCGGCTCGTCGGCGAGAAGGATCTTCGGGCTGGCACGCGAGCGCCATCGCGATCGCGGCTCGCTGCCTCATCCCGCCCGAGAACTCGTGCGGATAGCTGTCGGCCCGGTCCTTCGGGATGCCGACCCGCTCGAGCAGTTCCTCCGACCTGCCGCCATGCAGCCTTCCCTCCGCGGCGCCGTGGAGGTGCATCGGCTCCGCGATCTGCGAGCCGACGGTCTGCACGGGGTTGAAGGCGTTCATGGCGCCCTGGAAGACCATCGCGATGTCGTCCCAGCGGTGCGGGCTCACCGTCTCCTCCCCCCGGGCCAGGATGTTCTCGCCGTTCAGCACGCACTTCTCCCGCGACGCTCGCGTTCGGGGGCAGGAGGCCCATGATCGTGAGCATCGCGGTGGTCTTTCCGCATCCCGACTCGCCGACGAGGCCGAAGCGCTCGCCCGCCTCGAGTGTCGAAGCCGACCCCTCGCACGGCGTGCAGCTCGCCTCCGCCCGGAAGCTCGAACCAGACGTTCATGTCCTCGACCTCGAGGAGCGGCGGCGTCATTCGGAGTCGAGCTTCCCGCGCAGGGGTCTGACCTTGAAGCGCCGTACGGAGAGATGGCCGACGCGGAGCCGTGGGTTGAGCGTGTCCTCGAGTGACTGCCCGAAGAGCGTCGCCCCGAGCACGACGAGCGTGACGCAGAGGCCCGGTGGCGACGATCGCCCACCACGCGTTGTTGAGGATCGCGTCGTCGGTGAAGGCGTTCTCGATCAGCCGGCCCCAGGAGATGACGCTCGGGTCGCCGAGCCCGAGGAAGGTGATGAAGGTCTCGGCGAAGATCGCGTAGGCGACGAGGAGCACCGTGTTCGCGACGAGGAGCGGCGCGACCTGCGGCAGCACGTGCTTGAAGATCAGGCGCGAGTTGCCCGCGCCGAGCGCGCGCGCCCGTTTCACGAAGACCCGTTCCCGGACGCTCAGCACCTGCGAGCGGATGAGCCGGGCCGTCGTGGTCCAGTAGATGATCCCGATGATGATGATGATGTTCGTCAGGCTCCGGCCGAAGAGGGCGGCGGCGACGATCATCAGCGGGATATCCGGGATGACGAGGACGTAGTCGGTCATCCGCATCAGCGCGACGTCGGTCTTTCCCCCGTAGAACCCCGCGAGGAGGCCGACCGTCCCGCCGATGAAGGCGGAGACGAGCGCGGCGCAGAACCCGACGAGAAGCGAGACGCGCGTGCCCGCGATCAGGAGCTTGACCATGTCTGCGCCGCCTCCGTCGAGCCCGAGCGGGTGGAGGGGCTCGGCGGCTCGAAGATCGGCCCGACCTTCTCCTTCGGATCGCCGTTCAAGAGGATGGGCGAGAGGAGTGCGACGAGGACGAAGAACGCGATGATCGCGAGCCCCGCGATGGCGGTCGGCTCACGGAGCGCGACGTGCCGGATCGAGCCCGGCCGCCTGGACGCGGAGACGTCGACGCTCTCGGTGGCAGCGGTGGCGCCGCCCTGGATCGAGGCACTCATCCGGAGACCCTCGGATCGAGCTTGAAGTAGAGGAGGTCGGCCAGGAGGTTGGCTCCGATCACCGACAGGGTCAGGAGCAGGAAGGCCCCCTGCAGGATCGTATAGTCACGCTGGTCGATTGCCTCGACCACCTCGAGGCCGATCCCCGGGTAGGAGAAGACGTACTCGATCGTGATCGACCCGCCGATGATGAAGCCGAGCGAGAGCGCGACGAGGGTGACGATGGGGAGCAGCGCGTTCCGCAGACCGTGCGTGCGCACCGTCCTCCAGTTCGAGAGTCCCTTCGCCCGCGCGGTGAGGACGTAGTCCTCGCCGAGCGTCTCGAGCATCGCCGAGCGCACGACGAGCGCGTACTCCCCGTAGAGGACGAGACCGAGCGTGAGCGCGGGCAGGATCATGTGCCGCAGCCGGTCGACGAAGACCTCCCACCACGTCGCGTCGCCGAGGATCCCGAGCGTGGGATCCTTGATCCCGGCCGTTGGGAGCCCGAGCCAACCTGCGACGAAGAGCACCATCAGGAGCCCGAGCCACTGGGGCGGCATCGAGTAGAAGGCGAGTCCGCTCCAGAGGCCCCCCTTGTCGGCCCAGGTGCCGCGCCTCCAGGCGCAGACGACGCCGACGAGAACGCCGAAGACGATCGAGAAGACCGTCCCGAGCGTCACCATCGCCAGGGTGTTCTTGAGCGGCGGCCAGAGCGCCTGCGTGACGGGCTGCTCGGTGCGCAGGGACTTCCCCATGTCCCCGTGCGCGAGGCCCTGGAGGTAGAGCCTGTACTGCTCCCACTTCGACTTGTCGAGCCCGAGCTGCTCGCGCTGGTACTCCTTGAACTGCGCCGTGCACTGCCGGCAGCGCAGCGCGGAGACCGCGTCACCCGAGAGGGTCCGGAAGAGGACGAAGTTGAGCGTAATGGCGACGAAGACCGTCAGCGCGGCGAACAGCACGCGCTTCGCGACGTAGTCGAACCCCCGCATTCGTCCTCTTCCGCTTCGTTTCTCCTATCCGACCTGGTGCGGCCGCGTCCAGTACATCTTCGCGTACGCGTTCAGGTGGGGATCCATGCCCTCCCACTGCGTCGTGTGCGCGTCGATGTACTGCTCCTCGACGAGCTGGGTGTAGACCCAATTGTCGTAGATCATCTGCTCCATCTGCTGGACGATCGCGGCGCGGTCCTGCTCCTTCACCGTTTTCGCCTGCTTCTCGTAGAGGGCGTCGTAGTCGGGGTTGTCCCAGCCAGTGTCGCTCCAGGAGCACCACTGGCCCTTCGTCACGACCGAGAGCATGAAGTCGGGGTCGACGTAGCCGACCCAGTCCCACATGGCGATGTCCCAGCCTGTGTAGCCGGAGTTCGTCTTCGGGTCGCAATGGTCGGTCGTCTCGATCTCGTATGCCGCCGTCGAGTCGCCGCCGACCCACTGAGATACGCTGACTCCCGCCTCGGCGAACCCTTCCTTGACGACCTCGAACGCGCGGTTTCCGTTGAAGTCGAGCGAGGTCGGGGTCATGATCCGGTACTCCATCTTGTGCGCCGGCTGCGCGTACTTGCCGGTGGTCGCCGGCGCGACGCGAGTGCCGTCGGAGCCCTTCTTGTACCCGAGGGAGTCGAGCATCTGATTCCCCGCCGCGCAGTCGTGCTCGAGCGGGCCGAGGTTCTTGTTCTCATAAAGGGAGATGTGGCCGGGCAGGCTCTCGACGGTGTCCGCGTAGCCGTTGAAGACCACCTCGATGAGCTTCTGGCGGTCGACGCACATCGAGAGCGCTTCTTGACCTTCGGGTCGAGCAGCTCGCGGTTCTTGTCCTTGTATGGATTCGAGTTCCACGTGATGTTCGTCGTCTCGGCGCCCGGGATCTGCTGGACGACGATGCTCGAGTCCTTCTTGAGGACGTCGACCGCGTTGAACGGAACCTGGTCGACCCAGTCGACCTGGCCGGACTTCATGTCCGCGATCATCGAGTCGGCGTTCGTGTAGTAGGTCAGCGCGACTGCTTGCGCGTGCGGCTTGTCGCCCCAGTAGTTGGGGTCCGGGAGGAAGGCGGTCGTCCCCTTCTTCTCGTACTGCTTGAGCGTGAAGGCGCCGCCCGTGACCATCGTCGACATGTCCTGCTCGGGCGCGTAGGTCTTCAGACCCTTGCCGTCGCCGACCGCGAACTCTTTCCACCGATGCTCCGGGAGGATGAAGAACTGCTCGAGCTGCGCGAGCGCATTCCCGACCGGGGCGGCGTAGTGCAGGACGACCGTCGTCGGATCGGGGGCCTCGGCGTTCTTGACGTGTGCGACGGACGGCGCCATGACCGCGGTGGGGCCGGACGCGTACTTGACCGTCGTGTTCACCGTCCAGGCCACGTCCTCCGCGGTGATCGGCTGGCCGTCCGACCACTTCGCGCCCGACTTGAGATGGAACGTCCAGTCCTTGCCGTCGGCCGAGGTGTCCCAGGAGTCGGCCAGGTCGCCGACGATCACGTACTTCCCGTCCTTGTAGTCGTACTGGACGAGCTGGGGGTACAGCATGATGAAGGCCTGGTAGGCCTGCGACTCGATGAAGTGGTACGGGTTGAACGAGTCGATGTAGTTGATCGTCCCGATGCGGAGGATGCCGCCCTCGACCACGTTTCCGGTCTGGCCGGCGCCCGAGCCCGTCGCGTTCGTGCTCGAGCCTCCACACCCCGTCAGGATCATCGTGATCGCCGAGACCAAGGCGATGACGATCGGGATCGTCCTTCTCATGCGGTCCTCCCTTTCTCCCTCGTCGAGGCGAGGGATGTGCCGCTCTTGGTCAGCGCGGGCTCGTCGATCGTGAGTGTTCGGGCATCGGCGTCAAGCGTCGCAGGAACGCCGAGAGGAAGCGTCGCAAGGTGCTTTCCATGACCCAAGGGAAGTTTGTATAGCACGGGGACGCCGAGCGGCTCCAGCCGCTGCTCCAGGACGTCCTCGATGGATTTCGTTCTTGGCCACTCGGGCCGATCCTCGCGCCACTCGCACTTCTCCATGTCCCCTACTACGACTCCGGCGACCCGATCGAGTTTGCCGGCATGTCCAAGCTGGGTCAGCATCCCGTCCACGTACCAGGGCGGGGCATCGAAGTCCTCGAAGAAGAAGATCGCGCCATCGAGGTCGACCTCCCACGGGGTTCCCATGGTCTGGGTGACCAGCCAGAGGCAGCCGCCCGCGACGGGCGCCGAGACCCTCCCGCCCGCGATCGCGCGCACGTAGGGATCGTCCAGGTCGCTCGGCACCTCGCCGGCGCCGCCCTCCCGGAGGACGTCGAGGACGCGGTCGCGCGTGAAGGCGCTCGTGTCCTTGTCGCCGACGCCGGCGACTCCGGGCGCGTAGAAGGTGGCGAGACCCGTCCGCTGCCGGATGGCGACATGGAGGGCCGTGATGTCGGAGAAGCCGAGGAAGGGCTTCGGGTTCTCTGCGATCGTGTCGAAGTCGAGGAACGGAATCGCCTGCGCCGAGCCGTAGCCGCCCTGCATGCAATGCACGACGTCGACCTCCGGGTCGCCGAAGAGCGCGTTGAGGTCGTCCGCGCGGCCTTCGGGCGAACCGGCCACGTAGTCGTCGCGCGCGTTCACCCCGGGCGCGAGCTTCACGCGGTAGCCGTGGGACTCCCACCACTCGACGCCTCGGAGCAGGTCGGAGCGGTTCTCCCACGGGCTAGCGGGCGCCGGGACGCCGATCGTGCCGCCGTCGGGGAGGGTGCTGGCGAGGAGGGAGGCCGCTTCCAGGCGCTTGAATCTACTGCCCCGGCGAACCCCCGTGTCCGCCTAACCGCCCGAGGCTGCGAGCTGGAGCTGCGCGAGAGCCGCCTTGGTCGCATTGATCGCGTTGTCGATCGGGCTCCCGAGGCCTCCGGCGCCCTTGAAGCCGGAGACGTCCTCCTTGTCGATGTAGTTGCGGATGATCACCGTCGCTGCCGCGTCGAGGGATGCGAGCGAAGTCCGGAGGGTGGTGACGGCCGGTTGCAGCGCGACGGGCGCGCTGGAGCTCTCGAGGTCGTTCCGGATTCCATCGTCGACTCGAATCAGTGCTTGCATGTTCGTCTTGGGCTGCTTCATCGTCTCCAGCGTGACCTTGGGCACGGGGCACGTGGCGGTCACCTTGTCCAGCGCGGTCGTGAACGAGGTTGCGTCGTCCCGGATCGTCGCGACGAGTTGGCCCGTCGCGTCTCCCTGACCCGCGGTCGACGTTCCCGCGGTCGCTGCCTGTGACGACGGCGATCCACTTCCGCTCGACCCGCAGCCTCCCGCCACCGTTGCGGCGACGGCGAGCGTCACAGCCAAGGCGCTCGCACCCAGGAAGGCCCGCACTGCTCGCCGAACCTACCCCGGGCTCGGGGGCGGGACAATCGCCGAATCAGCGCTTAACGTCTGCTTAACCCGCCGCAATCGCGGCTTCATGGGCCCGGAGCTATAACCGAGCCATGCAATCCTGGTGGGCGAAGGGCGGGACGCTTGTTGCGGCAGCGCTTGTCGGCGGAGGGGTCGCGGTGGCACTCGGACAGCTCCTCGACGGCGACTCCACGACCACGATCCTGCGCGAGGTCCAGGCCAGCAGCACCGAGCCCGCCGCCTTCCCCTCGAGCGGCGGCAAGACGATCTCCCAGATCTATGGGGACGCCAAGCGCGGCGTCGTCCAGGTGACCTCGACCTCGGTGGTCTCGAGCAACCCCTTCCTAGGGCCGCAAGAGCAGCAAGCCCAAGGGTCGGGCTTCGTCATCGACAAGGACGGCCACGTGGTCACGAACTACCACGTCATCCAGGGCGCGAAGAAGGTGACGGTCAGCTTCTCCGACAACGAGCAGCGCGACGCGACCGTCGTCGGCTCCGATCCCTCCACCGACATCGCCGTCCTCAAGATCCAGGGCGCGTGGGCCCGGTCGCTCACGCCGCTCTCCCTCGGTGACTCGAGCACCGTCCAGGTCGGGGACGCCGTCATCGCGATCGGCAACCCGTTCGGGCTCGAGCGGACGGTCACGGCCGGGATCGTGAGCGCTCTGCAGCGCCAGATCACCGCACCGAACAACTTCGAGATCGACGAGGTCATCCAGACCGACGCTGCGATCAACCACGGCAACTCCGGCGGCCCGCTCCTGAACGCCGACGGCGACGTCATCGGCGTCAACGCCCAGATCGAGAGTGACTCGGGCGGCAACGTCGGCATCGGGTTCGCCATCCCCATCAACACGGTCAAGGACGTGGCCGGCCAGCTCATCAAGCAAGGCAAGGTCGAGCACGCCTACCTCGGGATCGAGATGGTGTCCATCAACTCGGACCTCGCGGACAACTTCCGCGTCCCGGTCGACACGGGCGTCCTCATCGAGCGTGTCCACGCCGGGAGCCCCGCCGAGCAGGCCGGCCTCAAGGGCGGCACGACGCAGGTCGTCCTCGCCGGCACGACGTACTGGCTCGGCGGCGACGTGATCACGAAGGCAGACGGCAAGGCGGTGGAAACCAGCGACCAGCTGGCCTCCGTAGTGACGGCCAAGGAGCCTGGAGATTCTCTGGATCTCGAGGTCCATCGCGGACAGGAGATTTTGAATGTGACGGTTGAGCTTGGGCGCCAACCGAGTACCCCAGTCGGATAAAGGCGTCCATGGCCCCTTTCCCCAAGGGGCATGCTTCCGGAGCCGCATCGCCAGCTTGGCTCTCGGAAGTCGCGGTCGGAGGCCCGCCCGCCTGCCCGGGCCTCCGACCTTTCTTATCTGAGTCCCGTCCGCGGTAAGACCTCGAGCCGCTTCCGCGGGGAAGCCTCGCCGGGGTCGGGTGCGCATTCTTTAACTTCCCGCTGTGATCCCCCATTCGTTCGGCAGGAGCGACCCCTTCACGGTCGGGCTCGAGGAGGAGCTCTTCTGTCTCGACGGCGAGACGCTTGCGCCGGCGCCCTTCCCGCGCGATGCGCTCGACGGCGCGCGCCTCAAGGAGGAGCTCTTCGCCTCGGTGGTCGAGCTCAACACCGGAGTGCATGCCGATGCGGCCGAGGCGGTGGAGGAGCTTCGCGGGCTGCGCGAGCGGGCAAAGGCGGCGGCGAGCGAGGCCGGACTCGTGCTCGCCGCCTCCGGAACCTGGCCGACCGCGGTTCCCGAGGAGCAGCCCGTGGTCGAGAACGAGGCGTACCGGAGCTTCGTCGAGTACGCAGGCTCGTCGGCGCAACGCCAGTTCTGCTCGGGCCTCCACGTCCACGTGGGCATGGAGAGCCCGGAGGCCTGCATGGCCGCGCTCGAGGCGATGCTGCCGTGGCTCCCGCTCGTCCTCGCGCTCTCCGCCAACTCGCCGTACGTGTCGGGCGAGGAGACGGGACTGTGCTCGGCGCGGGCCGAGATCCTCGCCCTTCTGCCGCGGAGCGGCGCGCCTCCGGTCTTCGGCTCCTACGAGGAGTGGGAGCGCTTCGTCGAGCGCCTCGTGGAGCTCGGCCTGGCCGACGACATCACACGGGTCTGGTGGGACGTGCGCCCCTCGCCTCGGTTCGGGACGCTCGAGGTTCGCGTGGCCGACCAACCCACGCGGCTCGAGGCGACCGCCGTTCTCGCTGCGCTTCTGGCCGCGATGGCCGCCGGGCTCCGGTCGGACAGGCCCGCCGACCGCGGCCTTTACGCGCAGAATCGCTGGGCCGCGCTTCGCTTCGGGCGCGACGCGGAGCTCATCCATCCCGACGGCTCCCGGCTCGTCTCGGCTCCCGCGCTCCTGGACGAGCTCGCCGCCCGGGTCGGCGTCGAGCCCGCCGCCCGCGACCTCGCGCAGGCCGACGAGCAGCTCGGGCTCGGGCGCGCCGAGGGGCTCGATTCGGTCTGCCGTCGCCTCGTCGAGCTCACATAGGATCGACCCGTGGCCCTCCAGACCGAGTCCATCCAGGTGTCCGGCGTCCGTTGCGAGCGCTGCGTCATGCGCCTGGGCGCGTCGCTCGAGGGTCTCGACGGGCTCGAGGCCGCGAACGCGAATCTCATGGGTCAGGTGACGCTTGCCTGGGACGATGAGCGGCTCGCGCGCGGCGATATCCTCGAGGCGCTCGCCCGCGCCGGCTTCCGCCCGGCCGCAACCCCGGAATAGCGGGGATTTCCTTTTCGTTCAACTGTTACTGTCCGGGCGGATGAGCGAAGTCCAGCCCGAGACCGATGCACGGGGCATCGCGGAAGACGCGCGTGCGCGCGTGCGGTTCGAAGAGGAGGTTCTGGAGTTGGCGGATCAGGCTTATCGCGTCGCTCGGCGACTGGTGTCGACGCGCGAGGAGGCCGAGGACCTCGTCCAGGAGACCTACGCCCGAGCCTTCCGCAGCTGGCGCTCCTACACGCCTGGCACGAACCTCCGCGCGTGGCTCTTCCGGATCCTCACGAACCTGAACATCGACCGCGGGCGCCGCGAGCAGCGCGCTCCGGCGACGCAGCCGCTCGAGGAAGGCGACTACTTCCTCTACAACAGGCTCGAGGCCAGCTCGGGCTCGGACGACGAGGCCCGCATCGTCGAGCGCCTCTCGCAGGACGAGATCGTCCAGGCCCTCTCCGAGGTGCCGCACGACTTCCGCGACGTGATCGTCCTCGTCGACATCGGCGACTTCACCTACCAGGACGCAGCCCAGATCCTCGACGTCCCGATCGGCACCGTCATGTCGCGCCTGCATCGTGGGAGAAGGATCCTCAAGAAGGAGCTCGCGGAGGCTAGTGTGGGAGAAGGCGACCGATGATGTTCGTGGACCCTTGCGCCGAGTGTGAGGAGATGCTCCAGCCGTTCCTCGACCGCGAGCTCTCCGAGGACGAATACGCAATCGCCGAGGCGCATCTGAACGAGTGCGGCTACTGCCGCAAGCGCTACAAGTTCGAGGAGACCCTGCGCCGCTACGTGCGCCAGGCCGTGGTCGAGGAGATGCCGCCGGAGCTCAAGCAGAAGCTCGCGGCTCTTCGCACCCCGCTCTAGCCGCTCTGAACGGCGGGGGCTCCGGCCGGGCGAAGCCCCGCTTCGCTCCCGCCTGACGACGCTCGCGCCGCCCCAGAGCAGCTGGCGGTCTGCGCTATCTATCCGCCTACGATGACGACCAGGCGTTTGGGGTCATTGCCGCCCGGCAGCGCGGCCGTGCCGACGCCGAGCGACTTGGCGAGCCGCGCGGCGATCGCTTCGGCTCCGGGCGGGTAGTACACGAGGGTCTTCGTGTAGTCGTCGCGCTTCGCGTTCGCCACCTTGCCGATCTGATAGGCGAGGCCGGCGACGCGGTTCGCGGTGCTCGCCGCGGCGTTGCCACTACCCGTGCCGTTGTAGACGTCCACCTGGATCTCCCACGGCTGGGGGAGTGTGGTGACGACGGCAGCGGCTGGAGTGGGGCTCGCCGACGGAGAGGCCGCGGAGGCGCCGGGGCGAAGCTCGGGCCTGAGGCCGAACCAGACGAGGGCGCCGGCCGCGGCAAGGAACGCCGCGGTGGCAATCGTCCTGCGCAGCGACCACGTCTCGACGAGCCGGCTCGAGACGGGGGAGCCCGCGATCTGCCGGGCCTCGCGCTCCGAGATGCCGAGCGCGGTCGCATAGACGAGAGCGGCCGCAAGCGCGTCCGCGTTCGAGCCGAAGCGGTAGAGGCAGTTCTCCTCGAGGGACTTCACTTGGTCGACGTTCATGTGGGCGCGAGCAGCGGCCTCCTCCAGCGTGAGGCGGCGGCGAAGTCGTGCTGCCCCAAGGGGGGAAATGGCCATTGGAAGCTCAGGGTTCGGCGGGAAGACCGTGCAACGCCTTTATGCATCGGCAGTCGGACGGTGCCCTTGAGGCCTAGCAGCTCGAGCCCTCGCGCCCGTAGGCGGAGAGCGTGTAGACGGGCTGCGCCAGGTCGGCGGCCATTCCGGCGGTGCCGAGGACGAGGCAGCGGCTGTCCTGTGAGAACGTGACGCGGTACGAGCGCTCCGAGGTCGTCCCGGC
Source organism: uncultured Actinomycetes bacterium (assembly GCA_963739525.1). Taxonomy (GTDB): domain Bacteria; phylum Actinomycetota; class Thermoleophilia; order Gaiellales; family Gaiellaceae; genus DATEOR01. The sequence goes on along the minus strand of CAVUAR010000002.1, from coordinate 86,793 downwards.
GGCACCCGCGAGCGAGCGCTCGATGCGCGGCGCCCACGTCGAGCGCAGCTTGCCGACGTAGTAGTTGACGATCTCGATCTGGGCCGTGCCGCTGGGCGGCGCGTACGCGATCGTGGTGACGACGCCCTTCGGAAGCGGCACCGACTCCGCTCCGGAGAACGTCTCGCTATTGCTCCCGACCCTCTGGGAGCCGGGGTACCGTCCCGCGTCCGCGAGCACGCGCTCGTTGTCGCGCACCGCCGAGGTGTCGAGGCCGCGAAGGGCCGCGTAGAGCACGCCGCCGGCGAAGAGCAGCACCGCGACGAGCGGGATGACGACGGCCGGGCGGACGAAGCGCCTCACACGAGGTCCTCCGGAGTGTCGACGTCGCCGGGATGGCCGAGGTCGTCGCACGGGACGAGCGCTGCAGGGAGGGCGCGCATGCCCTCGTCCGGGACCGTTCCCCAGGCTTCCCGCCCGAGGACGACGGGATGTCCGCGCTCCTCCGCATAGCTCGCCGCGACGACGTCTCCGGCCCCGGTGCGCCATGCGCCCAGCACGCGCTCGACGGCCCCCGGCGCCAGGCCGGGTCCGTCGGCGAGGACGACGACCGCAGCCTCGACTTCCGCTGGAAGCGCCGCGAGCCCGCAACGGAGCGAGGCCCCTGGGCCCTTCTCCCAGTCGGGGCACGCGACGAGCCGGGCGCTTCCCGGATCGAGCTCGTGGGCTCCCGCGACGACGACGACGTCTTCCACGGAGGTCTCGCGGAGCCGGTCGAGGACGCGCGGGAGCAGCAGCAGCTGCTTCGGCTCGCCGAACCGGCTCGAGGCGCCGGCGGCCAGGACGACCGCCGCGATCACTCCGCGGTAGTCGTGACCGCGAGGATGTCCGCGAGGTGGACCAGTCGGAAGGTGAGCCGGCTGGTCTCGCGTGCCAAGGCCTCGTCCTGGAGTTCCGGCACCGAGCTCCAGAGCTCCTGTGCTGAGGCGATCAGCTCGGCGATTCGCTCGCGCTCGTCCGCGTACCCGTCCCGCTCCGCGCAGGTGTTGAGCGCGAGCCCGAGCACGCCGATCGTGTCGCGCTGCCGCGTCCAGAGGAGGGGCGTGGCCATAGCGAGGTAGTGGTGGATCCGCGCGAACGTGATCGGCTGGTCGAGGTTCCTCGGGCCGAGCGGCGGGGTCCGCGCGCGCGGAGGTGCGCCGTCCGCGATCGCCGCCGCAGAGCGCCCGAGCAGGTCGAGCACCTGCTCCTCCGAGAGGCCCGCGAGGCGGGCGGTCCGGAGGGCGATGAAGAGCGCTCCGGGCTGCTGGCCGTACGGAAAGTCGGAGGCGTAGAGCACCTGCTCCGGCGAGATGCGGTGGAACATGTCGAGGAGGTCGAGCGGGCTCCAGACCGAGGTGTCGAAGAAGACGCCCGGATGCCCGCCAAAGGCGTCCGAGAGGCGCGCGAGGTCGGCGATCCCGGCATGGGCGACGATCAGCTGCGCATCCGGGTAGGAGTCCACGAGCCGGTGCAGGTGCTCGGCGATGGGCGGGAGCCCGCGTCCGCCGTGGATGAGGATGGGCACGCGCCGCTCTGCGGCCAGCGCGAAGACGGGGCCGAGGCGCTCGTCGTCGAGGAGGAAGCGCTGCGCCCGAGGGTGCAGCTTGATCCCGCGGGCGCCGAGGTCGAGGCACCGCGTCGCCTCCTCGGCGGGCGCCTCGGCGAGATCGAGCCGCGCGAACGGCACGAGCACGCCGTCCGATCGCCTCGCCGCGTCGAGCGTGCGGTCGTTCGCCGCGCGAAAGGCCGGCTCCCGGTCGGGCTCGTCGAGGCAGAAGGCGAACGCGCGCGAGACGCCATCGTCCTTCAGGAAGGCGAGCAGGTCGTCGAGCCCGGCGACGAAGCCGTCGATGTCCTGGCCGACGTGGACGTGCGCGTCGAAGAGCTTGGCGCCGTCCGGGAGCAGCGCGGCGACCTCGTCGTCGTAGGCCGCGACGAGCGCTCGTGCCCGTTCCAAGGCGTCCTGCACCGCCTTTGGAATCTACCCTAGGTAGCCTTTCGAATCGTGCCCGACGTGCTCATCTTCGCGGACACGGTCCGCTCGCCCGATCTCCGCCACGAGGTTCCGGTGCCGACGCCGGACCCCTTCGTCTACGCGGAGCGCAACGGCACCCGCTACGTCTTCATCGGTTCGCTCGAGATCCCGCGCATCGAGGGGCTCGACAGCCTCGTGATCGTCCCGCTCGAGGAGCTCGACGTGGACGAGCTCTTCGCGAGCGGGATGGCCTGGCACGACGCCGCTCGCGAGCTCGTGCTGCGAGCCTGCGAGAAGATCGATCTCAGGGACGCCGTCACGCCGCGGGAGTTTCCGCTGGACGCTGCCGACTACCTGCGCTCGAAGGGGATCTCGCTCAAAGCGGACGGCCCGCTCTTCGAGCAGCGCCGACGCTCGAAGAACCTGTCCGAGCTCGCGGGGATCCGCCGCGCCCAGGCGGCCGCCGAGCGCGGGATGGCCGCGATTCGCGCGCGCCTCTTCGAGGGCGGCGACGTGACCTCCGAGGACCTTCGCGCCGAGGCGCTCCGGGCGTTCAGCGAGGCGGGCGTCATCGCCCCCGACATGCTGATCGTGTCGCACGGAGCACAGACGGCGATCGGCCACGAGCCGGGGCACGGCCCGATCTCTGGGGGCGAGCCCGTGGTCGCCGACCTCTACCCGCAGGATCCCGAGTCCGGCTGCTACGCGGACATGACCCGCACCTTCTGCCTCGGCGAGCCGCCGGAAGAGCTCGTCCGCTACCACGCCCTCGTCAAGGAGGGGCTCGACCGCGCGGTCGAGGCGATCCGTCCCGGCGTGACAGGGAAGGAGCTCCACCGGATGACCTGCGAGCTCTTCCAGGAGCACGGCTTCCTCACGCAGCTGAACAAGGATCCGTCCAAGCCTCTCGAGGACGGCTTCTTCCACAGCCTCGGCCACGGTGTCGGGCTCGAGGTACACGAGCTGCCGGCGCTCGGGCGCAGCGGAGAGGAGCTCGTCCCCGGCGACGTGCTCGCCGTCGAGCCGGGCCTCTACCGCAAGGGCTTCGGCGGCTGCCGCCTCGAGGACCTCGTGCTCGTGACAGACGACGGCGCCGAGGTCCTCACCGACTTCCCGTACGACCTCGCGCCCTAGGCGCTCAAGGCCAGCAGCTTCTCGAAGCGCCCGGGGTCGTCGAACGGCCCGATCGCGGCGAGGTTCAGGCGCTCCTCGAGGATGATGTCCTGCGCGACGCGCTGGATGTCCTCCCGCGTGACCGCGTCCAGCCCGGCGAGCACCTCGTCGGGCTCGCGGATCTTGCCCTCGAGCACCTCGTTCCGGAGGCCGAACATGATCATTCCCTTCGGATCCTCGAGGGAGAGGACCAGGCGGCCCTTGGCGAAGTTCCGCGCCTTCTCGAGCTCGTCCGGCTCCACGGGCTCGGCTGCCATCCGCCCGAACTCGTTCACGATCGTGGACACCGCGTCGTCGATCCGCTGGATGTCGACGCCGCCCTGCGCGTAGAGCGTGCCCGTGTCCGTGTAGGCCATGTTGTGCCCGTAGATGTAGTAGGCGAGCCCACGCCGCTCCCGCACCTCCGTGAAGAGGCGCGACGACATGCCGCCGCCGAGCACCGTGGCGAGGAGGCTGAGCGCGTAGCGGTCCGGGTGCTCGAGCGGATAGCTGTGCACGCCGATCCGCACGTGCGCCTGGTCGGACTGCTTCGTGTGCAGCTTGACCTGCGGGGCGCTCTGGGACCACGTGGCCGGCTCCGACTGACCCACCTCCCCGTTCGGCACGTCGCCGAGCAGGCTCTCGAGCCGCCCGTGTCAGCCCGTCGCCGAGGTTTCCGGCGACGCCCGCGACCATGCGCGGCGAGCGGTACCAGCGATCGAGGTAGTCGAAGAACGTCTCCCGCTTCGCGGCGCGCACGGTCTCCTTGCGGCCGATGATGTCCCAGCCGAGCGGCTGGTCGCCGTAGAGGAGCTCGTCGTAGACCCCGTCGACGTAGTCGCGGGGGGTGTCGTAGTACATGTTCATCTCCTCGACGATGACGCCCTTTTCGCGCTCGATCTCCTCGGGGTCGAACTTCGAGTGGCGGAGCATGTCGACGAGGACGTCGAGCGCGACGTCGCGGTGCTCGGCCGCGCACTTGACGTAGTAACCGGTGTATTCCTTGCCGGTGAAGGCGTTGAACTCGCCGCCGATGGAGTCGATCTCGCCGGCGATCTCGCGCGCCGTGGGCCGCTTTTCCGTGCCCTTGAAGAACATGTGCTCGGCGAAGTGGGCGATCCCGTTCGTCTCCTTCGTCTCGTAGCGGGAGCCCGCCGCGAGCATGACGAAGCAGGCCACGGACTTGGCCTGCGGCATCGGGGCGGTGACCACCCGAAGGCCGTTGGGGAGGACGATCTTCTCGAAAGCGTTCACGTGGCCGCAGTGCTCCTTGACTCGTAGTTTTCGATGCGCTCCCGCCACTCCGGCGGGATGGGCATCGTCCGGTCGCCCTCGTAGTCGAAGGCGACGAGGGTCGTCTGCGCCTCGGCGACGAGGCGCCCGTCCTGCGAGCGGATCTCGTGCTCGAGGTCGAAGCTCTTCGTACCCACCCGCGTCGTCCGAGCACCGACCTCGAGGGTCTCGCCGAGGTTCGCGCGCGAGCGGAAGTCGATCTTGATCCCGGCGACGATCAGGAGGAGGCCGTCGAGCGAGTCGATCGCCAGGACCTCGCGCACGTAGCCGATCCGCGCGTTCTCGATGTACGTCAGGTAGACCGCGTTGTTGACGTGGCCGAACGCATCGAGGTCGCGAAAGGCGACGTCCTGCGCATACACGTACCGGTACCCCTCCATCCGCGCCATGTTAGCTTCGCCTTTGCGCATGGCCGGGGAGCTCACGCGGGAGGCGATCCACGCCCAGCCCGAATGGATTCGGGGCGTGCCCGCCCGCGTGGGCGACCGCCGGCTGCCGGTGGGCCGGGTCGTCTACACGGGCTGTGGCACGTCCTTCCACGCGGCGCAGACGGGCGGGGAGGCGTATCAAGCGCTCGAGGCGGTGCTCTCCCCTCCGCAGGGCGACCTCATGGTCGCGGTCAGCCACGAGGGCGAGACGAAGCTGACCCTGGAGGCCGCCCAGGCCTTCGACGGCCCCGTCTGGCTGATCACGGGGACGGAGAAGGGCCCGATCGCCGACATCGCTGACGAGGTGATCGTCGTCTCGCCCGCGATCGAGGAGTCCTACTGCCACACGGCCAGCTACACGTGCGCGGTGGCGGCGCTCGCCGCGTTGCGCGGCGAGGACGTGCGCTGGCTACGGCAGGCCGTGGACAACGTGCTCTCCGACCCCTTCCCGGGAGGAGACTGGGAGCGCACCGTCGTGGTCGGCGCCGGCCGCGACTGGCCGACGGCGCAGGAGGCCGTGCTCAAGCTTCGCGAGGGCGCGTACGTCGCCGCCGAGGCGCACGAGACCGAGCAGATACTCCACGGACACCTCGCGGCCATCGACGAGAAGGTGCGCGTCTTCGTGCTGGAGGGAGAAGGGCGCGCGGCCGAGCGCGCCGCCGACGTCGTGAAGGCGCTCGGCGAGATCGGCGCCGAGACGACGCTCGTGCCCACGACGCACCCGGTCGTGGACATCGTCCGCTTCCAGCTGCTCACGCTCGACCTCGCGGAGCGGCGGGGAGTCAATCCGGACAAGATCCGCTGGGACGACCCCCGCTGGGACGCCGCGCGGCAGTCCTACTCCTAGCGACCTACTGCACCACGAGGCCGCCGTTCTCGGCGGCGCCCTGGAGGAAACGGAGCCAGTCTTCCCAGAGCTTCGGGTCGTCGAGGGTCTTCGGCTCCGGCGAGGCCTTCGCGAGCGCGAGGTCGATCTGGCCCGGCGGAATTCGGGCGCCTGGGACGAATTCGACTCCCGACAGCCAACCTCCCATCCCCTGTTCGGCCATCTCCCGCTCGAGCGCGAAGCGGTCGAGCGGGTCCAAGAACACATGGCCCGACATGCCGTCGTTCCGCGCCCAGTAGAGCCTCACGCCGCTCATCGGGGCGGACTCCCGCCCGGCGGAGCCGGGCTCCGACCGAGCCAGACGCCGCTGGCGGCAGGATGCTGCGCTCGCGCCGCTTGGCCGTGCTGGTTGCACTTTCGTTCGCATCGCTCGCTTGCCTCCTTTGCCAACGACGCCTGAGCAACGTGAGGGAGCATCAGGCGAGCTCGGCGAGTGCCGCGAGGAGCCGGTCGACCTCCTCGGCGGTGTTGTAGTGGACGATCCCGACCCGGAGGCATCCGTCGGCGAGGCCGAGCCGCTCCATGATCTCGAGCGCGTAGTAGTTCCCCGGCCACGCGGCGATGTCGCGCTCGGCGAGCGCCGCGGCGAGCTCGTCGGGACTGCGCGACGGATGCGTGAGCGCGAAGGTCGGCGTGCGGCCCTCCATCGACGCCAGACCGTAGAGCGTGTACGCGCTGGGAAGCCCGTCGAGGAAGCACTGCCCGAGTTCTCGCTCCCAGGCGACGATCGCGTCCCAGCCGATCGACTGCACGTACTCGACCGCGGCGGTGAAGCCGGCGAGGAGCTCGTGGGCGAGCGTCCCCGTCTCGAACCGGTGCGAGACCGGATCGTTCGCGCTCGGGCGCACCTTGTACGGGCGCCAGCGCTCGAGCACCTCGCGGCGCCCGAAGAAGAGCCCGAGATGCGGCCCGAAGAACTTGTACGGCGAGCAGACGAGGACGTCCGCGCCAGCTGCGGCCACGTCCATCGGCCCGTGGGGCGCGTAGTGCACCGCGTCCACCCAGGCGAGCGCTCCCGCCTCGTGCGCGAGGTCGGCGACGCGGCGCACGTCGGTGATCGAGCCGACCGCATTCGAGGCCCACGGGAAGGCGACCACCTTCGTCCGCTCCGAGAGCTGGCGCTCCAGATCGGCCATGTCCAGCGTGCAGTCCTCCTCGCGGAGGTCCGCGTGGCGCACGACGAGGTCGAGATCGCGCGCGAGCTCGAGCCAGGGCGCGACGTTCGCGTCGTGGTCGAGCCGCGTCACGAGGATCTCGTCACCCGCCGAGAGCTCGCGGCCGACCGTCCGGGTGAGCGCGAAGTTGAGCGTCGTCATGTTCTGCCCGAACCCGACCTCGGCGGAAGAGGCGCCGAGAAAGCGTGCGGCGGCGTCGTGCGCCGCGTCGACCAGCTCGTCGCTGCGGCGGCTCGTCTCGAAGGGGCCACCCAAATTCGCGTTCGCCTCGCGGAGGTAGGACGCGATGGCCTCGAGGACGGAGTCCGGAGTCTGCGTCCCTCCCGGCCCGTCGAAGAAGGCGGTCGGCCGCTGGAGCGCCGTGAAGCGCTCCCGAACGGCGGCAACGTCGAAGGCGACGGTGCTCATCGCACCGGCTCCCCGTTCACGCGCCACTCGTAGGTCGGCTTGGCCGTCAGCGAGGCGCCGATGAAGCAGCCGTACTCGGCGGAGTCGAGGAGCTTCGCAAGCTCATCTACCTCGAGAGCCGGCTCGACCGCGACGTCGAGCGCGACGTGAGTCTCGACGAAGGCGAAGCGGCCGTCCGAGTCGCGCCCGGTGACCACTCCGTCAGCGTCGGCGCTGCCCGAGACGGCCACCTTCGCCCGCTTTCCGTAGTACTCCAGGCTCGACAGGGTGCAGCGCGCGAGCCCGGCGAGCAGGAGATGCTCGGCCGTCCAGTCCGGCTCGGCGTGGGCCGGAGTCCCGCTGCGCTCGCTGACCGCGTACTCGAACCGCTTGGGCGTGCTCACGCGTCCGGCCAGCGCGTGATCACGACCTTCTTCTCCGTGTAGAACTCGATTCCGTCGCGGCCGTGCGCGTGCAGGTCGCCGAAGAAGGACTCCTTCCAGCCCGTGAAGGGGAAGAAGGACATCGGCGCGGCGACGCCGATGTTGACGCCGATCATCCCTGCCTGGGCGTCATGGCGGAACTTGCGCATCGCGCCGCCCGAGGTCGTGAAGATCGAGGCCGCGTTGCCCTTCGTGGAGGCGTTCATGATCTCGAGCGCGTGGTCGAGGTCGCGGGCTCGGATGAGCGTGAGCACCGGCCCGAAGATCTCCTCGCGGGCGATCTCCGATCCCGGCTCCGTCTCGATGATCGTCGGCCCGAGGAAGTGGCCGTCGTCGAGCCCCTTGCCACGCCCGTCGAGGACGAGCTCGCCGCCCTCGGCGAGGCCCCGCTCGATGAACTCGCCGATGCGCTCGCGCGCGGCGGCGGAGATCACGGGGCCGACCTCCGTCTCGGGGTCGATGCCCTCGCCGACGATCATCGCGTCGCCCTTCTCGACGAGGCGCTGCTTGAGCGGCTCGTAGACGTCGCCGACGGCGACGCAGACCGAGTTGGCGAGGCAGCGCTGCCCCGCCGCGTGGAAGGCCGAGGAGAGGACGCCGTCTACGGCGCTCTCGAGGTCGGCGTCGGGCATCACGACGACGTGGTTCTTCGCCCCGCCGAGCGCCTGCACGCGCTTCCCGTGCTTCGCCGCGGTCGCGTAGATGTGGTGGGCGACCGGGGTCGAGCCGACGAAGGAGACGCCGTTGATCCCCGGGTGCTCGAGGACCCCGTTGACCGTGTCCTTGCCGCCGTTGACGAGATTCACCACGCCCGGCCGGGATGTCGCACTGGTCGATGAGCTCGAACAGGAGCTCGGAGGCGAGCGGGTCCTGCTCGGAGGGCTTGAGGATGAACGTGTCCCCGCACGCGACCGCGAAGGGGAGGAACCAGAGCGGCACCATGAACGGGAAGTTGAACGGCGTGATCGCCGGCGAAGACGCCGATCGGTTGGCGGATCATGTCGGAGTCGATCCCGCGCGAGACGTCCTCGAGGTTCGCGCCCTGCATGAGCGAGGGGATGCCGGTCGCGACCTCGACGCACTCGATGCCGCGGCGCACCTCGCCGCGCGGCGTCCTTGATCGCCTTGCCGTTGTCGCGCGAGACGAGCTCGGCGAGATCGTCCTTGCGCTCCTCGAGGACGTTCTTGAGCCGGAAGCAGGCGCGGGCGCGCTCGACGGGCGGCGTCGCGCGCCACTCCGGGAAGGCCTGCCGAGCCGCCGCGACCGCGCGGTCGAGGTCGGCCTGGCCCGACATCGGCACCTGGGCGAGCGTCTCGCCCGTCGCCGGGTTCGTGACGTCGAGGCTCTCGCCCGACTCCGCGTCGACCCAGCCTCCGCCGACGTAGTTCTTGATCGTCCTGACAGCCGTCTCGGCCTGCGCCATTTCAGTCCTCCCTTGGTCTCCGACGTAGAGTAACGCCGTGGCGGAGTCGGCGGTCCCGGACGTCCTGGCCCCCGGATTGCGCATCGTCTTCTGCGGGATCAACCCTGGCTTTCGCTCGGCGGAGGCGGGCGCCCACTTCGCCAACCCGAGGAACGACTTCTGGCGTTTGCTCGCGGACGCGGACCTGACACCGCGTGTCCTCGTACCAGAGGAGCAGTGGCAGATGCTCGACCTCGGCTACGGGCTCACGAACGCCGCCTACCGGACGACGAAGGGAAGCTCAGACCTGCGCCGCGGGGACTTCGCGGGCTCCGCAGAGCGGCTCGAGCGGCTGGCCCGAGGAGCTCCGCCCGGAGATCGTCGCGTTCGTCGGCAAAGCGGCCTACGAAGGCGCGTTTCGGGAGAAGCCCGCGCTCGGCCTACAGGCGAGACGCTCGGCGACAGGCGGCTCTTCGTCCTCCCGTCGACCTCGCCCGCGAACGCCGCGGTGTCCTACGCAGAGCGGCTCTGCTGGTTTCGCAAGCTCCGTGACCTGGCCGCCCTCTAGGAACGTACTCCCGAAAGTCGTACATTGGGCAGCGTCCTATCCACGCCGCAGGAGGGGATGACATGAACAGGCGTCTCGGGAATCTCGGAATCCTGGTCTTGGCGGGGGTCGCAGCCGCGTTCGTCTGGGCGGGGGTGGCGTCGGCCGCCCCGGGCCCGTGCGCGACGGTGATGCCCCTCTCGGACGTCTCGGTCGGCCAGCTCGGAACCGGCTGGACCGTCGTGGACGGCACCGATCCCCAGTCCTTCGACGCCGAGGTGCTAGGAGTCGCGAAGGATCTCGTCGGGCCCGGGCGCGACGTGATCATCGTCAAGATCTCCGGCCCGGTGGTCGACGCGGGCGGCGGCGTTTGGGCCGGCATGTCGGGCTCGCCCGTGTACATCGGCGGGGACCATCGCCGGCGCGCTCGCCTACGGCTTCTCGTTCGGCGCGACCGACATCGCGGGGTTGACCCCGGCGGAGGACATGCTCCACGTCAACGGCCTGCCCGTGGCGCCGAAGGTTCCCGCGCGCATCAAGCTGCCGCGGTCCGTCGTCCGCTCGGTGGCGAGGCAGATCGGAGCAGCCTTGCCGACCGTGGGCGGCAGCCTCGTCCGCCTCAAGCTCCCCGTCAGCGTGTCGGGCGTGAGCTCGGAGCGGTTCGGGAAGGTCAAGAAGCTCTTCAAGCGCTACAAGTCCACCTTCAAGCTCACCTCGGGGTCCTCGGCATCGTTCAGCCTCGGAGGGACCATCGACGACCTCGTCCCCGGCGGGAACTTCGCCGCGGCGCTCTCGTATGGGGACATCACGTTCGCGGGCGTCGGCACGACGACCTACGTCTGCGACGGCCAGGCGCTCGCCTTCGGTCACCCGATGACCTTCGGTGGTCGGACGACGCTCGGCGCGGGCTCGGCCGACTCGATCACGATCGTCCCCGACCCGCTCGGCCCCTACAAGCTGGCCAACGTGACCGACGCTCTCGGCACGCTCGACCAGGACCGGCTCGCAGGCATTCGTGCGGTGGACGGAGAGCCTCCGACGATCCCCGTCACGACGGCCGTCACGTCGCTCGACTCGGCCCAGTCGCGCATCGGCGAAACCGACGTGGTCATGAAGAGCGCGCTGCCCGACTTCGCCTTCATGCACACGTTCTCCAACATCGACTCCGTATTCGACAAGATCGGCTCCGGCTCGGCCGCGTACACCTGGACGATCGACGGCACCCGAGCCGACGGGAGTCCGTGGGAGTTCAACCGCATGAACATGTACATCTCGGACTTCGACCTGTCGTTCGACTCGGCGTTCGAGCTCTACGACGAGCTGTACCAGATCGCGAACTACCCGAACGAGAAGGTGTCGATCTCGAGCGTCCAGGCGACGATCAACGTCGACGAGACGGTTCGCGACTACCAGGTGGTGGACGTCCTCTACTGCCACCAGGGCTCGTGCGACTCGGTCAAGAAGATCCGCGCCGCACCCGGCCGGACACTTGCTCACTCCGCGCGGTCCTCAGGCCGTCGGACGGCTCCCGGACGAGACCGCCGACTTCACGCTCACGATCCCGGCGGGAGCGAGGAACGGCGCCCGGTGGACGTCGGCGCGCCCGCGACGTGACCCGTTCTTCGCTTCTCGAGCAGGACGCCGGAGACCTTTGACGACCTGTTGCAGAGCTTCAGACGACAGCCGAACAACGTGCTCGTCGCGAAGCTCCGCACCGGCCGGCGCGGCGACGTCAGCGATCGTGAGGGCACGCCTCTCGATCAGGTCGTGAGCTTCGGCAGTGTCCAGATTCCCGTCTTCTTCCCCGGGCAGTGCTGCCCGCCGGACAGCGGAGGGAGCCTCGGAGGGGAGGTCGTCGAGTTCGGTAGGCGTTAGCTAGCCGCGCCAGCGGTTCGTGATCGGTATGCGCCGGTCGCGACCGAATGCCTTCGGCCGGAGCTTCACGCCCGGCGGGGCCTGACGGCGCTTGTACTCGGCCCGGTCGATCATCGCGACGGCGCGCTCGACGACGCCCGGGTCGAATCCGTTCGACGCCAGCTCCTCCCGCGACTCGTCCAGCTCGACGTAGGCCTCGAGGACGCGGTCGAGTTCGGCGTACGGCGGGAGTGAGTCCTCGTCGCGCTGGTCGGCACGCAGCTCGGCGCTCGGCGCGCGTTCGATGACCGACTGCGGGATGACCTCGCGGCCGGCCCGCTCGTTCAGGTGCGCGGGCGAGGCTGAAGACGTCCGTCTTGTAGACGTCCTTGAGGAGCGCGAAGCCGCCGGCCATGTCGCCGTAGAGCGTCGCGTAGCCGACCGAAAGCTCGCTCTTGTTTCCGGTCGCGAGCGCGAGCCAGCCGAACTTGTTCGAGAGCGCCATCACGAGCAGGCCGCGCACCCGCGCCTGGACGTTCTCCTCCGCGATGCCCGGCGCGGTGCCCGAGAAGGCGGGCGCGAGCGCGGCGGTCACGGCCTCGACGATCGGCTCGATCGGGATCTCGAGGTAGTCCGACGCCGAGGCTCTCGGCCACGAGCTTCGCGTCGGAGCGGGTCTCCGCCGAGCTGTAACGCGAGGGCATCGAGACGCAGTGCACGCGCTCCGGGCCGAGCGTCTCGGCTGCGAGTGCGGCCGTCAGCGCCGAGTCGATGCCGCCGGAGATCCCGAGGACGACGTCGTGGAAGCCGTTCTTCGCCACGTAGTCGCCCAGGCCGAGCTCGAGCGCGCGGCGCATCTGCTCGAGCTCGTCGAGCGTCGGCGCGAGCACGGGCTCGACCGGTTCGGCCGGCTCGCCGAGCGGAATGTCGACGACCGGAGGATTCGGAAGCTCCGGCCGGGCCCGGGCCAGCGCCCGCCGGCGCGCGTCACGAAGGCGGCGGCTGACTGCGGTAGACGCGTCCACGTCCACGACGAGCAGCGCTTCCTCGAAGGACGGCCCGCGCGCGACGATCTGGCCCTCCTCGTCGAGGACGAGGCTGTGGCCGTCGAAGATGAGCTCGTCCTGGGCGCCGACGGCGTTCACGAACACGATCCAGCAGGAGTTGTCGCGCGCGCGTGTGGCGAGCATGTCCTCCCGTTCCGCTCCCTTGCCGAGGTGGAAGGGCGAGGCGGAGATGTTCGCGATCGACGTGGGCGCCGGCGAGCGCGAGGTCGGTGGCCGGCGGTCCCGGCTGCCAGATGTCCTCGCAGATGGTCGGGCCGACGAGCGTCTCCCCGCAGCGCAGGAGGACGAGCTCGCGGCCGGCCTGGAAGTAGCGGTCCTCGTCGAAGACCCCGTAGTTGGGCAGGAACTGCTTGTGGTAGATGGACTTGACCTCGCCGTCGACGCACACGGCGCAGGCGTTGAAGAGGTCGCGGTCGAGGTGAGGCGTGCCAACGAGCGCCGCGATCCCCTCGGTCTCGGCTGCGATCTCCTCGAGGGACTCGGCGGCGGCGCGGAGGAACCCTGGGCGGAGGAGCAGATCCTCGGGCGGATACCCGGTGACCGCGAGCTCGGGGAAGAGGACGAGCTCGGCGCCCGCGTCGCGGGCCTCGGCGAGCCGCTCGAGGATGCGCGCGCGGTTGCCCTCGAGGTCACCGACGACCGTGTTCATCTGTGCGAGAGCGAAGCGCACAGTTCAATGGTAGCGGTTTCCGCCTAGTAGACGAAAACTCGAAATGCTAGGCCTGCCGATTCTCCATGTACTTCCGCAGGCCGAGGAACGGAAGGATGAACGCCGCGAGGAGGCCTCCCGCCCAGACGATCACCGTCGCGGCGATCCAAGTGCCGACTCCGTCGATCGAGAACCCGTCCGAGACAAGGTCGGTGAGGATGAGGGAGACGAGCGTCGCGATCAGGGCGACCCCGCCGAGCGCCGCCGAGCCGCTTCGCCGGAGCTGGCTGATCAGGAACGGCTGCATGAGCGCGAAGACCGCCGTGTAGATGACGACCGCGAGGATGAAGGAGGAGGCGGTCACATGCATCCCGTCGAGGAGCGCGGCCGCGATGAGGAGACCCACCGCGTTCGCGGCGAGGGCGACGAGGATGCGTACGAGGAGGCGGATCACGCGCGGAAGCCTATAAACGATCCCGGCCGGATGCCTATCCGCGGCCCGGCTCGAGGGCGGCCGCCGCGAGCGCGACGTCTTCCTCGTCGTTGTAGAGATGGAAGGCCAATCGGATCGAGCCGGACCGCGACGAGCACGAGACGCCCGCCTGCACGCAGGCGCTCGACCGCCGCGGCCGCGTCCTCGACCTGGACCCGGAGGATCGGCGAGGCCGGCTCGGGGAGCTCGAGCGCCGCGGCGAACGCGCGGGCGAGCGCGAGGTTGTGCTCGGCGATCGCGCCGGGGCCGAGCTCCGCGACCAGCTCGAGGCTCGCCCGCGCGCCGGGGGCGGAGAACCAAGGGATGGAGACGTCGAGGCGGTGTGCGTCCTCCGCGAGCGCGGATGCGCCGTAGAAGTCCTCGAGCGGGCGTTCGCGCGACTTCCAGCCCGCGAGCCACGGCGTGATCTCGCCGAGCCTCTCGGGGCGGACGTAGAAGAACGCGAGGCCGCGGGGCGAGAGGAGCCACTTGTACGAGTGCGCGACGAGGTAGTCGACGCCGTCGAGATCCACGGCGACGCTTCCGACCGCCTGCGTCCCGTCGATGAAGAGCCGCGCGCGGGACGCCTTGAGCGGCTCGAGATCGGCGACGCGCCCGTCCGAGGACTGGACGAGGCTCACGGCGACGAGCGCGGTTTGCTCATCGACTCCCTCGGCGAGCCGCTCGAGCGGCAGCAGGCGGAGCTCGACGCCGCGCTCGGCGAGTGGCCTCCACGGGAGCACGACCGAGTCGAAGTCGCGCTCGTAGAGGACGACGTTGTCACCGGGCTCGGCGGGGAGGCTCGCGGCCACGATCCCCGCCGCGACCGACGCCGCGCCGACGAGCGCGACATCCTCCGGCTCGGCGCCGATGATCCGGGCGAAGAGCTCGCGGCAGGCCTCGGCGTCGCCTTCCCAGTCGAGCCATGATCCCCGTTCCCGCCAGCGCCGGAGCGCCTCCTCGACAGCAGCGAGCGTCGCGCGAGGCGGGAGGCCGTAGGTGGCGGTGTCGAGATAGCCGCGGGTCGGCGTTCCCTCGTACTCAGATGGCGCGAGCAATGTCCTCGAGGGCCTCTGGGTTCTCGACGGAGGAGAGGTCGCCGGGATCCTTGCCGAGCGCCTTTGCGCGGACAGCCCGCCGGACGATCTTCGCGCTCCTCGTCTTGGGGAGGGCGGGGACGAACACGACCCTGTCCGGCTTGAAGGCGCGGCCGAGCTCTGCCGCCGCGCGCTCGGCGACCTCGGCGGCGAGCTCGTCGCCCGGCTCGTAGCCGCGCGCCGGCACGCAGAAGACCCACGCCACCTCGCCCTTCACCGCGTGCGGCACGCCGACGGCCGCCGCCTCGGCCACCGCCGGATGCGCCACGACCGCGGACTCGATCTCGGCCGGCCCGATCCGCTTGCCGGCGATGTTGAGCGTGTCGTCGGAGCGGCCGTGCAGGATACCAGTAGCCGTCCTCGTCGACGGAAGCCCAGTCACCGTGCACCCAGATACCCGGAAACCGGCGCCAGTACGCGTCGAGGTAGCGCTCCGGGTCGCGCCAGAACCCGCGCGTCATCCCGGGGAAGGGCTTCCGGCAGACGAGTTCCCCGACCTCGCCCGTGCCGACGAGCGAGTTTCCGTCCTGGTCGACGACGTCGACGTCCATCCCCAGCGCGGGGCCGCCGACCGAGCAGGGCTTGATCCGATTCGCCGGTGTGGGCGAGAGGAAGCACGCGCCGATCTCCGTCCCGCCCGAGCAGTTGATCACCGGGACGCGCCCGCCGCCGACGCTGTCGAAGAGCCAGCGGAACGGATCCGGGTTCCAGGGCTCCCCCGTCGTCACGATCACTCGGAGCGAGGAGAGGTCCTCCTGCGGGTCGCCGTGCTGCATCAGCGCCCGGATGAGGGTGGGCGAGCAGCCGAGGATGCTGACGCGCTCCTCTGCGATCGTCTTCCAGAGGCGGTCGGCGGGGAAGTCGGGCGCGCCCTCGGCGAAGACGATCTTGGCGCCCATCGCGCCGCCCCCGACGACGGTCCATGGGCCCATGATCCAGCCCATGTCCGTGGCGAAGTGGATGACGTCGTCGGTGCGCGCGTCGGCCTGGTAGGCGAGCTCGCGGCCGATGGAGACGAGGAAGCCGCCCTGGACGTGGACGACGCCCTTCGGCTTCCCGGTCGTCCCCGAGGTGTAGGTGAGGAGGTAGGGGTGCTCCGAGTCGACCTCGAGCGGCTGCAGCTCGCCCGGGCCGAGCTCGATGCCGTCCCACGAACCGTCGTCGCGGCTCCACGTCACGACGTGCTCCACGGCCGGGGACTCGGCTGCCGCCTCTTCGACCGTCGCGCGCATGTCGAGGCGTTTGCCGCGCCGGAGCGACCAGTCGCTCGTGACGACGACCTCCGCCTCGGAGTCCTGGAGGCGCTCCCGCACGGCGTGCGCGGCGAAGCCGGAGAAGATCGGCACCTGCACGGCGCCGATGTGAGCGCAGGCGTGGGACGCGATCGCGACCTCCGGGCACATCGGCATGTAGATCGCCACGCGGTCGCCCGGCTCGACGCCGAGCGCGACGAGGCCTTCGCGCAAGGCGCGTGACCTGGTCCGAGAGCTCGGCGAACGTGTACTCCCAGCGCGACCCGTCCTCGCCGCGGCCCACCGTCGCGATGCGGTCGGGGTCCCGGTCGGCCCAGCGGTGCACGCAGTTCCAGGCGATCGACAGTGTCGAGCCGACGAACCACGTCGCCCACTCGGGTCCGCGCGAGAGGTCGACGACCTGGCTCCACGGGGTCGCGAAGTCCAGGCCCATGTCCTCGATCGCGACGGCCCAGAACCACTCCGGATCCTCCTGCGAGCGGGCCACGAGCTCCCGGTAGTCGTCGAAGCCGTGGCGTCGCATGAGGCGCGTCACGTTCGCGCGCTCGACCGTGCGCGTATCGGGAGTCCAGACGGCGTCACTCATCCGGCGCAAGTCTACGAACGAAGCGGGCGGCTGCTGCTAGCTTAGTTGCCACTAACCTCGAGGAGGCGTGGATGAAGGCGAGGATCTTCGACCCGGAGAACCGGAAGTGGTGGACGCTGGGGGCGGTCGCGTTCGGCCTGTTCATGATCATGCTCGACAACACGATCGTGAACGTGGCGCTGCCCTCGATCCAGAAAGACCTGAACATCGGCATCTCCGAGCTCGAATGGGTCTTCAACGGCTACGCGCTGACCTTCGGCGTGCTCATGCTCACGGGCGGGAAGCTCGCCGACATGATGGGGCGCCGCCGGATCTTCATCGCCGGCCTCGTCATCTTCACCGCGGCGTCGCTCGGGTGCGGCCTCGCAGCGAGCGCGGGAATGCTGATCGGAGCGCGCGTCGTGCAGGGCGTGGGCTCCGCGCTCATGAACCCGGCCACGCTCTCGATCATCACCGCGACGTTCCCGCCGCGCCAGCGCGGGATGGCGATTGGGATCTGGGCCGGCGTTTCCGGGATGGCGCTCGCGATCGGGCCGCTCCTCGGCGGGCTCATCACCGAGCACTGGAGCTGGAACTGGATCTTCTTCATCAACGTCCCGGTCGGGATCATCGGGATCATCGTCGCCCGCCTCGTCATCAACGAGTCCCGTGACACCTCCGCCGATCAGCGGCTCGACCTCCCCGGCCTCCTCTCGTCGGCGATCGCGCTGTTCGCCCTCACCTACGGGCTGATCGAGGCGAACAAGTATGGCTGGACGTCGCCGCGCATCCTCGGGCTCTTCGCGGTCGCGGCGGTCGGCTTTGCGGCCTTCGTCGTCCTCGAGCTGCGGCAGCGGGCTCCGATGCTCGACCTGAAGCTGTTCAAGAACGGGACCTTCGCGGGCGCGAACTCGGTCATGCTCCTCGTCGGCCTCGCGATGTTCGGCGTGTTCTTCTACAACTCGCTCTTCATCCAGAACGTCCTCGGCTACTCGGCGGTCCAGACCGGCGCGACCTTCCTGCCGATGACGGTCCTCATCATCCTCGTCGCGCCCGTGGCGGGGAGGTTCTCCGACCGGGTCGGATCGCGCTGGCTCATGGGCGGCGGGATGATCCTGCTCTCGATCTCGCTCCTCATCTTCTCGCGGCTCGACGCGGCCTCGACCTTCTGGGACATCCTCCCCGGCCTGCTCGTCGGCGGCATCGGAATGGCCGTCGTCATGACGCCGACCACGGCGGCCGCGATGGGCTCCGTGCCCATCGACAAGGCGGGGGTCGGCTCGGCCGTCCTGAACACCGGGCGCCAGGTCGGCGGAGCGCTCGGGATCGCCGTCATGGGCGCCATCGTGGCCGCGGCGGTGACCGGTGTGCCCGGCACGCCCGAGGCGGCGCAAGGCTTCGTCACGGGGTACCAGCACGCGCTCGAGGTCGCGGCGGGAATCGCGCTCGTCGGCGCTGTCCTTTCCGTCGTCACGGTGCGCAAGTACCGCCACGTAGAGCAGCCCGTCCCAGAGGCCGCGTGAGCACGACCCGTCTTCCTTCCGAGGCGCGTCGCGCGTCGGTGGTCTCCGCTGCCTGGGGCCTCTTCGCATCGCGGAGCTACCGCGGGACGACGACCGCGGACATCGCGCGCGAGGCGGGCGTCACCGAGCCCGTCCTCTACCGGCATTTCTCCTCCAAGTGCGAGCTCTACCTCGCGTGCATGGACTTGAGCTGGGAGCAGGTCAGGGAGCTCTGGACGGAGAGCCTCGCTGCTGAGCCCGACCCCGGGCTCTGGCTCTCCGCGATCGGGCGAGCGTTCGTCGAGTCGGAGGCGGAACGCTCGCGCGTCTCGCCGATGTGGGTGCAGGCTCTTGCCCAGTCCCCGGAGAACGAGGAGATCGCCGCCTACATGCGCGCGCACATGCGCGATGTGCACGAGTACGTCGCGGACGTGATCCGGCGGGCGCAGGACGCGGGCGGGATGGCACGCGAGCGCGACCCGGACGCCGAGGCGTGGATCTTCATCGCGCTCGGGCTCCTGTCGATGGCCGACGAGGTCGTCGGGGCACTGCTCCAGGACGCGTGGCCCGCGATCCGGGAGAGCCGGATCACGTGGCTTCGAGGCGCCGAGCTTCACCGGCTGTGAAGCGCTGCCCGTTC
The DNA here is from genome assembly GCA_963739525.1 of uncultured Actinomycetes bacterium. Taxonomy (GTDB): domain Bacteria; phylum Actinomycetota; class Thermoleophilia; order Gaiellales; family Gaiellaceae; genus DATEOR01. Next base: position 67,984 of record CAVUAR010000002.1, on the reverse strand, counting down.
GAGGGATAGACGATGCGGCCCAGAAGGCCGACGCTTCGTACCATGTTTGAGGTCATTCCAGGCGACAACCCGGAAGCTTCGGCTCTGCGGCCCAGCCGATGCCTCCGGGTTGGTGTCGCCGGGAATCTGGCGCGCCTCCCGCACCCCTCTGCCTGGCGTCCGGCAGGAATGCGAGGTAGTCGGACTATAGCCAAGCCCTCCAAGAAGTCAAGTAGCCTTGTGAAGTAAAGTTTTCCTCGTATAGTTCACCCTAGATGCACGATCAACTCACCGCCGCACGCACCGCCCAAGGGCCCGCCCGCAACTCGATGGGCGAGCGCGTCCGCCAGCTCCGCATCGCGCGCGGGCTGACGCAGACCGAGCTCGCCGGCGAGCGGTTCTCGAAGGAGTACGTCAGCCAGATCGAGCGCGGGAAGACCCGGCCGACAGGCGAGACCGTCGAATGGCTCGCCAGCCGCCTGGGCGTCGACCCGTCGTTCCTCGAGACCGGCGTCTCGTCGAGCGAGCGCGAGCGCGTCGAGAGCGTGATCGCGCGCGCGGAGGCCGCGCTCGAGTCGAACTCCTACGACGACGCCGTCTCGGAGATCGAGAAGCTCGGCGTCGCGCTGACCACGGTCGCCGTCCCGGCGCTCGAGTTCCGTGCGCTCCTGGCGGAGTCGCTGGGCGAGGATGTCGCTCGGCGACGTTCGCTCCGCCATCGGTCTCCTCGAGCGGGCCCGGCACCTGACCGAGTCGCCGTCCTTCAGCGACGTCGACCGCGCCGAGGTGCTGTACCGCCTCGGCGTCTGCCGCTACAAGCTCTCGTCGATCGCGACCGCCGTCGCGCTCTTCAGCGAGTCCCTCGACCTGGCCGAGCGCTCGGGTCTCCCGGCCGACAGGCTGCGCTCGAATGCACTCGGCTGGCGTTCCCGCTGCTACCGCCGCCAGCGCGACTGGGAAGCCGCGCGGGAGGACGTCGAGCGCGCGCTCGAGCTCGCCGAGGGCCTGAACGACCGCCGCACGGTCGCGCATCACTACTTCCAGGCCTCCCTCATCGCGGAGCGGACGGGCCACTGGGTCCTCGCCCGCTCGTACGCGGAGCGCGCCAAGGCGCAGTACGAGGAGCTCGCCGACCAGGCGAACGTCGGCAAGCTCCTGAACAACCTCGGCGGTCTCAACTTCCAGCTTGGAAAGCCCCAGGAGGCGATCAAGCACCTCAAGGACGCCTACCGGGTTCTCCTCGAGGTCGGCGACGACACGGATGCCGGCCACGTCGTCTCGTCACTCGCGCAGGTCCACCTGCGCACGGGCGAGCCGAGGCTCGCCGAGGAACAGGCGCGGCACGCACTCGATCTTCTGGGCGGGCGCGTCGACCACCTCGACGAGATCGGCAACGCCCAGCTCGTCCTCGGGCGGGCCCTCCTCGACCAGGAGCGGCTCGACGAGGCGGAAACGATGTTCAAGGAGGCAGAGGCCAGCTTCGAGCAGCTGTCCTCCGTCAGCCACCGGGCCGCGGCGTGGATCGCGCAGGGCGATCTCGCGGTGCGGCGCGCCGACGACCGCGGGGCGGCGCATCTCTACCGCCGCGCTGCCGAGGCGCTACAGGACTTCCGGTTCTAAGGAAAGGAGGTGATCGCGTGACGGTACGTCAAGTTCAGCTTCTGATTCTTCTCGTGACAATCGCTGCGTTCCTGGGCAAGGGTCACTGGGTCGGGTTCTTCGACGGCCATTAGGCGAGGGGAAGGATGCTCGTGTTCAGCGTCGAAGTGTTGCGGCGCGCGAGCCGAGACTTTTTTCTTCGACAATGGAACCGCGTCCTTCCCTTCGCCCACTCGCACCGCTGATCGGGACCCTGGCCGGGCTCTGGCTCGGTGCCGCAGGACTGATCGTGGCGCAGCTCCTCTAGAGCGGGAAAGCGCCGAGACCCGGGGTTAGGCGTCGACCTGCAAGGCGGCTCGCATGAGCTCGCGCAAGCTGACGACGCCGACAGTCCTTCCGCCCTGGACGACGGGCAGATGCCTGAAGCCGTTTTCGAGCATCGTCCTGATCGCGTCGTCGGCCGACATCGTCTCGGAGGCAGTGATGGGATCCGCGGTCATCCATTCGCGGACGCGAGCCTCGCTCGTGTGCACGCGGCCGGCGACGGCTTTCAGGAGGTCGCGCTCGGTGAGGATCCCGATGAGCCTGCCCCCGTCGAGCACCGCGGCCGACCCCACACCGTGGTCGGCCATGCGCTCAGCAGCCTCTCCCAGCGTGTCCTCAGGGGCGACCGCGACGATCTCACCGGCAATCACGTCCCCGATGCTCCCCATCGGTCGAGGATAGCCGACGGCGCCGCGCGGGTGTTACGATCGCTTCAACTTGTAAAGTGATCGGGAGGTAACAATGGCGGAGAACGGATACGCCAAGCCCGTGCTCGTGACCAGCGACTGGCTCGCCGAGCACGGAGGCGACGCAAACGTCGTCGTCGCGGAGGTCGACGAGAACCCCGACCTCTACGACGAGGGCCACATTCCCGGGGCCGTGAAGCTGCACTGGCGCGACGACCTGCAGGATCCCGTCGAGCGGGACGTGGTCGACAAGGAGACCTTCGAGCGCCTGCTCGGGAGCCGCGGAATCGGCAACGACACCATCGTCGTCCTATACGGGGACAAGAACAACTGGTTCGCCGCGTACGCGTACTGGTACCTCAAGGTCTACGGGCACAACGACGTGCGCATCCTCGATGGCGGCCGCCAGAAGTGGATCGACGAGGGTCGCGAGCTCGCGAGCGACGTGCCCGCCCCCTCGGAGCAGAGCTACACCGCCGAGGAGCGCGACGAGTCGATCCGCGCCTACCGCGACCAGGTGCGTGAGTGGCTGGGCGCCGGAGATCGCGGGCTCGTCGACGTCCGTTCTCCCGGCGAGTACGCTGGCGACCTCATCGCACCGCCCGGGTACGAGCAGGAAGGCGCCCAGCGTGCGGGCCACATTCCGACGGCCGTCTCCATCCCGTGGGCGAGCGCCGTCCGCGACGACGGGACGTTCAAGTCGGCGGACGAGCTCCGAGAGCTCTACGGAGGCAAGGGCATCACCTCCGAGAAGGAAGTGACCGCCTACTGCCGCATCGGCGAGCGCAGCGCGCACACGTGGTTCGTCCTCCGCGAGCTGCTCGGCTTCGAGCGGGTGCGAAACTACGACGGCTCGTGGACGGAGTGGGGAAACCTCGTGGACGTGCCGATCGAAAAAGGGTCGTAGGCGACCTCGTAGTTCGAGCCACCGACTACCACACTGCCGGCGAGCCGTTTCGGATCGTGACCGGCGGTGTGGCGCCGCTCGAGGGCGCCACGATCCTCGACAAGCGCCGCTTTGCCCTCGAGCGGCTGGACGACGTCCGCAAGCTGCTCGTCTTCGAGCCGCGGGGACACGCCGACATGTACGGCTGCTTCGTGACAGAGCCGGAGGACGGCGGCGCGGACCTGGGCGTCGTCTTCTTCCACAACGCCGGCTACTCCACCGCCTGCGGGCACGGGACGATCGCCCTGGTCACGTGGGCGCTCGAGACGGGGCTGCTCGAGGCCGTCGAGCCCGAGACGCGCGTCGTCGTGGACGTTCCGTCCGGACGGCTCGAGACCGTCGCAGCGGTCCGGGGCGGTCGCGTCGAGCGCGTCCGCTTCCGGAACGTGCCCTCCTACGTCGAGGCTCGCGGGCTCGCGGCGGCCGGCCTCACCGTCGACGTCGCCTTCGGCGGCGCCTTCTACGCCTCGGTGGAGTCGCCGCTGCCCGTCTCGGCGGAGAGCCTGCCGCGCCTGATCGAGCTCGGCCGTGCGGTGAAGCGCGACCTCGAGGCCGCCCGCGGGTTCGTGCACCCGCTCGAGCCGGAGCTCCGCGACATCTACGGCGTCGTCTTCTTCGAGCGGCTCGAGGTAGGCCCGCCGCTCCGCCAGCGCAACGTGACGGTGTTCGCGGACGGCGAGGTCGACCGCTCGCCGTGCGGGAGCGGGACATCGGCCCGCCTCGCGCTGCTCGACGCCGACGGAGAGCTTCCGCGCGGCGACGAGCTCGTCCACATGAGCATCGTCGGGACGGAGTTCGTCGCGCGCGTCGTGGGCGACGGCGACGTGGGGGGCACGCCCGCGGTCGTCACGGAGGTCGAGGGGGGCGCCCACCGGACCGGAGAGCACGAGTTCGTCCTCGAGGAGCGCGACGAGCTCGGCACCGGCTTCCTGCTTCGCTAGGAGCGCAGGAGCGGGCGCGTGAGGCAGGTCGGGCCGCCGTCGCCCTTGCGGGAGATCTCGTCGCCCTTGTAGACGAGAACGTCCACGCCGGCCGCTTCCATGCGCCGGCGCGTCTCGTCGTTCCCCTCGAGCGCGAGCCCCACGCGGGGCGCGAGCGCGAGGACGTTCGGGCCCATCGTCTCGAACTCGTCGTCCGGAACCTCGACGAGCTGGATGCTGCGCTCGAGGAGGAGCTCGACCAACCGCGTGGGCATGAGCGGGAGGTACACGACGGCCAGGTCGGCGTCGAGCGGCGAGAGGAAGGACATGAGGTGCAGCACCTCGCCGGGGCCATGGTAGTGGGGGAGGTCGAACGCGACAACGTCCACGTCCGGTAGGAGCTCCTGAAGCGCCCCGACACCCGCGTCGTTGGTCCGGTAGCCGCGGCCGACGAGCAGCGTGCGCTCGTCCAGCCAGAGCGTGTCGCCGCCCTCCGCGGTCGCGGGGAACCGGAGCTGCCCCGCGAGCGGCACGCCGCGCCTCCATGAAGTCCACGCCCATCTCCTCGGGCTCCCGGCGCCGTCCTTCCTTGCCCGGCAGGAGGAGCAGGGCGCCCGCATTCGTGACGAGCGCCGGGTCGTAGGCATAGATCGCGTCGGGGTTGGACGCGCCGCCGGTCTGCCCGACGACGACCTCCACGCCCGCCTCCGCCAGAAGCGACCGGAATGCCTCGTGCTCCGCCTCGAGGCCCGCGGGATCGGGCTCCGCCCGCCAGCCGTAGGCGCGCCAGGCGGCCCAGGAGCCGGTCACCGGCGGCTTGACGAGCACGCGCTCGAGGCGGCCGGTCATGCTCTGACACCCGAACGTGCGGGGGGTAACCTCCATCGCGTGGAGACTACTGCGCGACTCGAGGATCTCGAAGCGGGGGGCGGGTGCGCGGCCAAGTACGCGGCCGGGCGCCTCGAGGAGCTCCTGTCCGGCTTCGCCCCTGCCGCGTCGGAGAACCTCCTCGTCGGCCTCTCGCCCGCCGACGACGCCGCCGTCTACCGCCTCGACGACGAGCGTGCGCTCGTGTTCACGACGGACTTCTTCCCGCCGATGGTCGACGACCCCGCTCTCTTCGGTGCCATCGCGGCCGTCAACGCGCTGAACGACGTCTTCGCCATGGGCGGAAAGCCGCTCCTCGCGCTCTCGATCGCCGCGTTCCCCGAGGAGATGCCGATCGACGGCGTGCGCGCGGTCTTCGACGCCGCGGCCGCCAAGGTGGAGGAGGCGGGCGCGCTCCTCGCGGGAGGGCACACGATTCGGGACGACGAGCCGAAGTACGGCCTCGCCGTCGTCGGAATTGCCCATCCGAGCGCTGTCTGGCGGAAGTCGAGCGCCCGCCCCGGCGACGCGCTGTTCCTGACGAAGCCCCTCGGAACCGGGCTCGTCCTCACCGGGGTTCGCAAGCAGGTGCTCGGCGAGGAGGAGCTCCAGGAGGCCGCGGCCGTCATGACCGAGCTGAACGGCCGCGCCGCCGAGGCTCCTGCGCCCGTTCGAGCCGTCCGCGGTCACCGACGTCACCGGCTTCGGCCTCTTCGGCCACGCGCACGAGATGGCCGAGCGAAGCGGCGTCCGGCTCGTCCTCGACCCGTCCGCCCTTCCCGCGCTCCAGGGCGCCCTCACGGTGGCACGGAGGGGCCTGCGCACCGGCGGCGACCGGCGGAACCGGGAGTTCGCGGCAGGCTCCGTCGAGCTCCACGACCTGCCCGAGGAGCTCGGCATCCTCGGCTTCGACCCGCAGACTTCCGGCGGCCTTCTCGTCTCCGTCCCCGGGCAGAAGGCGGCGACGCTCGAGGCCGCTTTCGCGGGCTCGGACCTCTTCCTGGCGCGCATCGGCCGGGTGGAGGAGGGTGCGGGCGTGGCCCTCGCCTGATGGAAGCGGACACGACGCAAGTCGCCCGCGCGCGCTTCGCCGTCTCGGCAGAGACCTTTGCGCTGCTCACCTACCTCGCGCTCGGCGCGCTCTTCCTCATCGTCGTCTCGGGCGCGACGGTGCGCCTCACCGGCTCCGGGCTCGGGTGCGACAACTGGCCGCGCTGCGGCTCCTCCTTCCTTCCTGAGAAGAACTTCCACGCGCTTGTCGAGTACGGAAACCGCGGTGTCGGTTTCGTCGTCGGGCTCGTCACGCTGGCCGCTGCGATCGCGGCGACTCGCGTCGATCGGCTCCCGCGTTGGCTCCTTTGGGCTGCGTGGGCGCTGCCGGTCACCGTGCTCGCGCAGGGGATCCTCGGCGGGATCACCGTGATCTTCGAGCTCCACCCGCTCATCGTCATGGCGCACTTCCTGCTCTCGCTGCTCGCCCTCGCGGCCGCGGTGGTCGTCGCGGTCGGCGCCCGCGACTTCGCTCGCGGCGCGACGACACACCCGCCGCTCGCCGCCAGCTGGCTCGCCGTCGTGCTCGTCCCGAGCGCAGCCGCGCTCATCGCCACGGGCACCCTCGTCACCGCGGCCGGGCCGCACTCCGGGGGGACAAGATCAAGCGCTACGGGCTGCTTCCCGACGCGCTGCACGTACACGTCGGAGCCACGGCCATCTTCGGCATCGCCTTCGTCGGCATCGTCGCCTCGCTCCTCTGGCGAAGGGACGAGGCGCGCGGCGACCTCCTCTTCGCTGCGGGAGTGCTCGGGCTCCTGCTCGTCCAGATGGCGATCGGAGACGTTCAGTGGCGAGAGCACCTGCCCTGGCCCCTCGTGCTCGCGCACGTCACCTTGGCGACGGCCGTCTGGGTCGGGGTCGTCACGCTCGCTGCCCGCCTTCTCCTCAGGTCGCGGCCCGTACTGCCGTAGACTCCGGCCATCGGCAGCCACCTCCGCATCGAGCGGCGTCCGACCCTTCGCCATGCCGTGCTGGTCGGGGCCTTCCGCGGCTGGAACGACGGGGCGCAGGGTGCCTCGCTCGCGACGAGCTTCCTCGCCCAGGCCTGGGAGGCGCGGCGCTTCGCGAACATCGACCCGGAGGAGTTCTACGACTTCCAGGCGACCCGCCCGCACGTCGCCCTCGAGGAGGGGATCACGCGCCGGATCGACTGGCCCGACACAGCCTTCTACCACGCCCCCGTCCCGGGCACCGGAGCGCGACGCCGTGCTCATGCTCGGCATCGAGCCGAGCCTGCGCTGGCGCACTTTCTGCGACGAGATCGTCGAGCTCGCGACCGACCTCGGCGTCGAGCTCGTCGTCACGCTCGGCGCGCTCCTCGCCGACGTGCCGCACACGCGGCCGGCACCGGTCACGGGCTCGGCGAGCGACCCGAGGCTCGTCGAGGAGCTCGGGCTCGCCGCGTCGCGCTACGAGGGGCCGACGGGGATCGTCGGTGTTCTCCACGACGCATGCCGTCGTGCGGAGCTTCCGTCCGCGAGCCTTTGGGCCGCCGTGCCGCACTACGCGTCCCTCGCCGCGAGCCCCCGGGCCGCGCTTGCGCTCTGCGAGCGGCTGGCCGGGCTGCTCGGCACCGAGTTCGACCTCGGCGACCTGGAACGTGCCTCGGCCGCCTACGAGCAGCAGGTCAGCGAAGCGGTGTCGGCCGACGAGGAGACCGAGGCGTACGTGCACGAGCTCGAGGCGCGACGGGATGCGCTCGGGGACGAGCTGGACGTCCCGTCCGGGGAGTCGCTCGCCGCCGAGCTCACGCGCTTCCTCCGCGACCACGAGGCTCGGCGGGCGGAGGAAGAAGAGGAAGAGGACGGTGCCTAGCCGCTCCGGTTGGCGGGGCCCCCGCCGGGCAAAGCCCGGCTCCAACCCATCCGCGTTCGGTTACACGGCTCGCTGCAGGCTGCTGCGCTCGCAGTCCCCGTGAAACCAGACGCGCGGTCAGCGCGTATGTCTCGGGCCTGCTCGCTTGCCTCCTTTGCGAGCGCCGCCCCAGAGCGGCTAGGAGCGATTACGAGGGCCTAGCCGTCCGCGCCCGCCGCAGCGGGCTCCGCCTTCGGCTTCTCCGGCTTCGCCGTCCCGGCGTTCGGCTTCTCGGCCTTCGGCCGGGCCTTCGCTTCCTCGGGCTCCCCGTTCTTCTGCTTCGGCGTCTGCTCGGCCTTCTGCTGCTCGGCCTTCTGCTTGCGCTTGCGGCGGCGCCGGCGTGACTTGCCGGAGTGCTGCTTCGGCGCCGGAAGGTTGTCGGCGAGGGCGTTTGCGACCTCGTGGATCGTTCCGAGGCGTCTCGCGCATCCGGTCGATGAGCTGCTGGGCGGTGGGGGTGTAGGCCTCCGCCGAGGCGAGCAGCGCGACCGCCACGTGGATCGGCTGCTCGAGCGCGACGTTGACGAGCCGTGCCGCGTTCTCCTCGTGCCGGTGGCCACGCGAGTTCGTGAGCGCGCCGAGGAGCCGCTTGGCCTCGGGGAGCTCAGAGCCTGCGCGGCGGTCCTGCAGCTTCCGCGTCGCGCGAGCGAGCCGCCACGTCCAGCGCTCGAGGATCTCGTCCGGCGCCTCGACCTTTCCCTCCCCGATCGCCCGCAGGAGGATGCGAACGCCCTGCACGCGGTCCTTGTCCCACGTGGGCGCCGACGTGACCATGGTGACGAGGTCGTCGAAGCTCGCCCGGTCGACGCTGACCGCGACCCGGTCGCCGAGCGCGGAGAGGCGCAGGCGGCGGTTCGGGTTCTCGGCCGCACAGCTCATGAGGAACGCCTCGCGGCACTCGCGTGAGGCCTTGGCGAGCTTCTCGGCGAAGTGCTGGCGCTCCTCGAAGCGAACCTGGCGCCCGGCGATCCGCGCCCAGAGGAGCTGCTCGTCCTCGGCCAGGCGGCTCGGATCGACGCGCTCCCATTCCCGGCGTGATCACGGACACTCGGCGGCGGATGTCCGGGGTGACCGGGACGAGCCAGGGCGCCGGCGAGAGCTTCCGCCGTGCGCGGCGCTGTACCCGCCTGCGCGGGGCGGGGGTGACGCGCGCGCCGGGGCGGTAGAAGTCGGCGTCGAGGAGGGAGTGGAGCGTGATCGTCCGATCGTTGTGCGTCGCCGCGTCCGGGACGAAGTCGACGACGACGCCGGCCTCTTTCCGCGGGTGCATGCGCATGATCCGGCCGATCCGCTGCTGGTACACGCGGCGGCTCGCCGTCGGGGCGAGGTGCATGCAGACCGTCGCGCGCGGCGAGTTCCAGCCCTCGGCGAGGAGCATCGCGTTGATGAGGACGTTGATCTCTCCGCGCTCGTAGGCGGCGAGCGTCTCGGCCAGCCTCAGCGGAGGGGTCTTACCGCTCACGGCCTCTGCCCTGAGGCCCGCAGCGCGGAACTCGCGCGCGAGGTTGTAGGCGTGCTCGACACCTGCCGCGTAGACGATCCCGGGCGTGTCGCCGAAGCGGTCGCGGTAGAGGCTCGCGGCGGCCTGGTTGATCACGGAGTGGTCGAGGACGCGGGCCAGGATCTCCTGGTCGTAGTCGCCGCCGACGATCGGCACCGACGCGACAGCCGCTGCGGGCGGGACGCGCAGGCAACGGAGCGGAGCGATCAGCCCACGACGGGCGGCGTCCGCGAGCGGGAGGTCGTCCACCGAGGCCGGGAAGACGTCCGAAACCTGCTTCGCGATCAGCTGCTCGGTGGCCGTCATCCCGATGTAGATGGGATCGGCGAAGCGGCGGATCGCCGTGCTCGTCTTCTCGCCGAGAGCCGTATGCGCCTCGTCGCAGATGACGAGTTGGTAGGCGCTCTTCGAGAGCGTGCCAACGTGACGGGCGAACCACGCATAGGTCTGAATCGTGATCGGGTTGCCGCGGAGAGGCTCCTGACCCTCTTCGATCGCGGGCCGCAGCCGGTCGCCGTAGCCCTCCGTCGTGAGGTCGCGCGTGAACTGCTGCACCAGGAGCCGCCGGTGCGTGAGGATGAGGACGCCCATCGTGCGGGCGGCCTCGACGAAGCCGGCGGCGGCGATGGTCTTGCCGGAGGCGGTCGGGTGGCGGAAGCGGTAGCGCCGGACTGCACCCGGGTCGTCCGCCTCCTCGACGCTCGTCCCCCTCCTCGTCGAGCTCCTCGTCCTCGCGCTCCTCGTCGTCCTCGGGCTCTTCGAGCGCGTGTCCGTTCCCGTGGCCGTTCCCGTTGCCGGTCTCGGCTTCCTCCTCGTGGCGCGCGATCAACTCGGTCAGCATCCCTGCGAGCGCGTCGATCTGGTGGCGGCGAAGCTCGGTGCCCGAGGCGAGGCGCGGTGGGTGGTCGGTCAGCACCCGCTCGAGGCCGAGCATGAGCGCGTAGCGGATCTTCCAGGCCGGAGACGGCGTCCTGCGGCCCGCCTCCATCTCCTCGAGGGCATCATCGAGCGCACGACGGCGCGCGCGGCCCTCCGAGAGCGCCTCGGCGGGATCTTCGTCGGGCCTGAGGAAGGGCTCTCCGGCCCACGCTTCGGCGCGAAGAGCCGCGGCGGCCAAGCCGTCCGCTTCCTCCCCAGGAAGGGTCCGTTGGTCTATCGCTTCGTGCATAGGGTGCAGCGCGGTGCGCTGCCAGCCAAACGAGGATGCCGGCGCGTGAAGTGCGCGCGGCGAGTCGAAATATACCTTAGTTCGGGGTTTGCAAGCCTACTGGCGCCGCCGCCTCGGCCACGTCCTTCTGCATGCCGACGGCCTTCTTCATGAGGTCGTAGGCCTCTTCCTTGCGCCCCTCCGACTCTGCGATGTCGGCGAGGCGCGAGTAAACGTCGACGAGGTAGCGATTGGGCTTGCGCGGCTCGAGGAGCTCGGCCGCGAGCTCGTACAGCTCCTTCGCCCGGCCACGGTCGCCGATGTCATCGAAGACGCCTGCGAGCACGGAGTAGCTCCGTGCGGCGTCCTCGGGATGCGCGTCGGCGATCAGGCCGGAGATCTGCATCGCGAGCGCGGCTGCCTCCTCGCTCCGGCCGAGCCGGGCCAGCGCGCGCGCCTCCTCGAGCCGGTACTGGGCCCGCTCGAGGCCGTTCGCGCTCGCCTGGAGCAGCGGCCAGCCCTCTTCCAGGAGGTCGAGCGCGTCCTGGGGGTTGCCCCGGTTCACCTCGATGTAGGCGAGCAGCTGGTGAGCCCGCGCGATTCGCAACGTGTCTTCGGTGAGGCGCAGGAGCTCGAGCGCCCGCCGCGCGTAGCGCGCCGCGGTCTCCGGGTCGTTGCGCTCGTCGTGCAGGCGGGACTGCGACCAGTACAGCTGAGCGCGCAGGGTCGGGCTCTCGGCGTTCTTGCCGATGGCGAGGGCGCTGCCGAGCAGCTCTTCGGCCCGGCCCAGGTTCCCGCTGTCGATGAGGGCATGCGCGAGGAGCACGTCGAACTGGAGCTCGAGGATCGTGTCTCCGCGCGCGGCGGCCGCCTCGCGGCACCGCTCGAAGACGCCGATCGCCGATTCGAGCTCGCCGACCATGGCGTAGGCGCGTCCGAGGTTGTCCGCGAGGTCGGGGCGCTCCGACTCGTCCTCGGGCGAGGCCGCCAGGGCGCTCTCGAACCGCTCGATCGCATGTCGGGGCCGGCCGCGACGAAACTCGATGTGGCCGAGCCCGGCCAGCGCCTCGGTCTGAACCGCGGGGCTCGCGGCCTGCTTGAGGAGCTCGGTGTAGCGCTCTTCGGCCGCCTCGAGGTCGTTGAGTCGCAGCAGCACTTCTGCCTCCAACAGAAGGGCGCCCTGCTCGAAGGGCCCTTCGGTGCCGGTGGCCAGGAAGTCCTCCGACACGTCCAGACGCCTTCCGAGCTCCCGCAGCAGCTGGAGCGACGGGATGCGGTCTCCGGATTCGATCCTCGAGATATAGGCAGGGGAGCAGCCAGGGAAGGAGAGCTGCCTCTGGCTCAGGCCCGCTCGCTCGCGCGCGCTCCTCAACCGCTCGCCCACTGCGGCGGGGCTATCGACGTGGGTTGACTTTTGTCTCGGCATCCGAAACCTGTTATAGCCTCGCGTTGTCAATTTCCTGGGCCCCAGGAGCTGTCAATCGGTCAGGAAAGGACGGCTCCATGAGACTCAAGCTGGCGTTTCTTTGCGCTGGGCTTGGAACGATCGCGGCCCTTGTGGCGGGCGGTCCCTGGTGGTAGAGACTTCGTAGCTTCATCGCGCTGAGCGGTGGCGGGGAGTTCGCTCCCCGCCACCGTCTTTCCTCCCTAACGGCGTCTTTTGTCGACAAATGAACCCTCGAACGAGGACGCTTGTGAGGTCGTGCCCGCGCCATCCTCACGGTTCCTGCGCTTCGCTTTCAAGGCTCGCCTCCGGCTTAGCGTCTCCTTAACGAACGGGAGCCCGTCTGCGGCGGCGGGCTCCCGGGAGCGTCAACGGCTATGACAATTGTCGGTGATGGGCCAACGTGGTCGTCCCCCGAACAGGGGAATATCGGCGTCCACGAGCTAGGCTCCCGGCCGTGAGCTGGGAGCAGCACGCCGAGCGCGAGGAGCGCCGTTACGCCGACGCGCTCGAGCGCATGCCGGAAGAGCCGGATCCGCGCCAGAGGCAGCTCGTTCGCGCTGCGATGGCGGCGGGAGGCGCCGGGCTCGCGCGTCTCATGCAGGGACGCCGGGCCGAGGCGGCGAGCTGGTTCGAGCGCTCGGCGGAGCGCTACCGCGAGAGCTGGGCCGACGCGCCGCCGGACAGCTGGGGCCGGCCCATCGGCGTGCTCAAGTCGCGTCTCCTCGCCGGTGACTGGGAGGGTGCCGCGTCGGACGCGCGCTGGGCTCTCGAGCAAGGGCCGGCGTCGGCCTCCTCGCCGATCGGCCGCTATGCCGCCGTCCTCGCGCTCCTCGTCCTGGGTGAGGACGACGCCGCGGCGGTGCTGGCGGAAGGCCTGCGGGCGGAGAGCCCCGATGCCTTTCCGTCGGACGTGGCAGCGGCGCTCGAAGCTCTTGCCCTGGCGGACGCGGACGCCTACGCGGCGGCATGCGCCTCTGTGCTCGCCTCCTTCGAGTCGCGGGAGACCTACCTCGAGGACATCCCGGTTGCCGATACGGCCGTGGTGCTCGAGGCGCTCGCCGAGCGACGGGGCATCGCGGCGAGGCCGGTGTCGCAATTGCTTCCCCGGCTTTGAGCCGGAGACCTCGCTAGCCGCTCTGGGGCGGCGCTCGCAAAGGAGGGAAGCGAGCAGGCCCGAGGCAGTACGAGTGGTACGGCGAGGGACTGCGAGCGCAGCATCCTGCGGCGAACGCCGTCAGGTGGGCAAGGGCCGGGCTTTGCCCGGACAGGCCCGCCGCCCAGGGCGGCTAGCCCTCTACGTCGACGGAGACGATGGTGTCTGGCTTGAGGAAGCGGCCGTTCACGAACGGCCAGTCGTCCGGGTCGGTGGCGCCGAGCTGCTTCGTGAGCGCCTTCGCGTACCCCTTCGCCTCGCCGAGGTCCGGAGACTCGGACACGACGAGGCGCTCGCCGGTCGTGAGGCGGATCGAGACCGTGTAGCCGCCGGCCGGTGGCTCGGCCGGCGCGGGCTCGGCCGTCGGCTCGACGACCGCCGCTTCCGCGGCCGGCTCGCTCGGCTCGGGGAAGCTCGGCTCGCTCGCCTGGGGTGGCAGGAGGTCGTCCTGAAGATCGTGGGGGACGTGGCCGTTCGTCTCCGGGAGCGCCTGCAGGTCCACGTCTACCGGCTCGCTCGTGAAGGGGGCGGCGGCCTCCGGCTCTGGCGCGACGGGCTGCTCGTAAGCGGGGGGCGGAGTCGCCTCGTACGTCTGGGACGCCGCCGGCTCCTCGAACGCGGCCACGGGCTGGAGCTCCGGCTCGGGAGCGGTCACCGGCTCGGGCTCGTACGCGGGCTCGGGCGGAGGCTCGTAGGCGGGCACCGGCTCGAGCTCGTACGCGGGCACCGGCTCCTGCACCGTCGGCTCGTAAGCGGGTTCGGGCGCCACCTCGAGCTCGGGTTCGGGCGCCACCTCGAGCTCGGGTTCGGGCGCCACCTCGAGCTCGGGTTCGGGCGCCACCTCGAGCTCGGGTTCGGGCGCCACCTCGGCTCGGGTTCGGGCGCGACCTGGGGCTCCGGCGCGGGCTCGTACGCGGCAGGCGGGATCTCCTCGGTGGCCGGCGCGAAGCTCGTGTCGACCCGAAGCGGCGGCCCGTCGACGGGCGCCTCGGGCTCGGTGTCGGGCGCGAGCGTCGGCAGCGTTCCGGAGTAGGCCTCGCCGATCATCTCGTCTAGCTCGGTGCGGCCGGCGACGACAAAGCTCACGTCTTGGCCGAGCGCCTCGCGGATGTTGCGGTTCAGGACGTCGTTCGTCGGGTCCGCGACGGCGACCAGTGGGAGCCCTTCCTCGAAGCGAAGCGGAAGGGCGGTGAAAAGGCGGGCCTGGTCCTCGCTCAGCATGCGGACCGCCTCCGGGTCGATGCGCTCCGAGCGCAGGCTCACGAAGGGAAGCCCTTTCTGGCCGGCGAGGAGCCGCGTGAGGTCCTCTTCCTGCAGGAGGCCGCGCTCGATGAGGATCTCACCGAGGCGCCGTCCCGTCTTCACACCCTCTTCGAGTGCGTTCTCGATGGTCTCCGCGGGCAGGAGTCCGGCCCGGAAGATGAGGGTTCCAAGGGGGGCGTCGGGACGTTCTCGCAACGGAGTACTCATGAGCCGCAGATCAGTTTCGGGCGAGGCTTTCCGCCCTGTTCCGACTATCGGTGCAGGAGGGGGTCGACGTATCACCCTTCCGGGGGGTTGATTGTCGTTCAGGCAGGATTCCGTCTAAGATTTTGATGCATCTAAACTTCGATTTCTGATGACCGGCGTCCAAGATCGCGAAGCCTCCACGAAGCACCATCCGGCTCCCGGAGTGGACGTCGACAGCGTGCTCCCCGGCGAGGCGGCGACGCTCCGGGCCGCGCAGGCCTCGCTCGCGGGCGAGCGGGGCGGCGTGCACGGCCTCTGGCCTTTCCTCGGCCCCGCGTTCATCGCTGCCGTCGCCTACGTCGACCCTGGCAACTTCGCGACGAACATCGCCGCTGGGGCGAAGTTCGGCTACCTGCTCCTCTGGGTCGTCCTCTCCGCGAACCTCATGGCGATGCTCGTCCAGACGCTCTCGGCGAAGCTCGGCATCGCCACCGGGCGGAACCTGCCGGAGATGTGCCGGGACAACTTCCGCCGTCCGGTGTCGTTCGCGCTCTGGGTGCAGGCCGAGGCGATCGCCATGGCCACCGATCTCGCCGAGGTCCTCGGCGCGGCGCTGGGGCTGAACCTCCTGTTCGGGATGCCCCTCTTCCCCGCCGGTCTCCTCGCGGGCGCGGGCGCATTCGGGATCCTCGCGCTCCAGCGCTACGGCTTCCGCCGGCTCGAGGCCGTCATCGCGAGCCTCGTCGGAGTCATCGTGGTCGCCTTCGCCTTCGAGGTCGTCCTCGCCGAGCCGGACCCGAAGGAGGTCGTGCGGCACATGTTCGTCCCGGGGTTCGAGGGCTCGGAGTCGGTCCTGCTCGCCGCGGGCATCCTCGGCGCCACGGTGATGCCCCACGTCGTCTACCTCCACTCCGCGCTCACCCAGAACCGCGTGGTCGGACGGGACGAGGCGGAGAAGCGGCGGATCCAGCGTTTCGAGCGGATCGACGTGATGATCGCGATGACGATCGCCGGGTTCGTCAACATCTCGATGCTTGCGATCGCCGCGGCCGTCTTCTTCGGGATCGGGATCGAGTCGATCGAGGGCGCATACTCGAGCTTCGAGACGGAGCTCGGCATCGGCGCGGCGACCCTCTTCGGCATCGCGCTCCTCGCCTCCGGGTTCTCCTCCTCGTCGGTGGGGACGATGTCGGGCCAGGTGGTCATGCAGGGCTTTATCAACCGCCAGATCCCGCTCTTCCTCCGCCGGGCCGTGACCCTCGTGCCCGCGCTCATCATCCTCGCCATCGGCGTCGACCCGAGCCGGGCGCTCGTCATCAGCCAGGTCGTCCTTTCCTTCGGCATCCCCTTCGCGCTCGTCCCGCTCGTCATCTTCACCAGCCGGCGCTCGATCATGGGGTCGCTCGTGAACACCCGGCTCACCAACGTCGCCGCCTGGGCGATCGCCGGCGTCATCATCAGCTTGAACGTGTTCCTTCTGTACGAGACGTTCATCGGCGGTTGAGCCTCGAGCCCTGCGACGAGTTCGACGGCTCGTTCGGCTGGACCGAGCCCGGCTTCATGCAGCGCACCTCCCACGCGCTCGAGCTGGACGGAAAGGTCTTCGTCTTCGATCCCGTCGACGCGCCGGGGATCGACGAGCGCATCGCCGCCCTCGGCGAGCCCGAGGCGGTCGTCCAGCTCCTCGACCGCCACAACCGCGAGTGCGAGGCGGTCGCCGCCCGGCTCGGCGTGCCGCATCTGCGGATGCGCATCGAGCCAGACCGCGGCCTCGAGCTCCTCCGGGTCGCCTGGAGCCCGGTGTGGAGGGAGGTCGCGTTCTGGGAGCCGCGCCGCGCCGTACTCGTGGTCGGCGACGCGCTGGGGACGGCCGACTACTTCACCGCGCCGGGCGAGCGCCTCGGCGTGCATCCGTTCCTGAGGCTCCGGCCGCCGCGCGTCCTCGCGAGCGTCGCGCCGCGGCACGTCCTCTGCGGTCACGGCGCCGGGAATCCACGAAGACGAGGCCGCCCCGGCCCTCGAAGAAGCACTCTCGACGGCGCGCCGGCGGGCTCCGCGCTGGCTCGCGGGCCAGCTCAGAAGGAAGCGGCGCTAGCCGCCGAGCTTCGCGAGCGTCTTGGAGGCGAGGCGGTCGAGTGCCTCGACGGACTGCTCCAGGTGCTCGGGCTTCGTGTCCTCGAGCTTCGTGTGCGAGAGCCCGCGCAGGCTCTGAACGAAGAGCATCACCGTCGGGATGCCCGCGCGCGAGACTTCGGCCGCGTCGTGCAGCGGTCCGCTCGGGAGGCGATGGGACTGGCCGGCGACCTCGCGCACGGCCTCGTCCGCGAGCTCGATCAGCTCGGGGTTGAAGAGGATCGGCTCGATGCTCCAGACCTTCTCCCACTCGACCTCGACGTCCTCCTCGACGGCGAATCGCTCGCTCGCCTCCTTCGCCTCTTCGAGCATCATGGCGAGCTTCGCGGCGTCGAGGTGGCGCTGGTCGAGGAGGACGGTGCAGGTCTCGACGACGGACGTGACGATGCCCGGCCGCGTCACGCAGCTTCCCATCGTGCAGACAGCTCCCTCGCCCGTGTGCTTGGCGATCTCGCGGATCTCGAGCGCGAGCTTGGCGGCGGCCGCGAGGGCGTCGCGCCGCGTGTCCATGGGGGTCGAGCCTGCGTGGGCCGCCTGGCCGCGGAACGTGATCTCGTGGCGCTCCACGCCGAAGGTTCCGAGGACGACGCCGAGCGGAAGGTCCATTGCCTCGAGTACGGGCCCCTGCTCGATGTGGAGCTCGAGGTAGGCGGCGGCGCTTGCAAGCTCGCGCCGTGCCTCGAGGGCGGTGTCGAGGTCGACGCCGTGCCGCGCGAGGGCATCGGGGAGGGGGTTGCCGTCCCCGTCGCGGCGCCCCCGGAGCTCCTCCTGGTCGGCCATCGATCCTGCGGCGGCACTCGAGCCGAAGAGGCTTCGCCCGAAGCGGGCTCCTTCCTCGTCCGCCCAGTTCACCAGCCGCACGGTCACGGGCGGCTGCCCATCCTCGGCGATCCGGCGGAGCACCTCAACGCCGGCGACGAGGTTGAGCGCCCCGTCGAGCCAACCTCCGTTGGGCACGGAGTCGATGTGGCCGCCGAGCAGAAGCGCCCGATCGGACGCGCCGGCGAGCGTGAACCACTGGTTCCCTGCCTCGTCGGTCTCCTCGTCGACGCCGAGGGGCTCGAGCTTCCCCGAGAGCCACTCGCGCGCCCGCATCCACGTGTCAGTCCACGCGACGCGCTGGGCGCCGTTCTCGTCTCCGGTGAGCTCGCGAAGCTCCTCGAGCTCCTGGACGGTGCGCCTGGGATCGAGCGCCACGGCGGGCAACTCTATAAGCTCCGAGGCCTCATGGGACGCGGATCCCGGCCCATCAAGAGGTGGCGGAACGACCGGCAGCGCAAGAAGAAGGAGCGCGACCGCCGGCGCGCCGCGGAGAAGAAGACGAGGTAGCCGTGACCGGCCTCGTCACCGCCGTCCACCTCTATGTCACCGACCTCGACCGGTCGATCGACTTCTACTCGCGGCTGCTCGGCTACGGGCCCGCGGCCGCCTACGACGAGGGCGAGAACGCCCACAGCGCCTTCTTCGTCCTCCAGCAGCAGACGTTTCTCGTCCTCACCTGGGACCCCGACCGCGGGCGAGAAGTCGGCGGTGCGGTCCGGCTCGAGCTCGCGGCTGACGAGGTCGAGGCCGAGGTCGAGCGCCTCGAGGCGCACGGGATCGTCGGAATCCTGACGCGAACGCGGTTCGGGACCGACGTCGTCGACCTCGCCGACCCGGACGGCCATCTGGTGCGGATCGGGCCGGCGTGGACGCTGCACGCCATCGAAGGCGCCGTCTAGGAGATCAGGCCGCGCGCTCTGCGGGTGCTGGTTCCGCCGGAGCCGACGTCGTCACCGGCTCCCGAGCCCGTCCGGCCGCGAGCGCCCACTGCACGAGCCACCAGGCGGCGAAGCCGAAGGCGAAGCCGGCGAGGATGTCCACGACGTAGTGCTCGCCGGTGTAGACGATCGCGAAGCAGACGCCGAGGGTGAGCGCGGCCTGCGTCCAGAAGAGCCAGCGCGGCAGGCGGTACTTCCGGATGACGAGCAGGCCGATGAGCGGCCAGGCCGCGTGCAGAGAGGGCACGGCCGCGACGACGTTGTAGAGGCTCGCGTCCCCCTTGGCGCGCGCGAGCTCGTCGAGCCCGAGGTCGGTCAGCGAGTTCCTCAGGATCGGATCGACCGGCGGAATGTAGCCGTGCTCGGCGGCCAGCCACGGCGGCGCCGTGGGGGCGAGCAGGAAGGCGATCTCGGCGAGGAAGGAGACCATGACGATCCCGTAGAGCAGGTCGTTGAAGCCGCGGCCGGGCCAGCGGAGCCAGATGAGGCACGCGAGCGCGACGGGTGCGACGAAGTGCGAGAGGTACATCAGCAGCGAGAAGATCTCGAGCGGCCCCGTCCTCCCGTGGTAGAGGTGGGCCTGAAGCCACGTGGTCGGCAGGTGGCCGAAGCCGATCGCCCTGTCCACGTCGATCTGCGGCGTGTAGTGCACCTGCAGGCCGAGGTCGGGAACGGCCTTCGCGACGAGCCCGTAGCAGAGGAAGGCGAGGAAGACCGGCAGCCAGTCGCGCATGAAGCGGCCGCCGCGGTTCGCGTAGAGCGCGAAGGCGAGGACCGCGAGGAGCACGGCGCCCGGCGAGAGCATGCCGCCGCGGTCGATCGAGCGGAAGGACGCGACGAGCGCGAAGACGAGCGCCACTGCGGCGAGCCCCCGGCGGAGGCGGACGGCCCCAGGCTGCTGGGCCACCTTGCCCGAGTCGAGGAAGAGCGCGAGCCGGTCGAGCGGCCGGAGGAGGATGCGCAGGTGGGTCACGTGGCGCCCTTCGTCCGTTCGAGGCGCTTGTCTCCGAGCGCGAGGAGCCGGCCGAGGATCCACCAGGCGACGAGCGCATAGACGACCCCCGCGAGGACGTCGACCGCGTAGTGCTCGCCCGCGTAGACGACGGCGAAGGCCACGCCGAGCGCCTGCGCGGCCTGGGCGCCGAGGAGCCACTTGCGGCAGCTTGTGCTTCCAGATGACGAGGAGGCCGATGACCGGCCAGGCCGCGTGGAGCGAGGGCACCGCCGCGACGAGGTTGTAGGAGCCCTCGGCATCCTTCCGCGCCGCGACGGAGTCGAGGCCGAGGTCGTAGAGGCCCTGTTTGATCACGTGGTCGACATGCGGGATGTAGCCCGCGTCCCCGGCCATCCAGGGCGGCGCCGTGGGGGCGAGGAAGAACGTGATCTCGCCGAGGAGCGAGACGATCAGGATCCCGAAGAGAAGGTCGCCGAAGCCCCGGCCCGGCCAGTAGAGCCAGATGAGCGAGGCGAGGAGGCCCGGGACGACGAAGTGGGAGAGGTACATGAGGATCGCGAAGACCTCGAGCGGGCCCGTCCCGTGGTGGAGGTGCTCCTGCAGCCAGATCGTCGGGATGTGGCCGAAGAAGAGGAACTTCTCCGCGTCGATCTGCGGCGTGAAGTGCACGTCCGCCCCGATGTCGGGGAGCGCGTTCGCCCCCGCCGCGTAGCCGAGGAAGCAGACGAGCACGAGGCCCCAGTCGCGCACGCTGCGGCCGCCCCATTCCTGCCAGATGGCGACGCAGACGACCATCATGAGGATCGCGACGGGCGAGATGCCCTTCCCGGAAACGGTGCGCTCGAGGAGCAGCGCTCCTGCGTAGACGAAGAGCAGCCCGGCGACCGCGCGTCGGAGCACCGCCTGCGGCGAGCTCTCGAGGGGCGAGACGAAGGCGGCGACAGCGCGTCTCACGGGATTCGGATCGGCCGCGGGCGCGCTGCGCTTGAGGGTCAGGCCAAGATCAGCTTGTCGCCGGCCGCGACGCCGACGCGCCTCGCCTCGCCGGCCGCAAGCTCGACGACGCCCCTGGCGCCCTTGCAGGCGGCCGTCCGCCAGGGCGCGAGGTCGTGCGAGACCTTGAGCACGTTCAGCTCGCGGTCGACCCACACCGCGTCGATCGCGAAGCGCATGAAGAAGGTGTGGATGGAAGCGGCAGGGCGAAGGAGAAGTCCCTCGCCCTGCTCGAGCCCTCGGCGCCCGAGGAGTCCCTTGAGCCGTGTGAGCGGCGTCTCCGCCAGAAGACACCGCTCACACACAGGGCTTCCGTCCTGTCTCGACAGGACAGCGCCCATCTAATAGCCCACGTGGATGTGGTCGTAGTGGTCGGCCAGCGCGAACGACGGACCGCCCAGGCCGAGCAGGGAGATGACCTGCTTCGGCCGCAGCTCGGCCGGGAGGAGGAGGATGTTGCGCACCGCCTTCTCCGTGAGGCCGCCGGGCTGCTGGTTGCCGTAGATCGACACTCCGCCGAGAGCCGAGATGTCCACCGCCTCACCGTAGATGTGGGCGGAGACGACACCCGGGCGGGCGTAGAGCCGGTGCCCGCTGACGCAGGCAGCGAGACCGTCACCTGGCCGTGCGTCACCGCCATGTAGCGGATGAGCGCCAGGACGCGGACGTCCACCCGGCCGCTGGCGACGTCGCTGCGGCCGCCGGGGTAGATGTCGATGCGGCTGTCGTCGAGGACGCGCTTCTGCAGCGTGCCCTTCGAGGCGACGAGGCCGCGGACGAGCGTCCACAGGCCGACCGCGCGGTCGTAGTTCCGGAGCGCCATCGCCCGGTCGGCGAAGGCCGTCCGGCCCTCGAGGCCGAGAACCGCCTGCCACGGGGACTTCGCGGCGTGCAGCTTGCGAAGGTTCGTCGCGAGTCCTGACGAGCTCGTGCCTCGTTGCCGGAACGCGCCCGGTGTGGCCGCGCGCGCGGACGACGCCGAGCACGAGCGCCCAGTCGACGTCCTTGCTCCTCGACACGGCGGCGAGAGTCCTCGCGAAGCCCGGCTTGAGGCGCCTCGCCGGCGGAGTCGGATCGGGGAGCGCCCGATGGAGCCAGAACGTCCCCCACGAGCCCGCGGCCTCAGCGGCCACGGCCGAATCGTGTGCCTGGTTCACGTCCACCGGCGACGAATGGCTCACCGAATGATCGACCGGGTCGCCCGTGTGGCTCTGGGAGCCGGGGCCGGCAGCCGGAGGATCCGGCTGAGTCTCCGGCTGGCTGCCTCCGTCATTTCCGCCGCCGGCGGAACCGTCGTTACCGGAACCACCGTCGCCGGCTGAAGATCCGTCCTCGCCGCCCGACGCGGGAGCTGCGCCGTCGTCCGAGGGCTGACCGGCGGGATCGGCCGGGTCGGAAGGCTGGTCGGCGGATCCACCGCCGCCCGAACCCGAGTCCTGGCCGCCGTCGGCCGGGGCGGCCGGGTCGGCGGGAGGATCGGTGGGCGCCGGATCTGCCGGAGCCGGGTCCGCGGGTGCCGGGTCGCCCTGGGCGGGATCAGCAGGGGCCGCGGGATCCGTGGCCTCGGTCGTCGTGTCAGTCTGGGCGGCATCCGTCGTGCCCTCGACCGCGCCGACGACGAGATCGCCGGCGCCGGCCGAGAAGGCTGCGCCCGCGAAGAAGAGTGTGGCGAAGGCGAGGCTCGTGGCGAGGCGGCGCTTCGAGAAGCCGCTCCGCGCGCGCGTGGCCTCCGGAGCCGTCTCCGTCGCCTCGGCGACTGCGGCACCCGGCTTCGCGCTGTCCTTGCCGAGAGCCCAGAGGGCCCAGCCGGCGAGAGTGAAGAGGACGAGGCGGAGGAAATCCCGCCGCGAGTTGGTGCTTTGTGGCATTGCCTTTGCTCCCGTTGTCGGGCGCCGAGGCCGCCACTTCGGCGCGGATCGCTTTCAGACGTCATCCGTTGCCGCGACGGACTCATTGAGCGAAGCGGCGATCAGAGGCCGGGTCATCCCCCTTCCGGGGCAATGGCCGCGCATCGAGGTCGAATCCCCAGGGAGGGGGATTCTCCGGACCTCAGAGAGCGACGATGCTCCGTCCAGTTTGTGGAGCCAAACGGCGGAGCGGTCACGCCGGAGCGAAGCGGAGGTTTCATCGTCGTGACCATAAGCGTGCGCCGGAATCACGAGGCCCACATGCAGCAAGAAGTTCCACTCTCGCACTCCACATTTCGCAGTTGTGTGCGCATCGATTGCGTGCCCGGGATGACGAAGGGAGGTGACTTCGCAAAATGACCTACCTCACCGAGCTGTTCGCCGCCATTCGCAGGCGGGAAGAGGGTCAGACGATGGCCGAGTACGGCGTGATTCTCGCCGTCATCACGGTCCTCATCATCGGCGCTCTCCTCCTGCTCTCCTCCGGCATCGAGAGAAACATCATGTCGGTGGTCAACGTCCTCTAGTCGTTCGAGGACTTGGCGAGGGGCGGGCACTCGCGGGGAAAGAGCGCCCGCCCCTCGTCATTGCACGACGTAACGCACAACGCACGACCGAACGCAGCCAAACCACGAAAGAAGAGCCAATTCCAGTGTTGAACAAGTTTCGGAAAAAGCGACAGCAAGGACAGACGATGGTGGAGTTCACCCTCGTCTTTCCGGTGCTCGCGATCCTGCTCTTCGGGGTCATCCAGTTCGGCATCGCGTTCAACAACTACCTCGCCGCTGACGGACGCCGTGCGCGCAGGGTCGCGCCAAGCGGCCGTCTCGCGTTACCTGCCCGCCACGCAGCGTAGTGCCAAGGTCGAGTCGAAGGTGCGCGCCTCAGCGAGCAACCTCACCCAGTCGAAGCTCAAGGTTTTCGTCACCCCTACCTCCGACTGGGATCCGGGCTCTGACGTGACCGTCAAGGCCACCTACCCGTACTCGATCAGCCTGCTCGGAGTGTCGTGAAGTCCGGAACGCTCCAGAGCCCGACCACGGAGCGTGTGGAATGACCAGGCACAAGCGGAGCAGCGGCCAGGCATACGTCATCACGATCCTCTTCCTCGCCGTCCTCCTGGCGATCGCCGCAGCGGTGCTCGACATCGGCTCCTGGTACCGGGCCGACGCAGCCTGCAGGCGACGGTCGACGCGGCCGCGCTCGCCGGCGCGCAGGCGCTGCCCTACTTCACGGCGAACGCCTCGACGCTCGCGACGCCAGTACGCCGCGAAGAACGGCGGCGGGACGATGAACGTCACCTTCTAGACCACAGGTCTTCCCGAACGACACGATCAAGGTGACCGGCTCGCGACCGGCGCCGGGCTTCTTCTCGAAGATGCTCGGCGTCAACTCCGTGACCGTGCACGGCGACCGCGACGCGCGCGGGCCGGACTACTGACGCAGGCGAAGTGGGTCGTCCCCGATCGTCGTCGACGAGAAGCACCCGAAGCTCCAGTGCAACCCGAACCCGTGCTCGGGCGCGACCGAGCTCGTCTACCTGCATCTCAAGAAGAACGGCTCGCCGGACGGCTCGGGCAACTTCGGGTTCATCAACCTGACCGGCAGCTCGAGCGGAGCAAGTGACCTCGGCGATCTGATCGAGCAACGGCTGGGATCAGTACATGGGCCTCGGCGAATTACGACGCCGATCACGGGAAACGATGTTCAGCTCGTCCAACGTCGGCGACAAGCTCGAGGCCCGGATCGGGGACGTTCTGCTCTTCCCTATCTACCGCAAGATCACCGGAACGGCACCGGCGCCAAGTACCAGATCGTGGGCTGGGCCGGCTTCCGGCTCAGCGGACTCGATCTCCACGGCAACAACGAGAAGCTCTTCGGCGAGTTCGTGAGTGTCACGTGGGACGGCATTCAGGCCGAACAGGCTAGTGACGACGCCGGCGCCGATTTCGGCGTGACGAACGTTTCGCTCGTGGAACTGACGAACGTAATTCGAACTGAGAAAGACGTGGTGCAATGACTTATCGCTTTCGGAACATCGCGATCGCCGTCGCACTTGCCGTGCTGGCGGCGATGATGACCAGCTTCTATGTGAAGCAGCAGAAGCACGACATCCAGCAGGGCCAGGTATTGACGACCGTCTGGGTGGCCAAGTCGGACATTCCTTCCGGTTCGGTCGGCGACGACATCGCCGGCCAGCTCGAGAGCACCCAGGTCGCGAAGTCCTCTGTCACCCCGGGCGCGATCGTGAACCCGCCAGGATCTCGCCGGCAAGGTCTCCTCGGAGCCGATCTACGCGGGCGAGCAGGTGTCGCTCCTGCGGTTCTCGACGGAGGCGGAGCAGGGCATCCGGGCGAAGATCACCGGGAACCTCCGGGCGATCCAGCTCCCGGGCGACGCGAACCAGCTTCTCGTCGGGACGCTGCAGGCCGGAGACCACGTCGACATCGTCGGCTCCTGGCAGCTCTCGGGCAACGGAACCAGAACGTCTCCCGCATCGTCCTGCGCGACATCCTCGTGCTCCAGGCTCCGGAGGCCTCGACCGAGGGCAGCGCGTCACGCAGCAGAGCGGCGACCAGGCGATCATGCTGGCGCGTCACCGACGCCCAGGCGGAGAAGCTCTTCTGGATCTTCACGAACGGCGAGTGGTCTTTGAGCCTCAGGCCGACGACCGATGCTGCCGATAGCCCTGAAGGGTTCGAATGGTCGGGCACCGTGCTCTCCGACGGACTGACCCGGGCCCAGCTTCGCAGGCTTGCTCATCGATCCGTTCCAGAGCGAAAGGACTTCCCACGCCATGAGCCTCGAGACTCCTGTCACGACACGCGAGAAGGTTCGCGTCTTCGTCACGGGCAGCTGCGACGGTCTCGCCGAGCTCCGCGAGGCTCTCGGCCGCCACTCGGAGATCGAGATGGTCGGCTGGAGCGAAGGGGTCCGCGAGTCCGCCGCGACGCTGACCGGTGGCCACTTCCAAGTCGTGCTCCACGGCACACGCAGCTCCGGCTTGCCGGACGACGAGCTCGCGGCGATCCGCGAGCACACGCAGGCGCCGGTGATCCTGCTCGCTTCCGGCGAGGCCTCCGCCCTGCTCGAGCAGGCGCTCGAGGCCGACGTCTCCGACGTCCTCCTGCTGCCCCAGATGACGGAGAACGTCGTCTTCGCGATCCGCAAGGCCGGCCATTCCGGCCGCAGGGCCGGGGGCGGCGGCGGAGGCGGCCACGCAGCTCGCCGCGGACGGATCGTGACCGTGTTCTCGCCCAAGGGCGGGACCGGCAAGACCGTCACGGCGACCAACCTGGCGTCGTACGTTCGCCAAGTTCGAGGGCAAGAACACCCTCCTCCTCGACCTCGACCTCCAGTTCGGAGACGCAGCGATCATGCTGGGCATCGAGCCGGAGAAGACGATCTACGACCTGGTCGTCGCGCCGGGCGAGCTCGATTCCGAGAAGCTCGCCGGGTATACGACGCGCCATCCGTCGGGGCTCGACATCCTGCCGGCGCCGCTGCGCCCGGAGGACGCCGAGCTCGTCACCGAGGCCAAGCTCGCCCGCCTGCTCGAGGTTGCGCGGGAGTCGTACGACGTGATCGTCGTCGACACCTCGCCGTTCTTCCACGGGCCGATGCTCGCGACGCTCGACCGCACCGACGAGCTCCTGCTCGTCTGTGGCCTCGACGTCCCGACCCTGAAGAACGTCCGCCTCAGCCTGCAGACGCTCGAGCTGCTCGCATTCCCGCAGAACCGGATTCGCGTCGTCCTGAACCGCGCGAACTCGAAGGTCGGGATGAAGCCGGGCGAGGTCGAAGGCGCCCTCGAGGTCAAGGTTCGCTTCGAGCTGCCGAGCGACGGCAAGGTTCCGCTCGCCGTCAACCGGGGCACCCCGCTCGTCATCGCCGACGACAAGGCCGACTTCTCGCCGCGCGATGCGTGAGATGGCGAAGGGCCTGTCGCCGGTCGAGACGGCGAAGGTGCCGCAGAAGCGACGGCTCTTCAGCCGGGCGTAGCCATGGGACTCCACGATCGCCTCAAGGGCGGCAACGGGAACGGCACGGGCGCGAGCCTCGCCGAGACCACCGGCGCCCGCACGGAGCCTCTGGCCGCGTCGCAGGCGCCGCCGAACGCGTCGGCGCCGACCCGTACGCGGAGCTGAAGACCCGCGTCCACCACGCCTGCATCGCGAAGCTCGGCCCCGAGCTCTTCACGGCCGAGTCGACGGGCGACCTTTCCGAGCGCGTCCTTCGGGCCGTCACGGAGCAGCTCGCCCTCGACCGGACGCCGCTGACGCGCGACGAGCGCCGCCAGCTCGTCCGGGAGATCACCGACGACATCCTGGGCTACGGCCCGCTCGAGCCGTTCCTCCGCGACGACTCCGTGACCGAGGTCATGGTCAACGGCGGCGAGCGGATCTACATCGAGCGCGGCGGCAAGATCCAGCTCACCGACTCGACCTTCGTCGACGACGCGCACCTCCTGCGCATCATCGACAAGATCGTCTCGCAGGTCGGCCGGCGCGTGGACGAGGCCTCCCCGATGGTGGACGCCCGCCTGCCGGACGGCAGCCGTGTCAACGCCATCATCCCGCCGCTCGCGCTGCGGGGGCCGACGCTCACGATCCGGAAATTCTCCCGCGACCCGTACACGATGGACGACCTGATCAACTTCGGCACGGTCACGGCGAAGTCGGCGCACTTCCTGGCCGCCTGCGTCCAGGGGAAGCTGAACGTCCTGGTCTCCGGAGGTACCGGTACCGGTAAGACGACGACCCTGAACGCGCTCTCCGCCTACATCCCCGGCGACGAGCGCATCATCACGATCGAGGACGCCGCCGAGCTCCAGCTCCAGCAGGACCACGTGATCACGCTCGAGGCCCGCCCGCCCAACATCGAGGGCCAGGGCGAGGTCAAGATCCGCGAGCTCGTCCGCAACGCCCTGCGCATGCGCCCCGACCGGATCATCGTCGGCGAGGTCCGCGGCCCGGAGACCCTGGACATGCTCCAGGCGATGAACACGGGCCACGAGGGCTCGCTCACGACGATCCACGCCAACTCGCCGCGCGACGCGCTGGCCCGTCTCGAGACTCTCGTCCTGACGGCCGGCGTCGAGCTCCCGCTCCGCGCGATCCGCGAGCAGGTGGCGAGCGCATTCGACCTGCTCATCCAGATCACCCGTCTCGTGGACGGCTCGCGCCGCATCAGCCACGTGACCGAGGTGCTCCGGATGGAGTCGGACGTGATCACGCTGCAGGACATCTTCCTCGCGAGGCCCCCGGACGAGGAGAGCGCCGCCGCGCAGATCAGCCGACTGCTCTCGCCGCTCAGCTGCACCGGGCTGAAGCCTCACTTCCTGGAGAAGCTGGCCGCCAACGGGGTCACCCTGCCGGCGACGTTCTTCCAGCAGGAAGACCCG
This sequence comes from uncultured Actinomycetes bacterium, assembly GCA_963739525.1. Classification (GTDB taxonomy): domain Bacteria; phylum Actinomycetota; class Thermoleophilia; order Gaiellales; family Gaiellaceae; genus DATEOR01. The sequence continues at coordinate 40,186 of CAVUAR010000002.1, read as the reverse complement.
AACTTCAGGCCGAGCTTCACCGCAGCGAGCTACGGCGGGTTCCAGTGAGACGAGCGCTCCTCGCACTCCTCGCCGCGCTCGTGCTCGTCCCTGCCGCCTTCGCGGCGGGGGAGGTCAAGTCGGTCGACACGGCCGGGTTCCCGCGGGTCAAGGTCACCGTCGTCGCGCCGTCGACGTCGACGACCCCGCCCTCGCTGGAACAGAACGGCGGCCCGGTCGCCGGGCTCACGGCTCGGAATCTCGGCTCCTCCAAGAGCGTCATGCTGGTCGTCGACCGCTCGCGGTCGATGCTCGGCCAGCCGCTGGCGGACGCCACCGCGGCCGCCCGCGCCTTCGTCGCGGCCAAGCCGCCCGAGGACCGCATCGCGGTACTCACGTACGCAACCCAGGTCGTCGCCCTCACAGGCTTCTCGACGGCGACGATCGACGCGGATACTGCTCTGCGGAGCGTCGCCGTGGACCCGGTCGCCGGCACGAAGATGAACGACGCCGTCGTGCTCTCGTCGAACCTGCTCGCGGCGGAGCCCTTGGCGTCCCGCGTCGTCATCCTCGTCACGGACGGGAACGAGACGGAGAGCGAGGCCTCACTCGACGACGCGATCGCGGCCGCCCGGCAGGCCGGCGTGAACGTCTACGTCGTCGGGATCGAGAGCGACCGGTTCAACCCCGACCCGTCAGGCGCCTTGCGACCGAGACGGGCGGTACCTACTACGGCGCCGCATCATCGTCAGTCCTCACGCAGGTCTACAACTCGATCGCCCAGGACCTGCAGCGCACGTGGCAGCTCGAGTACATGACGAACGCGCGGCCCGGCGACCAGCTCGACCTCACGGTCAAGTTCCCGGGCGGCGACGAGGTCACGCGCACCGTCACGGCTCCCGGCGAGGCCCCGCCTCCGCCCGCGAAGCCGTCACCGCTCCTCCCCGACTTCTTCTACACGAGCGACTGGGGCCTCCCCGTGCTCGCCGGAGTCGTCGGCCTCCTCGCCCTGCTCGCGATGGCATTCGTCCTCGCAGCGCCCAAGGGCAGCTGGCTGAAGGGCCGCCTCGAGCCCCACGTGGGGCATCACAAGCGCCAGGTGGTCAAGCGCGAGCGTCAGGGCCGCAAGGTCGCGCTCTTCGCGCCGCTCTTCAGGGCGACGGAGAGCGTCTTCGGGCAGCTCCGCGGCTGGAAGCAGCTCGACCAGGTGCTCCAGCGCGCCGACATGCCGCTAAGGCGGCGGAGTTCGCGTACATCATGCTGGCGGCGGGCCTCGTGGCGACCATCGTCACGGCGGTCTTCGAGCCGCCCGTGTGGGCGCTCCTCCTCGCATTCGTCGGCGGCGCGCTCATCCCGTACCTCGTCGTCGCGCACAAGGCGCGGAAGCGCCTGCAGGCGTTCGAAGAGCAGCTGCCGGACATCCTCGTGACGATGGCCGCGTCTCTCAAGGCCGGGCACAGCTTCCGCCAGGGCATGCAGAGCGTCGTCGACGAGGGTGTCGACCCGGCCGCGCGGGAGTTCAAGCGCGTGCTCGGGGAGGCCCGCCTCGGCCGCCCGATGGACGACGCGCTCACCGAGATGGCAGCGCGCATCGGCTCGAAGAACTTCGAGTTCGTCATGAGCGCGGTCACGATCCAGCGGCAGGTCGGCGGCTCGCTCGCAGGCCTCTTCGACATGGTCGCCGACACCGTGCGCCAGCGGCAGCAGTTCCGTCGCAAGATCAAGGGGCTCACCGCGATGGGCCGCATGTCCGCCTACGTCCTCGTCGGCCTCCCGTTCGTCGTCGGCGTGGCGATCTACGCCATCAACCGCGCCTACATGCAACCGCTGCTCTACACCTCGACCGGCCACAAGCTCATCCTCTTGATCTTCGTGATGATGGGCATCGGCTCGGCGATCTTGAAGAAGATCGTCTCGTTCAAAGGCTAGGAGCCCATGGTCTTCGTACTTATCTTCGCAATCGCATCCCTCGCGCTCGCCGTGTTCCTGATCGGCGAGGCCGCGACGCTTCCGGCGCGCGAGCGCTCCGGCTCGATCCGCCGCGCGGCGACGTACGGCAAGTCGCGCCGTCCGTCAAGGCCGGCCGGCCGGAGGAGACCTTCGGCGAACGCGTCGTGGAGCCCGCTGAAGCTCGGCCTCGCGCACGGCGTCCTCAAGGTCAACCCGCGGTTGACCGTGGACTCGGTCAGCGCCCGCCTGATGGGCGCCGGCCTGGGTCGGGTCGTCTCCCCGACGACGTTCCTCGCCCTCAAGGCGGCGGGGGCGATCGGCGGCGTCTTCGGCGGCCTCGTCGTCGGCGGGATGGTCGGCGGCGCCTTCCCGATCCTGCTCGCGATCGTGTTCGCGCTGCTCGGCTTCATGCTTCCCGACCTCGTCGTCTCCTTCAAGGCACGCGGCCGCCGCGACCAGATCAAGGCCGCCCTGCCGGACGCGCTCGACCTGCTCGCGGTGAGCGTCGAGGCGGGCCTCGGCTTCGACGCCGCGATCCAGAAGCTGACCGAGCACATGGAGGGCCCGCTCATCGACGAGTTCGCGCTCGCCCTCGGTGAGATGCGGATCGGCGAGACGCGCCAGAACGGGCTCCAGAAGATGGTCGACCGTGTCCAGGCCCCGGAGCTCGCGTCGTTCGTCCGCGCGATCATCCAGGCCGACCAGCTCGGCATCTCGCTCGGGCGCATCCTGCGCGTGCAGGCGACCGACACACGGAACAAGCGTCAGGCCGCGGCGGAGGAGAAGGCGATGAAGGCGCCGATCAAGATGCTCTTCCCGACCGCGCTCTTCATCTTCCCGGCGATGTTCATCATCATCCTCGGGCCGGCCTTCCTGAACTTCAGGGGAATCTTCTTCTAGCCGATGTCAGCTGCGGAAGACATGGCCGAGCACCCGCACACCGGCGAGACGGAGACCGGGTTCGGAACCGGCCTCAGGGCCAAGCTCGGCCGCGCGCCCGAAGGCGACGCCGCGGCCCGCGGCCCCGCCGGAGTCCGGCGAGCAGTCGTTCGTACCTCCGCCTCCGGGCTCGAACGGCGTCTCGGACGCAGACCTCGAGGCGCTTCGCGGCGAGCTCGCCGCGGCCCTGGCGCGGGAGCGCGACCTGCAGGCCGCTCTCGTCGATCTCGAGACGACGTCGCGGACACGCGGCGTCGGAGCTTCCGGCCCGACACGAGCGGCCGCTCGGCGGAGCTCGACGAGCGGGCCGCGCGGCTCGCGGCAGCCGAGACGGAGCTCGAGGAGCGCGAGCGGCGAGTCACCGAGCAGCTCGGGCTGATCCGCGGCGAGAAGGAACGGCTGTCCGAGCTCGAGACCCGCGTCGTCGCCCAGGACACGGTCTCGACCGAGCGCGAGGCGCAGGTCGAGGCGCGCATGCGCGAGCTCAAGGAGGCCACCAAGGAGTTCGAGCGGCGCGAGGCGCAGATCCAGAAGCAGGCGTCCGCATTCGCCGCCCAGGAGACGAAGATCGCCCGGCGCGAGGCGGCCATCGACGCGCGCGAGGCCGAGGCCAAGGCCCGGCAGGAGGCGCGCGACAAGTCGCATCGCCCAGCGCGAGGCCGCCGTGCGCGAGCAGGAGAAGGCGCACGCCGCCGCCGAGCAGAACGTCGCCAACCGCGAGCGTGAGGTCCAGAAGCAGCTCGCCGCGTTGAGCGCGCGGCAGGAGGTCGTCGAGGAGCGCGAGGCCGAGATCCTCGCCAAGCAGGAGCGCCTGCGCGGCGACGCGCAGCGGCTCGAGGCCGAGCTCTCAGGGAGCGGCCAGGCCGCCGAGGACGCCCTCGGCCGGCATGAAGGATCTCGAGGCCCGCGAGCTCGAACTCGACCGCCCGCGAGGCCGATCTCGGCCGGCGGGAGGCTCATCTTGGCCGCGTCGAGCAGGAAGGCGCGAAGCGGCCGCGATCTCGAGGAATACGAGGATCACCTGAAGGAGCGCGAGCGCGAGCTGGCCGAGCAGGAGGCCGAGCTCTCGAACTCGGAGCAGCTCACCGATTCGGCGAAGAAGCGGCTCGAGCGCAAGGAGAAGCGGCTCGCCGAGATGGAGGAGACGATCCGCGAGCGGATGCGCGAGATCGACGACCGCGAGATGAGCGTCGAGCAACGCGAGGCCAGCGTCGAGGCCGACTCCGAGATCCGCGAGGACAAGCTCGAGCGCCGCGAGGCGGAGCTGGCCGAGCTGGAAGAGAAGCTCGCGAACAAGGAGAGCGAGCTCGCCACCTACGTCCAGCAGATCCAGAGCCAGCTCAAGGACCGCGAGTCGACCTGGTGGAACAAGGTCACCGGCGACCCGGACTCCGAGGAAGCCGCCTAGGCCTCCGCTCCTTCCCGCGAGCTCTCCCGCCACTTCTCGAGCGCGTCCCAGCAGGCGACGGTGTCGCCCGAGACCTGTGCTCCGAGCTCCGACGGGGCGCGGCCCAGTGGAGCTCTGCGACCTTCGACCCGTCGGGCACGGGCTCGGCTCCCTAGCGAAGCCTCGCGTGGTAGACGACGAGGGCGGAGCCGGAGTCGTCGTTGAGGCACACCGCCACCGGGAGGAGGCCCTCGAGGTCGTCCTCGGAGAGCGCCACCTCCTCGGCGGCATCGGCGAGAACGGCCGCGCGCGGCTCCTCTCTCGGCATGAGGCCGCCTGACGCCGACGCCGTCCAGAGCAGCGGGTCACGGCCGATGGAGGCGGCGCGGAGCTGGAAGAGGACGACGCCCTCGCTGCGCTCGACGAAGAGCTGCACGCCCAGCGCGAAGCCGAGCTTGTACGCGAGCGTCGGCTCCTGGAAGACGACCATCGCCTCGGCATACCGTCCTGAGCGACGGAGGATCGCGCCGTCCGGCGAGACGCCGTGGCAGAACGCGATCGGCCCGTCGAAGCGGCCGGGCGCGCGGGAGAGGAGACGCTCGGCGCTTCGGATCGAGCTCGGGAGCGGGCCGGTCTGGGGCATCGCGAACGGGAAGGGCCGGAAGCGTGGCTCTTCCTCGAGGAGAACGACAGCGCGCATGCCTTCAGTCTGCTCATAGGCTCGGCTAGCCGCGCTGGGTAGTGGCGAGCCCGGCGCGGAGGCGCCCGAGCGGCGCGACTCCCTCCCACGTGCCCGCCACACGTTGGTCGCGCGTGAGGAAGAACGTCGTCGGCAGCTCGCGGACGCCGAGCTTGGCGGCGAGGCGCCCGTCCGTGTCGGCGATGGTCGCCACGTCGAGGTCGTGCTCGGCGAGGAACGCGCGGGCCGCGTCCGGATCCTCCTGCGTGTCGACGGCGAGGACAGCCGCCCTGTGTTCGCATGCTTGGCCACGAATTCACGCAGAGGCTCGGCCTGCTTGGGGCACGCGGCGCACCACGACGCCCAGACCGTGACGACAACCGGCCGGCTCGCGAGCTCGTCGAGCCCGACCGGCTCCCCCGTCGTCACGTCGCTTCCCTCCAGGCGGACCGGCGGGCCGCTCACGGGTTCCGTGGAGCCGGCGCCGCTCGACGCGCTCGCACGCCCGCTCCCCGCTCCGACGAGCACGACCGCAAGGGCTGCGGCGCCCAGCCCGGCGAGGAGAGCGGCCAGCACGACGAGGAAGACGCGAAGCGAGGGCACCGCTCAAGGCTAGCCACGCCTTTTCGGCCGGGCGTCTTCGTAGACTCGACGCGTGATCGAGAGCTGCCTCCGCTGCGGCGCCGCGATGGAATGGCGCCACCAGACGTGGCAGTGCCCGCGCTGCCGCTTCAAGATCGGGTGCTGCGAGGGGGATGCCGGCTGCGAGGGCGACGGTGCGCAGCCGCCTGCCGCAGGCGGTATGACTCAGCCTCGTGAACCGCAGCGCGTACGCGGCTGAGTTCCGGCGGGTGCCGGCGCCGGCGCTCGTGCTCGCCGGCGTCACCTCCGTTCAGTTCGGCGCGGCGATCGCGAAATCCCTCTTCGATCACCTGACGCCGACCGGGCTCGCCACTCTCCGGCTCGTGTTCGGGGCGCTCCTGCTCGGCCTTCTCTTCCGGCCGCGGGTGCGGAACCGCCCCGCGTCGGAGCTCCGGCTCGCGGTTGCCTTCGGGCTCACCCTCGTCTCGATGAACCTCTGCTTCTACCAGGCGCTCGACCGGATCCCGCTCGGAATTGCCGTGACCCTCGAGTTCGTCGGGCCGCTCGGGGTGGCGCTGCTCGGCTCGCGCCGGCCGACCGACCTCCTCTGGGTCGTGCTGGCTGCCGTCGGCATCGTGCTCCTGGCACCCGGGGTCGGCGAGGAGGGGCTCGATGCCGTCGGGGTCGCGTTCGCACTCGGGGCGGGCGTCCTCTGGGCCGCGTACATCACGCTCAGCGTGCGCGTCGGCCGCGCGTACGCCGGTCCGACGGGGCTCGTCCCCGCCATGGCGGTCGGAGCAGTGGTCGCGCTCCCGCTCGGGATCGCGAGCGCGGGCTCGCAGCTCCTCCAGCCGGAGCTCCTCGCGGCCGGCCTCGCGGTCGCCGTGCTCTCGGCCGCGCTTCCTTGGTCGCTCGAGCTCGAGGCGCTACGGCGCATTCCGGCACACGTCTTCGGCGTGCTCATGAGCCTCGAGCCGGCGATCGGCGCGCTCGTCGGCTTCCTCGTCCTCGGCGAGCGCATCGGGGCGCAAGCCGTCCTGGCTGTCGCGCTCGTCGTGATCGCGAGCGCCGGTGCTGCCCGGGGCGCGCGGGCTGCAGCGCGGGATCTCTAGCGAGATCCGTTGTCCCAGTCGCGCAGCTCGAAGCCGTCTGCGCCCAGCCGGGCACGGAGAGCGGCCTCGTCGGAGGCGGGCGCGAAGCAGAGGACGCCGCCCTCCCGCCCGTCGCCCCGCAGCAGCGCGGCCGCCACGGCCTCAGCAGGCTGCAGGTGGTGGCCGTCGAGGCCGAGCGAGCGGTAGCTGTCGCGAACGAAGACAAGGGAGCGCGCCGGCCCGGCGAGCACGGCCGCAAGGTTCACGTAGTGGCCCACGTCCCAGTCGGCGGGAGGCGGGTCGACGTCGCCGCCCTGCAGGTGGGCGAGGAGCTCGGAGGGATGGGGCCGCGACCCCCAGAGTCGGCCTGTACGCACGTTCGCGACGAGCGTCGTCGCGGGAGCCGTCTCCGAAGCCGCGGCGATCAGCGCGGCGACGGTCTCCGGGCTCCACGGGCCGGCGACCGGCACGGATGCGATCGTCACCCGCAGAGATCTCCTCGACCGCTCGCGCGAGGGAAGGCGCGGCGGTGCCGCCCGACCCAGGAGGAACGGCGCGTGCGAGCTCTACCGTGTAGTCCTGTCGCGAGACCTCCCCGGGCGGGACGAACGTCGCCGGATCGCCGTCCGGAAGCGTCGTCCCCGCCACAAGGGCCACCCGATCCTGGTCGATGTCGTCGATCCTCGCCGCGCGAAGCAGGATCGCGCCCCAGAAGCAGCCGCAGAGGTTGTCCTTCTGCGGCATCTCGGCAGCGTGAAGCGCCGGGACTGCGGAGAGTCCGGGTACGAAGGTCACCATGCTCGTCGCCACGCCCGGATTATCCTCCGCGGTCGAGACCGTTGGCCGAGAGGACGGCAGGGCCTGGATATTGGCGGCCGCTCGTTCTACGATCGGTCACCGACCCCGCCGGGCGCGCATGACATCCTCTTCTCCCAGAACGGTCGACCCCGAGGCAGCGGCGGCCCGCGAGCAGCAGTACGTGATCGCGTTCGAGGAGTCCGCGGCGGAGCATCGGCCCCGCTTCGTCGTGGACGCGGACGGCTCCTGGCTCGAGCTCGCCGACGGCACGAAGCTGCTCGACCTCCACGGCCAGTACATGTGCGTCGGCATGGGGCACGGGCATCCGCGCATGCGCCAGGCGCTGCACGAGGCCGTCGACGGGCTCGACTACGTCTGCGAGATCCTCACGCACGAGGGCAAAGGGCTCGCCGCGAAGCTCCTCTGCGAGGGCACGATGGAGGGCTCGGACTGGGCGGGTGCGGCGAAGTTCGTCAGCACCGGCTCGGAGTCGGTCGAGCTCGCGCTGCTCATCGCGCGCCTCGTCAAGAACCGACCCGTGATCGTGACGATGGAGGCGGCCTACCACGGCTGGACGACCGGTGCCGCCGCTGCGACGACCCTGCCGTACCTGCGCAACGTCTTTCACGATCTGGAGGCCGACGAGTATCGGACGGTGCCGACCCCCCACGCGGAGTTTCACGCGGCGCCGGCTCCGATCGACTGCGAGACCGAGGACGATGTCCGGAGGGTGGTCGAATCGACCGAGCGCGTGATTCGAGCCGTTGGCGTCGAAAACGTCGCCGGCTTCATCACCGAGCTCTACAACGGAGCCGGGGGATACCTCGTTCCGGATTCGTATCCAGCGATGGTGCGCGAGATGTGCGACCGCCTCGGGATCCTGTGGATCGACGACGAGGTGATCGCGGGGAGCGGCCGCACGGGGCGCTGGTGGTGCTTCCAGCATTACGGCGTGACGCCAGACCTGATGTGCGCGGCCAAAGGCCTCTCGAGCTCGTCCGTGCCCGCGGGCGCTGTCGTGATGTCGAACGCCATCGCCGATTACCTCCGCAAGGGCCGCTGGGCGGCCATAACGACGTTCGGCGCACACCCTCTCGCCGTCGCCGGCGTCGCGGCGAACGTTCAGATCATGCTGGACGAGGGAGTCGTCGAGCACGTCGCGGAGGTCGGAGAGGAGTTCGGGCAAGCCCTTCAGGACTTGGTCGACCGCCACCCGTCGGCCTCGCGACTCTCCGGTCGAGGGCTCGGGTGGTCGATCGAGCTCTGCAAGGACCCCGTGACCGGCGAGAAGTGGATTCCTGCCGACCGCTGGCTCACGCCCTCTGTAGACGGCGCGCCGGCGTTCATGCCGGGGCGCTTCATCGCCGAAGAGTGCGAGAAGCACGGCGTCCTGCTCTTCAATTTCGTTCCGAACACGGTCACGATCGCGCCGCCGCTCAAGATCACGCGCGACGAGCTGGCGCTCGCGCTCGAGGCTCTCGACAAGGCCTTCACGGCGCTCGACCGGCACACCGTCTCGGCGCGAGATTGACACCGAGCGGCACGACAGCGATCGAAGGCATGGATTGGCTTCGGACGATGATCCGGATTCGCCTGTTCGAGGAATCACTGGCGGATCTCTACAAGCGCGGGCTCCTGGTCGGAGTCGTCCATCTCTCGGTCGGGCAGGAGGCCACCGCCGTGGGCGTCTGCTCGGCACTCCGGCCAGGCGATCAGATCACGTCCACCCATCGCGGCCACCATCACATGCTCGCCCGCGGCCTCGATCCGCAACGGATGTTCGCGGAGATCCTGGGCCGCGCGGGCGGATACTGCGGCGGGAAAGGCGGTTCCATGCACGTGAGCGCGCCGGGCGAGGGAGCAGTCGGCGCCAACGGCATCGTCGGCGGCGGAATCCCGCACGCGGTCGGGCTCGCATTCGCCGCGAAGAAGCTCGGTCGCGACGCGGTGGCGGTCGCGTTCTTCGGCGACGGTGCCGCGAACCAGGGCGTCCTCTTCGAGTCTCTGAACCTCGCCGCGCTTTGGCAGGCGCCGGTGCTCTTCGTCTGCGAGAACAACGGCTACACCGAGTTCACCCCGACGGATGCCGTCACGGCCGGCGAGAGCATCGCCGAGCGCGCCGCCGCGTTCGGCCTGCCGGCCTGCGCCGTCGACGGAGACGACGTCGCGAGTGTTCACGACGAGGCTGTCCTGGCGATCGAGCGGGCACGCTCGGGTGGCGGCCCTTCGTTCATCGAGAGCCGTACCTACCGCTGGCGCGGTCACCACGAAGGCGAGGAGAGCTACGCAAGGCCGTACCGCGAGCCGGCCATTCCCCCGGATCCGATCGACCGGCTCGTGCAGGCACTCAGTGACTTCGGCCTGGACGGACGCGCGCTGCGAGCGGCGCTGGAGACGGAGGAGCACGCGCTCGTCGCGGGCGCGCTGGCCGCGGCCCAAGCGGAGCCCGAGCCGCCCCTCGGCCGCGCGTACGAGGACGTCTTCGTGTGAGCCCTCTTGCTCCGCCGTCGAGCGCGACCCGCCTGGCGCCCGCGCTTGCGGACGGAATCGCCGCATGTATGCGAGAGGACCGCACGGTGTTCGTCTGGGGCGAGGACGTCCGAATCGGCGTCATGGGGCCGACGCGGGGGCTCGTTGACGAGTTCGGCACCGAGCGCGTGATCGACTGCCCGATTTCGGAGGCGGCGTTCGTCGGAGCGGCAATCGGCGCGGCTGTCGGAGGGCTCCGCCCGGTCGTCGACATCATGTTCTCGAGCTTCGCGTATGTCGCGTTCGATCAGCTCGTGAATCAGGCGGGCCGCCTTCGCTACATGACCGGCGGCCAGGTCAGGCTGCCCCTGGTCGTGGTCGGTTCCGCTGGCGCGGCAGGCGCCAACGCGGCCCAGCACTCCGAGCTCCCGAGCGCGCTCTTCCTGCAGGCGGGCGGGCTGCGGGTCGTCTTCCCGTCCACGCCGCATCAAGCCTTCTGGCTGATGCAGGCCGCGATCCGAAGCGACGACCCGGTGATCGTCCTCCACCATCCTGCACTCGGCTCCACGCGTGGAACGGTCGAGCCCGAGCCGCTCGCCCTGGGTGAGGCAGTGGTCGATCCGGCAGGAACCGATGCTTCGCTGATCGCAACCGGCCTGATGGCGCACCGCGCTCGCGCTGTCGCCACGGAGCTCGGGGCGGAGGGCATCTCGATCGAGGTGGTCGATGTTTGTAGCCTCAGCCCGATGCCCTGGGAGACGATTCTGGCCTCGGTCGAGAAGACGGGTCGCGCCGTCGTCGTCGACGAAGGCCGGCTCACCTGCTCGGTCGCGTCGGAGATCGCGGCCGGGATCGGCGAGAACGCGTTTGGCGCATTGCGGGCTCCGGTTCGGCGCCTGGCCGTGCCTGACGTCCCGATTCCGTTCGCCCCCGGGCTCGAAGCCGCCGTCATTCCGAGCGAGGAAGACATCGCAGCCGCTTGCCGGGAGATCGTTCGTGGCTGAGCCGACTCCGATCCTGCTTCCAAAGGCCGGTATGAACATGGTGGAAGCGACGGTGGTCGCCTGGCACAAGTCGCCGGGCGACCGTGTCGAGGCCGGCGAGCCGGTCGTCCACGTCGAGACCGACAAGGTCGACCTGGAGATCGAGGCTCCCGTCGCAGGGGTGCTCAGCCGGGTGCTCGTCGGCGTGGACGAAGATGCCGAGGTCGGGGCCACGCTCGGCCTGATCGATCCGGGCTCGTGACGGGGCTCCTCGAAGGAAGGCGGGCGCTCGTGACCGGCGCCGGCCGGGGGATCGGCGAGGCGACGGCTCGGCGTTTCTGCGAGGAGGGGGCGTCGGTCGCCGTCACCGACCGGGACGGCGAGGCCGCCGAGGCGGTGGCCGCATCGCTCCGGGCGGGCGGTTACCGCGCCTGCGCCGGCACGCTCGACGTCACGGACGAGGCTGCGGTCGAGCGCGGGCTCGACGAGGCTGCGACCCAGTTCGGCGGCCTCGATCTCGTAGTCGCCAATGCCGGCATCCTCACGGTCGGCCGGCTGGCCGACCTGTCTCTGGCGGCATTCGACGAGACCCTGCGCGTCAACGTGCACGGCGTCTTCCTCACCCTGAAGCACGCGACGGCGCACCTCCGGGCGGCAGGCGGAGGAGCGCTCCTCTGCACGACCTCGCAGGCAGGCGTCCGCGGTTACAGGGAGATGAGCGCCTACTGCGCTTCGAAATTCGCGGTCGTGGGCATCGTCAAGTCGCTCGCCGAGGAGCTGGCAGGCGAGGGGATTCGGGTGTGCGCGGTTGCCCCCGGTGTCACGGACACGGCCATGTACGGCGAGCTCGTGCGCGCTCGATCACTGCTCTGGCGGGTGGACGAGGCGGATGCCGACGAGCGCATCCGCCGCACGGTCCCGATCGGGCGGACGGCGACCCCGGAGGAAGTCGCCAACGCGTTCGTCTACCTCGCCTCCCCCCTGGCTTCCTACGTGTCGGGAATCGTCCTCGTCATCGACGCCGCCGAGCAGTCCTGATGGGGCGCATGCTCGAGGGCAAGGTCTCGCTCGTCACCGGCGCTGCCTCGGGCATCGGACGAGCCACGGCGCTCGTGTTCGCGGAGGAAGGAGCGAGGCTCGTGCTCGCCGATGTCGACGAGGCCGGCGGCCACGAGACCGTCAGGCTCGTGGGCGAAGCCGGTGGCGAGGCCGACTTCATTGCCTGTGATGTGTCGGACTCCGCCCAGGTGGCGGCGCTGGTCGAGGGCTGTGTCGAGCGGTTCGGCCAGCTGGACTGTGCCTTCAACAACGCCGGCGTCGGCGGCGAGAGCGCACCGCTCGCGGAGTACGACGAGGGGGCGTGGAATCGCGTCCTGGCCGTCAACCTCACGGGTGTCTTCCTCTGCATGAAGAGCGAGCTCCGCCAGATGGTGGCTCAGGGCGGTGGAGCGATCGTGAACGCAGCCTCGCTCGTAGGCGTCATGGGCTACCCCAAGCTCGGGGCATACAACGCGGCCAAACACGGTGTCATCGGGCTCACGCGGACGGCCGCGCTCGAGTATGCAAGCCACGGGATTCGGGTGAACGCCGTTTGCCCCGGGTGGATCGAGACGCCGATGGTCATGGACAGTGGGCCGCAGCCGGCTTCCATACCGGCGGTGTACGACGCGCTCGCGGGGCTGATGCCGCTCGGGCGTCTCGGCAAGCCTGAGGAGGTCGCGGCCGCCGTGGCGTGGCTCTGCTCGGATGCCGCCAGCTTCGTCACCGGCCACCCGCTGCTCGTGGACGGGGGCGCGCTGGCCGGCCGACAACGCGCCGAAGACGGTCTGCTCGAGCCCGACGAATCCCCTTAGACCGTCCAGTCCTCGTCGGTCGCCGGGAACGCGTCCGCGATCTCCGGAGCATCGCGGCGAAAGACCATGAACGTGCGCACGAACTCGATCACGACCTCGCCCCGCTGGTTGATGCCCCGAGTGCGGATCGAGACGATTCCGCACGAGGGCCGGCTCTTCGAGGCGCGAACCTCGAGCACCTCGCTCTCGGCCCAGAGCGTGTCGCCGATGAAAACGGGCTTGGGAAGCTTCACCTCGCTCCAGGCGAGGTTTGCGGCCGCGTTCTCGGACGTATCCCGCACCGCGAGCCCGAGCACGAGCGCGAGCGTGAACGTCGAGACGACCAAGGGCCGGCCGAACTCCGAGCGCTCGGCCCACTCGCGGTTGAAGTGCATCTGGTTCGTGTTCATCGTCAGGTTGGTGAACCAGACGTTGTCGGCCTCCGTGACCGTGCGGCCGAGCCAGCTGCGGTAGAGGTCGCCGGGCTCGAAGTCCTCGAAGAAGCGACCGCGGTACTCCTTGCTCATCGCTCGGTGACCGTCGCCTCGACCGGGCCGAAGACGCCGAGTGCCGCGAGCTCGTCGATGCGCTTTCTCGAGTAGCCGCACAGCTCGCCGAGGATCTGCTCGGTGTGCTCACCGAGGAAGGGCGCCCGCTCGAGAGGCTGGCGAGTGCCGTCGAGACGAAGAGCGCTGTCGACGGTGCGAACGACACCGAGGACCGGATGGTCGTACTCGACCACGGTCTCCCGTGCTTCAGCCTGTGGGTCGGAGAGGGCTCGCGCGATGTCGTTGACAGGCGCGCACGGAACCTTGCGCGCGCTCAGGAGGTCGAGCCACTCGGCGACTGTTCGGCGGCCGAACGCCTCCTGCAGGATCGGAAGAAGGGTGTCCCGGTTGCGGTCGCGGGCCGCGAGGTCGGCGAACCGCTCGTCGTCGGCGAGCGCCGGCTCGCCGAGCGCGTCGCACAGGCCTCGCCAGAGCGCCTCCTTCGGGCAGGCCACGACCAGCCAACCGTCGGCCGCCTCGAATGCCTGGAAGGGCACGAGCGTCTGATGCGCCGAGCCGGGCATCCGCCGGGCCTCCCACCCCTGCGATGCCGACCAGGTCGCCATGTACGTCAGCAGGCTGAGAGCGGTTTCGAAGAGCGAGAGGTCGGCGTCGCCGCCCACCCCCTCTCGGCGTGCGCGCCAGACGCCTGCCAGGACGGCCAGCGCCCCGAGGTACCCGGCCGAGAAGTCGACCAGCGAGAGGCCGCTCTTCGTCGGTGGATCCTCGGGCCCGCCTGTAACGCTCATCCAGCCTGCGAGCCCCTGGATCGTCGCGTCGTAGGCTCCCTCGCCCGCCCGAGGCCCGGTCGTCCCGAAGCCCGAGAGCGACACGCACACGAGACGCGGGTTCGCATGCTTCAAGTCGTCGTAGCGCAGACCGAGCTTCGCCGGTTGGTCCCCGCGCAGGTTCGAGAAGAGGGCGTCGGAGCCGCGCACGAGGTCTTCGAGCACGCTGCGCGCTTCGGCCTTCCGCAGGTCGAGCGCAAGGCTGCGCTTGTTGCGGTTGAAGCTCTCGAAGAAGAGCGAGCTCCCGTCCACCTGGAAGGGTGGGACCGCACGGCCCACATCGCCGCGCACGGCTGGATCCTCGATCTTGATGACCTCTGCACCGAGGTCGGCGAGCTGCAGCGTGCCCCAGGGCCCTGCTCCGAACTGCTCGAGCGAAAGCACGCGGACGTCCTCGAGCGGTTTCACGCGATCGCCTTTCCGGCGGCGCGGGCTCGTCTCACAACGCCCTCTGCAAGCCTGCGCGACGCCTCGTCGACCATCGCCCCACCGACGACGCGCGACCCCATGCCCACTGTCGTCAGCCGCGACGAGCGTGCCGAGGACTCGAAGGGCGTGATCGATCTCCTCATCGGTGGGCGAGAAGATCGCGTTCACGATCTCGATCTGGTCCGGGTGGACGACCCACTTGCCTTGAAACCCGAGCAGGCGCGCGCGCCGCGCCGACTCGCGCAGGCCGTCCTCGTCCTCGAACGCGGCGTACGGCCCGTCGATCGGCTCGAGGCCGAACGCGTGGGCGGCGGCGGCAATTCGCGACCGCGCATAGTGCCACTGGTCGCCGGGGTAGCCCGGATCGATCTCGCCGATGAAGCGCTGCGCGACCCCGAGCGAGGCGGCGTAGTCGCCCGGCCCGAAGACGAGCGTCTCGAGCCTGGCCGACGACCGGGCGATTCGCTCGACCTCGACCAGGCCGCCAGCGGACTCGATCTGCGCCTGCAGCCCGATCGGCCGCTCCAGTCCGAGGTCGGCTTCGAGCTCGGACAGAAGTCGCTCGGCAGCCTCGACGTCAGCCGCGCTCTCGACCTTTGGAAGAACGACCGAATCCAGGCGAGCGCCCGCGCTGCGGACGACGAGCTCGAGATCGCGGCGCCACCAATCGGTGCCGATCCCGTTGACGCGAAGGGAGACCGTCCGGGCCCGCCACTCGCCCGCCGTGAGCGCGCGCGCGGCCCGGTCACGCACCTCGTCGTTCTTCGCATTGGCCGCGACGGCGTCTTCGAGGTCGACGAACACCTCGTCCGCGGGGAGCGTCGGCGCCTTGGCGAGGGCGCGCTCGTTCGTGGCCGGAACGGCGAGGCAGGTGCGCCGCAGGCGGCGGCTTGAAAACGTCACAGGTGTGAGTATTGTCCGGCGCCGATGGACTTTGCTGCGCCGGCCGAGCTCGCCGAGATCCGAACGTCCGTCCGCGAGCTCTGCTCGCGCTTTCCGGGCGAGTACTGGCGAGGGCTCGAGCCGGACCGCTATCCGGAGGAGTTCGTCACCGCTCTGACCGAGCACGGCTGGCTCGCGGCGCTGATTCCCGAGGAGTACGGGGGCGCCGGCCTCGGGCTCACGGCGGCGAGCGTCATCCTCGAAGAGATCAACGCTTCGGGCTGCACGGCGGGCGCCTGCCACGCGCAGATGTACGTCATGGGCACGCTGCTCCGCCACGGAAGCGGGGAGCAGAAGGAGCGGTTCCTGCCTGCGATCGCATCCGGTCAGCTTCGGCTGCAGGCCTTCGGGATCACCGAGCCCACGGTCGGCTCGGACACGACGCGCATTCAGACGCGCGCCGAGCGGGTCGACGGGGGCTACGTGATCCGGGGCCAGAAGATCTGGACTTCGCGTGCGCTGCACTCCGACCTGATGCTCCTGCTCGCGCGCACCACGCCGCTCGAGGAGGTCGAGAAGCGGACCGACGGGCTCTCCGTGTTCGTCGTCGACATGCGGGCGGCCGGCGCGAAGCTCGACATTCGTCCGCTCAAGACGATGATGAACCACGCGACGACCGAGGTCTTCCTCGACGGCGTCGAGGTTCCCGCCGACGCGCTCGTCGGCGAGGAAGGGCAAGGGTTCCGCTACATCCTCGACGCCATGAACGCCGAACGGATCCTGATCGCCGCCGAGTGCATCGGGGACGGCCGCTGGTTCGTGGACAAGGCTGCACGCTACGCGTCCGAGCGCATCGTGTTCGGGCGCCCGATCGGAGCCAATCAGGGCGTGCAGTTCCCTCTCGCGCGGGCGTATGCAGCGATCGAGGCGGCCGATCTCGTCCGCTACAAGGCCGCCTGGCTGTTCGAAGCCGGCCGGCCCTGCGGCGCCGAGGCGAACGTCGCCAAGCTCCTCGCCTCGGAAGCATCCTGGCAAGCCGCCAACGCCTGTCTCGACACGCACGGTGGCTATGGGTTCGCGACCGAGTACGACGTCGAGCGGAAGTTCCGGGAGACGCGCCTCTACTCGATCGCGCCGATCTCGAACAACCTCGTGCTCGCCTACCTGGGCCAGCACGTTCTGGGCATGCCGCGCTCGTACTGAGCGCCGCTCCTCAGGCGACCGACTGCCAGAAGTCGACGAGCAAGGTGTTGTAGTCGCCCGGCATCTCCTGGAAGGGCTGGTGTCCGGCGTCCGGAATCACGACCAGGCGCGCGTTCGGGATCCGCTCGGCGAGCTCCTGCGAGAAACGCGAGGGCAGGACGAGGTCGAGCTCTCCGACCGTGACGAGGGTTTGCGCGCCGATGCCCCCGACGCGGTCGGCGGAGTCATGGGCGATCAAGGCCCTCGTCGAGCGGCAGAAAGCGTCCACGGACTGGGCGTACGGGCTCGCCTCGGCTGCCGCGACCCACTCGTCCATGATGCCCTCGTTCCAGATCCGCGGCGAGAAGCACCAGAGGTTCACCGTGACGAGGAAATCCCGAATCGAGTCGGCTTTCTCGGCCGACCACATCCAGTTTCCGAAGATCTCGTGCAGGAAGCGGTCGCCCCGGCACCAGGTGCCGTTCAAGACAAGGCTGCGAATGCGCTCGGGGTTGGCGAGCGCCAGCTCCTGTGCGATTGCACCGCCCATCGAGGACCCGACCACGTGTGCCCGCTCGATCTCGAGCGAGCCCATGAGCGCGGCCGTGTCGGCGGCGAAGTCTGCGATCGAGAACTCCCCGTCCGGAGTCGACGAGCGCCCGACGCCCCTGTTGTCGAAGGTCGTTACCCGGTAGCGGTCGCGCAGCCCGGCGACCTGGTCGACCCAGCACGCACCCTCGTCGGCCAGGCCGGAGATGAAGAGGACGTCTTCGCCCTCACCTTCCTGCTCGGCCCAGAGCTCGACGCTGTTCGCGTTGACGATCATGTGCCGGACTCTAAATCGGCGGGCGCCGGTCTGCCCAGGGACGCTGCCGTTCGAGCGCGGCCCCGATCCGAAGCGCCTGGTCGTCCCGATAGCGTTGCGCGACGATCTGGAGCCCGATCGGAAGGCCGTCGTCAGCCCAGCCCGCCGGCACGCTCAGAGCCGGGCACTGGCTCACGAAGTTGAACTGACAGGTCATGTCGAGACCGTGGTAGAGGCCGTCGCCGCGGTCGCGGTACCAGATGAAGTCGTCCTCGTCGACCGGACGAGCCACCTGGGACATCGTCGGGCAGAGAAGTGCGTCGAACCGTTCCAGAATCGGGCCCAGCTGCTTCCATGCCCGCGTGCGGGTGAACTCGATCCGCTTGAAGTCGACTGCACCGAGCGCGAAGCCGGCATCCATCAGGCGGACGACGCGGGGGTCCATTCGATCTCGAAAATCCTCGAGCTTGTCGCCGAAGATCGCCGCCAGGTACACGCCCCAGTGGTCGACCCAGGCATCGGCGAGCTCGCGCGTCCAGCCGACGTCCACCTCTTCGACGGTCGCCCCGGCGTCGGCGAGGGCGTCCGCCGCCTCGCGGACGGTCGCTTCCACCTCGGGCGCGATCGCGTAGTGCCCGAGATCGACGTCGAGCGCGAGCCGCAAGCCCTCGACGGAGCCGTCGGGCGAGCCCGCCATGTCGAGGTGCGGCACCATGGACATGATGTCCCGCGACGACGGGCCCTGCGTGACTGACAGGAAGAGGCGCGCGTCGTCGACGGTGCGGGCGAGCGGTCCGAAGTGGTGGATGGTGTCGAACTGCGTGGGCAGGAAATCGAGCGGGATGCGGCCGTAGCTCGGCTTGAGCCCGACGAGCCCGCACCACGCGGCCGGTATGCGAACCGAGCCGCCCATGTCGGTTCCTTCGGCGAGTGGCACGCAGCCGGACGCCACAGCCGCTCCGGACCCGCCGGAGGAGCCCCCCGGGGTGCGCTCGGGGTCCCACGGGTTTCGCGTCACGCCCCAGAGTGGGCTCTCCGTGAAGCTCGAGTACGCGAACTCGGGCGTCGTCGTCTTCCCGACGAGGATCGCGCCCGCGCCGAGCAGGCGCTCGACGATGAGGGCGCTCTCGTCCGGCACGAAGTGCTCGAACGCATACGAGCCCATCGTCGTCCGCTTGCCCTTCGTCGGCGTCAGGTCCTTGATCGCGATCGGGATCCCGTGCAGCGGGCCGAGACGGTCTTCGCGCACGACGGCGCGTTCTGCCTCGCGCGCGAGCTCGATCGCCTCCTCGGGATAGACGAAGCAGAAGCAGTTGAGGCGGGGGTTGACCTCGTCGATCCTGGCGAGGCTCGCCCGAACGACGTCCACCGGCGAGAGCTCGCGCTCACGGATGCCGTGGGCGAGCTCGTGCGCCGGTGTGAAGCAGAGGTCGAGGTCGACGCTGCTCAGCGCACCACGAGCACGTCACAGGGCGCGTGGTGCACGACGTTCGTGCTCACGGATCCGAGGAAGAGCCGCTTCGTCGCGTGCAAGCCTCGGGTGCCGACGATGATCAGATCCGCGCCGGACTCCTCCGCCTCCTGGACCATCACGTCGGCGGGGTTCCCGACGCCCTCGACGTACGCGCCTTCGACGCCGCGCCCCTCGAGATACGTGCGCGCCTCCGCGAGCGCCGCGCTCCGGGCCTCGACGTCCGCCGGGTCGATGGCGGACGCCCCGCCGGACGGATCCCGCATCAGCCGCGAGACGTCCGCACTGCAGACGACCGCGACCACCGCTCCGTTGGCAAGGTCGGCAGCACGCTCGAGTGCCTTGTGCGAATGCTCCGAGCCGTCGAAACCGACCACGATCCGCTTCATGTTCGCTCCTTTCGGGTGTGCGCAGCCGCAACACTGATGCTCCGGCGGGGCGGAATCAAGGGCATCCCGGTCATCCGCGCGTCAAGACTCGCATCGCAGCGCCTGTTCCGCCGTCGATCCGAAGGGTCGCCCCGGTCATGTGGGCCGACTCGTCCGACGCGAGCCACGCGACGAGGCCGGCGACGTCCGCCCCCGTGCCGAAGCGGCCGGAGGGCGGAAGCACCCACCCGGAGGGGTCCTCCGCGTGGCCTTCGTGCCCGGCCGGCGTCGCCTGGACGCCGGGGACGATGTCCCCTGGGCAGACAGCGTTCGAACGGATCCCGTGCGGGGCGCCCTCGGCGCCGAAGAGCTCCGAGACGGCGATCACGCCGGCCTTCGTCACGGAGTACGCCGCGATCTCGTGAACCGCTCGGATTCCCGCATCGGAGGCGATGTGGATCATCGAGCCGCCGCCGTGGTGGCGCATCGGCTCGAAACAGCGGCGCGAGACTCGAAAGAGCGCAGTCAGGTTGACCTCGAGAAGCTCGCGGAAGACGTCTTCCGGTGTCGCCTCGATCGGGCCCTGGAAGAGGATGCCCGCATTGGCCACGAGGACGTCGAGCCGCCCCTCCGCGGAGTCGAGCGCCTGCTTCACCGCTCGGTCGGAGGCTTCACGGTCGCCGTGGTCGCACTCGATGAACTCGGCCCCGGTCTCGCGGGCCACGGCCTCGCCACGCGCGCGGCTTCTTCCCGTGAACGCGACGCGCATCCCCTCCTTGCGCAGGCGGGCGACGCAGGCCTTCCCGATGCCGGACGTCCCTCCGGTGACGAGCGCCGACCGCTCCTCGAGACCGTCGGTGGTCGTCATGGTTCTCCGATCTCGGCTCGGGCGGCGACCGCGCTCGCGCGGAGAGAGGAACGCATGCCGCCGTCGACCAGAAGGAGCGACCCGTTGCAGAAGGCTCCGTCGGAAGACGCGAAGAACGCGACGGCGGCGGCGACGTCCGCTCCTGTGCCCACGCGCGCGAGCGGGGGCAGGGCCCACCCCGAGGTGTCTCCCGACTCCTCGCGCCCCTCGACATGGGTTGCCATCCCGGGCGCCGTGTCCCCCGGACAGACGGCGTTGACGCGGACGCCGGCAGGGCCCGCCTCGACCGCGAGCGTCTGCACGAGCATGTTCAGCGCCCGCTTCGAGACCGAGTACGCCCCGATCGCGGTCTCGCCCCAGATGCCGGCATCGGACGAGATGGCTGTGACCGAGCCGTCCTTCGACGCGCGGAGCAACGGGAGACACGCGACCGCGTAGAGGTACGGGCCGACGACGTTCGTCTCCAGGATCGCATCCCACGCCTGGTCGGTCGTCTCCGACAGAGGCGCCTCGTGCAGCACGCCGGCGTTGAGAACGAGGGCGTCGAGACCGCCGAGGAGCTCCTCGGCGGCGGCGACCGAGGCACGGACTTGCGCGGGATCGCGGACGTCTGCGCGGACGAACGAGGCCCCTGTCCGTTGCTCGACCTCGCGGCCCCGAGCCGGGTCGCGCCCCGTGAACACGACAGCCGCGCCCCGGGAACGCAGCCGCTCGACGATCGCGGTCGCCGATGCCGGACGTGCCTCCGGTGACGAGCGCTCGCATTGAGTTCGCGGCCGTCATGCGCCGAATCATCCCATGGAACGGCGCTCATGCGGGCCAATCCGAGCTCGGTGTCCCAGCTGGCTTGAACCTGCGGCGTCGAGGTCGTACGCTTCACCTCCCGCGTCCTCCCAAACGCGGCCGAGACCGGTCGAGTCCGAAAGGAGATTGCATGGAGGCCACCAGCGCTCCGGCTCCGGCGGCAAAAGGCGTCACCGGATCGACGGAGCTTGCGCGAAACGCGCTCGGGCTGCCGCAGATTCTGTTCTGCATCGTCACGGGATCGGCACCACTCGCGGCGATGATGTTCAACGACCCGTTGTCGGGTCTCGGCGTCGGCATCTCGGTGCCGGCCGCTTTCATGATCGCCACCGTCTCGTTCACCTTCTTCTCGGTGGCGTACATCGAGATGGCCCGTCGCGTGACGACGGCGGGCGGTATCTACTCGTACACGTCGTACGGCTTCGGCCGCGTCATCGGGCTGGGGACTGCGGTCGGCATCGCCGCCGCATACATGCTCTTCGCGGTCGGGGTGAACGGCGTCACGTCCTACTTCGCCCAGACGAGCATCGACGATCTGACGGGCTTCAGCATGGACTGGCGCATCTATGCCTACATCCTGATCGCGCTCCTCTTCATGATCACGTACTTCCACATCGAGATCGTGGCCAGGATCCTCGGCTTCTTCCTCCTGGGTGAGCTGGTCATCCTGATGATCTTCTCCTTCGCCGTCGTCGTGAAGGGCGGCGGCCCGGACGGCATCGTCTGGCAGGCCCTCAACCCGGCCGGGATCTTCAGTGGAGGCCAGGGCGTGGACGGCGCGGCTCGGGTCTTCGGAGCTTCGGCGGCCGGAGTCGGCTTCTTCGCCGCCTACTGGTCCTGGATCGGCTTCGAGATGGCGCCGAACTACGCGGAGGAGGCGCGCAACCCGAAGAAGATGATGGCCTACGCCATCTACATCTCGTGTATCGGGCTCGGCGTGCTCTACACCTTCTGGTCGTGGATGCTGATCTCCGCCTACGGCTCGTCGAAGGATCAATGGCCGTGGGCTGTCTCCCAGCAGTACGGGATCAAGGATGCGCCGGCCGCCGTGGGCCTTCCTAAGGGCGACTACGCGAGCGTGTTCTACCCCGTCGCGCAGCAGTTCGCCGGCGTCGGGATCAAGGACCTCTTCCAGATCCTGATCATCACGGGCTCCTTCGCCTGCTCGCTCGCCTTCTGGAACACGGCCAACCGCTACCTCTTCTCGATGGGCCGCGAGAGGATCCTGCCGAGCCTCCTCGGCCGCACGCACGCGACGCACAAGAGCACCTTCGTCGCCACCGTGATCGTCGGGGTCTTCTGCGTCGCCGTCACGACGCTCTTCGCCGCGGGCTGGGTCGGCGGCGGCCAGCAGGAGGCCCTCGGAATCACGGAGTCAAGCCCGATCGTGGCACTCTTCCAGATCGGCACGTGGCTGCCATTCCAGGGGAACATGCTCCTGCTCCCGATCATGGCCATGTGCGACATGGCCATCCTCGTCTACTTCCTGAGGCCGGAGAACCGGGACGGATTCCACTGGTTCAAGACGCTCGTGGCACCGATCATCGGCGCCGGGTCGATCAGCTTCGCGGTCTACCTCATGCTGCAGAACCGCGGCGCGCTGACGACGGGGTCACGGACGGGCTGGGCGTTCGCCGTGCCGTTCTACGCGCTCGGGATCTTCCTGGGCGGGTGCCTGCTCGGGATCATCTACTACATCTGGTCGCGGAAGCGATACGACGCCGTGGGCAGGTTCGTCCACGAGGAGGCCTGACGACGGCTTGAAGGAAAGGCGCGGGGCGGCTCCGTGGGGCCGCCCCGCCCGTTTCGGGAGAGACGTGTCCGAGGAACAGGGTGAGGTCGAGGTCGAAGGCGGATTCGTCCGCTACCGCGTCCTGGGCGAAGGCGAGCGCACGCTCGTGCTCCTGCACGGAGGGCCCGGTGCCGGCAGCCTCTACCTGAAGCCGCTCGAGCGGCTGGCGGGTTCCGACCGCCGCGTCGTGGTCTACGACCAGCTCGGCTGCGGCGACTCCGACCGGCCCGACGACTCCTCGCTCTGGCGCGCCGACCGCTTCGTGGACGAGCTCGAGGCGCTCCGCAGGCACCTCGGCCTCGACCGGTTCGACCTCTACGGCCACTCCTGGGGCGGGATGCTCGCCACCGATTACGCGCTCGCCCACCATGAGCACCTGCGCAGCCTCGTGCTTGCCTCGACGATCGCCGACGCAGCGCTTCTCCGACGCGAGATGGATCGCCTCCTCGAGGACTTCCCCGCAGAGCTCCGGGAGACGCTTCGTCGCCACGAAGAGGCCGGAACGACCGAATCGGCCGAGTACCAGGAGGCGATCCTGGCCGTGTACCGGGTGCACCTCTGCCGCTGCGACCCGTGGCCGCCGGAGGTCGTGAAGACCTTCGAGGACTTCGCGATGGACGTCTACGTTCCGATGTGGGGTCCGAGCGAGTTCGCCTACGACGGAAACCTGAGCGACTGGGACCGCGTCGAGCGGCTGCACGCGATCCGTGTCCCGACCCTGATCACCGTCGGCCGCTACGACGAGCTGACGCCTGCATGCAGCGAGCAGATTCGAGAGCGCATCCCGGATTCGGAGCTCGCCGTCTTCGAGGAGGGTTCCCACATGACGTTCTGGGAGGAACCGGTGCGCTACCTCGAGGTGGTGGACGACTTCCTCCGGAGGAACTGATGTGGCCGTCGTCACGGAGGTCCCGGACGAGCTGAGATTCCGGGGGATCGCCCCGCCGGAGCCAGCACACGGTTTTCGCATCATGCTCGACACGGCCGAGCCGTGGGGCGGTGGCCGCATCGAAGGCCGGGTCGAGCGTCTCGGCGAACAGCACGATCGCCGCCCCATCTCCGTCCGCGTGCGCTGTCTCGCCTCGTGGCTCGACGTCGCGCCGCAGCTCGTCGGCCGCAAGCGCCTCCTCAGCTGGTCGACCTACGGGGACATCCGCAACCGCGCCGTCCCGATCTGGCTCGACGAGGAGGTGTCCGCCGACGCTGCCGAGCTCGAGCCGCTCGAGCAGGCCAACTGGCAGCACTTCGCCTTCGAGCTTCCCGACGAGCTCCCACGCGCCCTCGAGGGGACCTTCGTCGCGTTTCGCTGGACGGTCGAGGCGCGCCGCCCACGGCTGGTCGGCGGTGACGTCGCGGCGCTTCCACTGCTCATCGACGAGCCGCAGACCTTGCCGGTCGTTCGCGTCGAGACGAGCCCGATCGGAACCTGGCGTCTTCTCGAATGGAGGTCGGAACTCGACGTCGGCGGCTCCGGAGGGCCCTGCTCGGTGACCTATGAGGACCGGCGGGCAGAGGACATGCCGCTTCCCGGCGAGGCGCGGGAGCAGGAGCTCGCCCGGCGCGCCGGTCACTGAGTTTCGCCCCGTATCATCGCGGTCGTGCGCGCTGCCCGGATCCTCGTCGCCGCCGCCGCAGCCGCCGTAGCGGGGCTGGGGGCCGGGCAGAATGCGCGGGCCGCCTCCACGTGCCCGACCGCAACCTTCCTGAGCTTCAACCACGTGGCCTACATCTCGAAGGCGATTCCGCCCGGAATGGAAATCGCTGCCGGCGAAGGCCTCGGCAGCGGGTCCGTGGACCGGCCGGCGAGCGCGGACGGCTGCAAGCGTCAGCGTAACTCCGTCCAGGTCCTCACGGCCGGATCGCTCGAGCCCGGTGTCGGCGTGCTCGTGCAGGGGCGTCCGCGAACGCTCTTCGTCCTCGGCCGGCGCTGCGACAACTACGTTGGGCCGCCGTACTGGGACTGCCTCCTTCGACCACTCGTCTTCGAGGGCCGCCGCTACACGGGTGTGAGCTATCCATCGCAGCCGAGCCCTCAGGGGAAGGTCCCGCTGGCCGGGTCGCTGGGCTCCGCAAGGCTGAACGGGCGTCAGGTCACCGTCAGACGCATCGACGGCGTCGATCCGGCTCTCGCCGTCGGCGTCTCGGGCAGGCCGAGCGAAGCGTTCCTGGTGGCCTCGGTGTGCCCCTACGAGGGGTTCTCCAACAAGCCGGCCTTCGACGACTTGCTGCGGTGTCTTCGAAGTCCGGTCTGGTTCACGTTCGATCCCCCCGGCGGCCAGGTGGGCGACGCCGTTGTCGCCCGAAGCGACCGCGAGCTCGGCTCGCAGGTCGCTCGGCGCGGAAGTCGGTCTCGTGCGCCTGCCGATCGTCGCGGACTTCGTTTCCGAGCGGAACTTGCCGCCCGCGCCCATCGGTCACGTGGGCAACGAGGTCACGTTTCAGGTTCCGGACGTGCCCGCCGGCCTGTACGAAGCGGTCGTTTCGTGTCCGCGCTGCACCGGCGCGGCAAGTGGCCATCCGCTCTTTCCGGCCGGATCGATCCTCGTGACCGCGAAGACGAAGACGTCCGTGAGCATTCGGATCATCTCGTACGCGCTCACCGGCGCGCTCGTGCTTGCGGCGGTGCTCGCGATCCGCTTCTGGCGCCGGAGGCGGCGCGTCGACGCTAGCCCACCCGGATCGGCAGGCTCTTGACGCCGTGGAAGAAGTTCGAGCGGAGGCGCCGCGGCGATCCCGCGAGCTCGATTCGGCCGAGGGAGGGAAGCATCTCCTCGAGCCAGACCCTCAGCTCGAGTCGCGCGAGGTGCGCCCCGAGGCAGTAGTGCGGGCTGCCCAGCCCGAAGGCGAGGTGCTTGTTCGGGTCGCGGGCGATGTCGAACCGCGAGGCCTCCGGGAACTGGCGCTCGTCCCGGTTTGCGGCCACGTACCAGAGAGCCACCTTGTCGCCCTCCCGGATCGTTCGGCCGTGCAGCCCGAGATCCCGGGTCGCGGTGCGGCGAAAATGGAGCAGCGAGGGTGTCCAGCGCAGGATCTCCTCGACGGCGGTCGGAACGAGTCCGGGGTCGGCGATGAGCCGCTCCAGTTGGTCGGGATGCTCGAGCAGCGTCAGGAGGCCGTTCGACATGGCGTGGCGAGTCGTCTCGTTCCCGGCGGTGACGAGCAGGAGGAAGAACAGATCGAACTCGTGCTCCGACAGGTGGTCGCCGTCCGGCCCTGTCTCGAGCAGTCTCGTCGTGAGGTCTTCGCGAGGTTGGCGCCGGCGGTCGGCCGCGAGCCGCGTTCGCGTAGGCGAACATCTCGGGCGCGGCTGGGCTGGAGAACGGCAGGTGGGCGTAGGCGGAGAGGTCCGCCTCGCCGGCGACGAACTCACGCCCCGCATGGTCCGGGTCGGTGTTGCCGAGCATGCGGTTCCCCAGCTCCACGAGGTACCGACGGTCCTCGAGCGGGACGCCCATGAGCTCGCAGAGGATCCGCATCGGCAGCTCGATGGCGACGGCGTCGACGAAGTCCAGCTCGCCTCGTACGAGCTCGGCATCGAGCACCTCCCGGAAGAGCGACCGGATCCTGTCCTCGTACGGGTTGACGGCACGAGGGGTGAACGCCTTGTTGACGATGTTCCGAAGCCTCGTGTGCCGTGGCGGATCCGAGTCGAGCATCGACATGCGGGACTGAACCTGCTCCGGAGTCAGATCCATGAGCGAGGTGCCGCCGAGCTCCGACGAGAAGGTGGCGTAGTCCTTCGACGCGGCGAGCACGTCGTCGTAACGGGTCAGCGACCAGAAGCCGCGTCCGTCCCGTTCCTCCTGCCAGAAGACGGGCTGCTCGTCCCGGAGGAGCGCGAACCATTCATGCGGGACCCCTTCGGCCCAGCGGTCGAGGTCCGTCAGGTCGATGCTGTCGAGCGAGGCTTGGGCAGCGGCGGTCATGGCTCCAGCAATACCCGCAGCTCGCCGTCGACGACCTGCACGGGGAACACGACCAGCGGTTCCTCGGCCGGGCCTTCGAGGACTTCACCCGTACGGACGTCGAACGTGGAGCCGTGGCAGTAGCACGTGATCTGCCCCCCTACCAGGTCGCCGTCCGCAAGCGGGCACTCCTCGTGCGTGCAGCTGTTGTCGAACGCCGCCCACGACCCGTCGGGCAGCCTTGCGAGAGCGACCTCGATCCCCGCCAGCCAGGCGGCGCTCAGATCCGAGCGGGTTTCGGCAGGACCGACGGTCGTCCAGTCGCTCATGGGTCAAGTGTAAAGTCGGAGAGGTGATTCGTCCGCAGGCGAGTTCGAGCGTGCACGTCGACAACGAGCGTGTCCGAGTGACCGAATGGCGCTTTGCGCCGGGCGAGGCGACGGGCTGGCATCGACACGAGCTGGACTACGTGATCGTTCCCGTGGCCGGTGGGACGATCCGGCTCGAGAGCTCGTCGGGCGCGGACGAGGCGGAACTCGTTCCCGGGCGCGCGTACTACCGCCAGGCCGTGATCGAGCACGACGTCGTCAACGCCGGCGAGACCGAGGTGGCGTTCATCGAGATCGAGCTGAAGGTCTAGAGCCGTCAGACGACGAGAAGCTCCCCGCCGTCAGCGACGAACGCGTGACCGGTCACATAGGCGGCATCGTCGGAGAGCAGGAACACGGCGAGACGCGCGATCTCTTCCGGCGTCGAGATGCGCCGCAGCGGCACGAGGTCCGGCACTGCGTCGAGGAACCTCTCGCGCCCTCCGTACGCATGCCACGCGGGCTCGTTGAACGGGGTGTCCACCCAGCCAGGGCAGAGCGCGTTCACGCGGATCCCGCTGGGGGCGAAATCCCTCGCCACCTGACGCGCGAGCGCGACAGCCGCCGCCTTCGTGACCGTGTAGGGCAGCATGCCGGCCTCGGAAAGAAGCGCGGCATTGGACGCCGTGACGAGGATCGCGCCGCCACCCGCCGCGCGCAGGTGCGGGATGGCCGCGCCGCACAGTACGGCGTGTGCGCGTACGTTGATCGCCCACGAGAGGTCGAGCTCCTCGACCGTCACTGTCTCGGCAGTGGCGGCGATCTGGACGCCGAGGTTGGACCACGCGGCGTCGAGACCGCCGAGCTCGGCCGCCGCCCCGTCCACGAACCCGCGTACTGCCTCGGGGTCGGAAGCGTCGAGGACGACGGTCTTCGCGTCGAGGTCATGCCCGAGGTCCTCCAGCCCCGCACCATTGATGTCGCCGAGGGCGAGGCGGTCTCCCCTCTCGGCAAGCAGGCGGGCGCCGGCCGCGCCGATCCCGGTCGCGCAGCCGAGGAGGGCTACGCGTGCCACCGGTCCCGCACGCAGTCGATGAACGCGTCGAAGAACCTCGTGCGAAACCCGAGCGTCTCCTCTGCGCCCGCGTAGACGGCCTTCCGCAGCGTCTCGACGTCGACTCCGGACTCCGCCACCTCGACCGGGTGCCTCTCGATCCACAGCTCCCACAGGTCCGGGCTTGCCTCAGGATGGAACTGGATTCCCCACGCGTCCGCGCCGTCCACCCGGAAGGCCTGGTTCGGCGCCTGGGCGCTCTTCGCCAGCACCTGAGCACGAGGAGGGGGCTCGAAGACGTCGTAGTGCCATTGGTAGACGCCGGTCGGGCGCTCGAGGTGACCGAGAAGCGGATCCTCGGCCGCCGCGTCCGTCGGCTCGATCTCGAGCCACCCGAGCTCTGGCTCCGGTGCGCGGGCGACGGTGCCGCCGAGGGCGCGCGTGAGTACCTGGGCCCCGAGGCAGATCCCGAGGACGGGCACGTCGCGTTCCACGGCCTCCTCGAGGAGGAGACGTTCGTTCCGCAGGAGCGGGACGGCTTCTTCATCCCATGCGTGCGCGTTCCCGCCCAGTGGGATGAGAGCGGCGATGTCGTCCACGTCGATGTCCTCGATGCGCTCGTCCCACGCCCGGAGCCTGCGGTACGGGAGGCCTGGAATCCTCGAGTCGCTCGCCGAGGAGGCCCAGGCCCCGGAGGGAGTGCTCCTGCTCGATGACGACGATGGGCTTCACGGCCGGGACGCTAATCGACCCTCGGGTATAGAGTCGAGGGGACGTTTCCGCGCGGGAGGCCTCATGGCTGTCACAACGACGAGAGGGCGTCCGACCATCCGACCCGAGGCTCTCGAGGCGGCCTTCGCCTTCCCGGCGCTCGAAGCCATCTTCACACGGCGCGCCCGTCGCTTCGCTCTCGGCGCCGAGCTCACGGGGCCGCTCGCCTTCCGCTCCGAAAAGGAGCCGATTCCCCTCGCCTACGAGGAAGAAGCGATCCTCGTCGCAGCGGCGACCGGCATCACGGGCGTCGTGCGCGAAGAGTGGCCGTTTCGCACCGGCGAGGACGGGCCTACCGGCGCCGACAAGCTCGCGTCGTTCACGGGTCGCAGCTTTCCGAGCCCGCTGGCGATCCACGGAACGGAGCTTTTCTGGACGAACGACGACGGGGTCTTCGTCCTCCCGCAGCGGGACGTCAAGCCGGAGCGTTACGTGCAGCTCCAGACGCAGGAGGAGCGCCACGAGCTCTACCGCCGCGCGGTCAAGCTCCAGGACGGGCGCCTCGACATTCCGCGGCGGCGGCCGAACCTCTTCAAGTTCAACGAGTGGCTCGTGAACACCGAAGGAGCGACGGTCTTCATTCCCGTCTCCGACGTGACCCGGCAGTGCATCTCGGCGATGCTGCTCTACTTCGACCGGCCTCACGGCTACTACATCGTCGACAGGCGACTCGGCAATGATCCGCTGCGACCGTTCGTGCGCTCAGGGCTCCTCGGCTCCGAGCATCCCGTCGACCTCGCGGACTTCGAGCGCTGGCAGATGGTGGACATGAACGGCGTCGAGGAGGGCCTCGTGGTCCAGAACCTGATGATCGCGACGCAGGCGCTCGGGGTCGGAGGGCACCCGTTCTCGGGAGGGAAGGGACGCGTCACGCTCGGGGGTGAGAAGTACTGGCACGAGATCGGCGGACAGGGGACGTGTGGATCGCTCGGATTCACCTTCCACCGGGTTCCAGACGACGCGCCCGTCGGAGGCGGCGAGGAGATCCCGGTGGGTCTGGAGGGAATCTTCGAGGGCTCGTGCCCGCCGTTCCACGCGGACATGGACGCCGCGGTCGACCACGTGCTCGACCGACGCTGGGGCGAGGAGGGGATCTTCTCCGCGCCGGACTCGCAGCAGATCCCATGGCGCTCGTCCGAGATCGCCCGCGGAGTCCCGCGTCCGTCTGACGAGGCGGTCGAGGCGACGAAGACGCTCTGCCGCTACATCTGGGACACGTACGGGCGGTTCCCGGCCACCATCGATCCGTTCCTGATGACGGTCTGGTACCAGTCCGCCCACCTGGACGTCGAGTTCTACGACCGCTACTACCCGCCGGAGGCCCTCCCGCCGCACGTGCGCTCGCACCTCCAGGACTGGCACGGCCTCTGACCGAAGCAGGGGTGCCCGAGGATCACGTCTTCGAGCTCGGCGACCTCGAGCTCGAGCTCGGCGGCAGGCTGCCGGACGCGCGGCTGGCCTACCGGACGCACGGGTCGCTCTCGCCGGCCCGGGACAACGCGATCCTCTTCCCGCATATGTACGCCGGCACGCCTTCGTCGCTCGACGGGTGGATCGGGCCGGGCCGCCCGCTCGACCCCGCGCGCTTGTTCGTCGTCTGCCCCGGCCAGTTCGGGAACGGTGTCTCGTCGTCGCCAAGCAACACCGCGGGCGACTTCCCGGCGCTTACGATCGGCGACGATGTCGCCGCTCAGCACCGGCTGCTCACGGGGCGCCTGGGCGTCCAGCGGCTGGAGCTCGTGCTCGGGTTCTCCATGGGCGCCCAGCAAGCGTATGAGTGGGCAGTCCGCTTCCCCGACATGGTCCGGCGCCTGGCCGCGTTCGCCGGGCTCGCCCGGACGACGCCCGCCAACGACCTTCTCGTCGCGGCCTCCGCCGAAGCGCTTCGGGTGGGCGGGACCGACCAGCATGCCCACTTCTGGGCGGCGACCGGTTTGTCCGCCGAGTTCTTCAGGCAGGAGGCATGGCGAAGTGCGGGCTTCGTCTCCGTCGACGACCTGGTCACGCGTCTCTTCGAGCAGGACTATGGCCGCTTCGGAGTCGCCGATCTCCTTTGCCAACTGGCCAAGTGGCGCCTTGCCGACGTCTCACGCCACGCGGCGGGAGACCTCCCGGCCGCACTCGGCCGCATCTCCGCGCGCACGGTCGTCACGGCGTTCTCTCACGATGCCTGGTTCCCGGTGGCCGACTGTGAGGACGAGCAGCGACTTGTTCGAAAGAGCGAGCTCCGCGTCGTCGAGAGCACCTGGGGCCACTACGCGTGGGGCGCCACCGAGGCGGAGACCGCCGAGATCGACGACGTTCTGCGCGAGCTCCTCGCTACATGACCTCGCGGTAGCGCTCGCGCTCCCAGTCGGTGACGTGTCTGGCAAAGAGCTCGAGCTCGTGCCGCAGCATCACGAGGTAGACGTCCACGAACATGTCGCCGTACAGATCGCGGGCGAACCGGCTCTTTTCGAAGGCGGGCAGGGCGTCGGCGAGCTGAGTGGGGAGCCGCGTCAGCGAGGCGTCGACGTGCGGGTCGCCGGTGACGATGGGCGGCGTGTCGTAGTCGTTCGCGAGGCCGTCTGCGCCGGCGGCGAGACAGCCGGCGACCACGAGGTAGGGATTTGCGTCGGCCGAGGCCCAGCGACATTCGAGCCGGTTCGCGTCTCCATGGTCGACGACCGAGCGAACGGCCACGAGGCGATGGTCGAGGCCCCAGCTCACCTGCGTCGGCGCGAACGAGTAGTCCTCCACGCGCTTGTAGGAGTTGATCGTCGGACAGTTGATCGGTTGCAGCTCGATCTGGTGGGCCAAGAGCCCGGACAGGTAGCGGCGCATCAGCTTCGATCGAAGGGGCGGATCGTCGTCGGCATTCGCGAACGCGTTTCGCCCGTCGTCTCCGAGAAGGCTCTGGTGAATGTGAAGCCCGTTGCCCGCCTCGGTGATATACGGCTTCGGCATGAAGGTCGCGCGCAACCCGTGCGCCTCGGCGGTCTGCTTGACCACGTACTTGAAGACCACGGTTGCGTCGGCGATGTCGATTGCCAGGCCGTGCCCGAGGTTCACCTCGACTTGCGCCGGGCCGTACTCGACGTTCCACGCCTCGACCTCGATCCCGGAGGTCTCGAGGACGCGTTTGATGTCGCTCACGACCGGCTCCACCTGGGAGCCCTTGGCGATGGAATAGCAGTGCGTGCCTGAGTAGAAAGGGGTCCAGTCGGGGGCGCAGAGGTGGAACTCGAGCTCCGTCGCCGCGATCGGCTCGAAGCCCTGTGCCTGCACCCGCTCGACCGCCCGCCGCAGGATCGCGCGGCCGTCGAGGGGAATCGACTCGTGGGTCGCGGGATCGACCGTGTCGCAGATGCAGAAGGCCGTGCCTTCGCGCCAGCCTGCGACACGCAGCGTCGACAGATCCGGGACGACGTGCATGTCCGGATAGCCGGTCTCGTCGTTCACGAACCTCGTCGGGAAGATCACCCCGTGCATGTCCCAGGTGAGAGCGACGTTCGCCACCGCGAAGCCCGGGCCCCCGGCCGTCGAGAGGAAGTGCTTCGCGGAGAGGCGCTTGCCGCGGGGGATCCCCCATGTGTCGGCGAACATGCACTCCACGGTGTGGACGTCGTGGCGCTCGAGGAAGTCCTTCGCGGCCTCGACGTTCTCTTTGGTTTGGGCGACCGTCATCTCGCTTCCCTTGGTACGAGTGGGAAAGGGCGGTTATCGTAGCGCCCTCGCTGACTTGCTTCAGCTTACTTCCGCCGAAGGAATCGGAGGGATCCATGCGGGCAGTCGTGCTTCGCTCGTTCAACGCGCCGCTCGAGGTGGAAGAGCGCCCCGTACCGGTGCCGAGTAGCGCCGATCAGGCCGTCGTTCGCGTGCTGGCCTGCGGCGTCTGCCATTCCGACCTGCACGTCGCCGAGAACTTCTTCGGCTCGGAGCTTCCGCTCGTCCTCGGGCACGAGATCGCGGCCGAAGACGATGAGCTCGGAAACGTGCTCGTCTACACGCCCTGGGGATGCGGCGAGTGTCGCTTCTGCCAGCGCAGCGAGGAGATGATCTGCCCCGACGCCCGCGAGGCGGGGCTCTTCCAGGACGGTGGGTACTCGGACTACGTCCTCGTGCCGTCTCGCCGCTATCTCTACCCGATCGGAGACCTCGACCCGGTCGAGGCCGCGCCGCTCGGCTGCGGCGGGCTGACGCCGTACCGGGCTGTCAAGCACGCGCGCCCGTGGCTCGCTCCCGGCTCGACGGCACTCGTTCTGGGCGCAGGCGGTCTCGGCCAGTTCGGAATCCAGTACCTCCGCTTGCTCACGGACGCGTCCGTGCACGTCGGCGATCCGTCCCCTCAGAAGCGCGAACGCGCGCTCGAGCTCGGCGCCGAGGAGGCGGCATCCCCGGAGGACCTGGATGGCCCGTACACCGCCGTGCTCGACTTCGTCGGCTCGGACGATTCGCTTGCGCATGCCGCTCGGCTCGTGGATCGGCAGGGGATCGCGATCGTGATCGGGCTCTTCGGCGGGCGCATTCCCTTCGGCCTGGGCGCTGTGCCACATGAGGCGCACTTCATGTCGAGCATCTGGGGATCTCGAGACGAGCTGGCCGAGTTGATCGAGCTTGCCCACCGCGAGCGGCTCGAGTACACGATCGACACGATGCCGCTCGAACGAGCTCAGGAGGCTCACGAGCTGGTGCGTGGCGGGCAAGCGCGGGGCCGGATCGTCCTCGTCCCGTAGGTAAAACCTACGGTTTCAGTGTTATTCTATCGCCTTCCCGTGAAGAAGGAGAGATCGTGACGATCTTCGCCGAGATTCGGCCGGTCGAGACTCGCTTCCGGCTCGACCCCGAGATCATGGCGGGCCCGATCTACCGGAAGTACGAGAAGGCGACCAGAAAAGTCTGGGACGCGAAGCTACCTCGACTACGCCACCGATCACGCGGATTGGGCGAGGATGACCCACGAGCAGCGAAACGGGATCGCCCACGATCACCGTACGCTTCGAAGCTGGCGAGCAGGAGGTCACGGACGAGCTCCTGCCCATGCTCGCCGCAGCTCACGCCCTCGGCGCTTCGACTGGGTCATGTACCTCTCGACCTTCATGCTGGAGGAAGCCCGCCACTCCGAGTTCTTCGCGCTCTGGCATGCGCAGGTGCCCGAGCTCCACACGCCGGCCGAGAAGGCCCGTTTCTGGCCGCTTCGTGACCACACGGTCGACCCCACCGGTCGCTTCACGGTCCGGCGAGCCCGTGTACGAGGGGTTGCCGAGGTACGGACGCCGCTCATCCGGCCGCGGTCGAGTCGGGTGACGAGCGCGCGATCGAGGGCGCCTTCGTCAGTTCGCGACGCTCTACTGTGCGTGGATCGAGGGCGTCCTGACCATGCCCTCCTACGAGATCGTGATCGACACGACGAACCTCTGGGACGTTCTTCCCGCGCTGCGGCAGGGATTCAGGAACATCCTCGGCGACGAGGGGCGGCACATCACGTTCGGAACCCAGGCCTGCAAGATCCTCATCGAGAAGAACCCCGCCTACGAGGCGCTCGCCCACGAGGTGATCGACGAATACCGGGCCAACGCGGTCGGGATGCTCGAGTACCAGCGCAAGGTCTCCCGGCCTCGATCTGCAAGTACCAGCGTCAGAAAGTCCGCCACTATCTGAACCGGTGCCGCGAGATGGGGATCTCGCCCGACCAGTCGCTCGTCGATCAAATTCTCGATCCCGACATCGACTTCGTCGTGGGGGTCGAGGCGGGCTGATGCGGCGCCAGTGGCAGTGCCTCGAAGTCGGATGCGGCGAAGTGGTCACTGCCGACTCGGACGAGGAGCTCGTCGAGGCCGTGAACGATCACGTCCACGAGGCTCATCGGAGCTACGAGCTCGAGGAGTGATCCTCGCCGTCGCCGAGGATGCGTCGGAGAAGGACGCGTCGTGACGATCGCGACGGACGAGGCACTCCGCCGGCTGCTCGAGCAGGCGGTCTACACGCCCGTTCGGCAGGGGAGCGCAGTCGCTGACACGGTCGCGCGCCTCGGTCGAGCGATCGGTATCGGCCTCCTTCGACCGGGTACCGGCTGCCGCCTGAAGGGCAGCTCGCGGTCGATCTCGGCATCTCGCCCGTGACGCTCCGGAGCGCGCTCGGGATCCTGCGGAGCGCCGGCCTTGTCGAGACACGAAGGGGGCGAGGCGGCGGGACGTAGTCAGCCCTCATGGTTCGCCCGACGACGTGCTCGGCGACGGGCCTCTGCCGAGCTCGGACGAAGTTCGCGATCTCGTCGACTATCGTCGGGTGATCGAGGGCGGGGCGGCGTGGCTCGCGGCCGAGCGGGCAACCGAGGAGCAGATCGCATACCTCGAGAGACTCGTCCTGGAGATGAGGGAGATTCGAAGCTTCGATCCCTGGAGTGAGCGCGATGCGCTCTTCCATCTGATCGTGGCCGATGCGTCGGGCTCGCGGCGGCTCGTCGAGCAGGTCGCCGACGTCCGCGGTGACGTTTACCGGCTCGCGAAGCTCGGCTCGGTGCCGGAGGCGGTGGTCCAGCTTTCGGACCGCGAGCATCGAGAGATCCTGCGCGCGATCGCCGCTCGACGGCCGGCGCAGGCGCGAGCTGCGATGATCCGCCACGTAGCATCCACCGGTGCGCTCTGGCTCGGCCTCGGCCGCGTGGCGGGCGACCGGCGTCCCCTGGAGCGAGCGGGTGGTGAGAAGCGATGAGCGTCGCGCAAGGGACCTCGCCAACGTCGACGTCGCGAGCCCGCGTGTCTACGCGCAGGGGGTTCCGCACGAGACGTTGGCCGCCCTTCGGGCGCACGACCCCGTGCACTGGCACCCCTGGCCGGGGGCGAGGGAAGGTTTCTGGCTCCTGTCGAAGCACGCCGACGTCCTCGCGGTCGGAAAGGACCCGGTCGCCTTCTCCTCTCAGGTCGGCCACATCGCGCTCGAGGATCGCGAGCCGGATGCACTCGCAGCGCGGCAGTCGCTCATCGAAACCGATCCGCCCGCGCACACCCGCCTGCGCAAGCTGGTCAGCTACGCCTTCACGCGGAGCAAGGTCAAGGAGTACGAGGACTACACCCGAACGATCGTGTGCGACCTGCTGGACAAGGCGATTGCCCAGGGCGAGTTCGACTGGGTGACCCAGATCTCCGAGCCGGTGCCGATCACCGTTCTCCTCTCGATCCTCGGGCTCCCACAGGAAGACGCGCCCATGCTGATCGAGCTGACGAGCGAGATGGCCGCCGCCACCGATCCGGAGTACCGCCCGGATCCCGACAAGTACCCGACGGACATCGAGCCGAGACTGCTTCCCTTCGGGACCCCGGCCGCCTACTACGTGTTCGAGTACGGGCGGAAGATCGGCGAGGAGCGGCGCAGGAACCCGACCGACGACCTCGTGTCGCGCCTCGTCCATGCAGAAGTCGATGGAGAACGACTCGACGAGACCGAGTACTCGAACTTCTTCGAACTCTTCATCTTCGCGGGCAACGAGACGACCAGGACGGGGATCTCGCAAGGCATCCTCGCCGTCATGCAGCACCCCGAGGAGTTCGCCCGGCTCGAGGCCGACCCGTCGCTCGTCCCGACCGCGGTCGACGAGATCCTTCGCTACGGGACGCCGATCATCTACTTCCGGCGTACGGCGACGCGCGACACCGAGATCCGCGGCGTGCCCATTCAGGCTGGGGATCGCGTCGCGCTCTGGTACGTCGCCGCCAACTTCGACGAGGAGGTGTTCGAGGATCCGCAGCGGTTCGACGTCGCGCGCCAGCCCAATCCGCACGTGACCTTCGGGCGCGGCGGCCCGCACTTCTGTCTCGGCTCCTTCCTCGCCCGGCTCGAGATCCGCATCCTGCTCGAGGAGATCCTGGCCCGGAAGGTTCGCTTCGAGCTGACGGGCGATCCGGTCAGGCTCAGCTCGAACTTCATCAACGGCTTCAAGTCGCTACCCGTGCGGGTCGTGCCCGCGCGCTGAAAGGAGGCGCCATGGCGACCGTCACAGCTCCAACCACGATCGAGCGGCTCTACCTCGCGGGCGAGTGGCTCGAGACCGGCGAGTCCTTCGAGGTCCGGTCGCCGCATTCCGGGGAGGTCTTCGCGACGATCGCCCGTGCCGGCGGGCAGGAGGCCCGGCGGGCGATCGACGCCGCGGAGCGGGTGATGCAGGAGCCGCTCCCGCCGTGGCAGCGGGCGGAGATCCTCGAGCGCATCTCGCACCTCCTGCGCGAGCGCACCGACGAGCTCGCGCGCACGATCTGCGCCGAGGCCGGCAAGCCGCTCAAGGCAGCCCGAGTCGAGGCCGCGCGGGCGGTCAGCACGTTACGCGCTCGCTGCGGGCGAGGCGCGGCGTCTCACCGGCGAGTCGGTGCCGATCCGCGGGACGCAGCCCGGCGACGGCCATGCGGCGTGGACCCTGCGCGTGCCGATCGGCATCGTCGGCGCGATCACGCCGTTCAACTTCCCGCTCAACCTCGTCGCCCACAAGCTTGCGCCCGCGCTGGCCGCCGGGTGCGCCGTCGTCCACAAGCCCGCGAGCCAGACGCCCGTCTCGTCTCTCCGGCTCGCTGCGCTCTCCGCCGAGGCAGGTCTGCCCGCCGGCTGGTTGAGCGTCCTCCCGGGCCGGGCAGCCGAGGTCGGAGACGTCCTCGTCGAGGACCACCGGGTTCGCATGCTCACCTTCACCGGCTCCGCCGAAGTCGGCTGGGACCTTCGCTCCCGGCGCACGAAAGAAGGTCACGCTCGAGCTCGGAAACGCCTCGCCGGTGATCGTCGAGCCGGACGCCGATCTCGACCTGGCGACCTCGAAGGTCGCGACGCACGCGTTCTCGTACGCAGGACAGACCTGCGTCTCGATTCAGCGCGTCTACGTGCGGCGGGAGTGCATGGACGACTTCCTCGCGCAGCTCGTCCCCAAGGTCGAGGCCCTGCAGGTCGGCGATCCGGCCGAGGAGACGACCGATGTCGGACCGGTGATCGACGGCGCGAACCGCGAGCGGATCAAGTCGTGGCTCCAGGAGGCGCTGGCAGCCGGTGCCGAGATCGTGACGGGCGGCGACGAGGATGGCGGGCTCCTCAGTCCGACTGTCCTCAAGGGCGTAACGCCGGAGATGAAGGTCTGCTCGCAGGAGATCTTCGGCCCGGTCTGCTCGGTCATCCCCTACGAATCGATCGAGGAGGCGTTCGCCCAGGCGAACTCGACCGAGTACGGCTTGCAGGCGGCGATCTTCACGCGCTCGATCGAGCCGGCCGTCAAGGCGGCGGCGGCACTCGAGTTCGGCAGCGTGATGATCAACGAGGCGCCCGAATGGCGGGTCGACCAGATGCCGTACGGAGGCACGAAGGCATCCGGAAACACCAAGGAGGGTCCCGGCTTACACCGTGCGCGAGATGACCGAGGAGCGGCTCGTCGTGCTCGGCGGCGTCTAGTGCGGGCGGCCGTCCTTCACGCCTTCGAGGAGCCGCTCGTCGCGAGGAGCTCGAGCTCGACCCCCCGAAGGCGGGTGAGTTGCAGGTCCGCATGGCAGCCAGCGGCGTCTGTCACTCCGACCTCACGTGGCACAGGGCATCCATCCATCCGCGCTTCCCGTCGTTCTCGGCCATGAAGGCGCCGGGATCGTGGAGGTGGTCGGGCCCGGCGTCGGCGGCTTCGCGCCGGGCGACCACGTCCTCCTCACCTGGCTTCCCTACTGCGGCCACTGCCGTCAATGCGTGCGCGGGTGGCCGAACCGGTGCGAGAACACAGCCTGGTACGACGCGACGCTGGAGGACGGCATGTGCCGGTTTCACCGGGACGGGCAGCCCGTGCACCACTACAACACCTCGTCGTTCGCGGAGCGGTCGGTCGTCCCGGCCCGGACCGCGGTCAAGGTCGATGCGAGCCTCCCGCTCACCGAGCTGGCGCTCATGGGCTGCGCCGTCATTACCGGTGTCGGCGCGGTCCTGAACACGGCGCACGTCGCCCGGGGACTCGGTCGCTGTCGTCGGCTGCGGAGGCGTGGGCTTGAACGTCGTCCAGGGCGCACGCATCGCGGGCGCGACGACGATCGTTGCGGTCGACGTCGTCTCGGCGAAGCTCGAGCTCGCTCGCGAGCTCGGCGCCACCGAGGTCGTGGACGCCAGCGCTGCGGATCCGGTTGCCGCCGTCCACGAGCTCGTGCCTGGTGGGGTGGACCACGCCTTCGAAGCGCTCGGCCGCCCGGGCACGATCGAGACGACGCTCGCACTGACCGGCCGGGGCGGGCAGGCGGTGCTGATCGGGATGGCCCCGCCCGACGCCCGAATCCCCCTCGACGCGCTGACAACGACCCTCGAGGAGCGCTGCGTGCGCGGGTCGTGGTACGGCCTGCGTCCCGCTCCGCGACCTTCCGCTGCTCGTCGAGCTCTATCGCAGCGGCAAGCTGCGGCTCGATCCGCTCATCACGCCTTGCGCGCTCGACGACGTCAACGACGCCCTTCGCCGGATGGAAGCCGGCGAGACGGCTCGAAGCGTCATCGTCTACGACACGTAGACGCCGGGCCCGGCCTCGACGAGGATTCGAAGCGGGCGCCGTGCGGCGATCCGGGCAGCGTCGTGACCCATTGCGCGAGCCTCGGTGACGCCTGCTTCCAGGTATGGACGACCCGGCCAGGCGGCGAGGACGAGGACGAGGCACTCGTCGTCTCCGCCGAGACCGATGCCGAGCGCCGCCTTCTTCGACGCCTCGCGGGCGAGGACTTCAGGCGAGCCTTCGGCCACGACGACCTGGAGCGGAACGCCTTCCTCCTCGAACCCGGCGGCAAGAGCCCTCCGCGGGGCAGCTTCCGTAAGCAGCGCCAGGACGAGCGGGTCCCTCAGCGAGCACCGCCTTGCACGAAGGTGAGCACGAGGCCGACCGCCACCGCTGCCCGCGGGCCGTGGCGTCCGAGGACGTTGCCGCGCGCGATCGCGAGGTCACGGTCCTCGACCTCGGTGGCGACGAGGTCGAGGACCTCTGCGTCGGTGGCGCAGCCCCCGACGAGGAGGAGAAGCGCGCCGTGGGGAAGCCCCCCTGCTGCATCGAGCGCGCGCCTGAGGTTCCCGCCCAGCACGTCTCGCTTCGCCCTCCGGCGAAGGCCTCGCCAGATCTCGGGCGCGAGCGGCGCCGGCAGAGGAACGAGCTCCGCTCCCGTCGAGCGCGCACAGGCGGGCGAGCGTGGCCGGCGGGGCCGGCTCACCGAGGAACGTCCTGCTTCCGTCCTCGTGGTGGAGCGCGAAGGGTGTCTCGACCCGTACCGAGCGATGGCGCTTCGCCCGCTCGGCAAGCGCGAGGTTCGAGCCAAGAAGGCCCGCGCAGATGCGGGTCACGAGGTCTCCTCCCCCGGCCGTCGAGACGGCCCCATCGGCTCTGTGGAGGTCGACGGTGCCGCCGCCGAGGTCGAGGACGAACGGCGCTCGACCTGCGCCCGGGGTTGTTGCGGCGCCGAGCATCGCCGCCTCGGACTCGCGGG
Source organism: uncultured Actinomycetes bacterium (assembly GCA_963739525.1). GTDB lineage: Bacteria > Actinomycetota > Thermoleophilia > Gaiellales > Gaiellaceae > DATEOR01. Next base: position 80 of record CAVUAR010000002.1, on the reverse strand, counting down.
CCACGACCCGGGCACCGCCGCGACAGTGCCCCGAGATCGCCTCGACCAGGTCTCCGCTCTCGCCTCGGGCGAGGAGCGCG
>CAVUAR010000001.1:0-46536 GCA_963739525.1 uncultured Actinomycetes bacterium | reverse complement strand
TCACGTCGCACGCGCTGTCGGAGAGCATCGAGTGCGGGCAGCGGGCCACATTCGCCGATCTGAAACGGATCGGCCAACGTGAGCTGGGGATCCTGCTCGCGGCGGCCCTCCCGATAACGGCGCTCCTGCTCGGCGCCGTCGGACTCCTGCGGGAGCGCACCGCCATCTGGCTCGCGTTCGGGATCGGGCTCGTCGTGCTCGTCGTCCAGGGAGTTCGCTACGCGCGCGTCGAGGGCTTGGGCCGTTCCGGGACGGCGCTTGCCGTTGCAGCCAACCTCGCCCTCGGGCTTCTCGTCGTCGGCCTGAAGGTGATGATCTTCCACTGAGGACAATGGAGGCGTAGATGGCGGAGCGAGCTGAAGGAGCCCAGGCGCTTCGTGCTGCTCGGAGAGGCGGGGGCGATCGCCGGCGCAGCCGTGTGGATCTCATTCCTCATCGGCGGCGTGGTCGCCTCCCTGCTCGGCTACGTCTGCGTCAAGCTCGGAGTTCGCTACCCGAGCTCGGGCGGGCTGATCGTTGAAAGCGACTGTTTTAGGGTCGCGCCGTCATGTCGACCGCAGAATCCGCCCGCGGGCGGCACGTCGACCCCGGTCGACATTTCAAATGACAAGGGTCCTTCGCTACGCTCGCCCGATGGTGTCCCTGAGCCCGGCTCCGGTGCCCTTCCGATGACGAGGTCAGATCGCCGGAAAGCGTTGCATCGGGCTCTGCGCATCGGCTCGGTTCTCGCCTTCGCGGCGGTCACCGGCTACCTCCTTGGGGGCTGCGGGGGAGGAGGCCTGAGCAGCGTGACGGGCTTGTCGGGCGTGACGGAGCTGCCTACCGGCACGCGGCCAAGCTTGACGGTGCCGACACTTTCGACGCGAACGGAGACCGTGCCAGGGGCGACTGCCGAGGCTCCCACGACAGACGCCGACACGAGCCCAACAGAGGCGGTGGCGCCCGAGGCGACGTCGTCCGAGAGCGGAACGCCGTGGGGCTGGATCGCCCTTGCCCTCGGACTCGCTCTCGCGGCCTTGGTCGTCGGGCTCGTCGTATGGAGACGGCGACGGGCCGCAAATGCCTCTTGGTCGAGTCAGCTGGACGATCTCGCTCGGCGCTCCCTCGTCGCGATGGACGACGTCGTGAGGGAGGGCTCCGTCGTGACCGGCCACATCCAGGCTCTCGCCGCCGAGGCGCGGTCGCTCGAGGGGCGCGCGGCCGACGATCGGTCGAGAACATCCGCGGCCCGCTTGCGGGAGCGCCTGGACGAGCTGGCAGGGGCGCTCGAAGCTGACAGAGCCTTACGGCTCAGCTCACCGCCCCCGAGCGAGGAGCAGCTTTCGTACTCGACCGCTCTCATCCGCGAGCAGGTGACGCAGCTTCAGGACTTGCTCCAGCCGCCCCCCGCCGACGAGCCACCGACCTAGTACGGCACTGTTGCTCATCGATGCGCAATCCTCGCCGTCGCGGCGCTCGCGGTCGTGCTCGACCTCCTCTGGACTCGGGCCCGCGACCCCGGGCCTACGCAGGCGCCGGCGAGCCCGGCGGGCTCCGCGGGATCTTCGGCGTGAAGAAGAGCGCGATCAGCGCGAGCAGGGCGAGGATCAGGAGCGCGGACTTGAGGCCGTCGATGCGGGCCTCGGCGTTGGCCTCGATCGCCGCGTCGGCGACGGCCGAGCTCGCGCCGGCCTCGTCGAGCGCCTGCTCGAGGTCGGCGTTGGAGACGAACAGGACCCCGCCGACGAGCTCCGTCTGGGCCTGGTCCTTCACCGACTGGGGGATCGCCGGGCTCTGCTCGACGTTGGCGAGGAACGAGCTCGTCAGCGTCAGATCAGGATCGAGCCCGCCAGGGCGGTGCCGATCGAGGCCCCGGGGTTGGTGGCCGTGTTCTGGAGGTCGCCGACCTCGGTGCTTCGCGAGTCGTGAGCCACGTGCTCCGTAAGCTCGGGCTGCGAGACCGGGCACAGGCGGTGGTCGTCGCCTACGAGTCGGGTCTGGTCGTCCCCGGCGCCTGAGAGGTCAGGCGGCTACCTCGAGCAGCACTGCGCTCAGCGGTGGCAAAGGCCGTCATTCCATCCTGGCGGCGGACCGTTCGAGCCACTACTCGAGTTCTGACTAGCAAGACTGCTGTAGCTGGGTCGCCTCAAACCGTTCCCTCGATGTGGGCGAGCTCGCGGGCGATTCGCCAGCGAACCGGTCGGCGACGCCCTGCGATGGCACCTGACACGCCGGCTGAGGGCGACTAGCGGGGCGGCGGGGTCTTCCTGCGCTACGACGACGCCTAAAGCTGCTGCTTGAGGTCGTAAGGGGCGGGCTATGTCGGTGGTGAGCCGGACGCAGCCTGGGCGCCGGGTTGTACTTTCGGGATGCCGCAGCGTGAACGGCAGCGCCAGCAGCGTGATCAGTGCTAGGACGGACACGGCGATGCGCAGGGCGTCGATGCGGCTCTTCTCGTTTTCGTCCACGATCGCGTTACTCGTCGCGTGGGGGGACGTGCGCGTCCTTGAGTGCAGCCTCGAGGTCGGCGTCCGAGATGAACGGGGCTCCAGCAGCGAGGCTCGTCTCCGCCTTGGCGACGACGCGATCGGGAACGGCCGGATTGTCCGCGATGCCGGTGAGAAACGACGTCGGTCAGCGCGGAGATGAGCACCGCGCCCGCCAGTGCGGTGCCGATCGATGCGCCGAGCTGTGTGCCGGTGTTCTGCAGCCCGCCCACCTCCCCGCTCTGCTCGTCGGGCACCGCCGACACGGTCACGCTCCCGAGCTGGGAGGCGATCGCGCCGATCCCGGCGCCGGCGAGCAACAGCGGCCAGGTGACGATCTCCGCACCGGCGCCGTAGTCGAGCAGGGCGACCAGGAGCACCAGCCCGACGAACAGCGCGATGAATCCGAGGCGGATCACCCGCCGCGGCGACACGTCCGGCCACAGCTTGGGCACTCCGACTGCGAACAGCAGCAACATCAGCGAGAGCGGAAGCAGCCGAACGCCCGTCGCCACTGCCGACATGCCCGAGCGCGACCGACAGGAACAGCGGGACGACGAAGAAGATCCCGGCCTGGACGAGGAACAGGAAGAGGAACAGGATGACGCCGTTCCGCAGCTGGAGGTTGCGCAGCATGGCCGGGTCGATGAGCGCACCCTCGCCGCGGTCGAGGCGCCGGTTCTCCCAGGCAGCGAACAGGAGCGAGCAGCACGCCGCCTGCCGAGCATGAGCCAGATCACCGGCGAGAGCCCGAGCCACTCGGGAGCCCCGGCCTTGGGCATGCACGAAGCCCCAGGTGCCCGAGCTGCAGGATGCCGAACACGATCAGGCCGAGGCCGGCCGCCGACAGCGCCGTGCCGACCAGGTCGAGCTTGACGCTCTTCTCGCGGCGGCGTGTCGTTCATCCGCCGTGCCAGAAGAAGGATCACGATCACGATCAGGACCTCGCCGGCGAACACGCACCGCCACGACCAGTAGGTGGTGAACGCGCCGCCGATCACCGGCCCCAGCGCGCACGCGATCGCGCCGGCGGCGGCGACAAGCCCGTACGCACGCGGCCGTTCCGACCGTCCGAAGTTCGTGGCGACGAGCGCCACGATCGCCGGCATGATCAGCACCGCGCCGAGGCCCTCGAGGAACGACCAGCCGATGATCAGCGTCGTCAGGTTCTGGGACAGCGCGGTCGTGAGCGACCCGCACGCGTAGATGACGCAGCCGATCGAGAACGCGCGCTTCCGGCCGATGATCTGCCCGACCTTCCCGCCGGTGATCATCAGCGACGCCATCACCAGCGTGTAGAGCGTGATCGCCGTCTGGATCCCGGTCACGGTCGTCCCGAGGTCGTCGGCGACCGTCGCGATCGCCGTGTTCATCACCGTCGTGTCGAGGGCCATCACGAACTGGCCCGTCGCCAACGTGAGCAGGACGATGCCTGACGCCTTGGCAGCGCTCGAAGACGTGGTCGGTGCCGCGGTCACAGGAATGGACTTATGAGGAAGAGGGGCGAACTCATGCGAGCGATTCCGCAGGCTGGAGGAGGAGAGATTCTGACACGAGCACCGGCTCGGCCCCCCGTGACGCTGGCCCGGGCCCCCGCTAAGCGTCCGTCGGATCGCGCGCCGCTATAAGCCTCAACCACGTAGGCAGTGTGTGGCCACACTGCCGGTTCTTGCTTCCCCCGCACGGCCCAATAGAGAACGAGCAGCGTCCGGGGCGCCCGGCGGCTCGGCTCCGCCAGGCCTCACCCAGGCCACACGAGCGCAGCAGTTAGCGACCTAAACGGCGAGCGACGGTGGCGATGGAGACGTTCATGACCGAGCTGTCCAGGGTCATGAGGAACTGCCCCGCCGCGAGCGTGAGGAGGACGAGGGTCGAGCCCTTGGCCGCCGTGGACGCTCCGGTTGCCGTGGTCGCGGTCACGCGGGGATCCTCGCGCGTCTACGAGCCGAGGTCGAGTTTCTTCTCGATGGACGCAATGCGGGTGTCGAGCGTCTTGAGCCGGTCGAGGATCTCCTCCTCGCCGCGCGACATCAGCTCGCGCTCCTTCGCCGCGGCCTCCCGCTGCTCGGAGGAGACGAAGAGCGACGTCACGGTCGCGGTCAGGAAGGCGAGGAAGGTGACCCCGAAGAGGATCACGATGCTCCCGATCACGCGACCCCAGGGCGTCGTCGGGACGATGTCGCCGTAGCCGACCGTCGCGAGCGTGACGATCGCCCACCAGATCCCGTCCCCGAAGGTGTGGAAGTCCTTCTTGTCGATGAGGTGGACAATGAGGCCCGTGCTGACGGCGATGAACGCGGTCACGCCGGCGAGCCACGGAAAGACGCGGCGCGTGGCCACGGCGTTCGCGATGCGTGTCTGGAGCCGGCTGGTGCCTTTGCCGAACCGACGCGGGGGGCGCTCGGCGGTACTCACGCCGAAAACCTAAAGGGGTAGTCGGCTGGCGGCGCGATGGGGCTGGCCGCGCATGCCGTGCGGTGACATCATCGGTATTGACGACCTGACAAGGAGAGTGTCATGGCGATTCGGACCGGTTCAGCTGCTCGTCGTCGGCTTCGACCACCCGAACTTCCAGGGCGAGATCATGGCCGAGCTCGACAAGCTGAAGGAGGGCGACGCCGTACGCGTGATCGACGCGCCTCGCCGTCCACAAGGATGCCGAACGGCGAGATCACAACGTTGCTGAAGCGCAGCGACCTGAGCGACGAGGAGGCCGCCGAGTTCGGCGCTGATGGTCGGCGCCCTGATCGGCTTCGGGGCCGCTGGCCCCGAAGGAGCCGAAGCAGGAGCGGAGGCGGGGGCCGAGGCAGGACTGCGGACGGCATCCAGCTTGTCGACGGACGACGACGTCTTCCAGATGTCGCCGACGAGATCTTGCCAACGACAGCGGCGGCGGCCGTCTTGCTCCTCGAACACCGCTGGGCCATCGTCCGCTGAGGCGACGCCCTCAGGCAGCAGGGCGGATTCCCGATCGTTGACGGATTGCGTACACCCACGAGGACCTCGTCGCCATCGGCCTCATCGCGGCCGAGGAGGCGGCGGCCCTCGTCGAGCTCGACAATCGAACCGGACGAAAGGAAGGATTCGTCATGTTGGACCAAGCCGCAGAGTTGCCCGGCGCACCGCCCGGCGCACCTCGCGCCGACAGATGGCGATGCACGACGACACTGCAAGGCGGTTACGACGAGCCGGCAGCCCCAGTACCAGGCGCCGCCGCCCGCCGCCGCTCCGCAGGAGCCCGACTACACCGAGGAGCTGCAGAAGCTCGCCGGCCTCAAGGAGCAGGGCATCATCGACGACGCCGAGTTCGAGGCGAAGAAGAAGCAGATCCTCGGGATCTGACGCGGGACCGACAAACGTGAGCGCGGCGATCCCGTCGCGCTCACCGTGGCCCGGCCTGGGTGCCGGACAAAGGAGAGACCATGCCCCTTGCAGCCGACTATCCGTTCCTCCAGGTGCTGTGGACGATCTTCATCTTCTTCGCCCTGGTCATGGTGATCGGGTTCGTGATCATGTGCCTGATCGACAACTTCCGCCGGCCCGACCTCTCCGGCGGCGCGAAAGCGGCGTGGACGCTGCTCATCATCCTGCTCCCGCTGATCGGCGCGCTCGCGTACCAGATCACGCGGCCGAAGGACGTCGCCTACGACAGCCGCTCAGGCTCGATCCCGGCAGCTGAGGCGCCGCCCGTCACGCCGACGTCCGCACGCGACGAGGCGACCCACATCAGGACGGGCCTCTAGCTCCGAGGCGGGGTGACTGGCTGAGCGAGTCGGCGGGCGAATACGAGCTTCCTCTCGGGCGGCTCGAGGCCTGTGCACCGCCTGCTCTGGAGGCGCTAGGGCAGCTAGTCGCGCGGGGAGACGCGGCTCGGGAAGTCGAACTCGCGCACGGAACACTCGGGGCAGTAGCTGACGGCGCTGTCGAAGCTGTCCTGCTCGGGATCGAAGCTGAGAAGCGTTCGCCACCCCGGCTCGAAGCGGTTGGTCTCGGCACCACACTCGATGCACACGAGCACTGGCGCGAGGCTAACTGCTCGGGACGGGAGGGCCAAGCGCCGTTTTCGCTCGGAGCGGGAAATTTCGCCTCCGAGAGCGTCGATTGAAACGCCAGATCCGGCGAACCCGAAGGCCCACCGGATCTGACGAGGCGAATCTATTCCCTCCTCGCGGGGATGTCAAGGAGATTGCGAGAAAAGGCCGGCCCGTGTCCCGACGGGCCGGCCCGAGGGCGAACGGAAAGTCGAGGCCTCTCTCCTTGGCGTCTCCCTTCCGGCTCCAGTGTCGCCTCATAGCGCGAGGCCGTGGGCAACGGACTGGTGAAGGAGGGGCTACGAGGAGGAGGCCCGACCAGCGTTCCTAGGACAGCGCCTTCTGCTTGAGCTGCTCGAACTCCGCCTGAGAGATCGCGCCGCTGTCGAGCAGCTTCTTGGCGTTCTCGATCTCGGACGCGGCCCCGCCGCTGCTGGCGACCGAGCGGACGTAGTCGTCCATCTGGGTCTGCGCCGCTTGCGCCTGCTTCGTGTTGCGCTCGGCCATCTCCGCCGGCTCGTTGCCAGGTAGATCAGGACGCCGAGGAACGGCACCAAGATCACGAAGATGCACCACAAGACCTTCCCGAAGCCCGACACGTCGTGGCGGCGGAAGAGATCGGCGAACACGGTGATCAGAAGCCAGAACCAGATCACCCACGCGAAGAAGACCAACATCGTCCAGAGGACGCTCAGGAACGGATAGTCAGATGCGAAGAGCACGGTTTTCACCTCCAGTCCGTTAGTGGTGGACGACCCCTTGCCTCCCGCTCACTCGAGGATGCGGGGAGCGGTGTAGTCATCGAGCGGCTTCATGAGCGCGAAGATGACGGTGATGTTCAGGGCGATCGCGGCGATGGTCCAGATCGGAAGGCGGCGATGAACGCGAACTGCACGATCACGTTCAGCATCAGGAGGATGATCCCGACGACGCGCGCCCACGTGCGCACGGCGAGGATCCCGAGGCCGACGAAGATGTCGAGGATCCCGACGATCAGCCAGAAGATGCCCCAGTACTTGAAGTCGCCGAAGAGCAGGCCGCCTTTCGTGACTGCGAAGAAGTCGTCCTTGAGGATCCCGATCAGGCCCTGGAGGACGTTGATGGAGCCCACGAGGATGAAGATCGTCCCCGCGAACGGATACCACCCGGACGGGGCCGCCGTGCGTTGCGTGCTCATGTCTCTCCCTTGGTAAGGCCTGAAACGGCCCGGCGAGTCTAACTTCCGGCGGTCTCGGCTTTCAACGCGCGATCGTCTCCGTCGAGGGGAAGCGGCAGACGATCTTGCCGTCGCGGCCGCTGCCGTCCGCCCCGAGCTCGACCTTCGTCACGAGGCAGGTTCCGTACCGCGTCTCGATCGCCTCTCCTTCCGCGGGCGGGTCCGGGAGCTCGATGTCCTGGAAGTCGTTCCAGTTCCGGCCTTCGATCACGACGAGAAATCTGCGCATCGGAGTGATGATTGCACGCCTGCGCTACGAGCCCGCGCGCCGCTCGGTGCGGACGTCCCAGACGACCGCGTTGGCCTCGGCCGCCCAGACCACCCCCCGGCCGACGAGGAAGAGATAGAAGAGAGCCGTCGTGGCGAGGCCGAGCACGCCGTAGAGCTCGGAGGCATTCGCGAGCTTCGTCTGCAGATAGAAGACCGTGAAGACGTGCAGCGCCTCGAGACCCGCGCCGAGGAGGACGGCGCCCGGCAGGAACGCCGTCCAGTGGATGCCCTCGGCCGCGGGGAGCCGCATCGAGACCCAGAGCCAGGTCGCCCCGAAGAGCGCTCCGATCGCGAGCGAGGCGAGGAGCCCCAGAGGCTGGGCGCTGTGGGCGCGGATCCAGCCGGCGGCGGCCGTGACGACGAAGAAGATCACGGGCGTAAGGGCGACGGCGCCGACCGCCTTGGGCAGGTTCCGGAGGGGTGGGAGGGGAACGCGCCACGCCGCGGCGTGCACGAGGCGCAGCGCGCGCAGGAGCCCGAAGCTGAACCAGATGAAGAGGACCATCCCGGAGAGGAGGAGCCACCAGCGGCCGCTCTCCGACTGCTCCGCCGCGTGCGCCACCGTCCCGGCGAGGGCATTCGTCAGGCCGGTCGAGCTCGCCTCGCTCCGCACGTCCCCACCAGACGCGGAGACGAAGCCGAGGCCGCCCGCGGCGACCACTGCGAGTGACATGACCCAGAAGAAGAAGCGGTAAGCGAGCCCGCCGCCGAGGACGCCGCCCGCGATCTCCTTGTCGCGGACGATCCAGCGGAAGCCGACCTCGATGGACGCGTGGTCGGGCCGCCTGGCCTCGAGCTCGCGATAGAGCTCCTGGCCGCGCAGCCTCGCGGCCTCGCGGCGCTCGCGCAGCTTCCGCTTGGGCGGCTCTTCGGTCGGGGGTGTCCCGGTCTGGGGCTGGTCGACGGTCGGCAGGAACTCGACTCCTCTCGCGGAAACCCTAGTCCGCAATGGCCTCGATGGGGGAAGTCCCCGACATTCCCACCGGCCGGCCCAACCGCCGGTTCTTCGTGACGACGACGCTGCTGGTCGTCGCCGTCGTCCTCGGGGTGATCGCGCTCCTCATCGGCATCTGGCTCGTCCGGGAGACGATCGTGTGGCTCGTCGCCGCAGGGTTTCTCGCCTTCTCGATCGAGCCGCTGATCAGGATCTTCACGCGCCGGGGCTTCAGCCGCGGCGTGGCGACGACGTTCGCGTTCCTCATCATCGGCGGCGCCATCCTCTTTTTCGCGATCGCCCTGCTCCCGGCGATCAAGAACGGCGCCGAGGCGCTCAAGGAGAAGATCCCCTCCTATGTCGACCAGCTCCAGAACACCGGCGCCGCGAACTCCCTGAACGCCGATCAGGCCATCCAGACGGCGGGCAACGCTGCGCAGGGCGCGTCGAGCTTCTTCGCCTCGAGCAACAAGGTGATCGAGCTTGTCGGCGGCCTCGCGAGCGCCGGCTTTGCCATCTTCATGATCTTCACGTTCACGCTGTACTTCCTCGTGTACGGAAAGGACCTCCTCACGAAGTTCACGGGCCTCTTCCCGGAGCCCTACCGGGCGCCGTTCCTCGACGCGACGCGGCGCATCTACCACATGAACACTGGCTACTGGTACGGCAAGTTCCTGATCGGCATCATCGCCGGCCTCGTCGCCTTCGTGACGATGAAGCTCCTCGGGCTCCCCTACGCGGCGCCCCTCTCCCTCTTCGTCGCGATCACCGACCTGATCCCGAACATCGGCGCGACGCTCGGCACCATCCCCATCGTCATCGTCGGGCTCCTGGAGGAGCCTTGGAAGGGCGTGGTCGCGGGCATCGTGCTCATCCTCTACCAGCAGGTGGAGAACAACCTGATCACGCCGAAGGTCTTCAAGGAGACCGTCGAGATCCACCCGTTCCTCTCGGTCGTGACAGTGATCGTCTTCACGGCCCTCTTCGGGATCGTCGGCGCCCTCATCGCCGTGCCGGTGACGAAGGCGATCGAGATCCTCGTCGAGGTGGTGCGCACCGGCCGGCGCGCCTCGGCGAGCGCGCCGCCGCCCGCTTAGCCGGAGCCGAGGATCTCGGCCTTCTGAGCCTCGAACTCCGCGTCCGAGAGCACGCCCTGGTCGTGGAGGGCGGACAAGCGCTCGAGGGCGGCGAGCTTCTTCTCCTCGCTGGAGGTCCGTGACCAGCCAACGGCCGGGAGGTTCATCGGAGTCCGCTGCGCATCCGGGAACTCCGCGAGCGTGAGCCGGCGGAAGGCCCAGAGCCCGAGCGCGGTGAGCCCCACCAGCACGACGATCCCGACGAGGTTGCGCGTCGCCTGGATCGGCCCCCAGAGAAGCACGAGCAGGACGATGAACGCGAAGACGCCCCAGTAGAACTCGACGTGCTCGCGCAAGGTGGGCGCCGACCAGCGGCGAAAGTCGGTGGCTCTGCGCCCCGTGCCGGAGAGCCAGGTCCCGACGATCATGATCACGGCGATGGCCACGAAGCTCCAGGCCGCCGTCTTCAGGCTCTCGGTGACGATCGCCCACACGTTGCGGGCCGCCGTCTCGTTGGCGGGAATCTTGACGAGCGAGGAGACGATCAGGTTTCCGCCCACGCGGATGATGGCGAGGACGGCGAGCCCGACGAAGAGGGCGCCGAACGCGATCCCCCTGATGGTCTTCAGCCGCCGGCCGGGCGACAGGTAGACGGCCAGGGCCCAGCAGGCGAGCGCGATCGCCCAGAGCCACGTGGCGACGATGTCGAGGACGTGGAAGAGCTTCTGGATCGCGCTCAGCTGGTTGCCCTGCATGATCACTATCGTCCCCGCGGTTGGGGGCAGCCGGTCGACGACGTTCCCGAGCCCGACCTGCGCGGCGAGGTCGGCGAGGAGCGGTCGCAAGAGGAGGACGACCTGGCCGTTCTGGGTCTGGATCGCCTTCGACTGGCCGGTGACGATCCTGACGAACTGTTCGTGTGCGACGCGGTTGGCCGCAGTCCAGGCGGTGACGACGAGCGGCCGCTGCAGGAAGATGTTGGCGCGCCGCTCGGTGAACTCCCGCAGCCCGGCCGCGGCTGGGCCCGCGAGCGGTTTGGCGGCGGGCGGGAGCACGGTCTCGAGCTGCCCCGCGACGTCGATGTTCGAGTAGAGGGCGTCGGTCAGCCTGGCTGCGAGCACCTCTCGGACCGCGTCGTCCTCCAGGAGCTGCTTGCTCGTGGACGTCCACTGGTTCGTGTCCAGCGCGAGCCGGTTGACCCAGATCGCGAGGACGGAGACGAACGCGAGGATCGTGCCGACGACGGAAAGCGTGCGGACGCCGGCGACTCTCCCGGGGCGTCCGATGTGAAACCGTCGGCGGCTCGGCTCGGTCACCGCGCGAGTGTACGCCTCTTGCTCCGCGCTGTCAGCTTCGTGCAGCACTTAGCATCCCCCGCATGGGCCGGGCGAGCTCGCTGACCGTGACGTGGGTCGGGCACTCGACCGTCCTCGTCGAGCTCGACGGGACGCGGTTCCTGACCGATCCGCTCCTCCGGATGAGGGTGGCGCATCTGCGCCGTTTGCAGCCCGTCGACGCGAAGGCTCTTGGCCGCGTCGATGCGGTGCTCGTCTCGCACCAGCACTGGGACCACCTCGACGTCCCCTCGCTCCGAAGGCTCGACCCGTCCGTCCCGGTCGTGGCGCCGAGGGGCGCCGAGCCGGTGCTCCGGCGAGCGCGACGCGAGCGCGTTCTCACCGTCGGCGTGGGCGACGAGGTCGAGCTCGGCGGAGTCGCCGTGCGCGCAACGCCCGCGGAGCACGCGGGCGGGGGCGGCCTTCGCAAGGGCGAGGCTGTCGGCTACTTCCTCAGGGGCTCGTCGTCCGTCTACTTCGCAGGGGACACCGATCTCTTCGCCGGAATGGGCGACATCGGGCCCGTCGACCTCGCGCTCGTCCCGGTCTGGGGGTGGGGACCGACGCTCGGCGAGGGCCACCTCGACCCGGCGAGGGCGGCGACCGCGGTCTCGCTCCTGCGCGCGCGGGTCGCTGTCCCCATCCACTGGGGCACGTACTACCCGCTGCACGCGCGGCGCGGCGCGTACCTGACCGATCCGCCGCTCGAGTTCCGCCGGGCCGCGGCCGCAGCCGCTCCGGAGACGCGCGTCGAGATCCTCCAGCCCGGCGAGAGTCTCGAGCTCTTCACAGGAGCGCCCGTCCGATGAGGAAGAAGCCGAGGAGCTTCGTTGTCGCCGCCCACGCGAGCCGGACCGAGGCCGAGGCCGCTCTCCGGGAGCTCGAGACGCTCGCCGCCGAGAAAGCGCTCGACCTCGCGGACGCGGCAATCGTCGTGAAGACGGACGGCGGACGGGTCGAGCTCCACCAGCGGCGCGACCTTTCGATCGGCGAGGGCGTGGTGGGTGGGGGTGTGGCCGGGGTGCTCGCCGGAGTCGTGCTCGGCTTTCCGATGGCCGTCGCGGCGGCGGGCATCGCCGTGGGAGCCGGATTCGGAGTCTTCGACCGGGGCATCGACGACGGCCGCATGCGTCAGCTGGGCGCCGACCTCGAGCCGGGTCAGGCCGCTCTGTGTGCGCTCGTCGGCGAGGCGAACTGGGCTCTCGTCCGCGAGCGGATGGCCCCTTTCGTCGGCGAGCTGCTCGTCGCCGAGCTCACGCCAGAGGCTGAGGCGGAACTTCGGGCGGCGCAGGAGCAGGCGTCGTCTTGAGGCGGCGGCCGAAGAGCCAGTAGGCGACGCCGCCGAGGGGCAGAGGCAGCCAGAAGGAGACGAGCCGATAGGCGAGCGTCGCCGCGGCCGCCGCTCCCGCGTCCACCCCGGCGAGGACGAGCGTCCCAGTCAGCCCCGCCTCGACGAACCCGAGCCCTCCCGGAGTGAGCGGGATCATCCCGAGGAAGGAGCCCGTGACATAGGCGAGGAGCACGAGCGGGGGGTCGGGCTTCGCGTGCACGGCGTAGAGCGTCGCGACGAGGGCGAGGTAGTCGAAGAGCGACTTCCCCACGGACGCCGTGACCGCCATCTTGATCCGTGCGCCGAGCACCGTGCGGATCACGTCGCGCTCGGAGATGAGGACCTCGGCGAGGGGCGGGCCCGAGCGCGGCCGCCGGACGAGCCGCAGGGACCGGTCGATCGCGTGCCCGACGAGCTCGAGCGGCCTGTCGAACGCGAAGGAGGCCGAGCCTGCTCCGAGCATGAGCACGAAGACCACGCCGCCCAGCCAGAGCGCGTGCAGGAGGCTGTGCTCCACGGGCGTCCCCGCGATGATCGCGGGCAGCGCGAGCACCGGAAGCGCGAGGAGCCCGGCGAAGAGAAGCCCCGACGTGGCGGCGAGAGCGGAGCCGACGCGCCCCGGTGGGACGCCGGCGCGGACCAGCATGCGGAACTGAAGCGTCCCGGCGGCCGCCATCCCTCCAGGGATCACCCTCCCGAGCGCGCTGGAGGCGAGCTGCGACGTCCCGACCGCGAACCAGCTCGGCGTCTGCAGTGCGATGCGCTGGAGCGCCCACGTGGCGACAAAGGAGAGCGTCTCGAAGCCGAGCGCGATCGCGACCCACTGCGGCTCCATGTCCAGGAGGGACTGCCAGGAGCCGAAGACCGCGACGAGGCTGGGGAGGAGGAGGTAGAGGGAGAGGCCCGTGACGAGGAGGAGGACGACGCGCGTCGCGATCCGCTGCGCTGTCCACCTCTGCACCACGAGCCTCCCCCGGCGGCTAGCCCGCTGCGAGCTCCCGCTTCAGCCCGCGGAGGCGGAAGGCGGTGAAGATCTCCATGAAGCCCCGCGAGAGGGCGAACACGGCGACCCACGCGACCAGCAGGATGGCCGACCCCCTGAAGTACCCGGCTGCCCAGAAGGCGAGCAGGATCTCGACGATACCGATGATCAGGATCACCCACCAGAGGCCGATCTTCGGCCCGACGAGCGCGACGCAGACGTCGAAGATCCCCTTGAAGAGCACGATCCAGGCGAAGAGCGAGGCGAGCGCCACGAACGTGCCCGCGGGTTGAAAGAACGCCACGATGCCCGCGACGATGAAGAGCACGCCGAGGAGTCCGCGCGCGATCTTCCAGCCCGTCGTCGATTGCGGCATCGCGATGAGCTCGTTCACGCCGGCGGCGATGGCGACGATGCCGAACATGATCGAGATGGCGGTCACCGACGTCGCGTTCAAGCGCAGGATGATCAGCGCCACCCAGAGCCAGGCGATGCCGGTGAGGAGGAAGACCCACCAGACTCGCGAGGCGCTCTCGACGAAGTCGGCTTCCTCAAACGTCATTTGCTGCATCCGATTCCTCCTTGAGGGGTCCGGTCATCCTCGCAGACCCGGCGGACCCTCTCAGTTCACGAGCTTGCGCACCATCGCGTGGATGGCGATGCGCCACATGAGCAGGCCGAAGAAGACGATGACCGCGAGGTGGTAGACGTCGATCCACCCCTCGAAGCCGAACGCGGCGTGGCGGACCAGCTGGACGCAGTGGTAGAGCGGGTTGAACTGCGCGAGCACCTGCGCCCACTGCGGCAGCGTGTCGATCGGGAAGAACGTGCCCGCGACGAGAAAGAGCGGCGTGAGGACGGCGCTGATGACGTAGCTGAAGTTCTCGATCGACTTCGCGTAGCCGGCGACGGTGATGCCGAAGCAGGCCCATCCATAGCCCGCGAGGAACCCGATGAACGGGACGGTCAGCATTCCCCAGGCCGGGTCGAGCCCGAAGCACATGGCGACGATGAGCGGCACGCAGCCGTAGACCCCGGCGCGGGTCGCGATCCAGAGGGCCTCCGCCGTCACGAGCTCCTCCGTGTCCACCGGCGCGGCGAGGATCGCGTCGTACGTGCGCTGGAACTGGTACTTGACGAACGTGCCGAACATGGCCGGGAACGCGCTCGAGAAGAGGACGGCCGTGGCCACGGTGCCGGTGCCGACGAAGTCGACGTAGTCGTAGCCGCCGATCGTGCCGATGAGCGACCCGAAGCCGAACCCGAAGGCCAGCAGGTAGATCGTCGGCTCGACGGTCGAGGAGAAGGTGGCCGAGCGCCAGTACGAGGAGAAGTTGACCAGCTCGCGGACGAGGACGCCCGTGAGGGCCGGCCGCTCCAGGCGCCCGATGCGGATCCTGGTCGCTGCGCGTGTGGCCATCAGTCGATCTGCTCACCGGTGAGGAGGACGAAGACGTCCTCGAGGTTCGCCGGCCGCCGGTCGCCCTCGGGGGCGCGCCCGTCCGCGTCGTCCGCGCCGAGGACCGCGATGCTCGTCCCGGTCCGCCGGGTCTGGAAGCCTTCGGCCCGCGCGCTCGCCTCGACCTCGGCGAGCCGCGTCGGCGAGCCGTAGACCTCGATCGCCATCCGGCCGGCGTGAGCCGCGATGAGCTCGCCCGGCGGCCCGGAGGCGACCGCACGCCCGTGCGACATGATCAGCACGGTGTCGGCGAGGCGCTCGGCCTCCTCGATGTAGTGCGTGGACATGAGGATCGTCGTGCCCTCGGCGCGGAGTAGGTCGATGAGCGCCCAGAGCTCCTGGCGCACCTGCGGGTCGAGGCCGACGGTCGGCTCGTCGAGGAGGACCAGACGCGGGTTGTGCACGAGCGCGCGGGCGATGAGGAGCCTCCGGCGCATCCCACCCGAGAGCTTGTCCACCCGGGAGTCGCGCCGGTCGACGAGGTTCGCCATCTCGAGCGCGGCCTCGATCGCAGCGCGCCGCTCGTGCCGGGCGATCCGGTAGAGGTGGGCGAAGACGAGGAGGTTCTGCTCCACGGTCAGGGTGACGTCGAGGTTGTCGAGCTGGGGCGCGACGCCGCACTGCGCCCGCGCCGCCTTCGACTCGTCCGGCAGGCGGAAGCCGAGCACCTCGAGCTCGCCCTCGTCGGCGATCGCCTGCGCCGTCAGGAGGCGCATGGTGGTGGACTTGCCGGCGCCGTTCGGGCCGAGCAGGCCGACGCACGTCCCGTAGGGGACGTCGAGGTCGAGCCCGTTCACCGCGGTGATGGGCCCGTAGCGCTTCACGACTCCGCGGAGCCTGATCGCCTGCTCGCCGTTCACCCCTCCAGGATGCCGAATTCTGAACTTCTCGCGCCGTCCGACGTCTGATGGAGTAAGTGCAGGCGCACACGATCGACCGGAGGCTGCTCGAAAACGACCGGCTCGTCGTCGGCGAGCTCTGGTGCCCGCCCGAGAGCCGCTGTTGGCACGGTCTGAACAGCGTGTCGGCGGCGCCGCACGTCGTCTTCCCACGGACGCCGGTGACGATCCGCCAGCTTGGCCGCGAGCCGGTCGTGTGCGACCGAAACCATGTCCTCTTCTTCAACCCGGGCCAGCGCTTCTTCCGCTCGCTCCGAAGCCGCGACGGTGACCGCTCCTATTACGTCGAGCTCACGCCCGAGCTCATGTTCCGGCTCGGCGGAGGGCTGACGAGCTTCCCGTTCGCGTTCGGTCCCTGCGACTCGGGTGTCTTCCTGCTCCACCGCCTGGCGATCCGCCATCTGCGCGAGCCGAACCCCGACCCACTGCTCGTCGAGGAGTGCATGACGGAGGCGGTCGCGCAGGCGCTCGAGCGGGCCCGTGCCTTCGACGGCGTGCGCGTACGCGGGCGCCAGGCAACACGCGCCGCGCACCGCGAGATCGTCGACCAGACGAAGGAGCTCCTCGCGGCGCGCTTCCGCGAGCGCCTGACGATGGGGGAGATCGCCGGCGCGATCGGCGTCTCGCGCTTCCACCTGAGCCGGGTCTTCCGCTCCTGCACAGGCTTCTCCTTACACGGCTACCGGAACCAACTGCGTCTCCGGGCCGCCCTCGAGCGGCTCGTCGACCCCGAGACCGTTCTCCCGCCGCTCGCCGCCGAGCTCGGCTTCTCGAGCCACAGCCACTTCACGGCCGCGTTTCGGGAGGCCTTCGGCGTCGCTCCGTCGGCGCTCCGCGGGCGCGTCACCCGGGCGCAGCTACAGGACGTCCTCTGCGAGCAGGCGGCTGCCAGGAACGTGCCTCTTTCCGCCGCCTCGGGCTGCGACTAGGCCCGCCTAAGCCGGTTACGCGGAGGCTTGTAACCTGCGCAACTTCTTGTCAGCCCGGGCAAACCCGGAGCGCTCCTCGGCGTCCGAACGCGGGACGACACGAAGGAGGCACGCGTGCAGGCGAACAGGCGGTTGGTCTCTCTACTTCTGGTTCTGACGGCTGGGGCGCTCGCAGCGGCAGGCTGCGGCGGGTCGAACGGCGGAGGTACGGCCCCGCCCACCGGCAGCGGGGCGACGGGCCTGGCTGCGGCCGACCAGGTGATCACGATCGCGTGGGGCGCCGAGCCGCCGTCGCTCGACCCCGGGCTCGCGACGGACGTCACCTCGTCCAACATCCTCCTCAACATCATGGATCCGCTCGTGAAGCTGGGCGACGACCTGCAGCCGGTGCCCAGCCTCGCAGAGAGCTGGGACGTGAGCGAGGACGGCAAGACCGTCACGTTCCACCTCCGCGGCGACGGGAAGTGGACGAACGGCGACCCCGTTACCGCCGAGGACTTCGAGTGGTCCTGGAAGCGGACGATCTCGCCCGACCTGGCCGCCGACTATGCGTATCAGTTCTACGGCATCGTCGGCGCGGCCGACTACAACGCCTGCCAGAAGGACTGCGACGCCCTCGCCGACAAGGTCGGCATCGAGGCGACCGACGACCGAACGCTCGTCGTCCACCTGACCTCGCCACAGCCGTGGTTCGTGCAGCAGGTCAGCCACCACTCGTTCCTCGCCGTCCACCGGGCGACAGTCGAGCAGTACGGCGACGGCTGGACCGACCCGGAGCACATCGTCACGGACGGCCCGTTCAAGCTCGAGTCGTGGCAGCACGACTCGTCCATCGACCTCGTCAAGTGGGACGGCTGGCGTGACGCGAAGGACGTCTCTCTCGCCCGCGTGAACGGGAAGATCATCGTCGACGGGACGACGCGCGTGCAGGCGTTCGAGGCCGGCGAGGTCGACGCGCTCGACGCCGGCGGTCTTCCGCCCGACGAGATCGCGCGCCTCAAGGAGACGCCGGAATACGAGTCCTACCCGGCGCTCGGGACCTACTACTACGGCTTCAACATGGACAACCTGCCCGACGTGCACGAGCGCCGTGCACTCTCGCTCGCGATCGACCGCAGGACGATCGTGGACTCGATCGCGCAGGCCGACCAGGTGCCGGCGACCGGCTTCTCCCCCAAGGGGCTGCCCGGGTTCGACGTCTTCAATCCGAATTCGCCCTGGACGCCCGAGAACGGCGACATCGAGGCGGCGAAGAACGAGCTCTCCCAGGCCCAGAGCCCGAAGACGACCGTGAACCTCTTCTTCAACGACTCGCCGGGCCACAAGGAGATCGCGACCGCGGTGCAGGCGAGCTGGAAGGAACTTGGCATCAACGCCACCCTGAAGCAGCAGGAGTGGGCCCAGTTCCTCGAGTTCCTCGGCCCGCCGCCGAACGACGCGGTGGACGTCTACCGCAACGGCTGGATCGGCGACTACGTGGACGCGATCAACTTCCTGGAGCTCTGGACCTGCGACTCCGGCAACAACAACTCGAACTTCTGCGACAAGAGCTACGACGCCCTCCTGGAGCAGGCCCGCCAGACCCCGGACGACGCGGCCCGCTACCAGATCTACGCCCAGCTCGAGCAGAAGCTCCTGGGCCAGGACGGCGGGCTGCCGTTCACGCCGCTCTACTGGTACACGTACCCGAACCTGGAGAAGCTCTCGATCAAGGACAGCTTCGCCGTCAACCTGCTGAACCAGATTGACCTGACGAAGGTGGTCGTCAGGGAGCAGTAGGGCACTCCCCACCACCTGTCAACGGGCGGGCGGGATGTGTCCGGCATCCCGTCCGCCCCCTCCAACTCGTCCTGGCCGGCCGGCTGGACCGGGCCAAGCCCGGCCCTTGGCCAGCCTGGCGGCGCTCGCTGCAAGATGCTGCACTCGCAACACCTCGCCGTATCGATCGTACTGTCTCGGCGTTGCACGCTTGCATCCTTTGCGAGCGCCGCCCCAGAACAAGTTGGAGGTACCCACACGCCGACAAGGCGCCAGTCAGCCTCGACGCGTCAAACTGCGTGCGTGGCGATCCACGACGTCTCGGTGCCCATCCGGTCGGACATGCCGATCTACCAGGGAAACCCGGGGGTCGAGCTCGAGCGGGTCTCGTCGATCGCGAAGGGCGATCCGTCCAACGTGAGCAGGCTCAGCTTCGGGGTGCACACCGGGACGCACGTCGATGCGCCGCTCCACTTCATCGAGGGCGCGGAGGGCGCGGAGGGCATCCTCCTCGACGCGCTCGTCGGGCCCGCGGTGGTCGTCGACGGGACGGGGATCGCGTCCGATGTGCTCCGCGAGGACGAGCTCGCCGGCCTCGGCATCCCCGAGGGCGCCGAGCGCGTGCTCTTGAAGACCAGGAACTCGGAACTTTGGGCCCGGACCGACTTCACGCGTGACTTCATCCGCCTCGACGGGAGCGGCGCCCGCTTCGTCGTCGGCCGCGGAATCCGGACGATCGGGATCGACTACCTCTCGATCGGTGACCGGGAGGCGCACCGCGAGCTCCTCGGCGCGGGCGTCGTCCCGGTGGAAGGGCTCGACCTGCGGAGGATCGAGCCGGGGAACTACACGCTCGTCTGCCTCCCGCTCGACGTCGTCGGCTCGGACGGCGGCCCCGCGCGCGCGATTCTGATCGACTAGGCCCGCAGCTCGAGGGAGCGGACGCCGGTCATCTCCAGCCAGTAGCGCCCTTCTCCGGTACCAGTCAGCCGGAGCAGGACGCCCTTGCAGGCCGGGCAGCGGACGACGATCCCAATCGCGGGAGCGTAGACGTTCGCCCTCCCGAATTCGGCCACCGCACCGCAGTTGGCACAGGTGCCGATCGCCGTGGTGATCTCGAAGTTGAAGATCTGCTCCAGTGTCCCGGCGGCCGCGTTCCCGTCCAGCATCAGCTCCTGGTCTTGCATCTCAGCCTCCTGTCGGCCCGAATCTCTCTGTCTTGACGCGCTCCGGCGGCCAGCCGCTCGCGACGAGCGCCGACGCGACGGCCTCCACGAACCCGGTCGGCCCGCAGACGAAGGCAAGCGGACTCTCGGCCGCAGGCCAGCCGACCTCCGCGAGCATCTCGGCGTCGACGCGGCGGCCGTAGCCCTGCCAGCCGGGCGGCTGCTCGCGCGTCAGCGTGAAGAAGGGCTCGAAGCCGTCGTTGCATCCCGCGAGCTCGTCGAGCTCGGCTCGGTAGATCAGCTCGTCCTCGCGCTTCGCGGAGTAGAGGAGCCGCATCCTCGCGTCGCTCGCCGCCGCGAAGCGGTGGCGAGCCATCGCCATAAGCGGCACGACGCCCGAGCCTCCGCCCACGAGGAGCACGGGGCCGCCCTGGCCCGCCTCCCAGACGAAGTAGCCGCCGATCGGGCCTCGAAGCTCGAGCTTGTCGCCGACGAGGAGGACGTCGGTGAGGTACGGCGAGACCTCGCCGTCCGCGAGCCGTTCGACGGTGAGTGCGAGGCGGCCGTCCTCCGGCGCCGAGGCGATCGAGTAGCTCCGTTGCGCCTGGTAGCCGTCCTCCGCGGTGAGCCGGATGTCGACGTGCTGGCCGGCGAGATGGCCGGCCCAGTCGTGTGCGTCCAGGACGAGGGTCTTGACCGTGGGCGTCTCCTCGACGAGCTCCGCGACGTCGCAGAGCTGCCAAGCCAGCGGAGCTCTCAGTCGCCCCAGTACCGCTGCTCCCGCCACGGGTCTCCGTACATGTGGTAGCCGAGGCTCTCCCAGAAGCCGGGCTCGTCGTGCTCCGCGAGGCTCAGGCCGCGCACCCACTTGGCGCTCTTCCAGAAGTAGAGATGGGGGACGAGGAGGCGCGCCGGGCCGCCGTGCTCGGGATCGAGCGGCTCGCCGTCGTAGCCGAACGCGACCCATGCCTTCCCGTCGGTCACGTCCTCGAGCGGGAGGTTCGTCGTGTAGCCGCCGTCGCAGAAGGCGACGACGTAGCCGGCGTCGTGCTCGACCTCTGCGAGGAGCGTGTCGACGGAGACCCCTTCCCAGGCGGTGTCGAGCTTCGACCACTTCGTCACGCAGTGGATGTCCTTGGTGATCGTCTCGCTCGGAAGCGCGCGGAACTCTTCCCACGTCCAGCGCTTCGCATCGGCCACCTCGCCCGTGATCGTGAAGTCCCACTCCTCTAGCGGCGTGTGCGGGGTCGGGCCCGCCGAGAGCACCGGGAAGTCGTCCACGAGGTACTGGCCGGGAGGGACGCGATCCGAGTCGCCACCGTCGCGGCGGCGTCCCTGGAAGCCACGCGAGATGAAGCTCACGCGGGCATTATCACCCCGTGGGCCTGCTCATCGGCGTCGCATTCGTTGCGGGCATCGTCACGGCGATCTCGCCCTGCGTCCTTCCCGTGCTTCCGATCATCTTCGCGGGCGGCGCGACGGGCGGCCCAAGGCGTCCGTACGCCATCGTCGCGGGGCTCGTCTGGAGCTTCACGCTCTTCACCCTCGTCGCGACCGCGCTCCTGTCGGCACTCGGGCTGCCCGACGATCTGCTTCGCGACGTCGCGATCGGCGCGATCCTGCTCATGGGCCTCTCGCTCCTCTGGCCGAGGCTTGGCGCGCTCGTCGAGCGGCCGTTCCAGGCGCTCGGGCGGAGGAACCCGAACGGGAACGGGAGCGGCTTCCTGCTCGGCGTCAGCCTCGGCCTCCTCTTCACTCCGTGCGCCGGCCCGGTGATCGCAGCGGTCGCGGTACTTGCTGCGACGAAGCGCTACTCCGTGGAAGGCGTCCTCGTCACGCTCTCCTACGCGCTCGGGGCGGGGCTCGTGCTTCTCCTCCTCGCCATCTGCGCCCAGCGCGGGATGTCGCTGCGCGGTGTGCGCGCTCACGCGCCGCGGATCCGGCAGGCTCTAGGGGGCCTCGTCGTCGTGGTGGCGGTGCTCATGGCGTTCGGGCTCGACGTGAAGCTCGCCGCGCACGTGCCCGGCTACACGAAGGCGCTGCAGGGGCTCGAGGACAGTGCAGCCGCGGAGCGCCGGCTGGACGGGCTCCTGGCCGGGAAGAGCCATTTCCAGGCAAGCCGGCTCGAGAACTACGGCCGGGCGCCCGACTTCCAGAAGATCTCCGCCTGGATCAACTCGAAGCCGCTCACGCTCGAGTCGCTCCGCGGAAAGGTCGTGCTGATCGACTTCTGGACGTACTCCTGCGTGAACTGCATCCGCACGTTGCCCTACGTCGAGCGCTGGTACGACACCTACCGGAAGGACGGCTTCGTCGTCGTCGGCGTGCACACCCCCGAGTTCGCGTTCGAGCACGTGCAGTCCAACGTCGCGCGGGCGGTGAAGTCCTTCGGGATCGACTATCCGGTCGCGCTCGACAACGACTACGGGACGTGGACCGCGTGGGGCAACCGCTACTGGCCCGCCGAGTACTACATCGATCGGCAAGGCGACGTCCGCTACGCGCACTTCGGCGAGGGCGACTACGGGAAGACGGAGAGCGTGATCCGCACCCTCCTCGCGGAGAAGCAACTGCCCGCGCTGGTGTCGGGCTCGATCCAGGACCGCACGCCGACCGAGGCCCTGACGCCCGAGACGTACCTAGGCACGGCCCGCCTGGAGCGGTTCGTCGGCTCGCCGGTCGTCGCCGGGCGCGAGGCGAGCTACACGATCCCCGACACCGTCCCGCCGAACGACGTCGCCTACGGCGGCCGCTGGCTCGTCGACAAGGAGCGAATCGTGGCGGGGGAGGGAGCACGCCTGCGCCTCTCCTACCACGCGCGCGACGTCTACCTCGTGCTCGGGACGAGCGGGCCGCCCGGCTCCGTCCACGTCTCCGTCGACGGCAAGCCTGTGAAGACGGTCACCGTCACGAGCGACCGTCTGTACACGCTCGTCGAGCGCCCCGGCCCGGCCGCCGACCACACGCTCGACCTCTCGCTCTCACCCGGAACGGACGCCTACGCGTTCACGTTCGGATAGCTAGGCTGCGGCTGGTTCGACGATCTCGCGGGCGACGACGCGGCGGTCGACGTGGAGCGACCGAGCGGGTCCGATCCTCGTCACCTGCCAGCGACGGCCGTGGATGTCGATGGTCTCCCCGGCAACGAGCTCCCGGTCGAGGCGCATGCGCACAGGCTGCGAGCGCATGACCCCTTCGACCTCCAGCATCAGGTCGTAGCAGAGCTCTCTCCCCATCTCCGCGCGCATCTTGCCGGATATGAGCGTCCAAGACAACCGAGTGGCGCGCGATGTCCCGGACCGCCGGGCCGGGCCTCGCGTGCCGAGGGAGTCAGCGGTTGAAGGTGGCGCCCGCGCGGGCTAGCGGACGACGAGCACGTCGCAGCGGGCCTTCCGCACCAGCCGGTCGCCAAGGCCGTGACGGAAAAGGTGTGGGTGGCCTCCGACCGCGACGAGCCGCGCGCCGAGCCGCTCCACCGCGGCGAGGATCTCCGTGAGGGGATCCCCGGCCGCCTCGACGATCTCGGCCTCGACGCCCTCTTTGGCAAGGAGACGCGCCGCCTCGGCAAGGAGGTGCCGGTGCTCTGCCTGTTTGTCCTCGGACAGCGAGACGAGGCGCGAGCCCACCGACTGCACCGGAATCACGTGCACGACCGCGACGCCGCGGCCGCCGCGCGCGAGGACGGCGGCCTCGTGGAGCGCGCGCCGGGCCTCGGGCGAGCCGTCGTAGGCGACGAGGATCTTTCCGGGATCGGGTCTCATTGCAGGTGGAAGGGGACGCTCGAGAGGAAGACTCGCGGCTCGAAGAGGAGGAGCCGCTTCAGGTAGAGCGCACGCTGGTTGTGCAGGAGCGCCCGCCAGCCGGTGAAGACGAGCTCCGGCATGACGACCGATACGACGGTCTCGTCGTCGGCGGTCAGTGCACGGACGTAGTCGAGCAGGGGCTCTCCGAGGTCGCGGTACGGGGCAGCTCCGATGTCCAGCGGGATGTCGTTCTGCTCCCGACGCCAGTCGCGCTCGACGAAGCGGGCCTCGTCCTCGTCGAAGGCGGCGAAGAACGCGCGCGTGTCCTCGATCCCGAGCGAGCGCGCGTAGTTGACCGCGCGCAAGGAGGCCGCCTGGACGCCGGAGACGAGCACGCGGACGGCAACCTTCTCCGCGTGCGCGGGGCCGGTTCCCGCGAGCAGCGGCACGTCGGTGACCACGACGAAGGGCTCGCGGCGAAGGCGGAACTTGACGGAGAACGTCGAATGGCGGCCGAGCACCGCCTGTCTCAGCGTGGGCTCATCGAAGAGCTCCGGCACGACGACCGTGACGAACTCGGACTCGCTGCGCGGGAGCCCCCAGACGTAGTCGAGAAGCTCTTCTGACGGCTGCCGCTTGCCGGCAGGGTCTCCATCGGGACGTGCGCCGAGCTCCCACCAGCGTCCGCGCGGGTCGGGCCGGCCGTCGCCGGGCACGTAGACCGCCGTGTAGTCGCGGCCGGCGATCTCCTGCGCGTACCAGGCGGCGAGCGCCGTGGCCTCGTCCAGCTGCTCCACGTAGACCACGACGCGATTCGTCGCGCGGGCGACAGTCCTGACCGCCGCGGAGCGGGCGCGCAGCCGCCTGGCGACGCCTCGGTAATGCCGGTTGACGAGGAGGAAGGAGCCGATGAGCACGGGACGGCGACCGTGACCATCCAGGCGCCCTCGGAGAACTTCGTCTGGATGACGATGAGCGTCACGACCCCCGTCGACGACCGCGCCGATCCCGTTCACGAGCGCGCGGCGACGCCACCCGGGGCCGCGGAGCGGCGCCAGTAGCGCACCATCCCCGCCTGGGAGAGCGTGAACGCCGTGAAGACGCCGATGACGTACAGGTGGATGAGGCTGATGACGTTCGCGTGGAAGAGCCAGATCAGGAGCGACGCGACCCCGGCCAGAACGAGGATCCCGTTCGAGTAGACGAGCCGGTCGCCGAGGTTCACGAACTGGCGCGGGAAGTAGCGGTCGCTCGCGAGCACCGCGGCGAGGCGCGGGAACCCCTGGTACGACGTGTTCGCGGCGAGGACGAGGATGGCCAGCGTCGCGCCCTGGACGAGGAAGTAGAGGAGCCGAGGAGGCCGAGCCCGCGGGGAAGACCGCCCGCGCGATCTCGGAGAGGAGCGAGACGCTGTTGCTCGGCCGCGCGCCCGTCTTCACGGCGAGGTAGGACACGCCGAGGAAGAGCGAGATCGCGATCAGGCCCATGACGCCGAGTGTCCGCGCGGCGTTCTTCGACTTCGGGGGCCGGAAGGCGCTGACGCCGTTCGAGATCGCCTCGACGCCGGTGAGCGCCGCGGCGCCGGAGGCAAACGCGCGCAGGAGCGACGAACAGGCGTGACCGCGCCGACCCCGACCGTCGTCGGGTCCGGCGACGTGCGCCTGCGGGCACGAGCCGGTCGCGCACTTCCCGACGCCGGTGGCCACGAGGATGTACATCGCGGCGATGAACGTGTAGGTCGGGATCGCGAACGTCAAGGCCCGACTCGCGCACGCCCCGCAGGTTCGCGAGCGTGAGGAGGACGACGACAGGCGAGCGAGAGCGCGACCTTGTGCGACTCGAGCGAAGGGGCGGCCGACGTGAGCGCGAAGACGCCCGCGGCGACCGAGACCGCGACCGTCAGGACGTAGTCGACCAGCAGCGCGGCGGCCGCGACGAGGCTGGGGAGCGTGCCGAGGTTCTCCCGGGCCACGACGTACGCGCCGCCGCTCGTCTCGTAGGCGCGCACCGTCTGCCGGTAGGAGAGGACGACGATCCCGAGCAGCGCGGCGATCGCCGCCGAGATCGGGAGGACGAGGTGGGCCGCGGCGGCCGAGGCGGCCACGAGGACGACGAGCGCGGCCTCGGTCGCATAGGCGACGGAGGAGAGCGGGTCGGACGCGAAGACCGGG
The DNA here is from genome assembly GCA_963739525.1 of uncultured Actinomycetes bacterium. Classification (GTDB taxonomy): domain Bacteria; phylum Actinomycetota; class Thermoleophilia; order Gaiellales; family Gaiellaceae; genus DATEOR01. Next base: position 20,773 of record CAVUAR010000001.1, on the reverse strand, counting down.
AGCGCGAGCTTCTTCGAGAGCAGCGTCTCGTGCATCTCGCCGCTCGCGCGCGGGCGGCCGATGAGCATGCGCTTGGCCGCCTTCGTGCTCGGACGGCGCTCCTGGAGCTCGGTCACCGGTCGCCGCCGAGCTCGGAGAGGATCGCGGCGATCTGCTCGTTGCGCTCCTGCGCGGCCGGGCCGTAGTCCCGAACGCGCGGGGTCTGCGCAACGAGCCCTTCGACCGCCGCCGCGCCCTCGGCCGTGACCTCGCGGGTCGCGTCCTCGAGGACGCCGGCAATGCGGTCGAGAAGATCGACCCGGCGCGCGACGGCGCCGAGCTCGAGCACTCGGCCGCGGTGGAACTCGTTGCGCTCGGCCTCGGCGAGGGCACGCGTGGCCCGTGCGAGGCGAGCGCGCTCGGGCACCGGAACGCGGACCAGCGGTTTGCTCATCCCTTCGACGCTAGGCCTGCGCGCCTCAGGGCAGGCTCAACTTCGTCAGCCGCGGCTCAGGAAAGCCTCAAGACGGCTCGCGAGCAGTCAGGCGATAGCCGGCCCCGGGCTCGGTCAGCAGGTAGCGCGGGCGCGTCGGATCGGCCTCGATCTTCCGGCGCAGCTGCGAGACGTAGACGTGCAGGTAGTGCGACTCGCTCTGCGTACGCGGGCCCCCAGACCTCGCGCAGGAGCGCGCGGTGGGTGAGGAGCCGCCCTCGTTCTGGGCCAGGTAGCGGAGGAGAGCGAACTCGTGCGGCGTCAGCTGCACCTGCTTCCGTCCTGGAAGACCGCTCGCTTCTCGAGGTCGATCGTGAGCTCGCCGACCTCGATCACCGGCTCGCCCGGCCCGCGCGGCGCGGCGCAGGGCGGCACGGAGCCGGGCGAGAAGCTCGTCGATCCCGAACGGCTTCGTCACGTAGTCGTCGGCGCCCGCGTCGAGCGCCTCGACCTTCTCGCGCTCCTCGCCGACGGCGGAGAGCACGATGATCGGCACGCTAGTCCAACTGCGCAGCTCGCGGCAGACCTCGATGCCGCGGCGGTCGGGGAGGACGAGGTCGAGGATGACCGCGTCGGGCGGCTTCGCCGCGGCGCGGGCGAGAGCGGCCTCGGCGGTCTCCGCGGTGTCGACCTCGTAGCCGGCTCCGCGCAGGTTGGTCTCGAGCGCGCGCAGAATCTGCGGCTCGTCGTCGACAACCAGGACATGGCGCACGGCTCACTGCTCGGCCCCGAGCGGCGCGGCCGCGCAGCGGGAACCCGACCGCGAACACGACGCCGCCTTCCGGCGGGCCTCGGCCCAGACGCGCCCGCCGTTCGCCTCGCGCGAACCCGCGTGCGATTGCGAGGCCGAGGCCCGTTCCCTCGCGGTCGGTCCCTCCTTCCAGGCGGTAAACGGCTCGAAGACGCGCTCGAGATCCTCCTCGGCGATCGCCGGGCCGCGGTTGGCGATTCGGAGGACCGCCTCTCTCCCTCCCGACGTCGACGGCGACGGTCACCCCGGACTCGACGGGAGCGAAGCGCAGCGCGTTCGCGAGCAGGTTGACGAGCACGCGCTCCACCTGGGCGGCGTCGACCTCGACGAGCGGCACGTCTTCGGGGAGCCGAACGTGCACGGGCAGGCCGTCGCTCTCGATGACGCCGAGCGCCTGGCCGACGAGCTCGTCGACGGCGACAAGCTCTTGCCTCGGGCTCGCTCCGCCTGCCTCGAGCCGCGAGAAGTCGAGCAGGTTGGAGACGAGCCGGTCGAGCCGGCGCGATTCCGCGCGCACGGTCTCGAAGCTGCCTCCCTGTCCTCGTCGGAGAGGTGCACCGCGGTGAGGCGAGGCTCTCGGCGGCGACGCGGATGGCGGTGAGCGGCGAGCGCAGGTCGTGGCTGACCGCACGGAGGATCGCCGTCTTGACGGCGTCGCTCATGCGGAGCCGCTCCGCGGCGAGAGCCTCCTTCTCGAGCTTCTCGCGATCGAGGCCGACCGCGAGGAGCGAGGCGAGCGAAGGGAGGAAGCGGCGTACCATCGCCGAGTCCGCGTCGATGTCGGAGGGCAGGACGAGCCGGCCCACCCTGCGGTCGCCGGCCGTGTGCGGAAGCCCTGCGCCCATGTCATCGCCGAGCTCGATCCGTGCGTCTCGTACGCCCAGGACTCCGGCAACGCCGGTGCCGATCCGGTCGAGCTCCGCCGTCAGGTGCTCCCCCTGAAGGAGCGCGATCGAGAGCTCGCCGAGGAGAGCCTCTTCTCGTTCCCGCTGCTCGGCATCGGCGGCACGCCGCCGTGAGCGGGAGGCGAGATCGCTGACGACGATCGCCGTGACGAGGTAGACGACGAGGGCGAGCCAGTTCGATCGCTCCTCGAGCCGAAGAGTGTGCTGCGGCGGCAGGAAGAAGAAGTTGAAGGCGAGCATGCTCGCGACGGCGACGCCGATCGCGTACAGACGGCCCCAGAGAACGGCTACGGGCAAGACGGCGAAGACGTAGAGGGCGCCGAGGCTCAAGACGGGCACACCGCGGCGCAGGACGAAGATCGCGCCGGTGACGAGCGCGACCGAGGCGACGCTTCCCGCGAGGGGGGTGAGGCGCTTCACCCAGGTCATGCCTGAAGCATGCCTCGGCTCCGGGGAGCACGTGTCCGGCGTGCGATCATGTGCCCATGGCCACCGAGCAACCCGGCGCGCGCCTGGGGATTCGCGCCGGGACGTCCACCGGCGACCGCCTCTCGCGCTGGCGGGAAACGGCGGAGAGGCACCGGCGGCTCAGCGGCACCCTCGTCAGCTTCCTTCTGGTCGCCGCGATCACCGGCACGATCGAGCTGCTGAAGACCCAGGTGCCGGTTCTCAGCCTCGGCACTCTGTACATCTTCGCCGTGCTTCCCGTGGCGGTCGTCTGGGGCCTCGCGTATGCGATTCCGGTCTCGATCGCGAGCATGCTCGCTTTCAACTGGTTCTTCCTGCCGCCGGTGCACACGTTCACGCTCGCGGACTCGCGCAACTGGTTCGCGCTCGCGATCTTCCTGGTCACGGCGGTCGTCGTGAGCGAGCTGGCAGCACGCTCGCGCCGCCAGGCCCGGGAGTCGGCGCTCCTCGCCGAGATCGCCACCTCGCTGCTCAAGCGCGGCGAGGTGATCGGCGAGCTCGAGCGGATCGAGGCGGAGGCCGCGCAGGCCCTCCAGGTGGAGCGGGCGCGGATCGAGCTCGACGGCCGTGCGGGGCCTGCGGGCGGGAGCGAGGAGAGCTTCCCGCTGGTCGTCGAGGGCCGCCCGGTCGGGACGATCTACCTCGAGCGCCCGCGCCAGGGGAGCGAGGCGGCCCGCCGGCGGCTGCTTCCTGCGCTCGCCTCGCTCCTCGGCCTCGCGGTCGACCGCGAGCGTCTCGCGCGCGAAGCGCTCGAGGCGGAGACCCTGCGCCGGAGCGACGCCATGAAGACGGCCGTCCTCCGAGCGGTCAGCCACGACCTCCGCACCCCCCTGATGGCCATCCTGACATCGGCGAGCGCATTGGCGCGGGAGGATCTCGAGCTCGGACGGCGAGGACCGGAGCGACGCTCGCGGCCACGATCCTGGGCGAGGCCGAGCGGCTCGACCGCCTCGTGGCGAACCTGCTCGACCTCTCCCGCCTGCAGGCCGGCGCGGCACAGCCCGAGCCGGAACTCTGGCCGATCGACGACCTCGTCCTCCAGGCGCTCGACGAGATGGGCGAGGCGGGCCAGCGAGTCCAGGTCTCGTTTCCGGACGAACGCCGCTCGTCCGCGCCGACGCCCAGCAGATCGAGCGGGTGCTCGTGAACCTCCTCGAGAACGCGCTCAAGTACTCGCCCGAGTCCGAGCCGGTGCACGTGCAGGTTTCGGCGATGCCGCCCGAGGTCACCGTCCGGGTCGTCGACCACGGTCCCGGCATCGCCGGTCGGCGACCGCGAGCGGATCTTCGACGCGTTCCACCGCGGCACGGACGGAGGCGGGCGCGGCGCGGGGCTGGGGCTTGCGATCGCGCGAGGCTTCGCGGAGGCGAACGGCGGCCGCCTCTGGGCCGAGTCGAGAGCGGGGCAGGGCGCGACCTTCGTCCTCTCGCTGCCGGCCGAGGAGGTGCTCGTGGCGTGACCGGCGACACGAGTTCTCGTCGTCGACGACGAGCAGCAGATCCTCCGGGCTCTCCGCACGAGCCTGCGCGGAGCCGGCTACGAGGTCGACACTGCCGACACCGGCGAGAAGGCGCTCGCGGCGGCGGCGATGCGCCCGCCCGACGCGGTCATCCTCGACCTCGTTCTGCCCGACGAGAGCGGCATCGAGGTCTGTCGCGAGCTGCGAACCTGGACGGCCGCGCCGGTGATCGTGCTCTCGGCGGTCGGCGAGGAGCGGGAGAAGGTCGCCGCGCTCGACGCGGGCGCGGACGACTACGTCACGAAGCCCGTCGGGATCGACGAGCTGCTCGCGCGCCTCCGCGCCGTTCTCCGCCGGAGATCGCCGTCGGGCGAGCCGGTGATCACGATCGGCGACCTCGTCATCGACCTCGAGAAGCGGGCCGTGACGGTCGGGGCAAGCCGGTTCACCTGACGCCGCACCAGTACGAGCTCCTGCGCCTGTTCGCGCTCAACGAGGGCAAGCTCCTGACGCACCGGACGCTGCTCCAGGAGGTCTGGGGGCCCGGCTACGACGGCGCCGCGAATCTCTTGCACGTCAACGTCTCCCAGCTCCGCCGCAAGATCGAGCCCGACCGCGCGCATCCGCGCTATCTCTTGACGGAGCCGGGGGCCGGCTACCGCCTGGTCGACGCCGAACGCGGCTTCGTTAGGGAACTCTCAGACTTTCTTCAGGCCGCGGCCCTGAAGCCTTCAGGCGGCCCTCAGCGGCAGGCGGCGTAGCCTCGAGATATGGATTTCGGACGGCATCAGGCGCATGCGCCGTTCGGCGGCTCCCGCATTCCGACGGCGTTCACCGCCTCAGTCGCGCTCGCTGCTGCGGCCGTCGCGATGGTCCTCGGGGCGGTCGGTGACGTGTCTCGCGATCGCGGCCGTCGCCGTCGCGGCTGGATGCGCTGTCCTTGCTCTCGCGCCCGCTGCCATCGCCCGCCGCGACCGGTCGGTCATGCGGGTGCGGGCGGACAGGCTCCTGCGCAAGGGTGTCAGAGTGCATTCGGCCTCCGCGCTCCTTACGTGGCGCGAGGCCGAGCTCACCTCCGAGCGCAAGCGCAAGGCGCTCGCACGCTCGCTGAGGCACGTCGTTCGCGAGCTCGAGGGAGGCGTCCTGCCGGGTGCCGTGCCGCTGAACCGCTTCGCGGCCCGTCCTCATGTCGATCTCATCCGAGCGCTCTCCGAGCGCCTGGCGGCGCTCGAGCGACCCGTGACCGCGCAGGGCATGCTGCTCGCTCGACGACTTCGTCACCGACGGCTTCGACAGCCCGCTCTACGGACGCGAGCGCGCCGCGAGAGCTCGGAGTCGAGCTCGAGCGCTGCCTGGCCGCGCTCGAGACCCAGGTGTTCTACGAGACGAATGGGCGCCTGCGCGATGTTCGATCTCGCCGCCATCGCCATCGCCGCCGCGTGCTTCATCTTCATCTTCGTCGTCCGCTGGGCCCTGGAACGCATCTGATGTCGGCCAGCGACGCATTCGGACTCGCCGTGTCGCTCGCAGTCTTCGCGTACCTCGTGTACGCCCTCTTCCGGGGTGAGCGGCTCTAGATGAGCCTGCAGGGGATCTCCCAGATCGTCGTCTACTCGATCGCGCTGATCGTGCTCGGGTACCCGCTGGGCCTCTGGATGGCGCGCGTCTACACGCGCGAGCGCGACGACGTCGTCGAGCGGGGATTCATTCGCCTGCTCGGGCGCCGGGCCGGAGAGGAGCAAGACTGGAAGGCCTACGGCAAGACGGTGCTCGTCTTCAGCATCGCCTTCTCGCTCGTCCTCTACGGACTCGAGCGCCTGCAGGGCCACCTGTTCCTCAACCCGGACGGCCTCCCCGGCGTCCCCGCGCACATCTCGCTGAACACGGCTGCGAGCTTCGTCACGAATACGAACTGGCAGTACTACGGCGGCGAGTACACGATGTCCTACCTCACCCAGATGGCCGGCCTCGCCGTGCAGAACTTCGTCTCGGCCGGCGTGGGCATGGCGGTGCTCGCAGCCGTGGTCCGTGGCATCTCGCGCCGCTCGACGAGCGGCATCGGGAACTTCTGGCGCGACCTCTACCGATCGATCGCGTACATCCTCCTGCCGCTCTCGGTCGTCCTCGCGGTCATCCTGATCTCGCAGGGCGTCGTCCAGACCTTCCACGGACACGCGACCGCGACCACGCTCGAGGGTGCCCAGCAGACGATCGCCCGCGGGCCGGCCGCGTCCCAGATCGCGATCAAGCAGCTCGGAACGAACGGCGGCGGCTTCTACAACTCGAACTCGGCCGTCCCCTTCGAGAACCCGAACGGGATCACGAACTTCCTCGAGATGCTCTCCATCCTGCTCATTCCCGGCGGGGCAGGTGTTCATGTTCGGGCGGATGGTGCTCGCCACGGCGGCACGCCTGGGCGGTGCTCGCGGCCATGTTGGCCGTGTTCGCATCGGCGTCGGCATCGCCCTTCCGGCCGAGCAGCACGGTTCGCAGGTGCTCCGCGCCTCGGGCGTCAACATCACGCAGGGAGACGGCCAGAGCGGCGGCAACATGTCGGACAAGGAGGTCCGGTTCGGCATCGCCAACACCGCCCTCTGGGCGGTCGGTGACGAGCGAGGCCTCGAACGGCTCCGTCAACGGCGGGCACGACGCCCTCACGGCCTTCGGCGGCGCCGTCCCGATCGTGAACATGTTCAGCGGCGAGGTGATCTTCGGCGGCGTCGGCTCCGGCCTCTACGGGATGTTCTTCTACATCGTCATCGCGGTCTTCGTCGCCGGGCTCATGGTCGGTCGCACGCCGGAGTGGCTCGGCAAGAAGATCGAGGCGCGCGAGATCAAGATCGCCGCGCTCGGCGCCCTCTTCGTGCCGACGATGGTGCTCGATCATGACCGCGGTCGCCGTCTCGACCGACGTCGGCCTCGCATCGATCTTCAACTCTGGCGTGCACGGCTTCAGCGAGACGCTCTATGCCTACGACTCGCAGTCGAACAACAACGGCAGCGCGTTCGCGGGCTATGGCGCCACGAACTTCTCGGCCGAGTTCGGAACGGTGGCGCTCTACCTCGGCCGCTTCGTGCCCCTCCTCTCGGCGCTCGCGCTCGGCGGCTCGCTGGCGGCGAAGAAGACGGTGCCGGCCTCGGCCGGAACCTTCCGCACGGACGGGCCCACGTTCGCTGTGCTCCTCGTCGGCGTGATCACGCTCACCGCCGGCCTCATGATCTTCCCCGCGCTGACGCTCGGGCCCATCGTCGAGGGGCTGATGCCCTGATGCGCGCGCTCGTCTCCTCCGTCGTCGCCGTCGTCGTCTTCACGGCTGTGCTCGGGTTCGGCTATCCCGCCCTCATGACCGGGTTCGCCGCCGTCGCCTTCCCGACCAAATCGAAGGGCAGCCTGATCGAGGTGAATGGCAAGGTCGTCGGCTCGCGGCTGGCCGCGCAGGCGTTCACGAAGCCCCAGTACTTCCACCCGCGGCCGTCGGCGACAGCGCCCCGCTACAACGCCGCCGCGACGACGTTCGCCAACCTCGGGCCCACCAACCCCGAGCTCGCCAAGATGATCAAGCAGCGGGCCCTGGCGATCCTCGCGCGCGAGAAGCCTTACAACCCGAGCTTGAGGATCGGAGACATCCCCGTCGACGCGGTCACGACCTCGGCCTCGGGCATCGACCCCCACATCTCGCCCGCGTACGCGCAGCTGCAGGCGCCGCGCGTCGCGAAGGTGCGCGGCCTGCCGCTCGCCGCGGTGCAGCGGCTCATCGACGAGAACACCGACGGTCGCGCACTCGGCTTCTTCGGTGAGCCCGGCGTCAACGTTCTCGAGCTCAATCTCGCCCTCGACCGGGAGCAAGCATAGTAATGGCCCGCCGATCGCAGAGCCTCTTCACGCGCGACATCGTCTTCGGGGCGATCCGCGACTCGTTTCCGAAGCTCGACCCTCGGAGCCAGTTCCGCAACCCGGTCATGTTCATCGTCGAGCTCGGGAGCGTGATCACGACAGTCATCTTCTTCATCGACCTCTTGCGCGGCCGCACGAGCGATCTCTGGTTCGTCGGCGTCATCGCCCTCTGGCTCTGGCTCACCGTCCTTTTCGCGAACTTCGCGGAGGCCATCGCCGAGGGCCGCGGCAAGGCGCAGGCAAACGCTCTCCGTGCGACGCGGACGGCGACGACGGCGCACCGGCGGGCCGACACCGGAGGCATCGAGGATGTCCCGGCCCCCGAGCTCCAGAAGGGCGACGTGGTCATCGTCTCGGCCGGGGAGACCATCCCGGCCGACGGCGAGGTCATCGAGGGCGTCGGCTCCGTCGACGAGTCCGCGATCACGGGCGAGTCCGCGCCGGTCATCCGAGCTTCGGGCGGGGACCGCTCGGCAGTCACGGGAGGGACGAAGCTCCTCTCGGACCAGCTCGTCGTGATGGTCACGCAGGAGCCTGGGAAGTCCTTCCTGGATCGGATGATCGCTCTCGTCGAGGGCGCCGAGCGCCGCAAGACCCCCAACGAGATCGCGCTCAACATCCTGCTCGCCGGGCTGACGATCACGTTCCTCGCCGCCGTCGTCACACTCCGGCCCTATGCCCTGTATGCGAACACGGACGTCTCCACGACCGTCCTCATCGCGCTCCTCGTCGCCCTGATCCCGACTACGATCGGAGCCCTCCTGTCCGCGATCGGCATCGCCGGGATGGACCGGATGGTGCAGCGGAACGTGCTCGCCATGTCAGGCCGGGCAGTGGAAGCGGCTGGAGACGTCGACGTCCTCCTTCTCGACAAGACGGGCACGATCACGCTCGGCAACCGCCAGGCCGACGAGTTCATTCCCGTCGACGGCGTTTCGCCGGAGGAGCTTGCGGAGGCCGCCCAGCTCTCCTCGCTCGCCGACGAGACGCCGGAGGGCCGCTCGATCGTCGTGCTCGCCAAGGAGCGCTATGGTCTCCGCGGGCGCGAGGTGGGGGAGCACGAGGCGACGTTCATCCCGTTCTCCGCGACGACCCGCATGAGCGGTGTCGACATGAACGGGCACAAGCTGCGCAAGGGCGCCGCCGACGCGGTCAAGCGCTTCGTCGAGGAGAACGGCGGCAAGGTTCCTGCGCGCCTCGACGAGGAGGTCGACAAGATCGCCCGCGCCGGCGGCACTCCGCTCGTCGTCGCCCAGGACAACTTCGTGCTCGGTGTCGTCCACCTCAAGGACATCGTCAAGGGCGGCATGGGCGAGCGCTTCGACGAGCTCCGCCGCATGGGCATCCGCACCGTGATGATCACCGGCGACAACCGCGTTACCGCCTCAGTCATCGCCCAGGAGGCCGGTGTCGACGACTTTCTCGCCGAGGCGACGCCAGAGGCAAAGATGGCCCTCATCAAGGAGGAACAGGCTGCCGGGCGCATGGTCGCGATGACCGGTGACGGGACGAACGACGCGCCGGCGCTTGCCCAGTCCGACGTCGGCGTGGCCATGAACGCCGGCACGTCCGCGGCCAAGGAAGCCGGCAACATGGTCGACCTCGACAACAACCCGACGAAGCTGATCGAGATCGTCGAGGTCGCCAAGCAGCAGCTCATCACGCGTGGCGCGCTGACGACGTTCTCGATCGCGAACGACGTCGCCAAGTACTTCGCCATCTTGCCGGCGATGTTCGCGTTCACCTATGCGACCAAGCCTGGGGAGCGCGGACCGCTCGACGCGCTCAACATCATGAACCTGGGCACGCCGAGAAGCGCCATCGTCTCTGCGATCATCTTCAACGCGTTGATCATCCCCGCGCTCGTCCCGCTCGCCCTGAGAGGCGTCAAGTACCGCGCGATCGGCGCGACGGCTCTCCTGCGGCGCAACCTGCTCATCTATGGGCTGGGCGGCGTGATCCTGCCCTTCGTCGGCATCAAGCTCATCGACCTCATCATCCACAACGTGTTCGGCGCATGAGGCGTGGCACGAGGCCACTACCGAATCCTGGTTGGAATGGCGGCCGGCGTCGGCAAGACCTACCGGATGTTGCTGGAAGGCCGCCAGGCGTCCGCGCAGGGACGCGACGTCGTGATCGGCTACCTCGAGCCGCACGACCGGCCTGAGACGGCGGAGCTCGCAAGAGGGCTCGAAGTCGTGCCCCGTCTGCGCGCTGAACACGGCCAGCTCGAGCTCGAGGACATGGACACCGGCGCGGTGATCGAGCGCCGTCCCGAGCTTGCGCTCGTCGACGAGCTCGCGCATACGAATGCGCCAGGGATGCGCAACGAGAAGCGCTACCAGGACATCGAGGACGTCCTCGCCGCCGGCATCGACGTGACTCGACGGTCAACGTCCAGCACCTCGAGAGTCTCAACGACGCGATCTTCGAGATGACAGGTGTTCGCGTGCGAGAGACGTTTCCAGACCGGATCCTCGACGAGGCGGACGAGGTTGTGCTCGTCGACCTCTCGCCGGAGGAGCTCCAGGAGCGGTTGCGCGCCGGCAAGGTCTACTCGAAGGAGCGGGCCGAGGTCGCGCTCGAGAATTTCTTCCGCTACGAGAACCTGGCCACGCTCCGCGAGCTCGTCCTCCGCGAGGTTGCCGAGGACGTCGGCGCGCGAAGGTTCGTGCAGCCGCTCGAGCCGCTCAGCCGGCAGGCGGTCGCAGAGAGGATCCTCGCGCTCGTCGAGCCGCAGCCGAAATCCCAGCGGATCCTCCGCCGTGCCTGGCGCTCGGCGCAGAGGCTGGGTGGCGAGATCGACGCGCTTTGGGTGCGGCCGTCCGGCCGGGAGCCGACCGAGGAGGAGAAGACCCAGCTCTCTGCTCTGAGGCGCGTCGCGAGCCTCCTCGGCATTCACTTCTTCGAAGAGGATGGCGACGACCTGGTCGACGTCGTCAAGCGCGTGGCCCGCGAGCGCGGCTCGACCTACATCTTCGTCGGCACCCCCGACGAGCGCCGTCGTACCGAGATCCTGCGAGGGTCGCTCCTCTCGCGCATGGTTCGCGAGATCCCCGGTATCGACATCCGCGTCGTCGCCGACCGGGCGATGAAGCAGGACGGTGGCCAGGAGTGAGCATCTTCCGCAGGCTGCGGGCCTTCCTCTCGAGGATCACCCGCTCCGTCGTCGGGTTCTTCCGCCGGCCCTTCCGCCCTCGCCGTGGCCGCGGCCCGCGGCGGATCCTCGTTCCGTTCACCCGCGGCCACCTCGACCCCGTCGTCCTCGCAGCGGCGATTCGCATCGCGCGTGCGGAGGAGGCGACGCTCGTGCCGGCTTACCTGATCCTGATCCCGATGCGCTTCGGGCTCGACGCACCCATGAGCCAGGAGTGCGCTATGGCGATACCGTTGCTCGAAGCGGTCGAGGTCGCAGCGTCGCGTGCCGGAGTGCCCGTCGACGCGCGCATCGAGAGCGGACGCACCCCGATCCACGCACTCGAACGGCTCTGGGGGGTCGAGCACTTCGACCGGATCGTCATCCCGGCTCCGGCCGGAGGCGAGGACGGCTTTGCCCCGAAGGAGCTCCTCTGGATGCTGATGCATGCCCCGAGCGAGACGGTGATCCTCCGCCCCGATCCCGACCTGCGCTCGCTCGGGGTCTCGCGCGACGGGCACCGTCCCGAAGTCAGGGCCGCGACCGGCTAACTACCCATCCGGGGGACGAAGCGGCCCCGCGGCGCGCCGAAGCTCCTTAGAGGCACGCGAGATGCTGAGGATCCTCCTCTACGTCGCCGCCTTGGTCTGCTTCTTCGGGGGCGCGATCGTCTACGGCGGGAATGCAATCGGCGCGTGGGATCCGCTCCCGCCCGCGCCGCAGCCGCCGCCTGCCGTGAAGATCGTTCGCACGAGGTCGCTGCCGCCGACGACGACGCAGCCCAGCAAGAGCTCCGTTCCCGCTCCGCACCGGACCGCCGCCCAAAAGGCGTGGGTGAAGCAGGCCGACGCGCTTTGCCGGCAGTCGAAGGTCGAGGTCGAGAAGGTCGTCTCGCAGGGAGACACGACGACGCCTGCCGGGGCGACCGCGCTCTTCGCGCGCGTGAAAAGCCTGAACGCGCGGCTCAACGACCGCTTCCTCGCGCTCGGCGCTCCCGCCGGCTACAAGGACGACGTCGCCCGCGTCGGCGCGCTCTTCGCGAAGGAGGAGCGCTACTTCGACTCGATGTACGCCGCGCTCAAGCGGCGGGACCAGAACACGTACTACGTGCTCTCCGACCGGCTCACCGAGATCGCGCTCGACGAGAGCGACATTCTCGCCAATCTGGGCGCATACGACTGCGACGTCAGCCTGCTCCCCTCGCTCGGCTAGCCCCGTCTTTCGTTTCGCCCGGTTGCTATCTTCGAAGCCGTGAGCCAGCGGCTTCAAGCACTGCTCGAGGAGGCCTTCCCGGACGCCGGGGACGTCGAGGTCGTCGATCGCACGGGCGGAGGCGACCATTTCCACGTCACTGTGGTCAGTCCGCGGTTCGCCGGCCTCTCGCTGGTCGACCAGCACCGGCTCGTCTACGACGCGCTGGCCGAGCCGCTCGGCGACGGCACAATCCACGAGCTTCGAATCACGACGCGAGGAGACGAATGAGCGAGCTGAGCGACAGGATCCAGGAGACGATCGACACCGAGCCGGTGGTTGCCTTCATCAAGGGCACCCACGAGCAGTGCATGTGCGGGAACTCTGAGCGCGCCCTGCACGCGCTCCGTTCTGTCGGTGCGTCCTTCACCGCGGTGGACGTCCTTCCCGACCCCGCGATCCGGCAGGAGCTCAGCGCCGTCTCGAGCTGGCCGACGATCCCGCAGGTCTTCGTCGGCGGCGAGCTGATCGGTGGCGCCGACATCGTCCAGGAGTTGGCCGCCACAGGGGAGCTCGAGGCGAAGCTGAACGAGAAGCTCGGCGACGGGTGGCGCAACGGCGGGGAGGAGCGGACGGTCTCCGTGACCGACCGCGAGAACCCCTTCCGCCTGGTTCCGTAGGACGGTCCGGACCAGGTGGGCGGCGAAAATCGCTCCGCCCGGAAGGAGCTTGGACCGGGGAGCGCCGCTCTTGCTCCGAGGCTGAGCCTCAGTAGCTGAACACCATGGCTCCTTCATCGATCCAGTCCCAAAGTGGTGTCGCCCCTGCAAGACGGGCGTTGGCGACGAGCGCGCTCTCGTCGAGCTTGCGTGCGTTGAAGCAGATCGGACACACCAGCAGCTCTCCGCCCCCCTCCGCGTATTGCGCGAACAGCTTCGTGAGCGGCGGACAACCGTCGCACGCAACCGCCTCCGCATAGCCGGGCAGCCCGAGGCGAACCGCTTCCTTCGTGAGGAACATCGCGACCTGCTTGCCTTTCTCGAGAGCGGCTCCTGCGACGAGAAAGGCCACGGTCACGCGCTCCGCGTCGTCGAGGCCAGTTGCCAGGTTCACGACCACCTTGTCACTCTCGGCCATCACTTACCACCTTTCGTTTGGGATCCGTTGCACCTCCGCATCGCCCAGGGAGCGAGCCGGGGGCCCATTCCAGGTAACTGATCCTCCCCCGCTTCATCATGCCCGCACACCTCCCTCGTCGGTAGACCGGCAACTTTCCACGCCTCATAGCCACCGACGATGTCAGTCGCGGTCCACCAACCGAGCTCACGCAAGGTCGCGGCGGCGAAGCTGGAGGAGAACCCGTGCGCGCAGAAGACGATCACTCGTTGCCCCATCCGTACGTGAGGATTCGCATAGCCCGAGTCCGGGTCGAGACGCCACTCGAGCACCGAGCGTGGGATGTGCACCGAGCCCGGAATCAGTCCCTCACGCCGGCGCTCATCGTTCGAGCGAGGTCACGATTTCACCGCCGGGGGGGGAGAGGGCACGTCTCTCAGAAGGTCAACGCCTTGTCGGCCCAGACCGTCCACTCTGCGAGCTCATCGATCGTCGAGCGATGCGCTCCTTCGAGAAGATCGCCGTCGCCGATCCCCCGTGCATCCATGCATGTGCTGCAGAGACCGACGTCTGCGCCGCGCTGGATCGCCGAGTTGAGCATGCGCTCCAAGTTGTAGAAGCCGTTGGGCAACACCTGTCCCGCCATCGCGCAACCCACAGCGTCGGCCATCAAGAAGATGCGAACCGAAGCATCTTCGCGCTTGGCCAGCGTTCGGGCGAGACGGAGCGCGTTGTAGCAGCGCTCGGTCCCGTAGGGTGGATCGTTGAGGACGAAGAGGATGTTCACGACAGGATTGCTCCTACTTTGCTAGCGGTGCCGGCGCGGCTCATCCGGCCCGATGCTGATTCACGCTGCGGGCAAGTACCGAGGCCACGCTCGGATCCTCTCAGCCGATCTTCGTCGACCAGACGATGGCCGCCAGGATCACGCTGACTCCCGAGACCACGATGCCGACGATCCAGGCCTTGACGTCCTGCGTGCCCATGATCGCTGCGATTCCGGTGCCGATCCCGATGATCCCGCCCGTCGCCACGAACCGGCTGAAGGACGACTGGAACATCGACATCCGCTCGCGGAACTCGACCCCGCGCTCGGACTCCGGCTCGGGTTGGCCCGTCCCGTTCCCTTCGTCCATCGCCATCGGGGGATCCTAACTCGCGGCCGCGGAGGCGGCCTCGTCGCCCCAGAGGTAGTTGAGGGCGCCGCTCACGACGGCGGTCGCGGCGAGCACGATCGCGAGCGTGTCCTGGCCGGTGGCGGCGAGGGCGAGCGCCGCGATCCCGAAGACCGCGAGCTCGAGCGCGAAGCGCACCGGCTTCGACAGGTCGATCCTGCGCTTCGGCGAAAGGAAGGTGCCCCAGAACGCCGCCACGGCGGCCGGCGCCGTGAGCGCGAGCACCCACGGCACGGCCTCGGAGCCCGTCTGCGACCCCCAGTAGGCGACCGCCGCGAGCGCGCAGAGCTCGAGGGCGAAGCGGACGACGAGGTTGGCGTTCTGGACGGCCTGGATACGGGAGATCCTAGAACCCGGGGCTTTACGACCATGTCGACGACGATGAGGAGGAGAAGCGCGATGTCGAGCCTCGCCGCGAGCAGGATCGGCCGAACGGCGGCCGTGACCGCGGGGTCGTCCCCGCCGCGCTCCTCGACGAGCTCGTGCAGCTTCTTGATGCGCGGGGTGAGGAACCCGACGCCGATCGCGGTCGAGATCGCCCAGGCGACCAGGCCGAAGACGAGCCAGAACTGACCCCAGTCAAGGTCGCCGTTGATCGTCATCGCGATCCCCATCGCGAGGACGACGAACGACGACGGCACAAAGATCCTCATCGCGCCCCACTCGGCCTGGCGGGCGACCTCGAGGAGACGGCCTGAGTCGTTGGTCCGCTCCGTCGCCATGGCCATAGGGTCACGAACGTGCCCCCGCCGACCCAGAGGACGGCCGCGACGATGTGGACCGTCTTGAACGCCAGGTACCACGAGTCGGACTTCAGGAGGAAGACGAGCGCGCCGGCCAGGGGGAGCGCAGCCGCGATCGCCGTGATCGTCGTCGAGGAACTCTGAGCGCCGGTCGAAGGAACGCGTTCCTGGTCGTGCGTCGTCACGGAGACCTCTCGGGGCGGAGTTGCCGGTGGAGCCTGACGCGCCGGCTCGATGTCCTCGTTCGGGCGCGACGCCGCGCTGATCTACGAGGGGTCGTTGGGCGCGTTCCGGGGCGCCCTCGTCGTCTTTCCGAGGAGGATCGCCTTCACGGCCTGGTGGCTCTCCTCGTTCGGCGACTCGGAGATGATCGTCGCCGGACGCTTGAAGTGGCGCAGCGCCGCCCGCAACGGCTCTGCTCGAAGGGTGCCTTCGCCGTAGGGAAGGTGCTTCGTCTCGTTGCGGTTTGCGTAGGCGATGTCCGAGAAGTGGATGTGGAAGCGGGCTCCCGGCTCCATCACGCCGTCGGCCGCCTCGAGCACGCCCGCGAATGCGTCGACGCTTGTGAACCCGCCGTCGGTGACCGCGTGCAGGTGCGCGAAGTCGAGGACCGGCCGCACCCAGTCGAAGCGGGCCGCAAGCCAGAGGACGTCCTCGGGCGTCCCCAGCTCGCGGACGCGCCCCATGATCTCGACACCGAAGTCGACGGTGCGGCCCTTCGGCTCGAGCCGCTCCCTCAGAGCAGCGAGGTCCCCGGCGACCGATTCGAGTGCCCCCTCCCTCTCGCGCCCGAGCAGGTAGCCGGGATGGACGACGAGGAGCCCGGCGCCGACCGCAGTCGCCACGCCGGCCGAGTGGTCGATCATGCCGAACGCGCGCTTGCGCTTCGCCTCGTCGCCCGGCAGGTGGCCGAGGATCGCGGCGATCGGGGCATGGATGGAAAGAGCGATCTTGCTCTTCTTCGCGAGCTCGCCGAAGCGCGAGGCCCATTCCCATTCCGGCTTCATCCAGAACCCGCCCTCGAAGTCGATCTCGCACGCCGAGTACCCGCGCTCGAGCAGCAGCTCGATCGCGGCTTCGGGGCTCTCCCGGCTGGGCACGCGCGCTGGGCCGAAGCGGGTTTTCATGTCGTCCGACGGCAAGAGTACGGTCTTCGAGCATGGCCAAGCGACCGACGCGCATAGAGCTGCTCGAGCTGGATATCGACCTGCGGCTTTCCGACCTCTGGAGCGAGGCCTGCGGGGTGGCGGAATGGAACCTCGAGGTCGTCGCCGCCTTTCTCCGTGCCGCCTACGGAAAGGGCTATTGCGACGCGCTCACCGAGGATGCTCCGGGCTCCCTCTGCCGGGACCACGGGTACCGCATCCCGGACCGGCGCGTGGCGCCGCACACGAACAGCTCTAGCGGAACCACGGCAGACACCCCGGTAAACTCGGGGTCGTGGCTCGGCGAAGTCCGGTTCGGCTCGTCATCGCGCTCTCGATCGCCGCGGCGCTCGCGATCTTCCTCGTCTACACGGCGCTCGCAGGCGGGACGCCGTCGCTTCGCCCGAGCCAGCTCTCCGACCACGACGGCCGCGTGAGCGTCGCGGGCAAGGTCGTGGGCCAGCCGACGGGCAGCGCGCGCGGGCCGGAGGGACTTCGCTTCACGCTGCGCGACGTCCAGGGGACTGCCACCGTGCCGGTGGTCTACCACGGGTCGGTGCCGGACCTCTTCCGCACGGGCCGCGACGTCTCCGTCGAGGGTTCGCTCCAAAACGGCGTCTTCGTCGCGGACAAGCTCGTGACGAAGTGCCCGTCCAAGTACACGAACCAGCAGACGACGTAGATGCCCGAGCTCGGCCGCGCCGCGCTCGTCGTCGCCTTCGGTCTCGTCGTCTACGCGGCGCTCGCGGGCGGCTACGCAGCATATCGCCGGCGCAGGCGCCTGCTCGAGTCCGCGACGAACGCGCTCTTCGCCGCCTTCGGGAGCGTCTTCGTGGCCGCCCTCGTCCTGCTCGCCGCGCTCGCTCGCCACGACTTCTCCTTCTCCTACGTTGCCGGGCACACGAGCCGCGAGCTCCCGCTCGGCTACAAGCTCGCGTCGTTCTGGAGCGGCCAGGAGGGCTCGCTCCTCCTCTGGCTCCTCGTCCTCACGGGAATGGGATCCGCGGCCGTCGCGCTCAACCGCCGCCTGGTCCGGAGCGTTCTCCCGTGGACGGTGCCGATCCTCGGCGCGATCGCAAGCTTCTTCGCGCTGCTCCTCGTCTTCGTCGCCTCGCCGTTCAGCACGCAGATCGCGCCCGCCGACGGGGCGGGGATGAACCCGAGCCTGCAGAACCCGTACATGCTCGCCCACCCACCGCTCCTCTCCTCGGCTACGTCGGGCTACGATCCCGTCTGCGTTTGCCATGGGCGCCTCGCCTCCGGGCGCGCCGACGAGCGCTGGATCATCGCCACCCGCCGCTGGACGCTCGCGTCGTGGACCTTCTTGGCTTCGCCATCCTGCTCGGCGCGAAGTGGGCCTACGAGGAGGTCGGCTGGGGGGGCTGGTACGCCTGGGATCCCGTCGAGACGCCGCGCTCATGCCGTGGCCGTCGCCACCGCGTATCTCCACTGGTGATGGTGCAGGAAGAAGAACATGCTCGCGTCGGGAACGCGGCGCTCGTCGCTGGCGAGTTTTCCCTGTCGCTCTTGGGCACCTTCTGACGCGGAACGGTGATCAACTCGATTCCAGCTTCACCGAGTCTCGATCGGCGCCTGGTCCTCGGCCCCATCGCCGTCGTCGCCGCGGCGTCGACGCGCTCATCCTCCACCGGCTGCCGATGCTCGCTCGCGCACGCGCCTGGAATCCCTGGTCCGCGGGAGGCGGCGTCCTCTACAACCTCCTCTTCCTCGTCGCCTTGCGCTCACCGTCCTCTGGGGAGTGGTGACCGCTTGCTCCGAGGCCGTGCGCGGTGTCGGAGTCACCGTCGGCGCTCCCTACCACGACTTCTTCGCCATCGCGTTCGGACTCCCGCTCGTCTTCCTCATGGGCGTCGGGCCCCTGATCGCGTGGAGGCGGGCCTCCTGCGCGCGCTCGGGCGGTCGCTCCTCTCGCCGGCAGCCATTGCGGTCGCGACCGGCGTCCTGCTCCTGCTCGCGGAGCGGCTCGAGCCCGCCCGGCCTCGTCGGCTACACCTTCGCCGCCTTCGTCCTCGCCGCGACGTCCTCGAGTCGTGCGCGGCACGCGCGCCCGCCTGCGCTCGGCGGCCTCGTGGCTCGGCGCCTTCCGACTCTCATCGGCAGAAACTGGCGCCGCTACGACGGTACATCGTCCACGCGGCGATCGTCCTCCTCCTCTTCGGCGCAGTCGGCATCGGGGGCCTCTCGACCTCTCGCGAGGCCAAGCTGAGCCCGGCCACTCCACGAGGTCGGCGCCTACACGCTGACGTACCTCTGCACGGAAGAGCAACGTGCGGCGAACGCGACGGAGATTCGCGCGGGGCTGGCCGTCTCACGGGGAAGAACGGGCCCGGGACGATCGAGGCAGGAGATTCGCTACCTCGCCGAGCAGCAGACTCGACCAGTCGCGATTCGATCCGACCGGCCGCGGCAGAAGACTCTTCGTATCGCTGACGAGTTCAACACCGACGGGTCGTCTACCCAGGCGCTCATCAACCGCTCGTCCCTCATCTGGCTCGCGGGCCTCCTGTCGTCGCAGGCGCGCTCATCACGATGTGGCCGGACGCGCGCGAGCAGCGGCGGCTTGCCCTGCGGTTCGCAGAGGAAGGGGCACCCGCCCAGGCCTGATGGAGATCTTCCCCGTCGCCCTTGCTGCGCTGCTCGCCGTCGCGTGCGTCGTGTTCGTCGCGCCCCGTCCCTCGCCGAGCCGGAGACGCCGACGACCTCATCGCCTCGCTCACGCCGCCGAGCAGGAGCGTCGCGCCTCCGAGCGGCGCGACCGCGCGCTCCCGCGCTGCAGGAACTCGAGTTCGACGACCCACCGGGAAGATTCGCCGACGCAGCTATGACGAGCTGTTCGGTCCTCTCACCGCGAGGCCGCCGAGACGCTCCAGGCGCTCGAGCCGTCGCGCGCGCCGGTGACCGCCCCGGAGAGGGTGGACGCGCCTGACTGATTGCCCGCATTGCGGGACTGCTGTTCCGGAGGGGAGCCGTTCTGTCCCGAGTCGGACGCAGCTGGCCGGCGACGGCGAGACGTCGTCCGTCGCCGACCGAGCGCCTCTGCCGCCAGATCCTTCCTGATCATCAGCGGGCGCTCGTGGTGGGCGCGATCTCCTGCTCGTCGCCCAAGAGTCGGCTGGGGAGTCGTCGCGCTGCTCGGTGCGGTCGTCGTCTTCCTGCGACGCGGGCGGAGGAGGGCCGTGCCGCGAGTTCGCGGCCGGCAGGCTCAGCGCCCGCTTGTCCGCGAGTCGGGACTCCATCCCGCGCTCAGCCGCGGACAGATCGACCTCTTCCGCGCCCGCCCCGAGCGGGCCGAGCTGGAAGGCGAGCTCGCGCGCGCCTTCCAGGCACGCGGCGGAGCGGCTTATGGGGGCAGGGCGGCCACGAAGGACGCCAGGCCGGCGCCCAGGCCGTCGTCGACCAGATCGCCGCGAAGGACGCCGAGATCCGACGCCCATCGCCGGCACGGGTGTAGAGGTCGAGCGCGCCAGGCGGCGTCGCGGCCGACCGAGAAGATCGAGGTCCCGCCGAGCTGGTGCGGCGTGGAGCTCGGCCGCGGCGGCGAGGGCGAGGCGCTGCGGGTCGTTCCGGCAGCCCTCGCTGGACCAGTCCGTGCCGAGCGGGCGGCCCTGAAGCTGAGGCGAAGGCGAAAAAGGCCGGCAAAGTACAGAAAACTGAGCAACTCCCCAACGGTAAGCGCCACGCTTGTTCCGTAGAAGATGGGACTTCGATCAGCCACGCCGCCGGCGCGCGAGGGACGTCCGTGCGTCCGGCGAAACTGAAGTCTCCCGCGCGCGAGCCCCGCTGCCTCACCGCGCTCTCGGTGGCTCTTGCTCGTCGGCAATCGCGCACCGGCGTGCCTGCGGCACTCGCTAAGTCGGCCTCGGGAACAGAAGCAGAGTCTTTACCAACTAAATCGCGGGCCTCGAGAGCTGATTCGCGAACGTGAAGCACAAGGAGGGCGTCTCCACGATGCAATCTTTTTGGGACCTGAGATCAGCTGCTGCAGGGTGAAATCTCGACGCGCACCGGTGCTCTGTGCTTGAAGAGTGATCTTGCTGTTCACTGGTGCTCGCCTGCAGCAGCTGCAGGCGAAGTCAAGCAGGCGACCCGCGAATGCAACTGCCTGTCGCGTGACGACGAGAAATCGGCGCCGGCAGCGCCTCGAGGCGCGCCCCGTCAGCTCTACGAGACGGGCCGACACGAGCGAGATCGACGTCCTCCTCCAGTCGAGCAGCCTCACGGACCTGGTCGACCAGATCGACTACTTCAACACGATCGGCGAAGCGGACAAGCGCCTCGCCGACCGGCTCGCGTTCC